>NZ_JAPJDO010000001.1 GCF_026242045.1 Mycobacterium pinniadriaticum
ACGGCGGGGTGACCCTCGAATTGTCGACCTCCGGGTCTGACTGAACACACGCGCCACAGAGCGCTCTGAGGCACCCCGCCCCAAACACCCCTAATTCAGCAGGCTCCTAGCGACCGGCTAACTGTTGGTCAGCCCCGCTTCGGCCAGCTCCGCCTCGGTGGGCAGCCGCAGCGTGATCAGGCCCGCGAAGACGTCGCTGTCAACCTCCATGCGGTTGACGGTGACGTGTATCGGTACCCAACCACTGCCGACTCCCGGCAGTCGCAACACCCGGCTGGTGCTGCCGGTCTCGAACTCCTCGGCCATCGGGATCAGCTTGTCGCGGTCATCCGGATGGAACTGGACACTGTGACGCCAGTCGTAATATGGGCACGGCTCGTCCAGCCACTTCAGCAACTGCCAGTTGCTGAGCTCGATAAGTGCGCGATGTACCCCGGCTTGCGAAAGGCTGTCGAGGACCCGTTTCGCCAGCTGGTCGCGGGGGACGGCGTCCTCGTCCCCATCGCAACGCAGGTTGATCGCGCGGGCGATCAGATGCTCGGTGCCGTCCTCGGCGCCCTCGATGGCTGTGCGCGCCACGAACCCTGTTCGAATTTCCTCTCCGCCATCATTGAAAGTCCAAGTTGTGCAATATGTTCTGCCGGGAGCTTCGTTCTTGGCCAAAGCCAGCACATTGGCCTCGTCGCTGTTGAAGCTGCGGGCCGGGAGATCCTCGGCGAACGCGATGTCGTGGGTCGATTCCCCCAGCGGATCACGGCCGGCGTTGACCAGCGATTCGGCGGTATCGGTCGCGACGCCACTCGTGATGTCCCACTTCAACGGCCCCGGGATCGGCCGATCCGGAGGCTCGGCATCGGCAGGACCGATCCACATGTGCACACCGTGCATCCGGCCGTCGGACATCTGGACAGGCTCGGTCCGGATTACCCGATCGCTCTTCGGGGTGATGCTGGCCAGGCTTTTACCGGTCGCCACGGTTTCGGCGATTGCGGTCTGGATGGCGGCCAGATGGGGGCTGCGGCGCAAGTAGATGGCCAGCGGCACCAGGTTCTTCATCTCCCGGCCCTGCGCGACCACCACTGGCTCGGTGCCGAGTGTCTCCACCAGCAGCCAATCGTGGGCCATGGAGGCAGTTTAACGGCGGCATCTGCGTTTCACCTGGACGCCGAGCGGAGGAATCCGCAGGTGAGACGGGGATGACCCGGTCCAGCAAACGGCTGTGCCGCCGATTTCCTTGCGCCCGCGGTGACCAGTTGGGTATTTTCGCTACGCCTCCGGCAGTGCGGGGCCGCCCGCCAGCGTGCGCGGCGTGTCCGCAAGATGGGAGTTGACCGTTCGAGGGGTCCGGTCGGCCCGTCGATCAGGCGCTGCCGCTGGCGAGTTGGGCGAGAACGAGTTCGAGCACCCGTACGGAGCCACCTTTGTCCAGCGGGTCATTCCCATTGCCGCACTTGGGTGACTGCACGCATGACGGGCAGCCCTGCGGGCATTCACACGCTTCGATCGCCGCGGCGGTCGCGCCCAGCCAGGTGCTGGCCAGTCGGTAGCCCCGTTCGGCGAAACCCGCCCCGCCGGGATGTCCGTCATAGACGAATACCGTCGGCAATCCGTCGGCGCCGACGGCGGTGGACAGCCCACCTATGTCACCACGGTCGCAGCTGGCCACCAGCGGTAACAAGCCGATCGCGGCGTGCTCGGCCGCGTGCAGCGAGCCGGGGATTCTCTTCAGTTCGATTCCGCTGTCCGACAACGCTTCCGGAGTGATCGTGTACATCACCGCCGTGGTGGGCAGACAGTGTTCGGGCATGTCGAGCTCGACGAAGTCGATGACCTCCCCCGACAGCCGCCGGCGCAGGTAGCCGATTACCCGGTGGGTCACCGAGACCGGGACGAGGCCCAGCGTCACCGCGTCGAAGTGGACGCGTTCGCCGGTTCCGGTGATGGCGATATCGGTGATCTCCCGGGCGAACGTGGAATAGCCGGGATCCTCGGCGTGGACGAACGCCACCCCGTCGGAAAGGCTCAGCGAGTCGACGACATAGCTCTCGCCTTGATGTAGGTAGACGGCGCCGGGGTGAACGGTCGCCGGAGCCTGGCCCGCGCCTGCGTTGCCCAGCATCCGCCCGGTGCCGGTCTCGACGATCGCGATGTGACCCCCGGCGGTACCCCGGATGTCCACCGCGGGGTGCGGATCCAGCCCGGCAGCCGGGAAATATTTGCCGCCACGCCGGCGCAGCAAACCGTCGTCGACGAGTTCGGTGGCCACCGGCTCGGCCTGCCAGCGACGGACCTCCGCCTCCTCCAGCGGCATTTCCGTTGCTGCGCAGAGTAGCTGGGGGCCCACGACGTAGGGGTTGGCCGGATCGATGACGACCCGTTCGACCGGCTTGTCCAGCAGCGCCTCCGGGTGGTGCACCAGATAGGTGTCCAGCGGGTCGTCGCGCGCGATGAGGACCACCAGCGCACCCTGGCCTCGCCGGCCCGAGCGGCCGGCCTGTTGCCAGAACGATGCGACCGTCCCCGGGAATCCCGCCAGTAGCACCGCATCCAGCCCCGCGATGTCGATGCCGAGTTCGAGCGCGTTCGTCGTGGCCAGCCCGCGCAGTTCACCGTCGGTGAGCGCACGTTCCAGGGCGCGCCGGTCCTCGGCGAGGTAACCCGCCCGGTAAGACGCGACGGTCTCCGACAGCTGCGGTGCGACGTCCTCGAGGCGGGCGCGTGCGTTCAACGCCGTCAGTTCCGCACCGCGCCGCGACCGCACGAACGTCAATGTCCTGGCCCCCTCAGCAACCAGATCGGCCATCATCCGGGCAGCTTCGGCGCCGGCCGAACGCCGCACCGGCGCCCCGTTCTCGCCCAACAGATCGGTGCGCAGTTCGGGCTCCCACAGCGCCACCGTTCGCGCCCCGTGCGGTGAACCATCCCGCGTCACCGCCGTCACGGTCTGACCGATCAGCTCGGCGGCCGTGTCGGCCGGTGCGGCGGTGGTCGCGCTGGCGAAGATGACGGTGGGCCCTGGTGCCGAGGCCGGGGCGTAGCGCTCGCACAATCGCAGCAGCCGGCGCAGGACCATCGCCACGTTCGACCCGAAAATCCCTCGGTAATAATGGCATTCGTCGACCACGATGTAGCGCAGCCCGCGCAAGAACACCGCCCAGCGCGCATGATTGCGCAATAGCGACAGGTGAATCATATCCGGGTTGGAGAACAGCCACCGTGACCGTTCGCGGGCGAATCTGCGTACCTCGGCCTGTGTGTCGCCGTCATAGGACGTCGGGGCGACATCGGTCAGGGCGGCCACCGCGGTGGTCAATGAATGGGCGGTGCGTAATTGATCGTGGCCGAGCGCTTTGGTGGGGGACAAATAAAGCGCCCTGGCGCGTGGATCACGCGCCAGGGCATCCATGATCGGCAATTGGAACGCCAGCGACTTACCCGATGCGGTGCCGGTGCTAATGACGACATGGTGGCCTGAGTGGGCGAGCTCGGCGGCGTGGACCTGATGCGACCACGGCCGGGGGATTCCGTGATCATGGAACGCGCGGAGCACATCTGGATCGGCCCAGGCAGGCCAGTCCGCACTCTCGGCTTGACGGGCCGGGAGTTCGGCGACATGGCGCAGCGCCGAGGGCGACGATTCGGCGCCGGCGACGGCTGCCTTGAGCAGCTCGCTGCCGAAACTCACCATTTGAAAATCAGTCCTTTCGAAAAAATATCTACAGCCCCGTATCGAATTGTTCATCAGTTAGTAGCACCGAGACTGTCGCAAGAGCCCCGGACATGATTGGATAAGGGCGGTCGCAGCTTCTGTGTTCGTGTCCCAACACTCGCAGGATCGACGTTGCGATCGCGGTTCCTGCGAGGGTCTGTAGGTCGGGTGAGTTCCGACGACTCCACGAAGGATGGCGGTCGGAACGGGCCCGGTCTGCCGAAAACTCGGTCGGCCGCTCCCGGTTGGAAGAGAAGGAAAGTACGAAAGATGCCACAGGGAACTGTGAAGTGGTTCAACGCGGAGAAGGGCTTCGGGTTCATCGCTCCCGAGGACGGTTCTGCCGATGTGTTCGTCCACTACACGGAAATTCAGGGGTCGGGCTTCCGCACCCTTGAGGAGAACCAGAGGGTCGAGTTCGAGGTCGGTCAGAGCCCCAAGGGACCGCAGGCCACAGGCGTGCGCTCCATCTGATCAACAACGACGTCAGGAAACACCCCCGAGCGTCCCGGTGACGGGTATCGCCGGGGGTGCTTTCGTTCGTGGCGGTCCCGTCGGGGACGCGCCACGCCCGTTGGCAGCCGCACCGCTGCCGGTCGCTGACTGCCTTACTGTCGAATCGTGAGCCAGCTGTCCTTCTTCTCGGCTGAGTCGGTGCCGCCTGCGGTCGCCGACCTCACCGGGTTGCTTGCGGCAACCGGACAGGTGGTGATGGTCGCTGGCGGCGCCCGGCTGTCGGTGGTCGTCGACGAGCAGTGGCGGGCGCAGGCGCTGGCGGAGATGATCACCGAGGCGGGGCTGGAAGCCGAGGTCACCCGCACCGACGAAGACCACCCGCTGGTGCGCACCGCTGTGGATGCGCGGCTGGTCGGGATCGCGACCGACTGGACCAGGGGGGCGGTCAAGACAGTGCCGCCCCAGTGGCTGCCAGGGGCCCGTGAGCTGCGGGCCTGGACGCTAGCCGCGGGCGTCCCGGAGGCCGACCGCTACCTGCTGGGACTGGATCCGCACGCCCCCGACACCCACTCGCCGCTGGCATCGGCGTTGATGCGGGTCGGTATCGCACCGACTCTGATCGGCACTCGAGGCGCCCGGCCGGCCCTGCGAATAAGCGGCCGTCGCCGGCTATCACGCCTGGTAGAAACCGTGGGGGAACCACCGAATTTGATCGAGGCGTTGTCAGCGTGGCCCCGGATCTGAGAGATTCCCCTGCGAGGGTCAGTTTGCGTTGACTCCTCCGGGGTGCGAAATTGTCAGGTGCCCGCGGGTAGGGGGTACCCGTGGGTAGACAGAAGTGGAGCGTAAGCGCAGTTGGCTGACGAGGGAACCCGCGCAAGCGGCAACGGGAGCGTCCGGCGGCTCGTCATCGTCGAGTCGCCCACCAAAGCGCGCAAGATAGCCGGTTACCTGGGCTCCAACTACATCGTCGAGTCATCCCGCGGGCACATCCGCGACCTGCCGCGCAACGCCGCCGACGTGCCCGCCAAGTACAAATCCGAGCCATGGGCGCGCCTCGGCGTCAACGTCGAGGACAACTTCGAGCCGCTGTACATCATCAGCCCCGACAAGAAGAGCACCGTCACCGAGCTCAAAGGCCTACTCAAGGACGTCGACGAGCTCTATCTGGCCACCGACGGTGACCGGGAGGGCGAAGCCATCGCCTGGCACCTGCTGGAGACCCTCAAACCCCGTGTTCCGGTCAAGCGGATGGTCTTCCACGAGATCACCGAGCCGGCCATCCGGGCGGCCGCCGAGCATCCCCGCGACCTGGACAACGACCTGGTCGACGCCCAGGAGACCCGTCGCATCCTCGACCGGCTGTACGGCTACGAGGTCAGCCCCGTGCTGTGGAAGAAGGTCGCCCCGAAGCTGTCGGCGGGTCGGGTGCAGTCCGTCGCGACCCGGATCATCGTGCAGCGTGAACGCGACCGGATGGCCTTCCGCAGCGCCTCCTACTGGGATGTGATCGCCGAGCTCGACGCCAGCGTCTCGGATCCCAACGCCGCACCGCCGCGGTTTACCGCTCGACTGGTCAACGTCGAGGGCAAACGGGTGGCCACCGGGCGGGACTTCGACTCCCTCGGCGCGGTGCGCAAGCCCGACGAGGTGGTGGTGCTCGACGAGGCCGCGGCGGGCTCGCTGGCCACCGGCCTGCAGGGCTCCAGTCTGACCGTCGCCTCGGTGGAGGAGAAGCCCTACACCCGCCGGCCGTATCCCCCGTTCATGACCTCCACGCTGCAGCAGGAGGCGGGCCGCAAGCTGCGGTTCTCCTCCGAGCGCACGATGAGCATCGCGCAGCGGCTCTACGAGAACGGCTACATCACCTATATGCGTACCGACTCGACGACGTTGTCGGAGTCGGCCATCAACGCCGCGCGCAATCAGGCCCGCCAGCTCTACGGCGACGAATACGTCCACCCGTCGCCGCGGCAGTACACCCGCAAGGTCAAGAACGCCCAGGAGGCGCACGAGGCCATCCGGCCCGCAGGCGATACCTTCGCCACCCCCGGTGCGTTGCACCGTGAACTCGACACCGACGAGTTCCGGCTCTACGAGCTGATCTGGCAGCGCACCGTGGCCTCCCAGATGGCCGACGCGCGGGGCACCACGCTGAGCCTGCGGATCGCCGGAGTCGCTCGGCCGACGACATTGGATCCAGCGACATCCGCCGACGGGCGCGAGGTGACCTTCAGCGCCAGCGGTCGCACCATCACGTTCCCCGGCTTCCTCAAGGCCTACGTCGAGACCGTCGACGAACTGGCCGGCGGTGAGGCCGACGACGCCGAAAGCCGGCTGCCGCAGCTGCGGCAGGGCCAACGGGTGGACGCCACCCGGCTCAACGCCGACGGGCACACCACAAACCCGCCGGCCCGTTACACCGAGGCGTCGTTGATCAAGGCCCTCGAGGATCTCGGAATCGGCCGTCCCTCAACGTATTCCTCGATCATCAAGACGATCCAGGATCGCGGCTACGTGCACAAGAAGGGCAGCGCGCTGGTGCCCTCCTGGGTGGCGTTCGCGGTGACCGGGCTGCTCGAACAGCACTTCGGTCGGTTGGTGGACTACGACTTCACCGCCGCCATGGAAGACGAGCTCGACGAGATCGCCGCCGGCCAGGAACGCCGTACCAACTGGCTGTCCAACTTCTACTTCGGCGGCGAACACGGGGTCGCGGATTCCATCGCCCGCGCCGGTGGCCTCAAGAAGCTGGTGGGTGTCAATCTCGAAGGTATCGACGCGCGAGAAGTCAACTCCATCAAGCTCTTTGACGATGAGCAGGGACGCTCGATCGTGGTGCGGGTCGGTAAGAACGGTCCGTACCTGGAGCGGATGATCACCGACGACGAGGGTGAGCTCAAGCCCCAACGGGCCAACCTCAGCGACGAGATCACGCCTGACGAGCTGACCCTGGAATTGGCCGAAACCCTCTTCGCGACACCGCAGGAGGGCCGCGTGCTCGGCGTGGATCCCGAAACCGGCCACGAGATCGTGGCCAAGGACGGCAGATACGGGCCTTACGTCACCGAGGTGCTGCCCCCGCCGCCGGAGGAGGAGGGCGGTGTCGGCGCCAAGAAGGGCAAGAAGCCGACCGGTCCGAAGCCGCGCACCGGCTCACTGCTGCGATCGATGGACCTGCAGACCGTGACCCTCGAGGACGCGCTCAAACTGATCTCGCTGCCGCGGGTCGTCGGTGTGGACCCCGCCAACGGCGAGGAGATCACCGCACAGAACGGCCGCTACGGGCCATACCTCAAGCGCGGCACCGACTCTCGTTCACTGGCCACCGAGGACCAGATCTTCGACATCACCCTCGAAGAGGCTTTGAAGATCTACGCCGAGCCCAAACGCCGCGGCCGCCAAGGTGCCTCGGCGCCGCCGCTGCGGGAATTGGGTGTGGACCCGGCGTCCGGCCAGCCGATGGTGATCAAGGACGGGCGGTTCGGCCCGTACGTCACCGACGGCGAGACCAACGCCAGCCTGCGCAAGGGCGACGACGTCCTGTCCATCACCGACGAGCGGGCCTCGGAACTTCTCGCCGATCGCCGGGCCCGTGGCCCGGTCAAGAAGAAGGCTCCCGCGAAGAAGGCGGCACGCAAGAAGGCCCCTGCCAAAAAAGCGTGACCTCATCCCGCCCAAACCGACGATAGGCCGCGAAAGTTCGAGTGAACCGCAACATTTCGTCGATTTCGGGGTGGCGACGCTAGCCGGTAACGGTTTCGCTCTCGCTGGCGTCGCTCGGCAGCACCAGGTTCACCGGACGGGCCAACTGGGTGGGCGCCCGGCGGCCGCGCAGTTCGACGATCTCGCCGACGTTCCAGCACAGCGCCTCGGCGTCCAGAGCGCCGCTGACGGCGATCGCCGACGCCAGCACGTGACCGCCCTCGAGCTTGGCCAGCTCGGTCAGCCGCGCGGCCTCGTTGACGGGGTCACCGATCACCGTGTACTCGAAGCGGGCTTGCGCGCCGATGTGTCCGGCGATCGCCCGTCCAGCCGACACCCCGATACCGAATTCGGTCTGGCCGAGCACGCCGACCAGCTCGTCGTGTAGTTCCCGGGAGGCCGCCAGCGCCGCACCGGAGGCGTCGGGATGCTCGATCGGGGCACCGAAGATGCACAGTGCCGCGTCGCCCTGGAACTTGTTGACGAAGCCGCCGTGCTTCTTGACGGTCTCGACCACCACCCGGAAGAACTCGTTGAGCATGCTCACGACCTCGCTCGGAGGTCGTGACGCGGCCAGTTGGGTCGACCCGACCAGGTCGACGAACAGCACCGCGACGTCACGTTCCTGGCCGCCGAGCTCGGTGCCGCGTTCCAGCGCCCGCCGGGCGACATCTTCGCCGACATAGCGCCCGAACAGGTCGCGGAGCCGCTGCCGTTCGCTCAGATCGCGAACCATGTCGTTGAAGCCGGCCTGCAGCAGGCCGAGCTCACTGGCGTCGTAGATCTGCATGTGGGCGTTGTAGTTGCCGCGCTGTACCTCTCCGAGCGCCCAGCGCAGCTGGCGCAGCGGGTCGGCGATCGACATGGCCGCGAGCACATTGCCGGTCAGGCCGACCACCAGCGCGGCGACGGCCATCAGCAGGATCGGCGTGGACAGGGCGTCCGCGGAGGCCGCCAGTAGCGAGAACTTGCTGGCCACGATCGAGAGCACGATGGCCAGCAGTGGCACCCCGGTGGACAGCAGCCAGGTCGCCACGAGCCGCAGCACCACCCCCGGCCGACTGAACCCCTCCGGGACGCCGCTGCGCAGCGCCGCGACGGCGACTGGGCGCAGCACCCGCTCGGACTGCAGGTAGCCGATGATCGCCGTGGCGGTGGCGCCCAGCAGTGTCGCCACCGCCAGCACGGGCGCGGCGTGGCTGGCGACCGGCCAGCTGGCGGCGATGAAGACGATGGCTCCCAGCACCCAGTTCGTCATGCTGATATAGAACCGGTAGGCCGGCATCCGTAGGGCACGAAGTCGCGCCTGCTCGGTGGTGGCCGGGTCGTCGTCGGCGAGCAGTGCGTCGCGGCGTTGCCAGCGGAACACCGGAACGAGCAGCTTGAGGCTGACGAACGCGCCGACGCCGAACGAGATGAACAGATAACTCAAGAAGATGACGAGGTTGAGCGTCGGCAGGTCTTGCAGCATGACCCGATCCGACGGCGGGAGGCCGAACCGCAGGAACCCCAGCACCAGTAATGCGCCGATGATGTCGGCCTGCAGCATGCCCAGGGTGAATACCGGCCACGGCGTGCGCGCCACCCAGCGGACGAATCCACTGATTCGCCCCGGGCTGAGCTGCGCGGTGGTCACCCGCCCACCGTATCGGTACAGGACGACCGATCCGCATCTTCGAAACCTGGTGGACACGGGTTGTGTCATTGCTGCGCACTAGTGTTTGAGGCGATGACCGGAGTTTTCGCGCGGCTGGTTGGCCAAAGTGCGGTGGAAGCCGAGCTGGTGGGTGCCGCACGGGCGGCCCGGGGTGATTCCGCTCACGATGTGGTCGCCACCGGGACGATGACACATGCCTGGCTGATCACCGGCCCGCCGGGGTCGGGACGCTCGGTGGCGGCGCAATGCTTCGCTGCCGCCCTGCAGTGCACGGCGGAGGGCACCCCGGGCTGCGGGGAGTGCCGCGCGTGCACCACGACGATGGCCGGGACCCACGGCGACGTGCGACGCATCGTTCCCGAAGGGCTGTCGATCGGCGTCGACGAGATGCGCACGATCGTGCAGATCGCCTCCCGCAGGCCCAGCACCGGTCGCTGGCAGATCGTGGTGATCGAGGACGCCGATCGTCTCACCGAGGGGGCGGCGAACGCACTGCTCAAGGTGGTCGAGGAGCCGCCGCCGTCGACAGTGTTCCTGCTGTGCGCGCCGTCGGTGGACCCCGAGGACATTGCGATCACCCTGCGGTCGCGGTGCCGGCACGTGGCGCTGGTGACGCCGCCGACGGCGGCGATTGCGCAGGTACTGATCGACAACGATGGCCTGTCCGCGCAGGAGGCGCAGTGGGCGGCGTCGATCAGTGGTGGACATGTCGGACGGGCCCGCCGCCTGGCCACCGATCCCGATGCCCGGGATCGCCGTTCCCGCGCGCTCCGGCTGGCGCGGGACGCCGCCACCCCGTCGCGGGCCTATGCGGCCGCCGAAGAGCTGGTGGCCACTGCCGAGGCTGAAGCCAAGGCGCTCAATATCGGCCGCGACGAGGCCGAGGCCGAGGAGCTGCGCACCGCACTGGGTGCCGGCGGTACGGGCAAGGGCACCGCGGGCGCGCTGCGCGGCGCGACTGGCGCGATCAAGGATCTCGAGCGGCGACAGAAGTCTCGCCAGACGCGGGCCTCGCGGGACGCCCTGGACCGCGCGCTGATCGACTTGGCCACCTACTTCCGGGACGCTCTGCTGGTGGCCAATGGAGCCGGTTCGGTAGCACCGAATCATCCCGACATGGCCGAGAAGGTGGCGGCGATGGCCGCGCACACGTCCCCGGATCGGCTGTTGCGCTGCATCGAGGCGGTGCTCGAGTGCCGCGAGGCGCTGGCCATGAACGTCAAGCCCAAGTTCGCCGTCGATGCGCTGGTGGCGACCGTGGGTCAGGCACTGCGTTCGGACCTGTAGACTCACTGCTCGGCCCTGGGCGAAATGCTCTTCGCGCAAGCGCTCATCGCCCTGGCCGCGCCACCTTAGCTCAGTCGGTAGAGCGATTCACTCGTAATGAATAGGTCAGGAGTTCGATTCTCCTAGGTGGCTCAGCTACGCCTTGCCGAGTTCCGCCGCGGCGATGTTGCGAGCCGTCGCCGCCGCCGGGAAGCCGGCGTACCCGCTCGCGTGGTAAATCACCTCGGCGAGTTCGTCGTCGGACAGCCCGTTCTGCCTGGCGATCCGGAAGTGCGCCTTCATCTCCTCGGTGGCGCGCAGCGCAATCAGGATGCCCAGCGTCACCAGGCTTCGATCGCGGCGGCCGAGCCCCTCCCGAGTCCACAAGCGGCCGAAAACGCTCTCGACTCCGATTTCCATCAATTCAGGGGCGAAGCCATCGAACTCGATGTCGCCGTCGGGCAGCGTTCCGGGCAGCATCTCCCGGAAAACTCGTAAACCGTCCTCGCGTAAGTTAGACATGCAAACTACTTTGGCACACCGCGGGCCGCCGCACGTAATGCCGGGGCGGAGAATCCGCCGCCGGCCCGCCGTGGCGTCACTGGCGTGGCGCCAGATACCCGACCGGTCCCGAGGCCAGGCACAGCGATAGCGCGGCGGTCGCGGCCCGTACCGTGATCGCGTCGCCGGCCCCGGACAGTCGCACGAAGACCCGGTTCAGCCCGGGGTGCACCGCCACCTTGGTTTCGGGGCCCTCGGTCAGCGACATCAGCATCGAACCCTCGCTGTTGGCCAGGTAGTTGATCTCGGCGGTCCACTCCGCGGGCAGTAGTGGCCCGTCCAGTGGCATCCGTACCGCGGTGTCCGGTTGCGCAAAATAGCCGCACCCCGGCACCGGGCCTACCACGATGGTGCGGACCCAGGTGACATTGGCGTCCACCAAGCGTCCGCTTGTATCGAGCATGCGTAATTGTGTTGTGGACTTGGAAAATTCGGGCCTGTTGCGGATCAGAGCGAACATATGGCTCGCCAGGTTCTCCGGGTAGGCGACGCGCTGCAGCACCAGTGGGTCGACCTCCTGATCGAGCAGCGGCGCCGACGAGGACGCTCTCGCCTGCGCCAGCCCGCGAATCGCGTTCTGCAGGTAGGGCTGTGCCGGGTTGTCGCGCCAACTGGTCAGGAATGTCGACGTCGAATACAGGCTGCTGGCCGCGAACGCGAGGACCGCACACGCCGCGACGGCGGTACGGGTGCGCGAGACGTTCAGCCACACCGAACCCACGCGGTTGGGCGCGCAGAATCCCACCGCGGCGAGCAGGGTCAGCACGATCACCAAATCGGGGAAGTAGCGCAGAGTTTGTGCCAATTCCAGGGCGGTGAACTTCGACGAGCGCAGCAGATAGATCGGGATCTGGCAGGCTACCGCGTACCCGGCGGCCACCAGCCACACCGGTCCGATCCGCTGTTTTCGCAGCAATGACACCACCACAACCGCAGCGAGCGCCAGCCAGCCCAGCACCATCGCCGATACCGGGGGAACCGCCCACGGCGAGGCTGGGGCCCACCGCTGCCATTGCCACGGCCCGCCGATCAACCCGGGCACGATCCCGTGGGTGACCGAGCGGCGCAACAGATCCCACGTCATCGCAAGGTCCGAACTCCACCGCCGGTGGTCGACAACCAGCAGGTACACCACCACCCACGCGGCAGTCAATGTCAGTGCCGGTGCCCATAACCGCAGGCCGCGGCGCAAGACTGTGCGCACAGCGGCGGCCTCGCCTTGCACGTGGTAGAGCAGCGCGGCCACCGCGAACGCGACGAACGGAATGACGGCGGACTTCTCGAAGAACAGCAGGCCGCCGAAATACACCACCATGCCGGTGATTGCGTAACGCCGATTTCCGGTGCGCACCAACAGGATTGCGTCGGCACATACCCAGGCCATCGCCGCCAGCATCGGTAGTGAGTTCAAAGCCGCTGCCCACCAGGCGAATCCGGGTATCCCAAGCGGAGTCAACAGGGCGAAACACAGTGGAATCAACAGCACCGGACGCCAGCCGAGAATCACATACAAGGTCCGTAACACCGACAGCGATGCCACCAGCTGTAGCACCACCAGGCTGGCCGCCGGCCAGGCCCACACCAGCGGGGCCAGCCGGGTGATCACGCCGGCCACCAGGAACGCGCCGGGCATGACGTGACCGTCGTGGTCGTCGAACAGATACGACGGCGACAGCAGGTCCTGGGTACCGGCCCGGCCCACCAGGATCAGGTCGTCCCAGTAGAAGTAGCCGCCGAACGCCAGGACTGCGCGGACGATCAGTTGGACCGCGATGAGAACGACGGCCGCCGCCGCGACCGGTGGCACGCGCGCCACCCAGGTCGGAGCTGCCATCGGGTCGACTGTACTCACCTGCCGGTAGGGTGACCGCTATGCAGGTACTGGTCACAGGGGCGGCCGGCTTCATCGGCTCGACGCTCGTGGACCGGTTACTCGCGGACGGGCACACCGTCGTCGGGCTCGATGATCTCAGCCGGGGCCGCATCGAGAACCTCGTGGAGGCGAGCGCCAGTGCGAGATTCGAGTTCGTCGAAGCCGATATCGCCGACGCCGATTTGATCGGCCTGTTCGAGCAGCACAAACCGGAGGTCGTTCACCACCTGGCCGCGCAGATCGACGTGCGCCGCTCGGTGGGGGAACCTGAGTTCGACGCGGCGGTCAACATCGTCGGCACGATACGGCTGGCGGAGGCGGCACGCCGGGCCGGTGTTCGCAAGGTCGTCCACACGTCCTCGGGCGGGTCGATCTACGGGGTGCCAAAGCAGTACCCGACCAACGAGAGCACCCCGGTCGACCCGGCCTCGCCCTATGCGGCGAGCAAGGTCGCCGGGGAGATCTACCTCAACACCTTCCGCAACCTGTACGGCATGGACTGCTCGTTCATCGCGCCGTCCAATGTCTACGGTCCCCGCCAAGACCCCCACGGCGAGGCCGGCGTGGTCGCGATCTTCGCCAAGGCGATGCTGGCCGGCCACGCCACCCGCGTCTACGGAGACGGGTCGAACACCCGCGACTATGTCTTCGTCGACGACGTCGTCGACGCCTTCATCCGGGTCTCCGGAGCCGGCGGGTGCGGACAGCGGTTCAACATCGGCACCGCGGTGGAGACCAGCGACCGGCAGCTGCACACCGTCGTCGCCAAGGCGGTCGGTGCGGCCGATGATCCGGAGTTCGCACCGGCACGGCTGGGCGACCTGAAACGGTCGTGCCTGGACGTCCGCAAGGCGCAGATGCTGCTGGGGTGGCATCCGCAGGTGCATCTCGAGGAGGGCGTCACCCGCACGGTCGACTACTTCCGCGCGCAGTCGGCCTAGCCGCGCAACGGGGTCTTAGCGTTCGGGAACCTGCGCGCCGTCCAGCGCGACCGCGCGCGCCAGCCGGGCGTACTTCAGCTCGAGCTCCTTGAACCGCAGATACGTGCTCATCGTGGTGAAGACGAACGCGACGATCAGCGCATAGGTGATCAGGTCGGCTCCGCGGCGAACACCCAGCAGGTTGGCCAGGATGGTCGTGTCATCGGGGCGCAGGATGGCATAGATCGCGGCGGCCACGAACAACACGTAGCCGACCTTGACCCAGGCCTTGGCCTTGGCGTTGGTGCGGGACCGCAGCAGGTAGAGCAGTAAGGCGATCACCGCTGCGATCAGCAGCACCTGAATCCAGTTCATTGGCGCATCCTTCCGCGCAGGAACCCGTCGAAGACGATGTTCACCCCGTTGAGCAGCGGCTGGCCCTTGGACATCGAGTACTCGGTGTAGAGGATCTCGACGGGTTCTTCGGCCACCCGCCAATGGTTTTCGACGATCAGCTGGATGAATTCTCCCGCATGGCTCATCCCGTTCATCGTGAGATTCAGTTCGTCGGCCACGGTTTTGTTGAACACCCGCAATCCGTTGTGCGCGTCGGTCAGGTGCAGCCGGTGACTGCTCGGGCTCAGCCGGGCCGCGGCGCGCAGGATCAGCCGCTTCAGCGGCGGAATCTGGCTGACGGTGGTGCCGGCGAAGCGGGTGCCGATCACGATGTCGACGTCGCCCTTGGCCAGCCGTTCGATCATCACCACCACGTCTTTGACCCGGTGCTGCCCGTCGGCGTCGAAGGTGACGAAGACGGCGGCACCGGGTTGGCTGCGGGCGTACTCCACGCCGGTCTGGATGGCCGCCCCCTGCCCGAGGTTGACCGGATGGCGCACCACATGGGCACCGGCACGCAGTGCGGTCTTCGCGGTCGCGTCGCTGCTGCCGTCGTCTACGCACACCACGTGGTCGAAGACTTCGCGCAGGTCGGCGATGACGTCGCCGATGACCTTCGCTTCGTTGAACGCCGGCACGATGATCCAGGCGTCGGGGTAGGGCGTGTCGATGTCCACAAGGTACACGTCACCACCTGTTGGTTCAGTGTGCGGCGCGGGCCAGAGCCGTGAGATGCACGGCCATCCCGACCAGCGGCCCGCACAGCAGGGCCACCACGGTCCGATCGGTCAGACTCAACGGCAGGGTCAGTAGCGCGGCCGAGGCCACGGTGGCCCCGACCCAGCCGATCGAATACGCCCGGTGCAGGGCCGCCGCCACCGTCGCGGCACCGGTCACGGTCAGCAGGGCGATCGCCACCGCGCCCGCGGTCAGCCACGCCAGCAGCGCCCCGCCGGGGCTGTAGTCGTCGCCGAACGCCACCCGGATCAACCAGGGCCCGAGCAGCCCGGCGGCCAGTATGCCGGCCGTGCCCAGCGCGACCACCACCGCAGCCGGGGCGACCAGCGCCTTAAGCCGGTGGCCGCGGTGGTCCACGAAGTGCGCGATCAGATTGCCCTGCATCGCGGTCAGCGGCACCAGCAGCGGAGCCCGGGTCAACGTCACCGCCAGGATCACGACACCGCCTGCCGCGCCGAGGTCGCCGCCGCCGGAGGTCGCCTTGAGCAGCACCGGGAACCCCATGACCAAAATCGCGCTGGCGCCGGCGGCGGCGATCGAGTGCCCGGCCCCGCGCAGAAAAGCCGTGGTGCTGCCGGGCGTGCGCAACCTCGCCGCCATTCGGGCACCCGGCGACACGGCCAACAGCAGCAGAAATCCCACCGAGCCGGCGACCGTGGCCCACAGGTAGCCGTTCAGTCCCCACCCCGCCACGAATGCCGCCGCCGCGACCGCCACCCGCATCACGGCGTCGGAGACCATCAGCACCCCGTAGCCACCCCAATGACCGGTACCGGCGAGCAGACCCAAAAGTGTGGCGTGGACGCAGAATCCGGCCATGCCCACGCAGAGCAGGACCACTGACAGCGGCCGGGATTCACTGAACACGTGTGGTGCCCACAGCGGCGACGTGCCGGCCATGGCGACGGCGGCCGCGAGGCCCACCCCCGCCGCGACGGCGATCGGGTGAGTGTGCGGACCGTCGGCTCCTCCTCGGGCCGTTCCGGCCCGCATCGTCGCCGCGGTCCGAACCTCCCGGGTGGCCTCCTGCAGCAGTCCGTAGGCCGCGCCGTTGACCAACCCGAAGGCCCCCCAGAACACTCCGAACACCGAGAAGCCGGCAGGGCTCAGGGCGCGGGCGGCCAGATAGAGCACGGCGTACCCGCACACCGCCGAGATCGCGGTGGCGGCGCCGACGCGTGCCACGCTGCTGCGGGAGATCGCCCCCGTCGCGCCGATCTGGTCGGCACCGGTGGCGCTCAGCGCCTCGAAGGAGGCACCCGCGTCGGTCACAGCCGCGGGACCTCGGTGGAGTAGAGCCAGGCGTCCCACAGCGGGCGCAGGGATACCTCGGCGTAGTTGGCGGCCAGGCCGGTGAAGTCGTCGGTGACCACCGTGCCGTGCTTGTGGCGGGTTGTCCAATCGCGCAGCAGCGCAAAGAACTTCTCGTCACCAATGGTTCCGCGCAGCACATGCAGCGTGAGCGCACCGCGCTTGTAGACCCGGTCGTCGAACATGTCTCGCGGCCCGGGGTCAGCCAACAGAAGATTCTGCGGCGAGGTGATGAGCTTCTCGTGATAATGCCGCGCCCACTCCTCGGCCGTCTGTCCTCCGGAGTTCTCCGACCACAGCCATTCGGCGTAGCACGCGAATCCCTCGTGCAGCCAGATGTCGCGCCAGCGCCGCACCGTCACGCTGTTGCCGAACCACTGGTGCGCCAGTTCGTGGGCGATCAGTCGTTCGGAGTCGCGCTTGCCATCGCAGTGGTTGGCGCCGAAGATCGAAATACCCTGGGCCTCAAGCGGAATTTCGAGATCGTCATCGGTCACCACGACGGTGTATCCGTTGGTCAGCGGGTACGGCCCGAACAGCTTGATGAACAACTTCATCATCTGGGTCTGCCGGCCGAAGTCATGAGCGAAGTTGGTGCGCAGTCGATCCGGCAGCACCGCCTGCATCGGCACTTGGGATTTGGCCAGCTTGTTGGTGCCGTACATGCCGATCTGCAGGGTCACCAGATAGGTCGATGTGGGCTCGGGCTGCTCGTAGGTCCACACGGTGTGCGCGGCACGAACGCGTCGCGATATCAGCTCACCGTTGGCCACGGCGCGGTAGGGGCTTTCGGTGCTGATCTGGATGCGATAGCTGGCCTTTGCGCTGGGATGGTCGTCGCAGGGAAACCACGATGCCGCGCCGTTGGGCTGCCCGGCGACCAGCACACCGTTGGACAGCTCCTCGAAACCGACTTCACCCCAATAACTTCGGATCGGACGCGGTGATCCGCCGTAGCGCACGCTGATCGACATCGCCGCGCCGGCGGGTAACGGTGCGGGCAGCGTGACGTGCAGCTTGCCGCCGGAGGTGCCGAAATGGGACGGGCGACGACCGTTGACCGTCACCTTCGTCACTGACAGCGCGTCGGACAGGTCGAGGGTGAAGGACTTCAGCGACGCCAGCGTCGTGGCGGTGATCGTGACGGTGCCGGTCAGTCGGTTGATCGCGACCTTGTATTCCAGCTCCAACTCGTACCGGGATACCCGATAGCCGAAGTTGCCGTTGTGTGGCAGGTACGGGTCGATGACGGGTGGGCCGCCTTTCTTGGCGGCCTTCTTGGCAGGACGTTTCACGCGGCGCTGCCCTTGGGCTCGCGAGTGCCATCTTCGTCTCGTGACTTCTTGCGGGAAAACACCCAGGGCGCAATGGGGTTGCCCTGCCAGCGGGTCGAGGGCGGCACCTCGTCCCCACGCATCACCAGCGATGCCGGGCCGACGGTCGCGCCGGCGCCGAGCTTGGCGGCGGGCAACGCCACGCAGTGCGGACCCAGTGTGGCGCCCTCGCCGAGAACGACGGTGTCCATTCGCATGATCCGATCATGGAACAGATGTGTCTGCACCACGCAACCACGGTTGACGGTACTGGCACGCTGCAGTGTCACCAGGTCCGCTTCGGGCAACCAATACGTCTCGCACCACACTCCCCGGCCGATCCTGGCCCCCAGCCCGCGCAGCCACAGATTCATCACCGGAGTTCCGCTGGCCGCGCGGGCGAACCACGGTCCGGCCACCGTCTCGACGAAGGTGTCCGATACCTCGTTTCGCCACACGAACGATGACCACAATGGCTGTTCGCCAACGCGAATCCGTCCCACCACAAGCCACTTGGCGGCGACCGCGATACCGCCGGCCACCGCACCTGCCGTCAACAGCACGACTCCGCCGCACAGTGCGGCCCAGCCGTACCCCAGCTTCCACGCCAGTGCCTGCAGCGCGCCCAAGACGGCGACCCCGATCGCGAAGGTGACCATCACCGGAATCAGCCGGCAGGTCTCGACGGCGGCGCGCATGACCTTCAACCGCATCGGCGGGCTGTAGGTCAGCGCGGCATCGGCCTGGTCGGCGTGGCGCCGCAACCGGATCGGCGGGCTGCCGAGCCAGGACGAGCCGGCCTTCGCCTTGTACGGGGCGGCCGAGAGCACCGCGACCAGACCGTCGTCGGGCACCCGCCGTCCGGGCTGGGTGATACCGGAGTTGCCCAGGAAGGCCCGCTTGCCGACCGTCGCCTTGGCCACGTGGATCCAGCCGCCGCCCAGCTCGTAGGAGGCGACCATGGTGTCATCGGCCAGAAACGCGCCATCTTCGACAACGGTGAACTTCGGGGTCAGCAACGCGGTGGAGATCTCGGTGTTGCGACCCACTTTGGCGCCGAGCAGCCGCAGCCACAGCGGGGTGAGCAGGCTCGCGTACAACGGGAACAGGTAGTTGCGCGCGGCGTCCATCAACCGTTCGGTGGCCCACAGCTGCCAGCCGACGCGGCTGCGAACCGGGTGGTAACCCTCACGCAGGCCGATCGACAATGCCCGCACAGTGAGGACGGTCAAGGCGGCGTAGAAGCCCATCGAAACCAGCGCGGCCACCGGGATCCACGGCGCGGCCGCACCGATCGCGGAGAGCAACGTCGGGCTGTTCCGTGCGGGCCATACCAACACCGCCAGCCCAAGTCCCAGCGACACCAGCGGCACCGCGCCCAGCAACACCGACGTCAGGCCGTACACGGCGACCCAGTGGGCGGCCGGCGGCGGTCGGTGTTCGGGCCACGGATGGCGGGCCTTGCCCGATTTCACCGCGGGTGAGCCCTTCCAGTACTGGCCGTTCTTGACCTTGCCGACAACCCCTGAGCCGGGAGCCACATCGGCGTCTTTGCCGACGACCGCGCCGGGGAACAGCGTCGTGCGGGCTCCGATGGTGGAGTCGTTGCCGACAGTGATTCCGCCGACGTGGAAGAGGTCGCCGTCGATCCAGTGCCCGGTCAGATCGACCTCCGGTTCGATCGAGACCCGGTGGCCCAGCCGCAGCATCCCGGTCACCGGAGGCGCCGAGTGCAGATCCACGCCCTTGCCGACCTTGTTACCCAGCGCCCGTGCGTAGTACACCAGCCACGGTGCGCCCGCGAGGTTCTCCGCGCCGCTGGCGTCGGCCAGCCGTTCGGCCAGCCATACGCGCAGGTGCTGAGACCCGCCGCGCCGGTAGGTGCCCGGTTCCAGGCCGGACAACAGCATTCGCGCCCCCAGCACTGCGATACCCATCCGCCCTATCGGGGTGATGAACAGCACGAAGGCCACCGCCACCAACCACCAGTCGACCGTCACCAGCCACGGCAACGGGTGCACAGCGGCGGCCACGTTGTTGAGCAGCGCCAGCCACGTCACCCACTGCAGGCCGGTCAGGGTGGCCAGCGGCACCGACAGCAGCACCTGTGCGGCCTGCGTGGACAGCGGGGTTGGTTTGACGTCGCGCGGGGTGACCGCCACCGGCGGGGCGAGCTCGTCGAGGAACTCGGCCAGCGACCCCAGCCGGGGGTGGTCGTAGAGCTGCGCGACCGTCAGCTGTGGGAAGCGGCCGCGCAGCGCAGCCACCAGCTGCGCCGCCGATAGCGAACCGCCGCCAAGGGCGAAGAAGTCCGCTTCCGGGCCGTCGACCACCGCACCGAGCACGTCACGCCACAATCCGGCCAGCCAGCCCATCGTGCCGCCGAGATCGGGTTCGATGTCCTGGTAGCCCGGCGGCGGCCAGGGCAACGCGTCGCGATCGACCTTGCCCGAGGTTCGGGTGGGCAGCTCGTCGAGCAGCACCAGGCGCGGCACCAGGGCGGCGGGCAGGGTCTCGGCCAGGCGCGCGCGGGCGGCGGTGAGGTCGAACTTCGGGTCGGCGCTCGCGATGTACCCGACCAACATCGGAGTACCGCTGGCGGTGCGCCGCACCGCCGCCGCACCGCCGCTGACCCCGGGCAGGTGCACCAGCGCCGAGTCCACCTCGCCCAGCTCGATACGGCGCCCGCCGACCTTGACCTGGTCATCGGCACGGCCCTGGAAATACAACCCGTCTTCCTCCAGCCGGACCAGGTCACCGCTGCGGTAGGCGCGATCCCACGCGAGCGACGGCATCGGCGCGTACTTCTCGGCGTCCTTCTCCGGATCCAGATAGCGGGCCAGCCCGACGCCACCGATCACCAGTTCGCCGATCTCGCCCACCCCGACCGGTGCACCGTCGGAGTTGACGACAGCTAGGTCCCAGCCGGGCAGCGGCCGGCCGATGCTGACAGAGCTACGTCCGTCCAGTCGGGCGGCGCTGGATACCACCGTCGCCTCGGTCGGTCCGTAGGTGTTCCACACCTCGCGGCCCTCCACAGCCAGCCTCTCGGCCAGCTCCGGCGGGCACGCCTCGCCGCCGAAGATCAACAGCCGCACCGCTTCCAGCGCCTCGGCGGGCCACAGGGACGCCAGTGTCGGCACCGTGGACACCACGGTGATGTCCCGCGATACCAACCACGGGCCCAGGTCCATCCCGCTGCGCACCAGCGCGCGCGGTGCCGGCACCAGGCAGGCACCGTACCGCCAGGCCAGCCACATCTCCTCGCAGGACGCGTCGAACGCCACCGACAGGCCGGCCAGGACCCGATCTCCCGGGCCGATCGGATTCTGCTGCAGGAACATTCGGGCTTCGGCATCGACGAACGCCGCGGCGTTGCGGTGGGTCACCGCCACGCCCTTGGGTGTGCCCGTCGATCCGGACGTGAAGATGATCCACGCGTCGTCTCGGCCCAGCGGCGCGGTGGCCCGCCAGCCCCGCGACGAACCCGGGCCGCGGCTCAGGCCGGCCTCGGTGATGACGGCGACGACACCGGCTTCGCCGAAGACCAACTCGGCCCGCTCGTCGGGATCGTCGGCGTCGACCGGGACGTAGGCCGCGCCGGCGGCCAGCGTCGACAGGATCGCGACATACAGCGCATAGCTGCCCGACGGCATCCGGATGCCGATCCGGTCGCCGCGGCCGATACCGCGTGCGGCCAGCCATTCGACGCTCTCTTCGATGTCGCCGATCAACTCGGCGTAGGTGAGCTGGACCGTTCCGTCGTCGATCGCCGCGGCCTCCGGGAAGCTGTTGGCGGTGGCGTAGAGGATGTCGATGAGGGTGCGCGTCGGCGGCGCGTGCTCCGACAGCAGGTACTGCGGGGGAATTTCCGGCATCGCCACGACGTGGATCCTAGGCCGCGTTGTCGACATCGGGGCGACGGACGCGGCCGCCCGTCCCCCGATCCTCCGCCCTGGTTTGCTGGTGGGCGCGCTGACCTGTCAGACTGCTCCGGAGAGGGGAGTATTCCTTCGTCGCGGTGTCGTCACCACGGCGGCCAATGTCGGCCGTCCGGTACCGCGGACCGCTTCGGCGGTGGAAGAGACCTCGGACGTTTCGTGGCGCCCGGAGGTCGGTATGAATGTGTCCCCGCTCGAGTGGTTGATCACCATCGGGGTGACGGCGGCGGTGCTGCTGTTCGACATCGTCTTCATCGCCCGCCGCCCGCACGAACCCACGATGCGCGAGTGCGGCATCTATCTGTCCTTCTACGTCGGCCTGGCGGTCGCGTTCGGCCTCTGGGTGTGGAGCTTCCACGGTGCCCAGTTCGGACTGGAGTTCTACGCCGGCTGGCTCACCGAATACAGCCTGTCGGTGGACAACTTGTTCATCTTCATCATCATCATGGCCAGCTTCAACGTGCCGAAGATCTACCAGCAACAGGCTTTGCTGGTCGGCATCGTGTTGGCGCTGATCTTCCGCGGTGTCTTCATCGCGCTGGGTGCCGTTGCCATCCAGCAGTTTTCGTGGATTTTCTACATCTTCGGCGCATTCTTGGTCTACACCGCCATCAGGCTGGCCCGCGACACCGAGCATGATGACGATGCCGAGAACTTCGTGGTGCGGGTGGCCAGGAAGCACTTCCGGACCACCGACAACTGGGACGGTCTCAAGCTGTATCTCAACGACGGCGGCAGGCGGCTGATGACCCCGATGTTTCTGGTCATCGTCGCGCTGGGCACCACCGACCTGCTGTTCGCGCTGGACTCCATCCCGGCGATCTACGGTCTGACCAGCGAGCCCTACCTGGTGTTCACGGCCAACCTGTTCGCACTGATGGGGCTGCGGCAGCTGTATTTTCTGCTCGGTGACCTGCTCAACCGGTTGGTCTACCTGTCGCAGGGCCTGGCCTTCATCCTGTTCTTCATCGGCGTCAAGCTGGTGCTGCACGCGCTGCACGAGAACGAGCTGCCCTTCATCAACGGCGGTCAGGGCGTCCACGTCCCGGAGATTCCGACCCTGTTGAGTCTGGCCGTGATCGTGTTGACGCTGTTCCTGACATTGGTCGCCAGCCTGATCAAGACCCAGGTCGTCGACAAGCGCCGAGCGTGATGCCGGACCGATCGCGGATCTCGGCCCGCTGACAGAACGCGCATCTACCCTGGAGCGGGGTGCTCGACAGAGGAGATGGTTTCCATGATCGAAGTGCTGTCCGACATGCCTGCGGGCGTGACCGGTATCGAGGTGTCGGGTCGAGTCAGTGGCGAAGATCTGAAGGCATTCAAACCCACGATGGACGACCTGTTGAAGGCCGGGGAGGACATCAGAATCGTCGAGGTTATCGACTCCGACTACGAAGGCTTCGGCCCGGGCGGTCTGGTCGAAGATCTCAAACTCGGTCTGGGCACCCTGTTCACCCGGCACTCCGCCTTCAGACGGGTGGCGGTGGTCAGCGACAAGGAGTGGGTCGTCCACACCATGCATTTGGTGGGATGGCTGGTGCCCGGCGAGGTCGAAGTGTTCGGTCTCGACGATCTCGAACGCGCCAAGCAGTGGGCGGCCGGCTAGTCGCGAGTCGCCCGTCGAGTCGACGATGCCGCCGAGGTACGAGGCGGAGGAGAAGCGGGACAATCACGCCGTAGCACCGCCGAAACAAACGGCGCCTACCGTGACCGGATGTTGCGACGACGTTCGGCGTTGGTCGACAAACTGGTGGTCGACAAACCGGGCAGTCCACAGCAGGCCATCCTCGACGAACTGCGCCGGGTGATCCTCGACGGCGCCGCTCCGCCCGGCACGCCGATCCCCTTGGCAGAGGTTGCGGACCTGTTCGGGGTCAGTCAGATCCCGGTGCGTGAGTCACTCAAGACCCTGATCGGGGAGGGGCTGGTCGCACACCGGTCCAACTCGGGATATGCCGTCGCCGCACTCACCGTCCAAGAGCTGCGCGAAATGTACATCGTGCGTGAGACTTTGGAGGCGGCCTCGTTGGCCTCCGCGGTCGCCAATGCGACCGAGGCCGACCGCGCGGCCATCGTGGCGGCGAACGACGCTCTGCAACAAGCGATCGACAATGACGATCCACTCACCTATCACCGGCAGAGCAGGCACTTCCACCTTGCGCTGACCCGGCCGTCACGGATGTTTCGCCTGCTGCACATGCTCGAATCGGCGTGGAACATGACCGAACCCGTGCAATCGATGGTGCATGTCGCGCCAACGGACCGGGCGGCGCTGCACGTCGATCATCGCCAGATGGTCGACGCGTTCCTCGCCGACGATGTCGAGCAACTGCTCACGGTCGCCGAACTGCATGCCCAGCGGCTGAATTCGGTCATCGCCACCTTGCCCACCGACACCGGACTGCTGCTAGCGGGGGATATATCTTCGGCGCAATAGCCGAGTAGTCAGGCGGAAATACCGGCGAAACGCGCCGTCGATAGCGTCCGGCCATGACCGACATCGACACAACCCAGAGTGCCAAAGTACTGCCGCCGGGCGCCGTTGTCGGCGCGGGCGACGTCGTCGAAGCGGCCGGTCACCCGGTTGGTGCTGGATTGATCAAACCGGGTTACGACCCGCGCCTGACCAACGAGGATCTGGCCCCGCTGCGCGATCAGCACTGGACTTCGTACAACATTTTCGCGTTCTGGATGTCCGACGTGCACAGCGTCGGCGGTTATGTCACGGCGGGCAGCCTGTTCGCGCTCGGCCTCGCGAGCTGGCAGGTTCTGGTCGCGCTGCTGATCGGCATCGTGATCGTCAACATCTTCTGCAACCTGGTCGCCAAGCCCAGCCAGACCACCGGCGTGCCGTATCCGGTGATCTGCCGCAGTGTCTTCGGCGTCCTGGGTGCGAACATTCCCGCCATCATCCGCGGTCTGATCGCGGTGGCCTGGTACGGCATCCAGACCTATCTCGCCTCGGCGGCGCTGGATGTCGTTCTGCTCAAACTATTTCCGGGGCTGGCACCGTACGCCGACGTCAATCAACACGGATTCGCAGGGCTGCCGTTCCTCGGCTGGGGCAGCTTCCTTCTGTTGTGGGTTCTGCAGGCCTGCGTCTTCTGGCGCGGCATGGAGTCGATCCGCAGGTTCATCGATTTCTGCGGTCCCGCGGTCTATGTGGTGATGTTCCTGCTCTGCGGTTACCTCATCTACAAAGCAGGTTGGGGAGCAATCGATCTCAACCTCGGTGAGGTGACCTACACGGGGTTCGATTCGGTTCCGGTCATGCTCGGCGCGATCGCGCTGGTGGTCTCCTACTTCTCCGGCCCGATGCTCAACTTCGGCGACTTCGCCCGCTACGGCAAGTCATTCGACGCGGTGAAGCGGGGGAACTTCCTCGGCCTGCCGGTCAACTTCCTGGTGTTCTCGATCCTGGTGGTCGTCACGGCGTCGCTGACGGTGCCGGTGTTCGGTGAGTTGATCACCGATCCGGTTGCGACGGTGGCGAGGATCGACTCGACATTCGCTATTGTGCTGGGCGCGTTGACGTTCACCATCGCCACGATCGGCATCAACATCGTCGCGAACTTCATCTCCCCGGCATTCGACTTCTCCAACGTGAGCCCGCAGCGGATCAGCTGGCGGGCGGGCGGCATGATCGCCGCGGTCGGTTCGGTGCTGATCACACCGTGGAACCTGTACAACAACCCGGAGGTCATCCACTACACGCTGGAGGTCCTCGGGGCGTTCATCGGCCCGCTGTTCGGTGTGCTCATCGGCCACTACTACCTCATCCACAAGCAGAAGGTGATCATCGACGACCTGTTCACCCTGGCCGAGGACGGAACCTACTGGTACAAGAAGGGGTACAACCCGGCTGCGGTCATCGCCACGGCGATCTCGGCACTGGTCGCAGTCATTCCCGTGCTGGCCGGCGGGGTGCCGGGCATGTACACCGCCGCGCAATACAGCTGGTTCATCGGGTGCGGGCTGGGGCTGGCGATCTACTACGGGCTCGCGACCCGCACCAAGCTGGCCGTCGCGCCGCTTCCGTGATGCGGATCTGGGTGATCAATCCCAACACCACCCGGGCGATGACCGACATGATCGCGCACTGCGGCCGGGCGGTCGCGGGGCCGGAGGTGATAATCACCGGCATCACCTCCGAGATCGGGCCGGAGTCGATCGAGAGCCACTACGACGAGGCTCTGTCGGTGCCGGGAGTGTTGCAAGCGGTCGAACGCGGGGAGCGAACAGGCGTCGACGGCTACGTGATCGCTTGTTTCGGAGATCCGGGCGTGGACGCCGCTCGCGAGGTCGCGACCGGGCCGGTCATCGGCATCGCCGAGGCCGCCATGCAGGCCGCCAGCCACCTGGGCACCGGCTTCAGCATCGTCACCACACTCGCGCGCACCATCGGGCAGTCGGCTCACCTCGCGGAGCGCTATGGGATGCAACGGTTCTGCCGTGGCATTCACGCCTGCGAAATCCCGGTACTGGAGCTGGATACCGACCCGAACGCCCGAAAGGTCATCGCCGAGGCCTGCCGCGAGGCGATCGAGGTCGACAGGTCCGACGCCGTGGTGCTGGGCTGCGCGGGAATGGCCGATATGTGCCGTGACCTCTCGGCCGAGCTGGGTGTGCCCGTGGTGGACGGGGTGAGCGCCGCGACACTGGCAGTGCAGTCTCTGGTGACGATGGGTTTGCGTACGTCGAAGCGGGGAGAGTACGCCCCGCCGCCGGTGAAGCGTTACTCGCCGGGAGCGCCGCCGGCGGGGTGAACCACGCGCCAGTGTTCGGCGATCTCGACGCGACGGGCGATCCACACCCCGTCGTGGGACTGGACGTGGTCGCAGAACCGCTCGAGCGCCGCCGTGCGGGCCGGGCGGCCGGCCAGTCGACAGTGCAGGCCGATCGAGAGCATCTTCGGCGCGCCCGCGCGGCCCTCCGCGTAGAGCACGTCGAACGCGTCACGCAGGTGGGCGAAAAACTCGTCGCCATTGGAAAACCCGGCAGGCGACGCGAACCGCATGTCGTTGGTATCGAGGGTGTAGGGCACGACGAGATGGTTCTGATCGTGCACGCGCACCCAGTAGGGCAGGTCGTCGGCGTAGGAGTCGGAATCGTAGACGAAGCCGCCGTGCTCGACGACCAGCTCGCGGGTGTGCGGTGAGTCGCGGCCGGTGTACCAGCCCAGCGGCGCGACGCCGGTGAGTTCGGTCAGGATCTGCACCGCCTCAGCCATGTGGGCGCGCTCGGTGTCCCGGTCGACCAATTGATAGGACTTCCATCGCAGTCCGTGGCAGGCGATTTCATGGCCGAGCTCACCGAATGCGGCCGCCGCCTCAGGGTTTCGTTGCATGGCCAGTGCGACCGCGAAGATGGTCAGCGGAATGCCGCGCCGCTCGAACACCCGAAGTACCCGCCACAGCCCGGCACGTGAGCCGTACTCGTAGAGTGATTCCATGCTCTTGTGCCGGTCCGGGAAGGGCTCGGCGGGGGTTATCTCCGATAGAAACGTCTCCGAGGCCGCGTCACCGTCGAGAACGGAATTTTCCGCTCCCTCTTCATAATTGAGCACGAACTGCACCGCGATGGCGGCGTCGCCGGGCCATTTCGGGTGCGGGGGCGTGCGGCCGTAGCCGATCATGTCTCTCGGATAGCTCATGTCGGGTCAGGCGCTTGCCGCCCACCTCTCCTTGACGCGGGACAACCCCTCGTCGGTCAGCCGGCCGAACAGCCGCAGCCGCGCCATACCACCGTCGGGATAGATGTCCAGGCGAGCGTCGGTGACCGGCTGATCGGCGGCCAGCAAGAACCGATGCCTGGTGTCGGGTTGCAGCGCAGTGGTTCCCAACAGCTCGAACCACTCGCCGTCGTCCTCGCGCCCCATCAGCCGGGCGGCGCCGGGAGAGTTGCCGACGAAATACGACGTGTCCAGCTCTGCTGCGGTCAACACGCCCTGGCTGGCCAGCCGGATCTGAACCCAGTCGTTGCCGGCGTCGCGGCGGCGCGAAGTCTCCCAGCCCTCGCCCATCGTGCGGGCTGTGCCGGGCAGCAGCAGATTGTTGGGGGAGGAGTAGAACATGTTCGAACACGCCGTCACCCGGGCACCGTTTTCCAGGGCGGCGAGATCCAGTGGCATCCCATCGGCCAGCCGCGGATCGAGCAGGCCTTCGCCGTGCACCCGAAACCGGGCCACGCCGCCGTCGGGATAAATCGACAGTCGGACGTGGGTCCAGCGGCGGGAAGAGTTGACCTTGAACGGATTCCGCGTGTCGCCGTTGACGCTGACGCGTTCGACAATGGTGGTCCAATCGGTCTGCTGCACCAGGTCCTCGACGTTCGGATAGCCCTCGACGCAGGCCGCCTCGACCGAGATCTGTGGCGGGTAGTTACCGGTGAACCATGCGGTGTCGACCACCACGCCGCCCACGATGGCCGGCACCGCCAGTCGCACGATGGCGGTGTCGCAATCGTCGGGCCCGGCGCTGCGGCGCCGCCGGGTCTCCCAGCCGTCGTAGATCTGCCCCTTGTGCCCGAACGTGGCCGGACGGAACTCCGCCGGTTGCGGTTGGATCAGGTTCTCCCGCTCGGCGAACAGGTCGTCATTGGCCCACAACACCGCGCCGCCGGCCGGCCGGGCCGCCAGATCGGGGAGCGAGAGGAAGTGGGGATGCGCCCGTGTTGAGTCCTGCGCGCCGCCGATCACCTCACGAGCCTATGTGACCACCCAGGATTCGGCTCGGATAGGCGATCACCCGGCCGGGCGGTCATGGCCGGCGAGCATGCCGTTCACGATTCCGTGCAGTGCCGTGCGGACCTCGGCCCCGGTGATTTCGGGCTCCGCGGAATTGGCGATGGTCATCGCCGCGGCGTCGAGCGCGCCGATGAGGATATGCGCCAGCGGACGTACCGGCTGGGTCCGGAGTTCGCCGGCGTCCATGGCCGCCTGTAGCAGCTGTTCGGTCATGCCCAGGCTGTAGCGCTCGGCGACGTCTCGAAAACCGTCCCAGCCCAGGATATTCGGTGCGTCGAGCAGTATCAGCTGACGGATTTCCCGCTCGGCGCTGATATCCAGCCAGGCATCCACCGCCGCGTGCAGCGCCGCCGCCGGGGTAGACGGTTGCCTGGCGAGGGTGGCCGCCGCGAGCCGGCTCATCACATCGGCCTCGACGGCCTCGACGACATCGAGGAACAGCGCCGCCTTGTCGGCGTACTGGTGATACATCGCACCACGGGTGACGCCCGCCCGCTGGGCGATCTCCGGCGTGCCGACCTCGGCATAGCCGCGCTCACCCCAGAGCTCGCGCGCGGCCTTGCGCAACGCCTCCTGGGTCGTGGCGGACCGCTCCGCCTGGGTGCGTCTGATCGTCATGTCTTGTTTTCCATACACCCTGTCGGTATTTTACATGCAGACTGTCTGTTTGTTTGTTCGCTATCAAGGGAGATTGTCATGGACACCGTAGATCTCGGCGGCGGAACCATCCATTACGAAACGGCTGGACCGTCCACCGGCCGGCCGGTCGTCTTCATCCACGGCTATGCGATGGGTGGGTCGCTGTGGCGGCCGTTGAGCGCCCGGCTGGCGCGGGACGGCCTGCGGTGCATCGCGCCGACCTGGCCGCTCGGTGCACACCAGCAGGCGATGCGGCCGCCAGCGGACATGTCCATGCGGGGCGTCGCGGCCATGGTCGCCGAATTTCTCGACGTGGCCGGGCTCGATGACGTCGTGCTGGTCGGAAACGACACCGGCGGGGCGGTCGCCCAGGTGGTTGTGACCGAGTTCCCGGAGCGGGTCGGCGCCCTGGTTCTCACCAGTTGTGACGCGTTCGAACATTTTCCGCCGCCGATCCTGGCGCCGTTGATCACCGCGGCCAAGGTGCCGCTGCTCTTCCGCGCGGCCGTGCAGGTCATGCGATCGGCGACGGTGCGTCGTCGGGCATATGGCGGGCTGGCCCACTGCAATCTGGACGCGCTGACGGCCGAATGGACCCACCGGGCGATCCGCGATCGAGCGATCACCGAAGACCTGCGCCGATTCACCGGATCGCTGCACCGCCGGACCACCCTCGAGGCCGCCGCGCGGCTGCCGGTGTTCACCAGACCGGCACTCATCGCCTGGTCGGCCGATGACGTGTTCTTCCCGCAGGCCGATGGCCGCAGGCTCGCCGAAGCCCTGCCGTGCTCGCGACTGGAGTTCATCGAGGGCGCACGAACGTTCTCGATGCTGGATGCGCCCGATGTACTGGCCGAGTTGATCGCGGAGTTCGCAACGGCTGCAGACCCGGTCGGCCGCCCGAGCGGTGTCGACCGGTGCTAGATCGCCGAAAGTCTGCGGATCCGATCGGCGGTCACCCGCGCCGACACCGCGGCCGTGGGTGCCAGCGCCTCAAAGGCGTGTGGACAACCGGGATGCACATGCAGTTCGGTCGGCACACCCGCAGCGGAGAGCCTTACCGCATAGGCAATGTCCTCATCGCGGAAGATGTCGAGATCGCCGACGTCGATATAGGTCGGAGGCAGCCCGGCCAGGTCCGGTGCGCGGGCGGGGGCGGCGTAGCGCGACACGTCGTCACTCCCGGCGCGATCGCCGAGTAGCGCGCCCCACCCGGTGATGTTGTCGTCGTAGGTCCACGTCAGCGACTCCGGTGCCAGCTGCGGATCCGGGGCGACGGTGCGGTCGTCGAGCATCGGGTAGATCAGCAGCTGCGCTGCCAGCGCGGGGCCGCCGCGGTCGCGGGCCAGCAGGCTCACGCCCGCTGCCAGCCCCCCGCCGGCGCTGTCCCCGGCCACCGCCAGCCGGGTGGCGTCGGCGCCCAGGGTCGCGGCGTTCTCCGCGAGCCAGCACAGTGCCGCGTAGCAGTCCTCGACCGGTGTCGGGTTCGGATGTTCCGGCGCGACACGGTAATCCACCATCAGCATCGGGACGCCGGAGGCCGCGACGTAGGAGCGGACGGCCGCGTCGTAGCCCGGCCCGGTCTCGGTCAGGCCGTGGATCATCCCGCCGCCGTGCAGGTAGAGCGCGGCACTACCGGGCAGCCGCCCGTGGGAGGGGTAGTACCACGCCAGGTCCAGCTCCGCGCCGTCACCGGTGGTCAACGTGTGGCGTGTCACCTCGACGCCGGGTACGTGGCCGCGAAGATCGGCGAGAAGTTGAAAGAGCGGGACGATCCGTTCCCGGCGGGTGGCGATGTCGCCGATCGCGGGAGGATCGAGTTCGGCGGCCGCCTCCATTATCGGCGCGAGCAGGGTCTGCACTTCGGGATCCATCGGCAGGGCCACGCTTGCCAACCCTAGGCGCTGCGAAAGCGCCGCCGTGACGGATCAGCCCCAGTTGTCGTAGCCGCCCTCGGGGCCGAGCATCCGCTCGAGCCGACTGCGGTTGATCCGGGCCAGTTCGTTGCGCACGACCTTGCGTTCGGTCTCGGGATCGTGGTGCATCCGGTCGTGGACCGCTGCGATGACGGACTGGGCGCAGACGTCGGGGGCCAGCCCACCGATGTGCATGACGAAGTCGAAGCCGAACAGGTCGGCGTAGTCCTTGACCGCCGCGGTGAGTTCGGCCATGACGTCGGGGCATTCGTCCCACACCGAGCATTGCTCGGCCTGCGACTTGGTGCTGCGCGGGCGACGCCCGACGTGCGGGTAGGCCTGCAGGATGTCGTCGACCGAGGACTCCGACAGCGAGAACAGCAGGGCGTCCGCGCGGCGGAACAGGGCGTTGTGGTCGGCGTACGGGCGACCGCGTGCCAAGTCGCGCGCCAAGGTCACGCTGTTGCAGCATTCGTAGAGCGCATGCACGGCCTTGCTGTCCGGCAGCTCGTTGAAGGCCTCGAGACCGATGCCCTGGTGCATCAACACCAACTCATCATCGAAAAGGCAAAGCACAACCGCGTTACCGATTGTTACGGGCAGGCAAATTCTCTGCCCGGAGTCTTCGGCGGTCCTGCGCGCCCGTCAGTGGCCTTCGGTGGCGAAGCGCTCCCGTGAGCGCTCCACCTCGGCCTCGGCCTCGGCCCGCCCGACAAAGTCCGCGGCCTTCACGAACTTGCCCGGTTCGAGGTCTTTGTAGTGCACGAAGAAGTGCTTGATCGCCTCCAGCTCGAAGCTGGACACGTCACCGATGTCGGTGATGTGATCCCACCGCGGGTCGCCCGCCGGCACGCAGAGCACCTTGTCGTCGCCGCCGGCCTCGTCGACCATCTTGAACATGCCCACCGGTCGGGCCTCCACGATCACTCCGGGAAACACCGACTGTGGCAGCAGCACCATCGCGTCCAGCGGGTCGCCGTCCTCGCCCAAAGTGTCCTCGATGAAGCCGTAATCGGCGGGGTAGGCCATCGGGGTGTACAGGTGGCGATCCAGGCGGACCCGCCCGGTCTCGTGGTCGACCTCGTACTTGTTGCGCTGGCCCTTCGGGATCTCGATGGTGACGTCGAACTGCACCGCGCGACTCCTTAACTCTGCTTCCGGTCGCCCGGGCCGATCCCCGGGTCGCTTCGCTCTGCCCGCCGGCCCCGGCGATGCGGCCTAACCCTAACGCCAGCGATAACCTGCGCTACAGGGTGGTTGGGCACAATGAGACGAAACGAAAGTCAGGAGAGTGATGAGGCCGACCCGGTGGCGGCACTCCACGCATGTGGTGCTCGCCGTTGCGGTGATGGCACTGGTCGCCGCCCTGGTGGCGGCGGGCGCTTTCCTGACCCGCGGCGGTGACACCAGCAGCGCGCAGGCCCCGCCCGCCCACCCGTTGGTGACCGCCAACCCCGGTGTCATCCCGGTGGCGGACGCCGCCCCGGTGCCCACCGCGGCGGGGATGACCGCGGCGCTGGCTGCCCCCGTCGCCGACCCCAACCTCGGCAATGTGACCGGCCGGATCACCGACGCGCAGACCGGCCGGCAGATCTGGGAGCACCGCTCCGATCTGCCGCTGCTGCCGGCCTCGACCAACAAGGTGCTCACCACCGGTGCCGCCCTGTTGACGCTGGACCGCGACGAACGGGTCACCACCACCGTCGTCGCCGCCGATCAGACCCGTCAGCCCGGTGTCGTGGTGCTCGTCGGCGGCGGTGACCCGGTGCTGTCGGCCGCCCCGCCGGGCCAGCAGACCTGGTATCGCGGTGCGGCCCGCATCAGTGATCTCGCCGACCAGGTCCGCAAGAGCGGCATCACCGCCACGGCGGTACAGGTGGACGTCTCGCTGTTCACCGGACCCGATTTCGCGCCGGGCTGGGATCCCGCCGACATCGAGGGCGGTGACATCGCGCCCATCCAGCCGGTGATGATCGACGCCGGTCGCACTCAGCCGACCACCGTGGACTCGGCTCGTTCCAAGACACCCGCGCTCGACGCCGGCCGTGCGTTGGCCAGCGCGCTGGGTGTCGACCCGGCGAAGGTCACGTTGGCCGCCGCCCCGCCGACCGGCCGCCAGCTCGCGTCGGTGCAGTCGGCACCGCTGATCGAACGGCTGCGACAGATGATGAACGCCTCCGACAACGTGATGGCCGAGTCGATCGGCCGCGAGGTGGCCAAGGCGAGTGGCCGCCCGGTGAGCTTCGCCGGCGCCGTCGACGCGGTGACCAGCCACCTGGCCGGCGTCGGCGTGGATATGACGGGGGCGGCTTTGGTGGATTCCAGTGGGCTGTCGCTGCTCGACCGATTGACCGCCAAGACCCTCGACGAGGTGGTCAACGCCGCGGCCGGCCCCGATCTCCCGGCTATGCGTCCGCTGCTGGACCTGCTTCCGATCGCCGGCGGCAGCGGAACCCTGTCGGATCGATTCCTCGGCGGTGACCCCAAGCAATCGTCGGCCGGCTGGCTACGTGCCAAGACCGGGTCGCTGACCGCCGTCAACTCGCTGGCCGGGATCGTCACCGACGCCAACGGCCGGGTGCTGACGTTCGCCTTCATCTCCAACGACGCCGGCCCGACGGGTCGGGTCGCCCTCGACACCCTGGCCGGGGTCCTGCGCACCTGCGGATGTGGCTCATGAGCGGCGGAGCGAGTAGCGAACGCGGATCGCGCATCGACACGGCGCAGCTGACCGTCGGGCGGGCCGTCGACTGGGCGTTCGCCGGGAACGTGGGCGCCTGGCTGGCCCGGCCCGGCCCGGTCTCCACCGACTACACCCGCAACCAGGCCATCGACGAGCTGGCCGCCGCCGCCCGAAAAGCCGAAGCCCCGGTCCGCGAGGTCACCCGGATGGGTGGCGACGGACCCGTGGCCGACGCGCGCATCGTCGACCGGCAGGGCTGGATCCGGGCGGCCTCGGACTCGATGCGGGTGATGACCGGTGGCACCCATACGCCCAGCAACGCCATCACCGGGCGGGTCACCGGTGCCCAGACCGGCGCGGTGCTGGCCTTCATCTCCTCGGGCATCCTCGGCCAGTACGACCCGTTCGCCGAAGCCGGCGGCCCCGACGACGGCCTGCTGCTGCTGGTCTACCCGAACGTCATCGCCGTCGAGCGCCAGCTGCGCGTCGCGCCGGCCGATTTCCGGCTGTGGGTGTGCCTGCACGAGGTGACTCACCGGGTGCAGTTCTCCGCCAATCCCTGGCTAGCTCAACACATGTCGCAGGCGTTGGGGGTGCTGACCTCCGATGCGGGCGACGATGTGACGCAGGTGGTGGCCCGGCTGGCGGAGTACGTCAAGAAGCGCCGGCGGGCAGGAGCGCAGCGACCCGGGGATGAACCGCGTACGGGTGATCTCGGGCCCAACGACTCGGGCATCCTCGGGTTCATGCGCGCGGTGCAGTCCGAGCCCCAGCAGGCGGCGCTGGATCAGCTGCTGGTGTTGGGCACCCTGCTCGAAGGCCATGCCGACCACGTCATGGACGCGGTCGGCCCGGCCGTCGTGCCGTCGGTGCAGACCATCCGCAACCGGTTCGACCAGCGCCGCCAGCGCAAGCAGCCGCCGCTTCAGCGGCTGCTGCGGGCGCTGCTCGGGGTGGACGCCAAGCTCAGCCAGTACACCCGCGGCAAGGCGTTCGTCGACCACGTGGTGGACCGGGTTGGGATGGACCGGTTCAACGTGGTGTGGACGAGCGCGCAGACGCTGCCGCTGCCCGACGAGATCGAAAACCCGCAGCAGTGGATCGACCGGGTGCTGTAGCCGCCCTGCGGGCCACCGTGGCCGGCTTCGCGGCGGACTGCCTGCCCGGCGCCACATCGTGGTGCGTGGCGTTGTCCGGTGGCCCGGATTCGCTGGCGTTGGCGGCCGCGGCCGCCGCGCGCCTGCCGACGACCGCGCTGATCGTCGACCATGGCCTGCAGCCCGGCTCGGAGCGGGTCGCCGAGATCGCGCGCCGGCAGGCGCACGACCTCGGCTGTGTGGACGCGCAGGTGCTGCGGGTGCGGGTCGGCACCGACGGCGGCCCGGAGGCCGCCGCCCGCGCCGCCCGCTACGCCGCCCTGGATCGCGCCCGGGGCCAGGCGCCGGTGCTGCTCGCGCACACCCTCGACGACCAGGCCGAGACGGTGCTGCTCGGGCTGGGCCGCGGTTCGGGCACGCGATCGATCGCCGGCATGCGGGCGTGCGACCCGCCGTGGTTCCGCCCGCTGCTGGGGGTGCGCCGCGGCGTCACCCACGCCGCCTGCGCCGAATTGGGGCTCACCCCGTGGGACGACCCGCACAACCACGACTCCCGCTTCACCCGGGTCCGGTTGCGCAGCGAGGTGCTGCCGCTGCTCGAGGACGTGCTCGGCGGCGGGGTCGCCGAGGCGCTCGCCCGCACCGCCGCCGCGCTGCGCGAGGACACCGACGCCCTCGACGCGCTGGCGGAGGCGGCTCTGGAGAGCAGCGAGGACACTCTGGCCGTCGCTTCCCTGGCCGCTCTGCCGGCGGCGGTGCGGCGACGGGTGATCCGCGGCTGGCTGCTGCGGGGTGGGGCGGCCAACCTGACCGACAAGCAGATCCGCGCGGTGGACGCGCTGGTCACAGCGTGGCATGGCCAGGGCGGGGTGGCTGTCGGCTCGGATCTGCGGCAGCAAAGGCTGTTCGCGGCCCGCCGCGACGGCCGGCTGACGATGTACTCGCAACCGGTGTGATTGGTTGTTTAGCCCTGGTCATGGCACAGTGTGGTCGTGTCGGCGCACGAGCTGTACCCCGGGGACATCAAATCGGTCCTGTTGTCCGAAGATCAGATTCACGCCCGCACGGCTGAACTGGCCGATCGTGTCGGAGAGGACTACGGCCACACGCTGGGCGGTCAGGACCTGCTTCTGCTGACCGTTCTCAAGGGGGCGGTGATGTTCGTCACCGATCTCGCCCGAGCAATCCCGTTGCCCACCCAGTTGGAGTTCATGGCCGTCAGCTCCTACGGGTCGTCGACGTCGTCTTCGGGTGTGGTCCGCATCCTCAAGGACCTCGACCGCGACATCCACGACCGCGACGTGCTGATCGTCGAGGACATCGTCGACTCCGGGCTGACACTGTCGTGGCTGCTGCGCAACCTCGCCACCCGCCACCCCAAATCGCTGCGGGTGTGCACACTGCTACGCAAGCCCGACGCGGTGCGCGCCGACGTCGACATCGCCTACGTCGGGTTCGACATCCCCAACGAGTTCGTGGTCGGCTACGGCCTGGACTACGCCGAGCGCTACCGGGATCTGCCGTTCATCGGAACGCTGGAGCCGAGGGTCTACCAGCCCTAGCCCGCGCATCGCCCAAACCGACGTTTGAGCGCGAGAGTCCGAGTGAATTAAGCCATTTCGTCGATCTCGTTGCGTCGTATGCTGTGGCCCGTGAGACCAATTGGCCGATTGAGGCGCGAGTGGCGGAGGGAATGAGCGATCAATTCTGCTAATCCGGTGGACACGGCGCGGCGCTGCTCCGCCCCGTGATCCACTGAGTAGCCTGGCCCCAACTCATTCCGGAAAGTGACGTCTCGATGCTGGTTGTGCACGGATCCTGGTCGGACGGCAGCTTGTGTCTATGGGGCGAGGACCCGCACCGCCCGGTGAAAAGTGCCAGCCAGGCCTTGCGGTCGGCACGGCCCCATCCGTTCGCCATTCCCGCCGACCGGCTCGGCGAGATCTACATCGGTAAACACGGCAGCGCCGACCTGCAGTTGCCGTCACTACGCAGCTCTCCGCTGGACTCACCGGAACTGCTGCGTGTCACTCCGCGCCCCCCGGCGCACAGCCGACCCGCGCTGCTGCCGTGGACGGTGCCGGTCGTCGCCGTCCCCTCGGCTGACGCTCTAACCATTCTCGACGATCCGGCAGCCGGTGTGCGCTACGGGACCTCGGCAGCCTACTTTCTCGTCGATATCGCCAATTTTGCGCGAATGTTGTTGTCGCGCGGCCGGATTGTTCCGGCGCTCGAGTACGCCGACGGTGTGCCGGTCGCGTTCTGGCGGCCGGTAGTGCAAGGCGCGGATGTGATGGAACTGAACGCGCTCACCACTGCGATGCCGCCGGTGTGTCGGGCCGCGGTGGGCGCGCCGGGCGCGTACGAAATCGTGACGGCGGCCTTGACCGGCTTCGTCGACGTGTTGGCGCGCGCCGTCATGCCGCCGGCTGACCTCTTGCTGCCGCCGCGCCGCGGTCGCCGTCTCAAACGGCTCCCGGCGGCCGAAGCCTGGTTGACGGCACTGACCACCCCGGACGGCGGGTTCGAGGCGGATCCGGACGAGCTCGACACGCTGAGCGAGGCGCTCGCACCGTGGGATCAGATCGGGATCGAAGATCCGGGCCCCGCGCGCGCGGTCTTCCGGGTCTCCGACGGTGACGACGACAAGGCGGACTGGCGGCTGGAGTTCCTACTGCGATCAGTCGCCGACCCCAGCCTGCTGGTATCCGCAGAGCAGGCCTGGGATGACGACGGCATGCTGAGTCGCTGGCTGGACCGCCCCGAGGAACTGCTGCTGGCCGAGCTGGGACGGGCGGTACGGATATTCCCGGAACTGGCCGCCGGCCTGCGCACCGCCCGGCCCTGTGGGATCGATCTGGACATCGACGGCGCCTACCACTTTCTGTCCGCTGTCGCACCGTTGCTCGACGACGCCGGGTTCGAGGTGCTGCTGCCGTCGTGGTGGGACCCGCGCCGCAGGCTCGGGCTGGCGGTGTCGGCATCCACCCCGGTCGACGGTGTGGTGGAGACCGCCAGCCGGTTCGGCCGTGAGCAGCTCATCGACTTCCGGTGGGAACTCGCCGTCGGCGACGACACGCTGACCGAGGACGAGATCAACGCGCTCTCCCAGACCAAGGCTCCGCTGATCCGGCTACGCGGTCAGTGGGTTTCGGTGGATCCCGAGCAGCTGCGTCGCGGCCTGGAGTTCCTCGAAGCCAACCCCACCGGCCAGGCCGGCACCGGTGAGATCCTGGCGCTGGCGGCCGGTCAGTCCGTCGATGCGCCACTGGAGATCACCGCGGTGCGCGCCGACGGTTGGCTCGGAGATCTGCTGAACGGGGTTGCAGCGCAATCACTTCAACCACTGCATCCGCCGCCCGGGTTCAGGGCGACGCTGCGGCCATATCAGCAACGCGGGCTGTCATGGCTGGCGTTCCTGTCCTCGCTGGGGCTGGGTAGCTGCTTGGCCGATGACATGGGTCTGGGTAAGACGGTGCAGCTGCTGGCGCTGGAGGCCACCCAGCGCCATGACCATCCCGATACCGCATCGACACTGCTGATCTGCCCGATGTCACTGGTGGGCAACTGGCAACGTGAGGCCGCGAAATTCGCACCAGCACTGCGGGTTTACGCCCATCACGGTACCGCGCGGCTGCACGGGGACGAGCTGTCCGAACAGCTGGAGGCTACCGACCTGATCGTCACTACCTACGCGACCGCCGCCCGCGACATCGACGAGCTCGCCGACTATCAGTGGAACCGCGTGGTGCTCGACGAGGCGCAGGCAGTCAAGAACAGCCTGTCCCGCGGCGCCAAGGCGGTGCGCAGGTTTCACGCCGAGCATCGGGTAGCGCTCACCGGAACCCCGGTGGAGAACCGGCTCGCCGAATTGTGGGCCGTGATGGACTTTCTCAACCCCGGACTGCTCGGCTCGCCGGAGGTATTCAAGGCCCGCTACGCCGTCCCAGTGGAGAAGTATGGCCAGACCGAACCGGCGGAACGGCTGCGCAGGATCACCCGTCCTTACATTCTGCGACGACTCAAGACCGACCCGAACATCATCGACGATCTGCCGGAGAAGATCGAAACCAAACAGTACTGCCGGCTGACCGTCGAACAGGGGTCGCTGTACCGTTCCATCGTCGACGAAATGATGGAGAAGATCGAGAACACCGACGGAATCGCCCGCCGCGGCAACGTTTTGGCAGCGATGACCAAACTCAAACAGGTCTGCAATCATCCTGCGCAACTGTTGCACGACCGGTCGGTGATCGGGGCCCGCTCTGGCAAGGTGACACGCCTCGAAGAGATTCTAGAAGAGATACTAGCCGAAGGAGATCGGGTGCTGTGCTTCACTCAGTTCACCGAATTCGCCGAGATGCTGGCACCGCATCTGGCCGCTCGGTTCGGCCAGGATGTGGCGTACCTGCACGGCCGCACCCCGAAGAAGCGCCGCGATGAGATGGTGGCCCGGTTCCAGGCCGGTGAGGGGCCGTCGATCTTCCTGTTGTCGTTGAAGGCCGGCGGCACCGGCCTGACCCTGACGGCCGCCAATCATGTTGTGCACTTGGACCGGTGGTGGAACCCGGCGGTGGAGAACCAGGCAACCGACCGCGCGTTCCGAATCGGACAGAAGAAGTCGGTTCAGGTCAGCAAGTTCATCTGCACCGGCACCCTGGAGGAGCGTATCGACGACATGATCGAACAGAAGAGGGCGCTGGCCGATCTGGTGGTCGGCGACGGAGAGGGCTGGCTAACCGAATTGTCCACTGGTGACTTGCGAAAGCTGTTCACTCTGTCGGAGGGAGCCATCGGTGAGTAACTGGTATCCCGCGACGCGGCCGCGACCGGCTGACGGGCTCAAGGCCCGCAGCACGCGCGGGCAGATCGGCCAGACCTGGTGGTCGCAGCGGTTCATCGAGGTGCTCGAAGCGATGGGGATGGGTAGCCGGCTGCAGCGGGGCAAGAATTACGCTCGCCGCGGACAGGTGATCTCGCTGGAGGTGGCCCCTGGCCTGGTGAGCGCACAGGTTCAGGGCAGCCGGGCGCGCCCCTATCGGGTGCGCATCGGGATCGTCGCCTTCGACAAGGGGCAGTGGGCGCAGATTGAGGGCGCACTGGCCGAAAACGCCTTGTTTGCAGCGGCATTGCTGGCCGGCGAGATGCCTGGGGACATCGAGGGCGTCTTCGATTCGGTGGGGTTGGCGTTGTTCCCGGGGAAGGAGCGCGAGCTATCGCTAGACTGCTCCTGCCCCGACGATGCGGTGCCGTGCAAGCATCTCGCGGCGACGTTCTACCTGATGGCCGAGGCGTTCGACGAGGATCCGTTCGTCATCCTCGCCTGGCGCGGACGCGAACGCGATGATCTTCTGGAGAACCTGGCCGCGGCCCGCTCCGGCCGCCCGGCGGCCGACCGCGCTTTGCCGACAGGCCCAGCGCTTGCCGACTGCCTCGATTCGTTCTTCGTGCGCCAGAACGCTATTCCCGTGTCGCGTCCACCGGTGAGCGCATCGACGGCGTTACTCGACGAGCTACCGGAGGTGGCGGTCAACGTGCGTGGGCGGGGGCTGGCCGAGCTTCTGCGGCCGGGGTATGCGGGGCTGGCGGCGACTGATAGCTCCAGCGCCACGGATGTGTAGGATTTCTACACATGAGTCGTCGTGTTCAGGTCATCCTTTCTGAAGCCGAGCGCGAAGCGTTTCGTCAGCAGGCTGCGGCGAACAAGATGTCGCTGAGCACCTGGTTGCGCGAGGCCGGATTGAAACAGCTCGCGGCCGAGGAGACCGGACCGCTGCGGACAGTGGCAGAACTGCGCGAGTTCTTCGGGTCGCTGCCCGACGAACCGGGTGTCGAGCCGGACTGGGATGAACACGTTCGGGTGATAGCGGAGTCGCGGCGACGCGGTTCATCGGCTTCGTGATCTTCGTCGATACGAACGTCTTCATGTACGCCGTAGGGCGTGAGCATCCGCTACGCCGACCAGCTCGGGACTTCTTCGAGCACAGTGTCGAGCGACATCGCCGGCTCGTCACATCGGTGGAGGTCCTGCAAGAACTGCTGCACGCATACATTCCTGCGGATCGAATTGACACTCTGGATGCGGCGCTGACGCTGGCTCGATCGCTGACCGAGATCTGGTCGATTGAGGAGTCCGACGTCGCGCACGCTCGAGCGCTGTGTGACCGCTACCGAGCGCTCGGTGCGCGCGACTTCCTTCACCTTGCCTGTTGCCAGCGGCGAGGTGTCACCGAAATCAAGACCTTCGACCGCGCTTTGGCCAGCGCGTTCGGCTGAGTGAGAGCTCAGGTCACCTTGTGCGCGACTGAAGTGCAGAAACTAGCTTTGTCGGCGTGCTCGACTAGTCGAGCTCCCAGACCGCCGTCACCGAGAAACTCACCGTCTGCTGGCCCGGTTCCAGCGGAACCGCACTGGCCACCGCGCCGCGCGGCACCGGCATCGGCGTCGGCGGCGGCGGGGACCCGCCCGGCGCTTCCGAGATCGAGATGATCTTGCCCAGCGACAGCCCGGACAGATCGGCGTACTGCTGCGCGCGTTGCTTGGCGTCGTTGAAAGCCCGCGCCCTGGCGTCGGTGACCAGCTTGGAGTCGTCCTCGATCGAGTAGCTCACCGAGTTGATCCGGGTGGCGTCACCACCGGCGCTCACGACATTGGCCAACACCTGCGAAGCGGTGTCGAGTTTGCGGATCTTGATCTGGAGGGAGTTGCTAGCGCGGTAGCCGGTGATCGCGGTGCCGTCGCTGCCGTACTGCGGCTGCAGGCTGACCTGGGTGGTGCTGATGTCCTTGGCGTCGACGCCGCTGGCGTTGAGCGCATTCAGCACCGAGTTCTGCCGGTCGTTGGCCTGGTTCATCGCGGCGGTGACATCGCTGGCCGCGGCCTCGACGCTGACGTCGGCGGTCAACGTGTCGGGCACACCCTGCACCTCGCCGGCCCCGACGACGGTGACCTGCCGCGGAGTGCTGCTGACCGGGCTCGCGGGCGCGGAATCGCAGCCGGTGAGCACCGCGGCGGCGGCACCCATCGCGGCCAGGGCAACAACGACACGACGTCTCGCGATCGGCATGGGTGACACCGTAGCGTGCGGCACAAGATTTTTGGCCATGCCGAACCTGCAGCTCACCCACCTCGGCGGGCCCACCACCCTGATCGACGTCGACGGGTGGCGGATCCTCACCGACCCGACGTTCGACACACCCGGCCGGCGCTACACATTCGGCTGGGGCACGTCCTCCCCGCAAGGTCCCGCCTGGCCGGCCGAGCTCGTGGCGCCGGTCGACGTCGCGCTGGTGCACCCCGGCGGGGTGCGGTTCGGGTTCACCGGGCCGATTCGCTTCACGATGACCGCGGGCCGACGGACTCGAGTTGATCCGCCTGCTGCGCGCCAGACACTGTCGGATTCCATAGCGATTTCGGCGCGATTCCGTTCGCGTAGCGGCGGTTTACGCGCCGAAATCTAAGATTGCTCGCCCACGTGATCGCCGATGGCCTTCATGATCGCCTCGCCGGCCCGACCGAACAGGTCATCTCGCTTGTTCTGCGCCCATTCGTGCGACGCCTGTGGGGCATGCAGCTGCCCCTTGAAGTGCGGCATGACTTTCCGGGCGAACAGCTCGTAGGAGTGGTAGGTCGCCGGTGGGGCGGCCCAGTCGTGACCGAGCATCAAGAACGTGCCGAAGCCACCTGATCGCTCCAGCAGGTCGCCGATGTAGGCGATCGCATCGTCGGGTGTGCCGATGCAGCAGCCACCGCCGGCGGCGTAGTCGGCCACGAATTGCCGCGGGGACTGCGCGGCCTCTTCGACCTCATTGGACAGCGGGACGAACCCGGCGGCACCGAAGTACTTCGCGAAATCCTGCAGGCCGTACGTGCAGTCGTCGATGGCCTGGTCGTAGCTGTCGGCCAGGTGCATGATGCCCAGCACCCGCCAGGTGGCCCGGTCGGGCTCTGGCCGGCCGGACTTGGCGGCCTGGTCCACGACGATTCCCCAGGCGTCCTCCAATGCCGCGTAACCGCCGGGCACCGACATCGACAAGGACAGCAGTGAGGTGCCCAGTTGACCGGCCAGCCGTGGCCCGGACGGGGAAACCATTGCCGCCGTGGATATCTCCGGATACGGCCAGGTGTAGGGCCGGATGTGCAGGGCCGCGTCGCGCAGGATGAACCAATCCGAGTGCCGGTCGACGCGTTCGCCGGGCCCGGCGCGGAACAGCGCCAGGATGGCGTCCAGTGACTCCTGCATCATCCGCCGCTGCTCGACCGGGTCGATACCCATCATGTGGGCATCCGACGGCAGGGCGCCGGGGCCGGTACCGAACATCACCCGGCCGCGGGTCAGGTGGTCGAGCAGCACCCAGCGGTCGGCCACCATCAACGGGTGGTGGTAAGGCAGCGACACCACGCCGGTGCCCAGCCTGATGTGCTTGGTGCGTTCGGCGGCCGCCGCGATGAACACCTCCGGGCAGGCGATCAGTTCGTAGCCACCCGAGTGGTGCTCGCCGAACCAGGCTTCGTCAAACCCGAGCCGATCGAGCGCCACCGTGCGCTCCAGATCGTATTCCAGTGCGACAGTAGGTGATTGGCCCACCGGATGGAATGGGGTGATGAACACCCCGAACCGCAGTGGTCTGTCCGTCATGACCGCTCCACCTCGCCGAGGAAGTCCAGCAGGATTCGGTTGACGTCCTCGGGACGCTCCTGCTGCACCCAATGCCCGGCGCCCTCGATCCACTGTTCGGTGTACGGCCCGGCGACCACCTCGCGTGCGCGCGCCGGGTTCATCGTCGGGCCGATCGGGTCGGCGGTACCCCCGACGAACAGGGCGGGCACCAGGATGCGCTGCTCGGCCAGCTGGGGGGTCGAGGCCCAGTTGCGGTCGTAATTGCGGTACCAGTTCAGCGCTCCGGTGAATCCTGTCCTGGTGAACTCGGTCACGTAGTGGTCGAACTCGTCGTCGGTGATCCAGCCAGGCGGTGCGTCCGGTCCGGTCAGGCCGGTGAACATCTCGCGCATGGTGCCGGCCACGTCGGCGGCCATCTCGGCGTCCGCCGTGCCGGGCTCCTGGAAGCGCAGCATGTAGAAGTCTTCGCCGAACTTCTCCCGCCACCGCTCGGTGGGGCGGGTGCGCGCGCGGGGAATCGGCGGGACGGACAGGCCGGCGACCGCACGGACCCGCTCGGCGTGCAGCAGCGCGGTGTGCCAGACCACCATGGCGCCCCAGTCGTGGCCGATGAACACGGCTTGACTGGCCCCTCCGCCAACTTCTGAGTCGAGAAGGGCGACGAGGTCGCCGGTGAGGCAGTAGATGTCGTAGTCCTCGACCGTATCCGGTCGCGACGAACCGCCGTAGCCGCGTTGGTCGGGGGCCAGCACGTGGTAGCCGGCGTGGGCCAGGACCGGGATCTGATGGCGCCACGAGTAGGCCAATTCGGGGAAACCATGAGCCAGGACCACCACGGGTGCACCGCGATCGCCGGCCTCGATGACCCGTAACCGAACGCCGACACCGTCAACTAACCGTTCGGTCGAAGCGAGCACCGTGCCAGCCAAGCACAGCTTCTCCCGGCCTGGAAGGGCCGATTGCGCGCACAGCGAACACCGGTCAAAGGCCGCCGGAAACCCTGGGGGCTCTTACCGGCGTTGGTCTAGCGGTAGCCTGAACTATCCCAGCTGCGCAGATCGGAAGGACCGGGCCGTAACGGCCGATGCTTGATGAACCGCAAAAACGTGATCCGCACACTCACGGTGATCGCCGTTGTGCTGCTGCTCGGCTGGTCGTTCTTCTATTTCAGTGACGACACCCGGGGCTACAAACCCGTCGACACCTCGGTGGCGATGGCGCAGATCAACAGCGACAATGTCAAGAGCGCCCAGATCGACGACCGGGAACAGCAGCTGCGCCTCGAGCTCAAGAGCGGCAACGGCGACACCGAGAACTCGACCAAGGTCCTCACGAAGTACCCGACCGGGTACGCCGTCGACCTGTTCAACGCGCTGAGCGCCAAGAACGTCAAGACCAACACCGTCGTCAACCAGGGCAGCGTCCTGGGCTCACTGCTGGTCTACATGCTGCCGTTGCTGCTGCTGGTCGGCTTGTTCGTGCTGTTCTCGCGCATGCAGACCGGCGGCCGGATGGGCTTCGGGTTCGGTAAGTCCAAGGCCAAGCAGCTCGGCAAGGACATGCCCAAGACCACCTTCGCCGACGTCGCCGGCGTCGACGAGGCCGTCGAGGAGCTCTACGAGATCAAGGACTTCCTGCAGAACCCGTCGCGGTATCAGGCGCTGGGCGCCAAGATCCCCAAGGGCGTGCTGCTCTACGGTCCGCCCGGCACCGGTAAGACGCTGCTGGCCCGCGCCGTGGCTGGTGAGGCCGGAGTTCCGTTCTTCACGATTTCTGGTTCGGACTTCGTCGAGATGTTCGTCGGTGTCGGCGCCTCCCGGGTGCGCGACATGTTCGAGCAGGCCAAGCAGAACAGCCCGTGCATCATCTTCGTCGACGAGATCGACGCCGTCGGCCGCCAGCGCGGCGCCGGCATGGGCGGCGGCCACGACGAGCGCGAGCAGACCCTCAACCAGCTCCTCGTCGAGATGGACGGCTTCGGCGACCGGCAGGGCGTCATCCTGATCGCGGCCACCAACCGGCCCGACATCCTCGACCCCGCGTTGCTGCGCCCGGGCCGCTTCGACCGACAGATCCCGGTCACCAGCCCAGACCTGGCCGGCCGCAAGGCCGTGCTGCGGGTGCATTCGCAGGGCAAGCCGATGGCCCCCGATGCCGACCTCGAAGGCCTGGCCAAGCGCACGGTCGGAATGTCCGGCGCCGACCTGGCCAACGTCATCAACGAGGCCGCTCTGCTCACCGCCCGTGAGAACGGCACCGTGATCACCGCCGCCGCGCTCGAGGAGGCAGTCGACCGCGTGGTCGGAGGCCCACGCCGCAAGGGCCGCGTGATCAGCGAGCTGGAGAAGAAGATCACCGCCTACCACGAGGGCGGCCACACCCTGGCGGCCTGGGCGATGCCCGACATCGAGCCGATCTACAAGGTGACGATCCTGGCCCGCGGCCGCACCGGCGGTCACGCCGTCTCCGTGCCCGAGGACGACAAGGGCCTGATGACCCGCTCGGAGATGATCGCCCGGCTGGTCTTCGCGATGGGCGGGCGTGCCGCCGAAGAACTCGTGTTCCGCGAGCCGACCACCGGTGCGGTGTCCGATATCGACCAAGCCACCAAGATCGCCCGAGCCATGGTCACCGAGTACGGCATGAGTGCCAAGCTGGGTGCGGTCAAGTACGGCACCGAGCACGGTGATCCGTTCCTGGGCCGCACCATGGGCACCCAGTCCGACTACAGCCACGAGGTCGCGCGCGACATCGACGACGAGGTCCGCAAGCTCATCGAGGCCGCCCACACCGAGGCGTGGGCGATCCTCACCGAGTACCGCGACGTGCTCGACACCCTGGCCGGTGAGCTCCTGGAGAAGGAGACCCTGCACCGCAAGGAGCTGGAAGCCATCTTCGGTGAGGTGAAGAAGCGTCCCCGCCTGACGGTGTTCGACGACTTCGGCGGGCGCATTCCGTCGGACAAGCCGCCGATCAAGACCCCGGGCGAGTTGGCCATCGAACGCGGTGAGCCGTGGCCCAAGCCGATGCCCGAGCCGGCTTTCAAGAAGGCGATCGCCCAGGCGACTGCGCAGGCACAGGCCCAGCAGGCCCGGACCGGGAACGGCAACGGGGCGCACACCAGCCCGCAGCCCGTCCATCCCGGCTCGACCCAGCCCGACTACGGGGCGCCCGCCGGCTGGCATGCGCCCGGGTGGCCGCCGGGTGGCCCGCCGCCGCAGGGCGGCTACTGGTACCCGCCGCCGCAGCAGGGGTGGGGGCCGCCGCCCGGGCAGCAGGGTCAGCCGTATCCCCCGTATCAGCCCCAGCCTTCACCGCGTCACGCCGGGCCCTCCGCTGGGCCGCACGAGAATCCGGGTGCCGACGGGGGTCGTTCGAAAGCGCCGGACAACAGCTGATGACGAACGGAGCTTCAATGGTGCAGCCGGATTCGATCACGCTGGACACCCCGCTGTTCGATCAGCCACGGGCCGAGGCGGCCGTTCGTGAACTGTTGCTGGCCGTCGGGGAGGACCCCGACCGGCATGGTCTGCAGGACACCCCGGCACGCGTCGCGCGGGCGTTCCGGGAGATGTTCGCCGGTTTGTACACCGACCCCGACGCCGTCCTGGAAACCACGTTCGACGAGCAGCACGACGAATTGGTTCTGGTCAAACAGATTCCGATGTACTCGACCTGCGAGCACCACCTGGTGGCCTTCCACGGCATGGCGCACGTCGGCTACATCCCCGGTGAGGACGGGCGCATCACCGGGCTGTCAAAGCTGGCCCGAGTGGTCGATCTCTACGCCAAGCGCCCGCAGGTACAGGAACGGCTGACCGGGCAGATCGCCGACGCGATCATGCGCAAGCTCAAGCCGCGCGGAGTCATCGTCGTCGTCGAAGCCGAACATCTATGCATGGCGATGCGCGGAGTGCGCAAGCCGGGGGCCGTCACCACGACGTCGGCGGTGCGCGGACAGTTCAAGACCGACAAGGCATCCCGAGCCGAGGCACTGGAACTCATCTTGCGTAAATGACGCCATCAGGAGGGCCGCGCACGCAGGTGATGGGGGTTGTCAACGTCACCGACGACTCTTTCTCCGACGGCGGACGCTATCTCGATCCGGCCCGGGCCGTCGAGCACGGCCTCACCCTGGTGAATCAGGGCGCGGCCATCATCGACGTGGGTGGCGAGTCCACCCGGCCAGGGGCAGTCCGAATCGACGCCGAAGTGGAAGCCGCACGTGTAGTACCCGTCATCAAAGAGCTTGCTGCCCAAGGCATCACCGTGAGCATTGACACCATGCATGCGGCGGTGGCGGCGGCGGCCCTGGACAGCGGGGCCAGCATCGTCAACGACGTCTCCGGCGGCAAGGCCGATCCGGCCATGGCCCCACTGGTGGCCGAGGCCAAAGTGCCGTGGGTGTTGATGCACTGGCGTTCGGTTCGCGCCGAGCATCCCCATGAGGTGCCGGCCTACGACGACGTGGTCGCCGAGGTGCGTGCCGAACTGCTCGCCGGCGTCGACGCCGCTGTCGCCGCCGGGGTCGACCCCGAGAACCTGATCATCGATCCGGGACTGGGGTTCGCCAAGACCGCACAGCACAACTGGGCCTTGCTGCGCGCGCTACCCGACTTCGTGGCCACCGGAATTCCAGTGCTGGTGGGCGCATCGCGCAAACGATTCCTGGGGGCCCTGCTGGCCGCCGCCGACGGCACCGTTCGCGCACCGGACGGGCGGGAGATCGCCACCGCGGTCATCTCGGCACTGGCCGCCCACCGCGGGGTGTGGGGAGTGCGGGTGCACGACGTGCAGGCCAGCGTCGACGCGCTGAGAGTGCTACAAGCCTGGGAGGATGCCGATGGCTGATCGCATCGAACTGCGCGGCCTGACCGTCCGCGGCAACCACGGCGTTTTCGACCACGAACGTCGCGACGGGCAGGATTTCATCGTGGACATCACGGTGTGGATCGACCTGGCGGCCGCAGCGGCCAGCGATAACCTCGCCGACACCTACGATTACGGCACGCTGGCCCAGCGCGCCGCCGCCATCGTCGGCGGGCCGGCCCGCAACCTGATCGAGACGGTGGCCGGCGAGATCGCCGAGGATGTGATGACCGACCCGCGGGTGCACGCCGTCGAAGTTGTGGTGCACAAGCCCAACGCGCCGATCCCGTTGACGTTCAACGATGTTGCGGTCGTAGCGCGCCGTTCCCGGCGCGGGGGGCGGGGCCAGATCGTTCCCCTCGGGGGTGGCGCATGACGCGGGTGGTGCTTTCGATCGGCTCCAATCTGGGCGACCGGATGGCTCGCCTGCAGGCCGCTGTCGACGGGCTCGGCGACTCGGTGCGCGCGCTGTCGCCGGTGTACGAGACCGACGCCTGGGGTGGTATCGAGCAGGGGCCGTTCCTCAACGCCGTCGTCGTCGCCGACGACACGGGTGCCGACGGCCACGAATGGCTGCGACGCGCGCAGGCGCTGGAGAACGCCAACGACCGCGTCCGAGAGCAGAAGTGGGGACCGCGCACCCTCGACGTCGACCTCGTCTGCTGCTACGAGACGTCACCGGACGGTGACTCCGAAGTCTTCTCGCTCGACGAGGGCCTCACGCTGCCGCATCCGCTGGCGCACCTGCGTGCCTTCGTCATGATCCCCTGGCTGGCGGTCGACCCCGACGCCGAACTCACCGTAGCCGGCGAACGTCAGCGCGTCGATCGCCTGCTGTCCGAACTGGAACCGGTCGACCGCGACGGGGTCCGGCTGACCGGCCTGCTGCTGCGGCTCGGGGACGACCTACATCCGGATGGCCCGGAGTCAGGGGCCTGATGGGGCCGACACGCAAACGCGACCTCACCGCCGCGGCCGTCGGTGTCGCGATCCTGGCCTACTTGTCGGTGCACGTGCTGTACCACTACTTTCCGCCGATCACCGGGTGGACGGGGCTGTCACTACTGGCCGTCGCCGGCCTCGAGGCCGGGTGGGCGGTGTCGGTACGGGCCAAGATCCGCGATGGACAGATCGGAGTCGGTGGTGGTCGGCTGCACCCGTTGACGGTGGCCCGCAGTGTGGTGATCGCCAAGGCCTCGGCGTGGGTCGGGGCACTGATGCTGGGCTGGTGGATCGGCGTACTGATCTATCTCTTGCCCCGCCGGGGCGAGCTGAGGGTGGCCGGGGCCGACACCCCGGGAGCCGTCATCGCCGCGCTCAGTGCGCTGGCCCTGGTGGTCGCGGCGCTGTGGCTCCAACATTGCTGCAAGTCGCCCGGCGAACCGACCGACGACCCCGACGCCGCCCCGGAGTAGGCCCGGACGGCGAATCGCCGCAGCTCGACGACACGCGGACGGACGTCGCGCGGGTACAGTCAGCCCATGACCGTTCTGTCCCGCGGCGCCAAGAAACGGCGCGGCGGCCGCAGGCCGGGTTGGCTGCTCTTGACGGTGTTGCTGGTCCTAGCCATTGCGGCCAGTTCCGCCTTGGTCTTCACCAACCGTACCGAGTTGCTCAAGCTGGCGGTCATCCTGTCGCTGTGGGCGGCCGTGATCGGGGCCTTCGTCTCGGTCATGTACCGCAGGCAAAGCGATATCGACGCGGCCCGGGCGCGCGATCTGAAATTGGTCTACGACTTGCAGCTCGACCGGGAGATCTCGGCGCGGCGCGAATACGAGCTGAGCGTCGAATCACACCTGCGCCGCGAGCTCGCCTCCGAGCTGCGCGCGCAGTCCGCCGACGAGGTCGCCGCGCTGCGCTCTGAGTTGGCCGCGCTGCGGGCGAACCTGGAAATTCTCTTCGACGCCGACCTGGGCGACCGGCCCGCACTCGAGGGTGATCGCGCCGGCGACTGGACCCGCGACACCGCGACCCTGCCACCCGTGCCAGGGCGGGTCCAGAGCAGCCGCATCACGCCGGTGCGGCCGGAAGACACCGGCAGTCGCACCGCCGAGAACCCGATCATCGACGTGCCGGAAGAACCCTTGGTTCCGTCGCCGCCCCAGCAACCGTATGCCCCGCCGCCGCCGCGCCGCCGCGCCGAGCCCGAGTCGCCGGAGAACCGCCACCGCGGGTCGCATCGACGGCCACCCGAAAACGGCGAGCAGCCCGCCCCGCCGGTCGATCGACCGTTCGCACCGCCCCCGCCGTCACGTCCGGAACCGCAATCCGACGCCGCCGTCGCGGCGGCGGCCTTGGCCGCAGAGCCTCCCGCATCCGACGCGGCGCGCTGGCGGCCAATGGAAGGCGAGGGCCAATGGCTGCCGCCGGGCGCGCAGGGCAGCAACTGGGCCGCGCCCGCCGACAGCGGCATCGGCACTCCACCGGCCGCGCCGCCGTTCCCGTCCGCGGAGGAGCCGCCGCGCGGCCGGCACTGGACCCCGCCGCAGGACGCGACCTCCACGACCGAACCGGAATCCCAGCCGCGGCCTGAGCCGGTCATGCACCGACCGCCCGAACCCATGGCGCCACGCGCTCGCCATTCGGTCGAGGGATCCGCTCAACCGGCCATGTCAACGCCCCCGCCCGCTCGGCATCGCGGCACCGAGGAGGAGTCGCCGGCCGAGCGTCGCGACGCTCAACACACCGGTGGCCAGTCGGTCGCCGACCTGCTGGCCCGATTGCAGGCCAACGGCACCACCGGCGGTGGCCGCCGGCGCCGACGCGAGGACTGACCGAGCCGGGTTAGAGTTGTCGAGACCGTCCGGTACCCGACTCAGGACCGGAACGAACACACTCATGACGTCAGCGAGGTCGTCGACGTGGGGACCCCCAGCGGCTTACGCCCGGCCCGGCTCAAGGTCGGCATCGTCTCGGCCGGCCGCGTCGGTACCGCGCTCGGCGTGGCGTTGGAGCGCGCCGAGCATGTGGTGGTGGCATGCAGCGCGATCTCGTCGGCATCGCGTCGGCTTGCCGAACGGCGGCTTCCCGACACCGAGATCCTGCCGGTGCCCGACGTCGCCGACAGGTCCGAGTTGCTGCTGCTGACTGTGCCGGACGCCGAGCTACCCGGGCTCATCAACGGCCTCGCCGCGACCGGGGCGGTGCGACGGGGAACGATCGTCGTGCACACCTCGGGAGCCAACGGGGTCGCGATCCTGACCCCGCTGACCGAGCAGGGCTGCGTTCCGCTGGCCATCCATCCGGCGATGACCTTCACCGGCGCCGACGAGGACATCGCCCGGCTGTCCGACAGCTGCTTCGGCGTCACCGCCGCCGACGAGATCGGCTACGCCATCGCCCAGGCACTGGTGCTGGAGATCGGTGGCGAGCCGTTCGGGGTCCGTGAAGAGGCGCGAACGCTCTATCACGCGGCCCTGGCGCACGCCAGCAACCACATCGTCACCGTGGTCGCCGACGCGCTCGATGCACTGCGCGCGGCGCTGGCCGGGCAAGAGCTGCTCGGCCAGGAACTCGTTGTCGACGCCCCCGGCGGCTTGGCGGAGCGGATCATCGGTCCGCTCGCCCGGGCCGCTCTGGAGAACACCCTGCAACGCGGACAGGCGGCGTTGACCGGACCGGTGGCGCGCGGCGACGCGGCAGCCGTCGGTGGCCATCTCACTGCCCTCGATCAAGTGGATTCCGAACTTGCGCAAGCCTATTGCGCGAACTCGCTGCGTACCGCACAGCGGGCGCACGCTCCCGAGGAGGTTTTTGAGGTGTTGGCCGACTGGTCAGGGCAAGGACGGCGGCGATGAGCAACGACCCGCAGTTCGCGGCCGGACAGCTCAACGTGTATCCGACCCCCAAGGCGGTGTCCGCCGTCACCCGTGCCCTGCGGCACACCGGGCGGCGGATCATGCTGGTGCCGACCATGGGTGCGCTGCACGACGGTCACCTGGCGCTGGTCCGTGCTGCCAAGCGAGTGCCCGGCGCGGTGGTCGTGGTGTCGATCTTCGTCAATCCGTTGCAGTTCGGGCCCAGCGAGGACCTCGACGCCTACCCGCGAACCCTGGACTCCGACCTCGAACTGTTGACTGACGAAGGTGTCGAGGTGGTGTTCGCCCCGACTGTGTCGGCGATGTATCCCGACGGCCCCCGCACCACGGTGCATCCAGGTCCGTTGGGCGCACAGCTGGAAGGCGCCTCGCGGCCGGAACACTTCGCCGGCATGTTGACCGTCGTGCTGAAGCTGCTTCAGATCGTCCGACCGGATCGGGCGTTCTTCGGCGAGAAGGACTATCAGCAGCTGATCCTGATCCGCCAGATGGTCGATGACCTCAACGTCGACGTGCGCGTCGTGGGTGTGCCGATCGTGCGCGAGTCCGACGGCCTGGCGTTGTCTTCGCGCAACCGCTACCTCAATCCCGAAGAACGCGAACAAGCGGGCGCACTGTCCTCGGCGCTGCTGGCCGGCATGTACGGCGCTTCCGGCGGGGCCGGTTCAGCTCTGGATGCCGCCCGCGCGGTCCTCGACGAGGTGCCGGCCATCGGGGTCGACTACCTGGAAGTGCGCGGGCCCCAATTGGAGCCCGCACCCGCATATGGTCCGGCACGCCTGCTGGTCGCCGCCCGCCTCGGTGCCACCCGGCTGCTGGACAACATCGCCGTCGACCTGTCGACCGATACCGCTCCGCCCGGGGTCGGCAACGGTGAACACCACGAAATAACTTGGAGAAATTGATGTTCCGGACGATGTTGAAGTCCAAGATCCACCGCGCGACGGTGACGCACGCCGACCTGCACTACGTCGGCTCGGTGACCATCGACGCGGATCTGATGGACGCCGCCGACCTGATCGAGGGTGAGCAGGTGACGATCGTCGACATCGACAACGGTGCGCGGCTGGAAACCTACGTGATCGCTGGGCACCGGGGCTCCGGGACGATCGGAATCAACGGCGCTGCAGCACATCTGGTTCACCCCGGTGATCTGGTGATTGTGATCGCGTACGGCGTGATGGACGACGCCGAGGCACGGGCCTACCGACCGCGGGTGGTTTTCGTCGATGCCGATAACCAACAGATCGACCTTGGTGACGATCCGGCACACGTGCCCGACGATGTCGCCGGCCTGATCTCACCGCGGGCGGCGGGGTAATCGTGCTGCTGGCCATCGACGTTCGCAACACTCACACTGTCGTGGGGTTGATCTCAGGTTCGGGGGATCACGCGAAGGTGTCTCAGCAGTGGCGGATCCGCACCGAATCGGAAGTGACAGCCGACGAGCTTGCGTTGACCATCGAGGGACTGATCGGCGATGACTCCGAGCGCCTCACCGGCGCCACCGGGCTGTCCACCGTCCCCTCGGTCATGCACGAGGTCCGGGTGATGCTCGACCAGTACTGGCCGGCGGTGCCGCACGTGCTCATCGAACCCGGTGTGCGCACCGGGATCCCGCTGCTCGTGGACAACCCGAAGGAGGTCGGCGCCGACCGGATCGTCAACTGCCTGGCGGCTTACGCCAAGTTCTCCTCGCCCGCGATCGTGGTGGACTTCGGCTCGTCGATCTGTGTCGACGTGGTCTCGGCGAAGGGTGAATTCCTCGGCGGGGCGATAGCTCCCGGTGTCCAAGTATCCTCAGATGCAGCGGCGGCACGATCGGCGGCGTTGCGCCGAGTGGAGCTCACCAGGCCGCGTTCGGTGATCGGCAAGAACACCGTGGAGTGCATGCAGGCTGGTGCGCTGTTCGGATTCGCCGGCTTGGTGGACGGGTTGGTGAACCGGATCCGGGAGGATGTCGACGGATTCGCCGGCTCCGATGTCGCGGTGGTCGCCACTGGCCACACCGCCCCGCTGATGCTGCCCGATCTGCATACCGTGCAGCATTACGATCAGCACCTCACGCTCGACGGGTTGCGGATGGTTTACGAGCGCAACCGCGACAATCAGCGAGGCCGGATCAAGTCCGCGCGCTAGAAAAAGGTGCGGATCAAGGTGACCACCCGGCCTTGGTTATCGAGCTCCGGGATCAGCTGCCACTTGTCGAACACCGTGCACGGGTGCGACACCCCGAACGCGATCCAGCTGCCGACCTCGACCTTGGCTTCGGCGGTCGGTGACACCCTCAGAAACGCGTGCTGGTCGTTGAGCTTGACCACCTGACACCCGGTCAACCCGTCGTCCGTCCAGCCCGATGGCCGGTGAAGCCGTTGCGGCACAGGAAGATCCTGGTCGAATGACACGTCGCGGCGGCCCATCGTCAGCAGGGCCAGCCCGGGCTCGGGGCGCGAGCACACCTGGGCCCACACCTGTATCGCCGCCACGAACCCGCCGGGCGGGGCACCCGGCCGGGTCAGCGGTGACGTCCGCAGGTACAGCCCGTCGTCGTGGGTCAGATACGCGCCGCTGCGCAGGATGGTGCGCCAGTCGCCGGTCAGCGTCTGCGCCACCAGGTCGAAATGCGTGCTCCCGCCGGCGGTCACCACGAGATCGGGAACCTCGCATAGTGGCGCGAGGCGGATGGCGGCCGCGCGCAGCCACTCCAGGTAGTCCCGGACGGAGTCGATACCCGCGGCCGACACGTTGTGGCCCAGCGACGCCTCGTAGCCGGCCACCCCGACCAGGCGAAGTCGTGGGCTTGCCACCACCGCTGCCGCCACCGCGTCGGCGGTGGGGTTGTCCCGGCAGCCGGTGCGGGTGCCTGCCGCGCCGAGTTCGACGCAGACGTCGACCGGACGTCGGGCGCCGGCGGCCTGCAACGCCTCGGTCATCAAAGCCACCCCGCGGATGGAGTCCACCCAGCAGATCAGCCGGAAATCGGGGTCGTCGTCGAGTTCGCGGGCCAGCCACGCCAGCCCCGCCGAGTCGACCAGTTCGTTGGCCAGCACCACCTCCCGCACCCCGAATGCCCGGTAGGTGCGCAGCTGACTGATCGTGGCGACCGTGACCGCGCACGCTCCGGCGTCGAACTGCCTGGCCAGCAGTTGCGGGGCCATGTGGGTCTTGCCGTGCGGGGCCAACTCGACACCGTGGCGCGTGCACCAGCCGGCCATCGTCGACAGGTTGTGGCGCAGCGCCTCGGCGGATAGGACGCATACCGGCCCCAGCGGGCCGGCGGCGAACAGCTCGGGCTCGTCGGCGCAGATCTGTGCGGGCGTGCGGCCCGCCCACTCGGGGGGCAGGCCCTTGAATCGCCAGTCCACCCGTTCGTCGGCCAGGGCTGCCACCGCGGCCGGGTTGAGCAGCGATGTCATGACCTCATTTAAGCTGGCACGTCGTGAGCTCTGCAGATACTCCGGATACCCCCGACGCGGGCGTTGACGTCCCCGAGCAGTTCCGGATTCGCCAGGGCAAGCGCGCGGCCCTGCTGGCCGATGGCAAAGATCCGTATCCGGTGTCGGTGCCGCGCACCCATTCGCTGGCCGAGATCCGCGCGACGTACCCCGACCTGCCTGCCGAAGCCACCACCGGCGACATCGTGGGTGTCACTGGTCGGGTGGTGTTCGCCCGCAACTCGGGCAAGCTGTGTTTCGCCACGCTGCAGGAGGGCGACGGAACCCAGTTGCAGGCGATGATCAGCCTCGCCGGTGTGGGAGAGCAAGCCCTGGATGCCTGGAAGACGGAGGTCGACCTCGGCGACATCGTGTTCGTGCACGGCGAGGTGATCAGCTCGCGCCGCGGCGAGCTGTCGGTGCTGGCCGATTCCTGGCAGATGGCCAGCAAGGCGTTGCGCCCGCTGCCCGTCGCGCATAAGGAGATGAGCGAGGAGTCGCGGGTCCGGCAGCGCTACGTCGACCTGATCGTGCGCCCCCAGGCCCGTCAGGTGGCGCGCCAGCGGATCGCCGTCGTGCGGGCCGTGCGCAACGCGCTGGAGCGCCGCGGGTTCCTCGAAGTCGAGACCCCGATGCTGCAGACACTGGCCGGTGGTGCGGCCGCCCGGCCGTTTGTCACCCACTCCAATGCCCTCGACGCGGACCTGTACCTGCGGATCGCCCCGGAGTTGTTCCTCAAGCGATGCGTCGTCGGCGGTCTGGAGAAAGTTTACGAGCTGAATCGTAACTTCCGAAACGAAGGCGCAGATTCGACGCATTCGCCGGAATTCTCGATGCTCGAGACTTATCAGGCATGGGGAACCTATGACGAATCGGCGATCGTCACCCGCGAAGTTATTCAAGAAGTGGCGGACGAGGCGATCGGCACCCGGCAAGTGCCATTGCCGGACGGGACAATCTATGACATCGACGGTGAATGGCCGTCGATTCAAATGTACCCGTCGTTGTCCGAAGCCCTCGGTGAAGAGATCACACCGGACACATCATTGGAATACTTACTCACTATTGCCGATCGTCTCGACGTCGAGATCCCGCCCGATCGCGGCTACGGACACGGCAAGCTGGTCGAAGAACTGTGGGAACACACCGTCGGGAACACATTGTGGTCCCCGACATTCGTCAAGGATTTCCCGGTCGAGACCACACCACTGACCCGTCAGCACCGTAGCATCCCCGGCGTCACCGAGAAGTGGGACCTGTACGTCCGCGGAATCGAGTTGGCCACGGGATACTCCGAGCTGGTCGACCCGATAGTGCAGCGCGAACGCTTCGAGGACCAGGCCAGGGCGGCGGCCGCCGGCGACGACGAGGCAATGGCGCTCGACGAGGATTTCCTGGCGGCGATGGAGTATGCGATGCCGCCGACCACCGGAACCGGAATGGGCATCGATCGCCTGTTGATGGTTCTCACCGGGTTGTCAATTCGCGAAACGGTTTTGTTCCCGATTGTTCGACGCCATGGCTGAGGTGCGTCGATCGAATCCTTGTTGAATGACGTGGGCAAATGTGGCACATTGGTGCACACGGGGGATCGGGTGGACTAACGCTTGATGTGCGCAGGCAGAAGGATTCAGTGAGGCAATGGCCAAGAAAGTGACCGTCACTCTCGTCGACGATTTTGACGGCGCGGGTGCCGCGGATGAAACGGTCGAATTCGCGCTCGACGGTGTGAGCTATGAGATCGATCTTTCCGCCAAGAATGCTCAGAAACTCCGCAACGATCTCAAACAGTGGGTCGACGCCAGCCGCCGGGTCGGCGGCCGTCGCCGCGGCCGCTCCGGGCCGGCTGGCCGTGGTCGCGCCGCCATCGACCGGGAGCAGAGCGCTGCGATCCGGGACTGGGCGCGCCGCAACGGTCACAAGGTGTCGACTCGGGGTCGCATTCCGGCCGACATCATCGACGCTTTCCACGCCGCAACCTAGGCCTGACCGGGCTTCTCTCGGCCATCCAAGCCTCTTCCGTCGCGCGCCGTCAGCCCCTGTTCGCTGGCGGCGAAGCCGCCGCCGGGGATTGCCGGAAACGATTCGCTGGCCTCCCACGTTGGTGTGCTAGGTCCGCACCGACATGGACGCGGTATGGGTGGCAAGGGAGGACGCCTCCCTCGGCCCCCATTAGAGTGGACGACAGGTACGTGGTGACTACCGCTGTACCTAATCGTGATGGAGAGCAGGTAACCGACGATGTTCGAGAGATTTACCGACCGTGCCCGCAGGGTCGTCGTCCTGGCTCAAGAAGAAGCCCGGATGCTCAACCACAACTACATCGGGACCGAGCACATCCTGCTGGGACTTATTCATGAGGGTGAAGGCGTAGCCGCCAAGTCGCTGGAGTCGCTGGGCATCTCGCTCGAGGGTGTCCGCAGCCAGGTCGAGGAGATCATCGGACAGGGCCAGCAGGCGCCGTCCGGGCACATCCCGTTCACCCCACGCGCCAAGAAGGTGCTGGAACTGAGCCTGCGCGAGGCGCTGCAGCTCGGCCACAACTACATCGGCACCGAGCACATCCTGCTCGGCCTGATCCGTGAGGGCGAGGGTGTGGCCGCCCAGGTGCTGGTGAAGCTCGGCGCCGAACTGACACGGGTGCGCCAGCAGGTCATCCAGTTGCTGTCCGGATATCAGGGCAAGGAGACCGCGGAAGCCGGCACCGGCGGTCGCGGCGGGGAGTCCGGCAATCCGTCGACCTCGCTGGTCTTGGACCAGTTCGGCCGCAACCTGACCGCAGCGGCCATGGAGGGCAAACTCGACCCGGTCATCGGCCGCGAGAAGGAAATCGAGCGGGTGATGCAGGTGCTGAGCCGGCGCACCAAGAACAACCCCGTACTGATCGGCGAACCCGGTGTCGGCAAGACCGCCGTGGTGGAGGGGCTGGCGCAGGCGATCGTGCACGGCGAAGTTCCCGAGACGCTGAAGGACAAGCAGCTCTACACCCTGGACCTCGGGTCGCTGGTGGCCGGCAGCCGCTATCGCGGCGACTTCGAGGAACGCCTCAAGAAGGTGCTCAAGGAGATCAACACCCGCGGCGACATCATCCTGTTCATCGACGAGCTGCACACGCTCGTCGGTGCGGGTGCCGCCGAGGGTGCCATCGACGCGGCGTCGATCCTCAAGCCCAAGCTGGCTCGTGGCGAACTGCAGACGATCGGTGCCACCACGCTCGACGAGTACCGCAAGTACATCGAGAAGGACGCCGCGCTGGAGCGCCGGTTCCAGCCGGTGCAGGTCGGCGAGCCGACGGTGGCCCACACCATCGAGATCCTCAAGGGATTGCGCGACCGGTACGAGGCGCACCACCGGGTGTCGATCACCGATGCCGCGATGGTCGCGGCGGCGACCCTGGCCGACCGCTACATCAACGATCGGTTCCTGCCGGACAAGGCGATCGACCTCATCGACGAGGCCGGCGCCCGGATGCGGATCCGCCGGATGACCGCTCCGCCAGACCTGCGTGAATTCGACGAGAAGATCGCCGACGCGCGCCGGGAGAAGGAGTCCGCGATCGACGCCCAGGACTTCGAGAAGGCGGCGTCGTTACGCGACCGTGAGAAGCAACTCGTCGCCCAGCGCGCCGAGCGGGAAAAGCAGTGGCGCTCAGGTGATCTCGACGTCGTTGCCGAGGTTGACGACGAGCAGATCGCCGAGGTTCTGGGCAACTGGACCGGTATCCCGGTGTTCAAGCTGACCGAGGAGGAGACCACTCGGCTGCTGCGTATGGAGGACGAGCTGCACAAGCGGATCATCGGCCAGGAGGACGCCGTCAAGGCGGTCTCCAAGGCCATCCGCCGTACCCGTGCCGGCCTCAAGGATCCCAAGCGGCCGTCGGGCTCCTTCATCTTCGCCGGCCCGTCCGGCGTCGGTAAGACCGAACTGTCCAAGGCGCTGGCCGAGTTCCTGTTCGGCGACGACGACGCACTGATCCAGATCGACATGGGCGAATTCCACGACCGCTTCACCGCGTCGCGGTTGTTCGGCGCGCCGCCCGGATACGTCGGCTACGAGGAGGGCGGCCAGCTCACCGAGAAGGTGCGGCGCAAGCCGTTCTCGGTGGTGCTGTTCGACGAGATCGAGAAGGCCCACCAGGAGATCTACAACACCCTGTTGCAGGTCCTCGAGGACGGTCGTCTCACCGACGGCCAGGGCCGCACGGTCGATTTCAAGAACACCGTGCTGATCTTCACGTCGAACCTGGGCACGTCCGATATCTCCAAGGCGGTCGGCCTGGGCTTCACTCAGGGTGGCGGCGAGAACAACTACGAGCGGATGAAGCAGAAGGTCAACGACGAGCTGAAGAAGCACTTCCGCCCCGAGTTCCTCAACCGCATCGACGACATCATCGTCTTCCATCAGTTGACTCGCGACGAGATCATCCGGATGGTCGATCTGATGGTGAACCGGGTGTCCAAGCAGCTCAAGGGCAAGGACATGGAGATGGAGCTCACCGACAACGCGAAGGCGCTGCTGGCCAAGCGCGGCTTCGACCCGGTGTTGGGTGCCCGGCCGCTGCGGCGGACGATCCAGCGTGAGATCGAGGACGCGTTGAGCGAGAAGATTCTCTTCGACGAGGTCGGTCCCGGTCAGCTGGTCACCGTCGACGTCGACAACTGGGACGGCGAAGGAGCCGGTGAGGACGCGGTGTTCACCTTCACCGGTGGACCCAAGCGCACCGAGTCCGCCGACGCCGACCTGGCCAACGCGGGCACCGCCAGCGAGTAGCGCAACCACGAGAAAGGCCCCCGACTTCGGTCGGGGGCCTTACTCATCCGGCCAGCGAATTGTTTGCGTCCGCATCGATTCCCGCGCATTCGACCGCTACCCTCTGGTCATGCTTGTTGTCACCACCAACGACATCCCGGGCTGGGAGATCCAGCGAGTGTGCGGCGAGGTGTTCGGCCTGACCGTGCGATCACGTAACGCCTTCTCCCAGATGGGTGCGGGCTTCAAGAGCATGTTCGGTGGTGAGCTGCAGGGCATGACGAAGAACCTCGCCGAGAGCCGCAACGAAGCGATGAACCGGTTGATGAACGAGGCCCGCAACCGCGGAGGTAACGCGATCATCGCCATGCGCTTCGACACCACCGAACTCGGCGATGTCTGGACCGAGATCTGCGCCTACGGAACCGCCGTGCAGGCGGTGCCGGTCACCGAGGCCGCCAAGTACACCGCGCAGCAGCTGGGCTACGGTGCCGGCTGACTCCGCGCGGGTATAACATCCTGGCTGTAAGAGACGAGTCGAGGAATCTGGTGAGAATCCAGAACGGTCGCGCCACTGTTGACAGTCAGACCCGGAACTCGTCATGGTTCATCTCGGGACGCGCAGCTCCCTGAAAGGACTCCAATGGCTACTCCGCACACCCGGTCGAGCCGGTCTCGCGCCGTCGACCTCTCGGCCACCAAGGCTGTCGTCTGGCTCTCACTGACCGCGTTCTTCGCGTTGCTGGTCCTGTACTTCGTCGGTGTCGACCAGGGCGCCACCTCGGTGTTCGGCGACAACATGTACATCCATGAATTCGTTCATGATGCCCGCCATCTGCTCGGTTTCCCCTGCCACTGAGTCCGCGGAACCTCTCAATCACATGGAAAAGTCAATAATCTGGCGCGGCATCCTGGCCGGCGCCTTCGCTGGTGTGCTCGGGTTCATCTGGTCGAAGATCTTCATCGAACCGATCGTCGGGCGGGCTATCGATTTCGAGGACGCTACCGCCGTGGCACATGAGGCCATGGAGACGACATCCGGGCACGGGCATACTCACGAAGCGGGCGGCGAGCTCTTCACCCGCGGTGTGCAGTCCAGCATCGGAATGGGACTGGGAGTGCTGGCCTTCAGCGTGGCACTCGGCGCGTTGTTCGCCGTCGTGTTCTGCGTGGCGTACAGCCGGATCAGCAATGTGTCGGCCCGCAAGCTCGCAGTGCTGGTGGCCGGCGCGATGCTCATCGCCCTATGGGTGGTTCCCGCACTCAAGTATCCGCCCAACCCGCCGGCAACAAGCCTCGACGAAACCATCAGGCAACGCGCACTGCTCTACGTGTTGATGGTCGCCCTGTCGGCGCTCTTCATGGTTGCCGCCGTGTATCTCGCTTTCCAGCTCACGCCGAAACTGGGTGCCTGGAACGCGACTCTGGCGGCGGGCGGTGCCTACATCGCGGCGGTCGCGATCGTGATGCTCATCCTGCCGACGATCGACGAGACGCCGGGACCGATGGTCAACGACGCGGGGACGATCGTGTTCGGCGGGTTCCCTGCCGATGACCTGTACGAGTTCCGGTTGTATGCGCTCGGCACCCAGGTGATCGTCTGGACGACGATCGGTCTGCTCGGTGCGATCATGCTGTCCCGGCTGCTCGACAACAAAGTGCAGGAGCCCATCGCTGCGTGAGTGAAGTCGTCCGGCTGACCCTGGTGTCACATGCCATGACCGACGCCATGGCAGTCGGACGATTTCCGGTCGACGAGGAGCTCAACGCGCTGGGTCGCCGGCAGCTCGACGAGCTCGACGTCGGTACCGCAGATATGGCGTTGTGCGGCCCCGAGGTTCGGGCTCGCCAGAGCGCCGAGCTGCTGGGGCTGAGGGCCCGCGTCGACGCCCGGCTGGCCGACCTGGATTGCGGGCGCTGGCGGGGGATGGGTCTCGACATGGTCGAACCCGACCTGCTCACGCTGTGGCTCACCGAACCCGCCCGCGGCCCGCACGGCGGCGAATCGATTGTCGAGATGATCACCCGGGTGCGCGGCTGGCTGGCCGATATCAGCCGGACACCGGGCCGCACAGTCGCCGTCACCCACCCGGCGGTGATCCGCGCGGTGATCCTCAACGCGCTGGACGCACCACCGAAGTCGTTCTGGCGCGTCGATGTTGCGCCGGCCAGCTGTACCACGCTGCATTTCCGCGGAATGGCGTGGACGCTGCGGTCGGGTTCGGATCATCGGTAACGCATCACCCGTCGGTCACGGCATAACAATTGTGAAAATACAATTGGCATGACCGGGGTATCTGCGAGGGGAATCTGATATGAGCACTGAAGTACCCACGGTGGACGCCACCGTCCGTACCGACCGCACCGCGCGGTATGGCAAGCAACTGGTGTCCCATCTGGGACGACGTAACGGTGGGGAATGGTCGGCGGACGCGGGCAGCGGCTGGATCGATCTCGGGGCCGGCCGAGCCACCGTGACAGCCGGGGATGGAGTGCTGGACCTACACCTGCGCGCACCGGCCGACGAGCTGGCCCGGCTTCAAGACGTCATCGCATCGCACCTGACCCGATTCGGCGAGCGGGACGAACTCAGCGTCGAATGGATTGCCGGTCAGCGGTAGCGGGGCAGTAGGCCGAAGACCTGCTTGATGATCGTCATCAGCCAGCCACCCGCGTTCGGGCTGTGGTACCGGGGCCAGTTGAACTGGAAACTGACCACCCACGCCTGGCCGGTACGGTCGACGGCATACCAGCTGAACGTGAAGTCCCCCGGCAGGTTGCCGGCCTTGGCGCCGATATAAGGCCACTCGGTGCGGTCGAGGTCGATTCCTGAGATCTCGGACATGATGTCCTTGACCGGTGCGGCCCGGCCAACGGCGTTGTGCTGGAGGGCGGCGTGCACTCGGCAGATGTCGTCGGCGCTGCCGTACCATTCCGCGCCATAGGCCGACCCGGGTGCGTGAGTTCGTTGCGGGTCGGGGTCATAGGGATGAGAGTCTGTCTGCCGCAACAGCACTGCGCGATCCTGTGGGGTCGCCATCTTCCACTGTTCGCGGACGTCGGGATTACCCCAGCCGATCGAGAAGATCTCCCGCATGGTGGGGAACGGTGTCATGCTGGCCGGGTCGTGGTGGCCGGCGGCGACCAGTGCCTGTTCGATCGCGTGGGTGCCCAGCCGCCCGATCAGCAGATCGGTGGCCATGTTGTCACTCGTCGCGATCATCTTGCCGGCCGCCTGGCGCACCGTGATCTGGGAGCCGGGCGGAAGCTTGTCGAAGCCCGAGGAGCCGAGCTTCTTCGTCTCAGCGGTGATCGTGAGTTTGTCGTCCCAGTTCAATGTTCCTGCCGTTACCGCACTTTCGACGGCAAACAGCACATAGGTCTTGAAAATCGAAGCCAGAGGCAGGGATTCAGCGGTGTTGGTCCCCGCCACCTTCGTGCAGCGGCCGTCGTCGACTTTGGACACCTGCCACGAGTAGCGGGCGCCGGTGCGGCTGAGTGCGGTGTCGACGTCCTGCCACGACTCGATCTTGGGCTTTGCGGTGGTGACGACGAACCGGCTGACGAAGGTGTCGTCACCCGTGCGCAGGTCGATGTCCTGTCGCGCGCCGTATGAGGTCAGCAGGTGCAGGGTGGCGATGTTCGCGCCGATGTCGACCCCGGCGAGGGTGTACGGCCGGTCCCACCACAGCCCGTCCATGGTGGTCGCGACGGCGTTCACCATCTCGGGTCTGGCCAGCGTCTTGACACTGTCGGGCCCGATCGGCCAATCCGAGTTCAGCATGTCCATGACCTGCTTGGCCCGCACCCCCTGCGGGGTGTTGAGGTCGATTCGAACGCCCGCGCCGGCGTTGGCCGGCGGAGCAGGTGCCGGTGCGCAGCTGGTTGCCAGGGCGGCGGCGGAGGCGATCACGGTGGCCAGTGCCACCACGCTCCGGCGCACCCGGCGTGCGCTAGTCCTTGCCGGTCCCGGCAACGTCCAACACAACCTCGAACTCGAGCAGATGGGCGCCCTTGGCCACCGGGTTGGCGCGCTCGCCGGCGTGCGCGTGGATTGCCGGTCCGGTCGCCCACGCCTGGAAGGCCTCCTCGGACTCCCAGGTGGTCACCACGAAGTAGCGGTCCTCACCCTTGACCGGCCGCAGCAGCTGGAATCCGAGGAACCCCGGCTGATTGTCGACGGCGTGGGCGCGGTTGGCGAACCGCTTCTCCAGTTCGGGGCCGGCACCCGGTGGAATCTCGATTGCGTTGATCTTCACCACGGACATGGCGCAAGGCTACCGCGCTCACCGAGAGCGGTGGCCGACCGCGCAAGATGAAGCGGTGAGCAAGCTGACGCATCGGGGAGGCACCGGGCGGCCGCTGGTGTTGGTGCACGGGCTGATGGGCCGCGGCAGCACGTGGTCGCGGCAGGTGCCGTGGCTTTCCCGGTTCGGAGCGGTCTACACCTACGACGCGCCGTGGCATCGGGGCCGTGATGTGGAAGATCCTGCGGCGGTGAGCACCGAGCGGTTCGTCGCGGATCTCGGGGACGCTGTCGCCACACTCGGCCGCGCGGCCGTCCTCATCGGGCATTCGATGGGCGGGTTGCACTCGTGGTGTCTGGCCGCGCAGTGTCCTGATCTGGTCAGCGCGCTGGTGGTGGAGGACATGGCGCCGGATTTCGTGGGCCGGACGACCGGCCCCTGGGAGCCGTGGGTGCACGCGTTGCCGGCCGAATATTCCACTGCCGAACAGGTTTTCGACGAGTTCGGACCGATCGCCGGGCGTTACTTCCTGGAGGCGTTCGACCGGACCGGGACCGGGTGGCGGCTGCACGGTCAACCCGCCCGATGGGTCGAGATCGCCGCACAGTGGGGTACCCGTGACTACTGGCAGCAGTGGCGGTCTGTCCGCGCGCCGGTGCTGCTCATCGAGGCGGGTGACTCGGTGGCGCCGCCCGGGCAGATGAGCCGGATGGCCGAGGTTGCCGGGCCGGCTGCCCGCTATGTCCGCGTGCCCGGTGCGGGCCACCTGGTCCACGACGACGCCCCGGAGCGCTACCGGGAGGTCGTCGAGTCGTTCCTAGCGGCGCTCCCCGAGGGTGCCTGACGACGGCCACGCGGGATGGTGCTCGAACCGGCTGCGGACCGCGTCGAGGTCATGGCTGATCCGGCGCGCGTCGGCGTCGTCGCTGAACAGCGGACCGACCATCGGGGCGCTGGCCCGGAATTGATTGGCATGCAGCCGCAGTTTGTTGAGGAAGGTGATGAAGGCGGTCATGGCGGAAATGCTTCGTCAGGAAAGATCCCGCCAACAGTGGCAGTACTGACCCTATAGGATAAGATCCTGCCATGCCATTGAAGAGTGTCTCGGCTCTGGTCCTCGAGGGCCTCGCGGTGTTCGAGTTCGGAGTCATCTGCGAGGTCTTCGGTATCGATAGATCCGCTGAGGGCGTCCCGAACTTCGATTTCAAGGTGTGCGGTCCGGAGCCGGGCAAGCCGCTGAGAACCAGCGTCGGCGCGCAGTTGGTGCCCGACCACGGCCTCGATGCGCTGCTCGGTGCCGACGTGGTGGCGGTATCAGCGGTCGCGGGTCCAGTCGAGGCGTACCCGCCCGAGGCGCTGGCGGCGCTACGGGCAGCCCACGCCGCCGGGTCGACGATCCTGACGGTGTGTTCGGGGGCATTCGTCGCGGGTGAGGCCGGCCTGCTCGACGGGCGTCGGTGCACGACGCACTGGATGCACGCCGACGAGCTCGCCCAGCGTTATCCGACCGCGGTCGTCGACCGCAATGTGTTGTTCGTCGACGACGGCGATCTGGTCACCAGTGCTGGTACCGCCGCCGGCATCGACGCGAGTCTGCACCTCGTGCGTCGGGAACTCGGCAGCGTGGTCACCAACACCATCGCCCGACGGATGGTCGTACCTCCGCAGCGCGACGGCGGCCAGCGCCAGTACATCGAGCAACCGATACCCGCCCGATGTTCGGAAGGCTTTGCTCCGCAGCTGGATTGGATACTGTCCAATCTCGACAAACCGCACACTGTCGCCAGCCTCGCTCGGCGGGCCAACATGTCGGCACGCACATTCGCCCGGCGCTTCGTCGAGGAGGCCGGTACCACGCCGATGCAGTGGGTCACCGATCAGCGGGTGCTCTACGCACGCCGGATGCTCGAAGAGACGGATCTGGATGTCGACCGGGTCGCCGAGCGGGCCGGTTTTGGCAATGCGACGCTGCTGCGCCACCACTTCCGCCGGATCGTCGGTGTCACACCGACGGACTACCGGCGCCGCTTCGCGCGGTCTGCTTAGCTCTCACCCCCGCTGCTGACTGCTCGGCTCCTCCTCGGTGCCTACGGCCCCGCATCGCCGCCTTCGCCGCTGAGGGCGAACCGGCCGTCGGCCGTCTGCTCCACCAGTCCGTCGACCAACAGTGAATCCAGTGCGCGATCACGCTGTGCGGTGTCGGTCAGCCACACCACATCCAACTGATCGCGTGGCACCGGAACGGTGCTGGCCCGCAACACATCCAACAGCCGTCCCCGCACCTGGCGGTCGGTGCCCGCGTAACGCTGGGCCGGCCGCGGCGGGGTCGTTGCCGGCGGATGGCCGGCGGCCCGCCAGGCGCACACACTGAGCGGGCAGATCCCGCATTTGGGGGATCGGGCGGTGCACACCGTCGCGCCGAGTTCCATCAGCGCGGCCGAAAACACCGGAGCGGTCTCATCGTCGGGAAGCAGCGCGGCCACATGGGTGAGGTCGCGCACAGCCGACGGGTTGCCCGCGTCGGCCAGCCCGTGTACCGCCCGCGCCACCACCCGCCGCACGTTGGTGTCCACCACGGGCACGCCCTGGCGGTACGCGAAACAGCCGACGGCGCGGGCGGTGTAGGCGCCCACGCCGGGCAGGGTCAACAACACCTCGACGTCGTCGGGCACCCGGTCGTCGTGCTCGGCGGCGATCACTGTCGCGCACTCGTGCAGCCGCTTGGCCCGCCGCGGATAGCCCAGCTTGCCCCAGGCTCGAAGCACATCGGCGGCACTGGCGGCCGCGGTCGCCGACGGTGTCGGCCAGCGTGCCACCCACTCCACCCAGATGGGCGCCACCCGCGCAACCGGGGTCTGCTGCAGCATGAATTCGCTGACCAGGATCTGCCAGGCTGTCACGTCCGGACCGCGCCACGGAAGGTCGCGTCGGGAGTGCGCGTACCAGTCGACCAGTTCTACGGAATCGATACTCATCGCGTCCCGGAGCGCTCGACGGTGCAGAATAAGGGCCATGCCGAACACCAGCCCCGTAACAGCTTGGAAGGCACTCAAGGAGGGTAACGAGCGATTCGTCGCCGGCCGGCCTGAGCATCCCAGCCAGAGCATCGAGGACCGGGCGAGGTTGGCCGCCGGGCAAACACCGACCGCGGTCATCTTCGGCTGTGCCGACAGCCGCGTCGCCGCCGAGATCATCTTCGACCAGGGGCTCGGCGACATGTTCGTGGTGCGCACCGCGGGCCACGTCATCGACTCCGCCGTGCTCGGTTCCCTCGAGTACGCGGTCAGTGTGCTCAACGTGCCGCTGATCGCGGTGCTCGGTCACGACAGCTGTGGCGCGGTGCAGGCTACCTTGTCGGCTCTCGATGAGGGTGCGGTACCGGGCGGCTACGTCCGCGATGTCGTCGAGCGCGTCACGCCGTCGATCCTGTTGGGCCGCCGTGACGGGCTGACCCGTGTCGACGAGTTCGAAACGCGCCACGTGATCGAAACCGGCATGCAGTTGTTGGCCCGCTCTACCGCCATCTCCGAGGCGATCGAGGCCGGGAAACTGGCCATCGTGGGGCTGACCTATCACCTCGCCGACGGCAAGGTTGTGCTGCGCGAACACCTCGGCGACATCGGCGAATAACCACTTTTTCAGCTAGCGAACAAGGCGACACGCCGAGCGGGATCGAACAACTCGCGGTGACCTGGGCTTACCGTGAGAAGGTGCTGGATCTGGAACCGCGTGGACCTCTACCCTCGCAAATCTATTGGCGACGCCGTGGCCTTGCGATCGGCATCGTCGCGGTGGTCGCCGCCATCGTCGTCGGAGTGGCCTTCGTGATCTTCAGCGGTAGCTCGGACTCGAAGAGCACCGTCAAGACCACCACCGCGGCGGGGCCGCAGAATCCGCAGCCGGAGAACAGGACTCCCGTCATCGAACCGACGACACCGGCCCCGGCGGCGGGCCCGGTGCCGGTCGCGCCGACGCCCACCGAGGCGGTCGTGCCGCCGCCGGTGCTGCAGGAAGGTGACGACTGCCCGGACTCCAACCTGGCGGTCAAGGGCATCACCAACCAGCCGCAATACGTCATCGGTGATCAGCCGAAGTTCACCATGGTCGTCACCAACATCGGCTTGGTGGCCTGCAAGCGGGATGTGGGCGCGGCCGTGTTGGCCGCATACGTCTACTCACTGGACGGCAACCGGCTGTGGTCCAACCTGGACTGCGCGCCATCCAACGAGACGCTGGTCAAGACATTCAACCCGGGTGAGCAGGTGACCACCGAGGTGACCTGGACCGGCATGGGTTCTGCACCGCAGTGCCCGCTGCCGCGCCAGCCGATCGGTCCCGGCACCTACAACCTGGTCGTCCAGTTGGGCAACCTGCGCTCGGCGTCGGTGCCGTTCATCCTGGCCGACGCGCCGCCACCGGGTGCTGCGCCGGCCGCCGGCGAGCAAGTGCCCGAGGCTGTCCCCGGCGAGGCGCCCGCGCCGGCTCCCGCCGGCTGAGGGCTATCTCAACCGCTCTCTCTAGACCACGGCCTCCCAGGACCATAGAGCTACGGCGTCGCAAGACGACCACCGCCCCATTTTCACCCCGGAACGGGCGCCGCGACAGCGGCAAATTGGCTAGACCAGCCGATCGGCGATCGTCGACTCGGCCAGCTGCGACAAGCCCTCGCGGACGTGCCGCGCCCACATCGCGCCGATGCCCTCGACGGATTGCAGGTCGGTGGCGCTGGCCGCCAACAGGCCCTGTAGCGAGCCGAAGCGCCGCACCAGCAGATCGACGTGGGCGAACTGCAGTCGCGGGATGCCAGCCATCGCTCGATAGCCGCGCGCGCTGAGCGCCGAATCCTGCGCATCGGGCGTCGACGGATAGCCGAACACCCGCGACAGCGCGGTGAAGTCGAGCAGCTCGGTATCCGACAGGGAATCCAATTCGGCCAGCGTCGAGGCCACCTGGGCTTTGGACGGGGGTTCCGGGTTGGCGTGATAGTCGCGCATGATCAGCTCGCGGGCCGTGTCGTTGCCGCCGAGCAGCTCCTCGAGCTGAAGTCGCAGCTGCCGGCCGTCCGTTCCGAGTTCGACTGTGTCATAGTCGATTTCGAGTCCGATACGGCGGACCATCTCCAGGCGCTGCACCACTGTCATGACGTCGCGCAGGGTGACGAAGTCCTCGATCTCGGCTGTGGACAGCTGCCGCGACACCTCATCGAGGCGTGCCTTGTAGCGCTCCAACGTCGCGATCGCCTGGTTGGCCCGCGACAGGATGGTCGCCGAGTCGGCGACGACGTGGCGTTCACCGCCGACGTAGACGGTCACGATGCTCATCGAGTGACTGACCGAGATCACCGGGTAGCCGGTCTGGATCGCGGTGCGTTCGGCCGACCGGTGCCGGGTCCCGGATTCGTCGGTGGGGATCGTCGGGTCGGGCACCAGCTGCACGTTGGCCCGAACGATCCGGTTGCCGTCGGTGGACAGCACGACGGCCCCGTCCATCTTCGACAGCTCACGCAGCCGGGTCGGAGCGAACCGGACGTCCAGCGAGAACCCGCCATCACAGATCGTCTCGACCCGCTCGTCGTAGCCAAGCACGATGAGCGCGCCCGTTCGACCGCGCAGGATGCGCTCCAGGCCGTCGCGAAGGGCGGTGCCGGGCGCCAGCCGCCCGATGGTCTCGCGCAGCGTGGCGGCGGCCGCCGGCTGCGCCGAGCCATTCGTCCGGTTGACGGTGCTCACAGCCACTTATTGTCCACTGTGTCGGACCCGTTACTCGAGCCATCCCGTCGAAGCTGCGTCACGACCTTGTCGTAGGGCCGTTTGGCGATCGACAGCATCGACCGCAACGCATCCCCGATGGTGGCGGATTCGATGGCCTTGAAGCCCTTGGGCACCGCGCCGCAGCCGACGGGCACCAGCGCTTCAGTGAAGCCGAGGCGGGCCGCTTCGGCCAGTCTGCGGTCCATGCCGGTGACCCGCCGCAGATCACCGGCCAGGCCCACCTCGCCGATCACGACGGTCGTGGTGGGCAATGGCAGGTCGGCGTAGGCCGACGCCATGGCCATCGCGACCGCCAGATCCGAAGACGGATCCATCAACCGCATACCGCCGACGGTGGACAGGTAGATGTCAGTCGCGCTGACCTTGAGGTTCGCCCGGCGTTCGAGCACCGCGGCGATCATCGCCGCGCGTGAGCTGTCGACCCCGCTGACCGCACGCCGTTGGGGTGCGTTCTCGGGGCGGTAGGCCAGCAGGGCCTGGACCTCGCCGATGAGCGCGCGCTTACCGTCTAGCGCCACGGTGACCGCTGTTCCCGGAACCGGGTTGGGACGGTCGTCGAGGAACAATCCCGACGGGTCGGAAACTCCTTGAATACCGTTGTCGTGCAATAGGAAACAGCCGACCTCGTCGGAAGCGCCGAAGCGGTTCTTGACCCCGCGGACCATCCGCAGGGTCGAGTTGCGGTCGCCTTCGAAGTGCAACACCACATCCACCAGGTGCTCCAGCGAACGAGGCCCGGCGATCGCGCCGTCCTTGGTGACATGGCCGACCAGCAGCAGCGCCACGCTGCTGGTCTTGGCTGCGGCGGTCAGTGCCGTCGTCACCGCGCGCACCTGGGTAACCCCACCCACGACCCCGTCGTTGTCGCCGGTCGAGATCGTCTGCACGGAGTCGACCACCACGAGACTGGGCTGCACCGCGTCGATGTGTCCCAGCACCGTGTGGACATCGGATTCAGCAGCCAAGAACACTTCGTCGTGGGTGCAGCCGGTGCGCTCGGCGCGCATGCGGATCTGGCCGGCCGACTCCTCACCTGACACGTACAGCGCCCGCCGCCCCGATTGCGCCCATCGGTGCACCACCTCGAGCAGCAGGGTGGACTTGCCGACGCCGGGATCGCCGGCGAGCAGGCTGACCGAGCCGGGCACCACTCCGCCGCCCAGCACCCGGTCGAGCTCGTCCACCCCGGTCGGGAAGTGTCGGGTGCGGTCGGGGTTGATGGAGCTGATCGGCACCGCCGGCGACGACGGCACCACGGCGCGGTGCGGCGCACCGCCGGCACTGCTCGTCGCCGCGACCTCGTCGACGGTGCCCCAGGTACCGCACTCGGGGCAGCGGCCAACCCACTTGGCCGTGACATGCCGGCACTCCGAGCAGCGGAACTGCGAACGCGCCTTGGCCACGCCGTGACGCTATCGGGTGGGTATGACAGATCAGCGGATTAGCCGATCCCGTGTCCGCGACTGCCGGAAAATGGGGGGATGGCAAGTGGGATCGTCGAATGTCCGCAATGCGGCACCCGCAACCGGGTGCCCTCCTCTACCGCCTCGGGCAAGCCGCGGTGCGCACAATGCCGGCAGTGGCTGCCGTGGATAGTCGATGCCGGGGACGCCGACTACACCGCGGTGGTGGAACAGGCCAGCGTGCCGGTGCTGGTCGACTTGTGGGCGCCGTGGTGTGGGCCCTGCCGGACGGTCAGCCCGGCCCTCGAACAGCTGGCCACCGAGCGCGCCGGGCGCCTGAAACTGGTGAAGGTCAACGTCGACAACGCGCCGCAGATCTCGCACCGATTCGAGGTTCAGGCCGTGCCGACGCTGTTGATCACCCAACGCGGCAAGGTGCTTGCGCGGCGGGCCGGGGCGGCACCGGTGGCGGCATTGCGTGCATGGGTGGACGGCACCCTGTCGGACTGAACCCCGCTCGTCGGGGGCTGATGCGGCCTATTGCCGCGGTGCGCCGCCGGCCGAGATCGGTACCGCGACGGTGGTCTGGCCGGCCTTGTCGAAGTCGAACGTGAAGTTGTAGGTCAGCCCGTTGGTGATCGGCTGGCTGAGCGTGACTTCGGCCTTGGCCGTCCGGATCGTGTCCACCGGGGTACCCGCCATGGGCATCACCTCGTCCTGACCGTCGGCGGCGCCGACGATCAGCGAGTTGCCCGCTGGGATGTCAGTCTTGCCGGTCACCTCGACCGATCCCACATCAGAGCTGATGGCGACCAGCTTGTCGTGGGTGTCCGCGGAGGTGTTTGCCGCCACGAAGATGAGCTCGACGGTGCGCCCCGGCTGGAGATAGTCGCTGCTCTGCACCGCTTGCAGGTGAACATTTCGCAAGGCGATGTTGGCGACATTGGCCTCCACGCCGTTGACGGCCGCCACCTGGTCGGCGGTCTGCGAGATCTGACCCGACCCACAGCCCGTCAGAATCAGGCCGCAGGCGGCCAGGCCAGCGGATGCGGCCACGAGGCGATTCGTCAAGCGGTTCACAGCAGCCTCCTGCTCGGCCTGTGTGGACGGCGCCGTCGCGCCGCCGCGGTTCGACTATGCACAGTAGTAGGTGGCGCGGCGCGGCGGTAGCTGAGGGTTCGCCGCGCGGTGGCCGAAGGCGGCGACGGCGGTCTGGGCGGGGTGTGCTGGGGCAACCCGGCGGCCCCCATGTTGCACGGTTTCGTCACCCTGTCAACCCCCACTCTTCACCTATGGTGCCCCTGACCTGCATCGTTGTTCCGCACGCTGTCGGCCCCCGTGCTAGCATTGCAATGTGAAAGGGGCTCGAAACTGATGATTTTCAAGGTCGGAGACACCGTTGTCTATCCACACCACGGTGCTGCATTGATCGAAGCGATCGAAACCCGGACCATCAAAGGCGAACAGAAGGAATATCTCGTCTTGAAGGTCGCCCAGGGAGACCTGACCGTTCGAGTTCCAGCGGAAAACGCCGAATACGTGGGTGTCCGTGACGTTGTGGGACAGGAGGGCCTGGACAAGGTTTTCCAGGTTCTGCGCGCCCCGCACACCGAAGAGCCGACCAACTGGTCGCGGCGGTACAAGGCCAATCTCGAGAAGCTGGCGTCCGGAGACGTCAACAAGGTCGCAGAGGTCGTCCGTGACCTGTGGCGCCGGGATCAGGAACGCGGCTTGTCGGCGGGCGAGAAGCGCATGCTGGCCAAGGCTCGGCAGATCCTCGTGGGCGAGCTCGCCCTGGCTGAGAACACTGATGACGCCAAGGCCGAGACCATTCTCGACGAGGTTCTGGCCGCCGCGTCCTGACTGCCCTGAGGGGTTCGGTGTCGGACACGGTCGCGGTCGTCACGGCCGCCGGATCCGGTGAACGGCTGGGAGCTGGTATCCCGAAGGCGTTCGTGGATCTCGGTGGCCGAACGATGCTCGAACGCTCCGTCGACGGGTTGCTTGCCTCCGGCGTCGTGGACCGGGTGGTGGTCGCCGCGCCGGTCGACCGCGTCGACGAAACCAAGCTTCTGCTCGACGGCCGTGCCACGGTCGTCGCGGGCGGTCCGGAACGTCCCGAAACGGTTCGGCGCGCACTGGATGCGATCGGGGACCCTGAATTCGTCTTGGTGCACGACGCCGCCCGCCCGCTGACGCCGGTCGAACAGATCCAACGGGTGGTCACCGCCCTGCGAGATGGGCTGCGAGCGGTCATTCCGGTGCTGCCGCTCATCGACACTGTCAAGGCCGTCGATGCCAACGGCGTGGTACTCGGCACACCGGAGCGATCCGGACTGCGTGCCGTCCAGACGCCGCAGGGTTTCGATACGGCGCTGCTGCGCCGGGCCTACGAGCGTGGCGGTGGCGCCAGCGTCACCGACGACGCCTCGCTGGTGGAGTACCTGGGCACCCCGGTACACACCGTCGACGGCGACACCCTCGCCTTCAAGATCACCACCCCGCTGGATCTCCAGCTGGCCCGGGCCCTGCTCGGCGCATGACGATTCCCCGTGTCGGGCTGGGCACCGACGTTCATCCGATCGAAGCCGGCCGACCCTGCTGGCTACTGGGCCTGTTGTTCGACGGATCCGACGGCTGCTCCGGGCACTCCGACGGTGATGTGGCCGTGCACGCGTTGTGCGATGCCCTGCTCTCCGCCGCTGGCCTCGGCGATCTGGGGACGGTGTTCGGAGTGGATCAACCGCAGTGGCGCGGTGTGACCGGCGCGCAGATGCTGGTCCACGTCCGCGATCTGCTCGCCGCCGCGGACTGGACCGTCGGCAACGCCACCGTCCAGGTCATCGCCAACCGCCCCAAGGTGGGCCCGCGCCGGGAAGAGGCCCAGCGGGTGCTCTCCGGGCTGCTGGGCGCGCCGGTGTCGGTCTCGGCGACAACCACCGACGGTCTCGGGCTGACCGGTCGCGGCGAAGGTATGGCCGCTGTCGCCACCGCATTGGTGGTCGCCGGACCCGCCTCGATGCCGAACAACCCCGATTAGGCCGGTAAGCTGGCGCGTCGTGACCTCAAGCGGCCTGCGGCTCCATGACACCTTTACCGGTGTCGTGCGGGAATTCGTGCCGCTACGCGCCGGCCACGCCTCGATCTATCTGTGCGGTGCCACCGTGCAGGGGCTGCCGCACATCGGCCACGTCCGCAGCGGGGTGGCCTTCGATGTGCTGCGCCGATGGCTGATGGCCAAGGGTTTCGACGTGGCGTTCATCCGCAACGTCACCGACATCGACGACAAGATCCTCAACAAGGCCGCCGACGCCGGCCGGCCGTGGTGGGAGTGGGCGGCGACCCACGAGCGGGAGTTCAGCGCGGCCTACGACGCGCTCGGTGTGCTGCCGCCGTCAGCCGAGCCCAGGGCTACCGGGCACATCACCCAGATCGTCGAGCTCATCGAGCGACTCGTGGACACCGGCCACGCCTACACCGGGGCCGGTGACGTCTATTTCGATGTGCTGAGCTTTCCCGAATACGGTCTGCTCTCCGGGCACAAGATCGACGACGTGCACCAGGGCGAGGGTGCCGGCACCGGCAAGCGTGACCAGCGTGATTTCACGTTGTGGAAGGGCGCCAAGCCGGGTGAGCCGTCCTGGCCGACCCCGTGGGGGCGCGGTCGTCCGGGCTGGCATTCCGAATGCGTGGCGATGGCGCACGAGTACCTCGGTGCCGAGTTTGACATCCACTGCGGCGGAATGGATTTGGTGTTCCCGCACCACGAGAACGAGATCGCCCAGGCGCGCGCCGCGGGCGACGGCTTCGCCCGGTACTGGCTACACAACGGCTGGGTCACCATGGGCGGGGAGAAGATGAGCAAATCGCTGGGCAACGTCCTGGCGATACCCGCTGTGCTGCAACGGGTTCGGCCCGCCGAGCTGCGCTACTACCTGGGTAGCGCACACTATCGGTCGATGCTGGAATTCTCCGAGACGGCGCTGCAGGACGCGGTGAAGGCCTACACGGGAATCGAGGAATTCCTGCACCGGGTGCGAATCCGGGTGGGCGCCGTGGCGCCGGGCACCTGGACCGACAAGTTCGGCGCCGCGCTCGACGACGACTTGGCGGTACCCGCCGCGCTGGCCGAGGTGCATGCCGCCCGCGCCGACGGAAACCGGGCCCTGGAGTCCGGGGATCACGAGACCGCGTTGGCCAAGGCCCGCGACATCCGTTCGATGATGGGCATTCTTGGCTGCGACCCGCTTGACGAGCGCTGGGAGACCCGCGATGAGACATCGGCCGCGCTGGGCGCGGTGGACGTATTGGTGCGAGCGGAACTCAACCGCCGCGATGAGGCTCGCCAGACCCGGGACTGGGCTCTGGCCGACGAGATCCGGGATCGACTGAAGGAAGCCGGTATCGAGGTCACGGACACCTCAGACGGACCGCAGTGGGCGCTACGCGACGAAGGCGGCAAGTAGATGGCCGGAAACTCCAAGCGCCGTGGTGCCATCCGCAAAGAGGGCACCAAGAAGGGTCCGACCGTCGGCTCGGGCGGGCAGCGCAGGCGGGGGCTCGAAGGGCGCGGTGCCACCCCGCCCGCACACATGCGTCCCGGTCATCCTGCTGCCAGACGGGCCGCCAAGCAGACGCGCAAACCCGCGAAGCCCACCGATGAGACCGAAATGGTGCTGGGCCGTAATCCCGTGCTGGAGTGCCTGCGTGCGCACGCACCGGCAACGGCGTTGTACGTGGCGTTGGGCGCCGAAGCCGACGAGCGGATGACCGAGTCGGTCACGCTGGCCGCCGATCGCGGTATCGCGATCCTCGAGGTCCCGCGCGGTGATCTGGACAGGCTGAGCGCCAACGGTTTACATCAGGGCATCGCCCTGCAGGTGCCGCCGTACGACTACGCTCACCCGGACGATCTGCTGGCCTCGGCCACGTCCGATCTCGAGCCGGCCCTGCTGGTCGCGTTGGACAACATCTCCGACCCACGCAATCTGGGCGCGATCATCCGGTCGGTCGCGGCGTTCGCCGGCCACGGCGTGCTGATTCCGCAGCGGCGTTCGGCCTCGGTGACCGCCGTCGCGTGGCGCACCAGCGCGGGTGCGGCCGCGCGGGTGCGGGTCGCGCGCGCGACCAACCTCAACCGCACGCTCAAGGAATGGGGTGACGCGGGCCTGCAGGTGGTCGGGCTCGACGCCGAGGGTGACACCACCATCGATGAGTTCGACGCGTCCGGTCCTTTGGTGGTCGTCGTCGGGTCGGAGGGCAAGGGGCTGTCCAGATTGGTGCGACAGAACTGCGATGCGGTGCTGTCGATCCCGATGGCCGGGCCGACGGAGTCGCTGAACGCGTCGGTGGCCGCGGGGGTCGTGTTGGCTGAGATCGCCCGTCAGCGGCGCCGCTGACCGGTCCCGCCGGCGTGGTCAGGACCACGGGTCGGCGCGTTGCCACACCGTCGGCAGGTGCAGGGCGACACCGTCGCGCTGCGCCAGCCTCGACAGCACGCGCATCGACACGTCGAGGTCGTCGCCCGCATACGGTAGAGCCCGCATCGGTTCGGTGAGCGGTCGGAAGAAGTCGTCCCAGTGGATGAGCACCGCCCGGCGGGCGCCGACCGCAAGCACCGTCTGTTCCCAGTACTGCTCGATGTAGGCCTGGGGTTGCACGCCGAGCTGGCCGACGCCGAGGTAGGCGATCTCGGCCCGGCGACCGTCGAGGGCGCCGGTTAGAAAGCCCGCACTGCCCTGGATGAGCAGCCGGCGGTCGCTGGGTGCGTGGTGGATCAGGGTCGACCAGGCCTCGCCGCAGCGGAAGGCCGACGCTTTCGCCGGTGGCACGACCGGGGCGGTGATCGGGCCGGGGAAGCGGTCCGGAGGGCAGTGGTGCGACTCGATCAGCGTCACGCTGAACGGACCCAGAGTCAGCACTTGTCCCGAACTCGCCACAACGATCTGTTCGGAGGAGAGTCCATGTCCACGAGCGATATTGGCGGCCGACTCGCCCCCGACCAGCCTGGCCCCGGTGCGGCCCGCCACGTATGCGGAATCCATCGCATGGTCGTAGTGGGTGTGCACGGGTAGTACCGCGGCCAGTCGGTTGATCTTGGCCCGATTGAGGCAGTAGTCGATGCGCGACACCGACGGCGTGAGCCGGCGCAATCCGACGTCCAGCAGTGTCGGGCGGGAGAAGAACCCGTCGGTCAGTAGCGCCGAGGTGCCGTCGTCAACCAGTAGCGTTGACACCCCGAGCCAGGTGACCGAAAGCGCGGCGTCCGGGTCGGCGTCGGGCATGCCGAAACGGTCACGGTAGTCGGAGATATCTGGCCTGCCGAGCTTCAGCCGCATCAGACGAATGCCTTCAGTTCAATGCTGTCACGCAGCAGACGCTCGCGTACCGCGGCGGCGATATTCACCGCACCACGCGAATCCCCGTGTACACAAACCGATTCCACCCGCACATCGACCGCCGTTCCATCGACGGCCAGCACCCGGCCACTGTGCACCATCCCGGCCACCCGTTCGGCGATCTGATCGGGATCGTGCAGCACCGCCCCTTCTTCGCGACGGGAAACCAGTGTCCCGTCCGCATGGTAGGCGCGGTCGGCGAACGCCTCGGCGACGGTGCGCAACCCCAGTCGCTGTGCCTCGTCGAAGAACACCGACCCGGCTAGGCTCAGTACTGGCAGGTCGGGGTCGACAGCATGGACCGCCTCGGCGACCGCGCGGGCCTGCTCACGGTGATTGACGATCGTGTTGTACAGCGCGCCATGAGGTTTCACGTAACCGACTTCGGATCCGGCGACGCGCGCCAGCGCCTGTAGGGCGCCGATCTGGTAGATCACCTCGGCGGTCAGCTCGGCAGGCGCGACATCGATGAACCGGCGTCCGAATCCGGCGAGGTCGCGGTAGCTGACCTGGGCGCCGATGCGCACGCCGCGCTCGGCGGCGGCCCGGGAGGTTCGGGCCAGCCCGGCCGGATCTCCGGCATGGAAACCGCAAGCGAGATTGGCGCTGGTGACGATGTCGAGCATGGCGGCGTCGTCGCCGAGTTCCCACACCCCGAACCCTTCGCCGAGGTCTGCGTTCAAGTCGACCGACGCCACGAACCCCAGCCTAGGCGAGTCGACGATGCCGCCGAGGGACGAGGCGGAGGAGGAGTGAGCGATGGTGCCGAGGCGAGTCGACGATGCCGCCGAGGGAACCCGAGCCTAGGCGGCAGCGGGGTCGTGATGGCGCCTGCTGATCGCCCAGCACACCAGGTAGATGACGAACGAGATCGTCGTGACGAACACCGACACCGGGACGCCGGGTGCCAGTGACAGCACGATTCCGAGGACTGCGGACAGCTCGGCGAAGAGAACCGACGCGGCGATCACCGCGGGCGGCGAGCTGAACACCCGGGCCGCCGCTGCGGCCGGCGTGATGAGCAGCGACATCACCAACAGCGCGCCGACGATCTGCACGCCCTGCGCGGCGACCACGCCGACCAGTGCCGCGAACACGATGCCCAGCACGCGTACCGGGACACCACGGGCCGCTGCCACCTCCGGGTCGGCGGTGGCGAACAGCAACGGCCGATAGCTGACCGTCAGCACGCCGACCACCAAGACCGTCACCGCCACCAGCAGCGCCAGCCCCGAGTAGCCGACGCCGACGATCTGACCGGTCAGCAGGGCGAAGCTGGTGCCGGCCCGGCCGGGATAGAGGTGGATGAACAGCACCGCCAGGCCCAGGCCGAACGCCAGTACGACGCCGATCGCAGAATCGCGTTCGCGGGCCCGCTGGCCGAGGATGCCGAACAGGACGGCCGCCAACGCGCTGCCCACCAACGCGCCGAGCCCGACGTTTAAGCCGGCCAGCAGCGCGAACGCCGCGCCGGTCAGCGACAGCTCGCTGGACCCGTGGACGGCGAACGACATCTGGCGCATCACGATGAACGGCCCGATCAGCCCGGCCACCAGTGCCAGCAGTGCCGCCGCGACCAGGGCCTGCTGCACGAAGTCCCGGCCCAGCAGGTCGGCGGTGATGTGGAACGAGAACAGGTTCTCCAGCAGGTGGGTGAGCCGGTCATTCATCGGCGTGCCCGTGGGGGTGTCCGGAGTGGTCGAGATGCTCGCCCACCACGACATAGCGGTTGCCGACCTGGACTACCTGGATGTCGGCCTGATAGAGCTCCGAGAGGGTCTCCGAGGTCATCACCTCAGCCACGGTGCCGATCCGGAATCTGCCGTTGACCAGGTAGAGCACCCGGTCCACGTAGGGCACCACCGGGTTGATCTCGTGCGTCACGAACATCACCGCGGTGCCGGACTGGCGGCGACGGTCGATCAGCCGGGCCACCAGCCGGGCACTGGCCGGATCGAGGTTGAGCAGCGGTTCGTCGCAGAGCAGCAACACCGGGTCGCTGGCCAGCGCCTGGGCGATGCGCACGCGCTGCAATTCGCCGCCCGACATCACCCCGACCGGAACCTTGGCCAGCTTGAGTGCGTGCACCTGCGCCAGCGCGCGTTCCACGACGTCTCGGCGGTGTTGCCGCTCTTTTCGCGTTGGCGGCGCGATGCCCCAGTGGTGGCCGTCGACGCCGAGCCGCACCAAGTCGCGTCCGCGCAGGCTCAGCCCGCGGTCGACCGACCGGTGTTGGGGCACATAGCCGATCCGTTCGCTGCCGGTTTCGATCGGCCGGCCCTCGATGGTCGCCGTGCCCGCACTCAGCGGGAGTTGGCCCAACAGCACTTTGAACAAAGATGTCTTACCGGTGCCGTTGGGGCCGAGGATGGCGATGAATTCGCCGGCTGCGACCTTCAGGTCGAGGTGGTCCCACAACACCCGGTCCCCGAAGGCCAGCCGAGCACCCGACAAGCAGACGATCTCGGCACCCACAAGCAGTGATTATCGGTTCTGCTGCAATGCGGCGCTCAACCGGTCGGCCGTATCGCGCTGCCAGGTCAGATAGTCACTACCTTCGGGCAGTGTCTCGGTGACGCCGACGATGGGGATTCCGGCGCTCTGGGCCGCGGCCCGGACCTGCTTGGTCACCTCGGTCTCGGTCTGCTCGTTGAACACCACCGCGGCAACCTGGCGGGACGTGATGAGGTCAAGCATGGCGGCCACGTCGACCGGGGCGGGGTCGGTGTCCTGCTCGACCGCGCTGGCGAACCCAGCCGGCGTCTTGTCGGTCAGTCCCGTGGCCACCAGCAGGTAGTGGGCGACGGGTTCGGTGGCGACGACGGCCGCTCCCGGATGGGTGAGGCGGATCGCTCGCTCGGTTTGGGCGATGGCGTCGACGCCGCGGTTGAACGTCTCGGCGTTCGATTTGTAGTCGGCGGCGTGCTGCGGATCGTCCTGGGCGAGTTTGTCGGCGATCTTGGCCGCCACCGCCCGGGCGGTGCCCAGGTCGTAGAAGACGTGCTCGTTGGCCGGCTGTGGTTCCCCCGGGGGCACCTGAAGCAGTGAGTAGGCGTCGACGGAGGGCACGGCGGGGCGGCTGGCCAGGATGTCGTCCACCCACTGGTCATAGCCGCCCCCGTTGTAGACGACCAGCGACGCGTCGGCGATGGCCGCCGCGTTCGCCGGGCTGGCCTCGAACGAGTGCGGATCGGCCGAAGCGCTGGTGATGATCGAGGTCACCTTGGCGTGGTCACCGGCCACCGCTTGCGCGACGCTGCCCCAGACGTCGGTGGACGCCACGACGTTCGGCGATTGCGGCGGGCCGCCGCCCGGGGACTTGTCTCCGCCGCATGCGGTGATTCCCGCCGTCAGCGCCAGCACCGACACACCGATGACCGTCCGGACCGCAACACCGCGCACGATCGCTCCTCTCCACTGGAGAAATACTAATACAAATGAAAACCGTTTCCAATAAACTCTAGGCCATTACTACCGGTCGAATGCAAGTCGATGCGATAACCTCACCGAGCATGTCCCGAAGTCCCGCGCCGCGGCGGCGGGCGACTCTGGCCTCGTTGGCCGCTGAACTCAAGGTTTCGCGGACCACGATCTCCAACGCCTACAACCGCCCCGACCAGCTGTCGGCCGATTTGCGGGAACGGGTGCTCGCCACCGCCAAGCGGCTGGGATACGCGGGTCCGGATCCCGTGGCACGCTCGCTGCGCACCCGAAAAGCGGGGGCGGTCGGCCTGGTGATCGCCGAGCCGCTGACATACGTCTTCAGTGATCCCGCCGCACTGAATTTCGTTGCCGGACTTGCTGAGTCATGCGAAGAAGTCGGCCAGGGCCTGCTGCTGGTCGCGGTCGGCCCGGAGCGGAGCCTGACGGACGGCACGAATGCGGTCTTGGCCGCTGGGGTGGACGGTTTCGTCGTGTACGCCGCTTCGGACGACGATCCCTATCTCCAGTCGGTGTTACAGCGACACATACCGGCTGTCGTCGTCGACGAACCCAAGGACGTGCCCGGTGCATCACGGGTGGGTATCGACGACCGTGCCGCGATGCGGGATCTGGCCGACTACGTCATCGGCCTGGGGCACCACGAGATCGGCCTGCTGGCGATGCGCCTGGGCACCGAACGGCGCGTCGGTGACCAGGCCGCCGGAGTAGTGAGCGCGGAGCGCTTGCAGAGCTCGCACTTCCATGTCCAGAGCGAACGGATCGGCGGTGTGCGCGACGCGATGGCCGGGGCCGGGCTGGATCCGGAGACGCTCACCGTCATCGAGAGTTACGAACACCTGCCGGCCTCCGGGGCGGCGGCCGCCGAACTGGCGATGCAGACCAACCCGCACATCACCGCGCTGATGTGCACTACCGATGTGCTCGCTATCTCTGCGATGGATTACCTTCGCGCACACGGTATTTACGTGCCCGGTCAGATGACGGTGACCGGATTCGACGGGATCCCCGATGCGTTGAGCCGGGGTCTGACGACAGTGTCGCAGCCCAGTCTGGACAAGGGGAAGCGAGCCGGTCGGCTGCTGCACCACCCGCCGCGCGACGGGCTGCCGGTCATCGACGTGTTGTCCACCGAACTGATACGCGGGCGGACGGCGGGTCCGCCGGCCTGACCGCGCGCGACCGCTGCTAGCGCTGACGGGCGTGGGCCAGAACCGCCAGCGCCGCGGCGACGTCGTCGGGGGAGTCCACCCGATAGCGGGCCAGGGTCTGTCCCGGTCCGACCTTGACCCCCACGTCGCCGTCGGTCAGGCTGCGGAACGCCTTCTCATCGGTCACGTCGTCACCGAAGAACACCACCGCGTTCGCGTCGTTCAGTCCGCGCAGCTGCGCGAGTGCGGCGCCCTTGTCGGTGTCGATGACCGCGAACTCACGGACCGCTTTGCCTTCGGTGATGTGAATATCCCAGTCCCGCACCGCATCCAACGCATCATCGAGTGCCTGCTGGGCCAGCGCGGGAGCGGCGTTGCGGACGTGGAAGGCCACGCTGACGGGTTTGATCTCCACCGTGGCTCCGGGGTACCGCTGCGCCAGCGCGGTCATGGTCCGCTCGAGCTCGGCCAGCAGGGCCTTGCGCGCTTCGTCGACGGCTTCGGCGAAGCCGGCGTCGAACTCCGAGCCGTGGCTGCCCACCAGATGCACATCGGCCGGCGCGCCGGACAGTGTTCGCAGGTCGCGCAGTGCCCGCCCGGAGATCAGGGCTGTCACCGTGGATTCCAGTGCCGCAAGCGCGGCCAGGGCGTCGGCGGCCGCCGGTAGGGGACGCGCGTCGCCCGGGTTGGACACGATCGGCGCGACGGTGCCGTCGAAATCGGATGCCACCAGCAACCGGGGGACCCCGGCGACGTCGATCAACGCGCGGTGCAGATCCTCGGGAAGTACGGACACGTCGCCCTAGGACTCGCCGTCGTCGCCGATCAGCAGTCGCACCGCCAGATCGAGACGTTTGCTGACATCGGTCGCCGAGGCCCGGCGGGTCAGCCAGGCCAGCAGGTTCGACAGCCACACATCCGAGATCACGCGGGCGATGTGGTACTGGTCTTCGGTCGGTTCACCGTCGCTCATGGCGCGGGCGAACATGCTGTCGATGATCTTCTCCACGTGATCAACCTCACCGGCTGCCGAGGCGTCGGCGAACACGTAGGCGCGGGTCATCGCCTCGGTCAACAGCGGGTTGCGCTGCATGGCCCGGTTCAGCTTGCTGACCATGAAGTTCAGTCGCTGGAACGGTGAACCCCCGGCAACCACCGACCGGTCGGTCTTGGAATCGATGCGTTCGAATTCCCGCGCCAGCGCCGAGACCAGCAGGTGGACCTTCGATGGGAAGTAGCGGTACAGCGTGCCGACGGCCACGTCGGCACGATCGGCCACCGCGCGCATCTGGACGGCCTCGTAGCCGCCTTTGGAGGCGATGGCCATGGTTGCGTCGAGGATGCGTTTGCGGCGCTCACGCTGTGCTTCAGAACCGAGCTCTGATTCTGCGAGAACTGACACCGGCAACACCTCACGTGGCTGCAAACCCGCACCGCCGGGCGACGACTTCTGCGCTGGCGATGACATGGGTTCGTTCCGCTCCTTCCAAGGGTCGTTACTAGAGGAAACGATACGCATCGCTACACTGCGTCGCGTACCTCTGCGTCCCCCGGGACGACCGCGTGTCCTGCTGCGATGCCGGTCGACTTGACTGGTGATCGCTGGCACTATTAGAACACGTTCTAGTGGGCCAAGAAGATTTTCAGCGCCCGTTCTTTGTGACCTCTAGGAGCCGACGGTGTCTGCGACCATCACCGACGAACAGTTTGCCGCCCGTGAGTTGGTCCGCAGCTGGGCGGCCTCTTCCGGCGCCCTTGCCGCGGTGCGCGACGTCGAACACGGCACTCCCGAGGCATGGCGTCCGGTTTATCGCGCCCTGGCCGACTTGGGTTTGTTCGGAGTCGCCGTCGCCGAGGATGCCGGGGGTGCTGGAGGTTCCATCCAGGATCTGTGCGCCATGGTCGAGGAGGCGGCGCGGGCGCTGATCCCCGGCCCGGTCGCGACGACGGCGGTGGCCACACTGGTCATCACTGATGCCGAGCTGCTCGAAGCACTCGCCGCGGGGGAGTCCACCGCCGGTTTGGCGCTGGCGGCCGATTTGCGGCAGGACGGTGGCCGGGTATCCGGGACCGCCGACCATGTGCTCGGCGCGGATACCTCGGGTGTGCTGCTGTTGCCGGTGGGTGATGAGGTCGTCGTCGTCGACGCCGCCGCCGACGGGGTGACGGTCGAGTCACTGGCCGCCACCGATTTCTCCCGCCCCCTGGCCCGGGTAACGCTGAATTCGGTGCCCGCCACCAAGGCCGCAGCGTCGCGGCGCCGATTCGAGGACCTGACCGCCACGGTGCTGGCCGCCGAAACCGCCGGTCTGGCCCGTTGGACGCTGGACACCGCGGTCGAGTATGCGAAGGTGCGCGAGCAGTTCGGCAAGCCGATCGGCAGCTTCCAGGCCATCAAACACATGTGTGCCGAGATGCTGCTGCGCTCGCAGCAGGCCGCGGTGGCGGCCGCTGACGCCGCCGGTGCCGCCTCGTCTGATGTCGCCGGCCCAGCGGCTCCGGCTGAGCAACAACTGGCCATCGCCGCCGCCATCGCCGCCGCGATCGGCATCGAGTCGGCCAAGGCCAACGCCAAGGATTGCATCCAGGTGCTCGGCGGTATCGGGATCACCTGGGAACACGACGCGCATCTCTACCTGCGTCGGGCCTACAGCATCGGCCAGATCCTCGGTGGTCGGCCGGCCTGGCTGCGCCGGGTGTGCGCGTTGACCCTCGACGGTGTGCGCCGCGAGCTGCACATCGACCTGGACTCCGTCGCGCACCTGCAACCGGAGATCGCCGCCGCGGTGGCCGAAGTCGCGGCCCTACCCGCCGACGACCGCCAGCCCGCACTGGCCGCCACCGGGTTGCTCGCCCCGCATTGGCCCAAGCCCTACGGCCGGGAGGCCTCGCCGGCCGAACAGCTGCTCATCGATTCCGAACTGGCCAAGTCCGGAGTGCAGCGCCCCGATCTGGTGATCGGCTGGTGGGCGGTGCCGACGATTCTGGAGGGCGGCACGCCCGAGCAGATCGACCGGTTCGTGCCGGCCACCCTGCGCGGCGAGATCATCTGGTGCCAGCTCTTTTCCGAGCCGGGCGCCGGGTCGGATCTGGCCGCTCTGCGCACCAAAGCCGTTCGGGCCGAAGGCGGTTGGAAGCTCACCGGCCAGAAGGTGTGGACCTCGGCCGCGCAGAAGGCGCATTGGGGTGTGTGCCTGGCCCGCACCGACGCGGACGCGCCGAAACACAAAGGCATCACCTACTTCCTGGTCGACATGCGCTCGCCGGGCATCGTGGTCCGCCCGCTGCGGGAGATCACCGGCGACGAACTGTTCAACGAGGTGTTCTTCGACGACGTGTTCGTGCCCGACGACATGGTGGTGGGCACGGTCAACGACGGCTGGCGGCTGGCCCGCACCACACTGGCCAACGAACGGGTCGCGATGGCGCAGGGGACCGCGTTGGGCAATCCGGTGGAGGAGATGCTGCGCACGGTCGCCGAGCGTGAACTCGACACCGCGCTACAGGACCAGACGGCCAAGCTGATCCTGTCCGCGCAGGCGGGTTCACTGCTCGATCAGCGGATCGCGCAGCTGGCGGTCGGCGGGCATGACACCAGCGCGGAGGCCAGTGCCCGCAAGCTCATCGGCGTTCGGCACCGGCAGGCGCTGGCCGAGTTCCGGCTGGAACTCTCGGACTCCGGCGGCCTCGTCATCGACGGGTTCGTGCACGACTTCCTCAACACCCGGTGCCTGACCATCGCCGGCGGCACCGAGCAGATCCTGCTCACCCTCGCCGGGGAACGCCTGCTCGGCCTGCCGCGCTAGGGATTCCTCCCCGCGAACAGACACAAGATGCCCTGACACGCCGGCGATTTGGAGAGGTTTATGCCTGCTCGCGCTGAGGCGCCGGCCTACTCGTCGTAGGTGACTTCCACCGAATCGGAATTCGGCCGCGCCTGGCAGGCCAGGATCAGCCCCTCGGCGATGTCGTCGGGTTCCAGGACATCGTTGATGTCCATCGCGACCTCGCCGCTGCGTTTGACCACCGCGCACGCGCCGCAGTGCCCCTCTCGGCAGGAGAACGGCACATCGAGCCCCTTGTCGAGGAGGACGTCGAGCAGTTTGGCGCTGCGCGGCCACGCCACGGTGTGGGTCTGCCCGTCGAGCTCGACGATGGCGGTGGCCGGCGGCTCGTCACCCTCGTCGGTGATCGTCACCGCGGCGAACGGATCGGTCTCCAGCGAGCGGAATACCTCGATATGCACCTGCTTGGCCGGGACCTGCAGCGACTCGAGGGCCTGTTCGGCGGCCTGCATGAACGGGCCCGGACCGCAGATGAACGCCTGCCGGTCGGTGTAGGGCACCATCAGCTTGCTCAGTGCCGGGGTGCTCGGCAGACCCTGCACGGACTCCAGCCAGTGCACGACCGTCAAGCGATCGGGGTACTTCGCGGCCAGATCGCGCAGCGCGCTGCCGAAGATGACCGACCGCTCGTCTCTGTTGGCGTAGATCAACGTGATCTGACCACTGCCCTGCGAGAGGGCTGACTTACAGATGGCCATCATCGGCGTGATCCCGCTACCGGCGGCGATGAGCAGGAAGTCGGCGTCGAGGGTCTTGGGCACGAAGGTTCCCGACGGCGCCAGCACGTGCATCTTCATGCCCCGGTGCGCGTGATCGCACAGCCAGTTGGATGCATAACCGTCGACCGTGCGCTTGACGGTGACGGTCAAGGCGTCATCGGTGAACGGTGAACTGGAAAGCGAGTAGCAGCGCGCCACCGAACCCGTGCGGTCGCTGGGAATGCGCAGGGTCAGGAACTGGCCGGGCGCGTAGCGCAGGCGATCGGCGGGGATGTCCGCGCCGGCGGGCACGCCGAACACGAGTGATCGCGAGTCGTCGGTCTCCTCGACCACGTCGGTCACTTCCAACTCGAGCACGTGGCTGCCCAAGGGCTCGTCCGGTGGCACCTGCGTCACGTTGCTTAGCCTTCCCTCCAGTTCAACTAGAACAGGTTACAGAAATCGGTTTGTATATCGCTACCAGCCGCAGGCTCGCGCTGCTCGACACAAATCGTAACGTGTTCTAGTCTTGGTCGGAGTAACGCACTTCTGGGAGGCATGCAGTGACGTCCATTCAACAGCGTGACGCGGAGTCGGTTCTCACCGGCATCGATGAGCTGCTGCCGAAATTGCGCGAGCGGGCGCAGGAGACCGAGGATCTGCGCCGCATCCCCGACGCCTCGATCGCCGAGCTCGACGAGGTCGGCTTCTTCAAGCTGCTGCAGCCCGAGCAGTGGGGTGGCCTGCAGACCGACCCGACGGTGTTCTACGAGGCGGTTCGCCGGCTGGCCAGCGCCTGCGGCTCGACCGGCTGGGTGGCCGGCATTCTGGGTGTCCACAACTGGCATCTGGCGCATTTCGATCAGCAGGCCCAGGAGGACGTCTGGAGCGCGGATCCGACGGTGCGGATCTCGTCGTCGTATGCCCCGATGGGCGCCGGTGTGGTCACCGACGGCGGTTACCTGGTCAACGGGTCCTGGCACTGGTCCTCGGGATGCGACCACGCCACCTGGACGTTCGTCGGCGGGCCGGTCATCAAGGACGGCAGGCCGGTGGACTTCGGCAGCTTCCTCGTCCCGATCAGCGACTACCGCATCGAGGACGACTGGCACGTGGTCGGCCTCAAGGGGACCGGCAGCAACACCCTGGTGATGAAGGACGTGTTCGTGCCGCGGCACCGGTTCACCTCCTTCAAGGCGATGGGCGATCTGGCTTCACCGGGGCTGCAGAACAACACCGCACCGGTGTACAAGATGCCCTGGGGCACCATGCACCCCACCACCATCTCGAGCCCGATCGTCGGGATGGCCTACGGCGCCTACGACGCTCACGTCGAGCATCAGGGCAAGCGGGTGCGCGCCGCCTACGCCGGCGAGAAAGCCAAGGACGATCCGTTCGCCAAGGTTCGGATCGCCGAGGCGGCCAGCGACATCGACGCGGCCTGGGCCCAGCTGTCGGGCAATCTGGCGGCCGAGTACAAGCTGCTGTTGGCCGGTGCGGACATCCCGCTGGAGTTGCGTGCCAAGGCCCGTCGAGACCAGGTTCGGGCGACCCAGCGCGCCATCGCGTCCATCGACCGGCTCTTCGAAAGCGCCGGCGCCACCGCGCTTGGCATCGACACGCCGCTGCAACGGTTCTGGCGTGACGCACACGCCGGGCGGGTGCACGCCGCCAACGACGCCGAGCGCGCCTACGTGATGTTCGGTAACCAGGAATTCGGGCTGCCGCTCGGCGACACGATGGTGTAGCCGGTCGGCCGATGACGTCCTTCATCCAGGAAGTCGAGTCCCAGCGGGAGCCGACCTTCGAGTCCACCAGCCGCTATGCGCAAGTCCGTGACGACATGCGTCTGCACTTTCACGAGGCGGGTGTCGGCAACCCGCAGACCCTGGTGCTGTTGCACGGCGGCGGCCCGGGGGCGTCGAGCTGGTCGAACTTTTCCCGGAACATCGGGGTGCTCGCCCAACACTTCGATGTGCTCGCCGTGGACCAGCCCGGTTACGGCCACTCCGACAAGCACACCGAGCACGAGCAGTACAACCGTTACAGCGCGCGGGCTCTGCTCGACTTGTTCGATCATCTCAAGATCGAACGTGCGGCTCTGGTGGGCAACTCGCTGGGCGGTGGAACCGCTGTGCGCTTTGCGTTGGACAACCCCGAACGTGCCGGCCGGCTGGTCCTGATGGGACCGGGTGGGCTGTCGGTCAACCTGTTCGCGCCCGACCCCACCGAAGGGGTGAAACTGCTGGGGCGGTTCACCGCCGACCCGACGCGGGAGAACATGGAGAAGTTCCTGCGCGTCATGGTCTACGACCAGAAGCTGATCACTCCCGAGCTGGTCGAGGAACGCTTTGCGATCGCCAGCACGCCCGAGTCGCTGGCTGCGGCACGAGCGATGGGAAAGTCGTTCGCGGGAGCTGATTTCGAGCTCGGGATGATGTGGCGTGACGTGTACAAGCTGCGCCAGCGCGTGCTGCTGATCTGGGGCCGCGAGGACCGGGTCAATCCGCTCGACGGTGCGCTGGTCGCGCTGAAACAGATTCCACGTGTCCAGCTGCACGTTTTCGGGCAATGTGGACATTGGGCTCAGTTGGAGAAGTTCGACGAGTTCAACAGGTTGACCGTCGATTTCCTCGGAGGTGGGGCATGACGCTAAAGGCGCTCGGCTACATGCGAATTGAGGCCACCGATGTGGCAGCGTGGCGAGAATTCGGACTCAAGGTGCTTGGCATGGTGGAGGGTGACGGGGCCATCCCGGATGCGCTCTACCTGCGCATGGATGATTTCGCCGCCCGGCTGGTGATCGTGCCCGGCGACCGGGACCGACTGCTGGTCTCCGGCTGGGAGGTCGCCGACGCGGCTGCGCTGCAGGGCCTGCGCGAGAACCTGGCCAAGGCGGGCGTCGACTTCGTCGAAGGGACCCGCGAGGAGAAGTCCGAACGGCGGGTTGAGGGGCTGATCCGATTCTCCGATCCCGCCGGCAACGTTCTCGAAGCGTTCCACGGCGCGCAGTACCTGGGCCGCCGCTTCGTCAGCCCCTACGGCCACAAGTTCGTCACCGCCGAACAGGGTCTTGGACACGTCGTGCTCACCTGCGACGACGACGCTGCCGCACAGGCGTTCTACCAGGATGTGCTGGGGTTCCGGTTACGGGATTCGATGAGCCTGCCGCCGCAGATCGCGGGCCGCCCGGCCGACGGGGATCCGGTCTGGCTGCGGTTCTACGGCTGCAACCCGCGCCATCATGCGCTGGCCTTCATGCCGATGCCCAATCCCAGCGGCATCGTGCACCTGATGGTCGAGGTGGAGAACTCCGATGACGTGGGTCTGTGCCTGGACCGCGCCTACCGCCGCAAGGTGAAGATGTCAGCGACGCTCGGCCGGCACACCAACGACAAGATGCTGTCCTTCTACATGAAGACCCCCGGCGGTTTCGACGTCGAATTCGGCTGTGAGGGTTTACAGGTCTCCGACGAGGACTGGATCGCCAGGGAGAGCACCGCAGTCAGTCTGTGGGGGCACGACTTCTCCGTCGGGTTCAAGTAGCCGATGTCCGCACCCATGATCGATCCCCGCACGTTTCGTCATGTGCTGGGCCAGTTCTGCACCGGCATCACCATCGTCACGACGGTCCACGACGACGTTCCGGTCGGGTTTGCCTGCCAATCGTTCGCGGCCTTGTCGCTGGAGCCGCCGTTGGTGCTGTTCTGCCCCACCAAACTCTCGCGGTCCTGGGCGGCCATCGAGGCCAGCGGAAAGTTCTGCGTCAACATCCTGCATGAGAAGCAGAAGGATGTGTCGGCCCGGTTCGGATCGAGGGAGCCGGACAAGTTCGCTGGAATCGACTGGAGCCCAAGCAAGCTCGGCTCCCCCGTGATCGATGGCACGCTGGCTCATATCGACTGCACGGTGCACTCGGTGCATGACGGCGGCGACCATTTCGTGGTGTTCGGGGCGGTTCAGTCGCTGTCGGAGGTGCCGAAGAAGAAGCCGCGGCCGCTGCTGTTCTACCGCGGCGAGTACACGGGTATCGAGCCGGACAAGAACACCCCGGCGCAGTGGCGTGACGACCTCGACGCGTTCCTGACCGCCACCACCACCGACACCTGGCTCTAACTGTTCTGATCGATGAACTCGATGATCGCCGCGGCGACCTCACGGTGCACCGTCTCGTTGAGGATGTCGTGGTGCGCGCCGGGAAACTCCCGCAGCCGTAGTGGTTGGATCTGTTCGGCGTAGGCGCGTACCGCGCTGACGGGTCCGATCGGGTCGAGCTCACCGTGGATGGCCAACGTGGGCACGCTCAGGCTCGGCAGTTCGTCACCGAATCGGTCCCAGGCCCTGGCCAGCTCGCGGGCCAGGGGAACGCTGTCGGCTTCGACGAACGCCAGCGGATCGTTCTCCATCGCGTCGAGGTAGAACGGGTCCCCCGACAGCCAGAGCGGGTCGAGGTCGAGTGCGGTGTCGGTGTCGAGTAACTCCGGCACAGGGACCAGCGGCGCACCGGAGATGATCCCGGCGCGGTAGCGCTGCGGCTGGTCGAGGAGCCGGAACAGGGTCACCACCGCACCATAGGAATGTCCCTGCGCGACAAGCGGAATACCTGGCGTCGCTTGTTCGGCCAGTGCGGTGAGGCTGTCAGCCAGCGCGGAGCTGTCCTCGATCCTGCCGAAGTCCCCGCGCGCCCCGGGGGAGAGGCCATGGCCGAACTGGTCGACAGCCCACAGGTCGATCCCGGCGGCGTTGAGGGCGAATCCCAGCCGGTGGTAGACGCCGGTGTGTTCGCCGAACCCGTGCAGGAAGATGACTGCCGCACGCGGCTCGAGTGCGGCCCAGTGCCGGTAGTAAGCGCGGCCGAGCTCATGGTCGATGAAAGGCATGCCTCGACCCCATCAGTTGCGGCGGCGTCCCGCAATATCTGCGCTCAACGCATCAGCGGACCAGCCACGACCCGAGTCGGCGAAGCGCCTCCTCGATGTCGGAAGCAGGCCCGGCGAACGACAGCCGCACGAACGAGCCGCCCTGCACGGTGTCGAAGTCGATCCCGGGGGCGATCGCCAACCCGGTATCGGCCAGCAGCTTCTCGCAGAATGTCAGCGAGTCCGAGGTGAAATCCGAGACGTCGGCGTAGACGTAGAACGCGCCGTCGGCGGGCGCCAGCCGGGTGATGCCGATCTGGCGTAGACCGGCCAGCAGTGTCTCCCGGTTGGCCGCATAGTGGTGCAGATGGACTTCCGCCTCGGCGATCGCCTCGGGCGTGAACGCCTCAACCGCCGCGAACTGCGGCAACACCGGTGGGCAGATGGTGAAGTTTCCGGTCAGACAGTCCACCGCGCGACGCAATTCCTCGGGCACCAGCAGCCAGCCCAGCCGCCAGCCCGTCATCGCGAAGTATTTCGAAAAGCTGTTCGCCACCACGGCATTACGTGACGTCTGCCAGGCGCATGCGGTGTCCGGTGCACCCGGATACACCAGCCCGTGGTAGACCTCATCGCTGATGAGCCGGGCGCCGGTCGCATCGCACCAGGACGCGATCGCCGCGAGCTCCTCCGGGGGAATCACCGTGCCGGTCGGGTTGGCCGGGCTGGCCACGATCACGCCCTGAACCGGTGGATCCAGTTCGGCCAGCATCTGCGCGGTCGGCTGGAACCGGGTCTGCGGCCCGCATGGGATCTCCACCACCTCACAGCCCAGCGCGGACAGGATGTTGCGGTAGCAGGGATAGCCCGGGCTGGCGATCGCCACCCGGTCACCGACGTCGAAGCAGGCCAGGAAGGCCAGCAGGAAGCCCCCCGACGACCCGGTGGTCACCACCACGTCGTCCGCGCTGACGTCCAACCCGTAACGGCCCGCGTACGACCCGGCGATCGCTTCGCGCAGCTCAGGAATGCCGAGAGCGACGGTGTAGCCCAGCTGATTGGCCTCCAGCGCAGCCGCCGCGGCGGCGCGCACCGGTTCCGGGGCGCCGGCACTCGGTTGTCCTGCCGAGAGGTTCACCAGGTCACCATGGGTGCGCTGTCGCTCCGCGGCGGCCAGCCACACGTCCATCACATAGAACGGCGGGATGCCGGCTCGCAGCGCAACGCGATTGTTCACCTCAGTCAGGCTAGAGCACCTCGGATTCGAGCCGGCGGAGTTGGTCGGACACCGAACCGAGCAGCTGGGCGCTGCCGTGAGCGCGTTTGAAGTACAGCTGGATGTCGTGTTCCCAGGTGATCGCGATGCCGCCATGCATCTGGATCGCCTCGCCGGCGACCTTCGTGAACGCCTCGCTGGCGGCCAGGCGCGCCAGCGCCGCGGACACCGGTGTGGGCGCCGTAATCGCATCGCCGACGACGGCGCGCGCCGACTGCACGGCGACGTACAGGTCGGCCATCCGGTGCTTGAGGGCCTGGAAGCTACCGATCGCCCGGCCGAACTGCACGCGTTCCTTGGTGTAGTCGACGGTGAGCTCTAGGCAGCGGGTGGCCGCACCGACCTGTTCGGCCGCCAGCAGGATCGCCGCGGTATCGGCCAGCCCGGGGTCGGTCCCGATCACCGCGGTCGCGCCGGGGGCGAGCCGGGCCAGCCGGCGGGTCGGGTCCATCGTCGGTATCGACTCGGCGGTGACGTCGCTCCACCGGGCCAATGTCGCGTCCTGGACGGCGACGACCACGTCGGCGATGTCACCGTTGACCACGTAGCCGGGGTCGAACACCACCGCGCCGATGGCCGCGCCGGCGGCCAGTTCCTCGAGGGTGTCGGTATCGGGTTCGTCAGCGGCCAGCAGTGCCAGCTCGGCGAGTGTGGTGCCGAGCAGCGGTGTCGGGACCAGACCGCGCCCCAGCTCCTCGAGAACGGCTGCGGCATCGGCCAGTTCACCACCGGCGCCGCCGAGATCCTCGGGCACCACGAGAGCGGCGACCCCGACCTGCTCGCACAGCATGGTCCACAACGCCTCGTCGTAACCGCGCGGGGACTCCATCGCCTCCCGGACCGCGCCCGGCGATGCGTGTTTCTCGACGAGTGCGGCGACGGTGTCGCGCAGCATCTGCCGTTCTTCGGTTGTGGTCATGCCAGTGCCTCCAGCACGCGTCGTCGATGGCTGGTCGGATCACCCCATGCCGAGTGCAGCGCCTGCACCCGCAACAACCACAGCGACAAGTCATGTTCGGAGGTGAAGCCGATGGCGCCGTGGGTCTGCAGCGAGGAGCGTGCCGCCAGCAGCGCGGCATCCGAGGCGGCGGCCTTGGCGGCGCTGACATCACGTGCGGTGTCCGAAGATCCGTCGGCCAGGGACAGCGCCGCGCCGTAGACGAGGGGACGGGCCAGCTCCACCGCGATGTGGACGTCGGCCAGTTTGTGCTTGATCGCCTGATAGCTGCCGATGACGCGGCCGAACTGGCTGCGCTGTTTGGCGTATTCGACCGACATGTCCAGCATCGCCTGGCCGGCGCCGACTAGCTGGGCGGCAGTTGCCAGTGCCCCGAATTCGTAGGCTCGCGCCACGTCGGCGTCCTTGGCGTTGCCGGCGGCGGCGACATCGAACAGGCAGCGGGTGGGGTCGACGGACTCATGGGCATCGCCGGCGGTGGCATCGCTCACCTGCCCGTCCCGCGCCAGCAGCGTGAGCCCGGCGAAGTCGGCGTTGACGGCGCGCGGCACCCGCGGTGGCAGCGCCACCGTCGCGATCAGCTCACCGGCGGCCAGGGCAGCCGACCTTTCGTCGTCTGCGAGCAGAACCGGTGCCACCGCAATCGATTCGGCGACCGGTCCCGGTACGCACCAGCGGCCGAGACTTTCCAGTGCGACCACCAGGTCGACGGGGTGAGCCTCGATGCCGTCGTACTTCTCGGGCACCGCCAGCGCGGTGACACCCAGATCGGTCAGCACCGACCACACCTTGCGAGCGGGTGTGGTGTCACCGTCGGCCCAGGCCCGGACGGTCGCGGGCACATCGGCGGCACCCAGTGCGGCGTCGATACTGGCGGCGAAATCTCGCTGCTGTTCGTCGAGTGCGAATTTCATTTCTTCGCTCCTGCGCTCGCTGAGCCTTCTCGGGGCAGCCCGAGCAGCCGCTCGGCGATGATGTTGCGCTGAATCTCGTTGGTGCCGGCGTAGATCGGGCCGCCGAGCGCGAACAGCAGACCGTCGGTCCAGGAATCGGTCAGTTCGGCGTCGGCGCCGCGAAGTTCGAGCGCGCTCTGGTGCAGCGCGACGTCGAGGTCCGACCAGAACACCTTGGTCACCGACGACTCGGCACCCAGTTCCCCGCCGCCGGCCACCCGGGTCACGGTGCCGAAGGTGTGCAGCCGGTAGGCCTGGGCCTTGATCCAGGCGTCGGCCACCCGGTCGGCGAATGCCGGGTCGGAACCCCGGTCTCGCCACTGCGCCACCAGGCGTTCGGCCGGTGCCAGGAATCGGGCCGGGCTACGCAGTGACATGCCGCGCTCGTTGCTCGACGTGCTCATCGCGGCACGCCACCCGTCGTGCACGCCGCCGATGACGTCGGCATCCGGCACGAACACGTCGTCGAAGAAGACCTCGCCGAACCCGGTGTCCCCGCCGAGCTGGGCGATCGGGCGCACCGTCACACCGTCGGCCTTGAGGTCGAACATGAAGTAGGTCAAGCCCTTATGGCGCTCAGCGGCCGGGTCGGACCGGAACAATCCGAATCCCCTGTCCCCGAAGACCGCTCGCGAGCTCCAGATCTTCTGGCCGTTGAGCAGCCAGCCGCCGTCAGTCTGGGTGGCCGTCGACCGCAGCGACGCCAGGTCGCTGCCGGACTCCGGCTCCGACCAGGCCTGGGCCCAGATCTCTTCGCCGCTAGCCATTTTCGGCAGTACCCGGTCCATTTGCTCTTCCGTACCGTGCGCGAACAGCGTCGGCGCCAACATCGAGGTGCCGTTGGCGCTGGCCCGACCCGGCGCCCCGGCGCGGAAGTATTCCTCCTCGTAGACCACCCACTGCAGCAGGGTGGCGTCGCGGCCGCCGTACTTCTCCGGCCAGGTGATCACCGACAGGCCGGCGTCGAACAGGACGCGGTCCCAGACCCGGTGCTGCTCGAACCCCTCGGCGGTGTCATAGGACTTCGTCGGGAACGCGGCCTTGTTGGCCGACAGGAACGTGCGCACCTCATCGCGGAACTCTTCGGTGGCATCGTCGTAGCTGAGATCCATCAAACCATCTCTCGCAGTGTGGGTTTGACCACTTTGCCGCCGGGGTTTCGTGGCAGGGCCGCCACGAAGACCACCGAGCGCGGGGTCTTGAAATTGGCCAGGTGTTTCTTGGTGTAGTCGATGACGGCCTGCTCGTCGAGGTCGCTGTCCGGGCGGCGCACGATGAACGCCCGGCCGACCTCGCCGAGGCGCTCGTCGGGCACGCCGATGACGGCGGCGTCGGCCACTCCCTCGAGGCGGGCCAGCACCTGCTCCACCTCGGCGGGGTAGACGTTGAAGCCCCCGCAGATGTACATGTCCTTGAGCCGGTCGGTGATCCGGAGATTGCCCGCCTCGTCGACGGTGCCGACATCGCCGGTGTGCAGCCAGCCGTCGGCGTCGATCGCCGCCGCGGTGGCGGCCGGGTCGTCGAGATACCCGAGCATCACGTTGGGTCCGCGCAACAGGACCTCGCCGGCTCCCGTGTCGTCCGGGGCATCGATGCGCAGTTCGAAGTCGGCGATCGGGCGCCCGCAGGTGGTGGCCACCGTGACGGCGTCGTCGTCGGCGCGGCACATGGTGCCGAAGCCGTTGGCCTCGGTCAGCCCATAGGCGGTCAGCACGATGTCGAAGTCGAGCTCGGCCTGCATGCGTTCGATCAGCACGACCGGCACCGTCGCCGCGCCGGTCACCGCGAAGCGCAGGGAGCTCAGGTCGTACTGCTTGCGGTTCGGGTGGTCCAGCAGGGTCTGGAAGATCGTCGGCGGGCCGGGCAATACGGTGATGCGCTGCTCGGCGACCACCCGCATCGCCTGTTCGGGGTCGAAGGTGAGCTGGGGGATCAGGGTGGCGCCGGTCTGCAGGCACGCCAGGATGCCGGCCTTGTAGCCGAAGTTGTGAAAGAACGGGTTGATGCATAGGTAGCGGTCGGCGCTGGTGAGCTGGCCGCATGCGGCCCACGCCGCCGGGGCGGCCAGGGACTGGCGGTGCGCGCACAGGACACCTTTGCTGCGCCCGGTCGTCCCCGAGGTGAACAGGACATCGGAGGGATCGTCGGGACGCACCGCCGCCGCGCGGGAGTCCACCTCGGACAGCGGTGGCTGCGGCCCGGCGAGGAACGCGTCCCAGGTGCCGTCGTCGTCCTCGATCGGGATGCGCACGATGTGCCGCAGTGCCGGCAGCGCGGCGCGATCCAGGTCGCCGACCCGATCGGCGCCGAGGAATCGGCCCATCCCGAACAGCAGCGGCGCCTCGGTGCGGGCCAGGATGTCGGTCGCTTCGTCGGCGGTGTAGCGGGTATTCAACGGCACCATCACCGCACCGGCGTAGTGGATGGCCAGGCAGGCGATCACCCAGTGCCAGGTGTTGGGCGACCAGATCGCGACCCGATCTCCGGGTGCGACACCCGCGCCGACGATCGCTGCCGCCGCGCGGCGAACCTCGTCGCGCAGTTCTGAGAAGGTGAGGGTGCGTTCGGCGGTGACCAGGGCGTCATGGTCGGCGAAGTCGAGTGCCATCCGGTCCAACACCGCGGGTGTGGTGCGCTGCGACATCCCCGTGTCACTGCGCTCCTGCCCGCCGGGTCTCGTCATCGAGGCTCCTCTGAATCTGATCGCCGGCCACTGGCGCCGTCCAGGCCCGGCCTAACAAAGCAAGTGCTTGGTAGGTTAGCCTACTAGGGTGATCACGGTCGAGGAGTTCCGGGCGGAGGTCCGCCAGTGGCTGGCCGACAACCTCGTCGGCGAATATGCCGCACTCAAGGGCCTCGGTGGTCCGGGTCGCGAGCATGAAGCCTACGAAGAGCGGCTGGCCTGGAACCGCCACCTCGCCGCGGCCGGCCTGACCTGCCTGGGCTGGCCCGTCGAGCACGGTGGTCGCGGCCTGTCTGTTGCTCACCGGGTGGCCTTCTACGAGGAGTACGCGAAGGCCGACGCACCCGACAAGGTCAATCACTTCGGCGAGGAACTGCTCGGGCCCACCCTGATCGCGTTCGGCACTCCCGAACAGCAGCAGCGGTTCCTGCCGCGGATCCTCGACGTGACCGAGCTGTGGTCGCAGGGCTACTCCGAGCCCGGCGCCGGCAGCGACCTGGCCAACGTCGCGACGTCAGCGGTGCTCGTAGGCGATCCCCAGGCGAGCGGAGCGACGGAGAAGCAGCACTGGGTCATCAACGGTCAGAAGGTGTGGACGTCCCTGGCGCACTGGGCGCAGTGGTGCTTCGTGGTGGCCCGCACCGAGAAGGGCTCCAAGCGGCACGCCGGGTTGTCCTATCTCCTGGTGCCCCTGGATCAGCCAGGGGTGGAGATCCGTCCGATCATCCAGCTCACCGGCGACTCGGAATTCAACGAGGTGTTCTTCACCGACGCCCGCACCGATGCCGATCTGGTTGTCGGCGCGCCCGGTGATGGCTGGCGGGTGGCGATGGGAACACTCACCTTCGAGCGTGGGGTATCCACCCTGGGGCAGCAGATTCGTTATGCCCGTGAACTTTCCGGAATCGCCGAACTGGCCAAGACCACCGGCGCGATCGACGATCCACTGATCAGGGAGCGGCTCGCGCGGTCCTGGGCGGGTTTGCAGACCATGCGGTCCTACGCCATGGCCACCATGGACGTCGAGGAGCCCGGGAGCCGCTGGGCCGGCGACATTGGCGGAGGCCAGGACAACGTGTCGAAGCTGTTGTGGGCCAACTGGCATCGCGATCTCGGCGAGCTGGCGATGGATATCAAAGGCAAGTCCGGCCTGCTGATCACCGACGGCGATTTCGACGAATGGCAGCGGCTGTTCCTGTTCTCGCGGGCCGACACCATCTACGGCGGCTCCAACGAGATCCAGCGCAACATCATCGCCGAGCGGGTGCTCGGCCTACCTCGTGAGGTGAAGGGCTAGTGGGGCTTGAAACCGCGCCCGAGGAGATCGCGGGCCACGGCCTGCTCGAGGGCAAGGTCGTGCTCGTCACCGCGGCCGCCGGCACCGGCATCGGGTCCACGACCGCGCGACGGGCCCTGCTCGAAGGCGCCGACGTCGTCGTCTCCGACTATCACGAACGCCGCCTGGGCGAGACCCGCGACGAACTGGCTGGCCTCGGCCTCGGAAGGGTCGACGCGGTCGTCTGCGATGTGACCTCCACCGAGGCCGTCGACGCGTTGATCACGTCGACTGTCGAAAAGGCCGGCCATCTGGATGTTTTGGTGAACAACGCCGGGCTCGGCGGCCAGACGCCGGTGATCGACATGACCGACGACGAGTGGGATCGCGTGCTCAACGTGACCCTGTCGTCGGTGATGCGGGCGACCCGCGCCGCGCTGCGGTACTTCCGCGACGCCGGCCACGGCGGCGTGATCGTCAACAACGCCAGCGTTCTGGGATGGCGGGCTCAGCATTCCCAATCGCACTACGCCGCAGCCAAGGCTGGCGTGATGGCGCTGACCCGATGCAGCGCCATCGAAGCCGTCGAATACGGCGTGCGCATCAACGCGGTGTCGCCGAGCATCGCGCGGCACAAGTTCCTCGAGAAGACCAGCTCGGCCGACCTGCTGGACCGGCTCTCCGAAGGTGAGGCGTTCGGCCGTGCCGCCGAGCCGTGGGAGGTCGCCGCCACCATCGCCTTCCTGGCCAGCGACTACTCGAGTTATCTGACCGGCGAAGTCATTTCGGTATCGAGCCAACACCCATGACGGAGCAGCCGGCCAGCCGTCGCGACGAGCTCCTGGTGCTCGCCGCGACGATGTTCGCCGAGCGCGGTCTGCGGGCAACGACCGTGCGTGACATCGCCGACTCGGCGGGCATTCTGTCCGGCAGCCTGTATCACCACTTCAAGAGCAAGGAGCAGATGGTCGAGGAGGTCCTGCGTGACTTCCTGGACTGGCTGTTCGACCGTTACCAAGAGGTCATCGCCACCGAGCCCAATCCGCTCGAGCGACTGAAGGGCCTCTTCATGGCGTCGTTCGACGCGATCGAGAACCGGCACGCCCAGGTGGTCATCTACCAGGACGAGGCCAAGCGGCTGTCGTCACTGCCGCAGTTCGACTTCGTCGAGGCTCGTAACAAAGAACAACGCAAGATGTGGCTCGACCTCCTCAACGAGGGTGTCGAGCAGGGATACTTCCGCCCGGACATCGACGTCGACGTGGTGTACCGGTTCATCCGGGACACCACGTGGGTGTCCGTGCGTTGGTACCAACCAGGTGGACCCCTGACGGCCGAGGAAGTCGGCCGCCAATACCTCGCCATCGTCCTGGGCGGCATAGCCGCGCCCAACAACTAGCAAGGAGAACGACATGGCCCCCGCATCACAGGCATACGTCATCGACGCCGTACGCACCGCGGTCGGCAAGCGCAATGGATCGCTGGCCCCCGTCCACCCCATCGACCTCGGTGTGGTGGCCTACCGCGGCATCTTTGATCGGGTCGACGTCGACCCGGGCGCTGTCGATGACGTGGTGGCCGGCTGCCTGGACACCATCGGCCCGCAGGCCGGCAACATCGCCCGCAACACCTGGCTGGCCGCCGGCTACCCCGAAGAGGTGCCCGGCGTCACCGTCGACCGGCAGTGCGGCTCGAGCCAGCAGGCCATTTCCTTTGGCGCACAGGCCATCATGGCCGGTACCGCCGACCTGATCCTGGCCGCCGGCATGCAGAACATGAGCCGTATCCCGATCTCGTCGGCGATGACCGTCGCCGAGCAGTTCGGCTTCACCTCCCCGACCAACGAGTCCGAGAACTGGCTGCACCGATACGGCGATCAGGAGATCTCGCAGTTCCGCGGGGCGGAGATGATCGCCGAGAAGTGGGGACTGTCTCGTGAGGAGATGGAGGAGTTCGCCAAGGGCAGCCACGACAAGGCATTCGCCGCCATCCGCCACGGCAACTTCGAGAACGAGATCGTCCCGGTCGGCGACTTCCGCACCGACGAGGGTCCGCGCGAGTCCAGCCTGGAGAAGCTGGCCGGGCTCAAGACGCTGCGGGAGGGTGGCCGGCTGACTGCGGCGATGGCCAGCCAGATCTCCGACGGTGCCAGTGCGGTGCTGCTGGCCAGTGAAGAGGCCGTCAAGACGCACAAGCTGACCCCGCGGGCCCGCATCCACCACATCAGCGCCCGCGGCGCCGATCCGGTGTTCATGCTTACCGGCCCGATTCCGGCGACCAAGTACGCGCTGGATAAGGCGGGGCTGACGATCGAGGACATCGACGTCGTCGAGATCAACGAGGCGTTTGCGCCGGTGGTGATGGCTTGGCTCAAGGAGACCAAGATCGACCCGGAGAAGGTCAACCCCAACGGCGGCGCGATCGCGCTGGGCCACCCGCTCGGTGCCACGGGTGCCAAGCTGTTCGCCACGATGCTCAACGAACTGGAGCGCCGCGGCGGCCGCTACGGCCTGCAGACGATGTGTGAGGGCGGCGGCACCGCCAACGTCACCATCATCGAACGGCTCTAGTCCTGCCCGCGAGCAGACACGAAAGCTCCGCGACACGCCAGTTTTCGGAACCTTTTGTGTCTGCTCGTCTTAGCGGCAGCTCCCCTGCTCGCCGCAGAAGGCTCACAGGTCGTGGACGACCACGCCTCGGATGTTGCGGCCGGCGAGCATGTCGGCGTAGGCATCGTTGATCTCAGCCAGCTTGTATTCATGGGTGACGGTCTCGTCGAGTAGCAGTTTGCCCTCGCGGTAGAGACTGAGCAGCTTCGGGATGTCTGCGCGGGGGTTGGCCTGTCCATAGAGACTGCCGAGCAGGCGCTTCTGAAACAGCGTGAACATCGTCATCGGCAGTACCGGTGTCACGTCGGTCATCGCGGCTAACGCGGTGAGCACCACGGTGCCACCCTTGCTGACGAGTTCGAGCGCGTCGTTGATCATCTCGCCTTTGACCAAGCCGACCGTCAGTAGTGCGGAGTCGGCCATCACGCCTTTGGTCAGTTCGCGGACCAGTTCGGTCCCCTCGGCGATCGAGGTGGCGAAGTGCGTGGCGCCGAACAGAAACGCCTTGTCCCGCTTGCTTTCCACGATGTCGATTACGATGATCTTCTCCGCACCGGCCAACCGGGCGCCCTGGATGGCGCCGCTGCCGATGCCACCGCAGCCGATCACCACCACGGTGTCGCCGGGCCGTACGTCGGCGGTGTTGACCGCCGAGCCCCAGCCGGTGGTGACACCGCAGCCGAGCAGGCAGGCCCGGGTCAGCGGGATGTCGTCGTCGATCTTGACAAGCGACGCCTCGGGCACCGTCCCGTAGGGGGCGAAGGTTCCCAAACCGATTGCGGCGTAGATGTCTTGGCCGCGAGCGTGGCGGCGGAATGTGCCGTCGGGTTGCAGGCCCATGAGGATTTCCGCGCCCATATCGCACAGGTTCGATTTGCCGGTCGCGCACCAGCGGCAGCGTCCGCAGGCGGGCAGGAACGCGGCCACGATGTGGTCGCCGACTTTGAGGTCGCGAACCCCCGGTCCGACTTCGCGCACGATGCCGGCACCCTCGTGGCCGCCGATCAGCGGGATCGGTGCCACCAGGTCGCCGTCGCGAATGTGGTGATCGGAATGGCATAGGCCAGTGGCCTCGAAGGAGACGAGAACTTCACCGTCCTTCGGTGGATCGAGCTCGACTTCCTCGACGCTCCAGTCTTGCCCGTACTCCCACAGAATCGCGGCATTCATTTTCATGATGGACAAGCTATGACGCCGGCGAAGTCCACCGGCGGCGAATCGGGAACCTCGGCGGTCGCTGTCAGCGCCAGCCCGCCGAGCGCGACGATCCAGCTCGCGAAGCTGCCCACCAGACGCAGATCGCCGGGATGCCACAGCCCGCACAGCGCCGCGGTGGCGACCGCCACCACCGGCCCGGTGATCACACCCGGCCAACTCCGGGTTGCCAGCCGCCGAACGATGTCGGCGCAGCCGACGGCGATCAGCAGTACGGCGACGCCGCTCATCGCGTGATCCCGACTGTCCCCTTCGCTCCGCTCATCGGATGTCCCGCAGGTGTTCGGATGCCAGCACCAGCAGGTCCAGCCCGTCGCGCGTGGTGCGTTGGGAGACCGCCGAAGCGCTGATGCCTTCCATTGCCGCCAATTCCTTCTTCGTCTTGTGGTCGAGTAGCCCCCGCAACAGCCGCAGAGACCGGGCATCCACCGATCCAAGCAGGTGGTCCCGACACAACAGGGCGGCGTTGACCGCGTCGGGATCCGGCCCGGTGTCGCCGTGGCGGCGGTATGCGGTGCGCACCGACGCCAGCGCCGGTTGCTGTTGGGCGGTCGCGGTCCATTCGATCGCGTCGCGCGCCGACCACCAGCCGGGGCCGTCTTGGATACCGGTCTCTGCGTCGAGAACAGTCACGCCACCCCATCCGATGCCGAATCGAACGTCGACGTCGGGTGCCAGCGCCAGCCGAATCGTGAGGGCCGCGTCGATGGCTGCACCGACGGTCGTATAGTTGCCCTGGAACTCGTCGCCGACGGTGAACACCGGCGAAGTTCCGGCAACCTCGGCCAGCGCCTCGTCCACGCGGCGATGCAGCTCAGCGCGGTTCGAAGCGTGCCGCGACCCGACGACGTCGCCGATCAGGGTGGCCCGCACTGATGAAGTGTTATCCTTCACCTTAGTCATGTGAAGACTATAGCTTCATTTTGTGAAAATGAAGCAGATTACTTACTCCGTGATACTCATGCGCAGGAAGTGCGCGATTCCGGTGCGCTCGAAGGTTCGCCGCCGATCTTCGGACAGCAGGGGAAGAGCTTCGGTCGCGGCCACGATCGCGGGTGAGGTGACCTCGTAAGGCCGCCCCTTGCTGGTGATCCGTGCGCGCTTCGCAGCGAGGATGTTTCGGAGCCAGTCGACCTGTGTGCCATAAGGCAGCGGGATCAGGAAGTGGTCGCCTACCCGGTCGGCGACCACCGGGGTGGCGTACTCCTTACCCGATCGGCGCCCGACGTGGTGCACCACCGAGGCGTACCAGTACCGGCTTCCGGCCAGTCGCAACATCACCGGATTGAGCAGATACTTGTTGGATACCCGAATCAGATCGCGGAACTGCCGCGGCCACGTCTCCGGTGCAAGAGCCATTGCGTCCTCCGAAATCGTGGTTGTGCACCGCCCAAACTACGCCCTAATCGATGAACGCGGCGGCCGCCTGAAGGTGTTTGACGGCATCGGCGACGATGGTGTCGACGAGTTCGGCGCAGGACGGGAGACTGTCGATGATCCCGGCAACCTGTCCGGAAGCCAGCACGCCCGCTTCGGTATTGCCCTCGACCAGGCCGGCCTTCAGCAGCATCGGGGTGTTGGCGGCCATCAGCACCTGTGACCAGGTGAGGTCCTTGCCGTGGCGCATGGCAAGGCCGTCGCGGATCATCCCGGCCCACGTCATCTGCGACATCTTCTTGAACTTGGCCGCGTTGCGCACCGCAGCGGTGAAGCCGCGGAGCGGCGAACCGCTTTCCAGCTTCTCGACGAGTTCGGTGCGCAACACCCGGTGCGGCATGCCGTCGACACGGGTCGAAACCACGGTGCCGTCGAGCGCGGCCTGCAGATAGCGCTGCTTGATCTCTTCGGGCACGGTCGAATCCGAGGTCAGGAGGAACCGTGTGCCCATCGCCACCCCAGCGGCGCCGTACGACAGCGCCGCGGCCAGGCCGCGCCCGTCGAAGAAGCCACCGGCGGCGACGACCGGGATGTCCACCGCGTCGAGAACCGAGGGCAACAGCAGCGTAGTGGCCACCGGGCCGGTGTGGCCGCCGCCCTCGCCGCCCTGCACGATGACGGCGTCGGCACCCCAGCCGGCCACTTTCTTCGCATGCTTGGCGGCCCCGACTGACGGAATCACCACGGAACCGGCTTCTTTGAGCTTCGCGATCAATTCCTGCTTGGGGGCCAGTGCGAAGGAGGCGACCTTGACGCCTTCGCGGATCATCAGGTCGACCCGATCGCCGGCGTCGGCGGCGTCGGCGCGGATGTTGACCCCGAACGGGCGGTCGGTCGCGGCCTTCACCTTCTTGATCGCGGTGGTCAGCTCGTCGATGGTCATCGTCGCCGAGGCGAGGATGCCGAGGCCGCCGGCGTTGGAGGTGGCCGACACCAACCGGGCACCCGCGACCCACCCCATTCCGGTCTGAACGACGGGATGTTCGATGCCGATCAGCTCGGTCAGCGGGGTCTTCAACGAAGCGGACATCTCGCTACTTCACCTCTCGGTCCCTGAGGCCCTTCGGATCGATGACCTCGTGCAGAAGCCTCTGCTCTTCGGCGGACGGCAGGCGGCTGGTCTCGGCCTCGCCCAAGCCGTGCACCTCGAACGACGTGTTGTCGATGACCTGTTCGGGACCCACGCCCGGGTGCAGCGACACCGCTCGCATCTGGTGGTCGGGTCCGTTGAAGTCGAACACCCCGAGATTGGTGACCACGCGGTAGACGTTGACGAAGCGGTAGGCCGGATTGTTCGGATCGACCTTGTCCCAGCCGATCCCGGAGACGATGTCGACGGACTCGCCGAACACCCGCTTGGAATGATTGCCCACCCAGTAGCTCGTGGCGTGGTTGATGGTGTTGCCCGGTGCGCCGCGCACGCCGAACATCTGACGAGTCGGGTGCTGTAACGGCCCGAACGCCGACAGGTTCTGGTTCCCGTAACGGTCGATCTGGTTGGCGCCCATCACCACATGGCGCCGACCCCACGCGAGGGTCTCGAAGACGCGGCCGAATGGCATCCAGCCCTCGATGGCGCCTGTCGCGCCCATCGCCGGGGTATCGGCCAGGATGCGGGCCTCACCGTCGGTGAGCAGGATGTCGGGGGAGAAGGTCAGCCGGGCCAGCCGGGCGCCGATGGACACCATGTTGGCCATCGGGCTGACCATGATCTCGCCGGCGTCGCGGAACAATTCGGCGCACGCGACGGCGCACACCTCGGCGCGGGTTGCGGAGATCATGCGAGTTCCTCCTTGAACTTCCGCACGGCGGCTTGGTAATCCGCTTCGCTGCCGGACAGGTAGGTCGAGACGAACTCGGCCCAGGTCTCGTCGGACGCCGCGGCTTCCGCGTAGTGACGCTGGAACTTCTCGTCGCGGCGGTAGTCGGGCTCGGCGGTGGTGAAGTGCGCACCGTTCGGCGCCTCGACGACGCTGTCGACCATCATCCGGTTGACCAGCAACGCTTGCACTGGAACGGATTTCACCAGCTCTTCGGTGGACACCACTTTCTCCACCGACAGCAGGCGCTTGCGCGCCGACATCAGGAACAGGTCGTCGAAGTACGGGTCGATGCCGGTGTAGGCGGCATTGCCCTGTGCATCACCGAGATTCAGGTGCACCAGTGCGACGTCGAGGTTCAGGGCGGGCATCGCGACGAGTTCTTCGTAGCCCGCGCCTTCCGGCGGGCAGGAGCGAAGCGACCCGGGAGTTCGGACGGGGTAGGGCGACTTGACGGTCTTGAGCTCGTCACCCCAGAACGCCCTGACGTCACTGCCCAGGCCGGCGCGGGTCGGCAGGAACGGCAGCCGCTGCGCGGCGGCCTGTAGCCCGCAGCGCAGCATGCCCTCGTCCATTTCGCGCGATTCGATCGCGCCCGTCGTGCGGGCCTTGGCGAACCATGGGTCGTAGAACGGCGGCGAGTCCAGCGACACGAAGCCGTAGTAGACGCGCTTGACCTTGCCCGCCGAGCACAACAGGCCGAGATCGGGGCCGCCGTAGGTGACCACGGTCAGATCGGTGACGTCGGTGCGCAGCAGCGCCCGGACGAAGGCCATCGGCTTGCGTCGGGAACCCCAGCCGCCGATGCCGATCGTCATACCGCTTTCGATGACCGAGACGGCCTCGTCCAGTGTTGTTCTCTTATCCGCCATTATTTCCCCGCTCGCGTCGCTCGTGCCCGCCGAATCATGCCTTTTCACCCTTCGACGTCCCCGCGAACGCATCGCGGTGCTCGTCGGACACGCCGGCCAGGTTGAGTTCGAACGTGAAGCCCTGCTCCATGCGGTATCTGGCGTTGACCGGCTGGATGTCGATGAAATTCAGCGCCTCCTTGGCGGCCCGGATCACCCGGGTGTCCTTGGACGCGATATCGCGCGCGACGCGCAGCGCGGCCTCGTCGAGATCGGCGCGCGGTACCACCTCGTGCACCGACCCGAAGTGGTGCAGCGTCTCGGCGCTCACGGTCGCGGCGGTGAAGAACAGCCGGCGCATCATGTGCTGGGGCACCAAGCGGGACAGGTGGGTGGCCGCCCCCAGTGCGCCGCGCTCCACCTCGGGAAGCCCGAACTTCGCGTCGTCGGAAGCGACGATCACGTCGGCGTTGCCGACCAGGCCGATGCCGCCGCCGACGCAGAAGCCGTTGACGGCCGCGACCACCGGGACCGCGCATTCGTAGACGGCCCTGAAGGCTTCGAAGCACCCGCGGTTGGCGTCGATGAGCGCGGTGAAGCCCTCGGTGTTCTGCATCTCCTTGATGTCGACGCCGGCGTTGAACCCGCGACCCTCCGCACGCAGGATCACCACGTGGGTGCTCATATCGCGGCCCGCGGCGGTGATGGCGTCGGCGAGCTCGAACCAGCCGGCCGACGGGATCGCGTTGACGGGGGGATAGTTCACCGTGACGGCGACGATGCCGGGTTCGACGGTGCTGGTGGTGATGGTCATGGGAGTTCCTGGGCCACTTCCTGACGGGGTGAATACCTAAGCAAGCACTTGCTTGGTACGCTAGCACAGTGACCGACGCGGCTGACACTGGCATCAATCTGCAACTGAGCGGTCGAGTCGTCCTCGTGACCGGTGGCGTGCGAGGTGTCGGCGCCGGAATCAGCGCCGTCTTCGCTGCGCAGGGCGCGACCGTCATCACCTGCGCCCGCAGGCCGGTCGACGGTTCGCCGTACGAGTTCCGTGCCTGCGATATCCGCGATGACGAGGCCGTGGCCGCGCTCATCGACGGTATCGTTGCCGACCACGGTCGCCTGGATGTCGTCGTGAACAACGCGGGCGGCTCACCATACGTGCTGGCGGCTGACGCCTCGGCAAAATTCAGCACAAGGATTGTGGAGCTCAATCTGCTTGGTGCCCTCTCGGTTTCGCAACATGCGAACGCGGTGATGCAGAAGCAGGACTCCGGTGGGTCGATCATCAACATCACCAGCGTGAGCGGCCGGCGGCCGACTCCGGGCACTGTCGCTTACGGGGCGGCCAAGGCCGGCATGGAGAGTATGACCACCACGCTCGCCGTGGAATGGGCCCCGAAGGTCCGGGTCAACTCCGTCGTGGTCGGCATGGTCGAGACGGAGCAGTCCGAACTCTTCTACGGCGACGCCGACTCGATCGCTGCGATATCCAAGAACGTGCCGCTGGGCAGGTTGGCCAAGCCCGAGGACATCGGTTGGGCCACAGCATTTCTCGCCTCTCCCGCGGCCTCCTACATCAGTGGTGCGTCGTTGGAGGTACACGGCGGCGGGGAACCGCCGCATTACCTGTCGACCACCACTGCCGACATCAAGTAAGGAGCTTGCAGAATGGGATTGCTCGACGGACGGGTGGTCATCGTCACCGGCGCCGGTGGCGGCATCGGGCGTGCGCACGCACTGGCGTTCGCCGCAGAGGGTGCCCGCGTGGTGGTCAACGACATCGGGGTCGGCCTCGACGGGTCACCAGCCGGCGGCGGCAGCGCCGCCCAGGGTGTGGTCGATGAGATCACCGCGGCCGGCGGCGAGGCTGTCGCCAACGGCTCCAATGTCGCCGACTGGGCGCAGGCCGAGGCGCTGGTCCAGACCGCCATTGAAAACTTCGGCAGCTTGGACGTTTTGGTCAACAACGCCGGTATCGTGCGGGACCGGATGTTCGTGAACGCCACCGAAGACGAATTCGACGCCGTCACCGCCGTGCACCTCAAGGGACACTTCGCCACCATGAAGCACGCCGGGGCGTACTGGCGCGCGCAGTCGAAGGCCGGCAATGCCGTTGACGCCCGCATCATCAACACCAGCTCGGGCGCCGGTCTGCAGGGCAGTGTCGGGCAGGCCACCTACAGTGCCGCGAAGGCGGGTATCGCCGCCCTGACCTTGGTCGCCGCCGCTGAGATGGGCCGCTTCGGCGTCACCGTCAACGCGATCGCGCCGTCGGCTCGCACCAGGATGACCGAGACCGTGTTCGCCGACATGATGGCCACGCAGGACAACGATTTCGACGCCATGGCGCCGGAGAACATCTCGCCGCTGGTGGTGTGGCTCGGCAGCGTCGAGTCCAAGGACGTCACCGGTCGGGTGTTCGAGGTCGAAGGCGGCATCATCCGGGTCGCCGAGGGCTGGAACCGCGGCGCGGATATCGACAAGGGTGCCCGATGGGACCCCGCCGAGCTGGGCCCGGTCGTCGCGGATCTGCTGGCCAAGTCGCGCACCCCGCTGCCGGTCTTCGGCGCCTGACTCACCGCTGTTCGCAGACCACCAGCGGGATCCGCCGGTCCGCGGCGTCTTGATAGCTCTTGTACGGCAGACAGATTCGGGTGAGCTGACGCGGGCAACACGATGCGCTCGTCGTCGCTCGATACAACGCTGCGGTCGTGCGTGGCCCGATTTGCGGATGCGGTGCGACGGTTCGCTCACGTCCCTAACGTGCCCCGCTTTACGGATCGCAAATCACGATGGGGATCACCCGGTCGGTCCAGGCCTGGTAATCCTCGAAGCTGGAATACATCTCGACCAGCTTCGGCCAGTACTCGGCGCGCTCCTGCTCGGTCGCATCGCGAGCCGTCAACTGCAGCACGTCGTCCTTGATCTGGACTGACACCTTCGGGTTGGCCTTGAGGTTGAGGTACCACATCGGATGCTTGGCGGCCCCGCCCTGGGAGGCCACCAGCACCACCCGGTTGCCTTCCCGCAGGAACAGCAACGGGCTCACGCGGGGCTCGCCGGTTTTTCGGCCGGTGGTGGTCAACAACGCCACCGGTGCGCCCTGCAGGAAACTACCGGCCACCTTGCCGCCGGACTTCTTGTACAAGAAGGTCTGGATCCGCGACATCCATTTGATGATGAGTTTCGTCGACGGCGAGTTCAGCGACTTGGGGGCAGGCTTGGCGGACATGTCGGCACTCCTGGTGCGGGCGGGAGCTACTTGATGAACGGGCGGACGGTCGCGTGGATGTGATGGATCTTGCCATCGGCGACCGGGATCAGGAACGTCTCGTCGATGCGCGCGGCGACGCGTCGTCCGGCCAGCTTCGGTTTGGTGACCAGTTCGAACTTGGCGCGGATCTCGTCGCCGTTCACGGTGAACTCCGGTTCGGTGATCTCCTTGATGACCCTGTATTGCGGTCCGCGATTGAGGTCACGGCGCATCTGCTCTCCGGAGAATCCGGTCTTGATCCCGAATTCGATGCGGGTGCAGTCCGGCGCGAACGGCACGTCGTCGGCCTTGTGGCTGGCGAGCGCCTCGATGTAGGCCCGCGCCGCCGCGATCCGCACGTCGTCCGACCCCGGGTCACCGGTGTCCGACGCTGCCATTAGATCCGCTCGATGATGGTGCCGGTCGACAGCGCACCACCGGCGCACATGGTGATCAGGGCGGTGCTCTGGTCCGTGCGCTCCAGCTCGTGCAGCGCGGTGGTGATCAACCGGCTGCCGGTGCTTCCGACAGGGTGGCCCAGCGCGATGGCGCCGCCGTTGACGTTGACCTTGTCCATGTCGGCGTCGTGCACCTGGGCCCAGCTCAGGACGACCGACGCGAACGCCTCGTTGATCTCGACCAGGTCGATGTCACCCAGCTTCATCCCGGCTTTCTCCAGCACGCGGGCGGTGGACTGCACCGGGCCGTCGAGGTGGTAATAGGTTTCGGCACCGACCAGGGCCTGGCTGATGATGCGTGCCCGGGGCTTGAGCCCCAGCGCCCGCGCCTTGTCTTCGTCCATCCACAGCACCGCCGCGGCACCGTCGGAGATCTGCGACGAGGTGCCTGCCGTGTGCATGGCGCCTTCCATCACCGGCTTGAGTCCGGCGAGGCCTTCCATCGTGGTGTCGCGCAGGCCCTGGTCGCGGCTGACCATGTGGCGCTCTTCGGTGGGCCGCTTGTTCTCGTCGATGATCGGCGCCTCGACCGGCGAGATCTCCCGGTCGAAACGGTGCTCGTCCCAGGCCCGCTTGGCCCGTTGCTGGGACAGGAACCCGAGGTGGTCGAGGTCCTCGCGGGTGATGCCGCGGCGCTGCGCGATTCGTTCGGCTGCGGTGAACTGATCAGGCATGTCGATATCCCAGGACGCGGCGCGGATCAGCGAGCGGTCCGGGCCGGCGTTGGCGCCCAGACCGACTCGGCTCATCGCCTCGATACCGCAGGCGATGCCGACGTCGATGGCGCCGGTGGCGATCAGTCCCGCGATCAGGTGGTTGGCCTGCTGGGCGCTGCCGCACTGGCAGTCCACAGTGGTGGCACCGATCTGCTCGGGCAATCCCGCAGTCAGCCAGGCCACCCGGGTGATGTTGTTGGACTGCTCGCCGTATTGGGTGACGCAACCGCCGATGACCTGCTCGACCTCGGCGGGGTCGATACCGGCCTTCTCGACCACGGCCTTTTGCACGGCCCCTAACAATTCGGTCGCATGCAGGCCGGATAGCCAGCCATTGCGCTTTCCGATCGGGCTGCGGGTGGCTTCGACGATGACAGGATTACCCATGAGGTCAGGCTAGAACACGTTTCATTACTCTGACAAGCGAGGATGCCTCGGTGCCTTTTGTCTGCGGTGAAGCCATGTTTTACTGGCACTAGAACACGTCATATTTGAGGAGCGCATGATCATGCCAACCCCCAACCTCCCGGCCGGCTTCGACTTCCTGGATCCGGACCTGATCGTGAAGCGGCTGCCGGTCGAGGAACTCGCCGAGCTGCGCCGAGTCGCCCCGATCTGGTGGTGCGAACAGGCTATCGGCAAGGGTGGATTCAACGACGGCGGCTACTGGGTCGTCACCAAACACAAGGATGTCAAAGAGGTCTCGCGCCGCAACGACATCTTCCTCAGTGCGCCCAACACCGCGATCCCGCAGTTCCCCGACGAGATGGCGCGCGAGGACATCGACCTGCAGAAGGTCGTCATGCTCAACATGGACGGCGAATACCACGACCGGCTGCGCCGGATCATTTCCAAGGGTTTCACGCCGCGGGCCATCGGGGCCCTGCGCGACGAACTCAACCGGCGGGCCCAGATCATCGCGAAGGAGGCGGCCGCGCAAGGCAGCGGCGACTTTGTCGAGCAGGTCGCCTGCGAGCTGCCGCTGCAGGCGATCGCCGATTTGCTGGGTGTGCCGCAGGAGGATCGCGCCAAGCTGTTCCGCTGGTCGAACGAGATGACCGGTAACGGCGACGAGGAGTTCGACGTCGACCCCAAGCAGTCGTCGATGGAGGTGCTGGCCTACGCCATGCACATGGCCGAGGTGAAGGGTAAGAACCCCGGCGATGACATCGTCACCGCCCTGATCAACGCCGATATCGACGGCGAAAAGCTCTCCGACGACGAGTTCGGCTTCTTCGTGATGATGCTGGCCGTGGCCGGCAACGAGACCACCCGCAACTCGATCACCCACGGCATGATCGCCTTCGCCAACAACCCCGACCAGTGGGAGCTCTACAAGAAGGAGCGTCCGGACACGGCGGCCGACGAGATCGTTCGGTGGGCTACCCCGGTCACCGCCTTCCAGCGGACCGCTGCCGAGGATGTCGAACTCTCGGGTGTGCAGATCAAGAAGGATCAGCGAGTGGTGATGTTCTACCGCTCGGCGAACTTCGACGAAGACGTCTTCGAGGACCCGTACAGCTTCAACATCCTGCGTAACCCGAACCCGCACGTGGGCTTCGGTGGCACCGGTGTGCACTACTGCGTCGGCGCCAACCTGGCCAAGATGACCATCAACCTGATCTTCAACGCCATCGCCGACCACATGCCCGATCTCACGTCGGTCGGCACCCCCGAACGGCTACGTTCGGGGTGGCTCAACGCCATCAAGCACTGGCAGGTCGACTACACCGGAGCATCGGCCTAAGCGCTGTTCGCCAGAATCAAGGAGGATTCTTCGTGGACTTCAGTCCGGACGAAGGGCAGCAGGCTGTCACCGACGTGGTGACGTCCGCACTCGAGCGGGACAACAGCTGGGACGCACTGGTCGCCGGCGGCATCGTGGCCTTCGGTGTCCCGGTACGGCTCGGCGGTGACGGCCTCGGACTGGCCGAGATCACCTCGGCGCTGACCCAGATCGGCAGGTTCGGCAACGTCAGCCCGGCGTTCGCAACATTGGGCCTGGGTCTACTCCCGCTGCTGGACCTGGCCTCCGAGGAGCAGCAGGACCGCTATCTGGCCGGTGTCGCCAAGGGTGCGGTGCTGACCGCGGCGCTGAACGAGCCGGGTCACTCGCTGCCGGAGCTGCCCGCGACGCGGCTGGCCGATGGCAAGCTCAACGGCACCAAGGTCGGCGTGCCGTACGCCGAGCAGGCGGAGTGGATCGTCGTCAGTACCGATAGCGGTGTGGTCGTGGTGTCACCCGAGGCGGCCGGTGTTTCGGTGACTCCAACGCCGACGGCGAATCACTCCGACGAGTATGTCGTCACCTTCGCTGATACCCCGGTGGCCGACGCGGATGTGTTGGGTGGCAGCGATTCCGTACGTCGGGTCAATCAGTTGGTCGTGGCCGCGATCGGTGCCTACGCGGCGGGGTTGGTGGCCGGTGCGCTGCGATTGACCGCCGACTACGTCGCCACCCGCGAACAGTTCGGCAAGCCGTTGTCGACGTTCCAGACCGTGGCCGCCCAGCTCGCCGAGATCTACATCGCGTCGCGAACGATCACCCTCGCGTCCATGTCGGTCTCCTGGTTGCTGTCGGAGGGCCGGGATGCATCGGAAGACCTTGATGTTCTTGGCTATTGGGTGACATCGCAGGCGCCGCCGGTGATGCAACTCTGCCATCACCTACACGGCGGCATGGGTATGGACATCGACTATCCGATGGACCGCTACTACTCCTCGATCAAGGACCTGACCCGGCTGTTGGGTGGTAAGCAACACCGTCTGGAACTGGTGGGAGCGTAATGTACATCGAGCTGACCCCCGAGCAGAAGCAGTTGCAAGCCGAACTGCGGGAATACTTCTCGAACCTCATCTCGCCTGAGGAATACAAGGCGATGGAGTCCGACCGGCACAACGAGGCCTACCGGGCGATCATCAAGCGGATGGGTTCCGACGGCAAGCTGGGTGCGGGGTGGCCCAAGGAGTACGGCGGCCTCGGGTACGGGACGATCGAGCAGTCGATTTTCGTCAATGAGGCGCAGCGCGCCGATGTGCCGCTGCCCGCGGTGACGCTGCAGACGGTCGGACCGACGCTGCAGCAATATGGGACGGAGGCGCAGAAGAAGAAGTTCCTGCCCGCGATCCTGGCCGGCGAGGTGCATTTCGCCATCGGCTACACCGAGCCGGAGGCCGGCACCGACCTGGCGTCGCTGCGCACCTCGGCGGTCAAGCAGGGTGACGAATATATCGTCAACGGCCAGAAGGTGTTCACCACCGGTGGACACGATGCCGACTACATCTGGCTGGCGTGCCGCACCGACCCGGATGCGGTGAAGCACAAGGGCATTTCGATTCTGATCGTGGACACCAAGGATCCCGGCTATTCCTGGACGCCGATGATCCTGTCCGACGGCGCCCACCACACCAACGCGACGTACTACAGCGACGTGCGCGTGCCGGCCGACATGCTGGTCGGCGAGGAGAACGGTGGTTGGCGGCTGATCACCACCCAGCTCAACAACGAGCGGGTGATGCTCGGACCCGCCGGACGATTCGCGGCGCTCTACGACCGGGTGCACGCCTGGGCGTCGAAGCCCGGCAGCAACGGGGACACCCCACTCGACCACGACGACGTCAAGCGCTCGCTGGGCGAGCTCAAGGCGATGTGGCGGATCAACGAGCTGCTCAACTGGCAGGTCGCGGCGTCGGGGGAGAGCATCGACGTCGCTGATGCGGCTGCCACCAAGGTGTTCGGCACCGAGCGTATCCAGTATGCGGGCCGGTTGGCCGAGGAAATCGTTGGTGCGCACGGTAATCCGGCAGACCCGGATACCGCGGAGTTGCTGAAATGGCTGGACAGTCAGACCAAGCGCAACTTGGTGATCACATTCGGTGGTGGAGTGAACGAGGTGATGCGGGAGATGATCGCGGCTTCTGGTCTGAAGGTCCCGAGGGTTCCGCGATGAGCGCTTGCGCGAAGAGCAGAGAGCAGAGATGAGCGTCGAACAAATCAAGACCGCCGCGGAGAAGGTGAAGTCCGAGGGGAAGAGCAAGCCCCGGACCGGCCGGCATCCGGTCAACCAGCCGATGATCGACCACTGGCTGGACGCGATCGGCGACCAGAATCCGATCTACGTCGACGAGGCGGCAGCCAAAGCCGCCGGCCACCCCGGCATCGTGGCACCGCCGGCGATGATCCAGGTGTGGACCATGATGGGCCTCGGTGGTGTTCGCCCCGACGACGATCCGCTCGGCAAGATCCTCGGGCTGTTCGACGAGGCCGGTTACATCGGCGTGGTCGCCACCAACTGCGAGCAGACCTATCACCGGTATCTGCGTCCCGGCGAGGAAGTCAGTGTCGCCGCCGAACTGACCGATGTCATCGGCCCGAAGCAGACCGCGCTGGGCGAGGGATTCTTCGTCACCCAGCGGATCAGCTGGCAGGTCGGCGACGAAGACGTCGCCGAAATGATGTGGCGCATCATGAAGTTCAAGCCCGCGGAATCAGCTGAGTCAGCCTCGTCGGTGCCCGACGATCTGGACCCGGCATTCATGATGCGTCCGGCGCCGTCGAAAGACACCCAGTTCTTCTGGGACGGCGTCAACGCTCACCAGCTGCGCGTGCAGAAGCGCCCGGACGGCACGCTGCAGCACCCGCCGGTACCCGCGCTGTGGCAGGACAAAGAACTCACCACCGACTATGTGGTCGCCAGCGGCAAGGGCACGGTCTTCAGCTTCGTGGTGCACCACGCGCCCAAGGTTCCCGGCCGCACCCTGCCGTTCGTCATCGCGCTCGTCGAACTCGAGGAGGGTGTGCGGATGCTGGGTGAGCTCCGCGGTGTCGACCCCGCAACTGTGGAGATCGGAATGCCCGTACGCGCAACCTATATCGACTTCCCGGCCGGCGACGACGGCCCGGCCTGGACGCTCTACGCATGGGAGCCCGTTGAAGGAGCCGGGGTATGAGTTCGTCTGTTATAGAAGTGGGCACGAAGCTGCCCGAACTGCCGCTGTACGGCGATCCCACATTCATCGTCTCGACGGCAATCGCCACCCGCGACTACCAGGACGTGCACCACGACCGGGACAAGGCGCAGGCCAAGGGATCCAAGGACATCTTCGTCAACATCCTGACCGACACCGGTCTGGTGCAGCGCTACATCACCGACTGGGCCGGGCCCAGTGCCGTCATCAAGACGATCGGGCTACGCCTCGGGGTGCCGTGGTACGCCTACGACACGGTGACGTTCCGCGGTGAGGTGACCGCAGTTGAGGATGGCTTGATCACGGTGAAAGTCGTTGGTAGCAACAGTCTTGGCGACCACGTGATCGCCACGTCAACCCTTGTTATCGGCTCTTCGCGCGAGCGTTCATCGCAGACAATCGGGGAGGACGCCTGATGCCCGGTGAGCTCTCGGGGAAAGCGGCGATCGCCGGGATCGGCGCGACCGACTTCTCCAAGGATTCCGGCCGCAGCGAGTTGCGGCTGGCATCCGAGGCGGTGCTGGCCGCACTCGACGACGCGGGGCTGACGCCCGCCGATGTCGACGGCATGACGACCTTCACGATGGACTCCAACACCGAGGTCGCCATCGCGCGGGCCGTCGGGATGGGAGATCTGAAGTTCTTCTCCAAGATTCACCACGGTGGTGGAGCGGCCTGCGCGACCGTCCAGCAGGCGGCGATGGCCGTGGCGACCGGAATCGCGGATTGCGTTGTGGCGTACCGGGCATTCAACGAGCGCTCGGGTATGCGGTTCGGCCAGGTGCAGCTCCGGCTGATCCAGGGGGCGGATTCGACGAGCGTGGACAACTCGTTCTCGTATCCGCACGGCTTGTCCACCCCGGCCGCGCAAGTCGCGATGATCGCCAAGCGCTACATGCACCTGTCTGGGGCGACCAGCCGGGACTTCGGCGCCATCTCGGTGGCTGACCGCAAGCATGCCGCCAACAACCCGAAGGCCTACTTCTACGGCAAGCCGATCACCATCGAGGATCACCAGAATTCCCGGTGGATCGCCGAACCGTTGCGGCTGTTGGACTGCTGCCAGGAGACTGACGGCGGGGTGGCGCTCGTCATCGTGTCCGCTGAGCGAGCCAAGGATCTCAAGCATCGGCCGGCAGTCATCGAGGCCGCCGCGCAGGGGTCGAGCCCCAACCAGTACTCGATGGTCAGTTACTACCGCCCGGAGTTGGACGGTCTGCCCGAGATGGGTTTGGTGGGCCGGCAGCTGTGGGCGCAGTCCGGGCTGAAGCCGACCGATATCCAAACCGCTATCCTCTACGACCACTTCACGCCGTTCACGCTGATTCAGTTGGAGGAGTTGGGATTCTGCGGCTGGGGCGAGGCCAAGGACTTCATCGCCGACGGGGCCATCGAGATCGGCGGACGGTTGCCCATCAACACGCACGGCGGTCAGCTCGGTGAGGCCTACATCCACGGGATGAACGGGATCGCCGAAGGGGTGCGGCAGTTGCGCGGCACATCGGTGAACCAGGTGGACGACGTCGAGCACGTGCTCGTCACGGCCGGCACCGGCGTGCCGACGTCGGGCTTGATCCTCGGCTAGCGCACGTCTCGCCGAACGGAGAATCGCTCAGTTTTCCGCCCTGGCGTTACTGTTGCCGTCTTGTCGGTGGCCCACGGCACACTTCCGCCATGGACGACGACCCGTTCATCGGCAGCGAGGCGCTCGACGCTGGTCGCCTGACGCGCCACCAACTACGCACCAGGTTCCGCGCCATTCACCAAGACGTTTACGTTCCGGTGGGCATAGAGTTCAACCCGGCGGTGCGAGCCAAGGCATGCTGGTTGCGATCCCGCAGGCGGGGCGTACTCGTTGGGTTCTCGGCGTCTGTTCTGCACGGTGCCCGTTGGATCGAGGCCCGGCGGCCTGCGGAGATCGCTGATATGAATCACCGGCCGACGACCGGGGTGCTTGCCCGCGGCTGCTTCATCGAAGCGGAAGAGATCTGTCGCAAAGGCGGCATCGCGGTCACCACGCCCGCTCGTACCGCCCTCGACTTGCTGTGCTGGTACCCGAGTGATACCGCGATCGCGGCAGTCGACGCATTGGCGCGCGCGACGCGCTTGAAGGTGCCAGACGTCCAATTGCTGGCTGAGCGCCATCGTGGCCGGCGGGGGATTGTGCGAGCGCGAGCAGCGCTCGATCTCGTCGATCCCGGCGCGGAGTCACCGAAAGAAACGTGGTTGCGGCTGGTGATCGTTCGGGCCGGCTTCCCGCGACCCCAAACGCAGATTCCGGTGTACAACGAATACCGGGTGCGGATCGCTGAGCTCGATCTGGGCTACGAGGACTTGAGGATTGCTTTCGAATACGAAGGCGCGCATCACCGGATCGACCGCAGGCAGCGCGATAGGGACATCCGCCGCTTTGAAGACCTTGCCGAACTCGGTTGGATCGTTGTTCGGTTCACATCGGAGGACACCCCGGGCACGATAGTGCGCCGAGTGGCGGCGGCCTTGGCTCGCCGACAGTAACGCCACGGCGGAGAATCCGTGGATTTGGCGCCGTGGCGTTACTGTCGTGGCTTAGGCCGGCAGGTTGTTCGCGATCTGGGTGTCCTGCATCTTGGCGATCGCCAGGGCGGTCTCGTCAAGGATGGGATCGTCGGGCTCGCTTTCGAATTCGATGTTCACCATCGCTGTGCCCTGAGTGAAGTACACCTCGGTGATCGCCTTCGAACCATCGGGTGACGTTCCGCTCGCGATGAAGCCGCCATCGCCCACATCGGCGGGCTGCGGCTCCCCGGTGACCTCGTTGGCGATGCTGTCCTTGAAACCCTGCAGGGACTGGACTGCGGCTTCGGGACTCTCGTCGATGAAGATGGCGAAGAGGATGGTCTCCTTCTTCTCCGGGTTCGTCATCGTCTGCCCGATTCCCGGTACACCGTTGGGATTGACCGTGGGCTCGCTGGCGGTGAAGCTCGGATCGATGTCAGATGCCTTGAGAAGGAGGTTGCTATAGTCGTCGGCCTGCGCCGAGGGGCTCGCCGAATCACTTGTGGTTTCCGATGTTTCAGCCGAGGTTGTCGCTGCTGCTGAGCTCGATGACGACGTGGAGGTGGATTCCTTGTCGTCACTGCCGCAGCCGACGGCGGCGGTGCCGACCAGTAGTGCCGCGGCGAACAAACCGGCGGTGGTGGTTTGCGCAATCCTCATGACGGTTCCTTCCGTAGCGGCACCAGAGTTGGCCTCGCCTACTACATACAGGTTGGATCGACAAAAGGGCGGTCTATCGGCGAAGATGACGCTGAAATCACAGCTCTTCGTTTCCTGCCGGTCTGAGCCAGAAGGGATGCGTCAGGCCGGGATCAACTCCACGTCGGAGAGCACGACGGCATCCTCTCGACTTGGTGCGGTGACGACGCCGACGTAGCGGCCGTCCTCTTTCCAGACGTTGACCTTGATGGTCTCACCCGGGTACACCACTCCGGCGAATCGCGCGCCGTAGGTCTGCACCTGTGCCACGTCGGCGTCCAGCAGGGTGTCTATCAGCGCCTTACAGGTCATCCCGTAGGTGCACAGCCCGTGCAGGATCGGCTTGGGAAAGCCTGCCGCTGCGGCGAATTCAGGATCGGAGTGCAGCGGGTTGCGGTCACCGCAGAGTCGGTACAGCAGCGCCTGCTGGGGCAGAACAGGCACGGAGATTTCGTGGTCCGGGGCGCGATCGGGGGCAGCCACCGACGTCGACGGGCCGCGCTCGCCGCCGAACCCGCCCTCGCCGCGGGCGAAGATCGACCGCTTGGTGGTCCACAACAGGTTGCCGTCAGGGTCGGTCACCGTCGTCTCGCTGACGATGACGGCCGCTTTGCCCTTGTCCCAGATCTCGGTGAACCGCTGGACCGACCGCGCGGTGCCACTGGGTGGCAGCGGGGCAGGCACCGTCACCGCCTCACTGGCGTGCAGGACCTTGCTCAGCTCGATGTCGATGCCGGGGAACTTCACCTCGGGTGGCTCGGTCAGGTGGAAGCTGGCCGCGACGTTGCCGAAGCTGGGTAGCACCTGCGGCGTGTTGTCCACGAGGTAGCGCAGTTCCTTAGGGTCCATCGGATCCGCGCCCGCGCCGAGGCCAAGCTGGTAGAGCTGTACATCGCTGCTGGTCCACGAGAACTCAACGGGTTCGAGTTCGGCACCGAGCGCGACGGACGGATCGATCGGCATGTCTCAGCCCTTCCCTGCAATGTGCAATGCCGCCAGGTACCCGAACACCATCGCGGGACCGATGGTGCCGCCGGGGCCGGGATAGGTGTGGCCCATCACCGGCGAGCTGACATTACCGGCCGCATAGAGCCCTTCGATCACCGAGCCGTCGTCGCGCAGCGCCCGCCCGTGCACATCGGTGCGAACGCCGCCCTTGGTCCCCAGATCGCCGGGCACCATCTTGGCGGCGTAGAACGGGCCGTTCTTGATCTCGCCGAGGTTGGGGTTGGGCTTGTTGGTTGGATCGCCGTAGTAGCGGTCGTAGGCGCTTTCGCCGCGTTGGAAGTCCTCGTCCTTACCCGAGCGGGCGAAGCCGTTGAACCGCTCGACGGTCGCCAGGAAGTCGGCGGCCGGAAGCCCGGTCTGCTTGGCCAGCTCTTCGAGGGTGTCGGCCTTGACGATCACACCGGACTCCATCCACTTCTTCGGAATCCGCTGTCCTGGTTGCAGTCCGGCGAAGATGTACCGATCGCGGTACTGCTGGTCGAAGACCAGCCACGCTGGTACATTCTCGCCCGGGCCGGGTCCCTGGCCGTATTGACCGCCGTACATGTGGTGGCAGGCCTCGACGTAGGGCATCGATTCGTTCATGAAGCGCTTGCCGGCCAGGTTGACGATGATCGACCCGGGGGAGTTACGCTCCGAGAGAGCGAACCACGGTGCGCCGACCAGCGGTACCGTCGGCCCCCACCAGGCGTCCTCCATCAATTCGAGTGCCGCACCGAGCTTCTCGGCTGCCAGGATGCCGTCGCCGGTGTTGGCCGCGGCGCCCACCGTCCACTCGGTGGTGATCGGTGCACGCTGATACTTGATGCGCATCTGCTCGTTGTGCTCGAAGCCACCGCTGCCCAGGATGACTCCCCGACGCGCGCGGATCAGTTGCGGGTCAGCGGCTTCCGGGCCGGTTGTATCGCGTACATAGATGCCACGGACGACGCCGTCCTCGATGTACAGATCGGTCAGTGCGGTGTTCAACAGAACCGGTACACCGGCTTGACGCAGGCCGATTCGCAACGGCGCGATCAACGCGCGACCCATCCCCACCAGGTTCTTGCCGCGTGCGCCGGCCCACATCGTGCGGGCGCCGACCTTCAGGCTGCGCAGCATGCCGCGGGGGTGACGCTTGAGCTGGTTCAGGCGCACGTAGTCCTGCTGCATCACAACCACATTGAGCGGCACCTTGCCGTACGCCGGCTCCAGGTAAGGCTCGTCGGGCCCGAGCTTCTTGGCGTTGAACGGCTTGGGCTCGATCGACCGCCCGCCGGGGCGTCCACCGGCGGTCTCGGGGTAGTAGTCGGAGTATCCGGGTACCCAGCACATCTTCAGCGGCGTGTGCTTGAGCACGAATGACAGCATCTCCGGACCACGCTCGAGATAGGTGTCGATGCGTTCCGGCTCCACCACGTCGCCGATGATCGTGTGCAGGTACGTCCGCGCGGCGTCTTTGGTGTCGGTCACACCGTCGCGCTTGAGGATCTCGTTGTTGGGGACCCACACGCCGCCACCGGACCGTGCGGTCGAGCCGCCGAAGTGCGGGGCCTTCTCGACGACGACTGCCGATAGTCCCTGGTGAGCGGCGGTGAGCGCCGCGACCATACCGGCAGCGCCGCTTCCGACGACGACGACGTCGAACTCCTGAGCTGTCATACTAGAACACGTTATAGAATTGCCCCGTCCGGGCGCTACTGACCCCGCTTTTCCGGTCAGCGGAACGCTTACCACGCGGGCCTCCGGACAGCACTAGAATTGCCCGCACCGGGCGCCGTTCGCCCCGGTCACACCGACGATGGGACTCCCGGGAATGCTGAGCGTTTCGACGCGTGACGAGCTTGCCGCCGATCTTGCCGAGGCGGAGCGCAGCCGCGTCCCCATGTCTCCGTTGACGTCCAATCATCCCGATATCGACGTGGTCGACGCCTACGAGATTCAGCTGATCAACATCCGGCAGCGGGTTGCCGAAGGCGCGCGGGTGGTCGGCCACAAGGTCGGCCTGTCCTCGGAGGCCATGCAGAAGATGATGGGCGTCGATGAGCCGGACTACGGTCACCTGCTGGCCGATATGGAGGTGTTCGAAGACGTCCCGGTGCCGGCGGGTCGCTACCTGTTTCCGCGGGTGGAGGTCGAGGTGGGCTTCATCCTCGCCGACGATCTGCCGGGGGCCGGCTGCACCGAGGACGACGTGCTCGCCGCCACCGCGGCTTTCGCCCCGGCGATCGAGCTCATCGACACCCGGATCAAGGACTGGAAGATCGCGTTGTGCGACACGATTGCCGACAACGCGTCGTCGGCGGGGTACGTCCTGGGCAAGGAGCGGGTTTCCCCCAAGGACGTGGATATTAAAGCCATCAGGGCCGTCTTGACCCGCAACGGTGAAGTGGTGGCCGAGGGCCGCAGCGACGCCGTTCTGGGCAATCCAGTCACCGCGGTGGCGTGGCTGGCCCGCAAGGTCGAGAGCTTCGGGGTGCGTCTGAAGGCGGGCGACATCGTGCTGCCGGGGTCGTGCACCAGGGCCATCGACTGCCGCCCTGGCGACCAGTTCGTCGCCGACTTCGCCGGTCTGGGTTCGGTCCGGCTGTCATTCGAGTAGGAAGTTACGAGGAGCGTCCACATGGGCCAGAAGAGTTCTGTCGCCATCGTCGGGTCGGGCAACATCAGCACTGACCTGCTGTACAAACTGCTGCGGTCGGAGTGGCTCGAGCCGCGCTGGATGATCGGTATCGACCCGGAGAGCGAAGGCCTGGCGCGTGCCCGCAAGCTGGGGCTGGAGACCAGCCACGAGGGTGTCGACTGGCTGCTGGCTCAGTCGGAGAAGCCGGATCTGGTTTTCGAGGCCACCAGCGCCTACGTGCACAAGGCCGCCGCGCCCCGGTACGCCGAGGCCGGCATCCGGGCCATCGACCTGACCCCGGCGGCGGTAGGTCCAGGGGTCATCCCGCCGGCCAACCTCCGTGAGCATCTGGATGCGCCGAACGTCAACATGGTGACCTGCGGCGGGCAGGCGACCATCCCGATGGTGTACGCGGTGAGCCGCGTCGTCGACGTGCCCTACGCCGAGATCGTGGCGTCGGTGTCCTCGGCGTCGGCGGGCCCGGGGACCCGGGCCAACATCGACGAGTTCACCAAGACGACCAGTGCGGGCGTCGAGGTGATCGGCGGTGCCAAGCGAGGCAAGGCGATCATCATCCTGAACCCGGCCGATCCGCCGATGATCATGCGCGACACCATCTTCTGCGCGATTCCCGAGGACGCCGACCGGGACGCCATCACCGCGTCGATCAAGGATGTGGTGGCGCAGGTGCAGACCTACGTGCCCGGCTACCGGTTGCTCAACGAGCCGCAGTTCGACGAACCGTCGGTGGTGAACGGCGGCAACTTCGTCGTGACCACATTCGTGGAAGTGGAGGGTGCCGGGGACTACCTGCCGCCCTACGCTGGAAATCTGGACATCATGACCGCGGCGGCCACCAAGGTCGGCGAGGAGATCGCCAAGGAGCGGGCCTCTGCGGGAACGGGAGCACAAGCATGAGCACCGACGACATTTATTTCAACCCGATGTGGGACGTCCGGATGACGGACACGTCGCTGCGCGACGGCAGCCACCACAAGCGCCACCAGTTCACCAAGGACGAGGTCGGTGCGATCGTCGCCGCCCTCGATGCCGCGGGTGTGCCGGTCATCGAGGTGACCCACGGCGACGGCCTGGGCGGGTCGAGCTTCAACTACGGGTTCTCCAAGACCCCGGAGCAGGAGCTGATCAAGCTGGCCGCCGAGACGGCCAAGGAATCCAAGATCGCCTTCCTGATGCTGCCCGGGGTGGGCACCAAGGAGGACATCAAGGAGGCACAGAACAACGGCGGCTCGATCTGCCGGATCGCCACCCACTGCACCGAGGCCGACGTCTCGATCCAGCACTTCGGCCTGGCCCGCGAACTCGGTCTGGAGACCGTCGGGTTCCTGATGATGAGCCACACCATCCCGCCGGAGAAACTGGCCGTCCAGGCCCGGATCATGGCCGACGCCGGCTGCCAGTGCGTCTACGTCGTCGACTCCGCCGGTGCGTTGGTGCTCGAGGGAGTGGCCGACCGGGTGTCGGCGCTGGTCGCCGAGCTCGGTGACGACGCCCAGGTGGGCTTCCATGGTCACGAGAACCTGGGTCTCGGCGTGGCCAACTCGATCGAGGCCGTCCGTGCCGGCGCCAAGCAGATCGACGGGTCGTGCCGGCGCTTCGGCGCCGGAGCGGGCAATGCCCCGGTGGAGGCGCTGATCGGGGTGTTCGACAAGATCGGCGTCAAGACCGGCATCGACTTCTTCGACATCGCCGACGCCGCCGAAGAGGTCGTCGCACCGGCGATGCCGGCCGAATGTCTGCTGGATCGCAACGCGCTGATCATGGGCTACTCGGGGGTGTACTCCAGCTTCCTCAAGCACGCCATCCGCCAGTCCGAGCGCTACGGGGTGCCCGCGCATCAGCTGCTGCACCGGGCCGGACAGCGCAAGCTGATCGGTGGGCAGGAGGACCAGCTGATCGACATCGCGCTGGAGATCAAGCGCGAGATGGAAGCCGCGGCCTCGAAGTAGCGTGTCACCGCCCCCGGGCACGATGGAGGCGTGACTACGCGAGCCGACGCACAGACGATCCTCGAGCAGCTGGCCGGGCCGACGGCCCGACTCCGCGACGATCAGTGGACGGCGATCGAAGCTCTGGTGGTGCGGCGGCGACAGGCGCTCGTCGTCCAGCGCACCGGATGGGGCAAGTCTGCGGTGTACTTCATCGCCGCCAAGCTGCTGCGCGAGCTGGGCAATGGTGCCACAGTCATCGTGTCGCCTCTGCTGGCGTTGATGCGCAACCAGGTTGCCGCCGCGCAGCGCGCGGGCGTTCGCGCGGCCACCATCAACTCCGGCAATGTCACCGAGTGGGACGAGATCCACCAGCGAATCATCAGCGGTGACCTTGATGTCCTGCTGGTCAGCCCGGAACGGTTGAACAACCCGGAGTTTCGCGACACCGTCTTGCCGGCACTTGCCGCCGACGCCGGGCTGGTGGTGGTCGACGAGGCCCACTGCGTCTCGGACTGGGGCCACGACTTCCGGCCCGACTATCGGCGCATCCGAACGTTGATCGCCGAACTCGGCTCGGACGTACCGGTTTTGGCGACCACCGCCACCGCCAACGATCGTGTCGTCAACGACGTCGCGGCCCAGCTCGGTGTCGGTGGCCGGGACACGCTGGTGTTGCGCGGTGGGCTCGACCGTGAGTCGTTGAGGTTGTCGGTGGTCCAGGCTGGCGGCGGTGCTCAGCGCACGGCCTGGCTTGCCGAGCACCTGGCTTCGCTGCCGGGTTCCGGAATCGTCTACACGCTGACCGTCGGCCAGGCGCACGATGTGGCGGCGCTGCTGCGCGAGCGTGGGTATGAGGTAGCCGCGTATACGGGTTCGACGGAAACCGCTGAGCGGGAACAACTCGAGGCGGACCTGCTGAGCAACCGGGTCAAGGCGCTGATCGCCACCTCGGCGCTGGGGATGGGTTTCGACAAACCGGATCTGGGATTCGTCGTGCACCTCGGCGCGCCCTCGTCGCCGATCGCGTACTACCAACAGGTCGGTCGCGCGGGCCGCGCGACGGACAGCGCCGAGGTGGTGCTGTTGCCCGGTCGTGAGGATCAGGATGTCTGGCGCTACTTCGCGTCGGTGGCGTTTCCGTCGGAGTCCATGGTGCGCAGCGTGATTCGTGAACTTGAGTCCGACCGTCCGCTGTCGACACCCGCCTTGGAGCCGCTGGTGGATCTGGGCCGGACCCGGCTGGAGATGGTGCTGAAGGTGCTCGACGTCGACGGTGCGGTGCGGCGGGTCAAAGGCGGCTGGCTTGCCACCGGCCAACCGTGGGATTACGACGAGGCCCGCTACCGCCAGCTCGACGAGGCTCGCCGTCGAGAACAGCAGGCGATGCTGGACTATCAGAGCACCAACGAGTGCCGAATGGCGTTCCTGCGCAGGCAGCTCGACGATCCCGATCTGAGCGACGGCGAACGATGCGGTCGGTGCGACAACTGCGCCGGTGCTCGCTTCGGGGCCGCGGTGAACGATGATGCGGTGGCGCTCGTCCAGGAGCGCCTGATGCGGTCCGGCATCGAGATCACCCCGCGCAAGCAGTGGCCGTCGGGGCTGGGGAAGTTGGGCGTAAGCCTCAGCGGTCGCATCGGCGACGGCCCCGAGCCGGGCCGGGCGGTCGGTCGGCTGACCGACCTGGGCTGGGGGCCGCGCTTGCGACGCTTGCTGGACGAACCGGACGGTGAGGTGCCGGCGGATGTGGTGCAGGCGGCCGTCAAGGTGCTTGCCGCCTGGGGTTGGCAGACCCGTCCGACCGCGGTGCTGGCGCTGGACTCGGATACGCATCCGATCCTGATCGCGTCCCTGGCTCGTAAACTGGCCCGGCTGGGCAGGTTGACCGACCTGGGCGTGCTGCGGTATGCGGTGGGGCACCGGCCTGTCAGCGCGGCCAACTCCGCCTATCGGGTCGCCGCCCTCAACGGGGCTTGGTCGGCGTTGGATCCGGCAGCCGTTGCGGCGGTGGGTGGACCGCTGCTGCTCGTCGACGATGTCACCGATACCGGGTGGACGCTGACGATGGCCGCACGGGTGGTCAGGGCGTCCGGCGCTCCCGCGGTGCTGCCGCTGGTGCTCGCGGCCACCAGTTGACGTCGGGTAGCACCGGTGCAGGGACGCGCGACGCTTCTTTCAATGCCACCGATTCGGTCGCCCGGTGTAACGTCGTGAGATTTCGGTCTGCGCGAGGTCAGGTTGGCGCGGTTGCAGGAGCATGGCCGGGATTTCAAGCGGGCATTCGCACTGTGCTGATCCTGCGTGACAGCAACTGAGAGGCGCTTCTGGCCTTCTGTGGTCGAAGCAGCGGACAGTTCAGCGCGTGACGGCGTAGGTCTGTCGATACTTCTGGGGGGATATCCCGACCGACCGGAGGAAGTGGTAGCGCAATGAGGCATACGAGCCGAATCCGGCTTGGGTGGCGATCTGTTCCATCGGCAGGGTGGTGGTCTCGAGCAGTCGCCGAGATCGGTCAACGCGGATGGTGGTGAGCATCCCCATCGGCGTAGTGCCGAAGTGTTCGCGGAACTGGCGGTTGAGGGAACGCACGCTGATGGCTGCGTGGTCGGCGATGGCCTGCAGGTCCAGCGCCATCAGCGAGTTCTCGCGCATCCAGTCGACAGTGCGTTGCAGCGGCGGATATTCGGTGTCGGCTGAGCCGGGATTCTCCATGTACTGTGCCTGACCACCGTCGCGCCAGGCCGATACGACCACTCGGCGCGCGGTACGTCTGGCCAACTCGGGCCCGCAATTTTGACGAATCACGTGTAAGCACAGGTCGATTCCCGACGACACTCCGGCTGAGGTCAGGACCGGGCCTTCGTCGATGAACAGTAGCCGGGGGTCGATGTCCACGCGGGGATAGCGGCGTGCAAACTCGCCCGCGAACTGCCAGTGCGTGGTGGCTCGGCGGCCGTCGAGCAGGCCGGCCGCGGCCAGCGTGAATGCGCCCACGCAGAAGGAGGCCACCCGCGCTCCCCTGCCGGCGATGTCGGAGAGCGTCGAAAGCACCTGCGGTTGCGGGCTTTCGAGGAAGTTGCCGGTACCCGGAACGATCACCAGGTCGGCATCATCGAGACCATCCAATCCGAATGGTGTTCGGATGTTCACCATGCCGAAGTCGGCGGCGGTGTTCACCGACGAGCGCCGACCGCAGAGCCGGACCTCGAACGGCGACGTCCGCCGCCCGGCACTGCCCCAATCGACATCGGTCGATTCGGCTGCGGCGATGTTGGCCATCCCGAATATCTGCCCGGGAATCATCAGCTCGTAGCCGACCACGTCGTCGATCGCCAACACCCCGATGATCATGTGGCTAGATTTTAGCAGTATTAGTCCATCTAGCCACTGGTGCAGATCCAGCGGATCCGGCACTGTCAGGTCAGACCACGACCGAAGGAACAACCGTGCCCCACCTGCTGGATCATGAACTCGCCTTGCCGGACCCGGACATCTGTTCTGCAGCAAAGGACTTCGTCTACGACGTGTCACCCGAATTCGTTGCGCACCATTGCGTCCGCAGCTACCTGTTCGCCCGGCACCTCGCCGGCGCGCAGCGGCTGTCCCCAGGCGCCGATTACGACGACGAACTGCTGTTCCTGAGCTGCATGCTGCACGATCTAGGTGCCACCGAGCATGGCAACGGCGACCAGCGGTTCGAGGTCGACGGCGCCGACGCAGCCGCGGCCTTCTTGCGGTCGCGCGGGGTGGCCGAATCCCGTGTCGATACCGTGTGGCAGGCGGTCGCATTGCACACCAGCGTCGGTCTGGCCCACCGATTCGGTCCCATCCCAGCGATATCCCAGATGGGCATCTCGGCAGACGTCATCGGACATCAACGCGATCTTCTGCGGCCGGGATTCGCCGATCGGGTCCACGCCTCCTGGCCCCGCCACGACCTCGGCTACGCGCTGGCCGCGGTCATCGCCCGACAGGTCGAGGTCAATCCGATGAAGGGTCCGCCGCTGACCTTCCCGCACCACCTGTACCACCTGCACCATGCCCCAGCGACAACCCTGACCTGGTTCGATCTCGTGGACCATGCGGGGTGGAACGATCAACCCCAAGCCCAGATCGAACCAGGCGGTCACCGCCCATGAGCACCACTGCGGTGCAGACCATTTCTGTGCTGGGGCGCGGCAACGTCAACGCCTTCGTCCTGACCGGCGACCGGGCGGTACTGGTCGACGCCGGCGTCCCCGGCTCCGGACCGAAAATCATGGCCGCACTGGCCGATTACGGCCTGGGACCGGCCGAGGTCTCGGCCATCGTCGTCACCCATGGACACATCGATCATTTCGGTTCCGCGGCGTACCTCCGCCAGGAACTCGACGCCCCGATCCTGGCGCACCGTGACGATGTGCGCGCGTATGTCTCCGGCCGCAGCCTCGCGGACACGCTCCGACCGACGGGATTGTTCGGGCGGCTATTCGCCAAGCTGCCGCCCATCCACGAATCCACCCAACCGTTTACGCCCGACATCATCCTGGACGGCCCAATGTCGTTGCGCAGCTTTGGTGTCGCCGCGCAGATTCTGGTCACGCCGGGCCACACCCCGGGTTCGCTATCGGTCCTGACCGCTGGGGGCGAGCTGATCGCCGCGGACATGATCGCAGGCTCCTTCCTGGGCACGATCACCAGGCGACCGGCCAACCCGCCGTTTCATCATGATCGCCTTCTGAACCTCGCCAGCCTCGAAGCGGCCCTGGCCCACGACCCCGTCGCGGTCTACGTCGGGCACGGCGGACCGCTGGCGCCTGACCGAGTGCGACGCTGGGCCACCAGGGAACGCCGCAGGCTCGGTCCCCACCGTCGTTGAACAACGAACGTCGCAACCGGACCGACATCGACCAAGAGAAGTCCGCCCCGGTACCACAACCGGGGCGGCTATTCACCTGTCTCCTTGACAAGAACCTCCTACTGCAATGGCGCTGATTGGGGCGCACCGAAGTTGAGGCGTCGCCACCAGTCGTCATCGGCGAGCTGTAGTCACCACTGCGGTTTGGTGCCGCCTAGCTGCGCGGTCAGCGTGTCGGCGGTAGCGATCAAGCTACGCGCGTGCTTGGCGATCTCGGAGTCGGTAAGTGCCCGTCCGATCTGAAGCGACGCCACCATCGCCTGCCGGTGGTGGTGGTCGTAGACCGGGGCGGAGATGACGCTGACGTCGTGGCGCTGGCGGGCCCCCTCGGCCTCGCTGCGCAGGTAGACCCGTTCGCCGATGTCGGAGATCAACTCGCCCAGCAGCGCGCGCAGTTCGTCCGGCAGGGTGCTCGACATGCCCGCCATCAGTGAGTAGAGCCGCCGGCCGGCGGGGGTGAGCCGCTCGACGAGGTAGCCGGCCGCCCGGCATTCGGCGATGACGCGGTCCAACCGCTGCGTCTCGGTGCGCAGCGGAATGGTCGGGGACCTCTCCAGCCAGCTGCGCAGTGCCTCGTCGTCCCACAGCACGAACATCAGACCGACCGGCGGGGCGAACGGGTAGCTCTGCCCGACGCGGACCCCGACGTCGGAGCCGGGCGGGCCGACCAGTTCCAACAGGGTGATCCGGTCGTCGACAACAGCGGACAGCGCCGCGGTGGTGTCCAAGGCCTTCGACAGACGGGTGAGTTCGGCGCGCGCCGCCGGATTGACCCGCAGCGATTCCTGCGCCAGGTGGCCCAGGGTGATCAGGCTCGGTCCGAGTCGATAGGTCTTGTCGGCGGCGTCGCGTACCAGGTAACCCGAGTCGGTCAGGGTCGTGACGATGCCCAGGCAGGTCGGCTTGGCCAGGCCCAGTCGGCGGGAGAGCTCCGAAAGCCCGAAACGATCCTGCGGGTGCTTGGCGAGAAAATCCAGAATCGCCACTACGCGCTGCGTGGGGGGAGATGATCGACCAGAAGTGGAACCGTCCGGCATTGCAGAATCCTACCCCAGTGGTCCAGATATGGACCACTAACTCGGTTGACTGAGACTAGAACGCGTTCTAATCTCAGTCCGAGAAACGTACCGGTACGGTCCAATATTGAAACGTGAGGCAGTCGATGTATACCCAGCCACTACTGGACGCCATTGCCGAGTCCGAACGACTGGTCTCCGAAGCTCACTTCATCGAGACCGAGGCCGACCTGCTGGAGGGGCTGCAGTATCTGGCGGGCTGCGTCGCGGCCTGCACACACGTCGCCTTCGACTACGACCGTGACCATCCGTTCCTGCACTCGGGCACCGGACCATTCACGAAGATGGGGCTGGACAACCCGGACACCATGTACTTCGGCACCAGGGTGGTGGCCGGCCACGAGTACGTTGTCACCGGCAAGCGCGGAACCACGACCGACGTGAGTTTCCAGCTGCTCGGTGGCGAGTACACCGACGAGGTCGTTCCGGACAGCGAAACGGCGTTCGACGACCGTAGGCTGGACATCGCCGCAGACGGTACCTTTGAATGGCGCTTCACCCCGGATACCAACGCGCAGTTGGTCATTCGCGAGGTCTATAACGACTGGTCCGCCCAGCGCGGCAGCTTCGCGATCGCCCGGACCGATACTGTCGGCACCGCGCCGCCGCCACTGACCAAGGAGCTCATCGAAAAGCGCTGGGCGACAGCGGGCAAACAGTTGGTGCAGCGAGTCAAGACCTGGCTGCAGTTCCCGAGGTGGTTCTACGACAACCTGCCGGTCAACACGCTGACCGCACCCCGGCTGACACCGGGTGGTCTGGCGACTCAGTATTCCTCGGTGGGGCATTACGACCTCGCGCCCGATCAGGCTCTTGTCATCACGTTGCCGGTCACCGACGCTCCGTATCTCGGGTTCCAGCTCGGCAGCCTCTGGTACATCTCCCTGGACTACATCAACCACCAGACCTCGCTGAACGGCACCCAGGCGCAGGCCGATCCGGACGGGAAGATCCGTATCGTCGTCGCCGAGCAGAACCCCGGGGTGGCGAACTGGGTCGAGACGCTCGGGCACCGCAAGGGATACCTGCAGTTCCGTTGGCAGCGGGTATCCCGGGAACTGACCGAGGCCGACGGCCCCGCCCTGGAGCTCGTCAACCTCGACGCGGTGGCGGGCAAGCTGCCGTACTTCGAGCAGAACAAGATCTCTGAGGACGACTGGCGGGAGCGAATCGCGCTGCGTCAGAAACTAATTGGCAACAGGATGGTGGGATAGCACATGGCCGGTCTGCTCGAGAACAAGGTCGTCGTGATCAGTGGCGTCGGTCCGGCGTTGGGAACCACGCTGGCGCGCCGATGTGCCGAGGAGGGTGCCGACCTGGTGCTGGCGGCGCGGACGGTCGGGCGTCTGGACGATGTGGCCAAGCAGGTCACCGACCTTGGCCGGCGCGCGCTGGCGGTGGGCACCGACATCACCGACGAGGCGCAGGTCGAAAATCTGGTCAAGGAGACATTGGCTGCCTATGGCAAGGTCGACGTTCTGATCAACAACGCGTTCAAGGTGCCGTCGATGAAGCCATTCGCCAAGACCAGCTTCGACCACATCCGGGAGACCATCGAGCTCACCGTGCTCGGCGCGTTGCGGTTGATCCAGGGATTCACGCCGGTACTGACAGAGGCCAAGGGTTCGGTCGTCAATGTCAACTCGATGGTGTTGCGGCATTCCGATCCCAAGCAGGGCGCCTACAAGATGGCCAAGGCGGCGCTGCTGGCCATGTCGCAGTCGCTGGCAAGTGAGCTCGGAGGGCAAGGAATCCGGGTGAACTCGGTTCTGCCCGGCTATATTTGGGGCGGCACTCTACAGGGCTATTTCGAGCACCAGGCCGGCAAGTACGGGACGACGGTCGACGAGATCTACAACGCGGCCGCGGTCAACAGCGATCTGAAGCGGTTGCCCACTGAAGACGAGGTGGCCTCGGCGATCCTGTTCATGGCCAGCGATCTGTCCAGCGGCATCACCGGCCAGACGCTGGACGTGAACTGCGGGGAGTATCACAACTGATGAGTTCGGACTTTCTCAGCGTCGAGAGCCTGCTCGCTTCGGCCGTCAAGGCCACCGGGATGGACGATTTCGGCGTCAACGACGACAACTATCTAGAAGCCCTCGATGTCCTGCTCACATCGTTCCGCGAGGACGCCGATCTCACCGAACTCGGCAGCAAGATGCACCGGTTCTTCGTGCGAAATGCGTTGGTGGCCAGGCTTGTTTCGGAGGCTGCCTTCAAGCAGTACCCCGAACACCTCGACCTGCCGATCGAGCGACCTATCTTCGTTACGGGCCTGCCGCGTACCGGCACCACCGCGATTCACCGACTGCTCACCGCCGACCCGTCGCACCAAGGGCTGGAACTGTGGCTGGCCGAATTCCCGCAGCCGCGACCGCCGCGCGAGAGCTGGAAGGACAACCCGGTCTTCCAGCAGATCGACGCTCAGTTCAGCAAGGCCCACGAGGAGAATCCGGACTACACCGGACTGCACTACATGACCGCCGACGAGGTGGAGGAGTGCTGGCAGCTGCTGCGGCAGTCGCTGCACTCGGTGTCCTACGAGACGCTCGCGCACGTGCCGACCTACTCGCAGTGGCTTTCTCGGCAAGACTGGACCAAATCCTACCAACGGCATCGCAAGAACCTGCAGCTGATCGGGCTCAATGACCCCGAAAAGCGTTGGGTGCTCAAGAATCCCAGTCACTTGTTTGCGCTGGACGCGGTTTTCGCCGTCTACCCCGACGCTCTGATCGTGCAGTGTCACCGGCCAGCCGAAACGATCATGGCATCCATGTGCTCGCTGGCGCAGCACACCACTGCGGGCTGGTCGAACACGTTCACCGGAGACGTCATCGGGGCCGATTCGCTGGAGACGTGGTCGCGTGGGCTGGAGCAGTTCAACGCCGTACGCGCCAAGCAGAATCCGGCGCAGTTCTACGACTTGGACTACTTCGAGCTCATCCGCGAGCCGATCCGCACTGTGGAGAACATCTACTCGCACTTCGGCATTGAGATGACGGATTCGGCGCGAGCGGCGGTCCGGCGCACCGACGAGGAGAGCAAGCAGGGGCCGCGGGCGCCCAAGCACACCTACTCGCTGGCCGATTATGGTCTGACCGAGGAGCAGGTGAAGGAGCGCTTCAAAGGGCTGTGAGCCGCGCCGAGATCGACGAAATGTCGTGATCTACTCGCACTTTCGCAGCCTAACGTCGGTTTGGGCGGAGAGACTCTAGCCGTCGCCGGGGGCGGGGGCGCTGGAGTACTCCTCCAGACACCCTTCTGCCACCGCGTGCCTGATGCTGTCCGACAGCCTCGGGCAGGACCGGGTGCGGGCACTGGAGCCGCCCGACTCGCGGATCTCGGCGAAGTAGGCGCAGCGCTGCTGGGCTTCGCTGCTCCACTGCACCGCGGTGTGCGCGGCGCCGAGCTTCTTGACCTTCACCGAGACGTGGCAGTACCTGCAGTCGACGTCGGCGAGACCGGCAGACAGGTAGCGCTCGCGATCCTGCCGGGTGGCCTCGTGCATCGCGGCTGCGCGCTGCGGGTCAGAGGCGAAATCAGGTGCCTTGGACCATGATCCGGGCGCGCCGTCGTCGTCGTGATCGTGCGATTCGGCGTGCTCGTGCACGCCGAGCAGCTGGAGCATGGACCGCGCCAGATCATCGACGTCGGGGAGTTCCTCGGGGCTCATGTTCACACCTGGGTCGGCTGTCCTTCAGAATCAGCCTGCTTCTTGAGGTTCTCCTGAACCTCCACCTGCCACTTCTCGTTGGCCGGTGCGGTGTCGACCTCGAGCTCGAAGCGGTCGGTCATGTCGGCGGTCACATCGGCCACGTCGACGTAGAACTGCTGATACCACCGACGCATCTGGTACACCGCCCCGTCTTCCTCGACGAGCAGCGGGTTGTCGATGCGGGTCTTGTGCTTCCAGATCTCGACGTCTTGGAGGAAGCCCTTGCTGACGCCGGCGACCATCGCGTCCGAGAGCTTCTCGCTCATCGACTCGTCCATGCCCTTGGGCTTCTCGACGATCACGCCCCACTGCAGCATGAACGAGTCCTGAGTCACCGGGTAATGGCAGTTGATCAGGATCGACTCGGCCTTGTAGCCGCCATAGTTGTTGTGCAGCCAGTTGATCATGAACGACGGCCCGAAGTACGACGCCTCCGAATCCAGATGAGACTCGGTGTAGGCCGAACCGCCCAGCACCACATCGGGGCGGCCGACGTTGTGCAGGTACTGGGAGGCGATATGGCCCTCGAAGACGTTCTTGAAGTACGTCGGCAGGCCGAAGTGGATGTAGAAGAAGTGCGCCATGTCGGTCACGTTGTCGACGATTTCGCGGCAGTTGGAGCCCTCGATCAGCATCGAGTTCCACTTCCACTCGGTCCACTCACCGCCGGCGTACTCCGGGATCTCCGGAATGCGCACCTCGGGCTGCGGGGGATTGCCCTCGTGGTCGTGCCAGACGAACAGGAGTCCGCTTCGCACGTCGGTCTCCCAGGAGCGGGTGCGGGCCAGCCGCGGGGTGCGCTTGGCGTAGGGCACCAAGCGGCAGCGGCCGTCGCCGCCCCAGCGCCAATCATGGAACGGGCAGGCCAGCGCGTCATCCTTGACGGTGCCCTGGGACAGGTCCCCGCCCAGGTGGCGGCAGTAGGCGTCCAGGACGTGCACGTCACCGTGGGAATCGGCGAAAGCCACCAGTTTCGTCCCGAACGCGTTGATCGGGTGCGGCTTGCCGTTCAGATAGTCGTTGACCGGTCCCAGGCAGTGCCAGCCCCTGGCATACCGGTCCGGCAGGGTTCCGGTGTCGATCTCGCGAATACCGCTAGTCACCTCGCGCCCTTCCATTTGTGGCCTCTAACTAGAACACGTTACAGTTTTGACGTCGGATCGCGCAATCTTCAGCAGCACTACCTGCGGATTACCCACCTGACGTGCGGTATATGTGAACGATGCCGATGTATTCGTTCGAGGGTCGTTCGCCCCGGGTGGATCCCACCGCGTTCGTGGCACCGACTGCCGTGCTCATCGGGGACGTCACCGTCCAGGCCGGCGCATCGGTGTGGTTCAACGCGGTACTGCGGGGGGACTATGCGCCGATCGTGATCCGAGAGGGCGCCAACGTGCAGGACGGGTCGGTGCTGCACGCCCCGCCGGGCATCCCGGTCGACGTCGGGCCCGGGGCCACCATCGCGCATATGTGCACCATTCACGGCGTTCACGTCGGTGCGGAGGCGCTGATCGCCAACCATTGCACGGTGCTCGACGGCGCGGTGATCGGCGCCCGCAGCATGATCGCCGCGCACTCGCTGGTCGTCGGTGGCACCCATATCCCGGCCGAGGTGCTGGTCACCGGATCGCCCGCCAAGGTCAGGGGTCCGATCGCCGGAACTGGTGCCCAGGTGTGGGTGAACCTCAATCCCAAGGCGTACCAGGATCTCGCCCAGCGTTACCTGGCGGGGTTCGAGGAGATCTAGGGCGTCGAGTCGACGATGCCGCCGAGGGACGAGGCGGAGGAGGAGCAAGACAGCTCTACTGGGGGCGTGCGCTCACCGCAGTGCACACCGTATTCGCATCGAGATCGACGCCGGCGCGGGAAAGTGCAAGGAGCGCACACGCTAACGCCGATCTCGGCGCGAGATCTTGGTTTCAGATCTTCTCTGCGCTGGCGGCGGCCTTGTCGAGTTCCCAGTACGCGCGCAGCGCCACGATCTTGCCCTCGGCGTTGACCCGGTAGGTGAACACGCCCTCGGCCACCACCCGGTAGCCGCTGGACTCGATCACGATGTGGCCGACGTTGGCTTCCTCGTCGCCGCACTGGTAGGTCTTCTCGAAGTGGAAGGTGAGCTTGCTCGGCGCGATCGCCATGTCGTAGAACTTCGCGATCGCGTCCTTCCCACGGTGGCCCTTGCCGTCGGGGTCGAAATGCGATGGGCCGATGGGGTCCTCCACGATCGCATCGTCGGCGAACACCGCCAGCCAGGCCTCTTTGTCGCGAGCCATCGCCGCTTCGCGAGAGCGCCGTCCCGCCTCGTGCGCCGCGGTGCTCATCAGTCCTCTACCTCGCTCGCTCCGGTCCTCGCGCGTTCCTCGCTGCAATCCTCACTCACTCCCACCATCAGTCCTGCCAGCCCGAATGGATATAGGTGTCGGCGAACCGCTTCATCGAGTCGAGTTTCTTGTCCAGCGGTGCATCGAAGCCGAGCCCCTCGAACACCCACGGGATGCCGATGTAGTCGGTGACTCCCGCCTCGACCAGGTCGCGATGGCCGTCGACGCCGAACTTGTCGATGCAGACGGCCTGGTACTCGAAGGGGTCGTCCGCGCGGCCGTTTTCGGCGAGGAGTTTCTTGAGTTCGCCGATGGTCTCGGCCAGCTGGTGGCAGGTCATCATCGCGCTGGTCCAACCGTCGCCGACGCGCGCCGCACGCTTGAGCGCTACGTTGGTGTGCCCACCGACGTAGAACGGCACCGGCTTCGACGGTGCGGGACTCATCTGCAGCCGGTCGAAATCGTAGAACTCGCCGTGGAACTCGACCATTCCGCCGGCCAGCACCAGCTTGATGACGTCGATCATCTCGTCGACGCGTTTGCCCCGCTTCGCGTAGGGCACCCCACACCACTCGAATTCCTCAGGAGCCCAGCCGATCCCGACACCGAAGCCGAACCGGTTATTGGTCAGGTTGGCCACCGACCCGACCTGACGGGCCAGCAGCAGCGGATTGCGCGAACCGAGCTTCATCACGTTGGTGTAGAAGCGCACCTTCGACGTCACCGCACCCAGTGCACCCGCGAGGATCAGCGGATCGACCCAGGGCGAGTTCTCGTCGAACATCCGCTTGCCGTCGGCGGTGTAGGGATAGTCGACGGACTGTTCCTCGAAATAGAAGATCGAGTCCGGCAGCGCGATGTTGTCGAAGCCCAGTTCCTCTGCCGTCTTGGCAATTTCGGTGAGCTGGTCAAGTGGGCTGAATGCGATGCTGACCGTGTACTGCATCATCGTCGGCTCCTCGCGCGAGCGCTCGTCGGGCGCATCACTTCGCGGCTGGCTTGTCCGAGCTGACCACCCACATCGAGAAGTACTGGGCGCCGCCGCCGTAGGCGTGGCCCAGCGCCTTGCGCGCGCCTTCGACCTGGTGGCCGCCGGCCTTGCCCATGACCTGAATCGCCGATTCGGCGAACCGGATCATGCCGGATGCTCCAATCGGATTCGAGCTGAGTACGCCGCCGGAGGGGTTGAACGGGATCCGTCCGCCGATCGCCGTCTCGCCGGCCTCGGTGAGCTTCCACCCCTCACCCTCGGGTGCGAAGCCGAGGCTTTCCAGCCACATCGGCTCGTACCAGGAGAACGGCACGTACACCTCGGCCACGTCGATCTCGTCGATCGGGCTCGTGATGCCGGCGGCCTTCCACAATGCGGCGGCCGCATCCCGGCTGGCTTGCGGATTGACCTGGTCGCGTCCGGCGTACGCCAGCGGCTCGGTGCGCAGCGCGGTCGCGTGGATCCAGGCGACGGGATGTCCTTCGGCCACGCGCGCGTCGGCGGCTTCCTCGTCGCCGATCACCATGGCTGCCGCGCCATCCGAGGACGGGCACGTCTCGTCGTAGCGGATGGGGTCCCACAGCATCGGTGACTGCATCACCTTCTCCACGGTGATGTCGGGCTGGTGCAGGTGCGCCAGGGGGTTCTTGGCGCCGTTGTGCCGGTCCTTGACGGCCACGATCGCGCCGATGTTGAGGGGTGCGCCGGAGCGGCGGATGTAGGCACGCACGTGTGGGGCGAAGTATCCGCCCGCACCCGCACCCACCGGCTTGGTGAAGGGCACCGGAATGCTCAACGCCCACATGGCGTTCGACTCGGACTGCTTCTCCCACGCCATGGTCAGGACGCGCTTGTACTTGCCGGACTGCACCATGCTCGCGGCGACGATCGCGGTTGACCCACCGACCGAGCCCGCGGTGTGCACGCGGATCAACGGCTTGCCGGTCGCGCCGACAGCGTCGGCCATGAACAGCTCGGGCATCATCACGCCCTCGAAGAAGTCGGGTGCCTTGCCGACGACGACGGCGTCGATGTCGTCGAAGGTCGACCCCGAGTCCGCCAGCGCGCGGTCGATCGCCTCGCGCACCAGGCCGTTCATCGAGACGTCCTTGCGTTTGGCGACGTATTTCGTCTGCCCCGTGCCGAGGACTGCGGCCAGTCTCTTAGCCATGACTACTTCCCCTCCAGGACCGCGACGATATTCTGTTGCAGCGCAGGGCCGCTGGTCGCGTGCGCCAGCACACGCCCGGCCGAGCCGTTGAAAATGTGCTGGGCGGCGAAGCCGATCCGCTCCAGGCCGGCGGAGAACATCGGGTTGGCCGCCAGCGCGCCGCCCGACGGGTTGATCTTGGTAGATGCCGGCAGGCCGATCGCTTCGGCCAGGATCAGCTGCTGGTGGCTGAATGGGGCATAGATTTCGGCGACCTCGATCGAGCCGGCGTCCCCGCCGGTGGCAGCCCTGGCCGAAGTCTCCGTCGAGGGCGACGTGGTCAGATCACGCGCGCCGAGCACCGGAGTCTCGATGCGGTGCTCGAAACCGGTGATCCACGCCGGATTCTCACGCAGCTCGCGGGCTTTGTCGCCGGCCGCAAGGACGATCGCCGACGCGCCGTCGGTGATCGGCGCAATATCGTGGCGCCGTAACGGATCCGCGAAGTAGGGGCGCGATAGCAGTTCATCGATGCTCTTGGCGGGTTTCTCGGAGTCGACGCGCTGGGCGGCCGCGAAGGAGTCCAGCGCGACCTGGGCCATCTGCTCCTCGGTCCATTTGCCCGAGTCCAGGCCGAACCGCGCTTGCAGGCCGGCGATCGACACCGAGTCGGGCCACAGCGGCGCGACCGTGTACGGATCGGTCTGCAACGCGAGAACCCGACGTAGGTTGCCCGCCGAGGGCTTGCCGAAGCCGTACACCAGGGCGGTGTCGACCTCCCCGGTGAGGATCTTGATGTAGGCCTCGTAGAGGGCCCACGCCCCGTCCATCTCGACGTGCGACTCGTTGATCGGTGGTACCGCCCCGATTGAGTCGATTGCCGAGATGAACGAAAAGGCGCGCCCGGCAAGGTAGTCCGACGATCCGGAGCACCAGAAGCCGATGTCGGTCTGCTTCAGACCGAGTTCGTCGTAGAGCCGATGGAAGCACGGCATCAGCATTTCGACGCCGTTGGTGGTGCCGTCGGTGCGTCGGACATGCGGGGCATGGGCGAAGCCGACGACCGCTACATCGCGAAATGTCATGTGGCGAGTCCCTTTAGAGGTGGTGCTTGTAGGTGTCGTAATCGGCGTCGGGTTCGCCGGTCGGTTTGAAGTACTCGATGTTGTCGATGCCGAGACCCCATTCATCGCGGGGCTTCCACACCGCCTGCACCCGCATGCCCATCCGCACGTCGGCGATGTCGATCTCCTGGATCAGATGCAGGAACGGGATGTCGGCGCCGTCGAGCAACACGTAGGCCGCGACGTACGGCGGCTTGATGCGCTGCCCCGCGAAGGGGATGTTGATGATGGCGAACGTCGTCACGGTGCCCTTGTCGGGCAACTCGACGAAGTTGTCCAGCTCGAGGCCAGTGGCCGGATCGGCTTCCTTGGGCGGGAAATACACCTTGCCGTCGGCCCCGGTACGGGCGCCGAGCAGCTTGCCGTCTTCCAGCCCGCGCAGGAAGGCGCTCTCCGGAAGCGATGCGGTGTGCTGGATCTCGATGCTGCTCGGCGACACCTGAATGGTCACCGGTTCGCGGCCGTCGGGTGCAGAGGACGGTTCTACCGATTCCTCAGTGTCACCGAGCACGAAATAGGCGATATCGGTGATGGCGCCCACCGGTTCGTCGACCCAGTGCGCATGAACGCGCGCGCCGGTGCCGATCGCGTCGGAGGAGTCCGCGGCGACTGCGTGCAGCAGACCCGTGTCCGCGCCGTCGAGTTTGATCAGCGCCCACGCGAACGGTTTGTCGAGCGGCTGTCCTTCGAGCGGCTCGGACTGCCACGTCCACGACAGCACTGTGCCGACGCTGGCGACCGGGACCACCTCTGTGAGCGGTGCGTAGGTCACCGGGTCATACTCAGCGGGCGGCACGAGCACTCGACCGTCCGAGCCGCGGACGCCGAGGATGCGTCGCCCGCGCAGGGCGGTGAAGAACTGGCCGAGGAGTGGTCCGACTGAACGGGTGTAGTCGAATGACAGGTTCAGCGGTGCCGAAAGGGGCTTCTGATGCGTGTCGATCTGCACCGGGCTGCTTTGGCTGGTGGTCACAGCATCGAGTAGAACAGGTTCTAAGAATCGTGGCAAGGATCGTGTCCCGGACAGAAAGGCGGCACCGATGAAGCTGGGTCTGCAACTCGGATACTGGAGCGCACAACCTCCGACCAACCATGCGGAATTGGTGGCGACGGCCGAGGAAGCCGGCTTCGACACGGTGTTCACCGCCGAGGCGTGGGGCTCGGATGCGTTCACGCCGCTGGCCTGGTGGGGCCGTGAAACCACCCGCATGCGGCTGGGCACTTCGGTGGTCCAGCTGTCGGCCCGTACCCCGACCGCATGTGCGATGGCGTCACTGACCCTGGATCACCTCTCCGGGGGCCGGCACATCCTGGGTCTGGGCGTGTCCGGACCCCAGGTGGTCGAGGGTTGGTATGGGCAGAAATTCCCCAAGCCGTTGGCCCGCACCCGCGAGTACATCGACATCATCCGTCAGGTCTGGGCCCGACAGGCCCCCGTCACCAGCGCCGGGCCGCACTACCCGTTGCCGCTGGCCGGTGAGGGCACCACCGGCCTGGGCAAGCCGCTCAAGCCGATCGTGCATCCGCTGCGCGCCGACATCCCGATCATGCTCGGCGCCGAAGGCCCCAAGAACGTCGCGCTGGCCGCCGAGATCTGCGATGGCTGGCTGCCGATCTTCTACTCCCCGCGGCTGGCGCCGATGTACAACGAATGGCTCGACGAAGGCTTCGCCCGTCCGGGAGCGCGCCGGTCCCGGGAGGACTTCGAGATCTGCGCGACCGCGCAGGTCGTGATCACCGACGACCGGGCCTCGATCATGGACCTGATCAAGCCGCACCTGGCGCTCTACATGGGCGGAATGGGTGCCGAGGACACCAACTTCCATGCCGACGTCTACCGGCGGATGGGCTACTCCGAGGTCGTCGACGAGGTCACCCGGCTTTTCCGCAGCGACCGCAAAGACGACGCAGCCAAAGCCGTCCCCGATGAACTCGTCGACGACTCCGCGATCGTCGGCGACATCGACTATGTGCGCAAACAGATCGTGGCCTGGGAAGCCGCCGGGGTCACCATGATGGTCATCGGTGCTCGGAGCCCCGAGCAGATCCGCGAAGCCGCCGACCTTTTGTAGACACTTCTTGCGAGTTGTCTAGCCTGCGCTTTAGATTGACCGGATGACGTTCGGGCGCTCAGCGCAGGATGTGGGCGTCGCCGAAGGTCATCTCGACATTGGCGACCGAGCCCGACACCATTGCGCGCTTCGGCAGCCCGAGGCTGGCCAGTTCCTTGGCGTACGGGTGATCGCCCAGGCGCAGGGTGGCGCCGCCAGGGCGAAAACGCAGACCGGAGTTGATCATCTCCCAGGGCACCTCGCGAGTGGTGCCCTCGGCGAACGTGTAGGTCTTGAGCACCTGGCTGCGCGGCCGCAGCGACGGCAGCGGTACACCGCGGCGGAATTCCATCCCGGCGATCAGCGAGCCGCCCTCGCTGACATCGAAGGCGAACGGGTTCGTCTCGCGAACCTTGAACTCGGCCATGATCTTGGGGAAGCCCCAGATCGTGCGACCGGCCTCCAGCGTGAAGGACTGGTCGACGGGCAGATGGTGGATGAACGCCGCCGCGTCGCCGAGGGCCCGCAGACCCCGGGCGTTCGAGCCGGGGGGATTGACCATCACGCACGTGCCGAACTCGTGGTATTTGCCGAGGTCGCCGTCGATGTAGCGGGCCAGCATCAAGTTCACCACCGCGCGGCCCGGCCGGAACTGGCAGACCTGCAATCCGCTGTAGTCGATGAGTCGCTGCGCGGCGTCGGCGGGAACCGAGAACATCGCCGTGTGGACATCCGCCTTGCGAATCCGCACCGGCATGGTGAGCACCGTGCCGGCAATGGTGTGCTGCGAATCAGACATGCGGCCACTGTAATCCGCTTTGACACCCCGCGTGAACAGAAGTATGGAGGGAAATAGATGACGGGCACCCTGGCTCCGGCCAAGCCGAATGTTGATCTGACCGACGGGAATTTCTACGCCGACGGTTCCGCACGCGAGGCGTACCGCTGGATGCGGGCCAACGAGCCGGTGTTTCGCGACCGCAACGGGTTGGCGGCCGCCACAACGTATCAGGCGGTCATCGACGCCGAGCGCGACCCGGAAACGTTCTCCAACACCGGTGGAATCCGTCCCGACAACCCGGGCATGCCGTACATGATCGATATGGACGATCCGGGACACCTGCTGCGCCGCAAGCTCGTCAACGCCGGCTTCACCCGCAAACGGGTGATGGACAAGGTCGCCGGCATCGACACGCTGTGTGACACGCTCATCGATGCGGTTTGCGAGCGAGGGGAGTGCGACTTCGTCCGCGACATCGCCGCTCCGCTGCCCATGGCCGTCATCGGTGACATGCTCGGGGTGCTGCCCGAAGAACGCTCAACGCTGTTGAAGTGGTCCGACGATCTGGTGTGCGGGTTGAACTCGGCGGCCGATGCCGAGACGCTGCAGGCCGTCATGGACGCATTCGCCGGGTATTCCGCGTACGCCACTGAAACCATCGCCAAGCGTCGGGCCGAACCGACCGACGACTTGTTCTCGATCCTGGTCAACTCCGAGGTCGAAGGCCAGCGGATGGATGATCAGGAGATCATCATGGAGACCCTGCTGATTCTGATCGGCGGGGACGAGACCACCCGGCACACGTTGTCGGGGGGCGCCGAACAGCTTGTGCGCCACAAGGATCAATGGCAGGCCCTGGTGGCCGACCCGGCCCTGATCCCCGGCGCGATCGAGGAGATGCTGCGCTGGACCTCGCCGGTCAAGAATATGGCCCGAACGGCTATGCGTGACGTTGAGTTCCATGGCACGCAGCTACGTCAGGGTGAAAAGATGCTGCTGATGTTCGAGGCGGCCAACTTCGACGAGTCGGTGTTCGGCGACCCCGACAACTTCCGTATCGACCGGAACCCGAACAGTCACTTGGCTTTCGGCTTTGGAACTCACTTCTGCCTCGGTAACCAGCTGGCGCGGCTGGAGTTGAGCACCATGGTGCGCAAGATTCTCGAGCGGCTGCCGGATCTGCGGCTGGCCGACGAGAATGCCCTGCCACTGCGACCGGCAAACTTCGTCAGCGGCTTGGAAGCGATGCCGGTGGTCTTCACTCCTAGCGCCCCAGTGCTGGCCTGACGTCGAGCTATCGCCACCAGTCGTACCTGACCCTCGCTCACCCGAGGCTGGAGTTGTCGCCGGCTATTCGGACTTTCGCATGTTGGTGACAGTTTGGGCGTAGGCCCTGGTTTGGGCTGTCCCGGTTTCGGGAATCACGAACGCACCTCGTAGGTGGCGGTGCGGCCGACCGGCGCGGGGCAACATCAGCACGAACTGGGGCGCCATGACTGTCATCGAATCCGACTTGGCCCAATCGGTCCGCCGGCTGTTTGTGGCCGCGATGCTCGCCGTCACCGCGCCGATCGCGGCACCGGCGGGCACCCCGACAGCATCGGCGGCCGACGGGTGCCCCGATGTGGAGGTCGTCTTCGCGCGCGGCACGTTCGAGCCGCCGGGTGTCGGGGGCATCGGGCGGGCCTTCACCGACGAGCTGCGAGCCCAGCCTCAGCTGGGCGGCAAGTCCGTCGACGTCTACCCGGTGAATTACCCTGCCTCGCTGAACTTCTCGACGGCCGCCGACGGTGTCATCGACGCCAGCAATCGGGTCCGTGACATGGCCTCGAGATGCCCGAGCACCCAGCTGGTGCTCGGCGGTTACTCCCAAGGCGCGGCGGTGGTCGGCTACGTCACCATCGACAAGATGCCGGACGGCTACGTCCCGCCGGCCGGGATCACCGGACTCATGCCGTCTGAGATCGCCGATCACCTCGCCGCCGTGGCGCTGTTCGGAAAGCCGTCGAACGGCTTCTTGAACGGCATCGACCGCGACGCCCCGCCGATCTCCGTCGGTGGGCTCTATGCGCCCAAGACCATCGACCAGTGTGTTCCCGAGGACCCGATCTGCTCGCCGACCGGCGGCGACAGCGCCGCGCACCAGGCGTATGCGGCCAATGGGATGACCGCCCAGGCCGCCGGGTTCGCCGCACAGAAGGTCCTCGCCGCCACAGCCGCGACGACGAGCGGCGGCTAGCGCATCTTGAACTGGGGGGCGCGTTTCTCCTTGAACGCCAGCGGGCCTTCCTTGGCGTCCTCGGACAGGAACACCGGGATGCCGTTGGCGGTGTCGGGCTTGAACGCGTCGAGTTCGTGCATGCCCTCCGACTCGCGGATGGTCTTGAGGATCGCCTGCACCGCGAGCGGCCCGTTGTTGTTGATGACGTCGGCGATCTCAAGTGCCTTCTCCAGCGCCGTGCCGTCGGGTACCACGTAGCCGATGAGTCCGTAGGACAGGGCCTCGGCGGCGGTGATGTGGCGTCCGGTCAGCAGCAGGTCGCAGGCGATGGTGTAGGGGATCTGCCGCGGCAGCCGCACTGCCGAGCCACCCATCGGGTACAGACTCCACTTGGCTTCGGAGATGCCGAATTTCGCGCTTTCGCCCGCGACGCGGATATCGGTGCCCTGCAGGATCTCGGTGCCGCCCGCGATCGCCGGGCCTTCGACCGCCGCGATGAGCGGCTTGGTGAGCCTGCGGCCCTTCAGCAGACCCTCGATCTTCGTGGGGTCGAACGCGCCGCTCTTGAACGAATCCCCGGGCGGGGCCTTGGTCGCGTTCTTGAGGTCCATGCCGGCGCAGAAGTACCCCCCCGCGCCGGTCAGGATGCAGGTGCGGATCTCCGGATCCTCGTCCACCCGGTTCCAGGCGTCCACCATGATCGAGAGCATCTCGGTGGACAGCGCGTTGCGCGCCTCGGGCCGGTTCAGCGTGACGATGAGGGTGTGTCCGCGCTGCTCAATGAGGGCATCGGCGTCTTTTTTGGGCTCACTCACGGATATCTGCCTTCCAGCATCTTTGCCACAGACTTGATTGGAAATGTAACACGTTCTAATTTGGGTCCGTGGCCCTGAACATAGCCGATCTAGCCGAACACGCCATCGATGCCGTGCCTGACCGCGTTGCCTTCATCTGCGGCGACCAACAAATCACCTTCGCCGAATTGGAGGACAAGGCGAACCGGTTCGCCCACTACCTCCTGGACCACGGCGTCAAGAAGGACGACAAGGTCGGGCTGTACTGCCGGAACCGCATCGAAATCGTCATCGCGATGCTCGGCACCATCAAGGCCGGCGCCATCCTGGTCAACGTCAACTTCCGCTACGTCGAGGGCGAGCTGCGCTACCTGTTCGAGAACTCCGACATGGTGGCCCTGGTCCACGAACGCCAGTACGCCGACCGCGTCGCCAACGTGCTGCCGGACACCCCCGACGTGAAGACGATCCTCGTCATCGAAGACGGCAGTGACAAGGACTACCAGCGCTACGGTGGCGTGGAGTTCTACCAGGCCCTCGCCGAGGCCTCGCCCGAGCGCGACTTCGGGGAGCGCAGCGAGGACGACATCTACCTGCTCTACACCGGCGGGACCACCGGTTTCCCCAAGGGCGTGATGTGGCGCCATGAGGACATCTACCGGGTTCTGTTCGGCGGCACCGATTTCGCCACCGGCGAGTTCGTCAAGGACGAATACGACTTGTCCCGGGCGGCTGTCGACAACCCTCCGATGGTTCGCTACGCGATTCCGCCGATGATCCACGGCGCCACCCAGTCGGCCACCTGGATGTCCATCTTCTCGGGCCAAACCACCGTGCTGGCACCAGAATTCGACGCCGATGAAGTCTGGCAGACCATCCACGAACACAAGGTGAACCTGCTCTTCTTCACCGGTGACGCGATGGCGCGGCCGCTGCTCGACGCGCTGCAGTCCGCCCTGGACAGTGGCAAGGACTACGACCTCTCTTCGCTGTTCCTGCTCGCCAGCACCGCCGCGCTGTTCTCCACCAGCCTCAAGGAGAAGCTGCTCGAACTGCTGCCCAACCGGATCATCACCGACTCCATCGGCTCGTCGGAGACCGGCTTCGGCGGCACCAGCATCGTCGCCAAGGGCGAGCACCACATGGGTGGCCCGCGGGTGACCATCGACCACCGCACCGTCGTCCTCGATGAGGAGGGCAACGAGGTCAAACCCGGCTCGGGGGTGCGCGGCGTGATCGCCAAGAAGGGGAACATCCCCGTCGGCTATTACAAGGACGAGAAGAAGACCGCCGAGACGTTCAAGACCTACAACGGCGTGCGCTACGCGATTCCCGGAGATTACGCCGAGGTCGAGGCCGACGGCACCGTCACGATGCTGGGCCGCGGTTCGGTGTCGATCAACAGCGGCGGCGAAAAGATCTATCCCGAAGAGGTCGAGGCCGCTCTCAAGGGCCATCCGGACGTGTTCGACGCCCTGGTCGTCGGTGTGCCCGATCCGCGCTTCGGCAACCATGTCGCCGCCGTAGTCGCGCCCCGCCAGGGTGCCCGCCCGACGCTGAGTGAACTGGATACGTTCGTGCGCAAGGAGATCGCCGGCTACAAGGTGCCGCGCAGTTTGTGGCTGGTCGACGAGGTCAAGCGTTCACCGGCCGGCAAGCCGGACTACAAGTGGGCCAAGGACCAGACCGAACAGCGGCCGGCGGACGAAGTACACGCCAAGCACGCGGGTGCCGCCAGCTGATGCACACGGAACTGTGCGACCGGTTCGGCATCGACTACCCGATCTTCGTCTTCACCCCGTCGGAGAAGGTGGCCGCGGCGGTCAGCCGGGCCGGCGGAATGGGCGTCCTGGGGTGCGTGCGGTTCAACCAGCCCGACGACCTCGAGGGCGTCCTGCAGTGGATGGACGCCAATACCGACGGTAAGCCGTACGGCGTCGACGTCGTGATGCCGGCGAAGATCCCCACCGAGGGCACCGCCGTCGACATCGACAAGCTGGTCCCGCAGGCCCATCGGGACTTCGTCGCCAAGACCCTCGCCGACCTCGGCGTGCCGCCGCTGTCCGACGACACCGCCCGCAACGAGGGCACGCTGGGCTGGCTGCACTCGATCGCACGGTCACATGTGGAAGTCGCCCTGCGGCATCCGATCAAGTTGATCGCCAACGCGCTCGGGTCGCCCCCCAAGGACGTCATCGATCAGGTGCATGAAGCCGGCGTGCCGATCGCGGCGCTGGCCGGATCGGCCAAACATGCCCGGCGACACGTCGACAACGGCGTGGACATCGTCGTCGCCCAGGGCCACGAGGCCGGCGGTCACACCGGCGAGATCGGGTCGATGGTGTTGTGGCCGGAGATCGTAGATGCGGTATCGGATCGGGCCGCGGTGCTCGCCGCCGGCGGTATCGGCACCGGCCGCCAGGTGGCGGCCGCACTGGCGCTGGGCGCCCAGGGCGTGTGGATGGGGTCGGCGTTTCTGACCTCGGCCGAATACGACCTCGGTGTCCGGTTGCCGTCCGGCCGGTCGGTGATCCAGGAGGCGATGCTGGCGGCGACCTCGGCCGACACCGTGCGTCGTCGGATCTACACCGGCAAACCGGCCCGACTGCTCAAGAGCCGATGGACCGACGCGTGGGATGCCGAGGGTGCGCCCGAACCGCTGCCGATGCCGTTGCAGAACATCCTGGTCAGCGAGGCACATCAGCGGATGAGTGAATCGTCGGATCCGACCACGGTGGCCATGCCGGTGGGCCAGATCGTCGGCCGGATGAACGAGATCCGACCGGTCGCCGAGATCATCGCCGAGTTGGTCGCCGGCTTCGAGGCCGCGACCCGGAAACTGGATACGATCCGCGACAGTTAACGGTGGCGCGCGTCTACAGTCGAACGCGATGACGATCGACGTGTGGATGCAGCACCCCACTGCCCGATTCCTGGCCAGTGACATCTTTGCGTCGCTGCGCCGCTGGACCGCCGGGCAGATCCCGGAGGGCGAGGTGCCCATCGAGGCGACCGTCGCCTCGATGGATGCCGCGGGTGTCGAGATCGGTCTACTGAGCGCCTGGCGTGGACCGCACGGTCAGAACATGATCACCAATGATGAGGTCGCCGAATGGGTTCGGCGATATCCGAACCGGTTTGCCGGGTTGGCCGCGGTCGATCTGGACCGGCCCATGGAAGCGGTCCGTGAGCTGCGGCGACGCGTCCGCGACGACGGGTTCGTCGGACTACGGGTGGTGCCATGGCTCTGGGGAGCCCCGCCGACCGACCGCCGCTACTATCCGCTGTTCGCCGAGTGCGTCGAGCTCGGTGTGCCGTTCTGCACGCAGGTGGGCCACACCGGACCGTTACGTCCATCGGAAACCGGCCGCCCGATTCCCTACATCGACGACATTGCCCTGGACTTCCCCGAACTGAGCATCATCTGCGGCCATGTCGGCTACCCGTGGACGGAGGAGATGGTCGCGGTGGCCCGCAAGCACGAGAACGTCTACATCGACACATCGGCCTATACCTCCCGTCGTCTACCGAGAGAGCTCGTCGAGTTCATGAAGACCAACACCGGCGCGCGAAAAGTGCTGTTCGGCACCAACTATCCGATGATCGGCCACCGACACGCCCTCGATGGCCTCGACGAGCTGGGCCTTTCCGGCGACACCCGCTCGGCGTACCTGCGCGGCAATGCCATGCAGGCGTTCACCGCGCTCGGGGCGGTTGCCTCGTGAACGGCGCCCGGGCACTGATCACGACGCTGGTCGACAACGGTGTGCAGGTCTGTTTCGCCAACCCCGGCACCTCGGAGATGCACTTCGTCGCCGCCCTGGACACCGTGCCGCAGATGCGCGGTGTGCTCACCCTCTTCGAAGGTGTCGCCACCGGTGCGGCCGACGGATACGCCCGTATCTCGGGTGGCCCGGCCGCGGTGCTGTTGCACTTGGGTCCGGGGCTGGGCAACGGCCTGGCCAACCTGCACAACGCCCGCCGCGCGGTGGTGCCCCTGGTCGTGGTGGTCGGCGACCACGCGACCTATCACAAGAAGTACGACGCACCATTGGAGTCGGATATCGACTCGGTCGCAGGCACGGTGTCGGGCTGGCTGCGGCGCAGCCTCGAGGTGACCGATGTGGCCGCCGATGCCGCCGAGGCCATCGCCTCGGCGCGAATTCACCGGCACATCTCCACCTTGATCCTGCCTGCGGACGTGTCCTGGGACGAGGGTGCCGCGCCTCTGGAAAGCGCTGCGTTGCAGACAGATCTGGCGGCTGTCGATGCGAGTCGCGCCGAGGCCGCGCTGCGTTCGGGTGAGCCCACGGTGATCATGGTCGGTGGCGACGCCACCGATTCGGCCGGGCTGTCCGCGGCGGTCAGGCTCACCCAGGTGAGTGGGGCGAGAGTGTTGTGTGAGACCTTCCCGACCCGGCTCGAACGCGGGGCGGGCGTGCCGGCAGTGGAGCGGCTGGCCTATTTCGCGGAGGCCGCCACGACCCAACTCGCCGGCGCCCGGCACCTGGTGCTGGCGGGGGCGCCCCACCCGGTCTCGTTCTTCGCCTACCCCGGCAAGGCGAGCGACCTGGTGCCCGACGACTGCGCGGTGCACACCCTGGCCGGCCCCGTCGGGGCCGGCGCGGCGCTGGCGGGTCTGGCGGACCGGATGGCGCCGACCGAGACCGCCGCCACCGCCGAACTCGCACGGCCGGCGTTGCCGAGCGGTCCGCTCAACGTGAGCACCTCGGCCGATGTCATCGGCGCGCTGCTGCCGGAGCGGGCGATCGTCGTCGACGAGGCGAACACCTCGGGCGTCCTGCTGCCGCAGTCGACGGCCGGTGCGCCGGCACACGACTGGCTCACCTTGACCGGTGGGGCGATCGGCTACGCGCTGCCGGTGTCGATCGGCGCCGCGATCGCCGCACCGGACCGTCCGGTGCTGTGCCTGGAGTCCGACGGCTCGGCGATGTACACCATCTCGGCCCTGTGGACCCAGGCTCGCGAGCACCTCGACATCACCACCGTCGTCTATGCCAACCGCGCCTACGACATCTTGCGGATCGAACTGCAGCGGGTCGGAGCCGAGGCCGCAGGGGAGCGGCCGGGACCCAAAGCCGAGTCGCTCCTCGATTTGACCGGGCCCACGCTGGATTTCGTTCGCATCGCCAAAGGTATGGGTGTGCCCGCCCGCCGGGTCGGCACCGCCGAGGAACTCGCCGACGCGCTGCAATGGGCGTTCGGCGAACCGGGACCGCACCTCATCGAAGCGGTCATGCCCTCGATCGCGGGCTAGTTTGCGTCGAAACAGAAGTCAGAGTGAAGTTTTGGTGCGACCTTCGCTCCGACTTCTGTCTCGACGGACTCAGCGCGGTATCTCGAACACCGGGTCGGGGCACTGGAGCCCCTCCGCTGACAGCCTCCGCTTGATGATCTTGAATGTCTCGGTGCTCGGCAGGGCTGTGCTCACCCTTACGAATGCCGGCCACTGTTTGGGCCCGAGATCGTCCTGGGCGGCGAGGAACGCCCGGAACTCGGCCGGGTCGAACTCCGCGCCCTCCGGCAGCACCAGCGCAGCCATCACCCGATCCCCGACCACCGGGTCGGGGATCGGGTAGACCACTGCCTCGGTCACGTCGGGGTAGCGCATCAGCACCCGTTCGATCGGAGCGGTGCCCAGGTTCTCGCCGTCGACCCGCATCCAGTCACCCAGCCGGCCGGCGAAGTGCGCATAGCCGGCGTCGTCCCGATAGGCCAGGTCACCGCTGTGGTAGATGCCGCCGGTCATCCGTTCGGCTTCGGCATCGGGGGCGTTGTAGTAGCCGCGGAAATTGCCGGGGCCCGTGACGTTGACGAGTTCGCCGATCACGCCGGGCGGACACGGTTGTCCGGTCTCGACATCGATGATGTCGAGACCCTCCGGCAGCGGTCCCAACGCGCCCTCGGGAGTGTCCGGGGTGCGGGCGATGTTCACCCCGCCTTCGGTCGAGCCGAACCCGTCCACCACGGTCACGCCGAAACGCTTCGCGAACCTGTCGATGTCGCGTGGTGCCGCTTCGTTGCCGTAGACGATGCGCAACGGGTTGTCGGCGTCGTCCGGGCGTGGCGGCGTGGCCAGGATGTAGGACATCGGCTTGCCGACGTAGTTGGCATAGGTGGCGTTGAACCTGCGTGCGTCAGGGATGAATTGCGAGGCGGAGAACCTGCGGCGCAACGCAATCGACGCTCCGGCGGCGACCGCCGGCGCCCAGCCGGCCATGATCGCGTTGGAGTGGAACAGTGGCATCGACAGGTAGCAGGTGTCGGCCGGCCCCAACCCGAACCGCTGTGCCAGCATCACCCCCGGAACGGCCACCTTCTCATGGGTGCACCGCACGGCCTTCGGGTCACCGCTGGTGCCCGAGGTGAAGATGAGCATGAACAAGTCGTCGAAGTTGCTGGGCGCGAAGGTGATCGGTGATCGGTGAAACTGGCTGAGCTCGCCGGCCCAGGCTGGCGCTCCCACGTCGATGACCGCCATACCGGCGGGCGCGAAACCGGTGCCGTAGGTCTGCGGACCGACCTGTTCGTCATCGGCGAGTATCAGCTGGCAGTCGGCCCGCTCGATGTCGCGTGCCAGTGCCTCACCGCGGCGGGTGGGGTTCAGCCCGACCGGAACAAGACCGGACAGTGCGGCCGCCACCAGCAGCGACGAGAAGAACGGGGTGTTGCCCAGCAGTACACCGATGTGCGGCGGCTTGGCCGGATCGAGCCGGGCCTTCAGCGCTGCCGCCAGATCGGCGGCGTCCTGGATATGTTGGCGCCAGGTCGAATACGAGCCGTCGTCGGCGTGGATCCCCCGGTCGTCGACGTCGGCCAACGGCATGAGCAGATCGGTGACGGTCTGCTCGTCGCTCACCGGTCCGGCCAAGCCGGTGTGTCGGCCAGCTCGCGGCCGATCAAGCGCAGCTGGGCGGTGGCGCCGCCCAGCGCGAACTCCATCTCCTTGGCGGTGATGAAGTACCGGTGCACCTGGTGGTCGACATCGATCCCGACACCGCCATGGACGTGCACGGTGGTGTGGGCGACGCGATGCCCGGCCTCGGCCGCCCAGAACGCCGCCGTGGCGACCTCGACGTCGGCGGGCAGGTCCTCCGACAGCCGCCACGACGCCTGCACGAGCGCCAGCCCCAGACCTTTGATGTCGATGTAGTCGTCGGCGAGCCGAGCGGACACTGCCTGGAAGCTGCCGATCGGCCGCTCGAACTGCTCGCGGGTGCGGGCGTATTCGGCGGTCAGCTCGAGCGCGCGCTCGAGGACGCCGAGCTGGAAGGCCGTGTGCCCCACTGTCTTGTGGGTGGTCAACCAGGCCAGCGCGTCGGCATCGCCGACGACCCGGTCGGCTCCGACCTCGACGCCGGCGAGATCGAGCTCAGCGGCACTGTTCTTGCCGGTGGTCAGCAGTGGGATCACCGAGACTCCGGCGTCGGCGGCGGCCACCAGGAAAACCTTTGTGCCGGCCTCGGTTTCGGCGGGCACCAGGAAGGCGTCGGCGACCGGTCCGAACGCGACCTGGGTGCGGGTACCGGTCAGCTTGAACCCGTCGCCGGCGCCGGTCGCCTGCACGGGGCCTTGGCCGAACTCACCGTCGAGAGCCACCGTCAGGATCTTCTCGCCGGTCACCGCCGGAGCCGCCCACTGCTCACGCTGTTCGGGAGTGCCGAACCGGGCCAGCGCGCCTGCGCCCAGCACCACCGATTCCAGATATGGCACCGCGCCCAGCTGGCGGCCCAGCGCCGCGAGGATCGCGGTCTGCTCAAGCACTCCGTACCCGCCGCCGCCGATCGACTCCGGCGCGGCGGTCGACAGGATGTCGGCGTCGATCAGCTTGCGCCACAGCTCGGTGTCGAAGCGCTGGTCGAGGCCGTCGAGCTCACGCTGATGCTGCGGCGTGCACACCGCGTCGACGATGGTGCCGACCAATCCCGAGAGATCCTGCGCGGCTTCTGTTCTGGTGAAATCCATTTCAGTCCTAAAGTCTTGTCTCGGTGGTCAGCGGTTGACTCGGGGCAGGCCCAGCGCGACCATGCCGATGATGTCGCGCTGGATCTCGTTGGTGCCGCCACCGAAGGTGAGGATCAGGGCGGCGCGGTGCATCCGCTCGACGCGGCCGCGCAGCAGCGCGCCGTGGGAATCCTGGCGCAGCGTTGCTGACGGCCCGAGGATCTCCATCAACAGGCGGTAGGCCTCGGTGGCCAACTCGGTGCCGAAGACCTTGGCCGCTGAGGCGTCCGCGGGGTTGAGCGTTCCGCTCTTGGCCGAAGCCAGTTCCCAGTTGATCAGCTTGAGGTACTCGGCCTTGGCCAGCACCCGGGCGAGGTTGAGCTGCACCCACTCGGAGTCGATCAGGCGATTGCCGTGGACGTCCTTGGTGTTCTGCGCCCACTCGCGAACCTGGTTGAGCGCCAGGAAGATCGGCTGGGCGGAAACCAGGGCGACCCGCTCGTGGTTGAGCTGGTTGGTGACCAGCTTCCAGCCGCCGTTCTCCTCGCCGACGCGGGTGGAGACCGGCACCCGCACATCCTGGTAATAGGTGGCGCTGGTGCCGACACCGGCCATCGTGTGCACCGGCGTCCACGAGAAGCCCTCGGAGGTGGTCGGCACGATGAGCACTGAGATGCCGCGGTGCTTCTTGGCCTCGGGATTGGTGCGCACCGCCAGCCACACGTAGTCGGCGTACTGGATCAGGCTGGTCCACATCTTCTGGCCGTTGACCACGTAGTCGTCGCCGTCGCGCACTGCGGTGGTGCGCAGCGCCGCCAGGTCGGTGCCGGCGCCGGGCTCGGAATAGCCGATCGCGAAGTGCAGATCGCCGGCGGCGATCTTGGGCAGGTAGAAGGCCTTCTGCTCGTCGGTGCCGTAGGCCATGATCGTCGGCGCGACGCTGTTGATGGTCAGGAAGGGCACCGGGGCGCCGGCGACGGCGGCCTCGTCGGTGAAGATCAAGGAGTCCATCGGGTCGCGGTTCTGCCCGCCGTATTCGGTCGGCCAGTTCAGGGTCAGCCAGCCGTCCTTGCCCATCTGGGACACGGTCTCGCGGTAGACGTTGCCGGTGCCGATCTCGCCGCCGGAGGTCGACATGAGCGCTTCCTGGCGCTCGGGGGTCATCAGCTTGCCGAAGTACGTCCGCAGCTCCCGGCGCAGCTCCTCTTGTTCAGGGGTGTAACTGATCCGCATCGGCTCGATCCTTCGTTGGAGTTGCTCGCCGTCGGCGACCCGCCGACACTCCTGGTTGTAACACGTTCTAGTCTTGTGGTCCAGCGCCCGTTGGGGCCAGGTATCGAACCATCTGGTCGTATCGTGGAGCTGCGAACGCCCCCGCCGCCGGGGTCAGTCAGCCAAGGAGGTTGTCGTGCGAGTCGAAGTCGACCGTGATCGTTGTGAAGGTAACGCTGTCTGTGTGGGAATTGCCCCGGACCTGTTCGAACTCGACGATGAGGACTACGTCATCGTGACCAAGGATCCGATCCCCGCCGACCAGGAGGAGCTGGCTGAACAGGCCATCGCCGAATGCCCTCGCGCCGCCCTGACCCGCAAAGACTAGAGGTATTCGTAACTTGAGTGCACAAGACGACGCGACGGATCTATCTGGACGCGTAGCGGTGGTGACCGGTGCCGCCTCCGGCCTGGGCCGTGCCGAGGCCATCGGGTTGGCCCGTTCGGGTGCGACGGTGGTCGTCAACGACATGCCCAAGGCGCTGGACGCCTCCGATGTCCTCGACGAGATCAGCGCCGTGGGTTCCAAGGGTGTGGCGGTCGCTGGCGACATCAGCCAGCGCTCGACGGCTGACGAACTGGTGGCGTGCGCCGACGGACTCGGCGGGCTGAACATCGTCGTCAACAACGCCGGCATAACCCGCGACCGCATGCTGTTCAACATGACCGACGAAGACTTCGACGCGGTCATCGCGGTGCACTTGCGCGGGCATTTCCTGCTCACCCGTAACGCCGCGACGTACTGGCGCAACCAGGCGAGGTCCGCCGGGGCGGATGGGGCCGGGTCGGTCTACGGCCGCATTATCAACACCTCGTCGGAAGCCGGCTTGTCCGGGCCGGTGGGACAGGCCAACTACGGTGCCGCCAAGGCGGGCATCACCGCGCTGACGCTGACCGCCGCGCGAGCACTCGGCCGCTACGGCGTGCGGGCCAACGCGATCGCTCCACGGGCGCGCACCGCGATGACCGCCGACGTGTTCGGCGAGGTTCCCGATCTCGCCGACGGCGAGGTCGACCCACTGTCACCCGAGCACGTGGTGACGCTGGTGCGTTTCCTGGCCGCGCCGGCCTCGGACAAGATCAGCGGCCAGGTATTCATCGTGTACGGACCGACGGTCACTCTGGTGGCCGCTCCGACCGCTGAGCATCGATTCCACGCCGACGGAGCCGCGTGGGATCCGTCCAGCCTGGGCACCTCGATGCAGGCCTACTTCGCCGATCGTGATCCGGAGCGCACGTTCGGTGTGATGGGTCTGATGGGTGACTGACCAAGCCCGAATGGCTCGAGCTCGAGTGATCTAGTCGGCCGTCATCTCGCCACGGGTCGCACCCTTGGTCTCGGCGAGTGCGTCGAGGAATGACTGCGCCCAGCGGTCGACGTCGTGCGCAAGCACTTGGCGCCGCAGCGCCCGCATTCGGCGCCGGCCCTCTTCCGGAGTTTGGTCGAGGGCGGCTTCGATGGTGTCCTTGACACCCTCCAAATCGTGCGGGTTGGTCAGGTAGGCCTGGCGGAGTTCGGCTGCGGCACCCGTGAATTCGCTCAGAACCAGGGCGCCGCCCAGGTCGCTGCGGCAGGCCACATATTCCTTGGCCACCAGGTTCATACCGTCGCGAAACGGCGTCACCAGCATGACGTCAGCCGCCACGAAGAATGCGATCAGCTCGTCCCTGGGTATCGGGCGGTGCAGGTAGTGCACCACCGGGTGGCCCACCTCGCCGTATTCGCCGTTGATGTGGCCCACCTGTTGTTCGACTTCGTTGCGCAGGATCCGGTAACTCTCCACCCGCTCCCGGCTCGGAGTGGCCAGTTGCACCAGGACGGTGTCATCCCGCTTGGCCCGTCCCTCCGCAAGCAGTTCCGAAAACGCCTTGAGCCGGATGTCGATGCCCTTGGTGTAGTCCAGCCGGTCGACTCCGAGCAGGATCTTGCGTGGGTTGCCGAGTTCGGCACGGATTTCCTTGGCACGCCGGCGGATGTCACGATGGCGCGCCGTGCTGTCGAGGTCTGCGGAGTCGATGGAGATCGGGAAGGCGCCGACTTTCACGGTGCGGAAGCCGAGCTGCACTTCGCCGAACCGCGACCGCACACCGACCGATGCCCGAGATGTGTTGGCCCCGACCAGCCTTCGCGACAGGAACAGGAAGTTTTGCGCCCCGCCGGGCAAATGGAACCCGACCAGGTCCGCGCCGAGGAGGCCCTCGATGATTTCGGTCCGCCACGGCATCTGCATGAACAACTCCACCGGCGGAAACGGAATGTGCAGGAAGAAACCGATCGTCAGGTCCGGCCGCAGCATCCGCAGCATCTTCGGAACAAGTTGCAGCTGATAGTCCTGAATCCACACCGTGGCACCTTCGGCCGCGGCATGCGATGTCGCTTCGGCGAACCGGCGATTGACCTCGACGTAGCGGTCCCACCAGGCTCGGTGGTAGATCGGCTTGACGATCACGTCGTGGTACAGCGGCCACAGCGTTGCGTTGGAGAAACCCTCGTAGTACTCGGCGACGTCGTCCGTGGACAGCTGCACCGGGAAGAGCTGAAGATCGTCCTCGACGATGGGTTCTTCCGGACCGTCGACAATGCCCGGCCAGCCGATCCAGGCGCCGCGATGTCGGCGCAGCAACGGCTCCAACGCGGTGACCAGCCCGCCTGGACTTCGCTTCCAGGTCAGGCTGCCGTCCGGCAACCGCTCCATGTCAATCGGCAGGCGGTTGGCGACCACCACGAAGTCAGAATTTCCGGAGCGGGCCGCATTCCTGCTCCCGGGCACGGGCTACGCCTCGAGCTTTGACGGCCCAATGCCGAGCATCGACAAGAAGACCCGGCACTCGTCGGCGTCATTCGCATAGGCCGCGACCACTCGCCGGGCCTGGCGCGCAGTGCTGTCGGCCAGCGGCTCGACGTCGTCGATATCCGCGGGATCAGATTTTGCAGGCATGACTCAACCTTAGCGAACGGGCAGAGGGCCGTTACGGGCTCGACGAAAGCGTGGACTTGGGCTGGACCGGCACATTGTCCTGGTCCTCTTCGTAGCAAACCGTCGACGCCCAATAGCCGGTGCAGGAGTCGCCGTTGATATTGGGTACCAGATCGGCTGCGACCCCGCTCTCGGTGCTGGAGGTCACGTCCTGTGTGGTGCGCGGCTGCAGATCCTCCATCGCCGCGTCGCCCTCGGTGTTGGTCACCGGAGTCATCGTCGGCACGCAGTTACCGGTCGACGGATCCGGTGATTCGCCCGACTGGCAGCCACCCGGACCACCGACGTGTGAACTCGGCTCGGGCCCCGGCGCCGGTTCCGGGTTGGGAATCCCGCCCCCTCCGCCGCCTTCGGCGTGCGCCATCGGAGCTGTGGCGACCGCGAGCGCAAACGCGCTCGCGGTCAGCAGCTTTGCCACCCAAGAGGAGTGGACCGGCATTTTTGCCCTCCCTGTCGTGCCCGCTGACTACGGGCTGGACGAAATGCTCGAATGCGGCGTGACGGCGGGCATCTGATTTTCCTCCAGGCCGATGCACTGACCGGTATTGGAGCCCGTGCACGGAATGCCCTGAACCTCGGGCACGCTGTTGGGATCACCCGGCGTCGAGAAGGTGATGTTACCGCCACCGCTGGACGGCGTGGGGTAATTGCCACCGGGCTGGTTGGGCACCAACTCCGGAATGCACTGATCGGTGTAGAGGTCCTCGGACTCGCCGGCCGGGCAGGCGATGGCAGGCCCCGACGGCGCGTTCGACGGCGCAGCGAAGAACGCGACGGCGGGAGCGGCTGCTATTGCGATGCTGAATCCACCGGCGAGGAGGATACGGCGGCTGACTGAGGAGCTGATCGTCATACTTCACGCTTCCTTGAGAAGTCGACGGAGTTCCGAAGTCGGCCCTCCGTTCTACGGACTGGACGAGATGGTCGAGCGGGGTTCTACTGCCGGAGCCTGCTGATCTTCCTGCAATCCTATGCACTCACCGGTGTTCGCGCCTGTGCAAGGTACTCCCTGGACTTCCGGCACGCTGTTCGAATCGCCGGGAGTGGAGTAGGAAGCCCCGTCCTGGGGGGCGGCTCCGGGCATTGCCTCGCACCCGCCGGTTTCCTGATTCAGCGTTTGACCCTCGGGGCATGCCGCCACCGAAGCGGTCGCGGGTACCACGAACGCGGTCAGCGCCGGCGCCGCCGCCACCGCGATCGCGAAGCCGCCGGCCAGGGCCAGACGCTGCACCGAATTCTTCAGATTAGCCATGATCATGCTTTCTACTTGATTTGCTGAGTGGCCGTGTCAGCGCAGTCTATTGCTGCTCATCCCCAACCGCAGTTGTTCGGCCGTTTCCCGATCCTTACGGCGCGCTTATCGGCAGCCATGGCCCTTCCGTTACATCCGGGTCAATATTTGTCGGTAAGAAAATTCTGGCAACGACAAACGGCGGCGAAATGCTGCGCAGCGTCGCATCACGATCTCCTCGTTGGCCAGCGGAGATATCCGCGGTGCAATATCGGCGTACGCAATTCGGCCGCGGCACAAACTGTCCCGCCCCCGCAATAACAACACCGCACGGCGGTCCACAACGACCGGAAATCAGGGTTGGATTGACGTCTCGTGGTGTTCGCTAGAGGCGGACATGACTCGGCTATCGCTGCCCTGGTGTCGGCCATCGGGTGGGCGGCCCTCGACGACCTCGACGGGCAGTGGGACGGGCACTATGCGGCGACACGACGTCGTGGTTCTATACGTAGAACCTGTTTCAGTTTCGTGTGAGGAGTGCGGCGTGCAGCTCTCGTTCGAGGATCGGACGTACCTGATCACCGGTGGCGGTAGCGGTATCGGCAAGGGCATCGCGGAGGGGCTGGCCAAGGCCGGCGCCAACGTCATGATCGTGGGCCGCAACGCCGATCGTCTCGCCGCCACCGTCGACGAGATCAAGGCCAACGCACCCGCGGGCAACATCAACTACGAGCCGGCCGACGTCACCAACGAGGACCAGGTCGCCGCGGTGGTGGATGCGACCACCGCGTGGAACGGACGGCTGCACGGAGTCGTGCACTGCGCCGGGGGTTCGCAGACCATCGGCCCGATCACCCAGATGGACTCCGAGGCGTGGCGCGCCACCGTGGACCTCAACATCAACGGGTCGATGTACGTGCTCAAGCACTCGGCCCGCGAGATGGTGCGCGGCGGGGGCGGCTCCTTCGTCGGCATCTCCTCGATCGCGGCCAGCAACACCCACCGCTGGTTCGGGCCGTACGGTGTCACCAAGTCGGGGCTTGACCACCTCATCAAACTGGCCGCCGACGAGCTCGGGGCGTCCTGGGTGCGGGTCAACGGCATCCGGCCCGGGCTGATCAAGACCGAGCTGGTGCAGCTGGTGCTCGATTCCCCCGAAATCAGCGGCGACTACGCCGAGTGCACGCCGCTGCCGCGCCCCGGCGAGGTCGAAGACGTCGCGAACATGACGTTGTTCCTGCTCAGCGATGCGGCTCAGTGGATCACCGGGCAGATCATCGGGGTCGACGGCGGGCAGAACCTGCGCCGCGGTCCGGATTACTCGGCGATGCTGGAGCCCGCCCTGGGCGCGGACGCGTTACGCGGAGTGGTCTGAGGCCGCGGCGTCACGCGCCGCCAGGCCACCCACCGCCGACCAATCCAGATGGTCGCCACCGCCGGCGAGCAGGCGCAGGAACCGGTCGCGCAGCAGGCTGGCGATCGGTAACGGAACCCGTAGTTCTTCGGCGGCGGCCAACACCAGCCCAATGTCTTTGTGGCCCAATGGCGCTGCGAATCCAGCTGGTTCGAACTGTCCACCCGCGATCAGCGCCCCGTAGGTCCGGTACACCGGCGCCGAGAACAGGGTCGAGGTGTCCAGGTACTGGTGTTTGTCGACCCCGCCCCGGTCGACGAGCGCCATCGCTTCACCGAGTGATTCGATCACCGAACCGATGAGGAAGTTGCCGCTGAGCTTGAGATTGGCCGCCGGCGGGTCCTCGGATATGACGAAGGTTCGCTGGCCGATCGCAGCGAATGCCGGCATCGCCAGGTCCACGCACTCGGCCGGGCCCGCGGCGACCACGAACAGTGCTGCCGACGCGGCGGCCTCCGGCCGGCCGAACACCGGCGCTGACACAAATCCGCGACCCGCTGCGGCGTGCGCTTCGGTCAGGTGCTTCGCCAGCCCGACGCTGATCGTGCTGGACGAGATGTGCACGGTGTCCGGTGCGGTGGAGGCGATGATGCCTTCGTCGCCGAACGCCAGTCCGGCCACGGCGTCGTCGTCGGCGAGCATGGTCAGCACCACGTCACCCGTGCAGGCCTCGGCCACCCGGTCGGCCGGCCGAGCGCCCTCGGCCACCAGCGCATCCACCTTGGCCCGGGATCGGTTGTAGACGGTCACCTCGTGCCCCGCCCTGATCAGATTCGCGGCCATGCCCACGCCCATGTTGCCCAGTCCGATGACTCCTACGCGCTTGACCGGAATCTTGGGCGCAAGCCTCGGACTTCAGTCCGGGGTGAGCCCATCCCGTTTGTCGGCGGGCGTAGCCCGGCGTTCAGAGTGGCCGGTCTTGCCCGTCTATGTATTGCTTGATGATCGACAGTGGGGCGCCTCCGCAGGAGACGGCGAAGTAGGACGGCGACCAGAGGTGTCCGCGCATGCGAGCGCGGACACACGCGCCGGTGTATTCGCGGCGCACCGCGTAGGCGGTGCGGCCCTTGAGCCGCTGAACCAGCGTGGAGATCGCTAGCGTGGGCGGGTAGGAGACCAGCAGGTGCACGTGGTCGGTCTCGCCGTTGAACTCGACCAACTCGGAGCCCAGGTCGGCACACACCTCGGCCATGGTGTGCTCGCAGAAGGTGAGCATGGCGTCGGTGAACACTTTCCGGCGGTATTTGGTCACGAACACCAGATGGGCGTGCAGCAGCGACACGCTGTGGCGTGCACGGCGGTAGGTCGTTGTTGTCAGTGGGCAGCTCTACGGTTGGGGTATGCGGATGCGTTATCGGTATCGCATCGAACCGACACCGGTCCAGCAGCAGATGTTGGCGCGGGTGTTCGGGTGCTGCCGGGTGGTGTTCAACGACGCGCTGCGGGTCCGCGACGACGCGTATCGCGCGGGGGTGAAGCTGTCCGACAGCGAGATTCAGCGCCAGGTGATCACCGCGGCGAAGACCACCACCGAGCGGGCCTGGTTGCGCGAGGTGCCCAGTGTGGCGCTGGTGCAGTCGGTCAACGACTCCCGCCGCGCGTGGCGCAACTTCTTCGACTCGATCAGCGGGAAACGCAAGGGCGGCAAGGTTGGGCGGCCGCGGTTCAAGTCCCGCAAGGATCACCGGCAGTCGTTTCGGCTCACCCGCAACGGGTTTTCGATCCGCGCCAACAGCCGGTTGTTTGTGGCCAAAGTCGGCGAAGTGCGGGTGCGCTGGTCACGCGAGCTGCCGTCGGAGCCGTCGAGTGTCACCATCATCCGGGAACTCGACGGCCATTTCTACGCCAGCTTCGTCGTCGAGGTTGCGTCCTCACCGCTGCCCGTGGTGGTCCGGGAGGTCGGTGTGGATGTGGGGATCGCCCGGTTGGCCACGACCGCCGCCACCGATGGCCGGCGGTCCGATATCGCCAATCCGAAGCATTTGGGCCGCACGCTGCGCAAGCTGGCGCGGTTGGAGCGGGAGAAGTCTCGCCGGCAGAAAGGATCAGCCAACCGGGACAAGTCGCGGCGCAAGGTGGCCGTCGCGCACAATCAGGTCGCCCGTGCTCGGCGGGACTATCACCACAAGCAGGCTTTGGCGTTGGTTCGCGACAACCAAGTGATCCACGTCGAAGACCTCAACATCGCGGGCATGGTCAAAAACCGTGGTCTGGCGCGAGCGATCAGCGATGCGGGGTGGGGACAGTTCGTGCGGATCATCGGCGAGAAAGCCGACCGCTACGGGCGCACCGTGCACACGGTGTCGCGGTGGCTGGCGTCGAGCAAAACCTGCTCTACACCGGGGTGTGGGCATCGCCTCGACGAACTCCCACTGCAAATCCGCACCTGGACATGCCCGCAGTGCCGGGTGGTCCACGATCGCGACCACAACGCCGCCAAGATCATTCTCGCTGCCGGGCGGGCAGAGAGACTAAACGCCTGTGGAGCCTCTGTAAGTCCTCCCAACACTCGGGAGGCACGGGGCGATGAAGCAGGAAGCACCCCAACCGCGGCGTAGCCGCACGGGAATCCCCGCCATTCATGGCGGGGAGCACGTCAAGTCAATGGTGGTCATCGCCGGCCGCGCGCCAGGCGACCGTGCTCAGTTGACGCAGGGCACCTTGCCGCCGTCGATCGGCGCGCCCTGGTCGGGGGTGGGGGTGATGGTCATGTCAGACCAGCTGTGGTTGGTCGTCATCGAGACGACGTCGGTGGTCTGCGGCTGATCCGGCGGAACGTCGTAACCCTGACCGAGGACGACACGGATGTGGTCAGCTGCCAGCGCGCTGGTGGCCTGTGGCGCGTTCTCCACACCGAGCAGAGTGGCCACCGACTGGGCGTCTACCTGTCCCCCCGGTCCGTAGGTGATCACGGTGTCGATCGGTTCACCGGACTCGCGGTCACGGACCTCGTCGATGGTGAAGTCGTGTTTGCCCAGCAGCGCAGCGGCCTGCGATGCCAGTCCCGAGATGTCACTGGCGTTGACGACGCTGACCACGGTCTGTGGGTTGGACGGTGGGAGCGGCTGGGGAGCCGCGGTCGGGGTGGTCGTGGCCGAATCGTCGCCGATGGCCTTGGCGATCTCGCTGCGAATCTTCGCGGGATCGACGATGTTGACGTCCTGGCCGTTGATGTTCTCGTAGCGCACCACCGGCAGGGTGCGGAACTCGACGTCGGCTCCGGCCAGCGCGGCCATCCTGCGGAACTGGTCCTCGCCCCAGCCTTCCGAGAGCACGATGTCCTGCCGGGCTACCCCCATCAGCCGTTTGAACTTGTCCAGGTCGGTGAACGAGCCGGACTCGTGCAATTGGTGCATCACTGACAGCAGGAAGGCCTGTTGCCGATGGGTGCGGTCCAGATCCCCGTTCTCCAGTCCGTGCCGCTGCCGCACGAACGCCAGAGCCTGTTCGGCATTCAGGGTCTGACGGCCGGCCGGGAAATCGGCGCCCGAGTAGTCGTCGTGGACCGCGTGGTTGAGGCAGACCTCTACGCCGCCGAGGCTGTCGGCGAGATGGTAGAAGCTGGCGAGGTTGACCTCGGCGAAGTAATCGATGGGCTGGCCGGTCAGATTGCGGACCGCGCGAATGGTCGCTCGGCGGCCCGCCTCCCGCCCGGCACTCTCCAGCTCGGAGCGATCAGAGACGCCCTCGTCGACGAGTTTCTGTTCGGTCTGTGCCTTGGTCAGGCCGTAGGCCTCCTTGATCTTGATGTGGCTGTAGCCTTTGATGCCGCTGACGGCCACATAGTCGTCCCGCGGGATCGAGAAGGCGACGACATGGTCGTCGGCGCTGATGTGGACCAGGATCAGGGTGTTGGTGTTGTAGCCACCCGAGTCGGAGTCGCCGGCGTGCAGCTTGTCGAGGAGTGCATCCGGCAGTTCGTTGCCGTCCTGGTCTTTGCGGGAATCGAGTCCGATCAACAGGATGTTCATCGCGCCACCACTGGAGCGCGGCTCGTCCGAGCCCAGGGCCTTGGACACCGTGATTCCGCTGAGCAAGCCGTGGGCCTGCGAATAGGCCAGGCCGGTCAGCATCAGGACCACGACGGAGGCCAACCCGACCACGGATCGGATCGTCATCCGCAGCGCCCGCCCGCCGTTGCCAGACCGCTCGCGATGGCGGCCACGGCGGTTGCCCGCGGCGGCCGCGCGCGGGGGCGGCGACGGATCCATGATCGACAGTATGGCCGCAGATGCTGGTGAGGCCCCAGCTAGGCCCGGTCGCCTTGGGGCGATTGGGCTGCATACCCCGTGGACGCACAAGTAGTCTCCTCCGCAGATCAAAGCTTTGCGACGACCTGGAAGGGGTGCGGTCATGCCGACTCTCGCCGGCCGCTGGGCAGCGGCATTTCTCACAGTCAGCGTCGCCACGGCGGGCTTGGTCACCGCGTCTCCGGCTCGGGCCGACTGCGTCTCCGGGGGCGGCTCCACCGTCTGCGCGCAGGGCGATGTGCGCGGCGCTGACGGACCGCCGATGTCCACCGGCCCCTATGTCCCGTACCCCTGCGACTACGACCCGTACTGCTACAACGGTGGACTCTCGATCATCCTCGACCCGGGCGACGGTCCCAAGCCACCGCCACCGCGTCCGCGGCCGCCGAGGCCGCGACCGTCTCCACGGAACTGATCGCGGCACCGCTATGCTGTGCACGTGCTTAGCATGATGCGCTGCGGCGGCCACCGATGAAGCCGGCGCCGTTCGATTACCACCGGCCGGCCAGCGTCGCGGAGGCGGCGCAGATGCTCGCCGAATTCGGCGATGACGCCAAACTGCTGGGTGGCGGGCAGAGCCTGGTGCCGATGCTGGCTATGCGCCTGGCGTTCTTCGACAACCTGATCGACATCTCCCGACTCGAGGAGATGAAGGGGGTCGAGGCGCGGGACGGCGAGGTGTGGATCGGCGGCGGCACCACCCATGCCACGGTGGGCGCCGACGAGCAGCTCGGCGCCACCGTGCCACTGCTGACCCGGGCCACCCCGTTGATCGGGCACTTCCAGATCCGCAGCCGCGGCACCATCGGCGGCTCGATCGCCCACGCGGACCCGGCCGCTGAGTACGCGGCCGTCGCGCTGGCGCTCGACGCGACGATGGAGGCGGTCTCGACGTCGGGCAGGCGGGAGATTGCGGCCGGCGAGTTCTTCGCGGGGGTGTGGGAGACCGCGATGGAGCCCGATGAGGTGCTGGTCGGTGTGCGGTTCCCGGTCTGGTCGGGTCGATGCGGATTCGCGGTCGAGGAATTCGCCCGGCGCCACGGCGATTTTGCCATCGCCGGGGCAGTTGCGGGCGTCGAACTCGACAACGACGACCGGGTACGGCGCAGCGGAATCGGATTGCTTGGGCTGTCCGCCACGCCGAGGCGCGCGAAGGCCGCCGAAGAGGCGATAGCGGGTCGCCCGGTCGGCGACATCACCGCCGAAGAGATCGGCGAGCTCGCGATGAGTGGACTGGACGACATCCCGGCCGACCTCCAAGGATCGGCCGATTATCGGCGGCGGGTCGGGGCAGCGATGGCCGCCCAGGCGTGGCAGGCCGCGGTCAAGGAGGCAATCGATGCATGAGCGACCGATTCAACTGTCGGTCAACGGAATTCCCGTTGAATCTATCGTGGAGCCACGGCTGACCCTGGCCGACTTCCTGCGCGAGCGGTGCGGGCTGACCGGCACCCACCTGGGTTGCGAGCACGGCTCGTGCGGTGCCTGCACGGTGTTGCTCGACGGTGCGGCGGTGCGATCCTGCCTGGTGTTCGCGGTGCAGGCCGAAGGCGCGGAGGTCTCGACAGTCGAGGGTGTCGCCTCCACCGACGGAGAGCTGTCGCCGGTACAGGCCGCCATGCGTGACTGTCATGGGCTTCAATGCGGGTTCTGCACACCGGGTTTCGTCATGTCGATCACGGCACTTCTGCGCGACAACCCCAACCCCACCGACGAGGAGATCCGCGAGGGCCTGTCCGGCAATTTCTGTCGCTGCACCGGCTATCAAGGCATCGTCAACGCGGTTCGGCAAGCCGCCGAATCCGGCGCGGCGCAGACTTAGTCCGCTGCGGCCGCCTCGATCAGCGCGACGATCCGCGATGGGGTGGCGGGCAGGTGGGTGATGGTCACCCCGAGCGGGGCCAGGGCGTCGTTGATCGCGTTGATCACCGCGGGTGTGGAGCCGATGGCTCCGCCCTCACCGCAGCCCTTGTAACCGCCCACGCCGGGGCTGGGCACCTCCACGTGCCCGTACTCGATCGGCGGCACCTCGGTCGCCGTCGGCAGCAGATAGTCGACGAACGTGGTGGACAACGGGTTTCCGTCGTCGTCGTACACCAGATTCTCCAGCAGTGCACCGCCGATGCCCTGAACGGTGCCGCCCGCGATCTGCCCCTCCACGATATTGGGATTGATCATCGGGCCGACGTCCTCGCTGACGATGTAGCGGGTCAGGGTGACCCGGCCGGTCGTGATGTCGACCTCGCAGGTGCACGCATGAGTCGCGTTGGCCCAGTGGATCATCGTCTGGGAGGTGAACCGGGCGGTGGCCTCCAGGGTGGCCGCCATACCCGGCGCCAGCGCCTGGGGCTCGTAGTAGGAGCGGTAGGCCAGGTCGGCGAAAGTAACACTCTTGGAAGAATCTTCGCGGGAGGTGGCCCGGGAGTTGGCGAGCTCGATATCCGACTCCTCGACGCCGAGCACGTGAGCCGCCATCGCCACCAGCTGCTGGCGCAGGATGGTGCCGGCCTCGTTGACCGCGCCCGCGGTCATCGGCCCGCTGCGGCTGCCCTGGGTGCCGGCGCCGTACGGGGTCACCGCGGTGTCGCCCTGGATCGTCGACACGTCGTTGATGTCGGCGCCGAGCGCGTCGGCGGTGAGCTGCACGACGGTGGTCTCGATGCTGTTGCCGCTCGACCCGCCGTTGACGTAGACGTTGATCTTGCCGGTGGGCTCCATGCGAATGGTGCAGCCCTCGGTGGCCAGGTGCCCGGTCGCGGCGCCGGTCGGCTCGATATAGGCCGAGAAGCCGAGGCCGAGGTACCGACCCTGGGCCAGCGCCTCGGCCTGCTCCTTGCGGAACCCTTCGTGGTCGAGGATCTTGACGGCCTGCTCGAAGGTTTCCATCGGCGCGACATGGTCATACGGCATGCCGTTGGGGTTGAAGTAGGGCATCTCGTCGCGGCGAAGCAGGTTCTTACGCCGCAACTCGACCGGATCGACACCCATCTTGCGTGCCGCGATGTCGAGAAGTATTTCCCGCGTGAGGGTTTCGTACTGCCAAGGTCCTCGGTAGGCGGCCAGGCCGCTGGTGTTGGTGAACACCGTCTTGTAGTTGAAGCTGGACTTGGGCACCCGGTAGGGGCCGGGGAAGAACATCCCGATGGCCGCGGTGGTCAGCACCGGGTACGGGGTGGGATAGGCGCCGATGTCCTGGAGGAAGTCGATGGCGACGGCGGTGATCGCCCCGTCGGCGTCGAACGCCATCCGCGCTCGTCCGTCGACGTGGCGAGCTTGTCCGGCCGACATCAGATTCTCGCGACGATCTTCGATCCACTTCAGTGCGGCGGGTACCTTGCGGGCGGCCAGCATGATGCACATGTCCTCGCGCATCGGGACGACCTTCTGGCCGAATCCGCCGCCGGTGTCCCGGGTGATGACGCGAACCCTTTGAGCCGGGATGCCGAGCAGACGCGCGGCGAACGCGCGCAATTCGTGCGGGGTCTGGGTGGAGGCCCACAGCGTCAGTTCCGCAGTGGCGGCCACCCATTCGACGACCAGGCCGCGGGTTTCGATGGGCACCGGCACGTGGGTCTGCTGGTAGATCTGCTCATCGGCGACGTAGGCCGCGGCGGTGAAAGCCTCTTCGTCCGGCGGTGCTCCGGCCAGCCCGCCGGCGACGTTGTCCGGGTAGGCCTCGTGGACCACCGCGTCGGCGTTCACGGCCTTGGTGAAGTCGGCGATCGCGGGCAGCGGGTCATAGTCGACGTCGACAAGCTCGATGGCGTCCTCGGCGAGGTAGCGATTTTCGGCGATGACGATCGCGACGGGGTCGCCGACGAACTTCACCTCACCCTCGGCCAGCGGGGGACGGGGAGTGTCCGGGACGTCCTTACCGGCCACCGCGTGCCAGGCCTCTTTGACGTCGGGATTGAGGTCCGCGGCGGTGAGCACCGCATGCACACCGGGCAGTGCGAGTGCCGCCGAGGTGTCGATGCTGTTGATCCGAGCATGTGCGAACGGACTGCGGACGAAACAGGCGTGCAGCATCCCGGGCCGGACGATGTCGTCGACGTACGTGCCATGCCCGGTGAGCAGGCGAGTGTCCTCGACTCGGGGGACGCGAGTTCCCGCGTACCGGGTGACAGGTGCGGCCATGCGGGAGCTCCAATGCGTCGTCGACGAGCCGGTTCGCGAGAGGCTAAGCAATCGCTCAGCAAAGGGTACCCAAGGGCTTCGGCTCCGTCACCGGGGGTTCGTCATACCCGTGTCGGGTAACCCGCACAGCCGGCGCAGCGCGGCCAACCCGTCGGGTGTTCCCGGCCAATGGGTGGACAGTGCCTGCGCTCCGGCGGTGCGGGTGATCCAGCGCAGCACCAGTGCGGTGATGACGATGTCGTCGGCGACGCCGAGCACCGGGACGAAGTCGGGGATCACGTCGATGGGCGAGGCCAGGAATATCAGCAGGCCAGCGAGAACGACGCGGATCCGGCGCGGCATCTCCGGATCGGTGGCCAGGCGTTTCAACAGCCGCAGCACGTCCGGTAGCAGCCGAACCAGGTCCACGACACCGACATCGTGGGGCTTGAGCAGCCAGAGCGCGACGGCGAGGGCCAGCCAGACGACGAGCAGTGCCGCGGCGATGGACGCCGGGATCATCCACCACTGGCCGAGCATGGTGTCCATCTTCATACCAGGGCGTTCACGAAACACTGTCGAAACATGTTCGCCGCATCGATGAAACACCGCGCCGACATTCTCGTCGGAACCGTCGAAGGAGCCGGACTTGGATGCGATAGATCCCGCCGCCACCGCATGGCTGCTGGCCAGCACAGCACTCGTCTTGTTGATGACCCCCGGACTGGCCATCTTCTACGGCGGCATGGTCCGCACCACCGGCGTGCTCAACATGATCATGATGAGCTTCATCTCGATCCCGCTCGTCACGGTGGCATGGCTGCTCTTCGGCTACACACTGGCGTTCTCCGGAACCACCCTGGGTGGGGTCATCGGCGACCTGTCGCACATCGGGATGGCCGGCATCGGCCCGGGCACGGCGCACGGCTCGGTTCCCGAACTGCTGTTCGCCACCTTCCAACTCAGTTTCGCGATCATCACGGCCGCTCTGATCAGCGGCGCGATAGCCGACCGGGCCAAATTCGCAGCCTGGATGATCTTCGTGCCCGTCTGGTCCATCGTCGTGTATGCGGTTGTGGCGCATTGGGTTTGGGCTCCCGGCGGCTGGTTGTTCAAGATGGGTGTACTCGATTACGCCGGCGGGCTGGTAGTCGAGATCGTGTCCGGATCCTCGGCGCTCGCGCTGGCGCTGGTGCTCGGGCCCCGTATCGGTTTCAAGGTCGACGCGATGCGGCCCCACAACCTGCCCTTCGTCTTGCTGGGTGTCGGCTTGCTGTGGTTCGGATGGTTCGGCTTCAACGCCGGATCCGCGCTGGCCGCCAACGGCACCGCGGCCGCGATCTTCCTCAACACCCTGGTGGCGGGCTGCCTGGGCATGCTGGGCTGGCTGTCGGTCGAGCAGATCCGCGACGGGCGCCCGACCACGTTCGGTGCGGCTTCCGGGGTGGTCGCCGGACTGGTCGCGATCACGCCGTCGTGCGGCACCGTGAACACCCTCGGCGCCGCGGTGGTCGGGGTGGCGGCGGGCATCGTGTGCTCGTTCGCGATCGGACTGAAGTTCCGGTTCGGCTACGACGACTCCCTCGACGTCGTCGGTGTGCACTTCGTCGGCGGGGTGGTGGGAGTGCTGCTCATCGGTTTCCTGGCCACCGCGGTGATGACGGGCGGACCGCAGGGGCTGCTCTATGGCGGCGGGCCGGCCCAGCTGGCCAAACAGGCCCTCGCGATGGCCGTGGTGGCGGCATACGCCTTCGTCATCTCGTTCGTATTGGCCAAGCTGATCGACCGCACGCTCGGTTTCCGGGTCAGTCCGGAGGACGAGACCGCCGGGGTGGACTTCACCCAGCACGCCGAAACCGCCTACGCCGAGGGAGTTCACGGGCATCAGCCGTTGCGCCGGCCGATGTTCGGCGATCAGCGCCCCCGATCGGACACCGGCGACGGGCAGTGACCACGCGGATCGGTTCGCCCGTCTAGCTCACCATCTCCTGCCCGGGCAGCACCTGAACTCGCAGTCGGTCACCGGCGCCTTCTGCGCCGGACTAGCATCCAGCCGAGGAACAGGACCGCCGCCCCCGAGGACTGCGACACCATCGTGTAGCCGAGGTCCTGCATGATGCCGATCTCGATCGCGCTCAGCGTCCTGACACCCAATCCGGTGTCGGAGGCCGCGTTCATCAGTTGGGTCATCGAACCGGTGAACACCTTGTCGTTGAGGTGCGACATGGAACTCCCGGACTCCCAGGGGTTCGGGGTGTAGAGCGGCACCGGGCCGCCATAGGCCGCCACCGCGTTCGCGCCGCCGAAGTACAGTCCGCCGTTGCCGCCGGTCAGGTTCGAGTTGAATGCGGTCTTCCAGTTGTCGCCGTTGAACGCTGAGGTTCCGGCGGAGTTCACGATGAAGCTGTCGTAGGTGGTCCAGTTCGTCCCGGTGTTCTTGCCGGCGCTGTCCACAACGGAGATGAAGCCGAAGGTGTGCAACAGCTCGTGCATCGCGGTGGACTGGAAGTCGTACTGGCTGCTACCCACCGAGTCTCCCAAGGCCCACGGGTAGCCGAAGTTCCAGGTGATCGTGCCGTCGGCTGCCGCTCCGTTGGAGTCCTCGCCGGTGAGGATCTTGTGCTGAACCACGGTGTCGAAGAATCCGGGATCCGAGCTTGTCAGATCGCTACCCGCCGACGCCAGCGTCCCGCCCATCAGCGAGTACTGACCGGCGACGGCGTAGGTGATGGTGACCGACTGGCTGGGATCGAAATAACTCGACAGGTAGATGGCCGTCGCAGCCAGCTGCGCTCGAGCCGCGCTCGACCAGAACTGCGAACCGTTTCCGTAGCTGAAGCTGAACGTGATCCGCGGGGTGTTGGCGGGCTGTTCGTAGACGCCGACTGCCGTGGAGGTGCTCGCGCTGCGGAACCAATTGAGCAGATTGATGTGGGTCCCGGTGTCGGTCACCGAGACGGTGAAAGAGTCGATGCAGGTGGTGCTGCACTGACCGCCGGGTGTTGGTGTGTAGGTGTACGTGCCGGTCGAGCTGTCGAGGGCGACGGTGCCGTAGTGGGCTGTCGACGTCACCTTGTAGACCAGGCGATCCCCCTCGGGATCGGTCGCTACCACCTCGCCGTTGATCGGCCCCGAGGTCTCACTGGTGGCCAGCTGCACCGCTGATACGGAGGGTGCCTCGTTGAAGAAGGTGCGGCGGACCAGCAGGACCGCCCCCTCCAGGTAACCCTGAATGGTGTTCACCAGCGCGGTGAGCGGATCGGCGACCGCCGACGCGGACGCGGACTTGCTGGCGCTGATGCTCGCGGCCGTCATCTGGGCGTTGCTACTGGCCGGCGCCGGGGTGCTGCTCGTGGTGTCGGTGCTGGTCACCGATGATGTCGTCGAATCGTTCGTGGAATCGGTCGACGCCTGTCCGTCGGTGGTCGACGTCGTGGTCGCGGTGTCACCGGCCGTCGCGTCGGTGGCGCTGTCCGGGGTCGAGCTCGCCGACGTCGTCGCCGACGAGTTGGTCGAGACCCGTCGAGACCCCGCCTCGGAGCGATGCGACGTGCCGGCGCTCGAGGCTGTCGACGAGGTGACGGAACGAGTGCTCGATGCGATCGACGCGGTCGACGAAGTGCTGGCGGTGCGGCTTGCCGCCGTGGACGACGAGGTGACGGTCCCTTTTGTGGACTTCGGGCCGCGAGCGGTGTGACCCGTCGCCTCCTTCGGCGACGCCGAACTCGACGACGCCGAACTCGACGACGCCGAACTCGACGTTGCCGAACTCGACGAATCCGATGCCGAACCGTGGTCGGTGTCATCGGCGCTGGCAACCGCGACGACCGGGCTCGCCAGTGACAATCCCAGTGCGAGGGCAGCGATTCCTGCCCTCGCACCACGCTGAACGTTCGCCATCAAAGCACCACCTTCGTGCAGTTCCGACTTGCCCCGAAGTTGGCGAACTTCAGGCAAACCCCCCGGTAGGGGCCCCGAGCCGGGTTTGCCGGCCGGACGCCCGTTTGCTGTCTCAGGGAATCTTAAGCTGTTCACGGCCGTGTATGGAACGTTTACGGGCGAAGTTCGCGGGTTGTGGGCCTCAGATGTTTCGGCCCGTGCGCCGCGTCGGGTGCCGTCGCCGCCGGGTCACGTCAGTCCGCGGACATGTCGACCACACACTTTCCCACCGACTTCCGCTCTGAAATCCGGGCCAGTGCGGCGGGCACGTCGTCGAAAGCGAAGCGGTCCTTCACGGTGTCACGAATGGCGCCCTGTTCGAACAGTCTCGTGAGGTTGCCCAGCACGTGTTCGGTGTGTGCTCGTGACGATCCGGCCGCGAGAACGCCCACCACCGACGTGTTGGTCACCGCCATCATCGCAACGTCGACCGCGGGCCAGCTCCCGCTGGCGAAGCCCACGGCGAGATGTTGTCCGTCCCGGGCCAGCGCACTCATCGCGTTCGTGCCCTGAACGCCGCCGACCGGGTCGTAGACCATGTCGACCCCTTGCCAATCGGTGGCCGCACGCAGGGCCTGGGCGAGGTCGCCGTCCGCGACCCGGTCGCCGCGGGCGACGAAGCTGTGGTCCGCGCCGTACGACCGGCAGAACTGCGCACGGGATTCGTCGCCGACGACGGCGAGCACCGTCGCTCCGAGCGCCTTGCCGAGCTGAACGGCGGCGATACCGCTACCGCCGGCGGCGCCGAGAACCGCGAGGCGTTGACCCGCCCGGAGATGCCCGCGATCGACCAGACCGGTCCACGCGGTGACGTTGGGAATCCAGAAGCCGGCGGCCACGCAGTCGTCCAACGCCTCCGGCACCTGGACGGTTGAGCCGGCCAGCGCCAAGGCTTCCTCGGCGAATGAGCCGTTTCCGTTGATGAAATCACTGACACCCATGACCCGCGTGCCCAGAATCGAATCGTCGACCCCGGGGCCGACCGCGGTGACGGTCCCGGCCAGTTCCTGTCCGGGTGTGAAGGGCGCGCTCGGGGTGAGGGGGTAGGTTGCGCGGCACATCAGAACATCGGGCAGTCCGATCCCGGCCGCGGCCACTTTGACTCGGACCTGATCGGGACCTGGGATGGGCAACTCCCTCTCGACCAGTCGCAACACATCTGCGGGTTCGCCCGCGCCGTGGGCCTGCCACGCTCTCATCGGTCCGTCCTCCGCGGGTATTGCACCCCGTCATCACGCCATGATTACACTGTGATTTTAGTCGGCGAAAGGGCGGCCATGGCGTGGGATTTCGAAACCGACCCCGAATTCGCCGAACAATTGGCGTGGATGCGCGAGTTCATCGACGATGACGTGATCCCGCTGGAGCCCATTCTCGGTGAACTGCCGGCCGCCGAGTGGGAGGCGGTGAAGCGCCACCTGCAACAGCGGGTCAAGGCCCGAGGACTGTGGGGGCTGTTTCTCGACAGCAGCCTCGGCGGCCCGGGTGCGGGTCAACTCAAGTTGGCCCTGATGTCGGAGATCATCGGTCGATGCATGGTGTCGATGGAACTGTTCGGCGTGCAGGCCCCGGACAGCGGCAACATGGAACTGCTCGCCCATGGTGCCGATGACGAGCAGAAGCAGCGCTGGCTGTTCCCGAATCTGCGGGGCGAGATCTCCAGCGCCTTCGCGCTCACCGAACCCTTCCTCGCCGGCGCCGATCCCACCGTCATCGCCACCACGGCGCTGCCGGACGGCGATAGCTGGGTCATCAACGGGCACAAGTGGTTTACCACGAACGCTTCATGTGCCGACATTATTCTCGTGGTTGCCGAGACCGATCCGGATCGGCGGCCGCACCGGCACGCCTCGATCTTCGTGGTGCCGACCGATAACCCGGGTGTCGAGATCGTGCGCGAGATCCCGACGATGGCGCATGCCGACCCCGAATTCGGCCGACGCGGCAATCATGCCGAAGTGATGTTCCGCGACTGCCGGGTTCCCGCCGATCACCTGATCGGGGAACGGGGCGCCGGATTCCTGCTTGCCCAGCAGCGGCTCGGCGGGGGGCGGATCCATCACGCCATGCGCTGGCTCGGCCAGGCGCAACGGGCGCTGGACATCATGGGCGAACGCGCCGTGTCGCGACGGTCACACGGACGGCTGCTCGGCGAGCATCAGATGGTGCAGGACTACATAGCCCTGTCGCACACCGAGATTCAAGCCGCCCGGCTCCTGACCTTCCACACCGCCTGGCAGATGGACCGCGTCGGCGCCAGCGCGGTGCGTGCCGAACTGGGAATGATCAAGGCGCACGTGTCGAAGGTCGTGCTTGCGGTACTCGACCGCACCATCCAGGTCTGCGGGGCGCTGGGTTACTCCGGCGACCTCCCCGTCGAACAGTGGTATCGGATAACCCGGTTCGGTTCGATCGGCGACGGGCCCGATGAACTGCACAAGTCGGTGCTGGCCCGGCATGTGCTCAAGAAGTACCAACCCGTCGAGGGGTGGCCGACGGAGCATCTACCGTCGCGTCGCCCTGCCGCGCAACGCAAGTGGCAACAATTGCGCCAGGAAGCAGGTATCGCATGAGCGACGCGGGCACCCACCTTGCGATGGTGATGAACGCGCAGGGATCGGCCCCCACGCCCGAGCGGCGGCCGACACCGGCTCCGGGCCGGGGTGAAGTTCTGGTGAAAGTCAACGCGTCGAGCGTCAACTACCACGACATGGTCAATCTGAGCGGCCTCATCTGGGGGGAATGGCCACGGGTGCCGATGAGCGACGGTGCCGGCGAGGTGGCGGCCATCGGTCCCGATGTCACCGACTTCTCGGTGGGTGATCGGGTGATGGGGACATTTCATCCAGATTGGCACAACGGTCCACCCACCCCGCAGGTCAAGGCCGAACTTCCCGGCGACAGCGGGGACGGCTGGCTTCAGCAGTACCGCATCGCCCGGCCGACCGGCCTGGTCGCCACACCGGCCCACCTGACCGACCTCGAGGCAGCAACGTTGCCCTGCGCCGGGGTCACGGCATGGAATGCCTTGATGGAAGCTGGTATTGGACCCGGGGACATCGTCGTTACCCAGGGCACCGGGGGAGTGTCGCTGTTCGCCGTCCAGTTCGCCCGCGCGCTCGGCGCGGACGTCATCCTGACCTCATCGTCCGATGACAAGCTGGCGATCGGATCACAGCTCGGCGCAACGCATCTGATCAACTATCGGACCAACCCTGACTGGGAGGACGAGGTCAGGCGGATCACCCACCGTCGCGGCGCCGATCTGGTGGTCGATCTCGGCGGGCCCGCGACGCTCGCACAGTCGGTGCGCGCAGCGCGAATGGGGGGCACCGTAGCGGTGATCGGCGTCCTCACCGGCTTCGACGTCGCGCCGATACCGGTCGCCGATGTGATGCTCAACAACATTCGCATCATCGGGATCACCGTCGGTAGCGTGCTCAGTTTCGTGGAACTGTGCGATGTGATCACGGAAGGGTCGATCAGACCGCACATCAGTCATGTCTTCGACTGGACCGACCTCACCGAGGCTGTCCGCGTGTTGCAGGCCGGTGAACACGTCGGAAAGATCGCGCTGAGCATCCCATGAGCGCCGAAATCGAACTTCACGCCGACCAGATCGTCGCTGCTGCCGTGGACATTCTTCGCGAAAGCGGTCTCGACGCGGTCAGCATGCGCAGCGTCGCCGGTCGCCTCGGGGTGACCCCGCCGCCGGTCTATGCCCGGATCGGCAACAAGAGTGCCCTCCTCGATGCCGTCGCCGATCACTTTCTGTCCGATCTGGCGCCGCCGTTGCAGCGCGACGAACGGTGGCCGGACTACGCCCGGCGGTGGACCGCTCAACTGCGACAACGGCTTACCGAAGCCGCCGACAGCAGACTCTTCCTCCAGGTGAAACGACCGGCTTACCTGGAGGCATCACGACCGCTGCTCAAATGCATGCGGCGCGACGGTATGGACACCGATCACGCGGTGCGCGCCTGCCGACTCCTCACCTGGGCGACAGTGGGTTTCGTCGCGATGGACCATCCACCGGCGAGCGGCACGGCCGGGCGGCGCAACCGTCTGGCCGGCAGTGATCCGGACGGAGTGAGCGCCGACGAGGTCGACGAATTATTCACGGCCCATATCGAGTACCTCATCGACGGCATCCGCCGAGACAGCTGACCGCTATCCGGCGACGCCACCGTCGATCGTCATCAACGATCCGGTCGTGTAGCTGGAGGCGTCGGACAGCAGATAGACCACCGCGCCGACGACCTCCTCGGGTCGGCCGACCCGCCCGAGTGCGATCGGCTTCACGACGCCGGGCAGCAGATCGGGATTTCGCACGAATCCCGACGCGGCGTCGGTGTCGAATGTTCCGCAGATGATGCAGTTCACCCGCACCCCGACGCCCGCGTATTCGATGGCGGTAGCGGCGGTCAGCGCGTTGAGGCCGGCCTTGGCGGCACCGTAGATCGGCGCGACCGGAGTCGGCTTCACCGAGGCCAGTGAGCTGATGTTCACGATCGAACCGCCGCCCGTGCTGGCCATGGCCGCCGCGGCCAGGGCGGTGAGGCGTGTCGGTCCCTTGAGGTTGACGCCGACCACCTTGTCGAACAGCGTCTGCGAGGTGTCCAGCAAGGACGGTGCGAGCGGACTCATCCCGGCGTTGTTGATCAGCCCGTCCAGTCGTCCCCAGCGCGATGCGGCGGCGTCGACGACGGAGTCGAGGGACTCCCAGTCGCCCACGTGACACTGCAGCGGATACGCCTGGCCGCCGGAGTCGGATATCTTCGCGGCGAGCTCCTCGCATGAGGCCAGCTTGCGGCTGGCGATGACGACTCGCGCACCGCGTGCGGCCAGGCCGGTACTCATCGCGGCGCCGAGTCCGCGGCTGCCACCGGTGACCAGTACCACTCGGCCGGACACATCGAAGAGCGGGTCGGTCATCGGGCGAACCTCCGAGCGCGGATGAACAGGCCGTCGACGATCGCGCCGAAGACTTCATGGACCGGGTTGCGGGATTGGCCGCGAACGTGTTTGGCGTAGGAGCCCTCCAGTACGATGGCGAGCTTCCACGCGCTGAAGACCTGGTACCAGTCGAAGCCGGACAGGTCGCGGCCGGTCGCGGCGGCGTAGCGCTCGATCAGCTGAGCGGGGGTCTGGCAGTGATCGGGGTCGATGCCGTTCGGGCTGCCCGGTGCGGCAAGTGCGATCGGATTGCCCTCCTCGGGCCAGAAGATCATCGCCCAGGCGAGGTCGATGAGTGGGTCGCCCACGGTGGTCATCTCGAAATCCACCACGCAGGCGATTCGGGGCGGGGCGGTGGGCGCCCACATGACGTTGTCCAACTTGTAGTCGCCGTGCATGACCGTCAGATCGCCATGCGTCGGCATGTGGGCACGCAGCCACACCGCGAGATCGTCGACTCCCGGCAGATCCCGGACCCGATAGCTGTCGAGCTGGCCCAGCCAGCGGTCGACCTGTCGGTCGAGGAAACCCTGCGGGTGCGACATGTCCGCCAGCGCGGTCGATGCCCAGTCGACGGCATGCAGCTGCGCCAAGGTGTCGATGAGTTGCTCACCGATTCTGTCCTGCGAGCCGGGGTCGGCGCGCAGTGTTTCGGGCAGCCCGTCGCCGCGGATGACATCGCCCTCGATGAACGACATCACGAAGAACGGCGCCCCGAGAATGCTGGGGTCATCGGTGCGGGCCAGCACATGTGGAACCGAAATACCCTGTGAGGAGAGTATTTCCATGATGCGCGCCTCACGGATCACCTGGTGGGCGGTATCGGACACGGCGGTCAGCGGGGCCCGGCGGACCACCCAGGATTCGCCGAGCCGGTCGACGCGGAACATCTCACAACTACCGCCCCCGCGGATCGCCGTGACCGCCACGTCGGCGGTCTGCCCGGTGACCTCGCCCAGCCAGTCGGTGAAGCGGGGGGCGTCGAAGTCGGTCGCCACTCAAGCGTTGTACACCTTGGGAACTGGCGGTGTCACCAGGCGTGTCTCAGTGCGCGGCTAGCGAAGAGGTAGCCTCAGGCGCGCGACCAGTGAGACCAGATACTGGCGGCTTTGCGTCCCTCAATACGTTTGGCCGTTGGCATACCGCTGCCGGCGGTAGTGCCGGCCCTTGCCCCGGTTCCGGCTCTTGTACGTCGGTAACTGTGAGTCGCAGTTGGGACAGACCAGTCGCAGGTTTTCGCGCCGATTGTTCGTCGGGTCCCCATCGATGTGGTCCAACACGAACGCAAGGTGCAGGCCCAGCCACAAATTGGATCCGCCGCAGATCGCGCAGCAGCCCGACTGAGCGGTGTTGAGATGAATCCGAATGTAGTGGTTACGGGTGGTAGCGATGGTGGCGTCACCGGTTTCGAGCCAGAGTTCTGTACTGGCTTCCTGCCGGGCCAACTGCTGACACGCATTGCTGCAGTAGATCTTCTGGCTACGCTTGGTGAGCGCGGATCCACAACGACGACACTGCCTCACATGGATGACGCTACGACGTGCCACCGACAAGAATTGCCGCCGGATTCAGGCCGGTGTTGGAGCCCCCTATCGGGATTGAACCGATGCCATCCCGCTTACAAGGCGGGTGCTCTAGCCACTGAGCTAAGGGGGCGTGGCGGGTCAGAACTCCCGACCGCTCAACAGACTACCGAAGTCACTGCTCGTCGTCGTCGATGACCAACCGGTCGCCGCGGACCCGTTCGGAGCTGATCGTCCGTGGCGGGGTGTAGCTGCGGCGGCGGCCCGGGATCGGGATCCGGTCGGCGATGTTGCTCAGCGGGTTGACCACCATACTGAGCGTGGTGACCGCCTCGCGCAGCGTCTCGATGGTGGGTGCCAGCGCCTCCAGTCCGGGTGCGAGCCGGTTGAGGGTGTCGGCGACGTCGGCCAGTTGCTCGAGCGGGCCGTTGCGCGCCGTCAACTTGTCGATCAGACCGTCCTCGGCCAGCAGCCGGTCGGCCAGTCCGTCCTCACCGAGGATCCGCTCGATCAGACCCTCCTCGTCGAGCAACTGGTCGACGAGGCCGCCCGGGGCCAGCGACCGCTCCAATCCGCCGCCCTCGGCGGTGAGCCGGTCGAGCACCCCGTCGGGAGCGGTGACGCGGTCGATCAGCCCGCCCGGTCGCATCAGCCGGTCCAGCGGGCCGTCGGGAGCCAGCGCCCGGCCCAGCGGGGCGTCGTCATCGAGCAGCTGCGCGATCTTGTTCGCCCGGGCAATGGTGTCCTCCAGGCCGAACATCTGGGCCACCGAGTTCGGCGACGCCGGCGCTCCCGCCTCACCCAGGGTTCGTTTGGTCAGGTCAAGGCCCGCCCTGGCGACATCCAGCCCCGCTTCGGCCGCGGCCAGACCCACCCGCACCGGTGTGGTCGCCATCCCAACCAGGGTTTTCGCCAGGTCCATCGCACAAGTGTAGGAGCCGGGGAACTTTGTAACCGGCGGTATCGGTTAACCGGGTATTCCACAACTCACAGCAACCTCACAGCGTGCAAGCAGCCCCAGTTCAACAATGTGAGAGGAAATTGTCAGCATGGCCGCACCTGTCACAACCTCCGTCACAACTGAAACCAAGCCCGAGGCGCGTGTGCTCGTCGTCGACGACGAGACCAACATCGTGGAACTACTCTCGGTGAGCCTGAAGTTCCAGGGCTTCGAGGTTCACACCGCCTGCAGCGGACCGGCAGCCCTCGACCGGGCCCGTGAGGTACACCCCGACGCGGTGATCCTCGACGTCATGATGCCCGGCATGGATGGCTTCGGTGTGCTGCGTCGGCTGCGTGCCGACGGAATCGACGCGCCCGCGCTGTTCCTGACCGCGCGTGACAGCCTGCAGGACAAGATCGCCGGCCTCACCCTCGGCGGCGACGACTACGTGACCAAGCCCTTCAGCCTCGAAGAGGTCGTCGCCCGGCTGCGCGTCATCCTGCGCCGGGCCGGCAAGGGCGTCGAGGAGCCGCGCAACTCGCGACTGAGTTTCGCCGACATCGAGCTCGACGAGGACACCCACGAGGTCTGGAAGGCCGGCGAACCCGTCTCGCTGTCGCCCACCGAGTTCACCCTGCTGCGCTACTTCGTCATCAACGCCGGCACCGTGTTGTCCAAGCCCAAGATCCTCGACCACGTCTGGCGCTACGACTTCGGCGGCGACGTCAACGTCGTGGAGTCCTACGTCTCCTACCTGCGCCGCAAGATCGACACCGGCGAAAAACGTCTCCTTCACACGCTGCGCGGGGTCGGATACGTGCTGCGGGAACCGCGGTAATCGCCGCGCGGCGCGCCGTTCGGCGCGAACAATAGACAAATGCCCAGTCCGTACCAGCGAGCGCTGCCGCTGCGGGTCGGCCTGGTGGCCGCGATGCTGCTGCTCGTCGGCTGTGGGTTGTTGGCCTCCGGGATCGCGGTCACCTCGACTCTGCAGCACGACCTCATCAGCCGCGCCGACCAGGCTCTGCTGGACGCCTCGCGTGGTTGGGCGCAGGCCCCGCGCAGACTGCCGCCCCCCGACGAGGGCCCGAACCCGGCGCGCCCGCCGTCGAACTTCTATGTGCGCGGGGTCGACGCCGACGGGCACATCTGGATGGCCGTCAACGACCGCGATGCCGAACCGGCGCTTCCCGACGACAACGACGTGGGACCCGTACCGGTGACCGTCGGCTCGCTGGACAACTCACCGGTCCGATGGCGAGCGGTGTCGGTGCAGGGCCCCAGTGGTGAGTTGACCACGGTGGCCATCGACATGTCCGACATCCAGTCCACCGTACGGAGCCTGGCCTGGTCGCAGTTCGCCATCGGCACCGCCGTCCTGGTGATCCTCGGCGTCGCCGGCTACTGGGTGGTGCACCGCAGTCTGCGCCCACTGGTCGAGGTCGAGAAGACCGCCGCCGCGATCGCCGGCGGACAGCTGGATCGTCGTGTGCCCGAACGAGATCCGCGCACCGAAGTCGGCCGGCTTTCGCTGGCGCTCAACGGCATGCTGGCCCAGATCCAGACCGCGGTGGCGTCGTCGGTGGACTCCGCGGAGAAGGCGCGGACGTCGGAGGAACGGATGCGCCGGTTCATCACCGACGCCAGCCACGAGTTGCGCACCCCGCTGACGACCATCCGCGGATTCGCCGAGCTGTATCGGCAGGGCGCGGCGCGCGACGTCGAGATGCTGATGTCACGCATCGAAAGCGAATCGCGGCGAATGGGATTGCTGGTCGACGATCTGCTGTTGCTGGCCCGCCTCGACGCGCAGCGCCCACTGGAACGACGCCGCGTGGACCTGTTGACGCTGGCCACCGACGCGGTGCACGACGCGCAGTCCATCGCACCCAATCGCACCATCACCATGGAAGTCTTCAATGGTCCCGGCACGCTGGAGGTCCTCGGTGACGAGGCCCGATTGCGCCAGGTGTTGAGCAACCTGATGGCCAACGCGCTGCAGCACACCCCGGCGACCGCGCGAATCACCGTTCGGGTCGGTACCTCCGCCGACGATGCGGTGCTCGAGGTCGCCGATGAAGGGCCCGGCATGTCGCCAGAGGACGCCCAACGGGTGTTCGAGCGGTTCTACCGCACCGACTCCTCACGCGCCCGCGCCAGCGGCGGGACCGGGCTGGGTCTGTCGATCGTCGATTCGTTGGTGTACGCGCACGGCGGACGGGTGACGGTGCGCACCGCCCCGGGACAGGGGTGCTGCTTCCAGGTCAGCCTGCCGCGCATCGCCGACGTCCCGGCACCGATCGGCACGTGACGACACCTCAGGTGAGGTCGGCCAGTGCGGCTTTGATCTTGGCCTGCGCCTCGTCCAATGATTCCGGCGACGGGTTGTGGTCGACGTTCGCGAAACCGAAGTCGGCAAGATTGTGTGCCGGGAAGACGTGTACGTGCAGGTGTGGAACCTCGAGTCCGGCGATGATCACGCCGGAGCGTTGGGCGCCGAAGGCCGCGCACACCGCCTTGCCGATCCGTTGCGACACCGCCATGACCTTGTTGAACAAGACCGGGTCGACATCCTGCCAGTTGTCGACCTCGGCACGCGGGACCACCAGGGTGTGCCCGTGGGTCATCGGCTCGATCGTCAGGAACGCGACGACCTCGTCGTCGGAGTAGACGAATCGTCCCGGAAGCTCGCGGTTGATGATCTTGGTGAAGACGGAGGCCATGCGCCCAAGCATATGAGCAGACGACATCGGCCGATCGCGAAGCTGGTTCACAGCAACCTTTCAGATCCGATCCAGTGTGACGGCAGCTTGACCCGCGAGCATCATGTCCCATGACCGACACCCTGCCGGCCGAGCAGCGTACTGCTCAGCCGGGCGCCAGGGGTCGGTACGTCCTCGACATCGTCGTCCCGGTCTACAACGAGGAGGACGACCTGACGGCCTGTGTACGCAGGCTGCACCAGTATCTGCGCGACCAAGTGCCCTACCGGGCGCGCATCATGGTGGCCGACAACGCAAGTACCGACGACACTCTGGCGGTGGCGCGTCGGCTCAGCGACGAGTTGCCCGACGTCGAGGTGCTCCACATCGACGCCAAGGGGCGCGGTGGAGCGTTGGCCACCGCGTGGGCGTCCTCGCCGGCCGACGTCGTGGCCTATATGGACGTCGATCTGTCGACTGACCTCTCGGCGTTGATGCCGTTGGTGGCGCCACTGGTGTCCGGGCATTCCGATATCGCGATCGGGTCGCGGCTGGCCGGGTCGTCGCGGGTGGTGCGTGGGGTCAAACGTGAAGTGGTGTCGCGCGGCTACAACCTGATGCTGCGCGGGTTTCTCGGCGCCCGGTTCTCGGACGCCCAGTGCGGATTCAAAGCCCTGCGCGCCGACGTCGCCCGCCGGCTGCTGCCGCTGGTCGCCGACACCGGCTGGTTCTTCGACACCGAACTGCTGGTGCTGGCCGAGCGGGCAGGCCTGCGTATCCACGAGGTGCCGGTCGACTGGGTGGACGATCCCGACTCGCGGGTCGACATCGTCGCCACCGCGATCGAGGACATCAAAGGATGCTGGCGGGTGGGCCGGGCGCTGGCCATCGGCGCGCTGCCGCTGCGCGACCTGCAGGCCGCCCTGGGTCGCGAACCACTGGTGCCCGGGGTGCCCCGCGGCATGGTCGGCCAACTCGTGCGCTTCGGACTGATCGGCATCGCCAGCACCATCGCCTTTGCGCTGCTGTACCTTTCGCTGCACCCGGCACTCGGAGCGCAGGCCGCCAACCTGACCGCGCTGCTGCTGACCGCGCTGGTCAACACCGCCGCCAACCGGGCGTTCACGTTCGGTATCCGCGGCCGAGCCGGCGCCGCCCGCCACCACGTACACGGACTGCTGGTGTTCGGCTTCGGCCTCGCCATCACCAGCGGCTCACTGTATCTGCTCCACCGTTTCGACCCGACGGTCGGCAAGGTCGCCGAACTGTCGATTCTGGTCATGGCCAATCTCGTCGCCACTCTGGTCCGCTTCGTGGCGTTGCGCCGAGTGTTCGGCGCACCGACTCGATGACCATCGCCACCGACCGGCCGAAAGTCGGTACAACCCTGCCTATTCCGGAGCGGGCGCGCCTCACTCCGCATCGGTGGGCCCTGGTGGCGCTGCTGGCCGCGACGGCCGTGCTCTATCTGTGGGATCTGGACCATTCGGGCTGGGCCAATGCGTTCTACTCGGCGGCCACGCAGGCCGGCGCGCAATCCTGGAAGGCTTTCCTGTTCGGATCCTCGGATGGCGCCAACTCCATCACCGTTGACAAACCGCCACTGGCGCTGTGGCTTCCGGGCCTGGCGGTCCGCATGTTCGGGCTCAACACCTGGAGCATCCTGGTACCGCAAGCCCTGATGGGGGTCGCGTCGGTCGCGCTGCTGTGGGACACCGTGCGCCGGCCGTTCGGCGAGACCGCCGGACTGATCGCGGGCACCACGCTGGCACTGACTCCGGTGGCCGTCACGATGTTCCGCTACAACAACCCCGATGCGCTGTTGGTGCTGTTGATGATCGCCGCGGTGTGGGCGCTGCTGCGGGCGGTCGAGGATGGCCGGCCGCGCTGGATCCTGCTCTGCGGCGCATTCCTCGGGTTGGGGTATCTGAGCAAGCAGCTCGAGGTGGCGCTGGTGATGCCGGCATTGGCGATCAGCTATCTGCTGGCCGGGCCGCGAGGACTACTCCACCGGGCCGGCCAACTGATGCTCGGGCTGGGCGCGACTCTGGTCGCGGCGGGGTGGTGGGTGCTGCTGGTGCAGCTGTGGCCGGCTGGTCAACGGCCGTGGATCGGTGGGACGCGGAAGAATTCGATTCTCGAGTTGACGCTGGACTATAACGGCTTCGGCCGTCTTGACGGCGACGAGCCGGGCAGCACCGGTTCGCCGGGCTTCATCTCGCCGATCCACCTGGGCGGCCGGACCTCGGTGCACCCGTGGGGTGATCCCGGCCCCGGTCGGCTCTTCGAACCGGAACAGATCGGTGGTATCGGCTGGCTGCTTCCCGCTGCGCTTCTGTTCGCGGCGGTTCTGCTCGTGTGGCTGGCCCGTGCACCGAGGCGGGACAAGCAGCGGGCCGCCGTCCTCGTGTTTGCGCTGTGGCTGCTGACGACCGCCGCGGTGTTCAGTTTCATGGCCGGGATTTTCCACGCGTATTACACGGTGGCGTTGGCGCCGGCCATCGCCGCGCTGATCGGCATCGGCGCCGCCGTCTGCTGGACGGAACGCGAAAAGATCTGGGCCAAAGCGACAATGGCGGCGGCTGTGCTGCTGATGGCAGGGACGGCGGTACTGGTGCTGCATCGCCTACCCGACTATCACCCGTGGTTGAGGTGGGCCGTCCCGGGCGGTGCGGCGGCGCTGCTGGCCTGGCTGGCCCTCGCTGGCAGGAGGCCGGACCTGATCCCCAGGCCCGTCGTGGCCGCGCTCGCGATGCTGGTCGCCCTCGGCGGGCCAGCGGCCTATAGCCTCACGACGGTGGTACGGGGAAACGTCGGCGCGATGCCGATCGCCGGACCGGTTCCGCGCGTGGTGATCGCGATGACCAAGGGCGTCAGGCCGGCCCGGCAGGCTGAGATCAAGGTGGTCGCCGGCCCCGGATTCCTCGCACCGCCAGGCCCTCCCCGCGGCCGGATGCATCTGGTGGGGTGCACGCTGCTGGATTCCGGGGTACCCGACCAGCGCCTGGTCGACCTGCTCGACGCGAATGCCGATCGTTACACCTGGGTGGGCGCCACCGTCGGGTCGGTGTGCGCGGCCGGCTATCAACTGGCCAGCGGACACCCGGTGATGCCGATCGGCGGCTTCAACGGCACGGATCCGTCACCGGCGCCCGATGCCTTCCTTCGCCTCGTGCTGTCCAAGCGGATCCACTATTTCATCGTCACCAACCCGATCCATGAGGACAGGTGGGGGCACCTGGACACCAATGCGTTGATCCAGCAGTGGGTTCAGCGCAACTTCACCCCGATGCACGTCGGCCGGGTGCTGATCTACGACCTGACGGCCTAGGTCAGGCCAGCATGGCCGCGATCTCGTCCAGCGACCAGGGCGGGCTGTCGTGATGATCCCGGTAGCCGATCAGGCTGGGGGAGGGTCGGTCGAAGCGCCCGACGAAGCCGCCTGCGGCGATGAAGATCTGGCCGGTGATACTCCTGGCCAGGTCGCTGACGAGGTAGCCGTACATCGGGGCGACGTACTCGGGGGGTGCGGCGTCCAACGCGCCTTGTGCGCTGACCTCGTCGAGCAGGCCACGCTGACGCAGCGACGCGATCTGTTCCTCGAATTCCGGCCCGGTGGACAGCCTTGTCTTCGCCCCGGGACACACCACATTCGCGCGAACCCCATACTCGGCCAACTCCGCGGCGATCGCCATCGTCAGACCGTTCACCCCGCCCTTGCCGGCCGGGTATCCGGTGCCGCCGTAGTCACCCAGGAATGCAAAGGAACTCGTGTTGACGATGGCGCCGCGTCCCCTGGCCACCATCTTCGGCGCCACGGCGCGGCAGGTGGCGAACGTCGTGATCAGGTGGACGTCGATCAGCCGGCGGAACTCGTCAGTGGTGACGTTCAGTATCGACGATCCGGGGGGCTCGGGTGCCCCCGCACAGTTGACCAAAGCGTCGACCGCACCGAATTCCTTCTCGCACAGGGCGATCAGATCCTGCGCCACCGACTCTTCAGCGGCCGAGCCGGCGTGCGAGAGGGCCGCGCCACCGGCTGAGGTGATGGACGAGACGGTTGCGTCAACCGCCGCCGCGTCGCGGCCGTTGACCACCACACCGGCGCCACAGCCGGCCAGCAGTGCCGAGACGGCTGCGCCGATACCCCGCGAACCGCCGACGACGACGGTTCCGAACCCTTCGAGCGGCCGGTCGCTCACTGCTCGGCTGGGGCCTGACCGAACTGCATGCCGTCCATGTTCCAGTAGCCGCGCATGTTGCTGATCAGACCGGCCTCGTTGACCCGGTAGGTGAACACACCGCGCACCGTGCTGGTGAGCCCGCCCTCGAACTGGCTGCGCAACACCAGGATATGAGCCACCTCGTTGGGGGAACTCGACGGGAAGGTCTCCTCGCAGGTGACGCGAAGGTTGTTGATCGCGATGTTGGCGTCGTAGAACTCCGCAACGGCGTCCTTACCCCGCACACCCTGGCCGTCGGGATTCGTGATGGCCTGACCGATCGGATCCTCGATCACGACGTCGGGCGCCATCAGGGCCAGCCAGCCCGCCCGGTCGTGCGACATCACGCACTTCCAGGACGCCTGCGACGCGGCCAGCGCCGGTGTCTGCTCAGTGGTGGTGGACATGGTTCCTCTCCTTCGTTGTCAGATACTGCAGGCGGCGCGAGCGCCATCTTCGGTGGCTTTTCGGATCAATCCCAAACCAGTGCAGTCCCCGACGGCGTGCACCTTGGCGCCGGGCAGCCGGTCGGTGACGGCGTCGAACAGTGCGGTGTCGGCCTCGGGGTGTCCGGCGACGATCACGCTGTCGGCGGCCACCTCTCGTGGGGTCCCGCCGTACGGGGTGAACGCCACAGCGCCGTCGGTGATCCGGTGCACCTCCGTCCGGACGTGCACCGGCACCGCCAGGCGGTCGAGCCGGTCCATGTGCTCGGTGCGACGTTTGAGCCCGATCTCGGGGGCGATCGTCCGGTCCGATTCCAACACGGTGACGAATCGTCCCCGGGCGGCGAGGAATTCGGCCAGTTCTACCGCGACGAGGTCGCCGCCGACGATGACCACGCGACGACCCAGCGGCAGCCAGGCCCGACTCGCCAGCCGAACCGAGGCGGGCTGGACGAGGCGTTGTGCCCGGCCGGAGAGCACCGCCGCGCCGAGTCGCTGCCAGGCCGGCTGTCGGGGGTCGGCGTGCCCGGCCAATAGCTCACGAAGCGCGGGTCCGCTGTGCACGCTCCGGTGGTGGTCCCCGTCGATCGGGGGAACCACGACCGTGGCGCCGGTGGCCACGATCACGGCGTCAGGGTCCATGGCGACGATCTCGTCCGCCTCGACCGGGTGAGACAGTTCCACGGCCACTGAGCTGCGCGCGATTTCGCCACGAAGATACCGTAGAAACGGTTCGTTCTCCGGATGCAGGATCGACGCCCACACCAACGCCCCGCCCAGCTGCCCGTTGCGCTCGAACAAGCTGACGTGGTGTCCACGTTCGGCAGCCACCCGGGCGGCTTCCAGACCACCGGGGCCGCCGCCGATCACCACGACGCGTTTGCGGTGCGTGACGGGACGCACCGCCAGCTCCCGTTCCTTGCCGGTACGGGGGTTGACCGCGCAGTCGACGGAGAATCGCTGTTCCATCGCATCGATGCAGTTCTCGCAGGAAATGCAGCGGCGAACCCGGTCGGCTTGTCCGGTCTGAAGTTTGGCCGCCAGGTCGGGATCGGCCAGCATCGGCCGCCCCATGGCGACGAAATCGGCCCGGCCCTCGGCGAGGATCTGTTCGGCTCGCACCGGATCGTGGATGCGGCCGACGACGATCACCGGTACGTCCACCACCTGCTTGACCGCGGCCGCCGCACCGACGTTGAGCGCATCCCCGTCGTCGGCGGCGTTGACCATGCCGGTGACCAGACGGTCGATGACCCCGCCGCTGACGTGGAAGGCGTCCACCCCGGCGTCCACCAGTTGCGGTGCCACCTGGGCGGTTTCGTAGCTCGGGCGGCCGCCGGCCACCCGTTCGTAGCCGGAAATCCGCAGCGTGATCGGCAGCGCGTCGCCGATCTCGGACCGGATGGCCGCCAGCGTCCGCAGCACCACGCGGACCCGCCCGCCGACCGAGTCGCCCCGATAGTCATCAGTGCGCCGGTTGCGTTGTGGGGCGAGAAAGGATCCCAGGAACATGTAGCCGTGCGCGGCGTGGAGTTCGATGCCGTCGTAGCCGGCCTCGGCAGCCCGCCGCACCGCGGCCTTGAACAAGTCGATGATCTCGGTCAGCTGGGCGGTGGTCACCTCGGCCGACGGGCGGCCGGTGAGGTAGGACGGAATGACCGATGGGCCCAGCGAGGTGACCCCGTGCATCTCCGGACCCAGTCCGTCGGGGCCGGCGTGGACGATCTGGGGCTGGATCTTGGCGCCGTGCTCGTGTACCGAATCGACCAGCGCTCGGTGGGCACCGACTGCTTCGTCGGTGCCCAAGTGCAGGCCCCCGGGTGTCTCGGGATGGCGGTGGTCGATGCCGGTGGCTCCGACGGTGATCAGACCGACCCCGCCCTTGGCGCGGGCGGCGAAGTAGTCGCGGGTGCGTTCCGACGGCAGGCCGTCCGGGGTGCCGTACATGGTCTCCATCGGAGACATCACGAGCCGATTGCGCAATGTCATCGGGCCGATCCGCCCGGGGCGCAACAGGTTCGGGAAGGTGCTCATGCATACCGGTTCATGAGCTCCGGGCCGTGCCCGCGCCGGGGGCAAGGCGGACACGGCCCGGAAGGTCCTCACACGACACGCGGAAGGTCAGCGGTCCTCGTCGGTGTAGCGGATGACACCGCGGATGTTGCGGCCCTCCAGCATGTCCTGATAGCCCTCGTTGATCTGCTCGAGGCGGTACTGGCGGGTCACCATGTCATCGAGATTGAGCTTGCCGGCCTTGTACATCGACAGCAGCTGCGGGATGTCGTAGTGCGGATTGCCGCCACCGAAGATGGTGCCCTGCAGGTTCTTCTGCATCAGCGTCAGCAGCGCCAGGTTCAGCGTCACCTGGGTGTCGAGCATGCTGCCGATCGCGGTCATCACGCATGTGCCCGACTTGGCGGTCAGGTTCATGTAGTTGTCGACGTCGGCGCCGTGCACCTCGCCGACCGTCACGATCACCTTCTTGGCCATGAAGCCCTGGGTGACCTCGGCGATGCCCGCCATCGCCGACTCGATGTCGGGGTAGACGTGGGTGGCGCCGAACTTCAGGGCCTGATCGCGCTTCCACTCCACCGGGTCGATCACGAAGATGAATCGGGCGCCCGAGTTCACCGCACCCTGCAGAGCCGACATGCCGACGCCGCCGACACCGACGACGGCCACGTCTTCACCGGGCCGGACTTGAGCGGTGTGCACCGCCGAGCCGTAGCCGGTGGTGACGCCGCAGCCGACCAGGCAGGCCACCTCGAACGGGATGGACGGATCGATCTTCACCACCGAGGACTCGTGGACGACCATGTAGGGCGAGAAGGTGCCCAGCAGCGTCATGGGGAAGACCGGCTCGCCCTTGGCGGTGATGCGGTGGGTGCCGTCGGCGATCGCGGTGCCGGCCAGCAGACCCGCGCCCAGATCGCACAGGTTGCGCAGGCCGGCCTGACACGACGGGCATTTGCCGCACGACGGGATGAACGAGAGCACGACGTGATCTCCGACGGCGACGTCTTCGACGCCCTCGCCGACCTCCACGACGACGCCGGCGCCCTCGTGTCCACCGAGCACTGGGAAGCCCATCATCGGAATGCCGCCGGTCACCAGATGGTGGTCGGAGTGGCACATGCCCGACGCTTCCATCTGGATCTTGACCTCGCCTTTAGCGGGGTCGCCGATCTCGATTTCCTCGATCGACCATGGCTTGTTGAACTCCCAGATGAGAGCGCCTTTTGTCTTCACTGCGAACCTCCACTCGCAAAACCTCGCCCCGGGCTTCTCCAAGGCGGCCGGCCAGGCCGGATAGTCAATCTAGGCCAAAGTTAGAACGTGTTCTTGTTCTGTGGACCATTATGACCTCCGTCACCTCCGGGGTCACCGTCGGGGGCCGGTTTCTTGACGGCCGTCGAGTATTCACCAGATCGGAACCGGGGCCTCACCGAGGGGGTAGTAGCCGGGCAGCTTCTCGCCCGCCATGCTGCGCTCGATGCGCTTCTGCATGGTCGCGGTGAGGTCGCCGGAAGAGATGAGGTTGACGAACGCCTTCTGCACGTGGCCGAAGTCGAAGAAGTCACGCTGCCACTCGATGAGCAGAGCCCCGTCTTTCTCGGTCAGCCGGAACCAACTGCCGCCGATGCCGTAGATCTCGTCGCGGGTGCCGTCGGACTTGTTGGCGATCTGCTTCCAGAAGCCGACGATCTCGTTCTGCTTCTCGTCGATCAGGACCTTCTGGTATTCGTAGACCCAATTCTCCAGGCCCTCCATCTCCAGGCCGAGCGCGACGTCGCGGATCTCGGCCTTCCCGACGCACATGACGTCTTCCTTGGGGCCGATGTTCCACCCGTAGGTGGCGTCTTCGGTATAGAACTCGGCCAGGTTCTTCCAGTCGCCGGCTTTTTCGGAGTCCTTGTTGGCCTGAAGCCAGCGCTGGACCCAGTCTTCGAGTTGTTCGCGTGACGCCATTGTTCCGCCTTCTCTATTTCTCGGTGATGGACAGTGCTCGGGTGGGGCACATTTCGACTGCTCGTTCAACGTCCTCGCGCATGTCGTCAGGCGGCTCGGGGTCGACGATCTCGACCGGGCCGCGCTTGGGCACTTTGAAGACGTCGGGCGCCTCCAGTTCGCACATGGCGTGGCCCTGGCAGAGGTCCTCGTCGAGTTCGATTCGGTAGCAACCCATGTCAGTCCTTGACGCGTTTGCGGTAGCGGACCTTGGCGGGTCGGGCCAGCTGAACAACCATCTTGGAGTGGTCGTTCTGGTAGCTCTCCGGGGGCTGGGCCATCTCGAACTCATACTCCCGCAACAGCACCGAGAAGATCGCCTTGATCTGCATCTGGGCGAACGCCGCGCCGACGCAGCGGTGCCGCCCGGCGCCGAACGGGATCCAGGTCCAGCGGTTGACGATGTCCTCCTGTCGCGGCTTCTCGTAGCGGTCCGGATCGAAGGCGTCCGGGTTGGGGAAGTCCTCGGGGATCCGGTTGGAGATCGCCGGCGAGGCGGCCACCATCTGCCCCTTGTGGATCGGATAGCCTTCCACCTCGAATTCGTCCTGGGCCACCCGCATCAGGATGATCAGCGGCGGGTGCAGGCGCAGGGTCTCCTTGAGAGCGTTGTCGATCTTCGGAATCTGGCGCAGCGCATGGAAACTCACCTCCTGGCCGTCGGCGTAGAGATCGTCGAGCTCCTGCTGCACCTGGGCGTAGTAGTCGGGGTGGCGCAGCAACTCGATGAGCGTCCACGAGGAGGTGCCCGAGCTGGTGTGGTGGCCGGCGAACATCAGCGAGATGAACATGCCGGTGATCTCGTTGGCCGAGAACCGCGGATTGCCCTCGTCGTCCTTGATCGAGACCAGGACGTCGAGCATGTCGCGATCGCTCTTGTCCTTGGGCGGGTTGGCGATTCGTCCGTTCATGACCTCCTGAACCAGCTCGACGAGACCCGCGCGGGCTTCGTCGCGAATCCGGAAGCTTTCGATCGGCAGGTACGGGTCGACGTAGCACAGCGGGTCGGTGCCACGCTCGAGCAGGTGGTAGTAGTTGGCGAACCGGGAGTCGAGCTGGTTGCGGAACTTCAGCCCGATCAGGCACGCGGTCGAGGTGTAGATGGTCAGCTCGGCGAAGAACTCCAGCAGGTCGATCTCGCCGGAGTCGCCCCAGTTCGCGATCATCTTGCGGACTTCGGCCTCGATGGTGGCGGCGTGTCCCTTCATCTGTTCACCGCGCAGCGCGGTGTTGTGCAGCATCTCGGCTCGGCGCTCGGGGTCGGCGTCGAACACCACGCCCTCGCCGAAGATCGGCGTCATGAACGGGTAGGCCTCGGCCTGGTTGAGATCGGCGTCGCTGGAGCGGAAGAAGAACTCGTTGGCCTCGGCGCCGGTCAGCAGGATCACCTGCTTATCGGCGAGCTGGAACCAGCCGAGGTCGCCGCACTCCTCGCGGATGCGCTTCATCAGGCCGATCGGGTCCGTGCGGAATTCCTCGAGATGGCCGTGTTCCTCTTCGCCTCCGGAGACGCGCTGTACTTCCTTGGTGACGGTCACGACGGCATTCCTTCCTCGCCCAGAGCGAGCTTTTGGCGGTCTTTGTTGTCGGCCAGCGGAGCTTCGGGCTGGAGCTCCATGTTCGCGATGAACCCGCCGCGCGGCGTTTCCGCGACGAACGTGATGGCCCGTGCCAGGTCAGCGGCGCGCAGGAAGTAGTCGTGGCGCGCCTGCCCCCACTTGGCCCAATCCTCAAGGGCTGGGCCGATCTTCTCGGCGGGCAGGCTCCAGCCCATGGACGTCTTGGTCGGGCCGGGGTGCACGATCGAGGCCCGCACGCCGGTGCCCTCCAGCTCCATTTGGAAGTTGGTCACCATCGCGACCAGTGCGGCCTTGGCCGCGCCGTAGGCGCCCATGTGGGGGCGCTGGCGCAGCGAGACGTCGGAGCCGACGAAGATGAGGTCGCCGCGCTGGCGCTCCAGCATGCCGGGGAGAACGGCGCTGGCCAGCCGGAACGCACCGACCAGGTGGATCTGCAGCTGGGAGTCGAACTCATCGCTGGTGATCTCGTCGAGCTTGCCGAAGTAGGTGTCACCGGCGCCGGCGACCAGCACCTCGATATCTCCGAGTGCCTCAGTCGACTGTGCGACAAATGCTTTCACCGAATTGGGGTCGGTCACGTCGAGGTGAAAGCCGACGGCTTCGCCGCCCTCGGCGTTGATCTTGCCGACGATGTCGGCGAGCTTCTCCACACGCCGCGCACCCAGTGCGACCGGGAACCCGTGAGCGGCGAGCTCGAAGGCGGTGGCCTCTCCGATACCGGACGAGGCGCCGGCGACGATGGCGGGCCTGCGGTCGGGAAGGGGAGCAAAACGTGGCATATCAACGGGATCCTTCTAGCGAGACTGCACTGTGATGGGCAGGTGGGCGAAACCGCGGACATTGCTGGAGTGGACGCGCACCGAATTGGCCTCGTCGACTTCGTAGCCGCGGATGCGTTTGAACAGCTCTTCCAGCGCCACTCGTGCCTCCATGCGGGCCAGGTGGGCGCCGAGGCAGAAGTGTGCGCCGCTGCCGAAGCTCTGCAGCTTGGCGCCGATGTCGCGGCCGATGATGTAGTCGTCGGGGTTCTCGAACGCCCGCTCGTCGCGGTGGGCCGACCCGGGCAGGAGCAGCACCACATCACCGTCGGGAATGACTGTGTCGTAGAGGGTCAGCTCGCCGGCGACGGTGCGGGCCAGGATCTGGCTCGACGTGTCGTAGCGCAGCGTTTCTTCGACCCACAGCGGTACCCGGGACAGGTCGGCATACACTTCCGCGAGCTGGTCGGGGTTTTTGTGCCCCCAAAATGCCGCGTTGGCAAGCAGTTTGGTGGTGGTCTCGTTGCCGGCGATCACCATGAGGAACATGAATCCCAGCACTTCGTCGTCGGTCAGCCGGTCGCCGTCGATTTCGGCGTCCAACAGGGCCGTCGTGAGGTCCTCGGTTGGCTTCTTGCGCCGCTCCTCCACCATGGCCTGGTAGTAGACGATCAGGTTCAGCGACGCCTCGACCGCCTCCGGCGGCACGTCGGTGACACCTTCCTCACGATGCATCACGCCATCGGCCCAGGCCCGAACCTGCACGCGGTCGGCTTCGGGCACCCCCATGAGTTCGGAGATGACGTCCATCGGCAGCTTGCCGGCGAATTCGTCGACGTAGTCCACGGCCTCTCCCGAGGAGGCCTTGTCGAGCATGGCGTCCAGGTGCTTCACGGCGATCTCGGTGACGCGAGGCTCCAGTTCACGAATCCGCCTCGGGGTGAAGCCTTTCGAGACCAGGGTCCGCAGCCGCAGATGAGCCGGATCGTCCATCGCCAGGAAGGACATCGTCTTGGAGGCGTGCGGGCCACGAGACGCCGGATCGAGCGAGACCCCGTACTTGTTGGACAGCGTCGTACTGTTCCGGAAGCCCTGCAACACGTCCCGGTGCCGGGATACCGCCCAGAACTTCAGCTCCTCGTTGTAGTACAGCGGGGCCTCGTCGCGCAGCCGCTTGTAATACGGGTAGGGATCCTCGTGGAAGTCGTAGTCGTAGGGATCCAGCACCAGCTCGACATACCGTTCTGGCGTCTGCACATTCATTGGCTCTCTCCCAAGATAAGTCCCGCGACATACCCCATCCGGTCGGCGACCTCCCGGTAGCTCAAGGTGCCGCTGCCGGCGTGCACGAGCGCGCCGTAGTAGGTCATCTCCAATGCCGACACGATCTGCGGATCGGCGTCCGGCCCCAATGCCGACTTGATCCGTTTGTGAATCTCGGCGCCGATACGGTCGCGCACCCGGTGCACCCCGGCGTCGTTGCTCAACACCGCGGTGGTGCACGCCGCGGCGAACTCGGGCTCGTCGGCGATCACCAGCGCCAGGCTGCGCAGCGACTGCTGCACGCGATGCAGCCGGGTGTCGTTCACGTCGGTGAAGTAGGGGACCTGGCCGACCAGGTCGAGGTAGACCTCGGCGATCAAGTGGTTCTTCGAGGAGAAGTAGGTGTAAGCCGTCGCCGGTGCCACCTTCGCGCGAGCCGCGACGGCCCGCACCGTGAGGTCTGCGTATGACGACTCGCGCAGCATCTCCATGCCCGCCCGCAGCACCTTGCGGAAGGTTTCTTCCTGGCGGCGATTACGTGGCGCGCCGTCACCGTCGGGGGTGACGGCAAGCACGGCATCGCTGGACACATGTCCAAGTTATCGGACGCGTGCGTGGCAAGGCAAGGGATCGCCATGAAATGCCTGTTCAAATAGGTATAGGGGCATGCTTTTCGGATACCCTTGCACCGCGGACACGTCTGAGGCTATGGTTCGAAAGACAGAATCTCGGACACGTGTCCAATGAAGCAGACGGGATTTGGGATGGCGATTGCGGCCGACAGGAACAGCGATCTCTTCATCGACGGGAAGCTGGTGCCGGGTGGCAACGGCAGATACCCGACGATCAACCCGGCCACCGAGGAAATCCTGGGTACGGCCGCCGACGGCGACGCCGAGGACATGAGTCGGGCCATCGAGGCCGCGCGCCGTGCCTTCGACACGACCGACTGGTCCACCAACACCGAACTGCGGGTGCGCTCCATCCGTCAGCTGCGCGATGCGATGAAGGAGCACATCGAGGAACTGCGCGAGATGACCATGGCCGAGGTGGGTGCCCCGCGCATGCTGACCGCGGCCGCACAGCTGGAGGGTCCCGTCCAAGACCTGTCCTTCAGTGCCGATACCGCCGAGACCTATTCGTGGCGGCAGGATCTCGGCGTCGCCTCGCCGATGGGCATTAAGACCCAGCGCACGATCGTCCGCGAGGCCGTCGGGGTCGTCGGCGCCATCACCCCGTGGAATTTCCCGCACCAGATCAATCTGGCCAAGCTGGGACCCGCGCTGGCGGCAGGTAACACCATCGTCCTCAAGCCGGCACCCGATACCCCTTGGTGTGCGGCGGTTCTCGGTGAGCTGATCGCCGAGCACACCGACATCCCGCCGGGCGTGGTCAACATCGTCACGTCCAACGACCACTCGGTCGGGGCGCTGCTGTCCAGCGACCCGCGGGTGGACATGGTGTCGTTCACCGGCTCGACCAATACCGGTCGCGCGGTGATGGCCGCCGGTGCGGCCACCATCAAGAAGGTCTTCCTGGAGCTCGGAGGCAAGTCGGCGTTCCTGGTGCTCGACGACGCCGATCTGGCCGGCGCCTGCTCGATGTCGGCCTTCACCGCGTCGATGCACGCCGGTCAGGGCTGTGCGATCACCACCCGCCTGGTGGTGCCGCGGGCGCGCTACGACGAGGCGGTCGAGGCGGCAGCGGCGACCATGGCCGGTATCAAGCCGGGTGATCCGACGAACCCCGGAACCATCTGCGGGCCGGTCATTTCCGAGCGTCAGCGCGACCGGGTGCAGTCCTACCTCGATCTCGCGATCGAAGAGGGTGGCCGGTTCGCGTGCGGCGGTGGCCGGCCGGCCGACCGCGACACCGGATACTTCATCGAGCCGACGGTGATCGCCGGGTTGGACAACAGCGCCCGCGTGTCACGCGAGGAGATCTTCGGCCCGGTGTTGACGGTCATCGCCCACGACGGTGACGACGATGCGATCCGCATCGCCAACGATTCGCCGTACGGCTTGTCGGGCACCGTGTTCGGCACCGATCTCGACCGTGCGCAGTCCGTCGCGGACCGGTTGCGGGTCGGCACCGTCAATGTCAACGGTGGGGTGTGGTATTCGGCGGACGCGCCGTTCGGCGGCTACAAGCAGTCCGGGGTCGGCCGGGAGATGGGCCTAGCCGGCTTCGAGGAATACCTAGAGCTGAAAGTCATTGCCACAGCGGTCTAATCCGGTGGCCGAGAGAGGAACGTACATGGGACAGTTCGACGAGAAGGTTGCCATCGTCACCGGCGCGGGCGGCGGTATCGGCCAGGCCTACGCCGAGGCACTTGCCCGCGAGGGCGCGGCGGTGGTGGTCGCCGACATCAACACCGAAGGCGCGCAGAAGGTCGCCGATGGAATCAAGGGTGAAGGGGGCACCGCGCTCGCTCTGCCGGTCGACGTCAGCGACCCCGTCTCGGCCAAGGCGATGGCGGATGCGACGCTCGCCGAGTTCGGCGGCATCGACTACCTGGTGAACAACGCCGCGATCTTCGGCGGGATGAAGCTGGACTTCCTGATCACGGTGGACTGGGACTACTACAAGAAGTTCATGAGCGTGAACCTGGACGGCGCGCTGGTCTGCACCCGTGCGGTGTACCGGAAGATGGCCAAGCGCGGCGGTGGAGCGATCGTCAACCAGTCGTCCACAGCGGCCTGGCTGTACTCGAACTACTACGGCCTGGCCAAGGCCGGGGTCAACAGCCTCACCCAGCAGCTGGCCACCGAGCTCGGCGGCCAGAACATCCGGATCAACGCGATCGCGCCCGGACCGATCAATACCGAGGCGAACCTGAGCACCACCCCGCAGGAGATGGTTGCCGACATCGTCAAGGGAATCCCGTTGTCGCGCATGGGTGAGGTCGACGATCTGGTCGGCATGTGTCTGTTCCTGCTGTCGGATCAGGCCAAGTGGATCACCGGCCAGATCTTCAATGTCGACGGCGGACAGATCTTCCGCTCGTGAGTGAGGTCAAGGTCGGGTACATCGGGTTGGGCAACCAGGGTGCGCCGATGGCCAAGCGGCTCGTCGAGTGGCCCGGCGGGCTGATCGTTTTCGATGTGCGGACCGAAGCGATGACGCCGTTGGCCGAACTCGGCGCCACGCTCGCTGACAGTGTCGCCGACGTAGCGGCGGCGGACGTCATCGAAGTGACTGTGCTCAACGACGAGCAGGTGCGCGATGTGGTGGGTCAGCTGGCCGAACACGCTAAGCCGGGAACGGTGATCTCGATCCATTCCACGATCGAGCCGGGCACGGCCGCTGAGCTGGCGGATCAGGTGCGCCCAAAGGGCATTCATATCGTCGACGCTCCGGTCAGCGGTGGCGCCGGCGCGGCCGACAAGGGTGAGCTGGCCGTCATGGTCGGCGCGGACGACGAGGCGTACGAGATCGTCAAGCCGGTGTTCAAGCAGTGGGCCTCGCTGGTGGTCCGGGCGGGCGAGCCCGGCGCGGGTACCCGAATGAAGATCGCGCGGAACATGTTGACGTTCATCGGCTTCACCGCCGCGTGCGAGTCGCAGCGGCTCGCCGAGGCGGCCGGAATCGACATGCAGAAACTGGGGCGGGTGGTGCGGCACAGCGACGCGCAGAGCGGCGGTCCGGGCGCGATCATGTTCCGCGACGACACCAAGCCGCTGGAGCCGGGCCACTTCCTCTACGACATGTTCATCCATACTCGGGGCTTGGCCGAGAAGGATCTGAAGCTGGCGCTCGGTCTCGGCGAGGCCCATGGCGTGGAACTGCCGCTGGCCGAGATAGCGCTACGGGACCTGGCCGCCGGACTTGGTGTCCCCCACACGAAGGAGTGACGATGGACGAGTTGCGCCGCAAGGGCCTGGAGAAGATGAACGAGGTCTACGGCTGGGAGATGCCGGATTCGCCCGGTGACTATTTCGCGCTCACCGCCGATCACCTGTTCGGCACCATCTGGACGCGGCCGGGATTGTCCATGCGGGACAAACGCATCATGACGCTGACCGTCGTCACCGCACTGGGCATTTCCGACCTGGCCGAGATCCAGGCCAACGCCGCCCTGCACAACGAGGAACTCACGCCTGAGGAACTCAAGGAGATGGCGATCTTCTTGACGCACTACCTCGGTTTCCCACTTGGCTCGAAATTGGACGGGGTCGTCACCAAGGTCACGGCCAAGCGTAAGAAGGCCGCCGAGGCAGGCCAGAGCGAGGACAAGAAGGCCAACGTCAACGACGCTCTCAAGATGCACAGCGGCAGGACGCTCGAGGAGTAGAACTCGCAACGAGTCAGAACTGAGAGCGGGGATTCGTCGCTCGACTGCGCTCTCACTTCTGCCTGGATGTCCGAATTCTCGTGGGCTCCAGTTGCGTCACCCCAGGCGGTATCCGACACCGGTTTCGGTGTCGATGATCGTTGGCGGCCCGAGCTTTCGGCGCACCATCATGATGGTGTAGCGCACCGCCCCGGTGAAGGGATCCGTGTGCTCGTCCCACACCTTCTCCAGCAGGTGTTCGGCCGACACCACGGCGCCATCGGCCCGCAGAAGCTCGGCCAACACCGCGAACTCCTTGCGGGACATGCTGATGGGAGCGCCATCACGAGTCACTGTGAGCATGTGGGGATCGAGCCTGATCCCGCTACGCTCCAGAATCGGCGGCACCGCCGCTTGTGATCGCCGGCTCAGTGCTTGCACCCGCGCCACTAGCTCGGTGAAGGCGAACGGCTTGCTCAAGTAGTCATCGGCGCCGAGCTGTAAACCGTTGACCCGGTCGGCGACCGCGTTGGCGGCGGTGAGCATGAGGATTCGGGCCAGGCGCCCGGACGTGGACAATTCGACGCAGACGTCGTCGCCGGCGAGGACGGGCAGGCCCCGATCGAGCACGATCACGTCGTAGTCGTTGAGGGTCGCGCGTTCGAGTCCGCTGGCCCCGTCGTAGGCGATGTCGACTGCCATTGCGTGGCGGCGCAGACCTGCAGCGATCGCATCGGCCAGCACCACTTCGTCTTCGACGACCAACACCCGCATGGGGAAAGTATCCTCCCGGGCCCGTTAGGTGACTGTGAGGAAATCTTGTGCCGCTGGTGGCGGGCGTGCGGCGGTCCGGCCGGACTCGCCGCACGCCCGCCAAAGGTCAGATCACACCGGGCCCAGGAAGCCCGATACCCGCGCCGGGCAGCACACCAAGCCCGGAGAGTGGTCCGCCGAGACCGCCGAGCCCGGGGCCCGGTACCAGCCCCGGCCCCGGTGCGCCCAGTCCTGCTCCCGGCAGCACGCCGAGCCCGGATGCGGGACCCCCGACCCCGCCGAATCCGAGTCCCGGCAGGATACCCGGTCCCGGTGCGCCCCAGCCCAGCCCCGGGTCGGCGTTGGCCACCGCGGACAGTGCGGCAAACGGGACGGTGACGACTGCCGCGGCGCCCGCAAACCAGGCGGCCGCATGCACGGCGATTGTTCGGTAGTTCATTGTGGGTTGTCCTTCCACTTCGATTCGCTGCAGTGATTCGTGCAGCCGTTGGCACCGGATCTCGTCATCGAGATCGCCAACGCCGAATCAGTCTGGTCCGTGGGATGTTCGGTCACGGTGAGGAACATCCTCACGCTGACCAAACAGATGTCGCGGCACCATGATCCACACCTCCGGCATCCGCCGGCGCCCGTGACATCACCGAAAGGACGGACGACCCAATGCCCACCCTCCCCCCCTTTGCGACGTCGATACGGCGCCGTGCCTTCGCCGGCATCACCGTCGCCGCGACCGCACTCGTGCTGTTGCCGGCGACGCCCGCCGCGGCGGCCGACGACTGCACCGCCAGCGGATTGGCCCGCACGATCTCGGGGGTGGCCGCGAGCACGGCGGACTATCTCGACGCTCACCCCGACGTCAACGATGCGTTCACCAAACTCAAGGGCGAATCGCGGCCGCAGATGCGTGCCGATGCCCAGCGGTACCTGGACGCAAACCCGTCGGTGCGTGCTGACCTGCAACATCTGCGTGCTCCGCTGAACGACTTCGCCCAGCGTTGCGGGGTCGCATTGCCCCCGGGACCGCTCGGCGGCTGACGGGAGGCGATGATCGGCACCTGGTCCCCTCACGGCGGGCAAACACCAGATCGGCGACGATGATCGGGTGCAGTCATTCGATATAGCCCGGTTGCTGGGCTGGCCGCTCCGGGGCAGGACGATCAGGACCAGGCTGACCGTGCTCTACGGCGGGGCTTTCTTCATCGCGGGCGCGCTGCTGGTGGCGGTGATGTACTTCTACGTACGCCAGTCCCTGGACAACAGTCCAGGAGCCAACGCGCTGGAGACCGCTCAGACCTTCCTGGGACAGCGGGGGATGCAGGCGCATCCGATTCTCGAGGACCTGGTGACCGGGCTGAGTCAGCAGGCAGAACAACAGCGTCGTGACACCCTGCGATCGGTGCTGGTCTGGTCGCTGGCGTGTCTGGCCGTTGTCGGCCTGGTGGCGTTCGCATTCGGCTGGGCCTTAGCCGGGCGGTTCTTGCAGCCGCTGCAGGAGATCACCGCGACTGCGCGGCGGGTGGTCGACCGCAATCTCCATGAGCGCATTTCCCTGACCGGCCCGTCCGATGAGATCAAAGAGCTGGCCGACACCTTCGATGCGATGCTGGAACGTCTCGACCGGGCGTTCGACGGTCGATACCGATTCGTGGCCAACGCTTCTCACGAGCTGCGCACCCCGCTGGCCATCAACCGCACGGTCATCGAAGTGGCCCTCGAGGATCCCGAGATAGGGGAGCAGACGCGCCGACTCGCCGAGACGCTATTGGGTGTGAACAAGCGACATGAGCGGCTCATCGACGGTCTGCTTGTCCTGGCCAGTAGTGACCAGCGCATCGACCGCCTGGTGCAGGTGGACTTGGGCGAGGCGGCCAATCGGGCGGTTTCGAATGCGCGTCAGCAGGCGACCGAGGCGCGTGTCCAGATCTCTTCGACAATCAATTCCGCACGTGTGGAGGGGGATCCGGCCTTGCTGCAACGCCTGATCGATAACCTCGTCGACAATGCACTTCGCTATAACCTGCCGGCCGGCGGGTGGGTGCATATCGCAGTGACGGCCGACGTCCGCGCCGCTCGGGTGCGGGTGGAAAACTCGGGACCGCACATCTCGCCCGGAGATGTCGAGCTCATGTTCGAGCCGTTTCGCCGGCTGGCCAACGACGATCAACGTTCCGAGACAACCGTGTTCGGTGGGGCCGGGCTCGGGCTGTCGATCGTGCGGGCGGTGGCGGAGGCACACGACGGGCAGGTCCACGCGACGCCGGGTCCGCGCGGCGGAATGACTGTCGAGGTCGTGTTCCCTCGAAGTCAGTAGCTGTTACACGTACCGGCCACCGCGAGAAGAGTCGACTGCCCCTGTTGTCCTTGGGGTGTGCCGGCCTTCTCGTCGATCGTGTTCTGCCATTGGGGATTGGCGGCCAGCGCCTGGGAGATCATCTGCTGTCTGGTGTTGACCGGGGCGGCCAGAAATCTCTGCAGCTTGGCTTGCGCCGGTGGGTATTTCGACAGTTCGGCAGCCAGGTCGGGTGCCTGTGCACCCAATGCCGACACCACTTGCTGATAGCTGCATGTGGTGTTGACCAATGGGCTGAGATCGGGCTGCGCTGAGGCGACACCGGTCGCCATCAACAAGAAGCCCAGGCCGGCGATACCTGCCGCCACCGTGGTGCGTCGAACAGACATGATCGTTTCTCCTTCGCTGCCACCGCACTCGCGATGACTCGACTCCAGTTGAGCAGCGATGCTGTTGGGCTGTCGTTAGGAGTTTGCCGGCAAACGCTGAACCAACATCACAACTGGTCAACTCGTCTCGTGGCGCGACGCGTCGCGTGCGGAGATCGAATTCCGTTGTGAAACCCAGTGATCCGCAGAAGCAGTCCTACAAGAAAGGCAACAGCAATGAACCTCGTGAACCAGGCCCAACGGTCATCCAGCGCGGCGGTCGCCGCGATCGGCGTCGTGGCTGCCATGTCGGTCTCCGCGCTCGCGGCGGGGCCCCTGCACACGAGTCTCGACGGACGGCTCGCAGCTCTGTCGAGCGAGGTATCGTCGGCGATCCACGACGTCCTGGCCGCGGCGCACACCGATGTCCACGCCGACCGCACTGACGTCGTCACTGGCCGGCAGACGATTCGTGCCGGGCGTCACCAAGCCGCCCTCGCCATCGGGGCCAGTGTCCTGACGGGAAGTTTTGGGGACGGGCAGATTGCGGTGATCCTCGATGATGCTCGCACCGCGAGTCAGGATCAGCGGGAGGCTAACAGCGGCTCTCACACCGACATCCGGGAAACCCGGCAGGGCGCTGCGGGGGACATCCGCACCATCATCGCCGACTACTACGACGGAAGCACGGTCGAAGCGGTGAAGACCATCATCGACACGGCCAGGATGGACAACGCGATGACACGCTCGGCGATCGCCGCCTCCGCCCAGGAGAACAAGTCGATCCGGCACGCCACCACCAGCGACGCCGTGGCAATTCGACAGAGCGTGCGGGCCGGCGAGATCAGCAAGCAGGAGGCCGCGCAAGAGATTCACGCCGGGCGCCGTAGCGCGCATACCGAAATCGCCGACAACCACGCGCAGATGGCGGCCTCGCACCAGGAGATCAAGACGACCCGCCACCTGGCGGCCAAGGACGCGCACAAGACTGCGCACGAGGGCCGCACCGGGGAGTGAGCCGACCGCTGCTGGAGTCATCCCCCGTAGAGAGGCGCAGCGGGGTGACTCCAGTAGCGGCCGCATAACAAAGAAGTCAGTAAGACAACGGTAAGGAAACGCCCAGATCTCAAACGGTGATGTTGCCGTGTCACAAATGTGATTTTTGTGAACCAGTGTTACCAAAGTGAAATCGAGGACCAGGGCCTCGATCGGACGGGCAGGAATGGCGATGACTTCGATGACCATGTACGACTCGTGGACCGCGCCGACCATGCTCAGCTTGTGGACGGAACCGGAATCCAAGCAGGCCAAGGTTGTTCGCCAGGCATCCAAGTGGGTGGCGGTTGTCGACACCACGGTGACGGTGCTGTGCCCACCGGTGGTATCGGCGTGTGCCATCTTCGCCGCCATGATGTGGCCGGCGCACCTTCCCGCCGACCTCATCGGTCACGCGGCGACTTCCGTGCCGATGAATGCTCAGGCACAAGCCGGCGGTCCGGTTCGCTAACCGCTTGTGCTCGTTGAGCGATTCGCGGCGAACGACAACGCGGCTCCCACCCAGCGGCGCAGATAACGGCGAAGTTCGTCGCCCCGTCGCGGTGGCCGGCCCGGGTCGAGCATGAACGACTGAATGATCCGCAGTAGGTGCTCGGCGAGTTCGTCCAGCTCGTCATCGCCGAATCCGGACGCGGCCCAGTCCACGTCGAAGCGGCGCAGCATCGAACCGGCGAACGCCAACGCCACATCCGAGGTGACCTCGGCGCTGAACGCGCCGAGGCGTTCCGGCCCGAGCAACAGGCCCATGTGCTTGTCGTTCGGCAGCCATTCCACGGCTGCGGCAATACCTTCGGTCACCGCCTCGGCCGGATCGGTGATACCCGCCAGGTGAGCGGCCATCCGGTCGAGGAACCCCGTCGCGGCGGCCATGGCGGCGGCCTGTAGCAGCGCGTCGGTGCTGGGGAAGTAGCGATAGACGGTTTGGCGGGTCACGCCCAGGGTGCGGGCGACGTCGGCGATGCTCAGGTCGGCGCCGCGGGCGTCGATGGCCTTGTTGGCCGCTGCCAGGATCCGGGCCACCGCTTCCTCGTCACTGGCAGGCGCGGATCCCGACCAACCATGAGTGCGCACGATCTAGCCGCCCACTGCTGCGGAGTAGGCCATCCCGCCGAAGAAGAAGACGACAACGCACAGCGCCAGCGTGCCGACCGCGAACGGCCAGGCCCGCTTGCGGCGAGCCAACGCGACGATGGTGACGATCATGCCGACCAGGCCCACCAGTGCGGCGATCCCCACGGCCGTCATCACCGCGGTCACCGCCCCGTCCACGCTGCACGTCGCCGGCGGGCAGTAATCGAGGAAGGCCAATGCGAACAGCCCGAGAACCGCGCCGGCGGCACCGAAAACGACCGTCAGCACCATGACAGTGATCGAAATCGCCAAGTCGGCCGCCGACCGCGGCGGTTTCGCCGGCGGGGGATGACCGGGATGGGGCTGGTAGCCCGGGTAAGCCATGACCCGGGATGCTAGCGGGGTCGGTGGCCTAGTGATAGGAGACGGGCAGTTCCTTCACCCCGTTGATCCAGCCCGAACGGAGGCGCTGCGGTTCGCCGAGCTTGCTGATGTCCGGAATCTGATTCGCGATCTCGTTGAAGATCAGCTTGATCTCCATGCGCGCCAGGTTGGCGCCGATGCAGAAGTGGGCGCCGTTGCCACCGAAGCCGAGATGTGGGTTCGGATCACGCAGGATGTTGAACTGGAACGGGTTGTCGAAGACGTCCTCGTCGTAGTTGGCCGAGCTGTAGAACAGGCCGGCCCGCTGGCCTTCGCGGATCGTGACGCCGCCGAGTTCCACGTCGCGCGTGGCGGTGCGCTGGAAGCAGTGCACCGGGGTGGCCCAGCGGACGATCTCGTCGGCGGTGGTCTCTGGGCGCTCGCGCTTGAAGAGTTCCCACTGGTCGGGGTTGTCGAAGAACGCGTTCATGCCGTGGGTCATCGCGTTTCGGGTGGTCTCGTTTCCGGCCACCGCCAGCAGGATGACGAAGAACGCGAACTCGACCTCGTCGAGTGACTCCCCGTCGATATCGGCCTGCACCAGGCGGGTGACGATGTCGTCGGCCGGGCACTTCCTGCGCTCCTCGGCCATCCCGTAGGCGTAAGCCATGAGCTCGGCGTTGGCGACGGTCGGGTCGACGTCGTTGAAGTCCGGGTCGTCGGTGTTCATGATGCTGTTCGTCCATCCGAACAGCTTCTGGCGATCGGCTTCCGGGACGCCGAGCAGGTCGGCGATCGCCAGCAGCGGCAGCTGCATCGCGATGTCGTCGACGAATTCGCCGGTGTCCTTCGTCGCCGCCGCCGCGACGATGTCGCGGGCGGCGCCGGCCAGCTTCTCCTCCAGCTTGGCGACCGCGCGCGGGGTGAACAGCCGGGAGACCACCTTGCGCAGCCGGGTGTGCTCGGGCGCGTCGTGGTTGATCAGCAGTGCCTTGGTGATCTCCACCTGGTCTTTGGTCATGTCGTCGGCGAAGCGCATGACCACGCCCTGCCGGTTCGTCGACCACACGTCGCCGTCTCGGGAGATGTCCCGGATATCGCGGTGTTTGGTGATCACCCAGTAGCCGCCGTCGTCGAAGACGGAAGGGGCCTCGTTCCACCACACCGGCGCGGTCTTGCGCAACTGGGCGAACTGGGCGACCGGCATGCCTTCCTTGAGCAGGTCGGGGTCGGTGAAATCGAAGCCCGCTCCGAACGGGCACACGCTCGCGGTGGTCATGGTCTCCCTCGCTGTCGTTGTGATGTAGGGCACCTTGGCATAGACCATACACCTTGATGCCGAGTGTATGCCCGCTACTTTCGGCTGATGAGCGATCGCCCCGATCTGACCGAACTGCAGCGCCGGCGCGCGCTGACCGAAGACGCTTCGCGACAGGACGCGGTGGAACGCCGGCACGCCGCAGGTGGCCGAACGGCCCGGGAGAACATCGCCGACCTGGTCGACGCGGATACCTTCGTGGAATACGGGCGGTTCACGGTCGCCGCCCAGCGCCGCCGCCGCGACCTCGACGACCTGATCGCGCGGACGCCGGCCGACGGGCTGATCGCCGGGACGGCCGCTATCAACGGTCACCCGTGCGCCGTGCTGTCCTACGACTACACGGTGCTCGCCGGCACCCAGGGGGTGTTCGGGCACCGCAAGAAAGACCGCCTTTTCGAGCTCATCGAACGAATGCGGCTGCCCACCGTGTTCTTCGCCGAGGGCGGCGGCGGGCGGCCCGGGGACACCGACTTTCCCACGGTGTCGTCGCTGGAAGTTCGGGCCTTCAAGCTGTGGGCGGCGCTGTCGGGGATGGTGCCGCGCATCGCCATCGTCAAGGGGCGTTGTTTCGCCGGCAATGCGGTGATCGCCGGCTGCTCGGATCTCATCGTGGCCACCGCGGACAGTTCGATCGGCATGGGTGGTCCGGCGATGATCGCCGGCGGCGGGCTCGGCGACGTCGAGCCCGACGCCGTCGGCCCGATCTCGATGCAATCACCCAACGGTGTCGTCGACATCGTCGTCGCCGACGAAGCCCAGGCCGTCGCCGTCACCAAGCGTCTCATCGGCTACTTCCAGGGCACCACGGCGCCCGGCTCTTCAGCCGACCAAGCCTCCTTGCGCACAGTCATTCCCGAGCGCGTCCGCCGCGCCTACCCGATCAAGCCGATCATCGAGACCCTCGCCGACGATGACTCGGTGACCTTCCTGCGGGAGAAATTCGCCCCCGAGATGGTCACCGCGCTGGCCCGCATCGAAGGCCGCCCGGTCGGCGTCATCGCCAACAACACGATGGTCATGGCCGGCGCGATCACCGCCGCCGCCGCGGACAAGGCGGCGCGCTTCCTGCAGCTGTGCGACACCTTCGGGCTGCCCGTCGTCTCACTCATCGACTGCCCCGGCTACATGGTCGGCCCGGCAGCCGAGGCGCAGGCACTGGTTCGGCGCGCATCCCGGATGCTGGTCGCCGGCGCAGCGATCCGGGTCCCGCTGGTGGCGGTGATCCTGCGCCGCGGCTATGGGCTGGGTGCGCAGGCGATGACCGGCGGCAGCCTGCACGAACCGCTGCTCACCGTGGCGTGGTCGGGTGCGCACCTCGGCCCGATGGGGCTCGAGGGTGCGGTGCGGCTCGGTATGCGCAAGGAGCTGGAAGCCATCGACGACGACACCGAGCGGGAACAGCGCGTGCGCGAGGCTACCGCTGCGATGGAGGCGAACGCCCAAGCGCTCAATGCGGCGATGATGTTCGAGATCGACGACGTTATCGATCCGGCGGAAACCCGTGGTCTGATCGCCGCGACGCTGACCGCCGCGGCGGCGCGCGGTGACCTCCCGCCGCTAAGGCGGTTCGTCGACACCTGGTAGCCGGGGTGGGCGATAGGGTGTGAACCTGTGCGCGTCCTCGTGATCGGATCCGGTGCCCGCGAACACGCCCTTCTCCTGGGCCTGCGTAAAGACCCCCAGGTTGATTTCCTGGCCGTCGCGCCCGGCAACGCGGGCACCGCGACGGTCGCCGAGCAGCACGATGTGGACGTCACGTCCGCCGAAGCCGTCACCGATCTGGCCAGAAAGCTCAATGCCGACCTGGTGGTCATCGGCCCTGAGGTGCCGCTGGTCCTCGGGGTGGCCGACGCCGTTCGGGCCGCCGGAATCGCGTGCTTCGGGCCGTCGAAGGACGCCGCCCGGATCGAAGGCTCCAAGGCGTTCGCCAAGGACGTGATGGCCGCGGCCGGTGTGCGAACCGCGGGCAGCGAGACCGTCGACAACCCCGCCCACCTCGATGCCGCGTTGGATCGCTTCGGGCCCGCCGCGGGCCAACCCGCTTGGGTGGTCAAGGACGACGGGCTGGCGGCCGGTAAAGGGGTGGTGGTCACCGCCGACCGCGACGTAGCCCGCGCGCACGCCGCATCGCTGCTCGATTCCGGACATCCCGTGCTGCTCGAATCCTTTCTCGACGGACCCGAGGTGTCGCTGTTCTGTCTGGTCGACGGTGCGACCGTGGTGCCTCTGCTGCCCGCCCAAGACTTCAAGCGGGTCGGCGACGACGACGCCGGGCCCAATACCGGCGGCATGGGTGCCTATTCGCCGCTGCCGTGGCTGCCCGCCGAGGTGACCGCCGAGATCATCAGTAGTGTTGTCGAACCCGTTGCCGCCGAACTGGTTCGCCGCGGCTGTCCGTTCTCCGGTCTGCTGTATGCGGGGCTGGCGATCACCGCTAGTGGTCCGGCTGTGGTCGAATTCAACTGCCGATTCGGCGATCCCGAGACCCAGGCCGTGCTGGCGCTGCTGGAATCCCCGCTGGGGCAACTGCTGTACGCCACAGCTGCCGGAACGCTGGCCGACTTCGGTCCCCTGGCCTGGCGCGACGGATACGCCGTCACCGTCGTGGTGGCGGCCGAGAACTATCCCGGCCGCCCGCGGGTCGGCGACGTGATCACCGGCTCGGAGGCCGAGGGCGTCCTGCATGCCGGTACCGCGCGACGCGACGACGGTACCGTCGTCTCCTCGGGCGGACGGGTGCTCTCGGTCGTGGGCGCCGGAGATGACCTGGGGGCAGCGCGCGACGCCGCCTACCGAATCCTGGCTTCGATCCGCCTGCCCGGCAGCCATTTCCGCAGCGACATCGGACTCGCCGCAGCAGAGGGGCGGATCACGCTAGCTTGACGGGCAAATGCTTCACGCCGTGAATAACGTTGCTGTGCAAATACTCCGGCTCGCCGACCTCGATCTCCGGTAGCCGGGTGAGCAGCTGGTGGAACAGTTGGCGCAGCTCGGTCCTGGCCAGGTTGGCGCCGAGGCAGAAGTGCGGCCCGCCTCCACCGAACCCGAAGTGCGGGCAAGGGGAGCGGGTGATATCGAATTCGCCGGGGCGGTCGAACACCGCTTCGTCGCGGTTGGCCGAACAGTAGAACAGTGCCACCTTCTCGCCGGCCTTGATCGTCGTCCCGGCCAGTTCGGTGTCGACTTTCGTGTGCCGGGCGAAGTTGAGCACCGGGGTGGCCCAGCGGATGAACTCCTCGGTGGCCGCTGGTATCCGTGCGTCGAAATCCTTTAGCAGCCAGGACCTTTGATCGGGATGGTTGGCGAGCGCCTTGAACGCGTGCGAGGTGGTCTGCTTGGTGGTGTCATTGCCCGCGGAGGCCAGTAGCACCATGAACGATCCGATCTGGACGTCGGTGAGGCGGTGCCCGTCGACCTCTGCGTTGACGATGTTGGTCATCAGGTCGTCGTGCGGTTCGCGGCGGCGCAACTGGGCGAGTTCGATGCCGGAACTGGTGAGAATGCCGATCTGGGTCAGGGCGTGTGTCGCGCGTTCTTCGAAGCTGGCGTAGTCCTCGTCGGTTCCGCTGAACAAGCTTTCGGCGGCATACGCCACGGCCTCCTGGTCGGCGGGGGCGATGCCGATCATGTCCGACACGGTTCGCATCGGGAGCTTGGCCGAGCACTCGGTGACGAAGTCGATTTCTTCGCCGTCGCGCAGCTTTTCGATCAACCGGTCGACGATGTCGGCGGCATTGGCCTGAATCTGGGCCTCGATGCGGCGAACCTGCTTGGGGGTGAACGCCGCACTGATCAGCCGCCGGTACAACGTGTGCTCCGGCGGATCCATCGCCAGGAAGAAACTGGTGGCCTGTTGGACTTCGGCGGGGAGGGGATCGACGCTCATACCCAGTGCCGAACTGAAGATGTCGGTGTGCTGGCTGACGTACTTGATGTCGGCGTGGCGGGTGATCGCCCAGTATCCCGTTTCGGTGTGCGGGAAGACCGAGGACACCGGCGGATGCCAGGACAGGCCATCGGCGGCGCGCAGTTGTGCGAACGTGCGGTCGCGGGCGTCGAAGTCGGCGGTCCAGAAGTCGGGTGCCGAGATGTCCAGCGGGTGGTACGGCCGCGGGGATAGCGGCAGGCTGTCGACGGTCATGGTCTCCTCGGTGGCGCTGCCGGAAAGGCTTATCGAATGGATGACAGTAATAGCGACTGTAGACAATTCCAGAACTGGAGACAATCATGTCCGGGGTGACATCAGACCGTCGCGCGGCGTTCAAGGCCGAGCGTGCCGACATGCTGGCGTTCTGCGCCGGGCTCGACCCTGCCGAATGGCGGATGGACAGCCGTGCGGCGGGCTGGCGGATCCAGGACGTGGTCGCCCACCTGGGCGCCGGCTGCCGCGCGCCCTTCAGCCCCTTAGCCGCGAAATTCATGCGGGGCAACGACATCGAGGTCGCCAACGACTTGATGGTGGACACCCGCCGGAACTGGTCCGCGGCGGACGTCTTAGCCGAGTACCGCCGCTGGAGCGGTGTCGCCGCCGTGGTGTTCCCGCTCCTGGCCGCCAGCCCGTTGGCCCGGGTCCAGATGCCGCTGGCCGAGCTCGGCAGATTTCCGGTCCGATTGCTGCCCAGCGCCATGGTCTTCGACCATCACACCCACCTACGCCACGACATGGCGCCGGCGCTGGGGCGACCCGCACCGGTCACCGATGCCAACCGGATGACCGTCGTCCTGGAATGGATGATGGCGGTGCTGTCGAACCAGATGCGCGCGGCGACGCCGGCATGGCTCGACCACCCGCTGGCGATCACGCTGGCCGGGCCGGGCGGCGGCAGCTGGCGCGTCGGCCCCGACGGCTCGGTCGCGCCGGGTTCGGCGGACGGTTCGGCCGCGCAGATCGACGGATTGGCACTGGAGTTCCCCGAGTGGGGCACCCGGCGCGCCGGGTGGCGTGACCGCGATGTGCGGATCAGCGGCGACGCCGATTATGCGACGGCGTTCCTCGACACCGTGAACGTCGTTTGAGTGATTTCGGCGCGTTTTCGTTCGCTCAGCGGCGGTAAACGCGCCGAAATCACACGGTCACGCGGTCAAGAGGGGCGCCATCCAGGTCAGCTCGCCGGGCAGCTGCGAGCTCCAGTAGCTCCCGTCGTGCCCACCCGGGGAGAAGCCGCCGGCGGGCGGATTGGGCAACTGGGCGATGAATTGCTTGGTCGCCGCGTAGAACGGGTCGCTGTTGCCGCAGTCGATGCGGATGGGGATCGACGCCAGCGCGGGCAAGCCGAACACGCTGTTGCCGGCGAAGTCGTCGGGACCGTCGAACGCGCCGGGTGCCGTCGCTCCGGAGGAGAGCCACAGCGCCGGGCTGACCGCGGTGATCGCCGCGGTGCGGGGCGCGCCGAGCCGGGCGCCCAGCAGCAGCGCCCCGTAGCCGCCCATCGACCACCCGAGGAAGGCGACCCGCGAAGTGTCCAGGCCCTGGTCGCCGAGCATCGGGATCAGTTCGTCGAGGACCATGGCCCCGGAATCCTCGCCGGAGGCGCGTTTGTGCCAGTAGCTGCCGCCACCGTCGACCGCGACCACAGCGAACGGCGGCAGCCCGGCCGCCACCGCCTGAGCCAGCCCCTGCTCGACCCCACCGGCCATCACCGTCGCGGCGTCACTGCCCTTGCCGTGCAGGGCGATGACCGGCCGCAGCGGCGCAGTCTGCCCGGGTGGGCGGGCGATCGCCCAGTTGGTGTTGACACCGCCGCGCGCGGCCGACACGAACGAGCCGGTGACCATCGTGGGGGCCGGGGCGCCGGCGGGGGCCGGCTCCAGTGGGGCAGGTGGCAGCAGCGGGGCGCCGACACCGGTCATCGCGACGTCCCGGCCGGCCAGGCGCGCGCTCGAATCCAGCACGCGGCCGGCCGCGAAAGCGCCCGCGGCACCCGCCACGGCTCCGGCGCCGAGTCGCAGAACAGCGCGACGGCTCAGGTTCGCCATTCGCCACATCTTGCCATCAGGCCCCACCGGCCGACGATCTCCGGCCGATGTGAGGTTAATGATTCGGTGAAAGGCCGATGTGCCGCCGACGCTGCTGGCAGCATTGCTGAACGTGACAGCAGCGATGACCCCAAAAGGGGAACGACGGCGGTACGCGCTGATCAGCGCGGCCGCCGAGTTGCTGCGTGAAGCCGGGTTCGAGGCGGTGCGCCACCGGGCGGTGGCACGTCGTGCGGGTCTGCCGTTGGCCTCGACCACGTACTACTTCTCGTCGCTCGACGATCTGGTGCACAAAGCCGTCGAGTACATCTGCGCGGTCGAGATCGCTCAGCTGCGGGCCCGGGTCGACGCGCTGCCGCGCCGTCGACGTGGTGCGGAAGCGATCGCCGACGTGCTGGTCGACCTGCTGGTCGGTGATCCCGAAGACGAGGCCAGCAGCGAGGAACTGATCTCCCGCTATGAGCGCTACATCGCCTGCGCGCGCCAGCCCGAGCTGCGGGAAATCCAGCGGAGGTTGCTGCAGCAACGGGTGGATGCGGTCATGGAGGCGATCGTGCGCTCCGGGCGCAACCTGCGAGTCGATCTAGTGACCGCGCTTGTCAACGCCGTGGATGGCGCGGTGGTCTCGGCGCTCGTCGGTGACGGGGACGGCCCGCGTGAGCTCGCTCGCGCCACGCTGATGGATGTCATCGACGTGTTGGCGCCGATCGACGAGCGCACCATGCGGGTGTAGCGGTTACGTTCGAGGCATGGATTTCTCCGGGCTCGCCCGGCCGGCCACCGAACTGCTGGATGGTGTGATGGACCGGGCGCTGATCCTCGGCTACACCAAGATCGGTTCAGGATTGCGTCGGCGTTGGTGGGCCGCCGATGCCGGGCCGCGGGCGTTGCTGGGAAAGCGGGTGCTGATCACCGGGGCGACCGCCGGCATCGGCTTGGCGATGGCGCGGTCGTTCGCTGAGCTGGGTGCGGGAGTTCATCTGCTGGGCCGCAACGCTGACAAGGTGGATCGCGCTGCGGCCCTGACCCGGGATGCGGTCCCCGACGCCCATGTCGTGGGCGAAGTCTGCGACGTCTCCGACCTCGACGCCGTGCGGCAGTGGAGCGCCGACTTCGCCAACCGGGTTCCCGCCGTCAACGGACTGGTGCACAACGCGGGGTTGATGCCCAGAGAGCGCACGCTGACCCCGCAGGGCCATGAAGTGCAACTGGCCACCCACGTCCTCGGCCCCCATCTGATGACCGAGCAGTTGCTGCCGCTGCTGCGTGCGGCGGGCGGCGCCTCAGTGGTGTTCGTGTCCTCTGGCGGCATGTACGGCTCACCGCTGGTGGTTGACGATCTGGAATGCCGGCGTGGCTACAACGGGGTGCGTGCCTACGCCCGCACCAAGAAGATGCAAGTGGTGCTTGCTGACTCGTGGGCCCGCAGGCTGGCCGGCACCGACATCAGGGTCGAGAGCATGCATCCCGGCTGGGTCGACACCCCCGGGGTGGCCGAATATCTGCCGCGCTTCCGTGCCGTGACCCGACCGCTGCTGCGCGATGTGGGCGACGGCGCGGACACGGCGGTGTGGCTGGTGGCCACCCGACCGGAGTCCAAGCCGGGGCATTTCTGGCATGACCGCAGCCAGCGGCCGACGACGTTCGGCTGGCAGCGCCAGGAAGACCCGGCCAAGGTCCGCCGCTTCCTGGAACAGGTCAGCCGGCTGACCGGAACGTCGGAATCGTGGCCGGGCCTGCGCGCCTAGCGTCCCTCTGTTGCGCCTGTTCGCCCAAACCGCCGCCGCGAAAGTATCGGTGCGGCAGACCATTACGTCGATTTCGGCGTGGGCGTGAGGATGCCGGTTCTGGCCGGTGCGATCAGCCAGGACTGGGCTCCAACCGCCGGAGCCGGGTCTGCAGCAGCGCCACCCGATGCTCGTTGCCCGCCAGGCCGACGTACCGGTCGCCGAACGCGGCCAGTAGTGCGTCATCCAAGCGGCGCACCGCGCCCGCCGGGAAGCGGTAGTCCATCTTCTGGTTGACGGCATCGGTGTCGAGATTGGTCAGCAGCTCCTCGAGGGCGTCGAGGGTCACAATGCCCAGCTCGCCCAGCAAGTCGGAGATCCACGCATAGTGCTCGGTGCGGGACCAGCCCGCTTCGGGAAACCGATGCCCCAGGTACGTGGCCAGCACCGGCGTCGCAATTCCGGTACCCGTGGCGGCCGGGGTGCGGTCGTCGGCCATCGACTCTCGCAGTCGGTTTCGGATTTCGGTGAATTCCCGGTCGGCCAACTCGAGCAGTCCTGCTGCCAGGGTGAACCGGCGGTCGAGTTCCGGCGCGTCGCGCTCCGGGACCGTGCCCTTGTACCGGATGTCGTGTTCGAACTCCGCCCACGCGTGTTGGAGGACGGTGCGCACCTGTACCGACGCCGGCTGCGTCTCACCATCGACCCTGACCAGCAGATGTCGACTCGCGTATCCCCAGCGGCCCTCGCGAGCCGTCACTTGTCCCATGTCGAGGTCGGCTAGCACGTCCAGTTCTTCGGATAGCACGGTGCCGACAGCGGTGACGTCCTCGCGCAGGTATGTGATGACCCGCACGCCCACCTGGTCGGTGATCTGTGTCGACGGGTCGGTGTAGAGCCGCTGGCCGTGGCTGCTGCGATCGGCCTTGGCCGCGAACGACGCGACGCTCTTGGTGCGGGCCGTGACGCTGAGGTAGTTGATGCCGGCATCGTCCAGCAGGCGCTTCACCAACGCCAGGTAGTGCTCGGTGCTGGCGATCAGAGTTGGCCGCTGTTCGGCGTAGTGGGCGACTGCGTCCCCGACCACGCCGGGCGTCGGCTCCGGCGGCGCCGGGGTCAGGTCCGGTGGCAGCGTCGGCGTAACGATGTAGCCGCCCGCGAAGTCTCCGTACGTCGTCACAGAGGCGGGTCGCCGCGTGGCATAGAGCCCGACATACGCGCACACCACCGCGTCGACCGGATCCTCGGCGCGGCGCAGGTCGCTCTTGCGTACCGCGCCCTCGACGACGCCGCGCAGTTCGATCCAGTCGGGGTGATCTCCGACCCGAAGGGGCACCGCGGCCTGTGCGAGCCTTTCGATCTCGTCCATCAACCGCAGGAGTTCGATACGCAGTTGTTTCAGGTCGCGGCCCTGCTTGTGCTTGTACTTCAGCGTGCGGCCGAGCCGAAACAGCACCACCGTGGCCGGATGCGGGTAGACCTCGATGGCCCGACGTGACGCCCGCGATTGCGGGTCCATGTCCAGCCCGAGCGCGTCGGCGATACGGGCGCCGCGCGGCGTGCCGGCGAATTCGGGCTTTCCCGTGTTTGCCGGGTGCGCGCCGGCCTCGAACTTGGCGAAATCCCGGTTCAACTGGGTTTCGCAGTCTCGTTGGCCGGTCGGGTTGGTAACCACAAGCGGAGCGTCGATGGCGACCAGGCAGGCGCCTTCGACATAGGGCCGCACTTCGGCGAGGATGCTCGAATCATCTTGCGCGGTGGCGATATGAATGAGCCGGCCGTCCGCGTCGAGCACCGCGACTCCGGTGGGCTTGCGCTCACCCCAGGCCAGGTCCAGACCGACAAAGTGCATTCGTCTACCTTGCCGTACTCGGGCCGTAAGCTGTGCGGTTGTGACAATCCACGCACCCATCCCCGACGTCCTGGCCGCGCGATACGCCAGCGCGGACATGGTCGCGATCTGGTCGCCCGAGGCCAAGATCGTCGCCGAACGCCGGCTCTGGCTCGCGGTGCTCCGCGCCCAGAAAGAACTTGGCGTCAGCGTGCCCGACGGTGTGATCGAGGACTACGAGGCGGTGCTCGAGCAGGTCGACCTGGCATCGATCGCCGCGCGCGAACGGGTCACCCGCCACGACGTCAAGGCGCGCATCGAGGAATTCAACGCACTCGCCGGCCACGAGCACGTGCACAAGGGCATGACCAGCCGCGACCTCACCGAGAACGTCGAGCAACTGCAGATCCGCCGATCGCTGGAACTCGTGCATGCTCACGGCGTGGCCGTCGTGGCCCGGCTTGCCGAAAACGCGGTGCTCTACCGGGACCTGGTGATGGCCGGCCGCAGCCACAATGTCGCCGCCCAGGCCACCACATTGGGGAAGAGGTTCGCCTCAGCCGCCGAGGAAACGCTGATCGCACTGAGGCGTGTCGCCGAGTTGATCGCACGCTACCCGCTGCGGGGCATCAAGGGCCCGATGGGCACTGCCCAGGACATGCTGGACCTGTTCGACGGTGACGCCGTCCGGCTGGCCGAGCTGGAACACCGGGTGGCCGAATTCCTGGGTTTTAAGGCGGTTTTCAGCAGTGTGGGCCAGGTTTACCCGCGGTCGCTGGACCACGACGTGGTGTCGGCTTTGATCCAGCTGGGCGCCGGCCCGTCGTCGTTCGCACACACGGTGCGGCTGATGGCCGGCCACGAGCTGGTGACCGAAGGGTTCGCGCCCGGACAGGTCGGTTCGTCGGCGATGCCGCACAAGATGAACACCCGCAGCTGCGAACGGGTCAACGGGCTGCAGGTGGTGCTCCGCGGCTACGGGTCGATGGCCGCGGAATTGGCTGGCGCGCAATGGAATGAAGGTGACGTCTTCTGTTCGGTGGTACGCCGGGTGGCCCTGCCGGATGCGTTCTTCGCGATCGACGGACAGATCGAGACGTTCCTGACGGTCCTCGACGAGTTCGGTGCCTACCCCGCGGTGATCCAACGCGAGCTCGATCGGTACCTGCCCTTCCTGGCCACCACCAAGGTGCTGATCGCGGCTGTGCGGGCCGGGATGGGTCGGGAGGCCGCGCACGAGGTGATCAAGGAGCACGCGGTGGCCGTGGCCCTGGCGATGCGCGAGAAAGGTGCCGAGCCCGACCTGCTGGATCGGCTGGCGGCCGACGAACGGCTGCCACTGGACCGCGCGGCATTGGATGCCGCGCTCGCCGACAAGCAGGACTTCACCGGGGCGGCGGGCAGCCAGGTCGACCAGGTGATCGCCGCGGTCGACGAACTGGTCAGCGCCTACCCCGATGCAGCCAAGTACGCGCCCGGCGCGATCCTGTAGAGACCCATGTCGCTCGGCCGGATTCGCCAGCTGTTCGCGGAACTTGGCTGAGATGCGGCCACCGCCCGACGTGTTCGCGGCGGTGATGGCCACGGGCATCGTCTCGATCGCGGGTGCCGATCACGGTCATCGCTGGATCAGCTTGGGGCTGGCCGTGATTGCCGGGTGTGGGCTACCGGTACTCGTGGTGGTGTGCGCGGTGTCGTGGCGGCGGTCGCCGCTGGATGTCCATGATCCGGATGTGCTGTTGCGGTTGTTCACCTATGTGGCGGCGTGCGCGGTGCTCGGGGCGCGGCTGGCGGAGTACCGGGTGGCGTTGTGGGTGCTGGCCGGGCTGGCCCTGCAGTTCTGGCTGACGCTGGCGCCGGTGGTGGTCAGGCGGATGTGGCGGATTCGCTGGACCGGACTGCGTGACCGTGCGCACGGCGCGTGGGAGCTCGCCAGTGTGGCGACGTCGGGGTTGGCGATCCTGTCCGCCGACCTGCGCTGGCTGTTCGGCGCGCTGCTGTTCTGGGCACTGGCACTGCTGGTCTACGGCGTGATCACTGGGCTCATGCTGTGGCGGGCCCTGCACGAACGACTGGATCGGGACGGTTTCGAGCCGGACAGCTGGATCCTGATGGGCGCTCTGGCGATCGCGACCCTGGCCGGGGACCACATCCACCGCATGTGGGCCTCGGAGGTGGTCGAAGCGGTCACCGTGCTCACCTGGGTGCTGGCGACGCTGTGGATCCCGGTGCTGGTCCACTTCGGCATCCGGCGCATCAATTCCGGCCCCGGTAGGCTGCGGTTCCGGGGGGTCTGGTGGGCGATGGTGTTCCCGCTGGGCATGTACGCGGCGGCGACTCAGGCGATGAGTTTCGAGACGGGTTGGCGCGGGCTGCACACCGTGTCCCTGGTTTTCTTCTGGGTGGCCTTCGCCGCCTGGGTCACCGTGGCCGTCGGCGCAGTCATGAAGCTCCAGTCACATCACGGCGTGACCGGCATCGACGGGTAGCGCCGCGCCGGTGATGTAGCGGGCTTTCGGGCTCGCCAGAAACACGACGGCGTTGGTGACGTCCTCGGCCTCGACAAGCGGGACCGGCAGCAGGTTGGCGGACAGCGCCGCTGCGTTCGGCTGCTCCTGAATCATCCGAATGGTGTTCTCGTTGAGGATCATCGGTGTGGCGACACCGCTGGGATGCACGGTGTTGACCCGAATGCTGTGCTGGGCGTAGGCATTGGCGGCCGAGCGCATCAGCCCGACCAGCCCGTGCTTGGCGGCGGCGTAGGCGAACATCGCCGCGCTGCCGTCGCCGCCGCGGCCGACCAGCCCCTGCGCGGAGCTGGTCAAGATGATCGAGCCGCCGCGGCCCTTACGGATGATCGAGGGCACGGTCGCGGCGATGGTGTGCCACACCCCGTTGAGATTGGTGTCGATGATGTCGCGGTACACATTGACGTCAAGCGGATCCTTGAGGCCGATCGCCACCACCCCGGCGTTGGCCACGACGATGTCGATGTCACCGAGTGCATCGATGCCGCCCTGCACACCGACCCGCAGGGCGTCGAGATCTCGGACGTCGGCGATGACGGGAACGACCCGCCGACCCTGCGCCTCGACCAGTCGGACGGTCTCGTCGAGGTCCTCCTTGGTGGCCAGGGGATAGGGGATCGAGTCGATGTCGGCGCAGCGGTCGATGGCGATGATGTCGGCGCCGTCGGCGGCCAGCGCCACGGCGTGACTTCTGCCCTGACCGCGGGCCGCGCCGGTGACCACTGCGACGGTGTCGATGAGATCTGCCACGAGGCGGACTCTAACCGATCCGGTCGCGACTGTGAGAAGCTTCCAGAAGCCATGGCGAAACCCAAAGGTGCAGCATCAGCCAACTCCTCGTTCCTCGGCCGGCCGGTCGGCGCCAACAGTGAGGAGACGAGGCGGCGCATCCTCGAGGCGACGATGCGCTGTGTCGCAGAGTTCGGCTATTCGAGGACGACGATCCGCGAGATCGCCCGCGAGGCGAAGATGACCAGCGGCAGTCTCTATCACTACTTCCCGAACAAGGCCGAACTCGTGCGAGCCACCTTCGACGAGGTCGCCACCATCGCCGTGCCCAGGCTCGAACAGGCCGCCGAAGAGAACGTCGCCACCCTCGACAAGCTGATGGCGGTGCTCGACGAGAGCGTGCGGGTGATGCGGGACTACCCACTGGCGGTCGCCTTCGATCGGGCCATCCGCGCGGAAAGTCCGCAGCATCTGCATCTGGCCGAGACCAGTGACAGGCGGTTCATCGCATTACGAAATCTGATCCGTGACATCCTCGAGCAGGGTGTGGACCACAAGGAGCTGGGCCCCGGGGTCGACGCGGAGAGTGCGGCCAACGCCGTATACATGATCTTCCGGGGCTTGAACGAGTACGCTGCCAGTGCGCCGCCGGCTGCGGAGTACCACGCCACCGTCGCCGCGCTCAAACAGCTGCTGCGAGGACAGCTGTTCAATTATGGCGTGAGCCGGTAGAGCTTCCGCGCATTCGATGCCAGGACAGCATCGACGTGTTCGGCGCCGACCGCATCGGCAACCCGCTCGATATCGCTGTCCTGGAACGGAATCGCCGCGCGAGTCGACGGTAGGTCGGTACCGAAGATCAGTGCCCCGGGATTTGCCTTCACGATGCTGCGCATCAGGGCGTCGGGGTCGCTGACTCTGATCCGGCCGAACCCGGTCGCCTTGACCACCGTCCCGGACTCCACCAATCGCAACAGCGCTCCGCTGATGTCGTCCGACATGGCCAGATGGTCGACACTGACCTGCGGCAGCGCGGCCAGAGTGGCCTCCAGGCCGGGCAGGTCGGCCGCATCGAGATAGAACTCGCAATGCCAGCCGGCGATGTCGTTGACCCGACGGGCAAGGGTGTCGATATCGTCCAGCGTCGCTGAACCGCCGCGGTACAGGTTGAACCGGACCGCACGAACGCCGGCCCGATCCAAGGCAAGGATTTCGGCGTCGGTGGTGTCGGCAGGGATCTGGGTGACACCCACGAAGCCCGGACCCAGCTGCCCCAGAGCATCTTTCACGTAGCTTTGATCGAATGCCTGGAACGATCCGCTGACGACCGCGCCGCCGGTGACGGGTAGCGGTTGGACCCGTTCTCGGTAGTCGGCGGCGGTGAAGGCATCGGGTAGATAGCCGTTGTTGGGCACCAACGGAAAACGCGGATCGATGATGTGGAAGTGGGCATCGAAAATGCGCGGTTCCACGCTCACTGGCCTGTCCTGACGAAGTCGGCGCAGCGTTCGCCGACCATGATCGCCGGGGCGTTGGTGTTGGCCCGGGGAATGCGCGGGAACGCCGACGCATCGGCCACCCGAAGACCCTGCACGCCACGGACTCTCAGCTTCTCATCCAGGACGCTTTCGCGATCGGTGCCCATCGCCGCCGAGCAGGCGGGGTGGCCGGTGGTCGCCACCGAACTTCGCACCCATGCCTCGATCGCGGCGTCGGTGACGACCTCGGGGCCGGGGTGCAGTTCGGCGGTGATGACCGAGGCGAACGGCTCGGCCGCGACGATCTCCCGGGTGCGCCGCACCACCCGGATGAATGCCTGCACGTCGTCGGGGTGGGCCAAGGTGTTGAGCCGGATCTCGGGTGCGTCATGCGGATCAGATGATCGAGCCAGCACCGTGCCGCGGCTCTTCGGTGTCCAGTAGGACTGCAGTACCGACGACGCGCGGCGCAGCTCGCGGTCGGTCGCGACGAGGCTGACGTAGCTGGGGGAGTGAATCAACTGGAAATCGGGTGCAGGCAGCTCTGGATGTGATCGGATATGCGCAAGGGCCTCCATCGCGTTGCTGGTCAGCTTGCCGGTTCGGCGAAATAACCAGCGCAGCAGCCATTGTGGCTTCTGAGCGTCCGACAGGCCGACGTATTCGGGCTGCACATCCCAGCTCATTGCCGTCGCGGGATGGTCGGTGAGGTTGGTTCCCACCGCAGGGCTGTCGACGATGGGTGCGATCCCGACCGAACGCAGGTGGGCGGCCGGACCGATGCCGGACAGCTGCAACAACTGTGGTGTCCCGTATGCACCCGCCGACAGGACGATTTCGCGGTTGGCACCGACGCGAAGACGTTGCCCCTTGCGCTCATACTCCACGGCCACCGCGCGCCCGTCTCGGATCACCACTCGGTGCACGAGCGCGCCTGTTACCACGGTGAAGTTCGAACGCCGCCGCGCCGCGGGCAGATATGCCCGTGCGGCGTTCCAGCGCTGGCCTTTCCAGATCGTCACCGGTGCGATAGAGGTGCCGTCGAGATCAGGTCCGCCGACATCCTCGTTGTCGGAGACCCCGGCGGCGCGGGCGGCGGCCACCCACCGAGAGGAAGTCGGGTCGGGCTCGGGGAGTCTGGTTACCCGGACCGGGCCTGAGGTCCCGTGCGCCGGTCCACCGAGGTAGTGCGACTCGATGCGACGGAATACCGGCTCGACGTCGGACCAGCCCCACCCCGGCAACTGCCAGCCGTCGTAGTCGAGATGACTACCGCGTACCCACACCATCGCGTTCATCGAACTCGTGCCGCCCAGCACTCTGCCCCGGGGCTGCGGAATGGTTCGGCCGTCGCAGCCGGGCTCGGGCTGCGAGCTGAAGTCCCAATCGGTCGGTCCGCTCATCTGTGCGGCGAAGGCCAGCGGGGCGCGTACCGTCAGCCGTCGATCCGAACCGCCGGCCTCCAGCAGCAACACGCTGGATGGCCCCGCGGCCAGGCGGCCGGCCAGTGCGCAACCCGCGGATCCGGCACCGATCACGATGTAGTCGTAGTCAGCCACGGTTGTGGACGCTAGCCCCCGTCGACCTCGATCGCGTGTTCGGGGCAATCCTGGGCCGCTTTGCCGACGAGATCGTGGTACTGCGCCGGGATCTCGTCGAGTATCACCTCGGCGAAGCCGTCAGCGGTCCAGCCGAACACCGCCGGACAGATCGACACGCAGTCGCCGTGTCCGGCGCAGCGGTCCGAATCGACCGAGGCCTTCATTGTCACCCCATTCGTCAGATCTCGACACCTTCGTAGCTGGCGAGCATATCGGGATCGGGCAGTGCCATTTGCAGATAGACGTCGATGCGGGTGATCTTTTCGGATGGCCCGAATTCGTAGACCGACACCGAGTTGACCGAGTTGCTGAAATCGCCGATTCTGCTGTGCTCTTCGAGCTCCAAGAACACCACGTGGTCGGCCTCGGTGACCCGCTTGAACTCCGAGTCCCACTCCGACGAGGCCGCCCAGTTGGTCAGGAAGGTGACATACTCCTGCCAGTTCATCACCTCTTTGAAATTTCCCACCCGCACGAAATTGTGGGTGTCGATGAGCTCCGCGAGAGGTGCCCAGCTCTCGGCGGTGAAGCCGGGCTGCTTTGCCGCGTCGACCAGCCGCTTCATCAGCACGGTGTACTCCAACACCGCGCGGGCCCGGCCGGTGTGGTGGGTGATGTCCGGTACCGCCATCAGACTGTCAACCCTTCTTCGACCAGTCGGCGTTCCAGAGCGTCGGTGTATTCATGGGTTCCGCGGAACGGCCCGTGCACGCCGATCGCGACATCGAGGAAGTCGCTGTACTCGCTGTTGACGTGGGTTTCCCACCGGGTGACCTCGCCGTCGTCATTGGTGTCGACGAAACTGTAAGAGTAGAAGCCCATTACGGTGCCGTCGGCCTTGTTGGTGCCCTGCCATCGGGTCTTCATCACGAACCCGTTGTCGGCGGGCCAGTGCCTGAAGTCGACGGGCTTCCAGTCCGGGAACCGCAGCGAGTACACCTTGGCTTCCATGGTCGATGCGCGAGCGGACTCCTCCGGGAACTCGCTCAGTTTGAACGCTTCGTCGCCGGTGAAGTAGGGCGATGCGTACATGCAGTCCGGATGAAACTTCCAGACCTCGACGAACTTCTCCCCGTCCTGCACGCCTTGGCGCAGGTAGGCGTCACCATAGGCGTGGGCCATCCGGTTGTGCAGGGCTATGCGGTCCTCGAGATTCACTGGGCTGCCGTTCCGGCTATCCATCGGTCCATGGTGTCGTGGAACTTTGCGACGACGACTTCCTCTTTCACCAGCGTCAAGTGGTCGAGGCCCGCATTGCGTAGGCCGGCCTGCTGGCGCTGCATCTGCTCGTAATCCTGTTGCAGCGCTTCGAAATACTTGTAACTGCCCGGCTCGTCGACCTCGGTCAGGTCGACTTTGAAGGCGTCGGCCATCTCGGGTGGCAGATACATATAACTGGCCACATGCCAGATGCACCGGTTGGGATCTCCGTCGGGGTGCGGTCTGGACAGGATCACGTGGCACTCGCCGGCACGGATGGTCATCATGAAGTTGGGGAAGAGGAACCAGCCGTGGTTGTCGCTCATCTGGGCGTCGGTGAGTCCACTGACGTCCAGTCCCATCTCCGTCAGGTGCGTGCGGGTGGCCTTCTGTAGCAGGAAGCGCGCCGTGACACCCTCGGGGAAGTCGATGGACCCGTCGTCGGCGGTGTACTCCTTGACCAATTCCTGGAATCGCGGGATCACCGCGACCGTGCCCGGGAAGGTTTCGGGCAGAGCGAGGGTTCCCTCGACCTGCTTCTCCGGGGTGGCCCCAACGACCTCGAAAGGTGCCATGGCGATGCTGTGGTTCTCGAAGAATTTGTAGCGCGTGGTCTCGGGCTGGATGTTGAGGACTGCCAGCAGTTGCGGGTGCACGCCATTGACGTGGTAGCCCTCGTTGAAGGCATCCATGACGACTTTCCAGTTGCAGTCCAATGCCTCTCGGACGTTCATCACCGTCGACATCAGTTCCAGGTGGTACGGCTCGAGAGTCGCCATGGCCTCTTCGCCGAGCCACTCCGCCAACGGCTGGGCACCGGGATCGGGGTTGATGAAGATGAAACCGCCGAAGGAGTCCACCGGCACCTGGATCAGAGAGTTGTCGCTCTTGTCGAGGTTGCCCGAGCTTTCTTCCCGCAGCAGTCCCTTGAGTCGGCCGTCGAGGTCATAGGACCACAGGTGGTACTGGCACAGGAAGCCGCGCTTGGCGTTGCCGGTACGGCCCTGGCAGATCGCGTTGCCGCGATGCCGGCAGGCGTTGACGAAGCCGCGAAGCTTCTCGTCCTTGCCGCGCACGATAAGAAAGGACTGGTCGTAGACCTTGTACTCCATCCAATCGCCGATCTTGGGGAGATCGTCGACCCGTCCGGCGACCTGCCACGTCTTCATCCAGATCGCCTCGCGCTCGCGTTGGGCGTACTCCGTCGACCGGTAGCGGTCCGCGGAGACCCGAGGCGTGAATTGTCCGGCCAGGTCGTCCAGGCCCGGGGCGTGGTCGACCCATTCGCCGGGCAGCGCGGTTGCTGTCATGACGTGAAACCTCCTGAGCTCAGGAACACTTCTGCGACGGTTTTCTCGCGACGTTGATCGTCGGCACATCGCAGCGCGCCCAACTAATTAATCGATTGATTGATTTATGATGCGGGCCACATGCAGACGTGTCAAGGTGTGGTGCGGTCGCGTGCGCCCGGCGCTCGTCAGCGCGCCGGAGAACGCCAGTAGCGGGGGGCACGGACACCGGCCGAGCGCAGTTCGAGTGCGGCCAGTCCCCGAATGGCATAGGGATCCTCGCGCCGCCACGCGCCGACCGGGTCGAAGCTGACCTCGGTGAGCCGGCGCAGCGGCCGATTGGCCAGTGCCCGCAGTGCCAGCAGTTGCTCACCGGCCGGGGTTCTGGCCAGCATGATCACCGTCCATTTGCGCCGGAAGAAGCGGATCCGAAGAAACAGCCAGGGCATCCCGATCGCCAGGATCGGCGGCGCGGCCACCGCGATGCCCAGCAGCACCGCCAGCCAGGACGCGGTGGTGTCGAGGTTGTTGCCCGCGCCGGCCAGGTCGAGGGCCGCCTCGCTGGCCGCGCGCAGCGGTTTGGAGACCGTGTCGCCGACTAGCGGGATCTTGTGCGCACTGTCACCGGCGGAGTTCAGGTTGTCCGAGATCCCGGTGGCACCGTCTTTGACCTGGCGGCCCACCTCCGCGATGGTCGCGACCGCGGCGTGAACGGCCAGACCGACCAGCACCCATATCGTGATCCATAGCGCGACCAGCAGGTCGCTGACCAACTGCGCGAGCAGCCGACCCGGCGTGGTGGCGTAGGGCAGGAACCGCGATCTCATGGCTCGATCCCAGCACAGTCGCGCCGGGTCAGGGGCCGTTAGGCTGACGCGATGCGCCCTGCTCTGAGCGACTATCAACACCTGGCCAGCGGTAAGGTTCGCGAGCTCTATCGCATCGATGACAAGCATCTGTTGTTCGTCGCCAGCGACCGGATCTCCGCCTATGACTATGTTCTGGACAGCCTGATCCCGGATAAGGGTCGAATCCTCACCGCGATGAGCGTCTTCTTTTTCGACTACATCGACGCGCCCAACCACCTGGCCGGCCCGCCCGACGATCCCCGCATCCCCGATGAGGTGCTGGGCCGTGCTCTGGTGGTGCGCCAGCTGGAGATGGTGCCGATCGAGTGCGTGGCCCGCGGTTATCTGACCGGCTCGGGCCTGCTGGACTACCAGCGCAACGGCACGGTCTGCGGCATCGTGTTACCCCCAGGCCTGGTCGAGGCCAGCAAGTTCGCCTCGCCGTTGTTCACCCCGGCGACCAAGGCCGAACTGGGCGAGCACGACGAGAACATCTCATTCAACCGGACCATCGAGCTGGTCGGCGCCGTGCGCGCCAACCAGCTACGTGAGCGCACCCTGCAGATCTACATTCAGGCGGCCGACCACGCGTTGACGAAAGGCATCATCATCGCCGACACGAAGTTCGAGTTCGGTGTCGACGACGACGATCGGGTGGTGCTGGCCGACGAGGTCTTCACCCCGGATTCGTCCCGGTACTGGCCGGCCGACACCTATCGCGCGGGTGTGGTGCAGCCAAGCTTCGACAAGCAGTTCGTCCGCAATTGGCTTACCGGACCCGAATCGGGCTGGGACCGTTACGGTTCCACTCCGCCACCGCCGTTGCCCGACGATATCGTCGAAGCCACCCGGGCCCGCTACATCGAAGCCTACGAACGCATTTCCGGGCTGTCGTTCGCCGACTGGATTGGACCCAGCGCATGATCCCTCCCAACGCGAAACGTGTCGACACGCACCGTGTCCACCACGACGACGTTTTCGTCGACCCGTACGAATGGCTGCGCGAAAAGTCTGATCCGGAGGTCATCGCCCACCTGGAAGCCGAGAACGTCTACGCCGACCGCGCGACGGCGTACCTGGAGCCGTTGCGGCAGAAGATCTTCGAAGAGATCAAGGCCCGCACCAAGGAAACCGATATGTCGGTTCCGACTCGGCGAGGTCAGTGGTGGTACTACGGGCGCAGTTTCGAAGGCAAACAGTACGGGGCGCACTGCCGGTGCCCGATCACCGGACCCGACGATTGGGATCCGCCGGTGTTCGACGAGGACACCGACGTTCCCGGTGAACAGGTACTGCTCGACGAGAACACCGAAGCCGATGGATACGACTTCTTCGCGCTCGGCGCCATCGGCGTGAGTCTCGACGGCCATCTGTTGGCCTATTCGGTCGATGTCATCGGCGATGAGCGGTACACGCTGCGATTCAAGGATTTACGCACCGGTGAGCTCTACGCCGACGAGATCACCGGCATCTCATCCGGGGTGACGTGGGCCGCGGACAACGCGACTGTCTACTACACGACCGTCGACGAGGCGTGGCGTCCGGACACCGTATGGCGTCACCGACTCGGATCCGGTGAGCCCGACGAGAAGGTGTTCCACGAACCAGACGAACGGTTCTGGATCGGGATGGGCCGCACCCGCAGCGATAAGTACCTGATCATCGCGGCCGGCTCGGCGATCACCTCGCAAGTGTGGTTCGGCGATGCCGCCGACCCGAATGCCGTCTTCACCAGCGTGCTACCCCGCCGCGACGGTATCGAGTACTCGGTGGAGCATGCGGTCATCGGCGGTGAGGACAAGTTCCTCATCCTGCACAACGATGGCGCGGTCAACTTCACGCTCGTCGAAGCGCCGGTCGCCGACCCGGAAGACCAGCGCACATTGATCCCGGCGCGTGATGACGTCCGGCTCGACGGCGTCGACGCCTTCGCCGACCATCTGGTCGTCAGTTACCGGCGGGAGGCACTACCGCGGATTCAGTTGTGGCCCATCACCGCCGACGGCTATGGAACGCCCGAGGAGATCGGTTTCGACTCGGAACTGACCTCGGCGGGATTGGCCGGCAATCCCAATTGGTCGACCCCCAAGTTGCGAGTGGGTACCACCTCGTTCGTCACTCCGTTGCGCATCTACGACCTCGACCTGTCCACCGGCGACCGAGCGTTGCTGCGTGAGCAACCGGTACTGGGCGGTTACCGCCGCGAGGACTATGTCGAGCGCCGCGACTGGGCCGTCGCCGATGACGGTACCCGGGTGCCGATCTCCGTCATCCACAAGGCGGGTATTGAATTCCCGGCTCCCACAGTGCTCTACGGCTACGGCGCGTACGAATCGTCTGAGGATCCCCGCTTTTCGGTGGCTCGACTGTCGCTACTCGACCGCGGAATGGTTTTCGCCGTCGCCCACATTCGCGGCGGCGGTGAGATGGGGAGGCTCTGGTACGAGCACGGCAAGCTGCTGCGGAAGCGGAACACGTTCACCGACTTCATCACGGTGGCACAACACCTCGTGGACTCCGGTCTGACCCGGCCCCAGAATCTGGTGGCACTCGGGGGCAGCGCCGGTGGTCTGCTGATGGGTGCGGTCGCCAACCTCGCCCCGGGGCTGTTCGCCGGTATCCTCGCGCAAGTGCCCTTCGTGGATCCCCTCACCACGATCCTGGACCCGTCTCTGCCGTTGACGGTGACGGAGTGGGACGAGTGGGGAAACCCGCTGGAGAACAAGGACGTCTACTTCTACATGAAGTCCTATTCGCCGTACGAGAACGTCGAGGCCAAGGAGTATCCCGCGATCCTGGCAATGACATCGCTCAACGACACCCGGGTTCTCTACGTCGAGCCCGCGAAGTGGGTTGCCGCGCTTCGGCACACCAAGACCGACGAACATCCGGTGCTGCTGAAAACCCAGATGGCCGCCGGGCACGGCGGGATCAGCGGCCGCTACGAACGCTGGAAGGAAGCGGCGTTCCAATACGCGTGGCTACTGGCCACCGCCGACCCGGGACACTACGGCACACCCGCGGGCGGCTCTTGATAGCGTCAGCGGCATGAGTCTGACCGAGATCCCGCTCACCACGCTCACCGGTGCGCCCACCTCGCTGGCCGATTATGCCGACCGCGCGGTGCTCCTGGTCAATGTGGCCTCCAAGTGCGGTCTGACCCCGCAGTACGCGGCCCTCGAACAGCTGGCCCGCGACTACGCCGACCGTGGCCTGGCCGTGATCGGGGTGCCGTGTAACCAATTCATGGGGCAGGAGCCCGGGACGCCGGAGGAAATCCAGACCTTCTGCTCGACCACCTACGGGGTGACATTCCCGCTGCTGGCCAAGACCGATGTCAACGGGCCCGAGCGGCATCCGCTCTACGCCGAGCTCACCACCTTTGCCGACGACGAGGGGCAGGCCGGCGACATCCAATGGAATTTCGAGAAATTCGTCATCGCGCCCGGCGGCACGGTGGTCAACCGGTTCCGCCCGCGCACCGAGCCGGATGCTCCCGAAGTGGTTGCCGCGATCGAGGCCGTGTTGCCGGGCTGAACCGGATAGACGCCTGACATCTGGCTGCCCGACACCCTCCGGAAACCTGAAATTGCCACACTGCGAACGTGGCTGGGCAACTCATCGTGTCGGTATCCGGGATCAATCAACGGACGCTGGGCTACCTCGACGAGTTCTGCGGCTTGCTCGGCGCCCGACAGGTGCCGCTGTCGCTGCTCGTCGCGCCCAGGCAGAAGGACGGCTATCGCCTGGAATCCGATCCCCGCACCATCGAATGGCTGACGAGCCGCCGAGCCGGCGGTGACGCGGTGGTCCTGCACGGGTTCGATGCGGCCGCCACCAAGAAGCGCCGCGGCGAGTTCGCCAGCCTGCCTTCGCACGAGGCCAATCTGCGGCTGATGGGTGCCGACCGGGTCCTCGAACACGTCGGCCTGCGGACGAGGCTGTTCGCCGCCCCCGGCTGGACAGTTTCCTCAGGCACCGCTTTCGCGCTGCCACGCAACGGCTTCCGGATGCTTGTCGAGCTGCATGGGATCACCGATCTGGTATCGAGCACGACAGAACGCGCGCGGGTGGTCGGTATCGGTGAAGGATTCGTCACCGAGCCGTGGTGGTGCCGCACCCTGGTGCTGTCCGCGGAGCGCACCGCGCGCCGCGGCGGCCTCGTCCGATTGGCCGTCACAGCCCGGCAACTCGGTAAGGTCGGGCCCCGCCAAGCGATGCTCGACGCGATCGATCTGGCGCTCATGCACGGCTGCTCGCCGACGGTGTACCGATGGGGATCAGGCGCCGCCCCCGCAACTTCAGCGGCCTGAGCCGGACGCCGTCGTCGCCATCCCGCCGTCGACCGGGATGATCGCCCCGTTAACGTACGCGCCGGCCCGGCTGGCCAGGAACACCGCGATACCGGCCATGTCGTCGTCGCGCCCGATCCGTCGCATCGGCGATGCCGCCGCGATCGCATCCCCGAAGGCGTCGAGCGTGGCGGCCATCATCTTCGACTGGAACGGTCCCGGCGCTACAGCGTTGACCGTGACATGCTGCGGTCCAAGCTCTTTGGCCAACACGCGGGTCAGCTGGTGCAGTGCGGCCTTGCTGGCCGAGTAGGAGTAGGTGTGGGTGATCGGGACGTGGATTCCGTCGATGCTGCCGATGTTGATGATCCGCGCCGGGTCGTCCTGGGTCCCGGCCTTGCGCAATGCGTCCGCCAGCTCCTGAACCATCCAGAACGGTGACTTCACGTTGAGGTCGAGCACCTTGTCCCAGGCCGACGCCGGAAACGACTCCAGCGGTTCACCCCACGTCGCTCCGGCGTTGTTGACGAGGATGTCGAGCTTGTCGGTGCCGGCCAGAACCTCGGCGGCCAGCCGTCGGCATTCCTCCTGGCGGGATAGGTCGGCCGGGATAGCCCGGACCGGGCCGAAGGCCGAGAGCTGCTCCACCGCCTGTTCGCACTTGTCGGCCTTGCGGGAGCTGATGATGACGCTGGCACCGGCCTGCAGCAGACCGCGCGCGATCATCATCCCGATACCGCCGCTCCCGCCGGTGACCAGCGCGGTCTTCCCGGACAGCCCGAACAGCTTGGCCAGATCCGCTTGGCTCATGCGCAATCCGCCTTCGGCTTCGTGCTTGTCCTCATGCGCAATCCGCCTTCGGCTTCTTGCTTGTCCCCATCAAGAACCTTTCACAACAACGTGTTTCAGAACCGGACCGAATTTTCCTCGGGCAGCACTCGGAAGTCGGTGTCAGTCATCTCGGTGAGCCGACCGTAGTAGATTCCCCGAGCCTCCGGGGCCACTATGCCCTGATGGATCGGCACGGCGTGCGTTGGCGCCACCGCCCGCAGAAAGTCGACTGCCTCGGAAATCTTCATCCAGGGAGCGGCGGCCGGAGTGGCCAGGACGTCCACCGGCTCATCGGGCACGAACAGCGCATCGCCGGGGTGCATGAGTCGGGCGGGATGGTCGGCGTCGCCGATCAGATACGAGATGTTGTCGATCACCGGGATCTCCGGATGAATGACGGCGTGCCGACCGCCGACCCCGCGGATGGTGAGCCCCCCGACAGTCAGCTCGTCGCCGACGTGTACCGCGCGCCAGGGGCCGCCGAGTTCGGCCGCGGTGGCCGGATCGGCGTACAGGACAGCGTTCGGGTTGGCCTCGACCAGGGCCGGTAGCCGTTCCCGGTCTGCGTGGTCGGGGTGTTGATGGGTGATCAGAATCGCCGACAGGCCGGTCACGCCCTCGAAACCGTGGGAGAAGTTCCCGGGATCGAACAACAGCGTGGTGCCGTCGAACTCGGCGAGAAGACATGAATGCCCGAAATGCGTCAGTTCCATGTCTACGATTGTGCGCGCATGGGGAGGCGTCAGATCGTGCGGTTGGTCATCGCGGTATTGCTGGTGGCTTGTGGGCTTGCCGTCGCGCCGCCTGCTGCCGCCGAGCCCAATCTCTGTCCGCCCAATTGCGACCGCATCCCCGACGCCGCCTGGATCGCCCCGTGGGCGGTGCCGCTCAATGCTCGATACACCTGGCCGCGGTTGGCCGCGGTGGCGGTGACCGCCACCGTGCCGCGGTTCCGCTTCGAGGAGTTGTGCGGCACGCCGCCGGTCGCGGCCGATCCGCGCGCTTACGCCGTCGCCGAACGGGCCAGCGTGGTCAATCCGGTCGGGCAGTGGCAGCTGCAGGCCACCGTGGTGCACTGGCGCGGGGAGACCTGGCGTGGCGGTGAACTTGCCGAAGATGTCTTTCAGCGGGCCGTCGCCGCGTTGCGCTCGTGTCAACGCACCGATCCACTGGCCTCCCCCTCGCTGACCGTGGACCAGCCGGACCGGATGGCCGCGGTGATCAGCGGACCGGTGATCCTGCACCAATACCTGGTGGCCAGCCCTGCCAACAGCACTATCACCGAGCTGGCGCTCTGGTCCACCGCGCCGCCGCTGACGCCGTGGCCCACGGACGCGGACGCGGACGTGCTCGACGCACTCGGCGCGCCGCTGTGCACCGCCTACATCGGGTCGTGTCCGTGAGCCGCCGGTAGAGTTACCTCGCAATAATTTCCCGACGTCAGCAGGAGAGCCTGTGGCCCGTGTGGTTGTCAATGTGATGCCCAAAGCCGAGATTCTCGACCCCCAGGGTCAGGCGATCGTCGGCGCATTGGGCCGGCTGGGTCATGCCGGCATCTCAGATGTCAGGCAGGGCAAGCGATTCGAGCTCGAAGTCGACGATTCGGTCAGCGATTCCGAACTCGCTGAGATCGCCGAATCGCTGCTGGCCAACACCGTCATCGAGGACTGGTCAGTCACCCGGGAGCAAGCGTGAGCGCGCGGATCGGGGTCATCACCTTCCCGGGTACGCTCGACGACGTCGATGCCGCCCGAGCGGTGCGGCTCGCCGGTGCTGAAGCGGTCAGCCTCTGGCACGGCGACGCCGACCTGAAGGGCGTCGACGCCGTGGTGGTGCCGGGCGGATTCTCCTACGGGGACTACCTGCGCTGCGGTGCGATCGCGAAGTTCGCCCCGGTCATGGGCGAGGTCATCACAGCGGCGAATGCCGGCCTGCCGGTGCTGGGCATCTGTAACGGCTTCCAGGTGCTGTGCGAGGCCGGCCTGCTGCCGGGCGCCCTGACCCGCAACGCCGGTCTGCACTTCGTCTGTCGCGATGTCTGGCTGAAGGTCGACTCGATCACCAGCGCGTGGACGACCCGCTACGAGTGGGGTGCCGAGTTGTTGGTACCGCTGAAATCGGGTGAGGGCCGCTATGTCGCCGGCGAAGCCGTGCTCGACGAGCTGGAGGGCGAGGGCCGGGTGGTGTTCCGCTACGCCGACAACCCGAACGGCTCGATGCGCGATATCGCCGGGATCAGCTCGGCCAACGGCCGGGTGGTCGGATTGATGCCGCACCCCGAGCACGCCACCGAGGCGCTGACCGGGCCGTCCGACGACGGGCTGGGACTGTTCTACTCCGCGCTGGATGCGGTGCTGGCCGCCTAAGCCGTTGCGATTTCGGCGCGCAAACCGCCGCCAGGCGAACGAAAGCGCGCCGAAATCGCGTCTGTCAGGCGCTCAGCGCCACGGCGCCGCCGTCGACCGGCACGATAGCCCCGTTGATGAAGCCGGCGGCGCGGCTGACCAGGAAGGCGACGACGCCGGCGATCTCGTCGGCCCGGGCGACCCTCCCGAGCGCTCGCGTCTGGGCCAGCCCGTCGATGAATCCCGGTATGCCCGCGGTACCCGGAGTCTCGGTGGGCCCGGGTGACACCGCATTCACCCGCACCCCGGACTTGCCGAACTCGTCGGCCCACACCTTGGTGAAGAGCTCCAAACCAGCCTTGCTGGCGCCGTACCCCCCGGCGCCCTGGCCGGGAGTCGAGGCGACCACGGTGGTGATGTTGACCACGGCGCCGGTGCCGCGGGCAGCCATCCCGGGAACCAGCTCGCGCACCAGAATGAACGGCGCGCGCAGATTGGTGTTGAGCTGAGCGTCGAAATCGGCATCGGTGGTGTCGGCCGTCGCTGCGAAGGTGTAGATGCCGGCGTTGTTGACCAGGATGTCCACCTGGCCGGCCGCGCGCGCCAGCCGGCCCACTTCCTCTGCATTGCTGAGGTCGGCGGCGATGAATCGCGCTGCACCACCGGCATTCTCGATGTCCTGCACGACCTTTCTGCCGCGCTCGGCGTCGCGGCCATGGACGATCACGTCGGCGCCACCACGGGCGAGTTCGAGTGCGATCGCGTATCCGATCCCGGAGGTCGCCCCGGTTACCAGTGCTGTCGTCATGAAGTGCACGACACCTGCGCCCGATCGATTATTCCGAGCCTGCGGTCCGCGTGCTCTCGACAAAGCTCAGGCGGTCAGCGCGACCGACGCCTCGGCCGTGTAGCAGAGGAATGTCAGCGTCTCCTGCAAGTAGAGCTGCACGGTGTCGGCATCATGGCTCAGGTAGCCGATCGCGACGTCAGTGCCGAGCTGCAGATCGAAATCGCCGCCGCGGGTACTCAGCACGAACGCGCCGTCGATTGCGGGCGCCCAGATGATCTCACCGTCGACCAGCCGGTTGAGGTGCTCGCGGATCGGATAGCCGTGCTCGGTGGTCTCGCTCACCTTGGTGTAGGCATCAGCGGACAGCAGCACCGAGTAGGGGCCGTCCACACCGGCCAGCCGCAACTCAGACAGTGCTTGGGCGAAGACGTCGGGATACTCCCGGGCATCCTCGGGCAGCGCCAGCGCCGGGTTGGAGCTGGCGCTGCGGATCCCGCCGATCGACGCCGCCGAGTAGCCCTCGAAGATCGCGCGGTCCTCGATGAACGCCAGTTTCTTGGCGGCGTCCTTCACCGGATCCCAGTCGGAGTCCTGCGCACCGCGCTCCACATCGTCGATGGCGGTGCGAGACACGGTGAACGGCACCCGCAGCCGCACCAGCGGCTTGGATTCCCGAAGGTGGGCCACCACGCCATCGGCCGGGGCGGGCACATCGCGCAGATGGCCGGTGCTCACCGCGGCGGTCACCGGGCCGCCGGGATCACTGACATCGACGACCCGTCGGCCGGCGATGTGGCGCTTGAATGTCCGCGTGGCCTCCAATTCGATTTCACTCCAAGCAGACTCGGTGATTGGAGCGAGCTCGCGGTAGAGGTTGTTCATCAGGGCTGTCCTTTCAGGCTGCCGATCGCCAGTGAGCCGTCGGATGTGGTGGCTGGTGCCGGGGGAGCCGCCGGGACGTCACCGGAGCCCGGCCTCGGCGGCGGATCGTCGAGGAAATCGGCGATGGGGGTGAAGAACATCGTGCCCGTCAGGGCAGTGGAGAAGTCCAGGATGCGATCGGTGTTGCCGGGCGGGTCGCCGAGGAACATCTTCTCCAACATCCTCTCGGTCACGTCCGGCGACCGTGAGTAGCCGATGTAGTAGGTGCCGTACTCGCCCGTGCCGACTTCGCCGAAGGGCATGTTGGCCCGCACGATCTTGAGCTCGTTGCCGTCGGCGTCTTCGACGGTGTTCAGGGCCACGTGGGAGTTGGCCGGCTTCACATCATCGTCGAGCTCGATGTCCTCGAGCTTGGTGCGACCGATGACGTTCTCCTGTTCGGTCACCGACAGCGACTCCCAGGACGTCATGTCATGGACGTACTTCTGGACGTGGACGTAGCAACCGCCGGCGAAATCCGGGTCCTCGTCGCCGATCTCGGTGGCACTCAACGCTTGTGGACCATCCGGGTTCTCTGTGCCGTCGACGAAGCCCAGCAGGTCGCGGTTGTCGAAGAACTTGAATCCGTGCACTTCGTCGACGATGGTGATTGCGCCCGCCATCGCCTTGACGACCCGGCCGGCCAACTCGAAGCAGACATCGAGCACCTCGGCGCGGATGTGGAACAACAGGTCGCCCGGTGTGGACGGGGCGTGGTGGCGGGGGCCGCGCAGTTCGACGAACGGGTGCAGATCCGCCGGCCGCGGCCCGGCGAACAACCGGTTCCATGCGTCGGATCCGATCGACGTCACCATAGACAGGTTCTTGGCCGGATCGCGGAAGCCGATCGCCTTCACCAAACCACCCAGATCGGGCAAGGCGTCGTGCACAGCCGCTTCGCCACCCTCGTTGATCGTGGCCACCAGAAAGATGGCGGCGGGTGTCAGGGGAGCCAGAACCGGTTGGGGTAGCGGGGAGGGCACCATCTGACCCTAACGAAAATGATGTCGGCGATGATGGTGAACATGTCCACAGGTGCCACCGCGCACGGGTTGTGCGAGTTCATCGATGCCTCGCCGTCGCCGTTCCACGTCTGCCACACGGTCGCGCAGCGCTTGACGGCCGCCGGATTCACCGAGCTGGCCGAGACCGACCGATGGCCCGAGGGCGGTTCAGCCGGTCGGTACTTCACGGTGCGGGCCGGCTCGCTGGTGGCGTGGAATGCCTCTGAGCACAGCAGCGGCAATTCACAGCGGCCCTTCCGCATCATCGGCGGCCACACCGACAGCCCCAACCTGCGCGTCAAGCAGCATCCGGACCGAGTGGTGGCCGGGTGGCAGGTCGTCGCGCTGGAACCCTACGGCGGCGCGTGGCTCAACTCCTGGCTGGACCGTGACCTGGGAATCAGTGGCCGGCTGTCGGTTCGCGACCCCGACGCCGAGGGGGGTGTGTCGCACCGGCTGGTGCGCATCGACGAGCCCATCCTGCGGGTGCCGCAGCTGGCCATCCACCTCGCCGAGGACCGCGCGGCGGTCAAGCTCGACCCCCAGCGCCATCTCAACGCCGTCTGGGGGCTCGGCGAGGAACCCCGGTCCTTCCGCGACTACGCCGGCGAGTGGGCCGGAGTCGCCCCGGCCGACCTGCTGGCAGCCGACCTGATGACCCACGATCTGACCCCGTCAGCCCTCATCGGCGTCGAAGATCAGTTCGTCAGCGCACCCCGGCTGGACAACCAGGGCACCTGTTACGCCGGCCTGGAGGCGTTCCTGGCCGCAGAACCACGCGGCTATCTGCCGGTGCTGGCGTTGTTCGATCACGAGGAGGTCGGCTCGACCTCCGATCACGGCGCGCAATCCGATCTGCTGCTCACCACGCTGGAGCGCATCGTGCTGGCGGCCGGCGGCGACCGGGAGGATTTCCTGCGCCGGCTGACCGCGTCGATGGTCGCCTCCGGCGATATGGCTCACGCGACGCACCCCAACTATCCCGACCGCCACGAACCCGGGCATCTGATCGCGGTCAACGGCGGGCCGGTGCTCAAGGTGCAGCCGAACCTGCGCTACGCCACCGACGGCCGGACCGCGGCCACCTTCGAATTGGCCTGCCGCCAAGCGGGAGTGCCGCTGCAGCGCTACGAACACCGCGCCGATCTGCCGTGCGGTTCGACCATCGGACCGATGACCTCGGCGCGCACCGGCATTCCCACAGTGGACGTCGGAGCGGCCCAGCTGGCCATGCACTCCGCCCGCGAACTGATGGGCGCGGCCGACGTCGCGGCGTATGCGGCTGCGCTGCAGGCGTTTCTGTCGCCGGCGTAACTCCTCTGCGCCCAGCGGCCGACATCGCCGCCCGGACGCGCCAGCGTGCTGGTCCACGGCTTCAGCGCACCCGCCGTCGCGCACTGCTATGCCCGCTGGCAGACCCGACGGCGCAGCCGCGTCAGCTGCAGGAACCCTAGTTTGAGTCACGAGTATCAACACGAGATTTGCGTCTCACTAACCTCTCTCTCGAATCTGCCGAACCGAGGAATTCAGACGGCACTTACCCGCGCTCAGATGGACGAGAAGCTCGACGAGCATTTCCGCTTCGAAATGTCCGATGATGTCGACGGGGTCCTGGCGACCCTTGCCGGAGACGTCGAACACGACATCGTCGGCACGCCAGGTGGGCCGACGAGCGGCCGCGAGAACGTCTGGGTGGACTTGGTCGCCATCATCGAACAACTGCCGCCGGACTGACGCGATGGGCGCAGCGACGACGGGCCGGCACGACCAGCGAGCCCGCACCCGAAAAGACCTGCTGGAAGCCGCCTCTCGCCTGTTGAGGCAAGGTCACATGCTGACCATGGAAGAGGTCGCCGCCGAAGCGCAGGTGTCCAGGGTTACGGCACATCGCTATATCCCCAACGCCGAGATGCTGGTCGTCGAGGCCACCCCGGACTGGGCTACTCCCGAACCCGGCGACATCTTCGCGACAGCCTCCGACGATCCAGTGGAGCGGGTGGAGCTGGTCGATGACGTGTTGACCGAAATGATGGCCGCCAACGAGCCGGCCTTCCGGATCATGCTGGCGCAGTCGGTGCGACGGGGCATCGAGGGCGGGGATTATCCGGTCCGGCAGAACCGGCGGACCGCCCTGATCGAGGCGGCGCTGGCCCCGGTGCGTGATCGGTTTCGGCCGGACAAGCTGGACTCGCTGACCAGCGCACTGGCGGTGCTGCTCGGAATCGAGTCGATGGTGGTGTTCACCGACGTTCTGCAGTTCGACGCCGCTCGGGCCCGCGAGGTCCGGCGGTGGGCCATTCGTGCCCTGGTCGACGACGCTCTCGTCGCCAAGCCCGGCCAAGGCGCGGGTGCGAACTAGACTGTTCACGTGACATCTGGGCTCACTGGAGCTGTCGACACCGTCGACCGTGCGACGACCACCCCCGAGCATCCGCAGCCGTATCGCGAACTCGGCCTCAAGGACGACGAATATCAGCGGATTCGGGACATACTCGGCCGCAGGCCCACCGACGCCGAGCTCGCGATGTACTCGGTGATGTGGAGTGAACATTGCTCCTACAAGTCGTCGAAAGTGCACCTGCGCTACTTCGGCGAGACCACCACCGATGAGATGCGCTCCTCGATGCTGGCCGGAATCGGTGAGAACGCGGGAGTGGTCGATATCGGCGACGGCTGGGCGGTGACGTTCAAGGTCGAGTCGCACAACCACCCGTCCTATGTCGAGCCCTACCAGGGTGCGGCCACCGGTGTCGGCGGCATCGTGCGCGACATCATGGCGATGGGTGCGCGCCCGGTGGCGGTCATGGACCAGCTGCGGTTCGGGGCGGCCGACGCCCCAGACACCCGTCGGGTCCTCGACGGCGTGGTTCGCGGGATCGGCGGCTATGGCAACTCGCTGGGCTTGCCCAACATCGGTGGCGAGACCATCTTCGACCCCTCCTACGCCGGCAACCCTCTGGTCAACGCGCTGTGTGTGGGCGTGCTGCGCAAGGAGGACCTGCACCTGGCGTTCGCCTCCGGTACCGGCAACAAGATCATCCTGTTCGGTGCGCGCACCGGTCTGGATGGCATCGGCGGGGTGTCGGTGCTGGCCAGCGACACCTTCGGCGGCGACGAGGGGTCCGGGCCGGGCCGCAAGAAACTGCCCAGCGTGCAGGTCGGTGACCCGTTCATGGAAAAGGTGCTCATCGAGTGCTGCCTCGAGCTGTACGCCGCCGGTCTGGTGATCGGCATCCAGGACCTGGGTGGTGCCGGATTATCCTGCGCCACTTCGGAATTAGCGTCAGCAGGCGACGGCGGAATGGCCATCCAACTGGACAAGGTGCCGCTGCGGGCGGCCAACATGACCCCGGCGGAGATCCTGTCGAGCGAGTCGCAGGAACGCATGTGCGCGGTCGTGGCCCCGGGCAACGTCGAGAACTTCATGGCCGTGTGCCGCAAGTGGGATGTGTTGGCGACGGTGATCGGCGAGGTCACCGACGGCGACCGGCTGCAGATCAGCTGGCACGGCGAGTGCGTCGTCGACGTCCCACCGCGCACGGTTGCCCACGAGGGTCCGGTCTACCAGCGCCCGCTGGCGCGCCCGGACTGGCAGGACGCATTGAACGCGGACACATCCGCCGCGTTGCCGCGGCCGGTCAGCGGTGCTGAGCTCCGCGCGACATTACTTGCACTGGTTGGCAGTCCGCATCTGTGTAGCCGAGCGTTCATCACCGAGCAGTACGACCGCTATGTGCGCGGCAATACGGTGCTCGCCGAGCATGCCGACGGCGGTGTGCTGCGCATCGACGAATCCACCGGGCGTGGTATCGCGGTGTCGACCGACGCCTCGGGCCGCTACACCCAACTCGATCCCTACACCGGCGCGCAACTCGCACTGGCCGAGGCCTACCGCAACGTCGCCGTCACCGGCGCCACCCCGATCGCGGTCACCAACTGTCTGAACTTCGGCTCGCCCGAGGATCCCGCTGTGATGTGGCAGTTCGCCCAGGCTGTTCGCGGACTGGCCGATGGCTGTGCGGCACTGGGGATTCCGGTCACCGGCGGCAACGTCAGCTTCTACAACCAGACCGGGGCGACCGCGATTTTGCCGACGCCCGTTGTGGGTGTACTCGGAGTCATCGACGACGTGAGCCGGAGATTGCCGACCGGATTGGGTAACGAGCCGGGAGAGACGCTGTTCCTGCTCGGGGACACCCGCGACGAGTTCGACGGCTCGATCTGGGCGCAGGTCAGCGCCGACCACCTCGGGGGCGTGCCACCGAAGGTGGACCTGGGCCGCGAGAAGCTGCTGGCCGAGGTGCTCACCGCGGCGTCCCGAGACGGCCTCGTGTCGGCCGCACACGACCTGAGCGAAGGCGGCCTCATCCAAGCCGTTGTCGAGGCGGCGCTGGCCGGTGAAACCGGTTGCCGCATTGTTCTTCCCGAGCATGCCGACCCCTTCGTGCAATTGTTCTCGGAGTCGGCGGGCCGCGCCTTGGTCGCCGTGCCGCGCACCGAAGAGAGCCGCTTCACCGCGATGTGCGAGGCCCGGGGTCTCCCGACGACCCGCATCGGGGTGTCCGACCCTGCTTCGGATTCCGTTGAGGTCCAGGGCTTGTTCACTGTGACCCTGGACGAGCTGCGCACCACCTCCGAGAAAGTGCTGCCCGGGCTCTTCGGATGACCAGCACGGTCGACGACGCCACGGGTGAGACGCTGGCCCCGCCAGAGTCGAGGCGTCGCCGCGAATCGCTGATCGAGTGGGCGTGGAGCCTGGTCCGGCTCGACTTCGTCGGCGTGGCATTCGGTGCCTTCTTCTTCTGTCTGTCGCTGACACCGTCGTTGCTGCCGCGTGACTGGGTCCTGGCCGGGGTGATCGGCGGCATCAACGCGGCGATCGGTTACGGGCTCGGTGTGTTGGCCGGCAAGGTGTTTCGACGGCTCTTCCTCGAACGCCGGCCATGGTGGCCGCCGGGCACAAAGGTCCTGTACACGCTGAAGACCGTGACGGTCGTGCTGTCGATCGGCGCCAGCGTGGTGATGCTCGTGCCGGCGGCGGCCTGGCAGCGCCAGATCGCGGCGGTCATGGGGATCGAAGGTCCGTCCACGCTGGTCTATCTGCGAACCCTGGTCGTCGCGCTGATCACCGGCGGCGCGCTGGTCGGCGTGGCCCGGGTGATCAAGGATGCCATCAAGTTCCTCGCCCGGGTGATGATCCGGCGTTGGGACGTCAACGACGAGGTGGCCATGTTCATCGGCACCGCGATCGTGGTGGTGTTGATGATCACCCTGGTCAACGGTGTGCTCTACCGCGGCTTCATCGCCGGCGCGCGCACGGTGTTCCAACCCCAGAACGACACCACCCGCCCCGGTATCTCTCAACCGGTTGAACCCGAAAGATCAGGGAGCTCAACATCGTTTGCACCGTGGGACACCCTCGGGTTCCAAGGCCGCAACTTCGTGGCTTCCGGTCCGCACGCGGCCGAGCTGACCGAACTCAACGGGCGTCCGGCCAAGGAGCCGATCCGGATCTACGCCGGCCTGGAGACCGCCGACACCACCGAGGGCCGGCTGGCGGTTCTGCTGTCGGAACTGCAGCGCACCAAGGCGTTCGACCGCAAAGTGCTCGTCATCATCCCCACCACGGGCACCGGGTGGGTCGATCCGGTGGCGGCCCGATCAATCGAGGCGATGTACAACGGCGACACGGCGCTGGTGGCCATGCAGTACTCGTATCTGCCGAGCTGGATCTCCTTCCTGGCCGATCGGCAGAAGTCCGTCGAGGCAGGCACGGCGATGATCGACGCGATCCATCAACGCTGGTCGCAGTGGCCCGAGGGCAGCCGGCCCAAGCTGATGCTCTACGGCGAGAGCCTGGGCTCGATGGCCGGTCAAGGCGCTTTCGGCTATCTGCCCGACGTCGTCAACATGGGATTCTCCTCGGTGCTGTGGGTCGGACCGCCCAACGCCAGCACACTGTGGAAGGCCCTGACCGTGAGGCGCGACCCGGGCACCCCCGAAATCCAGCCGTGGTATGACGCCGGACGCACCGTCCGGTTCGCCCAGGCGGCCGGTCCGGCAGAGATCGCCGGGGTTGCAGCGTCCCCGCCGTGGAAGGGCACCAGGGTGCTCTACCTCCAACACCCGTCGGATCCGGTGGTGTGGTGGACACCCGACCTACTCTTCGAAAGACCGGACTGGTTGAAGGAACCGCCCGGCTTCGACCGCAGTGCGGCGATGCGCTGGTATCCGATCGTCACGTTCTGGCAGGTCAGCGCGGATATGGCCGGCAACGTGACCAGCTCGCAGGCTTCGCCGATCGGGCATGGCCACAACTACGGTGACAGCCAGCTCGACGGTTGGGTCGCGGTGGCGGCTCCGGACGGTTGGACGCCTGCTGACACCGAGCGGATCCGGCTTGCGCTGGACAACGCCATCGCCGCGGGTGGTCCCGAATTCCAGTGAATCGCAACAGCTACCGGGCACTGGCCCTGGCCTCGGGACTTGTCGTCTACAGCCTCACCGCCGGCCTCGAGTTGCCGGGACGGCGTCATCCCGTCGTCCAGGCGTCACTGGGTACTGGTTTGGCGCTGGCGACGCGAGCGCCGCTGGGGCTGCGTCCCGGCGGGCTGCGGTCGGGTTTGCGGTGGGGCGGGGCGGCGGCCGGCGCAGTGGCCGCTGGTGTCGCTGTGACCACGGCGGTGCCGTCGGTACGGACCGCGATGAGGGACCGGGAACTGCCGGCTTCTCCGGTGCAGTGGTTGGCCTTCGAGATTCCCCTGGGCACGGTCTGGTCGGAGGAGATGGCGTTTCGCGCGGCGCTGGGGACCGCCGCGGCGACGGCATTCGGGCACCGTGGCGGTGCTCTGCTGCAGGCGGCGGCTTTCGGGCTCTCGCACATCCACGATGCCAGAGCCAGCGGCGAGCCGGTCGCCGGCACGGTGCTGGTGACGGGCTTGGCCGGCTGGGCGTTCGGCTGGTTGGCCGGACGGTCGGGCAGCGTCCTGGCACCGGTGCTCGCACACCTGGCGATCAACGAAGCCGGTGCGATCGCGGCGCTTGTGGTGCAACGGCGCTCGGGCTAGTCAGCGGTCGTGGGCACATCGCGGCTGTCCGGCACCAGGTCGTGCGGTTCGGTGTCGGTGTCGTCGATGCCGAAGCTGATGATCCGTTTCGGGGTGATTCGGATGATGGCGGCGTCGATGTGCGCGCTTGCGGGCCGTGCGGCGTCGGCCTGCTCGGCCGTGCCCCGGATTTCCAGACACCGCACCCGCCACGGGCTGCGCGACGCGATGTCATCGACGACGAACGCGACGGTGTTGTTGGTGGCCAGATTGCGGAACTTCTTGCTCTTCGACATCCGATAACCGACGACGTCGATGGTGCCGAGCGCCTCGTTATAACTGAAGCCGACAGGGCTGTTCTGCAGTGTGCCGTCCGGCTGGATAGTGGCCAGTCTGCCGAGGTCCGCCGAGTTCAGGTACTCGATTTCGTGCGGTTTGAAGGACATCGCTAGACGGTAAAACCTCAAGTGCCGTTGATGTCAATGTCGTCGTGGCACCTACAGCCGCCATACTCGAGTCCATGCCCGCCCGCCGCAGCGCAGACCCCGACGCGACGTTGGCCGCGGTGCGGGCGGTGGCGGACTGGCTGCGCGACGAGTCCGCGGCCACCCCTGACCGGGCCGCGGTCGCGGCGGCGGTTCGGTTGACCGCCCGCACCCTCGCCGGAGTGGCGCCGGGTGCCAGTGTGGAGGTCCGCATCCCACCTTTCGTTGCAGTGCAATGCATCTCCGGTCCCCGCCATACCCGCGGCACTCCACCCAACGTCGTCGAGACCGATCCGCGGACGTGGCTGCGTCTGGTGACGGGCCTGCTCGACGTCGACTCGGCAGCGAATCGCGGGGCACTGCGGCTGTCCGGCTCGCGGGCCGGCGAGGTGGCGTCCTGGCTTCCCCTGGTGACGATCGGCGAGTAGTCGGCCCGACACTCGGCGTTCAATTCCGCGTTTCCCCCCGATGCCCGTAAACTGAGTTACGTCACCGACCCCCGCCAGGGAGCAGCCCATATCGTGACCGAAGAACTCGAAAGCCCACCAGCAGAAGAATGCGGCGTCTTCGGAGTTTGGGCTCCGGGCGAAGATGTTGCCAAACTCACTTATTACGGGCTTTATGCCCTGCAGCACAGGGGCCAGGAGGCAGCCGGTATCGCTGTCGGCGACGGCTCGCAGGTGCTGGTCTTCAAGGATCTCGGCTTGGTCAGCCAAGTGTTTGACGAACAGACCCTGGCCGCGATGGAAGGCCACGTCGCCATCGGCCACTGCCGTTACTCGACGACCGGCTCCACCACCTGGGAGAATGCCCAGCCGGTTTTCCGTAACACCGCGGCGGGCACCGGAGTCGCGTTGGGTCACAACGGAAATCTGGTCAATACCACCGAATTGGCGGCGCGGGCGCGCGACGCCCGGCTGATCAACCCGAACATGCCCGGTGCGGCGACCACCGATTCCGACATCCTCGGAGCCCTGCTGGCCCACGGTGCGGCGGACTCCAGCATCGAGCAGGCCGCTCTCGAGCTGCTGCCCGGTGTGCGCGGCGCGTTCTGCCTGACCTTCATGGACGAGACCACGCTGTACGCCGCCCGCGACCCGTTCGGGGTGCGTCCGCTGGCGCTGGGGCGGCTGGACCGCGGCTGGGTGGTGGCTTCAGAAACCGCCGCGCTCGACATCGTCGGCGCGTCCTTCGTCCGCGACATCGAACCCGGCGAGCTGCTGGCGATCGATGCCGACGGGGTTCGCTCCACCCGGTTCGCCAACCCGACCCCCAAGGCCTGCATCTTCGAGTACGTCTACCTGGCCCGCCCGGACAGCACGCTGGTCGGCCGCTCAGTGCACGCCACCCGCGTGGACATCGGCCGACGGCTCGCCAGGGAGAAGCCGGTCGAAGCGGACCTGGTCATCGGGGTGCCGGAATCGGGCACCCCGGCCGCCGTCGGGTACGCCCAGGAATCCGGCATCCCGTTCGGGCAGGGCCTGATGAAGAACGCCTACGTCGGGCGGACCTTCATCCAGCCATCGCAGACCATCCGCCAGCTGGGCATCCGGCTCAAGCTCAACCCCCTCAAAGAGGTGATCCGCGGCAAGCGGCTCATCGTCGTCGACGACTCGATCGTGCGCGGCAACACCCAGCGCGCACTGATCCGGATGCTGCGGGAAGCCGGCGCCGTCGAGGTGCATGTGCGCATCGCCTCGCCGCCGGTGAAGTGGCCGTGCTTCTATGGCATCGACTTCGCCACCCCGGCCGAACTGATCGCCAACGCGGTGGACGACGAGGGCGAGATGCTCGAAGCGGTGCGCCACGCGATCGGAGCAGACTCGCTGGTCTATATCTCTCAGCAGGGCATGATCGCAGCGACTGAACAGCCGCCGACCCGGTTGTGCTGCGCCTGCTTCGACGGCAACTACCCGATCGAACTGCCCGGCGAGACGGCTCTCGGCAAGAACGTCGTCGAGCACATGCTGGCCACCGCCGCCCGCACCGGCTTGCCGATCCAACCGGTCCAGACCGACAACGACAACGTTTCGGCGCTGAGCCGTCCCTGAGGATCATTCCGCCGCATCGATGACCTGGCGGACCCGCGCGCCCAGCCTCGACGACAGCAGTGGACGCTGCACGAACCAGGACAACCGCCCCACCAACCCGCGCGGGAAAAAGATCCAGCGCTGTTCGTAGCGGCTGCCGCTGCCTTGCGACGTCACCCGCATCTCCAGCCAGCGCGAGCCCAGCCTGCTGTCCTCGTCGCGAAGCCGCAACAGGTGTCCCGGGTCGCGGGTTTCCACCTGCCAGTGCGGTGGGGCGGCGCGTTCCACCGCTTCCCAGAGCTGCTCGCGGGTGGCCGGTGTGGGCTGTGACCGATGGTCGACATACACGACCGCGCCCGCCCATTCCGGATCGCCGGGCAGCTGCGCGGCGGTTCCGCCGTCCCAGGTGGTCTCGACCTCGCCGCGGGTGATGCAGTCCAACGCCAGCGCTACCGCTTCCCGGTACGGTGTCGGCCCTCCCGCCGGTGGCTCGATGATGGTGTCGATGTCGTGGTTGTCCATGACGGCATCGCAGTGCAGGGATTCGACCAGCGGGCGGGCCAGCCCCGACGGAATCGGCGTCACCAGTCCCACCCACAGCGCGGCGATTCGGGGCGTCAGGACCGGCAGCACCAGCATGCGTCGGCGTGCCAGCCCGGCGACTTCGGCGTAGATCTGCATCATGTCGCCGTACTCCAGAACATCCGGGCCGCCGACGTCCCAGGCTCGCGATGTCGGCACCGTCGCGGTGGCGGCGGCCGACAGGTAGTGCAGAACGTCGCCGATCGCGATCGGCTGGATCTTGTTGTGCACCCACCGCGGCGTCGTCATCACCGGCAGCCGATCCGTGAGGTGACGGATCATCTCGAAAGACGCCGAGCCCGAACCCACCACGACGCCGGCCTGCAGCACGATCGTTTCAATTCCGGACGCCATCAGGATCTCGCCGACGGTGGTGCGCGATGCCAGATGTGTTGAGAGTTCGGCATCGTCGGGGTGCAGACCACTGAGGTAGACGATGCGACGGACGCCCGCGCGGCGGGCGGCGGCGGCGACGTTCTGCGCGGCGCGACGCTCCTCGGCGGCGAAATCGGAGGAGGTACCCATCGAATGGACCAGGTAGTAGACGACGTCCACATCGGTGAAGGCGTCGCTGAGTGAGGCGGTGTCGGTCAGGTCGCCGCGGGCGACTTCGATGCTGTCGCGCCAGGGCACGCCGGCGAGCTTGTCCGGCCTGCGCGCCAGCGCGCGCACCGTGAAGCCGTCGTCCAGCAGTCGCGGCACCAGACGGCCACCGACATATCCGGTGGCACCGGTCACCAGGCATCGGGTTCGCTGCACCGACATGGGTCCTCCATTCACCGGCTCCTGAGATTCTGAGCCGATGACCGCAGGGATTGCCGGTTATTGGGCAGGGCAACCCGGATTGGGCAGAGTGCTCGCCTCGAATCGGGTGCCAGAACCGCCGCGCCTACCGCCGGAGGCGTCGCCAACCGCACTTAATGCCCCACGGTCGACGGCTTCCCCGTGTCGGAGACGGTGTTACACAATGTCCTCATGGCGTTTCGCGGGTGGCCGATCGAGGCGGTCGAGTTCTACGAAGGCTTGGAGGCCGACAACTCCAAGGTTTACTGGACCGAGCACCGGGCGATCTACGACCGTCAGGTGAAGGCGCCGATGGAGGAGCTGCTCACCGAACTCGCCGAGGAGTTCGGCGCGGGCAAATTGTTCCGGCCCTACCGCGATGTGCGGTTCAGCGCCGACAAGGCGCCCTACAAGACCAACTGCGCAGCGATGATCGGCTCGGGTTATGTGTCGTTCTCAGCCGAGGGGCTATCCGTCGGCAGCGGCCTGTACATGCCGGACCCGGCCGCGCTGGCCCGCTACCGTGCCGCCGTCGACGAGGAGAAGTCCGGCGCCCAGCTCGCCGGGATCGTCGCGGCGTTGCACCAGGGTGGCTACGAGACGATGGCGCACGACGTGCTCAAGACCGCGCCGAAGGGATATCCGAAGGATCACCAGCGTATCGAGCTGCTCCGGCACAAGGGGATCGCGATGATGAAGACTTGGCCGGTCGGCGCCTGGCTTGGCACTGCGAAGGCCAAGGATCGGGTGGTCACCGCATTGCGGGCGGGGGCGCCGCTCCGGGACTGGCTGGCCACCAACGTCGGCTGACGGTGGCCTGTATCGGCGTCGGTCGGCGACCGGTAGCCTTATGCGCGATGACGGATCGCGAGGACGACAACCACATCTCCTACGCATCGGCCGGGGTGGATATCGAGGCTGGTGACCGCGCGGTCGAGCTGTTCAAGCCGCTGGCGAAGCGGGCCACCAGGCCCGAGGTGCGTGGCGGGCTGGGCGGGTTCGCCGGGCTGTTCGCCTTGCGGGGCGGTTACCGGGAGCCGCTGTTGGCCGCCTCGACCGACGGTGTCGGCACCAAACTGGCGGTGGCCCAGGCCATGGACAAACACGACACCGTCGGCCTGGACCTGGTCGCAATGGTTGTCGACGACCTTGTGGTGTGCGGCGCCGAGCCGCTGTTCCTGCAGGACTACATCGCCGTCGGACGCACCATTCCCGAGCGGGTCGCCGCGATCGTGGCCGGTATCGCCGAGGGCTGTGTCGCCGCCGGATGCGCGTTGCTGGGCGGGGAGACGGCCGAACACCCGGGGCTGATGGAACCCGACCACTACGACATCTCGGCCACCGGGGTCGGCGTTGTGGAGGCCGACGATGTGCTGGGACCTGAGCGGGTGCGTCCCGGCGACGTGATCATCGCGATGGGTTCCTCGGGTCTGCACTCCAATGGTTACTCGCTGGCCCGCAAGGTCCTGCTCGACATCGACCGGATGGACCTGGCGGGCCACGTCGAGGAGTTCGGTCGCACTCTTGGCGAGGAACTACTCGAGCCCACCCGCATCTACGCCAGGGACTGCCTGGCGTTGGCCGCCGAAACGCAGGTCCGCACCTTCTGTCACGTCACCGGCGGCGGGCTGGCCGGCAACCTCGAACGGGTCATTCCACATGGACTGGTCGCCGAACTCGATCGCGGAACCTGGACTCCCGCACCGGTATTCGCGATGATCGCGCAACGAGGGCGGATCGACCGCGTTGAGATGGAGAAGACGTTCAACATGGGTGTCGGCATGGTCGCCGTCGTCGCGCCGGAGGACACCGACCGCGCGCTGGCGATCCTGACCGCCCGCCATTTGAACTGCTGGACGCTGGGCACTGTCACCAAAGGGAAGGACGGCCCACGAGCCAGGCTCGTGGGACTACATCCACGGTTCTAGGAGACCTAGACCCACGCTTTTGGAAGGGGTCGGCGCTTCAGCGCCGCCAGCTGCCCTCGTCGGCCCACGGGTCGTCGTCGAACCCGTTGTCGACGGTGTCGGGCTCACTCGAACCCGACCCTGACAGCTCTTGCTGGAGCCGGTCGAAATCGGTCTGCGGGGAGCTGTACTTCAGCTCCCGAGCAACCTTGGTCTGCTTTGCCTTTGCCCGGCCGCGGCCCATGGGGGAACCCCCTCGCGCAATAACGGAGCGGCCCGGGATGCAGGCGGCTCCGATCTGTGTGTTCGTTATTGTCCTGCCAACACCTTACCGTGCCCCGCTGCGATGTGCTGGCAGGCCCGTTCGGCCGGGGGTGAACGTCACAACCCGCCGCGGCGCAGGCGTTCGACGGCCAGCCGACCGGCGCCCACCGCGTCACCCGGCGGCAGCGACTCCGAGTCGATCTCCGCGGCCACCTGATGCTCGCCGCCCGTGGTCAGCGCGGTGCCGGCGAGAATGCCCCGCTTCACCAGTGCCAGGGCGATCGGGCCGAGATCGACGTGATCGACGACGGTGCCCACCCGGCCGACGACACGCCCATCGGCCAAGAGCGGATCCCCGGTCGCCGGGCGCTCACCCGACCCGTCGAGGTGCACCAGGACCAGCATTCGGGGTGGCTTACCGAGGTTGTGAACGCGTGCCACGGTCTCCTGCCCGCGATAGCAGCCCTTGTCGAGATGAACCGCCCCCTGCCCGGGCGCACCGATCCAGCCCGCCTCGTGGGGGATGGTTCGCTCGTCGGTGTCCACCCCCAGCCGCGGGCGCAGCGCGGTGACCCGGTGCGCCTCGTACGCCCAGATCCCGGCGCGGCGTACCCCGGCGGCCTCCAGCCGGGTGAGCCAGTCGGCGACACCGGCGCGCGGAACCAGCAGGTCGAGTTCGATTTGGCCGGATGGTGCGGGCGCCCGGCGCAGGAATCCGCCGCCGGTGACCGGCACGGCCGCCGACTCGGCGGGCAGGTCGTCGAGGCCAAGGGCCGCAAGCACGGCGGCGTCAGCAAGGCGCGGACCGAGCAGCGAGAGGACGGCGAGGTCGGCGGTATCGGCGGTCACGTCCGCCCAGAACACCATCCTGCGCAGGTAGGCCAGCAGGGGTTCACCACGCCACGGCTCGGTATCGAGATAGGTGACCCCGCCCAGCTCGGTCTGCACCCAGTGATCTTCGACACGACCCTGCCCGTCGAGGCTCAGATTCTCGGTGGACGTACCGTCGGGCAGCTCGCTGACGTGTTGGGTCGAGATCGAGTGCAACCAGCTCTGCCGGTCGGTCCCTGCCAGCGTGAGTACGGCGCGGTGTGACCGGTCCACGACGACGGCGTCGTGGGTAGCGGAGCGCTGCTCGCCGAACGGGTCCCCGTAATGCCAGATCGCACCGGCGTCGGGGGAACTGTCAGGAGTGGGGACGGCTGACACACATCAACTCTACGGGGCTGCCAGTACGCTGTGGCTTCATGCCTGGAATGCCCAGCCGGCCATCGGTGGTCGTCACTCTCGACTGCGAGGTACATGATCCGGGCCGGCCGCTGTTGTTCGCCGACGACCTCGCCGCGGTGCGCGGCGACGGCATCTTCGAGACGCTCCTGGTCCGAGACGGACGTGCCTGCCTGGTGGAGGCGCACCTGCGCCGACTGGTCCAGTCCGCCAAGATGATGGACCTGCCCGAGCCGGATCTGCCCGCGTGGCGGCGGGCCATCGGGATCGCGGTCGGACAGTGGGCGTCGCTGACCGCAGGGGAGGGTGCCCTGCGACTGGTCTACAGCAGAGGCCGGGAAAGCGGATCGGGCCCGACCGCCTATCTGACCATCAACCCCGTCCCGGAGCGGGTCTTCACCACCCGGCGCGACGGAATCGCCGCGGTGCTGCTTGATCGCGGCCTGCCCGCCACCGGAGTCGACTCCATGCCGTGGCTGCTGGCCGGCGCCAAGACGTTGTCGTATGCGGTGAACATGGCAGCGTTGCGGCACGCCGCGGACAAGGGGGCCGGCGATGTGATCTTTGTCAGCTCCGACGGGTATCTGCTCGAAGGGCCCCGCTCGACGGTGGTGATCGCCACCGATGACGGCGCGGGCGGCACATGCTTTCTCACCCCGCCGCCGTGGTATCCGATCCTGCGCGGAACCACCCAGCAGGCGCTGTTCGAGGTCGCTCGCGACAAAGGCTACGACTGCGACTTCCGCGCGCTGCGGCCGTCGGATTTGTTTGACGCCCAAGGCGTTTGGCTTGTGTCCAGTATGACGCTGGCGGCTCGGGTGCATACCATCGGCGGTCGTCATTTACCGCCCACCCGACTGGCCGCCGACGTTGCGGCGCTAGTCGATGCAGCGATCGTCAGTGATCGCTGATCGCTGATCGCGAAAACCTGTTGGCACCCCAGTCGTACGGCGGGTACGGTCAGCCGTACACAGGGAAGGAGGTGGTCCGGGAAATTGATAGCTTCTAGGACATGTGAGGTGGCTGCCCGCTAGCAGCACCAGGTGCCGGGAATCATCTGCGCCCTGCGCGCGCTGGCGAATTCCAGGCAGCTACCCGGCCCCCGAGCCCTTGGTCTGTCCCACCAGGAATACCGGCTCGGGGGCCGCCCCATTTCCGGGGTCTTCGTCGATGCCCCGCTCAGTGCTGCGGTGGCGGTGTGGGCGCGAGCGAAGCGCACGCCTGTAGTCCCTTGTCCCACACCGATTGGTCGACGCCCGGTGGTGCCGGCGGCGGGTCGCCGGGTTGACCGCCGTGCCCACCCGGACCGCCCTGTGGTGGCGGGCCCTGCGGTGCGGGCACGCCGTTCTCGGTCATGCACTTGACAAACGGATCATTGGGTCCGCCCGGCTTGTCGGGCGCTGCCACGCTCGATGGAGAACAGGCCACCACGGCGCCGATCAGAGCCACCCCGAGGGCGCTCACGGCCGCGGCCTGCAGTCGCAGATTCATCGTCGACTCCTTACTTCGGTAGTGAACTTCGCCGACGATATTGAGCCTCTTTAGATGTCAGTTAGCTCGAAGCTGTGCGGCGACTGTGGATGGACATCTGGATAGCGTTGAGGGGACTTCCATTTCGGCCTCGCACCGGGCCGGCTCTCGCCGTCGTGCGCGGTGATCGAGGTCGTCGTGTCGAACGTTTCCAAATCACGAGCAATCAGGGTTGACGACGTATGGACAAGTGGTCGAGCATGATTCGGCCATGCCTTCCGGGATGCCGCGCGGGTGGCAGTTCTCGGCCTCAGGCCATGGTCGGGGCGCACAACCCGCCGATGGCGGCTAGGACGCCGGCCCCGGCTGCAGTGCAGAGCACGCTTTCCTCGCCTGCTCCCACACGCCGGGGTCAACGCTTGCCGGTGGACCGATCACGGCGCTACCGGCCGACTCGGGCACGCCGTGCTGGTGCAGGCACTGCGCCAGCGACCCGTGCCCGGCCGGGCTGTCACCAGTGGTGACGGGCGTGGAGGCGTCGGTGCTGCTCGGCGCGGGACTGATCGCCGTCGGCTGTGACGGGGTCGGGGCCGGTGTACAGCCGGCGAGCACTGCTGCCGCAGCCGCCGCGGCGGCCCCGAGAGTCGGGCGGCGCATCAGCCGACGTATCGCGTCAGCCGGGCCGACAGGTGCGGAACCAGACCCCCGTCGGCGTCCACCCGCTCCTCGACATAGGCCAGATCGCCGCCCTCGACGATCCCGTAGAGCCGCTTGGCGCCACCGACGAGCACGCCGGACTTGCTCCGCGCCAGGGCATCGGTCACCAGCTCCCAGGACGACTGTGTGCGCGGCTGACCGTAGAACAACTCGATGTAGCCGGCGGAGTGCGCCAGCAGCAATTCGATGGCCTGCGACTCGCCGGGGTCGGCCGGATCGCTGACGAACCGCCAGAAGCCGGTCTCACGCAGGCCCGGGGAGTGGTAGTCGCCACTCTCGTCGAGGCGCCAGGATCGGGCATCCCAGTTCAGGTAGTCGCCGCCGTCATGCGAGACGATGATCTGCTGCCCGAAGTGGTAATCGCCGTGCGGCCCGCGGCCTTCGCCCTCACCGCGCCATACTCCGACGAGCGGCAACAAGGCCAGCAATGCGTCGTGCAGGTCGGCGCCCAGTCGCAGGTTGGCGGTGTCGGCGGGCAGCGGCAGGTCATCGAAAACCGGGATGTTGCGACCGGCCGTCTCCTTGGCCCGCTGGGCCGCGGCGGCTACAGCGCGATCACCGCTACTGGAGATGTCCTCGGAACTCACGACTCGTCGGTGATCAGTCGGTAGAGCGCGTACAACGCGAACCAGGTGATGAGCACGACCGTCGCGACCAGCAGGATCTCGTAGAAAAGAACCACGGGTGTCAGTCTATCGGTGGCTCGGGCGGTGTCACCGCCTGAGCCACCCCCGGTCCTTCTCTAAGCGACCTTGATATCGACCTCGTGGATACCGGCGCCAACGGGTGCCACCGTGGCGTCGCCGTTGCCGACCTTGGACAGCGCGCGCACGGTCCAGGTTCCCGGCGCGGCGAAGAACCGGAAATCGCCGGTCGCCGAGGCAACCACCTCAGCGGTGAACTCATCGCTCGAGTCCAGCAGGCGCACGAACGCACCGGCCACCGTCTGACCCGCGTCGTCCACGACGCGCCCGGTGATCACGGTTTCCTTTTCGAGGTCGACTCCGGCGGGCAGGGTCTGCCCTTGTTTCGGTGCAGAGCACATGATCAATTTCCCAACTCGATCGGGGCCCCCACCAGGGAGCCGTATTCGGTCCAACTTCCGTCGTAGTTCTTGACGTTCTTGTGTCCCAACAACTCCTGGAGCACGAACCAGGTGTGTGAGGACCGCTCGCCGATGCGGCAGTAGGCGATGGTCTCGTTCTCGCCGTCCAAACCCGCCTCGGCGTACAGCTTCGCCAAGGCCTCATCGGACTTGAAGGTGCCGTCCTCGTTCGCGGCCTTGCTCCACGGAACGTTGATTGCGCCGGGGATATGCCCGGGGCGCTGGCTCTGCTCCTGCGGCAGATGCGCGGGCGCGAGGATCTTGCCGGAGAACTCGTCGGGGGAGCGGACATCCACCAGGTTCTTGGCGCCGATCGCGGCGATCACCTCGTCACGGAACGCGCGGATGCTGTTGTCGGGTGCCTTGGCCGAATAGCTGGTGGCGGGACGGTTGACCGTGTCGGCGGACAGCGGGCGGTCATCGAGCTCCCACTTCTTGCGGCCGCCGTCGAGCAACTTCACGTCCTCGTGGCCGTAGAGCTTGAAATACCAGTAGGCGTAGGCGGCGAACCAGTTGTTGTTGCCTCCGTAGAGCACCACGGTGTCGTCGTTTGCGATGCCTCGATCGCTCAACAGCTTCGAGAACTGTTGGGCGTCAACGAAATCCCGTTTCACCGGATCCTGCAGGTCGGTCTTCCAATCCAGCTTGACCGCCCCGGGAATGTGGCCGGTGTCGTAGGCGCTGGCGTCCTCGTCGACCTCGACGAGCACGACGTTGGGTGCGTCGAGATTGCTCTGGGCCCAGTCGGCGGAGACCAGGACGTCGGAGCGAGCCATGGGGGAGTTCCTTTCGGTTGCGCGGCTTGGAGGCTTCAGGAGGTGGCGGGCGCGGGGCGTAGCCGGGCCGCGAGGGGATAGAGCTGGCAGCCGAGACAGATGCCGAAGGCCGCGTTGAGGAATGCGGCGAACAGGGCCAAAGCGGTCGCGATGACGCCGAGCAGAGATGCACCGAGCGCGAAGCCCGCGATGCCGACGGCAGCGAAGATCAAGCCCACCAACTGTGCGAACCTCAACGGCGGTATCGGCTCCCGCTCGGAAACGGGGCTCAGCCGCGGCGCGACCATCTTGGCGAAGACCAGCCCGTAGGGGTGCCGGCGGGGCCCTCGCAGCCCGCCGACGGCGAAAACGAGGGCCTGCAGCGAGAGCAGGACCGCCGCGGCCACCGTGTTGAACCCCGAGATAGCCAGCACCGCGATCAGTACGGCGGTGGTGACCCACGCCGCGAAGCGGGGCCCACGGACGTCCACCTCGGCGGCGGTGGTGGTGATGTTGTTGGCCGGCATGTATCTACTCCTGTTGCTCATCGGGCTGGACGGAGACAGGCCGCACACGGCCGCTCCAGAGTGGCGGCGCGAAAATGAGGGCGCGGCTACTCAGCAGCTACAGCAACAACAGCAACAACCCGCGACGCGGCACAGATCAACTGCGCGACGCTTGGTGAGCGCTAGCTCAAGGCGGGCCGACACGGCAGACATGCTACCCAATAACCGGGGTCTCAGGCCAACAGAGGTTCCAGCGCCGAGCGCAGGTCAGCGACCTTGGGCACCCCGGCCGTCCGGTACCGCTGCCGGCCCTCGGCGTCGAAGATGAATGTCGTCGGCAGCGACATGACCGAAAGCTTGCGTGCGGCAGCCGGGTTGGCGTCCATATCGATCTCGACGTGAGCAACCTCACCGATGTCGGTGCAGACTTGGTTGACCACACGCCGCACCCCCGCGCAGGGCCCACACCACACGGCGCTGAAGTGCACGATCGTCGGCCCGGTGCGGGACAGGCCCAGGTCGCTGACATCGACTTCGAGTGGCTCGGCATTGCCGCGCAAGACGCCCGAACGCCGGTTATGCCACATACCGGCGACCCCGGCCACACCCAGAGCGGCGGCGATGGCGACGGTCGCGGTGATGAATGCGGAACTCATGACTGTTTGAACTCGTCCAGGCGGATGGTTACTCCCTCGGTGATGCCTTCGATGATGATGTCCGACCCTCGGGCGCCCTCAGTGGTGGGGCGCACTCCGAACGGGAGCTTCTGACCCGGCAGGCTGCCGCTGAATGCCGCCAGCACGGCCTGTTTCTTGTCGTCGGGCACCGATTGGTCGGCGGTACCCGGGCCCGTCTGGACGTCGGTGGCGGTGAACACGAGCGTCGTCTGGTCCTCGCCGGCGATCGAGAGGTCGACCGCGACGCTGACCGGCTTGTCGAACCCGGCCTTCTTGGGCGTTCCGGTGAAGACCAGCCCCTTGCTGCCGGAGATGCCCGACTCGGTGGTACCGCCGGTGGCATCGTTGGTCTCCCTCGACGGGGCCTCCACCATCAGGTCCTTGATGCCCACGAAGCGGCCCAGGTGACCGGAGTCGATGATGATGCGGCTCTCCAGCTTCCCGACTGGCAGCCACGCGTCCGGTCTGATCAGCCACGATGCCTCGGTGAGATCGATGTTGTGCAGGGTGGCCTCCAGTGCGGCTTTGCCGATCACCGGGCGGTCCACCCCGTTGGCCTTGATCTCGATCTCGTCATAGTGGTGGTGCATGGCCTGGCGGATGAACGGAAAGCCCAGGATTGCCACCGACGGGTCGAACGACAGTCCCGCCGCGGACCGGACGGTGCGCGCCAGCCGATATTCGGCGTAGATGGTCGCTCCGAAATCGGCGCCGACCGCCCCGACGACCACTGCGGTGATCGTGGCACCCAGGGTGATCAACAGCTTCCGCACCTGCATATTCTGGCTCACCGGCGCCGGGGAACCACCGCCCCGCGCCCCCTTTGCGGCGTCCCGATCGGTTCGGATCGGCTAAATACCAGGTAGCGGGTTAAAGTTAGATGACCCATGGTCGGGTAACGGCCATATGTCGCCCATGAGTCTGGTAGGTCACCGCGACGGCGCTGTCGACGATGAGTATCCAGGGCATTGGAGAGTCTGTTGGACCTGCTGCTTCTCACCGTCGACCCGCACCCGGAATCGGTGCTGCCTTCGCTGGCGCTGTTGGCGCACACCGTGCGGTCAGCGCCGACCGAGGTGTCGTCGCTACTCGAAGCGGGCACCGCGGACGTAGCGATCGTGGACGCCCGCACCGACCTGGCGGCGGCCCGCGGTCTGTGCCGGCTGCTCGGCACCACCGGCACGTCGGTGCCGGTGGTGGCTGTCGTCAACGAAGGCGGCCTGGTGGCCGTCAACATGGACTGGGGACTGGACGAGATCCTGCTGCCCAGCACCGGACCAGCCGAGATCGATGCCCGGCTGCGGCTGCTCGTCGGCCGGCGCGGCGGCATGGCCACCCAGGAAAGCGCGGGCAAGGTCAGCCTCGGTGAGCTTGTCATCGATGAGGGCACCTACACCGCGCGCCTGCGCGGCCGCCCCCTCGATCTGACCTACAAAGAGTTCGAGCTGCTGAAATATCTCGCGCAGCACGCCGGCCGGGTGTTCACCCGTGCGCAATTGCTGCAGGAGGTGTGGGGCTACGACTTCTTCGGCGGTACCCGCACCGTGGACGTCCACGTGCGGCGCTTACGCGCCAAACTCGGCCCGGAATACGAGTCGCTGATCGGAACCGTCCGTAATGTGGGTTACAAGGCGGTCCGCCCGGCCCGAGGCCGTCCCCCGGCCTCGGAGCCTGAATTCAACGAGGACGACGACGAGGACGGCTTCGACGGCGCCGAGGACACCATCTCCGACTCGATGCGCGACGCGGTGCCGTCAGGCTCGATGCCTCACCCGCTCCGCAGTCAGTGACCACGCTGCACTGGCGCACCGCCCCGACCCCGGTCGAACAGGAGCAGGTGCGTGCCGTGATCGACGACGCCACTCGATTCGATGGTGTCGCCCCGGTTGGTGAGCAGGTGCTACGCGATCTCCGGCGGGCAGGAGCGCAGCGACGCGGGGAAGAACACCGGCGGGCAGGAGCGCAGCGACGCGGGGATCAATATAGCCACGAGCGCACCCGCCACCTGATCGCCACCGACGACGGGGACGTGGTGGGCTACCTCAATCTGACGCCGGGGAGCGACGGCGCCGACGCGATGGGCGAACTCGTCGTCGAACCACGGGCTCGCCGCCGCGGAATCGGGTCGGCACTGCTGCGAGCCGCCATCGACGCGGCCGGCGGTCGAGTGCGGTTCTGGGCGCACGGCACCTTGCCGGCGGCGCGGGCGGTCGCCGAGGCGCTCGGGATGACCGTTGTCCGGGAACTGATGCAGATGCACCGGACGCTGCGCGAAATCCCCGAGCCGGGGGTGCCCGAAGGCATCCACATCCGCACCTATCGGGGTCCGTCCGACGATGCCGAGCTGCTGCGGGTCAACAACGCCGCCTTCGCATGGCACCCGGAGCAGGGTGGCTGGGCGCAGGCCGATCTCGACGAGCGGCGCGGCGAATCCTGGTTCGACCCCGAGGGCCTCTTCCTGGCCGTCGACGACGACAGTGGTGGGCTTCTCGGTTTCCACTGGACGAAGGTGCATGCCGACCATCCGGGGCTCGGCGAGGTATACGTCGTCGGCGTGGATCCCGCCGCACACGGCCGCGGTGTCGGCCGCGCGCTGACTGTCGCGGGCCTCGCGTACCTGGCTCGGCGATTGGCCTCTCAGGACCGGCCCGAGGTCATGCTTTACGTCGAGGCCGACAATGTGGCGGCGGTGAAAACCTATGAACGACTGGGTTTTGCCGTATTCAGCGTGGACACCGCATATCGGCCGGCACCGTCAGCCGGTATTGACGCCGCCCGCAGTCACAGCTAGTTAACGGCTGCCCGCAACGCGCCGTTCACGAACCTGTTCACCTTGCGTTTACCTTCCTGGTGGGTTCCGTCTACCACCAACGCATACTTTCGCCCGGACAGTGTTTCGATCCGGCATGGAATACAGATCTGACGAGGAAAGTGGGACACGTGAAGTTTCACAGCGTTGGCAAGGCGTTCGGCGCGACGGTGTCCGTCGCAGCGCTCACCGCTATTGCGGTCGCGGGCTGCGGAAGCAACGAGAACACATCGGGCTCTACCGCCGCCAGTGACTGCACGGGCAAGGAGGCCCTCAAGGCGAGTGGATCGTCGGCCCAGAAGAACGCCATGACCAGGTTCATCACGGCCTACCAGGCGGCCTGCCCAGGCTTCACCGTCAACTACACGTCGAGTGGTTCGGGTGCCGGGGTGAGCGAATTCGTCGGCGGCATCACCGATTTCGGTGGTTCGGACTCTCCGCTGAACGCTGACAAGGGAGAGGTCGACAAGGCCAAGGAGCGCTGCGGCGGCAACGCCGCATGGAATCTTCCGACGGTCTTCGGCCCGATCGCGGTCACCTATAACTTGGACGGTGTCGACGGGCTCGCGCTCGACGGACCTACTCTGGCCAAGATTTTCAACGGTGGGGTGACGAAGTGGAACGCTGCGGAGGTCGCCGGTCTCAACCCGGGTAAGACGTTGCCTGACGAGCCGATCACCGTCCTGTTCCGTAGCGACGAGTCCGGCACCACCGACAACTTCCAGAAGTATCTGGATGCCGCGTCCAATGGCGCGTGGGGCAAGGGTGCGGGCAAGTCGTTCGCCGGTGGGGTCGGCGAAGGCGCCCAGGGCAACGAAGGTACGTCGGCGGCCATCAAGAACACGCCCGGATCGATCACCTACAACGAGTGGTCCTACGCGAAGAGCCAGGGCTTGCAGACGGCCAGCATCGTCACCCCGGCGGCGCCGGATCCGGTGGCGCTGACTTCCGAGTCCGCGGGCAAGTCCATCGACGCCGTGAAAGTCAAGGGCGAGGGCAACGACCTGGTGCTGGACATGACTTCGATCTACGTTCCCGCGGAGGCGGGGGCGTACCCGATCGTGCTGCCCACCTATGAGATCGTGTGCTCGAAGTACCCGCAGAGCGATGTTCCTCCGGCGCTGAAGAAGTTCCTCACCGTCGCGATCAACGAGGGACAGAAGGGGTTGGAGGACAACGGCTACATCCCGTTGCCGGATCGCTTCAAAGATCGCCTCAATACCGCAATCAACGCAATCTCCTAGTCGGCGCGGTTATGACCTTGAGACCAGACGAGACCGCTGTGGATTCGCAGGTTCAGCCTGCGGATCCACAGCGGCGAGGAGATACTGCGGGCGTGTCCATGCCAACGGTGAAGAGTTCCGGACTCAGGGCAGGCGGGCGGTTGGGCGACCGGATCTTCGGCTCGCTGGCGATCGCTGCCGGCGGGACCATCATCGCCGCGATTCTGTTGATGGGATTGTTCCTCCTCATTCGTGCGTGGCCTTCGCTGCGGGTCAACAAGGCCAACTTCATCACCAGTTCGGAATTCGTCACCAATGATCCTGGCAATCTTCGGTTCGGCATCGCGGAGCTCTTCCAGGTCACCGTCCTCAGTTCGGTGTTCGCCCTGCTGATTGCCGTGCCGATCGCCATCGGTATCGCGGCGTTTCTGACCAACTACACGCCGGCGCGCCTGTCCCGCCCGTTCGCGATGTTGGTCGACCTGCTGGCCGCGGTCCCGTCGATCGTTTTCGGCCTGTGGGGCATCTTCGTCCTGGCGCCCTGGCTGGATCCGGTTGCGCGATTGCTCAACGACAACCTGGGCTGGATTTTCCTGTTCGCCGACGGCAACGTCTCGATCCGAGGTGGCGGCACCATATTCACCGCGGGGATCGTCCTTGCGGTAATGATCCTGCCGATCATCACCGCGGTGACTCGCGACGTGTTCAGTCTCACACCGCGCGGTCAGGTCGAGGCCGCGCAGGCACTCGGCGCCACCAAGTGGGAAGTCATCCGGATGACGGTGTTCCCCTACGGTCGCAGCGGCATGATTGCCGGAGCGATGCTGGGTCTGGGCCGCGCCCTTGGTGAGACCGTGGCGGTCTTGATCATCCTGCGGGCGGCAGCCAAGGCAGGGGGGTGGTCGCTGTTCGACGGTGGCTACACCTTCGCGTCGAAGATCGCTTCTGCTGCAGCAGAATTCAGCGCACCGCTGCCCACCGGGGCTTATATCGCGGCTGGCTTCGTGCTGTTCCTGCTGACATTCGTGGTGAACGCGCTGGCCCGTGCGGCGGCCGGCGGAAGGGTGAGTGGCGGATGACCCAGCAAACTCTCGAGCCCCCGCTGAAGGGCCCGACCTTCCATCCGATCAGCCCAGCTCGCAAGATCAAGAACAACCTCGCGACGACGTTGTTCGCCGCGTCGTTTCTGATCGCTCTGATTCCGCTGGTGTGGGTGCTCTTCACGGTGTTGAGGCGCGGCCTGAAGGCGGTTCTGTCCATCGATTGGTGGACGCACTCGTTGTACGGCGTGCTGCCGGAGCAGTTCACCGGAGGCGTTTATCACGCCATCTACGGCACGCTCATCCAGGCGGCGATCGCCGCGGTGTTCTCGGTGCCGCTCGGCATCATGGTGGGCGTCTATCTTGTGGAATACGGCCGCGGGACACTCGCGAAGGTGACCACTTTCATGGTCGACATCCTCGCGGGCGTGCCGTCGATCGTGGCGGCTCTGTTCATCTTCGCGTTGTGGATCGCGACGATGGGGCTTCCGCAAAGCGCCTTCGCGGTGGCGCTGGCGTTGGTGCTGCTGATGCTGCCTCTCGTGGTGCGCAGCACAGAGGAGATGATGAAGCTCGTTCCCGACGAGTTGCGAGAAGCGTCGTATGCCTTGGGTGTTCCGAAGTGGAAAACCATTGTCCGGATCGTCATTCCGACGGCGCTGCCCGGCATGATCAGCGGAATCCTATTGGCATTGGCCAGGGTGATGGGCGAAACAGCCCCCGTGCTGATTCTGGTGGGCTACAGCACGGCGATCAACTTCGACGTGCTCCACGGCAACATGGCGTCGCTGCCGTTGTTGATCTACACCGAGCTGAAGAACCCGGAAGCTGCTGGTGTGGAACGTGTCTGGGGTGCGGCGCTGACCCTGATCGTCCTCGTAGGCGTCGTGTACTTGGCGGCAGCCGGCGTGAACCGGTTCTTGAACCGGAACCGGTCCTGACCACTTTCAAACCCAATCGGCTAAGGAGTCATCGTGGCCAAGCGCCTGGACCTCAAAGACCTCAATATCTACTACGGGTCCTTTCATGCGGTCGCCGACGTCGGCCTTTCTGTGCTGCCGCGGAGCGTGACGGCATTCATCGGACCGTCGGGCTGCGGTAAGTCGACTGTGCTGCGGACACTCAACCGGATGCACGAGGTGATTCCGGGTGCGCGGGTGGAGGGCTCGGTGTTGCTCGACGGCGAGGACATCTACGGTTCCGGCGTCGACCCGGTCAGTGTTCGCAAGACCATTGGCATGGTGTTCCAACGCCCGAATCCGTTCCCCACCATGTCGATTCGCGACAATGTGGTGGCCGGGCTGAAGCTGCAGGGCGTGCGCAACCGGAAGGTGCTCGACGAGACGTGTGAACGCTCACTCAAGGGCGCTAACCTGTGGAACGAGGTGAAGGACCGCCTCGACAAGCCGGGAGGCGGTATCTCGGGCGGCCAGCAACAGCGGCTGTGCATCGCCCGCGCGATCGCCGTGCAGCCGGACGTCCTACTGATGGATGAGCCCTGCTCAGCTCTGGACCCGATCTCCACACTGGCTATCGAGGATCTGATCGCCGAGCTCAAGCAGGATTACACCATCGTGATCGTCACCCACAATATGCAGCAGGCCGCCCGGGTGAGCGATCAGACCGCGTTCTTCAACCTGGAGGCAACCGGCAAGCCGGGCAAATTGGTCGAGGTTGACGACACCGAGAAGATCTTCTCCAACCCCAGCCAAAAGGCCACCGAGGACTACATTTCCGGCCGGTTCGGATAACCCGACATGTCAAAGGGGGCTGTCGCGCGATGCGCGACAGCCCCCTTTGACATGCAGGCCTAGTAGGTCGCGATTTCCTCTTCCTCGGGCAGGTGGCCGGTCACCTGGAAGATCACCCGGCGGGAGATCTCCACGGCGTGGTCGGCGAAGCGCTCATAGAACCGGCCCAGCAGCGTCACGTCGACCGCGGCGGCCACACCGTGCTTCCACTCACGGTCCATCAACACGGTGAACAGGTGGCGGTGCAGGTCGTCCATCGCGTCGTCTTCCTCGCGGATGCGGCGAGCCTTCTCCGGGTCTCGTGAAACCAGCACCTCGCGGGCGCTTTCCCCCAATTCGACTGCGACGCGGCCCATTTCGGCGAAGTAGCCGTTCACCTCTTCGGGCAGTGCGTGCTGGGGATGTCGACGGCGGGCGATCTTGGCGACGTGCAGCGCCAAGGCTCCCATCCGGTCGACATCGGCGACGATCTGAATCGAACTGACGATCGCCCGCAGATCACCGGCCACCGGCGCCTGCAGAGCCAGCAGCACGAAGGCCGCCTCTTCAGCACGGGCGCTGGCCGCGGAGATCTGTTCGTGGTCGGTGATCACCTGTTCGGCGAGGACAAGATCGGCCTGCAGCAGCGCCTGTGTCGCCCGTTCCATCGCAACGCCGGCCATCCGGCACATCTCTGCCAGCTGGTTGGTCAGCGCATCGAGTTGCTCGTGATATGCGGTCCGCATGGCCTCCACCCTACTTTCTGCATGAGCCCTCAGTATGTCCAGGCAGGGTGAACGAACGGTGAATGAAAGCAAACCGCGCCACGCCCGGGGCGGCTTACTCGCAGGTGATGTCCGCGGCGTTGGTGACCGTGAGGTCTTCGGGCAGCTGGGTGGGGGTGCTCCTGGAGTTGTGGCTCACGTGCACGCTGACCGGTGAGCCGCTTGGCGGCGGTGTGCTGACCGCATTGAAATCGGGACCGAGCACCACCTGCACGGTGTTGCCCAGATCGTCCACCCGCTCCATCTCCGCGCCGGGGAAGGCGGCGGAAACGGTGGCGGCGGCCTGCTCGTTTCCTGCCGAGAACATCACCGTCGTCGTGCTCAGGGTGCCCGGGTAGTCGTCGGGCGTCATTACCCGGAATCCATGTTCGCGCAGTGCCTCTGCGGTCGTGGCGCCCAACCCGTCTTGCCCGGTGGAGTTGGAGACTTGGACCCTGATGTCTTGCGGATCCGTTGTCACCGCGTTGACCAGCTCGGTCTCGGCGGTGTCGGGCGGGTCCTGGCTACCGGCTTCAAGGGTCTTCTGCGCCGCGATCAACGGGCTGGTCGTCGCGTTGGTGTCGTTTTCCCCCGGTAGCGGGTCGTCGTTGATGATCGCGTCGAACAATCCGCGGATGTCGTCGGTGCGCGGCTGCTCGTTGCCGTCGGAGTCGGTGATCCCGGTGGTGGGCACCGTGACGAAGGTGATCCGGCCGGCGTTCACGCCCTGCAACGACTGCCCGAGATCGACGAGGTCCTTCGTCCGGACGTTGTCCACGTAGGTGTCGGCGATGAACATGTCCACCACGTTGTTGAGCTTGCGGAGGCTGAACAGCGTGTCCTTGGAGATGATCGAGCGCAGCAGCGAGGACAGGAACAACTGTTGGCGCTTGATCCGGCCGTAGTCGCCGTTGACCTCGGTGGTGACCTGGCGAGCGCGGACGTAGTTCAGCGCGTCGTGCCCGTCGAGCACCTGTCTCCCGGCGCTGGCGAGCACCGTGCCGAGTTCGTAGTCCTCCAGCGGCGTGGTGCTGCAGACTTCGACCCCGCCGAGGGCGTCGACCATCTTGGAGAATCCCGTGAAGTCGACCGCCATGAACCGGTTGATCGACAGGCCCGACATCTTCTGGATGACCTTGACCAGGCACTTCGGCCCGCCGTAGGCGTATGCCGAGTTCAGTTTCGTCTCGGTGTAGCGGTAGTCGTCACTCACCTCACCGGTGTTCTTGTCGACGACGGGGCCGTACTTACCGGTATCGGGGTCCCAGGCCTGGCAGTAGGCCGGGGTGATCGCCAGGTCGCGCGGGAAGGACACCACGACGACGCGCTTACGGTCGGCGGGGACATTGACCAGCATGACGGTGTCCGAGCGCGCGCCATCGGCCTCCGCGGTGGTGCCGGCACCGATCTCGCCGTTGGCGCCGGTCCGGCTGTCGACGCCGACGATCAGGAAGTTCTCGTCGCCGAACTGGGCGTTGGGGTCGAGAATGTCGCGCGAGTCGGGATCCAGCGCGGACACGTTGCGCAACAGATTGTTCTTGGTGGACTGCCACTGCCAGGCACCACCGGTGAGCACGAGTGCCGACACCGCGAAAACCGCCGCCGCTGACCGGCCCGCCAACAGCAGCGGCTTGAGTGCCCGGGACTTCTTCTTCGTGGAGACCTTCGCCGAGGTGGCGGCGGCCGGACCGGGGTCGGCGACCAGCGGACCCCGAGCCCGGTTGAGGGCCTCGAGGTCAGGTATTTCGTCGGCGTAGGCGGCGGTGACGACCGGGATGGGCTCCGTGAGGTCTGCGGAGTCGTCGACGGGCTCGGCTTCGGCGCGGTGGGGGGTGGGGGCGATCGCGGGTGCGGTGGGGGACAGCCTGGCGATCAGGTCGGCGACCGTGATGCCCTCGACATGGTTACCGCTCGGCGGTGGGGTGTCGGGGGCGTCGTGTGAATCCGTCGGTCTCCGCTCCCATGGTGCCGCCCCAGCCGCCGATCGTGGTGCCCGGGTCACCCGTTCGCCCTCGTCAGGGGCGCGGTGCTGGCCAGGAGTGGCGTTGCCGCCATCACTCATGTTCCAGTCGCCTCCGACTCTGGTGCGGTCTTGCGCGTCGACGCGCGTACAAATCCCGCTGAGGTTGTCTGGTCACCGTGGCCGCGCACCGATGCGCGGCCGTCCCAACCGTTCTATGTCTTGTAGCAGCAGTCGGTGGGGGTTCGCCACTCCAGTGACCCACGCGACAAGATCACAATCGTACTGAGACAAGCCCGCTGCCCGCCAGCTCGCGCGGATGTCGAGACCGTCTCGGTTCAGCCTCCGGAGCTCATGACGTCGGCCCCGGTCGGCACGGTGCAGTCGTCCGGATCGTCGAGCCATCCCTCGGGCAGCGTGACCGATGACGCGGATCCCTGACGTCCGCGCGGGCCGGTCGCGGCCATCGGGAACGGAACATCCCGATCGAGCCGGTTGAGCAGCGCGTCGAGTTCGGCCAGGTTCTTGACCAGGGCCAACGCCCGTCTGATCTCGGCCCCGGCCGGAAAACCGTGCAGATACCAGGCGATGTGCTTGCGAATGTCACGCATGCCCTTGTCCTCGCCGAAATGATCGGCCAGCAGCTCGCCGTGGCGGCGCACGATATCGGTGACTTCGCCCAGGGTCGGCGGGGTCGGGGTGGGCGCGCCGGTGAACGCCGCCGACAGTTCGGCGAACAGCCACGGCCGACCCAGGCACCCGCGGCCGATGACGACTCCGTCACACCCGGTCGCGGCCATCATCGCCAGCGCGTCGTTGGCTTCGAAGATGTCGCCGTTGCCCAGCACCGGAATCGTCGTCACCGCCTCCTTGAGCCGCCCGATCTGGTCCCAGTCGGCGGTTCCCGAGTAGCGCTGGGCGGCGGTTCTCGCGTGCAGCGCCACCGCGGCGGCGCCTTCCTGTTCGGCGATGCGGCCGGCGTCCAGGTGGGTCTGATGCGAATCGTCGATCCCGATCCGGAACTTCACCGTCACGGGAACCGAGGTTCCCTCGGTGGCGCGGACGGCGGCGGCGATGATCTGGCCGAACAGGCGCCGCTTGTAGGGCAGGGCGGCCCCGCCGCCGCGCCGGGTGACCTTGGGCACCGGGCAGCCGAAGTTCATGTCGATGTGGTCGGCGAGGTCTTCGCTGACGATCATCCGGGCGGCCTCATAGGTGGTGGCCGGGTCCACGGTGTAGAGCTGCAGCGAGCGCGGCGATTCCTGCGGGGCGAAGGTCGTCATGTGCATGGTGACGGGATGCCGCTCGACCAGCGCGCGGGCCGTGACCATCTCGCAGACGTACAGCCCCGACACGGTTCCGGCCCGTGCTTCCTCGAGTTCGCGGCACAGCGAGCGGAACGCGACGTTGGTCACACCGGCCATGGGCGCCAAGACAACCGGGCTGCGGAGGGCGAACGGCCCGATCCGCAAACTCGTGAAAGCCGGACCGCGGTCGCGGAGGCCGACCGTAGTGGGTGTTGCGTCGACTATGTGGCCGCCCCCGCCAATGCCTTGGCGCTGCGCTTCTCGGCAAGCCGAGCGTCGCGCTCCAGCTTGCGCGCTTTCGCTTCTTCGAACTTGTCGCAGGTGGCTTCGAGTTCCTTGAGCAGCTCGGCTAGATCGTCGCGCATCTGCGCGGCTTCACCGGTGAAGTCCTCGCGCTCGAAGATGCGCCACTTCTTCAGCACTGGCATCACGACGTCGTCGAGGTGAATGCGCGGGTCATACACGCCGCCCGTGGCGATGATGACGGCCTTGCGTCGGAAGTCGGGCACGGTGTACCCGGGCATCTTGAAGTTCTTCAGTACCCGGTGCAGTGACTTCATCGCCTGGTTGGGGGCCACGTCGAAGCCGGCCTCGCTGACGTCGCGGTAGAAGATCATGTGCAGGTTCTCGTCGTTGGAGATCCTGGCGAGCAGCTGCTCGGCAACCGGGTCGTTGCAGGCCTTGCCGGTGTTGCGGTGCGATACCCGGGTGGCCAGCTCCTGGAAACTGACGTACATCACGGAGTCGAACAGGCTCTCGGCGAACAGGTCGCCCTGCTGATTCTGACCGGGGGAGAAGCCGCGGGTCATCTGCTCCATCCGCAGCTCTTCGAGCTCCACCGGATCGCAGTTACGGGTGACCACCAGGTAGTCGCGGATCGAGATGCCGTGCCGGTTCTCCTCGGCGGTCCACCGGTTGACCCAGTAGCCCCACGGCCCGTCCATGGAGAAGTTCATCGCGATCTCGCGGTGATAGGCGGGCAGATTGTCCTCGGTGAGCAGGTTCTGCACCATCGCCGTGCGGGCGACTTCGGAGAGCTTGGACTGCTCGATATCCCAGTCCTGACCGCCGAGGGCGTAATAGTTCTTGCCGTCCGACCACGGGATGTAATCGTGCGGGTTCCAGTCCTTCATCATCGTCATGTGGCGGTTGATGAGCTTCTCCGCTACCGGTTCCAGCTCGCGCAGGAGATCGAGGTCGGTCAGGTCTTTCGACATGAGCCCTCCAGTTATCTGTTCCTAGTGGTAGCAGCAATATATCTGTGTATCCCGGTGACATTCAAGTTACCCAGGCCTTGGCATGTCGTGGCGGCGCCGGGACCCATGGTCGAGCCGCCAGATCGGAGCCGACGCGGAAGCGGCGGGCGATAGTTGTACGGCAGCGGTCGAGACATCGTGAGTCGGATGCCGCGTCGCGTATTTTCGATCGGGTTGACCATTTGAATCACGACGGTGTAGTCATGGGCTCAAGATGGATTGAGCTAGTGAAAACCCTCGTGGCCACTTTTGTTTGTGCGGAGGCAGTGGCCTTAGGCAAGTGGAGAGGTGAGAACCATGAAAAAGGTTGTCCTGGTCGGTATCACCATCACGATCACCTCGGCGCCGTTCTTCGGGTGCGGTATCGCGTCCGCGGACAACGAGTATGTCGGGCAGACCTACGCCGATGCGACGCAAGCGATTACCCAGGCTGGAATGAGCGAGACCATAGCGACTGTCGTCGGTGATCAGCTGCCGACCTCGCAGTGCCGGGTCACCGGGTCCAGGTCCGCCACCGACATCGGCTCCACCGGTTTCAGTTCGGGTAGCCGGATCATGCTTGACCTGAACTGCAATGCCGATGTCGCTTCGCCCGGCAACCCGGGCAACTCCGTCGCCAGCCCGGAAGGTCGGCAGGCGCGTGAAGCCCAAGAGGCTCAGCAGCAGGCCGAGTCACAGCAGAACGTGGGCGACGAATTGCTCCAATCCGGCGATGTGCCCGGCCAGCCCGCTCCGATCCCGGGCGGGTAGCTGCGGGTTCGCTGCACCGGTCTTCATTGGCGCCGTGCGCGCTTAACCGAGCTGGAGTATCATTTGCGCACTGTAGCCACCAGCATTTGGTGTGCAAACGTACAGTCAACGCACATTGTTCCGGAGGTCGCAAGACGTGAAGAAGCCCTTGTTGCTCGGCCTTGGTGCCGTCGGTGTCGCGACCGCGACATTCGCGATTTTCGGTTCCAGCGTTGCCTCGGCAACCAATGAGTATGCCGGCGAGACCTATGCGGACGCCGCGCAGGCCATCAGCGATTCCGGCCAATCCCCGACCATCGCCACCCGGGTCGGTAGCTTCCTACCGACCGATCAGTGCATGGTCACCGGATCGCGCAGCGCTAATTTCCTGGATTCCAGCGGTACCAGCGGCGGCGGCCGGGTGCTGCTCTACCTGAACTGCAACAACAACTTCGCCGCTGCCGGTGTACCGGGTAACTCGATCGGCAGCCCGGAAGGCCGCCAGGCCCGCTCCGATTACGAGGACCAGATCGCCCAGCAGCAGGCCGAAGCACAGCAGAGTGAGACCGATGAACTGCTGCAGAGCGGTGAGGTTCCGGGCGACGCCGGTCAGGTCGCCGGCGGGTAGCTCGCCGCGCGCGACAGCAGCAGCTCAACGCAGTAGTCGATGAACTGCTCGCGAGTGGCTGCCAGTCTGCCCTCGAGGTAGGCGGTGAACAGAGCCGTCAGCGCCCCGATCAATCCGGTTGCCATCATGTTCTGCAGAACCGGGTCGTTGATCGCGGTCAGCTTGCTCTGCAGAAGCTCGATGAATCGGGGCATCCATTCCGCTCCGGAATGGGTCAGCACGGCCTCGACCTGCGGTGCCAACAGCAGCACCCGTCCGCGCACCGGATCGTCCACCATGAGCGCGACGAACCGTTGGACCGCCTCGCGTGGCGTACCCGCCGACGTCAGCGCCGCCATGGCGCGATTGCACACGTCGTCGTAGACGGCGCGGACGAACTCGTCGCGGTCGGGGAAGCTCTCGTAGAAGTACCGCTCGGTCAGCCCGGCATGTCGGCAGACCGCGCGCACCGTGAGCGCCGGGCCGCCCGGGCTGCCGAGGACGATCACCCCGGCGGCGATCAGTTCGTCGCGGCGCAGCGCCTGGCGGTCCGGCAGGGGCACACCCGACCAGCGGCCGCGTCGTTGACCCGACGTCACATCGCTCCTAAGCTCATGATGACAACGCGTGTAGTCAGAAATGCCTTCACGCCATGGGGAAGGTCACCAGTTGAGTCAAGATACGTCCGAGTCGTGCCCGGCCACCAGTGAAGGCGCGCCGCCGGCTTCGGGTTGTCCGGTGACCGGGGGAGCGTATGACGCGCCGCCCGATGTGCTCGGCCCTGATTCGCTGACGTGGAAAATCTTCGGTGACTGGCGTGGCCTGTTGCAAGGGCCGTGGGCCGGGTCGATGCAGAACATGCACCCTCAGCTCGGGGCCGCCGTCGAGCAGCATTCGATCTTTTTCACCGAGCGGCTGCCGCGCCTGCTGCGATCGCTGTACCCGATCGGTGGCGTGGTGTTCGACGGCGACCGGGCGCCGGCGACCGGGGCCGAGGTACGCGACTACCACATCCCGATCAAAGGTGTTGACTCTCAAGGGCGTCGCTATAGCGCGCTCAACCCGGACGTCTTCTATTGGGCTCACGCAACCTTTTTCATGGGGACTGTCCTCACGGCCGAGCGTTTCGGGGACGGGCTCACTGAGGACCAGAAGCGCCAGCTGTTCGATGAGCACGTCGTCTGGTATCGCATGTACGGCATGAGTATGCGCCCGGTTCCCGGAAGCTGGGAGGAATTCCAGGCCTACTGGGACCACATGTGCCGCAATGTCCTGGAGAACAACTGGGCCACTCGACAAGTCCTCGACCTGTCCACGATGCCGAAACATCCTTCCCTGCAGTGGGTTCCGGATGTCATCTGGTCGGCCTACCTCAAGGCGCTCGGACCGTTCGCGGTGTGGGTGACAGTCGGGCTCTACGACCAGCCGGTCCGTGACCTGATGGGCTACCCGTGGACCAAGCGCGACGAGCGTCTGCACTGGTTGTTCGGCCGGTGCGTCAATCTGGCCTTCAAGCTGTTGCCCAAGCGCCGCCGGATGCACCCGCGCGCCCGCGCCGGATGGGACCGAGCCACGGGCCGGCTGCCGGTAGACGCTCCGCTGGTACACAGCCCAGCGCGCAATCTGCCCCCAGTGGGTAAGCGGGACAAGGGAATTCATTACCTGGGTGGAGCGTGCCCGGAAAGCAAAACGCCGTCGGCCTAGCCGGCTGCGAACCCGAGCGGAGCGGTCGGCCCGGAACGGCCACATGCCTCGGCCCGGAGAGTTCGGAACCCGGCCGGAGACGACGGCAAATGCCCCGGGCGTCAGTCTGACGCAGGCGTCAAATACTTTGGGGCGCAGTCAAACCCCAGCACATCACCGCGTATGATGCGGCGAACGCGATGTCGTCGACGTCCTCCTCCTTGCCCCCGAGGTTCCGAACCTGTTCGGCAATGGCGTGGCGGATCACGTCGGTTGAGGTAAGTAGGGGGTGACTCATGTCTGCTCCTGTGGCGCGCGTGAATCGGGATCTCCCGCTCCCCCGATGCGTTAACTGAGCTCTACCCACTCCGGGTATTTTTCACACGCCAGCTAACCGCGCCATTATCGAAGCTTTACTCGGCCCGCCGCAGGACAGCGGGAATGGTCAGCGCGAGGATTTTCAGGTCGAGAGCAAGGGACCAGTTCTCGATGTAGTAGTTGTCCCATTCAGCGCGATCGGCGATGGAGGTCTGCCCGCGCAACCCGTGCACCTGGGCCCAGCCGGTGACACCGGCTCGTACGCGATGGCGTTCGCCGTAGCGCTGGATCTGCGCCTCGAAGAGCTCCACGAATTCCGGCCGTTCCGGTCGCGGCCCCACCAGGCTCATCTCGCCCCTCAGCACGTTGATGAACTGCGGCAGTTCGTCGAGCGAGGTGGCGCGCAGGACCTTGCCGATCTTCGTGCGACGATCCACGCCTTCCACACCACCGGGGGCCGCACCGGACTTCAGCTGGAACGCCGCATCGGAGGCCTCCGGTGCGCGCATCGTGCGGAACTTGAGGCACCCGAAGACCCGTCCGTCACGGCCGACTCGCGGCTGGCTGAAGAAGATCGGCCCCGGTGAGCTCAACTTCACCAGCAGCGCCAGAGTGAGGAACACCGGCGAGATCAGAAGCAGGAGCAGGGCGGCCACCACCCGGTCGAAGATGTGCTTGACGGTGAACTGCCAGCCGCGCGGGTCGGTGTGAGGCAGCGCGAGCAGAGGCGTGCCGCCCACATGATCGATCCGGGCCCGCTCACCGATTGTGTCGAACATGCGTGGCACCACCCACACCCGCAGTCCGTTGCGGTGGGCGGTGCGGACGACCTGGGTGAGGACCTGGTCCTGCGTGCGCGAGAACGCGATGACGATGTTCTGGGCGCCGGTGAGCCGGATCGCCTCGTCGATGTCTTGCGGTGGCCCCAGATAGGGGATGTCGGGTCGTGGGTTGCCCGGCTGACCGAACCAGGGTTCGGCGTCGACGATGCCGACCGGAGCCAGGCCATACTCCGGGAATTCCTCCAGGCGGGCGATGATGTGGCCGGCGACGCGGCCGTTGCCGACGATGAGCGTCGGCGCTACCAGGTGGTGGTGGCGCCGCAAGCTGCGCTGAATGAGCACCCGGATCAGTCGACCGAGGGGAATCATGATTGCGGTCGAGATCCAGATCTTCAGCACCGTCGAGCCCGGCCGCCCGCTTTGATGCGCGATCAGCATCCCGCTGAGCAAGAACATCGACGAGAGGGCAACGGTCGTCTGGACGGGCCCGATCTCGTCGAGGAATTCCCGGTTGAGGCGCCGCCGGTAAACCCGGCGCGAGGCGAGCATGACGATGACGAGGGGCACGTAAAGGATGGCCAGCCAGAGGCTGGGGAGACCGTCATGGGTTGCCACCGCCCACCAGCTACCGAGGGCGATCCCCACCGACGCCGACACAGCGTCGATCGAGATGGTGATGATCGTGCTCAGTGGATCGGTACGAACCCGCTCGGCAAAGGTCTTCCGATGAGTGGGCGGTGTACCGTCGCTTACCGGCGAAGCCGACGCACTATCATCGTGAAGGATCCGCATCGCCATGATCCGCTCACTTCACCGGCCGAATCACAGGCGGGACGCTACCCGATCTTGCTACCCGTCGCGTCATGTAACCCCCCCGCGTTGCGAAACTTTAGCAAATATCACTCGTTGCCCGGGTCGGCGAGGAGTCGCTGGCGGGCAACGGCGGCGAGGTCGTTGAGGATCTGCACCTGCCCGCTGGACCATTGCCGCGGACGAGTGTCCCAGGTGCACAACGTCCCAGCCACATGGCCCGCGCCGTCGATCAAAGGAATTCCCGCGTAGGCCAACACCCCGCCGTCGCGGACCGCCGGATGGTCCGCCAGCAGGGGATGGGCTCTGGTGTCATCGACCACCAGAGGCTCCCGGCTCGCGACGGTGAATTTGCAGATCGACATCTCGAGCGGCCGAACCCGGGGCATTTGCTCGTCGCTGGCGTTACATCCGGCCAAGACCTGCCGGTCGGGGTACACGATGGAGACCGCCGCCATCTGCGTGCCGAGGGCCTCGGCGGTCAGGGCGGCGACCCGGTCGAGCGTCGGGCTACGGACCTCGTCGTAGCTGCCGATCCGCTCGAGTGCTTCCAGTCGCTCTGGGTCGGACAGCGCGTCATCGACGATCTCGTCGACGGCGCTCTGCTCACCCGAGAGCAGGTCGGCGACCGCTCGCACGGCGTGATCGTGTTCCGGGGCGGCCAGTCGCGCAATCACGTGCCGGCCCGTGATGCGGTCGACGCCGCGGCGCGGACGCTGTCCGCCGCGATCCGCTGGTTGCGGCGCCGTGTTGCTCATGTCGTTCACGATAGGACACACCCGATGGCGACGGGGCGTGTCAGAGATGTCTCCCCCCGCGGAAGCTCTGCCAACCCGTCGAAGTGCCCCCACCAGGGCTCGAACCTGGGACCTGCGGATTAAAAGTCCGTAGCTCTACCAACTGAGCTATAGGGGCGCGCCGCACACAATACTGCCTTCGCGGCGGTTGCTCGTTTTGGGATTGGGCCCACAGTGCCCTAAGCTAACGACGCTCCAACGTAGACTCGTTGTGAGTACCCCGGAGAGATTCGGCTGGGCCCCCTTCGTCTAGCGGCCTAGGACGCCGCCCTTTCAAGGCGGTAGCGCGGGTTCGAATCCCGTAGGGGGTACGCACGACGTGTTTCGCGGAGTGGATGTAAGGCCCTGTGGCGCAGTTGGTTAGCGCGCCGCCCTGTCACGGCGGAGGTCGCGGGTTCGAGTCCCGTCAGGGTCGCCATGCTTGTGGCGAGGCACGTGGGTTGCACACAGTGCCTTCCGGCCAGGTAGCTCAGTTGGTACGAGCGTCCGCCTGAAAAGCGGAAGGTCGCCGGTTCGATCCCGGCCCTGGCCACTCAGAACGGCATCGCTTTCCCGTTTGGCTTCTTCCCATCCCGAGACGTGCTCCGGCCAACCCACCGCGGCTCTTGCCGTATACCTTACAGTTGACACGACTTGAGTGAATCCGCGCGAGCGTTCACAGGAGGCCGGATGTCGGAAAGTGCAGCGCAACGGGCAGTAGTCATCGGTGGTGCGTCGGGGATCGGCTGGGCGGTGGCCTCCGGTCTGGCCGCCACCGGGCGACACGTCGCCATCGCCGACCGCAACGCCGACGGCGCCGCGCAGCGGGCAGCCGAACTCGGCGCACCTCACGACGCCGCCGGCGTCGACGTCACCGACGAGGGCAGCGTCGCCGCGCTTTCGAGCGCACCGGAGAAGTCGACATCGTGGTGAACACCGCCGGCTTCGGCGACTTCGGCCGCATCACCGAGCAACCAGTCGAGGACTTCCGCGCGATCATCGCCTACTGCTCGGCCAAGGCCGGGCTGGCCATGCTGACCCAGGTCGCCGCCCTCGAGATGGGCCCGCGCGGAATCCGCGTCAACGCCGTATCTCCGGGCTTCGTCCACACGCCGCCGACCGAACTGGTCACGATGGCCGACGACGTCGTCGAGGACTACATCGAAAACACCCCGCTCGGCCGGGTCGGGGTCCCCGAAGATGTCGCCGAGGCGGTGCTGTTCCTCTGCTCGGAGCAAGCATCGTGGCTCACCGGCGAGGTCCTGGACGTCAACGGTGGCGCCCACCTCAAGCGCTATCCCGATGTCCTCGCCCACGTCGATCGGATGGCTTCGGCGTGACACGGTTCGCCGGACGACAAGCGATCGTCACCGGGGCGGGTTCGGGAATCGGCGCGGCACTGTGCCGGGCGCTGGCCGACGCCGGAGCCGACGTGGTGTGCACCGATATCGACGGCGCGGCCGCCGAACGTACCGCCGCGTCGTTGCCCAGGCCGGGGACAGCCGCGCAGCTCGACGTCACCGACGCGGGCGCCGTGCAGCGTGCCGTGGACGATGCCGTCGAGCGCGCCGGCCGGATCGACCTGATGTTCAACAACGCCGGAATCACCTGGGGCGGAGACACCGAACTACTCACCCTCGACCAGTGGAACGCGATCATCGACGTGAACATCCGTGGTGTCGTGCACGGGATACACGCCGCCTACCCCCACATGGTTCGCCAGAAGCACGGTCACATCGTCAACACCGCGTCGATGGCGGGCCTCGCGGCCGCGGGCCGGATCACCAGCTATGTGATGACCAAGCATGCCGTGGTCGGCCTGTCCCTGGCGCTGCGCACCGAGGCGGCCGGCCACGGAGTCGGCGTGCTGGCCATCTGCCCCACCGCGGTGGACACCCCGATCCTGGACAAGGGCTGGCTTGGCGATTTCAACGGCCGGGAGTTCTACCAGATGGGCCAGCGCAATGGGACGTTCTATAGCCCCGATCGGTTGGCCGCCGATACGCTCCGGGCGATCGAACGCAACAAGGCCCTCCTGGTCGCACCTCGTCAAGCCCACGCGGCGTGGCTGTTCGCGCGCCTGGCACCCGGCTTGCTCAACCGGATGGCCGTTCGCTTCGTCGACCGTCAACGCACCGCAGACAGAAGGCAACCGACACCATGAGCGCCCCGACCGCGATTCCCCGCTATCCCTCTGACGTCACCGGTAGCTGGCTGGCCGGCATCCTCAGCCGTCCCGGCGCTGTGGTGGAGGTCGAGACCGTCGACGTGACCCCGGTCGGGACGGGTCAGACGGGCGCCACGTTCCGGATCGCGGCCACCTATTCCACCAGTGCAGGCGACCTGCCGGGCAGCTTCATCCTGAAATTGCCCGCCGGCGACGACACCGTGCGCGACCGGGTGATGCTCGGCTACCGCAGCGAGTGCGCGTTCTACCAGTCCGTTGCCGAACTGGTCACGATCCCGATTCCGCAGTGCTACCACGTCGACATCGCCGACGAGGGAGCCAGCTACGCGCTGCTGCTCGCGGATCAGGCGCCGGCCGTCCAGGGTGACCAGATCGCCGGCTGCGGCCTGCCCGAGGCCCGCCTCGCGGTGCGCGCACTGGCGGGATTGCACGGACCCACGTGGTGCGACCCGCGCTGGCCCAGCTTTCCCGGACTCGCGATGTCGGTCACCGGTGAGGACGCCATCCGCGGCCTCGGCGAGATCGCCAAGATGGCCGCCGGTATCACCGTCGAGAAACTCGGGTCGCGGCTGAGCGCCCGAGACGCCGAAACCCTCGTCGCGGCTATGGATCTGGTGACGCCGTGGCTGCTGAACGCGCCGGACCGGTTTGCTCTGCTGCACGGCGACTACCGGCTGGACAACCTGCTCTTCGACGGCGAGCGGGTCAGCGTGGTCGACTGGCAGACGCTCGGCGTCGGGCTGGCCGGTCGCGATCTCGCCTACTTCACCGGGACCAGCCTGGAGCCCGACCTGCGGGCGCAGGCCGAGCAGGACCTGGTCGCGGAGTACCACCGGGCCCTGCTCGACACGGGAGTGCGCGACTACGACGCGGCGACCTGCTGGCAGGACTACCGGCTGGGAATGATTCAGGTTCCCTTGATCTCCGCGCTCGGCTGCGCGTTCTCGGTGGAAACCGAACGTGGTGACGACATGATGGCGGCCATGCTGCGCCGGGGCTGCCGCGCCATCCGCGATCTGGGCACCCTCGAACTGATCACAGGATAGGGGCCGCACGTGGGTGATTCCCTGCCGCGTACCGCGATCATCGGCGCGGGTGTCAGCGGGCTGACCTCCGGCAAGATGCTCAAGGACTACGGTGTGCCCTACACCACCTTCGAGTTGTCGGATCGCATCGGGGGCAACTGGGCCTTCGCCAACCCCAACGGATTGAGCAGTGCCTACCGCTCCCTGCACATCGATACGTCCAAACAACGGTTGTCGTTCAAGGACTTTCCGATACCGGAGCAGTTCCCGTCGTTCCCGCACCACAGCGACATCAAGAACTACCTTGACTCGTATGCCGAAACCTTCGGGCTGCTGGACAACATCGAGTTCAACAACGGTGTCCAGCATGCTGCCCTCAATGGCGACGGGCGCTGGGACATCACCGACAGCAGGGGAACGACCCGCGAGTTCGATCTGCTGGTGGTCGGCAACGGCCATCACTGGGATGCCCGCCACCCCGATTTCCCCGGCGAATTCACCGGCGAAACAATCCATTCCCACCACTACATCGATCCGCAGACGCCGCTGAACCTGACGGGCAAGCGGATCCTGGTGGTCGGGATCGGCAATAGTGCTGCCGATATCACCGTCGAGCTGTCCTCGAAGACACTGCAGAACACCGTCACCCTGTCGACCCGTTCCAGCGCGTGGATCGTGCCCAAATTCATCGCCGGTCGCCCGGGCGACACCATTTGGCGTACCTCGCCCCGCATACCATTGTCCTGGCAGCGCAAGGCGATTCAGCTCTTAGCACCCGCCATGGGCATCGACCCGCAGTTGTACGGCCTTCCGGCGCCGAACCACAAACTGTTCGAAGCGCACCCGACCCAATCGGTGGAGTTGCCGCTGCGGTTGGGGTCTGGTGACGTCATCCCCAAGCCCAACGTCAGTCGTCTCGACGGGGACACCGTGCACTTCGAGGACGGCACGAGCGCGGTGTTCGACGCGATCGTCTACGCCACCGGATACAACATCACGTTCCCGTTCTTCGACCCCGACTTCATCAGCGCCCCGGACAATGCCATCCGCCTCTATAAGCGAATGTTTCGCCCGGGCATGGAGAATGTGGTGTTCATCGGGTTCGCGCAGGCGGTGCCGACGCTGTTCCCGTTCATCGAATGCCAGGCGAAGCTGTTAGCGGCCTACGCGGTAGGCCGCTACGCGCTGCCGCCGACCGCGGAGATGGAGCGGGTGATCGACGCCGATCAAAAACTCTACGTGGGCCACTGCACCGACCGTCCGCGGCATACTCAGCAGGTCGACTACTTCCACTACGACCACGACATCCGCACCCGGGAGCTACCTGCCGGTATCAATCGGGCGGAACTGGCTCGCCGCCGTGAGGCCGCCGTATGAGCCGCACCGACATCGCGTTCGATTCCTCCGGAGTGCAGTGCCTCGCCTGGCATTTTCCTGGCGACGGCGACGCCTTCGCCGGCCCGGCGGGACGCCCCGTGGTGGTCATGGGTCACGGCTTCGGCGGAACCAAGGACTCCGGACTCGAGCCGTTCGCCGAGCGGATCAGCGCCGCCGGTATCGACGTCCTGGCTTTCGACTACCGCGGTTTCGGGGCCTCGGAAGGCACACCCCGGCAGACGGTTTCGGTGGCTGCTCAGATCGGTGACTTCGAGGCCGCGATCGCTGCCGCCAAGCGGTTGGACGGGGTCGATCCGAATCGGATCGTGTTGTGGGGATCGTCGATGTCGGGTGGTCATGTGGTGCGGGTCGCCGCCGATCACCCCGGCGTTGCGGGGGTCATCGCGATGACACCGCTCACCAGCGGGCTGGCGGTCAGCCGTGCGGCGATCGAACACCGTCACGTCGGACAGGCATTGAAGTGGACCGTGCTGGGGCTCAAGAGCCGCGTCGATGTGGCTCGGGGAGGCCGTCCGACGCTGATGCCACTGGTCGCCCACCCGGGCGAGCCGGGAGCGCTGGCGCTGGACGGTGCCTACGAAAGCTATACCGCCATGGCCGGGCCGACCTGGCGCAACGAGGTCGACTCGGCGGTGGGCCTGCAGATCGCGTCGATCCGAACGGCCGACGCCGCCAAGCGGCTACGCTGCCCGCTGCTGATCCAGGTCGCCGACTTCGACCGCTACGTGCCCGCCGAATCGGTGATGAAGACCGCGGTTCTCGGCAGGGCGGAAGTGCACCACTACCCGTGCGACCACTTCGACGTCTGGCCGGGACACGACTGGTTCGAGAAGGCGGCCGCCGACCAGGTCGCCTTCCTGCGCCGCACCCTCAGTACTTCGTTGAGCCCTGATCGACTGAAATCGCCTCAGCCGTAATCAATTTTGCGTCGTCGCTGGCCAGGAAGCACACCGTGTCGGCGATATCCTCCGGCTCGGCGATGTAGACCGGCAGGAATGGCAGCATCATGTTCTGCAGCGCCGGGTTGGTCTCCATAGCTTTGCCCAGCGCCGCGACCATGTCCCCGGTGCCCATATCGGTGTTCACCGGTCCCGGGTGCACACTGTTGACCCGGATGTTGTGCTTGCCGAGTTCCGCGGCGAACGCCCGGGCCATCCCGGTCACGGCATGCTTGCTCGCGGTGTAGTGCACCATGAACGGCTGCAGCTTGATACCGGCCGCCGAACTGATCAGGATCACCGATCCACCGCGTCCGCCTTCGACGATGGACGGTGCGCCGGCCATCACTGTGTTCCACGTCCCAGTGACGTTGACGTCCATGACATCCCGGAAAGCCTCCGGCGTGATCTCATCCCACGCCGACGGCGACGTGATGCCGGCATTGGCGACGATGATGTCGAGCCGGCCCAGCTTGGCGACGCCGTCCTGAACGGCTTCCTTGAGCCCGTCATGGTCACGGGTGTCGACGACGGCGGACACGATCGTGCTGCCGGTCTCTTCGACCAGGCGCACGGTCTCGGCGAAGTCCTCCGGCGTGGCCGGGTCGTACGGAACGCATTCCGGCAGCTTGCCCGCGATGTCGACGGCGATGATGTCGGCGCCTTCACGGGCCATCTTGACCGCATGGGCGCGGCCCTGCCCGCGGGCGGCTCCGGTGATGAACGCGACCTTGCCGCTGAGCTTTCCTGTCATGCCTTGCGCTGCGCTTCCTTGACTAGTCCGCCGCCCACGATCAGGCGCTGAATCTCGCTGGTGCCCTCGTACAGGCGTAGCAGCCGGACCTCGCGGTAGATCCGCTCCACCGGCACTCCACGCATATAACCCGCGCCGCCGTGCACCTGCACCGCGAGATCGGCCACGTTGCCCGCCATCTCGGTGCAGAACAGCTTGGCCACCGACGGTGCGATCCGGCGGTCTTCGCTGTTGACCCACTTATGGGCGGCGTCGCGGACCAGCGCGCGACCGGCCATCACCCCGGTCTGCTGATCGGCCAGCATCGCCTGCACCAGCTGGAAATTCCCGATCGGGGTGCCGCCCTGTGTCGCGGTCGCCGCATACGCGACCGACTCGTCGAGAGCACGCTGCGCGGAGCCGACGGCCAGCGCGGCGATGTGGATGCGCCCGCGGGCAAGTGAGGTCATCGCCGCCCGGTACCCGATGTCCTCGCTACCACCGATCAGGGTGTCGTCCCCGACCCGGACATCGGTGAAGTTCACATCCGAGGTCCAGGCCCCCTCCTGGCCCATCTTGGCGTCCTTGACGCCGACCTCGACACCCGGCGTGTCCGCGGGCACGAGGAACACTGCGATCCCCGGCCCGTTCTCGTCGGCGGGCCGGGTGCGGGCGAACACGATGAACAGGTTGGCCACCGGTGCGTTGGTGATGTACTGCTTACGGCCGTTGATCACCCAACTCTGGCCGTCGCGAACGGCTTTCGTCCTCAGGCCGGACGGATTCGAGCCGGCGCCCGGCTCCGTCAGCGCGAATGACGCGACGACCTCACCGGAGGCGATTGGTTCCAGCCAGCGGGCCTTCTGCTCATCGGTGCCGAACCCGACCAGCACCTGGCCGGCGATACCGTTGTTGGTGCCGAACATCGACCGCAGCGCCAGGCATGTGTAGCCCAGTTCCATCGCCAGCTCGACATCCTGGGCGATGTTCAGACCCAGCCCGCCCCACTCCTGTGGGATCGCGTAGCCGAACAGGCCCATCTTCTTGGCCTGGTCGCGCAGGTCGTCGGGCACCTTGTCCTCGGCGAGGATCTCCGGTTCCCGCGGTACCACGGCCGTCCGCACGAAGTGGCGGGTCTGCGCCAGGATCTCGCGGAAGTCGTCGTCGCTGACTTGGGACGTCGGGCTGGCCATCAGGCTCCTAGGGGGTGGGGGCACTGGCTGGCGCGATCATATATGAAATATGATGTTGCCGAATCGCAGGTCGTCGAGGGAAGTGGGAGAGATCAGATGTCGTTGCTGGCTGGCCAGACCGCCGTCATCACCGGTGGAGCGCAGGGCCTCGGCTTTGCGATCGCCGAACAGTTCGTCGCCGAGGGCGCCCGCGTGGTCCTCGGCGACCTCAACCTCGACGCCACCGAAGAGGCGGTCAACAAGCTCGGCGGGGCCGACGTCGCACGAGCCGTGCGGTGCAATGTCACCGCCTACGCCGATGTCGACGCCCTCGTCGACGCTGCCATCGAGCACTTCGGGAGCTTCGACGTCATGGTGAACAACGCCGGCATCACCCGTGACGCGACGTTGCGCAAGATGACCGAGGACGAGTTCGACCAGGTGATCTCGGTACACCTGAAGGGGACCTGGAACGGGCTGAAGAAGGCGTCGTCGGTGATGCGCGAGCAGAAGCGCGGCGCGATCGTGAACATGTCCTCGATCTCCGGCAAGGTCGGCATGATCGGCCAGACCAACTATTCGGCTGCCAAGGCCGGCATCGTCGGCATGACCAAGGCGGCCTCCAAGGAGCTGGCACACCTCGGCGTGCGGGTCAACGCCATCCAGCCCGGCCTGATCCGCTCGGCGATGACCGAGGCGATGCCGCAACGCATTTGGGATTCCAAGGTCGCCGAGGTGCCGATGGGGCGTGCCGGAGAACCCTCCGAGGTCGCCAAGGTGGCGCTGTTCCTGGCCTCCGACCTGTCGTCGTACATGACCGGCACGGTCCTCGAGGTCGCCGGCGGACGGCACCTGTGACCATGCGCCGAGATCGACGAAATGGTGCGATCTACTCGCACTTTCCCGCCCCTTTGTCGGTTTGGACGCAACGATGAGAACACCAGTCATCTGCGAACCGGTGCGGACACCGATCGGGCGTTACGGCGGGATGTTCGCCTCCTTGACGGCGGTCGACCTGGGGGTTGCCGCGCTGAAGGGTCTGCTGGCGCGCACCGGGATCGCACCAGACACCGTCGAGGACGTGATCCTCGGGCACTGCTACCCCAACAGCGAGGCGCCGGCGATCGGCCGAGTCGTCGCGCTCGACGCCGGCCTACCGGTGACGGTGCCCGGCATGCAGGTCGACCGGCGGTGCGGGTCGGGTCTACAGGCGGTCATCCAGGCGTGCCTGCAAGTCGCCTCGGGCGACAACGATCTCGTCATCGCTGGTGGCGCCGAAAGCATGAGCAACGTGGCGTTCTACTCCACCGACATGCGCTGGGGCGGCAGCCGCACCGGGGTCCGGATGCACGATGGTCTGGCCCGGGGGCGGACCACCGCCGGGGGTAAGCACTACCCGGTGCCGGGAGGCATGCTGGAGACCGCGGAGAACCTGCGCCGCGAGTACGGCATCTCGCGCCAGGAGCAAGACGAGCTCGCGGTGGCCTCGCATCAGCGGGCGGTCGCCGCGCAGAAGGACGGCATCCTTGCTGAGGAGATCATCCCGGTGACCGTCAGTACCCGGCGTGGTGACGACGTGATCGACACCGACGAGCACCCCAGGGCCGACACCACCGTCGAGTCGTTGACCAAACTCAAACCCGTTCTGCTCAAAGATGATCCGGACGCAACCGTGACGGCTGGAAACTCCAGCGGTCAGAACGACGCCGCATCGATGTGCGTTGTGACTACCCCGGAGAGGGCCGCCGAACTGGGGCTGACGCCGCTGGTGCGGCTGGTGTCCTGGGGCTCGGCGGGGGTCGGGCCCCAGGTGATGGGAATCGGGCCGGTGCCCGCCACCGAGGTCGCGTTGGCCAAAGCCGGTCTGACGCTCGCCGATATCGACCTCATCGAGCTCAACGAGGCGTTCGCCGCTCAGGCGCTGGCCGTCATGCGCGAGTGGAAGTTCACCGACGCCGACCATCAGCGCACCAACGTGTACGGCTCGGGCATCTCGCTCGGGCATCCGGTCGGAGCCACCGGTGGGCGGATGCTGGCCACACTGGCCCGTGAGCTGCACCGCAAAGGGGCGCGCTACGGGCTGGAGACGATGTGCATCGGCGGCGGCCAGGGCCTGGCCGCGGTTTTCGAGAAGGTGGGCTGACGCACCGTGACGTGTCGGCGACGATGCAGAGCGAAGCGATGAGGAGGAGTGACACCATATGACACGCATCGCCCAAACCCTCGGACTGACCGAGGTTCAGACCGAAATCGTCTCCACAGTACGGCAATTCGTCGACAAGGAGATCATCCCCAACGCTCAGGACCTTGAGCACTCCGACACTTATCCGCAGGCCATCGTCGACCAGATGAAGGACATGGGCCTGTTTGGCCTGATGGTCCCCGAGGAGTACGGCGGGCTCGGCGAGTCGCTGCTCACCTACGCACTGTGCGTCGAGGAGTTGGCCCGCGGCTGGATGAGCATCTCCGGGGTGATCAACACCCACTTCATCGTCGCGTACATGATTCGCCAGCACGGCACCGACGAGCAGAAACAGCGCTTCCTGCCTCGGATGGCCACCGGCGAGATCAGGGGAGCGTTCTCGATGTCGGAACCCGAGCTGGGTTCCGATGTCGCCGCGATCCGCACCAAGGCCAAGAACAACGGCGACGGTACCTACACCATCGACGGTCAGAAGATGTGGCTGACCAACGGAGGCAGTTCGACTCTGGTCGCCGCGTTGGTGCGCACCGATGAAGGTGCCGACAAGCCGCACCGAAACCTGACGGCCTTCCTGATCGAAAAGCCCTCCGGCTTTGGTGAAGTCGCACCTGGACTCACGATTCCAGGAAAGATCGACAAGCTCGGCTACAAAGGCATCGATACCACCGAGCTGATCTTCGACGGTTACCTGGCCAGTGCCGACGACGTCCTCGGCGCCAAGCCGGGCCAGGGTTTCTTCCAGATGATGGACGGCGTCGAGGTCGGCCGTGTCAACGTCTCCGCCCGAGCCTGCGGGGTCGGCGTTCGCGCCTTCGAACTGGCCGTCCGATACGCGCAGCAGCGCAGCACCTTCGGCAAACCGATCGCCGAACATCAGGCGATCGCCTTCCAGTTGGCCGAGATGGCCACCAAAGTCGAAGCGGCACACCTGATGATGGTCAATGCCGCGCGGCTGAAGGACTCCGGCGAGCGTAACGACGTCGCCGCCGGGATGGCGAAATACCTGGCCAGCGAATTCTGCGCGGAGGTCACCCAGCAGAGTTTCCGCATCCATGGCGGATACGGGTATTCCAAGGAGTACGAAATCGAGCGGTTGATGCGGGATGCACCGTTCCTGCTGATCGGCGAGGGCACCAGCGAAATCCAGAAGAACATCATCAGCAAGCGGCTGCTCGCCGACTATCGGATTTGACATGGGCGCACCCGATTTCGCGCCACGCCCGCAGCTGGCCGAGGATGTCGCCCGGTTCGTCCGGACTCGGATCTTCAACGGCACTTACCCCGCCGGGGAATACATTCGGTTGGACCAGCTGGCGGCGGAGTTGGGCGTCAGTGTCACCCCGGTCCGGGAAGCGCTGTTCGAGCTGCGCGGGGAAGGCCTGCTCGACCAGCTGCCCCGGCGAGGCTTCGTCGTGTTGCCGTTCACCGATCGCGACATCACCGACGTGTCCAATCTGCAGGCCCATGTCGGCGGGGAGCTGGCGGCGCGGGCGGCGCTGAACATCACCGATGTGCAGCTGCGGGAGCTGGTGGCGATCCATGACGAGCTGGTGGAGGCCTACGGGGCCGACGACGGCAACCGCGCGGTACGGCTGAACCACGAGTTCCATCGCGCCATCAACGTCGCGGCGGATTCGCCGAAGCTGGCTCAATTGATGTCCCAGATCACCCGCTATGCACCCGAATCGGTGTTCCCGACCATCGAGGGCTGGCCGGCCAAGTCGATCGCGGACCACAAGCGGATCCTGGCAGCGCTCAAGGCCCGCGACGGGGACCGGGCCAGGGCGGCGATGTCACAGCACTTGGCGGCGGGCGCGGCGCCTCTGATCGAACATCTGGTCAAACAGGGTGTAGCACAGCGCTTTCAGACGATGGAATAGCCCGGTGGCAGGGTGCCGCGACCGGTGAGGGCGCACATCAACGCCTGACCGTCGCCACGGCGTTGCGCGACTTCGACGGCGAGGTCAAGCACATTGCCGGCGACCTCCGGTGGCAACGCCTCGGGCATTCCGATGGCGCGAGCCAGATCGACGCTGTGCAACCCGAGCTCGAGGATGCGGGTGGGCAGGTAGTCCGACAGCCACATCCCACCGGCGATGGTGCGGATGAGCCGATCATCGGCGGCAAGTGCTGCGGCCGCTCGATCACGCAGTGCGCGGACGGCGTTCAAGGGATCGTCACCGAGTGCGAGTCCGGCTTGCACCGCGCGGGCGTCGATCTGTTCGGGGTCGGCGAGAATTCCGGCGATCGCCAGGTAGTACTCCGCGGCATCGGCGACGTCTACGCGCTCCGCCGGCCGCGCCGAGTACTCGACGACGGTGGTGAACGATCGGCCGATGTGGCCGACGAGCGTCCGCACCGTCCACGTCCCGAGTGCAGGACTGTCCCACCCGTCCTCGGGTACCTGCGCGATCACTGCCACCGCGTGGTCACCGGCCCGGTGATAGAGGTGGGTGCGCTTCTCGAGGGTGTGGTCGGTCATCGTTGTGAAAGCTACTCCTGCCCCGCCAGCAACTCACGCAGACGCCGAAGGTCGACCTTGCCGGTGGCCCCCCGGGGGACGTCGTCGGCGGAATCGAGCAGTAGCCACAAGGTCGGTACCTTGAACGAACTCAGTCTCGCGCGGGCCTCGGCGCGCAGATCTTTGCGCGTGGCGCCGTCGCAGATCACCGCGGCGCCGACCCGCCCCTCCACATCGGTGACGAACGCAGCTCGTACGCCGCCGATTTCCCGCAGCGCCGCTTCGACTTCACCGGGGTACACGCTGGCGCCGCTCACCTTGAACATGTCGTCTGATCGGCCGTGGTAGAACAGGAACCCGCCATCGTCGAGATGGCCGAGGTCGCCGGTCGGGTAGAAGCCGTCCGTGGTGAACAGCTGCTCGCGACTGCGTCGGCACATCCCGCGCAACAAGTGTGGCCCGCGGAGCTGGATCATGCCGATGGAGCCGACGGGCAGCGGGTCGCCGGTGTCGATATCGACGATGCGAACCTCCATGCCGTCGAAGGGTTTCCCGCAGCTTCCCCATGCCGATTCAGGCAGGTCGGTGTCGGCGGGGTAACCGCAGTAAGGTCCGAACGATTCCGTCATGCCGAAAAGCTTCGCCCGCGCGCCAGGCGAGGGCCGCTGGTCGGCGGGCAGCAGCGCATCCAGGCTCCCCCCGCGTAGCGCAGACAGGTCGGCCCGCACTTCGGCCGCGGCGCGGGCCAGTGCTTCGGCCTGATCGGGCCAGCCGCGAAACAGTGTCACCTTCTCCCGTTCCAGGAGCCGCAGCGTGGTTTCGGGTTGCGGGATCTCCTCGGTCACCAGGGTGGCGCCGGCGACCAGTGCGGACAGGATGCCGCTGCTGAAGCCGCCGACCCAGAAGAACGGCATCGGCAGATACAGCCGGGTGGCGCTGTCGATACAGCGGGCAGCCAGCCCGGATCGCGCGGCTGCCAGCGCGCTACCGTGCGAGTGGATCACTCCCTTCGGCGGTCCGCTGCTGCCGGAGGTGAACATGACGACCATCGGATCGGCAGGCACGACAGTGGCGGCGAAATCGCCGATTTCCGCGCCAGAGGTGCCTGTCGGGAGCTCGGAGGTCGACCATACGCGCTGCAGTGCAGGGAGTTTGGTGATTTCGGGTGCGAGATCGTCCAGGTACCGATGGCCCCGGAATTCCTCGACGGCGATCAGATGGCGCACCGAGGCGACTCGTAGCTGGGCGGCGAGCTCACCTGCGGTCAGCAGAGTACTGAGCGGAACCAGCACGGCGCCGACACGCGTCAGCGCCAGGGCAAGCTGCACCCAACTGACACTGTTGGGCATGATCAGCCCAACCCGGCTGCCCTTGCCGATCCCCGCGTTGATCAGCGCGGCGGCGAGAGTGCTTGTCACACGAGTCAAGCTCGGCGTAGGTCATCCTGTTCGTCGGGTCGATGACAAACGGCTTGTCGGTGAACCGGTTCGCCTGGGCGCGGATGAGCGCGTCGACGGTGTCAATCATCGAATACCGCCGCGAGCCTGGCCAGGTCGACTTTCCCGCTGGAGGTCAGCGGCAGTTCGTCGGGCGAGAGTGCCGCGAAGCGCCGCGGGATCTTGTACGACGAGAGTTCGGTCTTGAGCTTCTCCCGCAGCGCGCCCTCGTTGAACGACCCGCCACCCTCGACGATCACCGCCGCGGCGACGATCTGACCGCGCCCTGGATCGGGCAGCGCGAGCACATGGGCGACCAGGCCGTCGGCGACCTTGGCGATTGCCTTTTCCACCTCGGCCGGAATGACGTTCGCGCCCGCGGTTTTGATCATGGACTTGCGCCGGCCGACGTAGTAGAAGAACCCGTCGGCGTCGGTCCGGAACAGATCGCCGGTATGGAACCATCCGTCGGCGTCGAAGCACTCCTCACGGCTGCGCTTGTAGTAGCACTGCATGAGGTAGCGGCCCCGGATGCACAGCTCGCCGATCTCCCCCGTGGCGAGCGTGCCGCCGGTATCGGGGTCGACGATGCGCGCCTGGAAACCGGGGGCGGGCACACCGAACGATCCGCGGCGGTGTTCAGGCTGGTCGGTCTCGTCACCGCTGAGCAGCACAACGCTGCCGGCCTCCGTCATGCCCAGCATGTTGTGACGCAGCTCCGGATCCCGCGGCCGAACGGCGGGATCCATGATGGGGTAGAGGTTGCCGCGTCGCATCGACGACAAGTCCCGGCCCGGGAAACTCGGATGACGCGCCAAATGCAGGATTCCGGAGGCGAATCCGTTGGTCATCGTCGGCCGTACCTCCTCGAGGAGATCGAGGACCTCCCCGGCGTCGGTGGCGTTCGAGCAGACCAGCGTGGCGCCCGCAGCCAGGGTCGCCAGGAGGGCGAACCCCAACCCGCCGATCCAGAAGAACGGGGAGTTGCAGAACAATCGGTCATCCGCACTCAGCCGGCGGATCTTGTTGAGGTTGCGTTGGTGGCCCAGCAGCGACTCGTGGGTGTGCACAACCCCCTTGGGTGCCCCGGTGGATCCCGATGTGTAGACGATCACCAGCGGGTCGCAGCCGTCGACGTCCGCTTCGAGGGCGGCCAGCTCTGGAGCAGCGGCCCCGGGGAGGTCGCCATCGAACACCACCTGACGTAACCACGGCGCCGTCACGTCCCGAAGCCGGGCGAGGTAGTCGTGACCGCGAAAGGATGACGCGGCCAGCAGGATCTCGGTGTCGCTGTGGACGAGCTGATCACGCAACTCAGGACCGGTGGAAAAGGTGGAGAAGGGAACAACGACCGCGCCGATGCGGGCCGCGCCCAGCATCGCGACGACGAACTCGGGGCTGTTGGGGTAGAGCACGCCGACATGAGTGCCCTTACCGGCACCCAGAGCGATCAGTCGACGGGCGAGGCCGGCCGAGCGTAGTTCGGCGTCGGCGTAGCTGAGCCGCTCGGAATCGCACACCAACAGTGGATGATCGCCGCGGACGGCGGCCTGCTCGCACAGCAGCCGCCCGACGGTGTCAGCGTTCACGTCCTGTGAAATGTCGCCGGACTGCGGTGAGATCCGCCTTCCCGGACGGCGTCCGGGGGATCGCCTCGACGATCGCGATGGCGGAGGGAATCTCGTACGGTGCAAGTCTGGTTCGTAGGTACTCGGTTAATTCAGCGTCGTTCACCGGTGGCGTGCCGCGCAACTCGACCATCGCGACGGGAGTCGCGCCCAGGCGTTCGTCGGGGCGGCCCACCACCGAGGCGCCGAGCACCGCGGGGTGGCTTTCCAACGCGGCCCGAACATCGTCGGGCAGCACCTTGAAACCGCCGCGGATGATGGCCTGATCGGCCCGGCCGATTATCCAGAGGAAGCCATCGGCGTCGATGCGCGCCAGGTCGGTCGTCCGTACCCACCGCGCCCCAGGCCCGAGCTGACCCGGCTTGACCTCCAAGAGGCCGGTCTGACCCGGCGGCACCGGTACGCCATCCTCGGATACCACCCGCAGTTGGGCGCCGAGGCTGGCTCGGCCGACGCTGCCTCGCTTGGACTCCCAGTGCTCCCGGTAGTCGGCCAGCGTCCAGCCGGCCACCCCACCGCCGAATTCCGTTGCCGCGTACGAGGCGAGCACGGGTATGCCGAATTTCTCGGTGAACGCGTCGGCATCGTCGGCCGACAGCGGAGCGGTGCCTGACGTCACGGCCCGCACCCCGGCGAGGTCGTCGCGACCCAGATCGGAATGCAGCACCATGCGCAGCGCGGCGGGCACCAGTGACACCGCCTTGGGGCGATATCGGCGCACAGCCTCGGCCCAGGACGTCAGCTCAAAGCGTGGCAGCAAGACGAATGGCCTTGCTTCGCAGACACATTGCAGCACCCGGTACACACCGCCGATGTGGACCAGCGGCGCGTTGACTATCGCGACGCTGCCGGAGAGCCCCGTCGGCGCCGGGGCGGTGGCGAAGTCGCTGCCGATGACCGAAACCGCGAGCATGTCGTAAGTGAGGTCCACTCGCTTGGGCGGACCGGTGGTACCGCTGGTCAGCATCCGCACGGCGACCGTTGTCGGGCCCGGGTTGCTTGGCACCCCAGTGCGGATCCGCGCGGGACTGTCCACGTCGCTGATCGTGATCATGGTGGTGGTGTCGTCCGGGGTCGTCAGCATCCTGATGTCGTCGGCAGTGCCGACGACGATCGGCAGGTCAAGCTCGGCCAGGTCGGCCCGGATGCGGTCATCCCCACGCGACGGATTGACCACGACCACGCATCCTCCCGCCGACAACACGCCCAGCAACGATGCCACGTGTGCGGGTGTGTTACGCAACAGGATTCCGGTCTGGGTTCCTGGCTGTACCGCTGCGGCGACCTGCCCGCACAGGCTGGCGAGCTGTCCCCAGGTGCACCAGCTCCCGTCGTACTCGATTGCGTTGCCGTCGGAGTCCAGGCTGACGACCTCGCTGATCCGCCGGCACAGCGCATGCATCACCGCACCCTTGGGGCGGTCCGGGTGTCGTTGTTGTCCTGCTCGGCCAATTCGGCCTGGCCCAACGGATTACCCAGCCGGGTGTAGATCAGGTTCTGCTCCATCGCTGCGCGGTAGGGTTTGTCCAGCGACTCCCAGATCGCCTTGACGGTGCCCTGGGTGGCCGACGGGGGCTTGGCGGCGATGGTCGCGGCGATCTCGTGGGCCCGGCTCCACAGATCGTCGGGTGCGACGACCTCGGACACCAAGCCGATGCGCAGAGCGGTGTCGGCGCTGACCCGTTCGTCGTTGCCCATCAGCGCGATTCGCAAGGACTCGGCCAGCCCGACCTTGCGCATCAACCCGATCGGCTCCAGGGCGCAGACCAGCCCGGCACTGACGTGGGAGTCGAAGAAGGTCGCCTCCGAGGAACAGATCACCACGTCGGCTTCGTTGATGAAGTAGAACGCCCCGGCGGTACACATTCCGTGCACGGCGCACACCACGGGCTTCCACATCTTCTGCCATTTGGGGCTGAGCAACTCGCCCGGATCCTCGTGATTCCACACGTTGTGCGGCTGACCGTATGGGGTCTTGATGTCCAGACCGGCGCTGAATGCCCGGTCCCCGGCGGCGCGCAGAACCACGGCGTTGATGGCGTTGTCGTTCTTCACGATCCGCCACGCGGCCGCCACCTCTTCGCACATCGTGCGGTTGAACGCGTTCAGCCGGTCGGGGCGGTTGAGAGTGATGGTGGCGACGTGGTCGGTCCGGTCGAAGTCGAGCAGGATGGTTTCGAACGCGGCGGTCATCGGCACTGCCATTCCGGGGCGCGCTTCTCGACGAATGCTTTGGGCCCTTCGAGGGAATCCGCGGTGTGCAGGTTGCGCTCCCGGAAGGCCTCGGCCAGCATCTCGGCCTCGTGCATGGGAATCTCGCGGCCCTTGATGACCGCCAACCGGGTACCCCGAACCGCCAACGGCGCGTTGCGGTTCACGGTGTCGGCGATCTCGTGTGCTCGTTCGAGCAGACGGTCGTGCTCGACGATCTCGGTGATCAATCCGAGGTCGTAGGCGCGCTGGGCGTCCATTCGTTCGTGCTTTCCCATGATCGCCATCCGCAGCGCCACCGTGCGAGGCAGTACCCGGGCCAGCCGGACCATCTCCCGCCCGGCCACCAAGCCGATCGACACGTGCGGGTCGAAGAACGTGGCCTTCTCGGAGGCGATCACGATATCGCCGGTGGTCACCCAGTCCAGGCCGGCCCCACAACAGATTCCGTTGATCGCCACGATCACTGGTTTGGCCATCCGGCGAAACGGCGGAGTGCCTTCCTGCGGCGCCTCCCACTGGTCGTAGGTGGATAGGTAGGGCCGCTCGTTGATCACCTTGCCGTCTTCGGGTATCTCCTTGACGTCGGCGCCGGTGCAGAACGCACGTCCGGTGCCGGTGACGACCAGCAGCCACACGTTGTCGTCGTTCTCGGCGTCATCGTATGCGGCACGCAACTCGGAGATCATGTGCGGACTGAGCGCATTGAGCGCTTCCGGACGGTTCAGGGTGATCGTGGCCGTGTGGCCGTCGACCTGGTAACCGATGGTGTCGTACGCACCTGCCGACATCTATCTTCCCTTCGTCTCATCGCCCGGTGAAGTCCGGTGAACGCCGTTCCCGGAAGGCTGCCAGACCCTCTTTGAAATCCGATGTCCGGCAGGACAGTTCCAGGTTGAACAGCTCCTGCATCATGGCTTGGTTCAGGGTGGCGTGCTGGCTGTGGTTGATGGCCTGCTTGGCAAGGCCGACGGCGACGGTCGGGCCTGATGCGAGCCGCTCCAGCAGGGTTCCCACGGTTGCGTCGAGGGCTGCGTCGTCGGCACTGCGATGGATCAGCCCCCACTGCGCCGCTGTCGCGCCGTCCACCTTCTCGCCGAGAAGCAGCATCTCCTTGGCGCGCGCCATCCCCACCAGTCGGGGCAGCAGCCACGTCGAACCGGAATCCGGGCTGAAACCGCGGTTCAGGAACGGCTCCCAGAACACGGCGTCGGTGGCGGCGACGGTGAAGTCGGCGGCCAGCGCCAGATTGCAGCCCATGCCGGCGGCCCAGCCGCGCACCGTGCACACCACAGGCAGGTGCAGGGTGTGCACCAATTCGATCACCCGGTGCGCGGTGTGGGGGATGCGGCGAACCAGGTCGCCGGTGCGGGGCCGCCGGCCACCGCTGTTGGAGTCCGCCCAGTCGACCCCGGAGCAGAAGTCCGGACCCGCTCCGGTGAGATGGACCGCGCGCAGGCCGTCGTCGCTCGCGGCCTTCGCCAGGGCATCGACAAGAGTGTCGATCATGCTGTGGCTGAGGGCATTACGCCGGCCGGATCGCTCGAGCACGATCTGCAGGACGGCGCCATCCCGCGATATCGTCACGACACCGTCAGTCGACCGGGCCTCGTCACCCACCGAAGAATCCGCCCTTCGTGACTTTACAGATGGTCATACAGTAGTGCTATCTTGTACAAGATAGCAAGGATAGGATGGACTGACGGTGGCCGCTGCTCCCCGCATCCGCTCGCCGCGGGTCGCCGAGATCGTCGCTTCCCGGCTGCGTGATGACATCCTGTCCGGGCGGTTGCGCGAGGGTGACGTACTTCCGTCGCAGGAGAGTCTCTTCACCGAGTTCGGGGTCAGTCCACCGGCGCTGCGCGAGGCGATCCACATCCTCGAGGTCGACGGGTTGGTGTCGGTGCGCCGCGGCAACATGGGCGGCGCGGTGGTTCATCTCCCGTCCGCCGAGCGCACCGCCCACATGATCAGCATGGTGCTGCAATCACGGTCCTCCACCCCGGCCGACGTCAGCGGTGCGTTGATGCATCTGGAGCCGATCTGCGCAGGCATGTGCGCCGCCCGCGAGGACCGGATGGCGGAGGTCGTGCCCTATCTCCAGGCCGAAATCGACCGTCAGGAAGCCCAATTCGGCGACACCGCCCAGTACGTTCCCAACGCCCGCCGCTTCCACGAGGCGCTGGTCTCACGGTGTGGTAACGAGCCGATGATCCTGCTGATCGGCTCGCTCGAGCTGATCTGGTCGGCCCACGAGTCGTCGGTGTGGAGCGACGAGCCGGACCCCATGCGGGACAAGACCATGCGGGCCGCGCTGCGCGATCACCACAAGATGCTCGACGCGATAGCCGACGGCAACGCCGACCGCGCGGTTCGGCTGGCGCAAGACCACCTCGCCGCCGCGCGGCGCAACACCCTGGCCGTCGGCCGGGACCGAACCATCGAAGCCAAGCTCATTTCCAACGCAGACCCCAGATGAGGAACCGATATGACCGACGACGATCGTGTGCTCTTCGAGGTTGACCGCGACCAGCGGATCGCCACGATCACCCTCAACAACCCCGCTCAGCGCAACTCCTACGACGCGGTCATGCGCGAGACCGTCGCACGGTACCTGGATGTCGTGGCTGAGGACGACGACATCACCGTCGTGCTGTTGCGTGGCGCCGAAGGGGTGTTCTCCACTGGGGCGAACATGAACAATGCCTACGCCTGGTATGGCGGAAAAACCGAGGAACAGGCCAAGCGCCGACCCAGCCAACGACGCCGGCTCACGGTGGACCGCAAGTCATTCGGCTTCTACCACAACCTGATGGGCTTCCCGAAGGTCACGATCGGCGAGATCAACGGGTACGCGCTCGGCGGTGGATTTGAGATGGCGTTGATGACCGACATCTCAGTTATCGCCCGCGACACCAAGATCGGCATGCCGGCCACCCGGTTCCTCGGCCCGGCGCTGGGCAGCCTGCACATGTTCTTCCACCGGCTCGGGCCGGTACTGGCCCGGCGGCTGCTGCTGACCGGCGACATCATCACCGCCGGCGATGTCGAGCACCTGGGCGTCTTCACCGACACTTGCGACGCCGACAAGGTGACGGCACGAGCGCAGTACTGGGCGGAGAAGACGGCCAAGATGCCGGCCGACGGCGTCGTCATCGCCAAAGAGGCGTTCCGGCTGGTCGAACAGAGCCAGGCCTACCAGGGTGAAGAGGTCGCCAGCTACATCTTCCACGCCTACGGCACCAACCTGCAGTTCGCGCCGGGAGAGTTCAATTTCGTCAAGACCAGGGCGCAGGTCGGGACCAAGGAGGCGTTCCGCCTGCGTGACGAGCATTTCCACGTGCCGGAGCCTTGAGTGACATGGACCACTTACCGTCGGCAATACAGTTTCTGCTACTTTTGTAACGTCTGCAGAGTCGAAGCGAGGTCGTCATGCCCGAACCAGTCATCGTCGGTGCCGTCCGGACCGCGATCGGTCGTTCCTTCAAGGGGACGCTGGTCAACACGCCGCCCGAAACACTCATCACTGCGGTGCTGCCTGAGGTCATTCGCCGCTCCGGTGTGGACCCGGAGGTGATCGATGACATTATCTTCGCCGAATCCCATTACGGCGGTGGCGATCTCGCACGCTACGCGGCCGATGCGACTGGTCTGAAGAACATCCCGGGCCAGTCGGTCAACCGGCACTGTGCGGGCAGCCTGACCGCGATCGGCAACGCCTCGGCCCAGATCGGCTCCGGTATGGAGCGCGTGCTCATCGCCGGCGGTGTGCAGTCGCTGTCGATGACGCCGCTGACCAACTGGCGCATCCCCGGACCTGAACTGAAGTTCGAGGAGCGGTGGATGCCGCCGACTCACGTCGAGACTCCCGACGCACCCGCCAAGGACATGTCCATCACGGTCGGGTGGAACACGGCACAGTCCTACGGCCTCACGCGCGAGGATATGGATGCCTGGGCGGCGCGCTCGCACCAGCGCGCCATCGCCGCGATGGACGCCGGCAAGTTCCTCGACGAGATCCTGCCGCTGAAGATCCAGCAGTTCGACGGCTCGGTGGTCGACTTCAGCGTCGACGAGCACCCCCGCCGCGACACCACCGTTGAGAAGCTGGCCGGCCTGAAGGTGCTGCACCCGGAGATCGAGGGCTTCTCGATCACGGCCGGCAACGCCAGCGGCACCAACGATGCGTGCGCGGCCGTCGCGCTGGTCGATCGGTCCTACGCCGACGCTGAGAAGCTGGACGTCATGGCCACGGTCAAGGCCTGGGGTGCGGTGGGCGTCCCCCCGTGCGACACCGGTCTGGGCGGGGTCAAGGTGATCGGCAAGGTGCTCGACCGGGCCGGCCTCAAGCCGTCCGACGTGGCGCTGTGGGAGATCAACGAGGCTTTCGCCTCAGTGCCGATTGCCGCCTGCAAGGAGTACGGCCTCGACGAGGAACTGGTGAACTTCTCCGGCAGCGGCTGCAGCCTGGGACACCCGATCGCGGCGTCCGGTGCCCGGATGGTCACCACCCTGGTGTACGAACTGCGCCGTCGCGGCGGCGGCATCGGTGTCGCGGCGATGTGCGCCGGCGGCGGTCAGGGTGGCGCGGTCGTCATCGAGGTCTAGTACCTGCTGCGAGCAGACACAAACGACTCCGACACGCCGGGAGTTCAGGACCGTTTGCGACTGCTCGCTGAAGAACTCTTGCCGTCCTCGATCAGCTGGCTGGCATGGTCGAGGATGCACCGCAGGCCGAACTCGAAATTGCGCTCATCGGCGGCGCCGATCCGGTGACCCTCGGCGCTCACCTGGGCCAGTAGCGGCGTGCTCTCCGCATTGCCGATGATGGCGTCCTCGAGTGGGTGCGCGTCCTCGTTGGCGGCGACGTTCTTCTCGTAAAGCCGGTGCAGCACAACCGAACCCCGCACATGCACCGAGACCGCGGAGTAGGTATCGAACGCGTCCTCGGCAGACAGGCCCGCCTCGACCAGGCTGGCGATCGCCTTCTCCACCTCCTGCTCGCCCGCGCGCACGGCCCGCGGGCTGAGCGCGGAGCGGATCAGGATCAGATCGCACAGGATCGGACTGCCCATGAAGGTCTTTCGCATAGCTCGGGCGTGATTGGCCAGAGTCTCTCGCCAGTCGGCGGCTTCGACGTAGGGGGTGGCGAAGACATACTCGCGAAGCGCCCGATCGGTCATCGCGTTGAGCAGGTCGTCCTTCTTGCGGAAATACCAGTAGATGCTGGTGACGCCGACGCCGAGGTGCTTGCCGAGCAGCGGCATGCTCAGGTTGTCGATCGACACCTGCTCGGCGAGTTCGAAAGCGCCCGCGATGATGTCGTCGGGGTTGATCGACCCACGCTCGCGCCGTGGGCGCTTGGTGGCGGTCGCTGGCTTGGCCACTGCAGGTCCACCTTCCGTTTGGCAATCGGCGGCTAGCAATCTACCGGTCGTTGCGGTGTGAACTGCGTCTCCGCTCCAGATCGTTCGGTCTCTACCCGTTACTGTAAAGCCTATAGTAGGTTTTACCGATACCGTCGGAACAAACACGGAGGAGCACCGGGTGTCGGACGCAGTGCTGCGTGAGCGCCAAGGCCGGATACTGATCATCACGATCAATCGCCCTGAGGCCCGCAATGCGGTGAATCTTGCTGTGAGCCAAGGACTTGCCGACGCGGTCGATGAGCTCGACAACGACCCGGACCTGACCGTCGGCGTGGTCACCGGCGCAGGCGGGAATTTCTGTTCCGGGATGGACCTCAAGGCGTTCGCGGCCGGTGAAGTGGTGGCCATCCCCGGGCGCGGTATCGGCTTCACCGAACGCCCGCCGCGCAAGCCGCTGATCGCCGCCGTCGAGGGCTACGCCGTTGCCGGCGGCACCGAGGTGGTGCTGGGCACCGATCTGGTGGTCGCCTCCAAGACCGCGAAGTTCGGCATCCCCGAGGTCAAGCGTGGTCTGATCGCGGCAGGTGGTGGGCTACTGCGGCTGCCGCAGCGTATTCCGTATCAGAAGGCGTTCGAGCTCGCGTTGACCGGTGAGACGTTCACCGCCGAGCAGGGCGAGGCATGGGGGTTCGTCAACGTCCTCACCGAGCCGGGTGAGGCGCTGGCCGGGGCGATCGGGCTGGCCGAGAAGATCAGTGCCAACGGCCCGCTGGCCATCGCCGCGACCAAGGATGTGCTGATCCAGTCCGCGGACTGGAGCCAGGCCGAGATGTGGAAGAAGCAGATGGAACTCATCATCCCGGTCTTCTCCTCCAACGATGCCCGTGAAGGCGCCGTCGCGTTCGCCGAGAAGCGTGCGCCGAACTGGACCGGGACCTGAGTTCGGCCGACGGTGGATCTCGGACTCGGTGATGCCACCGCCGTCGTTGTCGGAGGTGGTCGCGGAATGGGGCTGGCCGCCGCGCGCTGCCTCGCCGACGACGGCGCCCGGATCGGGCTCGTGGGCCGCACGGCGGCGGTGCTCGAGGCCGCGGCCGAGGAGTTGACCGGGCGGGGTAGCCCGGATGCGCTCGGTGTGGTGGCCGACACCGGCGACGATGCCCAGGTGCAACGGGCGTTCGATCAGATCGGCGACCGGTGGGGTGGTGAGCTCAACATCCTCGTCAATGCCGTCGGGCCAAGTGTGCAAGGGACTTTCGACGACCTGACCGACGATCAATGGCGCGCGGCCATCGATGAGGGTGCGATGGGCATGGTGCGGTGCGTGCGTGCGGCACTGCCGTTGCTGCGGCGTGCCGAATGGGCGCGCATCGTCAACTTCTCGGCCCAGTCGACACAACGACAGAGTGCACGGTTGTCGGCGTACACGGCGGCCAAGGCGATGGTCACCAGCGTCTCGAAGAACCTGTCGCTATTCCTGGCGCCCGACGAAATCCTGGTCAATGTCGTGTCGCCGGGCAGCATCGCCTCCGAAGCCCTGACCGGCTGGGCTGAGTCCGTCGGCGTCGACGGATCTGACCCCTACGCGTTGATGTCCGCGATCGATGAGCATTTCGGCCACCCCGCTCATCTGCCGCGGGCCGGACTGCCCGAGGAGATCGGCCCGGTCGTCGCCTTCCTCGCGTCGAAGCGCAACTCGTACATGACCGGAGCCAATATCAATGTCGACGGCGGTTCAGATTTCACCTGAATCTGAAACCCAACCAAGGAGTAGCGATGGCCACAGCGCGCGACGCCCGGGAATGGGCCCGCACGACCCTGCGTGGAATCGGCAACAGCCTCTACACACCGTTCTGCGGCATCGACGGCGACGATATCGACTGGGATGCCTACCGTACCCTGGTGCGGTACTGCGTCGGTGAACTCAGGCACCCGATGCTGTGGTGTACCAGCGGCATCGCCGAATTCTGGTCATTGACTCTTCCCGAGCGAAAGCGGTTGCTGGAGATCGCAATCGAGGAGGGCCGGCGGATCAACCCCGACCTGGTCATCCAGGCCTGTACCGCGGCGACGGCTGCCAAGGACTGTCTCGAGCTCACTGCGCACGCACAGCAGGCAGGCGCCGACATCGCCTATATCCAGACGCCGATGATGGAGACCCATGGCGGGGAAGGGGTGCTGCGCTTCTTTCGCTACATCGCCGACCGGACCGATATCGCGCTCGGCATGTTCAACTCGCCGTCGTCCGGCTACGTGCTGACACCAGCGGAGGGGGCCCGGATCTACGCCGAAATCCCCGCGGTGTGCGCGACGAAGGAGGGCGCGTTCCGCCCCGGGAACAGCCGAATGCTGCACGAGCTGGCGCCGGGGTTGGTGATTTGGGAGTGCGATCTCACGGTTTACCGCGCGGGGTGGTTGCGCGCGGGGATCGTCGGCCCCGCGCAGCTGGGCACCGCGGCCTATCTGAACGAGACACCGCAACGGCCGATCATCTCCGAATACTGGGAGCTGGTCTGGGCCGACAAACTCATCGAAGCCATGGACTACGCGGAGAAGTCCGGACTGGACCAGTGGGGCATCGACATGGGCTCGTGGTTCACCTGCTATCCGGGCCGCCCCGACTACTTCACCCACTGGGGTGGCGCCTTCAAATACGCCGCCTCGCTGCTCGGATTGCCGATCGGCGACTATCCGCATTCGCGCCCGCCGCAGACCGAATTGCCCGAGGCTGGAAAGGCCCAGATACAGCAGGCCTACCAGCGCCTCGGCCTCATCGCGGGCTGATTGCGGAAGGGGATACCGAGAGGTGTACAGTATGGACCTATACACAGGCCGGCGCGCCATTCCTGGAGGTAGCGTAGGTGACCGACACCCAAGCTGATGTCCCCGCGAATTCCGCTGCGGCCCAGCCCGTTCTCTACGAGGTCCTCGATAGCGGCGTCGCGGTCGTGACATTCAACCGGCCCGAGCGGATGAACGGCTGGGGCGGCGGGCTGGCCGCCGGGTTCTATGCCGGCATGGACGCCGCCGAAGCCGACCCCGATGTCCGCGCGATCGTAGTGACCGGATCGGGGCGCGCCTTCTGCGCCGGCGCCGACATGGGCGACCTCTCGTCGATCAGCTCGGCCAGCGTCGACAGTGCGGGCGAGGCCGACCTGACCAAGATGGTGGGGGAGCGGCATCCGCTGTTCGTCACGACCGTCAACAAGCCCGTCATCGCCGCGATCAACGGAGCGTGCGCCGGCATCGGGCTGACGCAGGCATTGATGTGCGACATCCGCTTCGCCGCGGCCGGCGCCAAGTTCACCACATCGTTCGTCCGCCGCGGGCTGATCGCTGAGTACGGCATCTCGTGGATCCTGCCGAAGGTCATCGGCTGGGGAGCGGCACTGGATCTGCTGATGAGCGGACGGGTGTTCTACGCCGAGGAAGCATTCGCACTCGGCATGGTCAAAGAAGTCGTCGCCCCCGAGGAGCTGCTGGGTCGAACGGTGGAATACGCCGCGGACATCGCCGCCAATTGCGCACCCAGCTCACTGGCCGTCATCAAACGGCAGGTCTACGGCGACGCGCTGCGCGAAGCCGCCGACGCCAGCCAGCGGGCCGAGACGCTCATGCACGAATCCATGCAACGCCCCGACTTCATCGAGGGCATCACCGCGTTCTTCGAGAAGCGGCCACCGAACTTCCCTCCCCGGACATGAGCTGAGAGGACGACACTGATGACTCTGGACTACAAGGCAATTGACGTCGACAACCACTACTACGAGCCGCTCGACTCGTTTACCCGGCATCTGCCCAAGGAGTTCAAACGCCGTGGCGTGCAGATGCTCACCGAGGGCAAGCGCACCTTCGCCGTCATGGGTGGTGTCATCAACCAGTTCATCCCCAACCCGACCTTCGACCCGATCATCGAGCCGGGCTGCCTGGACCTGTTGTTCCGGGGTGAGATCCCCGAGGGCGTCGACCCGGCATCGCTGATGAAGGTCGACCGGTTGGCCGATCACCCGGAGTATCAGAACCGCGACGCCCGGGTGAAGATCCTCGACAAGCAGAACCTCGAAAGCGTATTCATGCTGCCGACTTTCGCGTGCGGTGTCGAAGAGGCTCTCAAACACGACATCGAAGCGACCACCGCCTCGGTGCACGCCTTCAACCTCTGGCTCGACGAGGACTGGGGGTTCGATCGGCCCGACCATAGGTTCCTCTCGGCGCCGATCATTTCGCTGGCCGACCCCGACGCAGCGGTGGCCGAAGTCGAGTTCGTGCTGAGCCGGGGTGCCAAGATCGTCTGTGTGCGGCCGGCGCCGGTGCCGGGGCGGGTCAAGCCGCGTTCACTGGGCGACCCGGTGCACGACCCGGTGTGGGCCCGCCTGGCCGAGGCCGGCGTGCCGGTGGTCTTCCATCTCTCCGACAGTGGCTATCTGGCGATCTCGGCGCTGTGGGGCGGCACCGGGACCTTTGAGGGCTTCGGGAAACGGGATCCGCTTGACAGCGTGCTGATGGACGATCGTGCCATCCACGACTCGATGGCATCGATGATCGTGCACCAGGTCTTCACCCGGCACCCGAAACTGAAGGTCGCCAGCATCGAGAACGGCTCGTACTTCGTCTATCGCTTGATCAAGCGGCTGAAGAAATCGGCCAACAACGCGCCCTACCACTACAAGGAAGACCCGGTCGAGCAGCTGAAGAACAATGTCTGGATCGCCCCGTACTACGAGGACGATGTGAAGTTGCTGGCCGACACGATCGGTGTGGACAAGATCCTGTTCGGCTCTGACTGGCCGCACGGCGAGGGTCTGGCAGACCCGATGTCGTTCACCGCCGATATTCCCCAGTTCCCGGAGTTCAGTGTCACCGACACCCGAAAGGTCATGCGGGACAACGCGTTGGATCTCCTGGGCGTCTCGGTCGCATCGGCGGCCTGAGTATGCCCGAATGGACGATCGGTGCAGTGCTCGACGCCATCGCCGAGGTGATCCCCGATCGGCCGATGACGATCTGCGGGGACCGCGTCAGCACCTACGCCGATTCGGCGGACCGCACCCGTCGGCTGGCGAATTTCCTGGCGGGCAGGGGTTTCGGTGCCCACCGCGAGCGCCACGAGCTGCGGAACTGGGAGTGCGGTCAGGATCGGATCGCACTCATCATGCACAACGACCTGTACCCGGACATGGTCATCGGGTGTCTCAAAGCCCGGGCTGTGCCGGTCAACGTCAACCATCACTACACACCGCGTGAAGTCGCCGAGCTGCTCGACTACGTCAAGCCCCGCGGGGTCATCTACCACCGGTCGCTCGGCGCGAAATTCGCCGACGTGCTGCCGCCCCGCAGCGCCGAGCTGCTGCTGTCGATCGACGACGGCAGCGACGCACCCGATCTGCCCGGCGCGATCGATCTGGAAGACGCTCTGGCACAAGGTGATCAGGACCAGGGAATCACCCCGTCGCCGGACGACGTGATGATGATCTGCACCGGGGGGACGACGGGACGCCCCAAGGGGGTGATGTGGCGGCAAGCCGACACCTACGCCATCTCCATGAACGGTGCCGACCACGAGTCGGTGTCCGAGATCCACGACAAGTTGGGTACGCCGGGGGCACCGTGGTTCGCGGTGTCGCCGCTGATGCACGCGGCCGGGATGTGGACGGCGTTCGCGGCGGTGCTCAACGGGCAGACAGTCGTGCTCTACGACTCGCCGAAGTTCGACGCGCAACGGGTGCTGTCCACCGCGCAGCGCGAGAAGGTCGGCATGATGACGATGGTCGGCGACGCCTATGCGGCGCCGCTCGTCGAGGAGTTGCAGCGCGGTGACTACGACCTGTCCTCGTTGTTCGCGTTGGCGACCGGTGGGGCGGCGACCAACCCCAAGCATCAGCACGCACTACTGGAACTACTGCCCAACATCATCCTGATCAACGGTTACGGGTCGTCGGAGACCGGCAACGTCGGGTTCGGCCGCAGTATGCGCGGTGAACACAAGGACACCTTCGAATTACGTGAGGGTGCCATGGTTCTCGCCGAAGACTACAGCCGCTTCCTGGACGCCGGTGAGGACCAGGTCGGCTGGGTGGCGCGCGCCGGGCGGATCCCGCTGGGCTATTTCGACGACGCGGCCGCGACGCAGAAGACGTTCCCCGAGGTCGACGGTGCGCGGGTGGTGATCTCCGGCGATCGTGGTTCGCTGGCCCCGGACGGAACGCTGCGCCTGTTCGGCCGGGATTCCCTGGTGGTCAACACCGGCGGGGAGAAGGTCTTTGTCGAAGAGGTCGAAGAGGTGGTGCGGATCTATCCCGGCGTCGCCGACGCTCTGGTGGTGGGCCGGCCCAGCGAGAGGTGGGGGCAAGAGATCGTGGCGCTCGTCGCGCTGCAGGACGAGGTTTCGCACGACGCGTTGCGCGAGCACTGCACCGCACAGCTGGCCCGCTACAAGGCACCGAAGGAGTTCATCGTCGTCGAACAGATCAAGCGCCTCGGTAACGGCAAGGCCGACTACCGCTGGGCGAAGGAAACTGCCAGTAGCAAGGTTTCGCTGTCGTGACACGCAACGTGATTGACGGTCTGGTCAACGTCCACTTCGGTGAGGCCGAGCAGCAGCCGACGTGGATGCTCAAGGTTCGCGATGACTACTTCAAGGGGCCGGCGTCGATGTTCGCCCCGGTGGACATGGCCGAGCTGCTCGAAGAGATGGACGCCCAGGGTGTGCGCAAGGCCGTCCTGATGGACAACATCGTCAAGCCGCACGTCACGGCGCGCAAGTTCGCGCAGGCCCGCCCGGACCGGTTTGCATTGGCGATGGGTGGGCTCAATCTGCTCAAGCCGATGCCCACCCTCCGGGAGCTGACCGCGATCGCCACCGACCTACCGGTGGTGTATGCCGCTGTGGGGCCGAGCTTCTGGGGCGATGGCATGTACCCGCCCAGCGACGCGGTCTACTACCCGCTCTACGCCAAATGCGCCGAGCTCGACCTGCCGCTGTGCCTCAACACTGGACTCCCCGGCCCACCGATCCCCGGTGAGGCGCAGAATCCGATCCACCTGGACCGGGTGTGTGTGCGCTTCCCCGAGCTGCGGTTGTGCATGATCCACGGCGCCGATCCGTGGTGGGATGTCGCGATCCGATTGATGATCAAGTACCAGAACCTGCATCTGATGACCTCGGCCTGGTCACCGAAGAGGCTGCCGGACAGCCTGCTTCACTACATGCGCACCCGCGGACCCAACAAGGTGATGTTCGGGTCGGACTGGCCGGTGCTGAAAATGCACCGCGTCGTGCCGGAGGCCGAGGCGCTGGATCTGCCGCCCGAGGTCCTGGACAACTACCTCTACAACAACGCCGACGAATTCTTCTTCAGGGAGCGCTGAATGGACCGTTACGAACTGCGCAGGCTCGACTACAGCCTCACCGAGGACCACAAGGATCTGCAGACCGCCTACCGGCAGTTCTTCAAGACCCACAGCCCCATCGACACCGTGCGGGCCGCCGAGGCCACTGGTTTCGACAAGAGCCTGTGGGAACGCCTGTGCGCCATGGGCGCGACCACCATGGCGGTGCCTGAGGCGGCCGGCGGTGACGGCGCCACCCTGGTGGATCTCACCCTGGTGGCCGAGGAACTCGGGCGCTGCGTCGCGCCGGTGCCGTGGATCGACCATGTCTGCGCCGCGCGTCTGCTGGCGTCCCTGGGAGCGCTCACCAACGAGGTCATGAGCGGAAACCAGATCGCCGCCCTGGACACGGCCCTGGACAGCTCGCCCGGAGTACGGCTGATTGCGGCCGGTTCCATCGCCGATCAGATCATCGCCCGCGACGGCGATGAGGTCGTTGCACTGACCTTCGGAACCCGCCCGGCGAGGGTCGACAATATCGGCAAACTCCCGATGGCCTGGGTTGATCCCGCTGCCGCAGACGGCCGAACGGTCCTGGCCAGCGGCGAAGAGGCGCTCGCCAGATATGCCCGGGCGCTGGACGAGTGGCGGCTTCTGACCGCGGCCGCGCTGGTCGGTCTGGTCGAGGAGACGATGACCATCGCCGCCGAATTCGCCAAGTCGCGCTACACCCTGGGCGTACCCATCTCCACGCTGCAGGCGATCTCGCACCCGTTGGCCAACATGGTGATCACCGTCGAAGGTGGACGCAACCTGGCCCGGCGGGCGGCCTGGTTCCTGGACAACGAGCCCGACGCGCGCCCCGAACTGGCCCCGTCCGCGTTCGTCTTCATGGCCGAGGAAGCCGCCAAGGCGGCCACGATGGCCGTGCACATCCAGGGTGGTCTCGGGGTGTCGTCGGAAGCCGCCGCCACCGCCTACCTGGTGCGTGCCAGGGGCTGGCCGCTGGCCGGCGGCGATCCCGGTGCCAGCGCCAAGCAGATCGCCCACATCCTGGCCGACCGCGAAAGCGCCTAGGAGGAAACCAGAATGGATTTCACACGCGTCGAACTCGACGCCGAGGATCAGGGCTTCCTCGACGAGGTCCGCGGCTTCCTGACGACTCACATCACCGACGAGGTGATCCGGCAGGACCGGGAGACGGGTGACAACTTCCATGAGGGCGTGCACCTGGCACTGGGTGCGGCCGGATACCTCGAGGCCGAGTGGAAGCCGGAATCCGCGGGCGGATTCACCAGGGTGCGCCGGCGCATCTGGGAGCTCGAGAAGCGGCGCTTCCACGTTCCGTGGGTCACCTGGGGCACCACCGCGATGGTGGCGCGCTCGGTAGACACCTTCGGGTCCCAAGAGCTCAAAGATGAAGTGCTGCCGGGGGTGTTCAGCGGGCACGTACGGCTGTGCCTGGGCTACACCGAACCCGAGGGCGGCTCGGATGTGGCAACCTGCAAGACCCGCGCGGTGCGGGAAGCGGATGGTTCAACTTGGATTATCAATGGGTCCAAGATGTTCACCACCGGCGCCCACAACTGCCAGTACGTCTTCCTGATCACCAATACCAACTCGGAGGCACGTAAGCACCAGAGCCTGACCATGTTTCTCGTCCCGCTGGACACTCCGGGCATCGAGATCCAGGGCATCCGGACGGTGGACGGCGACCGGACGAACATCGTCTACTACAGCGATGTCCGGGTGGACGACAAGTACCGGCTCGGCGAGGTCAACGACGGCTGGACGGTGCTGCGTGAACCGCTCAACGTCGAGCACGGCGCGGTGGCTGCCGCCGACGACGGGTTGGCCGACGTGTCGATCATGATGCACCAGGCCAATTTCATGGCCACCGCGGTCGACAAGGTGGCTGCGCGTGCCAGCCGAACGGCTCCGGACGGAAGGCGCCCGGTCGACGACGGTGCGGTGGCGTATCGTCTCGGGCGGAGCGCAGCACGGCTGGAGGTTGCGCTGAGCTCGTCGAGCTTGTACGGCCGGGTGGCGATCGCACAGACCATGCGCGATATCGCCCCGGACCTGATGGATGTCATGGGTGCCGCCGCGGCGCTTCCGGTGGAGACCGAGGGCGCGGCCGATGACGGGGCCTCGGAGTACGTGTACCGCTTCGCGCCGCTGTCGGGCATCTACGGCGGAACGCTGGAGGTGTTCCGCAACATGATCGGTCAACACGTTCTCGGGCTGGGCAAGCCGGCCTACGCACCCCAGGCGAAGAAGGCGTCATGACCGCAACGCAACTCACCGATGTGCCGATCTTCGATGCCGATCAGCACATGTACGAGACTCCCGATGCGCTGACCCGCTACCTGCCCGAACGTTATCGCTATGCGGTGCAGTACGCGCAGATCGGCCGGCAGACCCGGATCGTGATCAACAACCGGGTCAGTGACTTCATCCCGAACCCGACGTTCGAGCGGGTCGCCGCGCCGGGTGCGCACGAGAAGTTCTTCGCGGGGGAGAACACCGAAGGCCTGACCCTGCGCGAAATGCAGGGCGCGGCAATCGAAGCGCCGAAGGCGACCAAGGACCCGGCGGATCGGATCGCCGAGCTCGAACGTCAAGGTGTCCTCGAGGCGCTGAACTACCCGACGCTGGCCAGTCTCGTCGAGCATTCCTCTGCCGACGACCCGGAGTTGACACTGGCCATCATCCACGCGCTGAACCAGTGGATGGCCGAGCACTGGTCCTTCGTCTACGATAACCGGTTGTTCTCCACGCCGATCATCAACCTTTCCGAAGTCGACGGTGCGCAAGCCGAACTCGAATACATCCTGTCCGCGGGAGCGAAGGTCGCGTTGATCAAGCCCAGCCCGGTCCGCGGGGTGCACGGGTGGCGATCGCCTGCGCTGCCGGAGTTCGATCCCTTCTGGCGCGATGTCGAGGCCGCCGGCCTGCCGATCGTCCTGCACGCCAGTTACCCGCCGCTGGACGAATACGTCGGCAGGTGGGAGCCGCCACACACGCAGAACTTCATGGCGATGAGCGCATTTCGGTGGATGGTGTTGGGTCACCGCGAGATCGCCGACATGATCACCAGCCTCATCTGCCATGGGACGCTGACCCGGTTCCCACGGTTGCGCATCGCCAGCGTGGAGAACGGCAGCTCGTGGATATTCCCGCTGTTCAACGACTTCGAGGATCTGTACAAGAAGATGCCGCAGAATTTCCCGGAGCACCCCCATGACGTGTTCCGGCGCAATATCTGGGTCAGCCCGTTCTGGGAGGGCAGTGTGTCGGATGTGGTGAACACCGTCGGCTGGGACCGGGTGCTGTTCGGATCTGACTATCCGCATCCGGAAGGGCTCGCCGAGCCGCGTGGTTTCTGGAAATACGCCGAAGGCATGGACGAGCGGAGAACCTACGACTTCATGGGCGACAATGCCCGCCGCTTCATGGGTCTGCCGCTGGCCAACCCGGACCCCGCAGCGGTCAACCCACCGGAGCTGGTGGTCCCGTCCTAGCGGGGGACCCCCTGCCGCCGAGACTGTAGTTACAGCCTCGGCGAAACCCCTCACCGAGCCCTGTGACAAGAGGAGCCATGGATTTCTCTGAAGTCGACCTGAGCCCTGATGACGCTGCTTTCCAACGGGAGCTGCGGGCATTCCTGTCCGAGTTGGTGACCGACGAGGTCCGGCTTCGGGACCGGCAGACCGGCGACAACTTCGACGAGGGTGTGCACCTGGCCCTCGGTGCCCGTGGTTTCCTGGAGGCGGAATTCAAATCGGGGACTGACAGCGGATTCAATCGCGTGCGCCGCCGGATCTGGGACCTCGAGCGTCGCCGCGCTCATGTGCCGTGGGTGACCTGGGGTACCACCGTGATGGTCGCCCGAGCGGTCGCCGCCTTCGGCAAACCAGAACTGGTCGACGAGGTGTTGCCGAGAGTTTTCGACGGCACGGCGCGGATGTGTCTGGGCTACACCGAGCCCGAGGGCGGCTCGGACGTGGCGACCTGCAAGACCCGCGCCGTCCGAGACGGCGATCACTGGGTCATTAATGGATCGAAGATGTTCACCACCGGCGCCCACAACTGCCAGTACGTGTTCCTGCTGACCAACTCCGACCCGGATGCACCAAAACACAAGAGTCTGAGCATGTTTCTGGTGCCACTGGACACCCCGGGCATCGAGATCCAGGGCATCCGCACCGTCGATGGTGACCGCACGAACATCGTGTACTACACCGATGTCCGGGTGTCAGAGAAGTATTTGCTCGGGGAGGCCAACGGTGGCTGGACCGTCCTGCGCGGACCGCTGGACGCCGAACACGGTGCGGTCGCCACCGAGCCGGACGGGCTAGCCGATGTGTCGATCATGGCGCATCAGGCCGGTGTCATGGCAGCGGCGGTCGATGCCGTCGCCACCAGGGTCGGGCTGCCTGACGCCGCAGGAACCCGGCTGGTCGACGATGGTGCGGTCGCCTACCGTCTTGGCCGCAGCGCGGCGCGTTTGGAGGCATCCCTTTCCACGCCAAGCATTTTTGGACGGGTGGCGCAGGCACAGACGATGCGTGACATCGCGCCCGAACTGATGGATATCGCCGGCGCCGCCTCGGTGTTGCCCGTCGACGCCGACGGTGCGGCCGACAACGGCGCATCCGAGTACGCGTTTCGATTCGCACCGCTTTTCGGCATCTACGGCGGCACACTCGAGGTGTTCCGCAATATGATCGCTCAGCACGTCCTGGGGCTGGGCAAGCCGAACTATTCCCCGCCGGCCGCCAAAGTGCCGACAAAAAAATGACGCCTCCCGTTGTCTTCGATCCGTTCTCGGATGACTTCTTCGTCAGTCCCTATGAGACCTACCGCCGGATGCGTGACGAGGCCCCCGTCTATTACAGTTGGGAGTACGACTTCTACGCGCTGACCCGGCACGACGATGTTGCCGTGGCGTTCAAGGACTTCGAAACGTTTTCCTCGGCGTACGGCGTCGACCTCGGTCAGGTCCGCAAGGGTGAGGTGACCAAACACGGGTCGATCATCGCGATGGACCCGCCCGCGCATCGGCGGATGCGCAGCCTGCTGAACAAGGTCTTCACCCCCCGGGCGATCGAAGCGCAGCGCGCCCTGGTGGTCGAACTGGTCGATAAGCATCTGTCCGCCGTCGATCCGGCGGGATTCGACTTCGTGCAGGAGTTCTCGGCGTTGTTCCCGGTCGACGTCATGACCAGCCTGCAGGGTGTGCCCGTCGACGACCGCCAGCAGGTCCGGTTGTGGATCGACGAACTGCTGCACCGCGAGAACGGCGACGTCGAGATGACCGAGGCGGGCCAGAAGGCCGCCGTCGACATGGCGATCTACTATTTCCGTCTGGTCAAGCAGCGCCGGGAGAACCTCGGTGACGACCTGCTGAGCAAGCTCATCTGTGCCGAGATCGAACGGGACAACGGCCAGATGGAACCGCTGGACAACATCGAGATCACCGAATTCGCCACGCTGTTGGGCGGTGCGGGCGCGGAGACGGTGACCAAGCTCATCGGTAATGCGGCTGTGGTCTTCGCGCAGAACCCCGACCAGTGGGCGCTGCTGCAGGACGACCGCAGCAAGATCCCGCTGGCCGTCGAAGAACTGCTGCGCTATGAGGCCCCGGCCCAGTACAACGTGCGCTGCTCGCTGCGCGACATCACCCTGCACGGCGTCACCATTCCGGCCGGCAAGCCGGTCTTCCTGGTCGGTGGATCCGCCAACCGCGACGAGCGGGCGTGGGACGAGCCGGACCGATTCGACATCGACCGGGACCGTAGCCAGGCCCAGAACCTGGGCCTGGGCTACGGAATTCACAGTTGTCTGGGTGCGGCCCTGGCGCGGTTGGAAAGCGCCATCGCACTGGACAAGATGCTGGACTTCATGCCCCGCTACGAGGTCGACTTGAGCGGTTGCATGCGGGTGAACATGCAGAACGTCGCGGGCTGGAGCAACGTGCCGGTGAAGGTACTAGACGATGCCGCCACGTCGTAGATCGGCGATCTCTGCTGTACTGTAACCGATTTCGGCAAGTACCTCGTCGGTATGCTCGCCCAGTAGCGGAGCGCGCCGCCGGATCGAGCCCGGTGTCGCTGACAACCGGAATGGTGTCTCGATGAGGGGGACAGGTCGAGAGGCACCGGGAAACGGTACGCGTTTGAGGTAGCCCATCGCCTGCACATGCGGGTCATCGAGAACCTCTTGGGGGGAATTCAGCGGAGCCGCTGGAAGTTTCGCCGCCTCCAGCCGTTCGAGCGCTTCGGCTTTGGTCTTGCCGGTGCACCATTGCTGCATCAGGTCGTTGAGGATGTCACCGTGCTCCCAACGGGAGTCGTCGTCGGCGAACCGCGGATCGTCGAACAGGTCCTCGCGGCCGATCAGCCGGCACCACCGTTTGAACATCGGCTGACCGGCGATCTGGAGCAGGACCCAGCCGTCGGAGACCTGGTACAGGTCACACGGAGCGACCGAGGTGCCACGGTTGCCCGCCCGGGGCTTGTCGACTCCGAGCAGCGCGCGCTCGATGAGGAAGGCGTTGGACAGCATCAATGCCGTTGGCAGCAAGGCACCTTCGACGTGCTGGCCCTGCCCGGTCTGGCTGCGGTGATACAAGGCCATCATGACCCCGATGGTCAGCGTGAGTGCCGTGCCGAAGTCGGCTTGGGGGACCACGGTTCGGATCGGCAGCTCGGGCAGGCCCTGGCGGTAGACTGCGCCGGACATCACCTGACCGGCACCGTCGAATCCGATGCGGTCGCTGTAGGGGCCACCCTCGCCGTACGCGGTGGCGCTGGCCAGGATGACGTCGGGTCTGACGGCGCGCAGCGAGTCGTAGTCGAGGCCGCTGGCCCGCATACCGGCCGCGGGCATGTTGGCGATGACGATGTCGGACCGCGCCACCAGCCGCCGGGTGATGTCGGCGCCTTCGGGGGTTGTCGAGTCGAGGGTCAGCGAACGCTTGTTGCGGTTGCACTGCAGGAAGGTGCCGCCTTCGCCACCGTCGGTAACCGACTGCACCCACCGGTCCTCGCCGCCTTCGCGTTTCTCGACGCGCAGGACGTCGGCGCCCATGTCGGCCAGCAGCGCACTGCACCAGGGTGCGGCGATGAACCGGCCGTAGTCGAGCACCCGGATGCCGTCGAGAACGCCCATGTACTCAGAGAGTGAGGACGGTCGCGGCCGCGGTCCCAGGGGCACCGTAGAGCTGAGTGAAGCCGACCTTCGGTTCACCGGGGACCTGGCGATCACCGGCTTCGCCGCGCAGCTGACGGACGATCTCGTGGATCTGCCGGAGCCCGGAGGCGCCGATCGGCTCGCCATTGGCGATCAGGCCGCCGTCGGTGTTGATCGGCATGGATCCATTGATCTCGGTTTCGCCGTCGGCCAGCAGACGCTCCTGATCGCCGTCTGCGCAGAATCCGCATTCGGCCATGTGAATGATCTCGGCACCGGCGTCGGTGTCCTGCAGCTGGATGACGTCGACATCCTGCGGTGACACACCGGCCTTTTCGAAAGCAGCGCGGGCCGCATGGACGGTCGGTGCGACATCCTCGGCGACCGGGCCGAAGGTCGTATTGACCTCGTAGGCGCCGTATCGCCGAGTGCGAACCTCGACGGCCTTCAGGTAGACCGGCTTGGATGTGTAGCGATGCGCGATGTCGGCGCGGCACATCACCACGGCGGCCGCCCCCTCGTCGGGCGCACAGAACATGTACTGCCGCAGCGGGTAGTTCAGCACAGGTGAGGCCATGATGTCCTCGACGGAGATCTCCTTGCGGCGGAAAGCGTTCGGGTTGAGCACACCGTTTCGGAAGTTCTTGTTGGCCACCCGTGCCAGCGTCTCCTCGGAGATACCGTGATCGTGGATGTAGCGGTTGGCCTTCATGCCGAAGAACTGGGTGGTCAGGTACTGACCGTTCTCGGCGTACCACCGCGGCATCCCCACCAGGGCGGGATCTTCGGTGAAGGCGCCACGGGGATGCTTGTCCAAGCCGATCGCGATGCCGATGTCATAGTCGCCCAGCCGGATACCGTCCGCACACGCCTTGGCCGCACTGGCGGCGGTCGCGCAGGCGTTGAACACGTTGGTGAACGGGATCCCGGTCAGCCCCACCATCGCGACGATGGCGTCGGGGTTGGCGACCGTCCAACTGCCGCCGGTGGCGAACTGGACGTCCCTCCACTCGATGCCGGCGTCGGCGACCGCGGCGAAGATGGCGTCCACCCCCATCTCCATGGCCGTCTTACCTTCGAACCGGCCGAACGGGTGCAGTCCGACGCCGATGATGGCGACATCGTTCATCGATGGTCTTCCTCCCGGGATATCGCCGTATGAGCGAACAAACTGTAACACTTACAGTATCTTGGCCTATGTGGCTTCGACCATCGAGCACAAGACCACGTTCTGCCGGATCTGCGAACCGCTGTGCGGCATGGTGGCCACCGTCGAGGATGGCCGCCTGACGGCCCTGCGGCCGGACAAGGAACACCCGCTCTCGGCGGGTTTCGCCTGCCAGAAGGGCATCGCGTTCACCGAGGTCCAAAACGATCCGGACCGGGTCACCACGCCGCTTCGCCGGCGGGCAGGAGCGAAGCGACCCGGGGATGAGGAGGGGTCTGCCAGCGGCTATGTCCCCGTGAGCTGGGACGAGGCGCTGTCGGATATCACCGATCGGCTGGCTGCGATCCTGAAGGCCCACGGCTCGGGGGCGGTCGGCTGGTATATGGGGAACCCGGGTGCGTTCAGCTACGCGCACACCTTCGCGGCGTTGATGTTCATCAAGGGCCTGGGTCGGCACGGCCACTACTTCACGGCGTCGTCACAGGACACCAACAGCAGACTGATCGCCAGCCAGCTGCTCTACGGGGCACCGACCTCGGTGCCGATCCCCGATCTGACGCGTACCGATCTCCTGGTCATGATGGGATCCAATCCCATTGTCTCCCACGGTAGTTTTCTGACCGCGCCGCGGATCAAGGACCGCATGACCGATATCGTCAAGCGGGGCGGGCGCGTCGTCATCGTCGATCCTCGTCGCACGGAGACGGCGGCGGCGTTCGAATGGCTTCCCGTCGTGCCCGATACCGACTCTTTCCTGCTGCTGTCACTTCTGCAGGTGATGTTCGCCGATGACCTCGTCGACACCGCGAGGGTGACGGCGCAGGCCGACGGCGTCGACTGGCTGAAGGCGCTGTGTGCGCCGTTCACCCCTGAGTTCACCGCCGCCCGCACCGGCATCGACGCGGACACTGTCCGGTCGCTGGCGCGGGACCTGGTGCGCGAACCACGGGCGGCCGTCTACGGCAGGCTCGGTACCTGCGTAGGCCGTTACGGCACACTCACCACCTACCTGATCGACGCGGTGAACCTCGTCGCGGGCAATCTCGATGCCCCCGGCGGGTCGGTGTTCAGCTCGATGGAGACCGTCGGAGGGCGCTGGCAGGCCACGATGATGGGCCTTGCGATGCGGCGCTCGTATCGCAAGCGGTCCCGGATCGGCGGGATCCCGATCGCCGTCGCGATGGAACCGGCCGCGCTGATGGCCAAGGAGATCACCACCGGCGGTGACAGGCAGATCAGGGCGATGTTCGTCTCGGCGGGTAATCCCGTGTTGTCGGTACCCAACGGCGATGAACTCGAAGCGGCCTTCGACTCCCTGGAACTATCTGTGGCACTTGACTTCTACGTCACCGAGACAACCGGACGATGCGACTACATCCTGCCGGTGACCACGATGTACGAACGCGATGACTTCCCGTATACCTTCCAGGCCTTCCAGGCGACGCCCTTCCGGCAGGCCACCGAGGCTGTGGTCGCGCCGTCGGGCGAGGCCCGTTCGGAGTGGGACATCGTCGAGGATCTCACGGTCCGACTGGCACACAGCGTTCCTGCGTTCGCCGCCCTGGCTGCCGCGCGGAAGGCGTTGGGCCTCTTCGGGATAGCTCTCAAGCCACGAATGATGATCGATGCCCTGATCCGGATGTCGCAGGGTGGCGACCGGTTCGGACTGCGTCGCGGGGGGCTGACACATCGACGGCTGACCGAGAACCATCCGCACGGTGTGGTCGTGGCGCCGCATATCCGCACGGGTGTGCTGCGCAATTCGGTGGCCTACCTGTCCCGCCGTGTTCGCCTCGCCCACGCCGGTATCGGCGCCGAAGTCGACAAGCTCGTTCGCCGAGGCGATCCCAATGGGTATCCGCTGCGGATGATCGGCATGCGCGAACCGCGCTCGGAGAACTCGTGGATGCACAACTCGCCGCTGTTGATGCGGGGCGAACGGGGCCAACGGGCACTGATCCATGTGGACGATGCGGCCGGACTGGGTATCTCCGACGGCGATGTCGTGCGGGTGTCTTCGCCGTACGGCGAGATCACCGTCGAGGTGAACACCACCAAGGATCTGATGACCGGTGTGATCGCGGTACCTCACGGCTGGGGACACCAGGGCACCGGGACCTGGCGGCTGGCGAATCGCGCCGGCGGCGCCAACGTCAACAGACTGACGTCGAGCGCGCCGGAGGACGTCGAGTCGTTGTCGGGGATGGCATGGCTGACCGGTGTGCCGGTTCGTGTCGAGCGCGTTTCCGATGTGGTGGCCGCCGATCCGGTCTGAATCAGGCGATCGCGCCCGATTCCTTCAACGCCTCGATCCGATCCCAGTCCAGACCGATCTCCATCAGCACGATCTCGGTATGCTCACTGGCCTGCGGCGCGCGGGTGGTCTCCAAAGCCTCGTGGTTGAACTGCACCGGCCCGCGGACCACCTTGAACGGCGCACCACCGTCGGCGGCCTCCACCTCGACGATCATGTCGTTGGCGATGGCCTGCTCGTCGGTGGCCAGATCGACGAGGCTCTGGAACGGCGCCCACTGGCCCTTCATCGTCTTGAGATGCTGGCGCCAGTACTCGAACGGCTTGGCGGCGATCGCCTCGGCGATGAGTTGAACACCTGCTTCGGCATTCTGGATCAGTGGCATCACGTCGGAGAACCGTGGGTCGTCGGCGAGCTCGGGCAATCCGAGGTGCTCCCACGTGTCGCGGATGTAGCCGGTCGGGCTGACGATGCACAGGTTGATGGTGCCGCCGTCGGAGGTCAGGTAGTTGGCCATGAACGGGTTGACCGACGTGGTGGTGCCCGGCATCAGGGACCGCATGGTTTCCCCGGTCTCCATGCCTTGAGTGACGCTGGCGCCGGCCGCCCACCACGCGGTGCTCAACAGCGACACGTCGATCTCCACCGCTTCCCCCGTCCGCTCCCGATGGAACAGCGCCGCGGAGATTCCGCCGGCGATGTTCATCCCACCGATCGAGTCGCCGAACGCTGGAATACCTTGCGGCAGAGCACCGCCGATCTCCTCGGGCGTCAGGGCATGTCCGATGCCGCTGCGTGTCCAGAACGCCGTGCCGTCGAAGCCGCCCACCAGGCGTTCGGGTCCCTTGTCGCCGTAGGCGCTGCCGCGTGCGTAGATGATGTTCGGGTTCACCGCGCGGATGTGCTCGACGTCGAACTTGTTCTTCTGCCGGGCCTGCGGCATGTAGTTGGTCAGAAAGACATCGGCCGTCTTGGCGATCTCGTAGAGCACCTCCTGGCCGTCGGGCGTGGACACGTCGATGCCGACGCTGCGCTTGCCGCGGTTGGGGTGCTCGATCAGCGGGTGACGATTGGGGTCGAGCTGGAAGCCGCCCATGTTGATGAACCCGCGCTGGGTGTCCCCGCGAACCGGGTGCTCGACCTTGATGACGTCGGCGCCCCAGTCGGCCAGGATCGCCCCGGCCGCCGGGACGAACGTGAACTGCGCGACCTCCAATACCCGGATGCCGTCCATCACCTTGATCACGATCGTCTCCTTTCGCCCGGCGGTGGTAACCACATTCTCATACCCCGCCCGCCCCAGGCCAGAGAATCGGCCCAACATCGCCGCAGGCAATTACTGTAACCTTTACAGTTGACCGTCCCAGAACAGAAGGTGGTGCATCGGTGGCCGAACAGGACACGAGCGTGGAGCTCGGCTTGCGCGCGGCGCAGCGATCCGAGACCCGGATGCTCATCGACGGGAAACTGACCGCGGCCGCCGACGGTGCCGAATTCGACAATCTGAGCCCGGCCACCGGCCGAGTCCTTGGTGTCACCGCCGCCGCCGGACCCGAGGATATGGACCGCGCGATCGGCGCGGCAAGACGTGCGTTCGACGACACCGACTGGTCCACCAACCGCGAGCTGCGCAGGCGCTGCCTGGCCCAGCTGCAATCCGCCCTGGAGTCCGACAAAGAAGACCTGCGCGAAGAACTCGTCGCCGAGGCCGGCTGTCCAGTGATGTCCACCGGCGACGCCCAGTTGGAGTGGCCACTGGCCGAATCGCTGCGCTACCCGTCCCGGTTGATCGACGAATTCGACTGGGAGCGAACGTTGGACGGTGGCGGGCTGTTCGGTGAGCGCAACGTGCGCACCGTCGTCAAGGAACCGGTCGGGGTCGTCGCGGCCATCACCCCGTCGAACTACCCGATCGAAGTCATCCTCAACAAGCTGGGACCGGCCCTGGCCACCGGCAACACCGTCGTCCTCAAACCAGACCCCAACACCCCGTGGAACGCCACCCGCATCGGTCGCCTCGTCGCCGAGCGCACCGACATCCCCGCCGGCGTCCTCAATGTCGTGCCCACCCCGTCCAACGAGGTCGCCGCGCTGCTGGCCACCGACCCCCGGGTGGACATGGTGTCGTTCACCGGGTCCACCGCGGTCGGCAAGCAGTTGGTGCGCGACGGCGCTGACACCATGAAACGCACCTTCCTGGAACTGGGTGGCAAGTCGGCGCTGATCGTGCTCGACGACGCCAATCCGGCGCATGTCATCGGCGGCGCGGTGGGGGTGTGCGTGCACGCCGGCCAGGCCTGCGCACTCACCACCCGGCTGGTGATCCACGAATCGCTCTACCCCGAGGCGTTGGCGGCCATCACCGCCGCGTACCAGGCCGTGCCGGTCGGAGATCCCGCGTTGCCGGGAACGTTCGTCGGTCCCGTCGTCAGCGCCAAGCAGAAGCAGCGGGTGCTGGACGCGTGTGACCAGGCTCGCCGCGACGGCGCCGAAATCCTGGTCGGGGGAGGGAGTTTCGACGGGTTGCCGGACTACCTGGCCGGCGGGCACTTCGTCGCGCCGACGGTGATCACCGGAGTCGACAGCAAGGCCGCGATCGCCCAGCAGGAGATCTTCGGTCCGGTGCTCGTGGTGCTGCCGTTCCGCGACGACGACGACGCCGTCCGCATCGCCAACGACAGCGCCTACGGGCTTGCCGGGGCGGTGCTGTCCGGCTCGATCGAGCGGGGCATGGGCATCGCGCGGCGGATCCGTACCGGATCGATCGGGGTCAACGGCGGGATGTTCTACGGCGCGGACGCGCCGTTCGGGGGATACAAGAACAGCGGTGTCGGACGGCAGTGCGGAATCGAGGGCTTCGGCCAGTATCTGGAAACCAAGACCGTCGCGTTCCGTACACCACGCAAGGCTTGAGAGGACCCCCGTGGGCAAGTTGGACAACAAGGTCGCCGTGGTGTCGGGAGCCGCACGGGGACAGGGGCGTTCGCATGCGATCGCGCTCGCGGCCGAAGGCGCGGACGTCATCGCCCTGGACATCTGCGCCGACCTCGAGGGCAACACGTATCCGTTGTCGCGCCCCGAGGATCTGGACGAGACCGCACTGCTGGTGGAGAAGGAAGGGACGCGATGCCTGACCGCGATCGTCGACGTCCGCGAACGGGCCACGGTATGGCAGACCATCGCCGAGGCGGTCGAGGAGATGGGCCACCTCGACATCGTGGTCGCCAATGCCGGAATCTGTCCGATGGGCAAGGGCCAGACCCTGCAGTCATGGTCGGACACCATCGACACCGACCTGGTCGGGGTGTTCAACGTCATCCAGGCGAGCATGCCGCACCTCAACGACGGCGCTTCGGTTATCGCTACTGGCTCCCTTGCCGCGCAGTTGGGTAGCGCCACCAACCAGGGCCCCGGCGGGTCGGCGTACAGTCTGGCCAAGCAGATGGTCGCCCGATACGTCAACGACCTGTCAATCCAGTTGGCCAGAAGGATGATTCGGGTCAATGCTCTGCATCCGACCAACGTCAACACCGACATGCTGCACAACGAGGGCATGTACCGGGTGTTCCGGCCCGACCTGGTCTCGCCGACCCGCGACGACGCGGAAATGTCGTTTCCCGCGATGCAGGCGATGCCGGTGCCCTACATCGAACCCTACGACGTGTCGGCCGCGGTGGTGTTCCTGGCCAGCGACGACTCCCGCTATATCACCGGGACGCAGTTGCGCATCGACGCGGGTGGATTCGTGAAGGCCAAGCCCTGGAAGGGCTAGCGGACGGCGTCGAAGGTCACCGGCAATGACGTCGGCGACCGGAACGGCTGGCCCTGGATGTGCGGGTCTCCTTCATCGAGCAACGTGATGTTGCTCAGCCGGTCCAGCAATGACTCCACGGCGACCCGGGTCTCCATCCGCGCCAGGTGCAGGCCCATACAGGTGTGCTCACCGGCGGCGAACGAGATATGGGGCATGTGCTTGCGGAAGATGTCGAACTCCTCGGGCCTTTCCCAACGGCTTTCGTCGCGGTTCGCCGATCCGATGCACACGTCGACCACCGAACCGGCCGGTATCGCAACGCCTTCCAGCTCGCTGTCTTCGGTGGCGAATCGTTGCACGGTGGTCAGCGGCGTTTCGAAACGCAGCCCCTCCTCGATGGCGGGCCGGATGAGGTCGCGATCGGCCTGTACCGCGGCCATCTGCTCGGGATGGGTGAGTAGCAGGTAGAGCAGATTGCCCGAGGAGCGGTAGGTGGTTTCCAGACCGGCGGGCAGGAGCAGCCGCAGGAACGAGTAGATGGCCTCGTCGGTGAGTTTCTCGCCGTCGATTTCCGCGGTCACCAGGTCGCCGATGATGTCCTCGGTCGGCTTGGACCGGCGCTTGTCGATCTGTTCGAGGAAGTAGTCCTTGAGAGCTGCCGAGGCTTCAAATGCCTTCTCGTAGTTGACCGCATAGCTGATCAGCTGGACCGCCCGGCGCCGGAAGGTGGGCAGATCCTCCTCGGGCAGCCCCAGCAGCCGGGTGATGACCCGGGTGGGGAACTCGAAGGTGAACGCCTTCACCAGATCGGCGTGGCCTTCGTCGATCAGCTCGTCGATGAGTCCGTTCACGATGGGACGGACGACCTCGGGTTCCCACCGGGACAGCGACTTCGACTTGAACGCCGCCGATACCAGGTTGCGATGCTCCCAGTGCACCTTGCCTTCCATCGCCAGGATGGTCGGGCCGATGAACAGGCCGATGGTCGAGTCGTAGATCTTGGAGTTGAACGCCTTGCCGTCGCGGAATACCGTGTTGACGGCGTCGAAGGATACGGCTGCGTACTCGTTCTTGGGCCGGAGTGACTCGGGGGTCTTGGAGTGGTCGATGACGGTGCCGCGGAAGATTCCCGCTCCACGGCGCATCTCGGCGAAGAACGGGTAGGGATCGCGCAGGTAGTCGGCGGGCAGTTGCGGGACGGCGGCGTCCTGGGTCTGGCTTCCCACGGCTACCCCTCTGCTAGCGGCCTACTGTAATGATTACAGTAGCGTACACGACGGTATATCGGTGATGGGGCGACAGTGCCACCGTCAATGCGCCGGCCCCGGCGAGCACGCTGTCGGTCACGTCCAGGCCGCGATCAGGTCATCGGTGGTGGTGACGGTGGCCAGCAGCGCCAGGGTGTTGTCGATGATGGCCGCGCCGTATTCGGGGGGCACCCCGGCCACCGCGTCGCGCGGCAGCACGACGCGGTAGGCGGCGTTGACGGCGTCCATCACCAGATTGGGAATTGCGACGTTCAACGACACTCCGACGGCCACGATGGTGGTCACGCCGAGATTGCGCAGGATCGCGTCGAGGTCGGTTCCGCCCATCGGGCCGAGGCCGTGCCAGCGGCTGAGCGTGAGATCGGCTGGTTCTGGGCCGAATTGGGGGAGCAACGTGGCGCCGGCGCTGCCCGGCGCGATGTCCACCCCGCTGGCGCCGATCGCGAACAGCTTGGCATTGTGATTGGAACCGAGTCCGTCGGGCCGGCGTTGCACCAGGCAGTGCACCACCTTCACCCCGGCCGCGCGCGCCACGGGCAACAGCCGTTCGATATTGGGCAGGGCCTCGCGCTCAGCCTCTCGGGCCAGTGCCGCCAATCCGGCGTCGGGCCCGACGACCGCACCCTGCAATTCCTGGGTGACGATGGCGGTGTGAGCGGGGCCTACGAGTTCGGGTTTCATACCGGGGCCGCTGCCGACACATCGTAGAACTGCAGCGCCCATTTACGCATCGCCATATAGGGTTTGGCGTCGACCTTGGCCAGGGCGGGATGCTCGACATACTTCTGGTAGCGCCAGATCTCGAGGTCGTCCCACACCGTACCGAGGTACTGCTTTTCCACCCGCTCACGGACGTCGGCGGGTGGAATATCACTGGTGTCACCGTCTTTCCGCGGCCACCAGATCGAATAGAACATGTTGGACACCTCGTCGTCGACGGGTGTGCAGGCGAAGATCAGCCGATGGTTCGACGAGCCCTCGAACGCGCTGATCGCGAAGCCCAGGCCGGAGAAATGGCTGTGGATGCGCAGCGCCATCTTGTTGGGATCGTCGCTGCGGGCATCCGGCCAGCCGGTGAGGAACCGCCACTCTTCGTCGACCGCCTCCCACTCCAGGCACACCGGTGTGACCGTCGCCTTGTGGACGTAGTGGAAATGTGCACTGTCCGGGCCGTTTTCGGCCACGATCTGCGGATGTACCGGCTCGTTCTCGGCGAACCGGGAAAACTCCGGGTAGGGCCGGTAGTAGGTGTCCGGGTCGACGGGAAACTGCGGGAACTTGGTGAAGATGTCGGGCAGCTCCCACCGCGGTGGCTCGCCATCGGGATGGTGCCACATGAAGATGCAGCCATGCTGCTCCTGAACCGGGTAGGCGCGAAGGCGCAGACCCTTGTTGGGCTTGTCCGGTTGGTAGGGGATGTAGGTGTTGGCACCGTCGGGTCCCCACCGCCAGCCGTGGAACGGGCACTCGACGCAGTCGCCGACGACGGTGCCGCCGTGCCCGATGTGCGCACCGAGGTGCTTGCAGTGGCCCTCCAGCACGTGCAGTTCACCGGACGCATCGCGGTAGATGACGAGGTCCTCGCCGAAGTAACGCAGCGACGCGACGTCGCCGACTGCGTATTCTGCCGACCAGCCGATCATGAACCAGCCGGTGACCTTCCAGGTGAACGGAACCTTCACGTGGATCCTCCTCGGACTCAGGGCTTACTAAGAGTATTACAGTAGTGCTTTCAGGCAAGGCGAATGGGAGGCGTCCGATGGTCGACGGCAGCGACGAACTCGAGGCGATTCGCCAGCTCAAGGCGAGATACTGCCGCTTCCTGGACACCAAGGATGTCGAGTCGTGGCGGGGCGTCTTCGCCCCCGATCTCACGGTGTTGTTGGACGGTTCCGTCTCGACCGGCGGCGCCGACCCGCAGACCGGGCCGCCGATCCATGGCGTCGACGAATTCGTGCCCATGGTGATCGGCACTCTGGAAGGCGTGGCGACGGTGCATCACTGTCACACCCCGGAGCTCACCCTGACGTCGGACACCACGGCGACCGGCATCTGGGCGATGGAGGATCTGCTGTTCTTCGGCGACGGAACGCGGTTGCACGGCGCCGGGCACTACCACGAGACGTATGAGAAACGCGACGGCCGGTGGCTGATCACGTCGCTGCATCTGACCCGCACCCTGCTGCGGTTCAGCTGACCAGATCGGCGGCGATGACGGCCTCGCCGAACGCGTCGAGATAGTCGCAGGCCTCCCGTGGGGTGGCCGCCTCGACGTGGGCGACGGCCCAGTTCGCACCGTGCCCGGCCAGTTCGCCGAGCGCGTCTTGAGCCTGCCGCAGCGAGGAGTCGTCGTCGAGGTCGATCCACGGGCAGATCACCTGGACGTCGACGGAGAGCGGATCGCATCCGGCGTCGGCGAGCGCGTTGCGCAGCCGGTGCAGCAGTGCGCCGAACTGCTCGGCGTTCTCCAGTGCGGCCGTGCCGATCGCCGATGCCATGCCCGCGGGCGCGATCAGCGGCATCCAGCCGCTGCCGTGCTGGACTACCCGGCGGATCGCCGCAGCGGTATTGCCTCCGATCCAGATCGGCGGATGCGGCCGCTGTACCGGCGGCTGCAGCCACATCGGACCGGTCGCTGTGAATCCCTCTCCGCTGACAGGTGTTTCGGGATCCGTCCAGATCGACCTCAGGGCCGACAGCGCTTCGTCGAGCAGTCGGGCGCGGCTCTCTACGTCGACGCCGAGCGCGGCGAACTCCGAGCGCAGATACCCCGCACCCACGCCGGCGATCAGCCGGCCGCCCGACAGGATGTCGAGGCTGGTCAAGGACTTGGCGGCCAGATACGGATTCCGGAACGGCAGTACGTAGAGGTTGGTCATCAGCCTGATGTCGCTGGTCACCGCAGCCATGAAGCTCAGCGCCGCGATCGGGTCGAGGGTGTCGTGGCCGCCGCCCCGCCGCCATTTCAGCGAGGGGGCCGGATGCTCACTGAGCGCGATCGCGGAGAACCCGGCGGCCTCGGCCCGGGTCGCGACATCGCGGATCACGGCCGGTTCCAGGAAATCGTCGGGTGCGGTGGGGAGCTCGCTCGGATATTCCAGGGTGTACCGCATCGCCCACCTGAGGATTTCGGGGATCCGGCGGCCAGGCCGGTTCCAATACTGTAATAGTTACAGTAGCATCCGCCGTGCGAGCAAGAGAAGGGTCCGTGGATGGACAGTGCTGATGTGCTGGTGATCGGGGCCGGGTTCTCCGGTCTGTACATGCTGCACCGGCTGCGGCAGCTGGGGATGCGCGTCCAGGTGCTGGAGAAGGCCGAAAAGGTCGGTGGTACTTGGCTGTTCAACCGCTATCCCGGCGCCCGCTGCGATATCGAGAGCATCGAGTACTCCTACAGCTTCTCCGACGAGATCCAGCAGGAGTGGGTCTGGACCGAGACCATGCCGGCCCAGCCGGAGATCGAGGCATACCTGAACTTCGTCGCCGATCGGCTCGACCTTCGCCGCGATATCCGGTTCAACAACGAGGTCATCGCGATGACCTTCGACGAGGACACTGCGACCTGGACGTTGCGGACGGCCACCGGCGAGACGTTCGTCGCCCCGTTTGTCGTCGCGGCCTCGGGCATCTTATCGGTACCGCTGCAACCCGACATCGCCGGAATGGAGACCTTCGCCGGGGAGTCGTTGTTCACCAGCCGCTGGCCGGAGGGTGGCGCGAACCTGAGTGGTAAGCGGGTGGGTGTCATCGGGACCGGCTCGACCGGCGTACAGATGATTCCGGTGATCGCCGCGGATACCGAGCAGCTCTTCGTCTTCCAGCGGTCCCCGGCGTTCACATTGCCGTGGGACGTCCGGGCCTTCGAACCCGGCGAACTCGACGAGATGAAGGCACGCTACGGCGAGATCCGCGAAGCCCAGCGCCAGCATCCGGTCGGTGCCGCACGATTGTCGGCGTTCTCGGTTCTGATCGACATGCTGGTCAGCCCGCCGATCAAATCGGCCACTGCCGAAGAGCAACTGCGGGCCGTCGAGGAACGCGGGGTCATGGGCGCACTCAACTGGGGCGACATCTTCTTCGACATCGAGGCCAACCGCATGGCCACCGCGTTGTACGGCGAGGCGATCGCGCGGATCGTCACCGATCCCGAGACCGCGGCGGCGCTGGTGCCGAGCCATCCCTTCGGCTGCAAGCGCCCGATCATCGACCAGGGCTACTACGAGACCTACAACCGCGACAACGTCACCCTGGTCGATCTGCGCAAGGATCCGATCCGGGCGGTCACCGCAGACGGTATCGACACCGACAACCGGCACTTCGACCTCGACGTCATCATCTACGCCACCGGATTCGACGCCATGACGGGGGCGCTCACCCGCATCGATGTGCGGGGCCGGGGTGGGGTCGTGTTGCGCGACGTATGGGCCACCGACGGTCCGGTGTCCTACCTCGGCCTCGCGGTCGCCGGTTTCCCCAACCTGTTCATCGTCCAGGGTCCGGGAAGTCCGTCGGCAGCCACGAATTTCGTCACCGCGCTGGAGCAGCACATCGAATGGATCGGTGACTGCATCAACTACCTGAAGGGAGGCGGATACCGGACCATCGAGGCGTTGCCGGACGCCCAGCAGGAGTGGATCGAGCACACCACATCCCTCGTGGCGCCGACGGTCCTGGTGCATCCCAGCTGCAACTCGTGGTACAACGGCGCCAACGTCCCCGGCAAGAAACGGATGTACATGGGTTACACGGCGGGTATCCCCGAATACCGGCGGCGCTGCGACGAGATCGCGGACGGCGGATACGTCGGGTTCAAGCTGGCGTGATGCGACTGAGCTCCCACGCGCATCGCCTGGCAACCCAGCTCGGCGGTGTCCTGCCGCGGTCGGTGGCGGCCCTACAGGAGTCGGACGACTGGAATCCGCTGTCCGGGCGCGGGATGCGCCAGGTCGCCGAGGTGGCGCTCGACGAGTTGGTGGTCACCGGTATGACCCTGATGTCCTCACCGCCGAAGCTCGCCCGACCGGTCGACGAGTACGCCGCGGCGGCTGGCGAACTCGCCGCGCTTGGGGTGAGCGGTGTGCATCGCGATCCGGAACCATTGCAGGTGAACGGGATTCGTCCGGTGAACGCTGGCGTGCTCTCCTATGAGCGGATGAGCTATGACCACGACCCGCATCTGGTGCCGGCCCTGGCCGCCGAAGGGCACGACGGACCGGCCAGCGCCGAGGTGGTGCTGTTCCGCCACGACGACGGTCCCAGGCCGTGGCTGGTGTGGGTGCATGGCGCGGGTCAGGGCGGAATGTCGGACATCGTCGTCGCCAGGATCGGCCGGATCCACCGCACGCTCGGCTTCAACGTGGCGATGCCCGTTCAGCCGGGGCACGGGCCCCGCCGAAATAGGTGGCCGGCCTACCCCGGCACCGATCCGGTCGCCAACGTCGCCGGGATGGTGCGGGCCGTCTCCGAGGTGCGTGCGGTGATCGGCTGGATCGAGCCCGACTCGACTGCCATCGCGGTGTCCGGATTGTCATTGGGCAGTGCCGTCGCCGCTCTGGTCGCGGGTCTGGAGGAGCGGGTCGACGCGGCGGCCCTCTACACACCGATCCTCGGCCTCAACGGGATGATCGCGCGGCACCTGCACCGGTGGGGTCCGGTGGCCGATATCGCCGGTGCGGCAATGGCATCCGACATCGTGGCGGAGCTGACGTCGGTGATCGATCCACTGGCCCTCGAGCCGTTGCCGCCGCCGGACCGACGGCTGATCGTCGGCGCCTGGCATGACCAGATGGCCTACCGGCAGTGCGCGCTGGCCATGCAGGAGCGGTGGGGCGGGCGGCTGTACTGGCACGACGGCGGGCACGTCGGGCACCTTTTCTCGGGTGGCGTGCAGGAGCAGACCGAGCAGTTCCTGGGTGAGCTGACTCAGGCGCCATAGTCCCGCACGATTCGGCTGCGCGCGTGCGCCAATTCGGTGTCGAGGTCGAAACCGGCGGGCAGCGCCACCCACAGGAACGCGATGCCGAAGAACACGGCGGTGATATCGCTGACCGCCCGGTCCAGATCGATATCTCGACGAACAGATTTGTCCCGCTGTCCTTTCCGCAAGCCATCAGCCACGTTGGCGATTCCGCCGGCCAGCTGGTCGCTGACCCGTTGACGCAGGGGTGAGGTCGTCTTCATCGCCTCGAAACTGGAGACGAACATCGCGCGCAGGACGTCGGGGTCATGGGCGTACAGGTCCCGGATGCGGTCGATGTGGGCGAGCACCTGGTCCATGCCGGTAACTCCCGGATTGAGTTCCGGGCTCAGTCTGCTCACGTACTCATGCAGGAAGTCCTCCAGGATGGCTTCCTTGCCGCCGAAGCGGGCGTGCACCATCGTGCGGCTGTACCCCGCCCGCCGCCCGATCTCGGCAGCTGTGGTTGCCTCCCAGCCCTTCTCGACGATCAGCTCGGCGGCGGCTTCCATCAGCCGGCGACGGGAGGTCTCGACCCGTTCCGGTTGCGTCAATCCGCGGGCAGGAGAAGGCACCCTTGCATATTAAACAGGTGACAACTATGTTGCCAGGGGTGACCTCAGCCACGGCAGCGGTGCCGTCCGGCATCGACGCTGTCGACCCGGAGTGGCTCAGCGACGCGCTGGGTACGACCGTCACCGAGGTCGTCGCGGAACAGATCGCCCAGGACAGCGGCTTCTCGTCGCTTCTGTATCGCCTGCACCTGACCGGCGACGGCGTTCCAGCGACGATGATCGCCAAGCTGGCGGCCCAATCCGAGGCCCGCGCAGCGATGGAGCTGCTCGGCGGGTATCGGCGCGAGCTGGCGTTCTATCGCGATATCGCCGGCCGCGCGCCCATGGACACCCCGCACGTCTACGTCGCGCGGATGGCCGACGACTCCGCCGACTTCGTGCTGGTGCTGGAGGATCTGCGGGACTGGGATAACGCCGACCACCTCGCCGGCTTGTCGATCGAACGGGCCCGGCTGTGCATCGCGCAACTCGCCGGGCTGCACGCATGGTCGATGAAGCCGTCGAACACGGCGGCACTGCAGGTGTTTCCGAGCATTGACATGCCCGCGGTCCGTGATCTGCTGGTACCCGCCTTCGGGCCCGGCTGGGAGATTTATCGTCGGCACTCCGAGGCGCCGGTCTCCGACGCCGTCGCCCGCTTCGCGGAGAACTTCACCGAGCACGCCGCCACCGCGCTCGCCGGGTTGACCGAACGAACCATGCTGCTGCACGGCGACATCCGGGCCGACAACATGTTCTTCGCCGGTGACCGGCTGAAGGTGGTGGACTTCCAATTCGCGTGTGTGGGCGCCGGTGCGGCCGACATCGCCTATCTGGTCAGCCAGGGCCTGCCCACCACCGTCCGCCGCGGCCAGGACCAGGCGCTTCTCCGCGGCTACCTGGACAACCTCGGTGAGGTCGGCTATTCGTTCGACGAGGCGTGGCGGCACTACCGCCTGGCGGTCGGGTTCCTGATGGTGCTTCCTGTGATCACCCTGATCGGGTGGGACGCGCTGCCGCAACGGTCGCGAGATCTGTGCCTGACGCTCACCGACCGGGCGGTGGCCACGATCGACGGCATCGACGCACTGGAGGTCTTCTGATGAGCCGGACGGCGCGCGAGGTCGTCGAGCTGTACAACCTGGTGGTCTGGAACGAACGTGACATTGCCCTGGCCGAGGAGTTGCTGGGCGACAGCGTGATTCGCCACGAGGTCGGCGAAGCGGTGGTGCTCACCCATGACGAGGCCGTCAAGCGTGTTGTCGACCACCTGGAGATGTTCGAATCGATCCGGTTCGACCTCAACGTGGTGGTGGCCGGTGACGACGGCGAGCACGTCGCGATCGTCTACCAGTCGCCGATGAGGCTCAAGGACGGTACGCAAGCAGATGTCGGCAGCATGGAGATCTTCCGGGTCGTCGACGGCAGGATCACTGAAGTCTGGAACTGCGGCTACCAGCAGGGAGTTTGGGCGTGACGGAACCTGTTTTGGATGAGCTCGGCTACTACCTGCTGGCCGGGGCCGGCGGCGAGGGCCCGGCGACCCTGATGGAGGAAGCCCGTCGCGGTGAGGAGTTGGGCTTCGGCACCGGCTTCATCTCCGAACGCTGGAACGTCAAGGAAGCGTCCTCACTCGTCGGCGCGGCCCTTGCGGTCACCAACCGGATGCAGATCGCCACGGCGGCGACCAATCACAACACCCGCCACCCGCTGATCACCGGTTCGTGGGCCACCACCATGCACCGGCTGTCGGGCGGCCGGTTTACGCTCGGCATCGGCCGTGGTATCGCGGCGATCTACGGGGCATTCGGCATCCCGCCGGTCACCACCGCGCAGATGGAAGACTTCGCCCAGGTGATGCGCAAGCTGTGGCACGGCGAGCTGATCTTCAACCACGATGGGCCGCTGGGGAAGTACTCGATTCTGTTCCTGGATCCGGACTTCCGCGAAGACATCCGGCTGGCCATCGTGGCGTTCGGCCCCGAGACCCTCAAGCTCGGTGGGCGGGAGTTCGACGACGTCATCCTGCACACCTACTTCACCCCGGAGACACTGGCGCGCAGCGTCAAGACCGTCAAGGACGCCGCCGAGCAAGCCGGCCGCGACCCCGACAGCGTGCGGGTGTGGTCATGCTTCGCGACTGTGGGGGACCACCTCCCTGAAGAACTGCGGCTGAAGAAGACCGTCGCCCGGCTGGCCACTTACCTGCAGGGTTACGGCGATCTGCTGGTAAAGACGAACAGCTGGGATCCCGCTGTGCTGGAACGCTTCCGCGCAGACACCGTGGTGCAATCGGTGGGCGGTGGTATCGACCATAAGGCGACCGCCGAGCAGATCGAGCATATCGCGACACTGATCCCCGACGAGTGGCTGGAACCGTCGGCCACCGGTTCGGCGCAGCAGTGTGCCGCCCGGATCCGCAAGGAATTCGACTACGGCGCCGACGCGGTGATCATGCACGGCGCGACGCCCGATGAGTTGGAGCCGGTGGTCGCCGCCTACCGCGAGTCCGACACATAACCGAATTGTCCCGTCTTCGGGTGGGTCTGATGGACCCGGTGATGGCCGCTCGCCCGACTGCGGACGCCTTCAGCCGGGCCAACTATCTGTCCGCGGTCGCCGGCCGGGTCGATTCGTACTGGGTGCCCGATCACATCAACGGGCAGACGCCACGTCCGCTATGGGATCCGAAATACACTGCCGCGGCGCGACTGCTGCAGTCGCCGGACGCGGCAATGGAGGCCTGGACCCTGCTCGGGAGCCTCGCGGCGCGGCGGCGATTCAACCGCATCAGCCTCGGAATCGGAGTCACCGACACCGGCAAGCGCCATCCCGCCGTCACCGCGCAGGCCGCCGGGACGCTGAACCTGCTCACCCGTGGGCGGGCGATGCTGGGCATCGGCCCGGGTGAACGAGTCGGCAACGAGCCCTACGGGGTGGATTGGTCGAGGCCGGTGGCCAGGTTCGAGGAGGCGTTGGCGACCATCCGGGCGCTGTGGAATTCCAACGGCCGCCTGGTCAACCGCGATTCGCAGTTCTTCCCGTTGCGTGAAGCGATCTTCGACCTGCCGCCCTACCGGGGCAGCTGGCCGCCGATCTGGGTGGCCGCTCATGGGCCGCGGATGCTGCGCGCGACCGGACGCTACGCCGACGGGTGGTTCCCCGGTTTCGCGCACCGGCCCAAGGATTATGCGAATCGGCTCGACGTGATCCGCTCGGCGGCATCGGATGCCGGTCGCGATCCGATGTCGATCACGCCGGCCTCCTGGATTCCGGTATTCGCGGGAACCAGCCGGGACGTGGTCGACGAAGGTCTCGACACCACCGTGGTGAAGGCCTGGTCGCTCAATGCCCCGGCCGAGTTCTTCGCACACCAGGGTGCGTCACACCCTTTGGGTGCGGAGTGCACCGGCATGCAGGACCACTCCAACTTCACGATGGACGAAGCGGCCGTTCATGCGGCGGCCGCGCGGGTGCCGCTGGCGGTTGTCAAGGCGATGATGCTGACCGGAACCGTCAATGACGTCCTCGAGCAGGCCGCGGTGTGGCGTGACCACGGAGTGCGCCACATCGTCGTGGTGAATTTTGGCGCCATGCAACCGAATCTGCGTAGGGGACTGGCCACGACGCTGTACTTCAGCAGAGTCCTGCGCGGTCTCCGGAGACTGTGACCCTAGGGCGTGATCGCGGTGCGGCTCACCGGTTCGGCCGCCTCCTGACGGCTGAAGATGCCGCGCTGCAGCGCCAGCACCAGGGCGTTGCGCGTCTCCTCCGGTGAAATCAGCTCGTCGAACCCGAGATGGCCCGCCGACCGGTACGACGCTTCGAGTTCCATCTTCTTCAGGATCTCGGTTACGTCCTCGTCGGCATGCGAGGCGCGGCTCAGCGCGGCCGCGCTCATCGCCCCCATGGTGGCTCCGGGGTAGGCGAATGTCGCGACCTGGTTGTCGAAACCCAGCAGGGACATGACCATCGAGCCGAATCCGAAGGCCTTTCGCAATGTGACATGCAACTTCAATGTGGTGGCTGCCGTCTGCGCGGCGAACATCCTTGCCCCGCTGCGCAATACACCGTTGCGCTCGGACTGGCCGCCGGGCAGCATGCCGGGGTTGTCGGCCAGGAAGACGAGCGGCAGATGGAAGGAGTCGGCAACCGTGATGAAGTGTGCGGCCTTGTCGGCGGCGTCGGAGTCGATCGAGCCGGCGATCTCGGTGGGCTGGTTTGCGACGACCGCGACCGGAATCCCACCGAGGTGGGCCAGGGCGCAGATGATCGCCTTGCCGAACTTCGGCTGGATTTCGAACCAGTCGGTCTCGTCGAAGACCACGTCGAGAACGGTGCGCATGTCGTAGATGTTGCGGTTGTCGCGCGAGATGATGTCGAGCAGCTCCGGAGTCGGGCGAAGACCGGCCTCCTCGTCGTACAGCCGGGTCGGGGGATACGACCAGGCGCTGGAAGGGAAATAGGACAGGTAACGCCGGATGTCGTCGAGCACGCCTTCGTCGGTCTCGGCGTAGTTGTGGATGACGCCACTGGGCAGCGCGACCGACGGTCCGCCGAGATCCTCCTTCGAGATATCCTCTCCGGTGGCCTCTTTCACGACGGGGGGACCGGCGGTGAAGATCGCACCTTGGTCACTCATAATCGAGAAATCGCAGACCGGCGCGACCAGGGCACCGTGGCCGGCCGACGGGCCGAGTACCGCCGAGATGGTGGGTACCTTGCCGGAACACTGCGCCTGGGCGATCAAATCGGTCGGGGTGCGGCCGTAGTGCTCACCGCCAGCTGCCCGGAAACCGGCACCCTCCAACAACATCACCAACGGGATCTTGTTGCGCAGCGCAAGCTCGGCCAGTCGATAACGCTTGGCGTTTCCGCCGGGGCCAATGCTGCCGGCCAGTGTGGTGAAGTCCTCGGCACCCACCATCACCGGTGTTCCGTTTACCCGACCCGCGCCCGCGACCAGCCCATCGGCGGCGATATCACCGCCGACCAGGGTGCCGAACTCCTGGAATGTGTCCGGGTCGAGGAGGTGGTCGATTCTGGCTCGGGCGTCGAGCTTTCCCTTGCCGTGGTGTTTGGCGACACGTTCTTCGCCACCCATCGCGTGGGCGTGTTGGCGGCGACGACTCAGGTCGTGGAGGGTCTCCTGCCAATCCTGCGCGTTGCTCATCGACGTGTCCTAACCATGGCGGCGTTGACCATACTGAAGTGCTTACTGTAGCGTCTGCCGCCATGGGCGAGGTCGGCGGTCTCAAGGTCGACCGGGGTGTGATCAGCCGGCTTGCCGGTGTCGGTGATGCGGCCCGCGAGCTGGAGCGGCTCGGCTACGACGGGTGTTGGAGCGCGGAGATCAACCACGACCCGTTCCTGCCCCTCACACTGGCCGCCGAGCACACCACCCGCATCGAGCTGGGAACCAGCATCGCGGTGGCCTTCGCGCGCAATCCGATGACGGTGGCAAATATCGGCTGGGATCTGCAGGACTATTCCCAAGGGCGTCTGCTGCTCGGGCTGGGCACCCAGATCAAGCCGCACATCGAGAAGCGGTTCAGCATGCCGTGGAGCCATCCGGTCCGGCGTATGCGGGAGTTCGTCGTTGCGCTGCATGAGATTTGGTCCTGCTGGCGAGACGGTACAAAGCTGAACTTCGATGGCGACTTCTACACCCATCGCCTGATGACGCCGATGTTCGTACCCGAGCAGCACCCGTACGGGTCGCCGAAGGTCGTCATCGCGGCGGTTGGTGAGCTGATGACCGAAATGTGTGGCGAGGTCGCCGACGGGCTGATCGCGCATGCCTTCACCACCAAGAGGTACTTCGATGAGGTCACGAATCCGGCGTTGCAGCGGGGGATGGCCAAGTCTGGGCGGTCACGCAGCGACTTTCAGGTGATGGCACCGGTGTTCGTGGTCACTGGTGCCGATGAGGCGGAGATCACGGCTGCCGCGGTGGGAACCCGTAAGCAGATTGCGTTCTACGCCTCCACCCCCGCGTATCGAAAGGTGTTGGAGTTACACGGCTGGGGCGAGTTGCAGACCGAGTTGCGCCGACTGTCGTTGGATGGCCAGTGGGACGCCATGGCTGCCCTGATCGACGACGACATCCTGGAAACGTTCGCGGTCGTCGCGCCACTCGACAGCCTGGCCGCCGCGCTGAGGGAGCGCTGTGATGGCGTCATCGACCGGGTGATGGTCGGTCTGCCGCCGTCGGCGTCGGAGCAGACGGTACGGGCATTCCTGGACGAGGTGCGCGCGCCCAGCCTGTAGCTGTCGACATCTCCACTCGGTCGCACTTCTTCGCGACAACGACAGGCTGGGTGAGATCTGTCCGTCAGGGAATGAAACGGCACATCCGTGCAGTTCTAAGCCAGCATGACGTTCACACTGGCCGACGACGCAGCCCTGCTCCAGCCGATCACGATCGGGGCGAACACCGCCCGCAACCGGCTGTTCATGGCGCCGTTGACACGCTCACGTGCGGAAGCGGACGGAACGCCCAGCGACCTGCAGGTCGAGTACTACGCGCAGCGCGCGACGGCCGGCCTGATCATCACCGAAGCCACCGCCATCTCGCAGGTCGGCAATGGTGCCTATGTCAACACTCCGGGCATCTACACCGATCGCCACCAGCAGAAGTGGGCCGAGGTGGCCGCGGCCGTCCACGCGCAGGGCGGGTTGACGTTCATGCAGATCTGGCACGTCGGCCGGATGGCGCACCCCGACATCAACGGGGCCGAGTCGGTGGCACCGTCGGCGATCGCGGCGAACATGTCGGCGCACACGCCGACGGGCAAGAAGCCACTCCCGGTGCCCCGAGCGCTGAATGGCGACGAAATCGCCGATGTGGTGGCCCAATTCCGAGCCGCCGCTCGTCGTGCCGTCGACGCTGGTCTCGACGGTGTCGAAATACATTCCGCCAACGGCTATCTCCTGCATCAATTCCTGGCAGATGCGACCAACGCCCGCACCGACAGGTATGGCGGATCGGCGGAGAACCGAGCTCGACTGGCCGCCGAAGTCGTCGAGGCGGTGGCCGAAGAGATCGGCCCGGGCCGGGTCGGTGTGCGGATATCGCCCGGAAACCACGCCGGTGACGTCAACGAGGTCGACACCGTCTCGGCCTACGAAGCTCTGCTGCAACGAATCTCGCCGCTGGGTATCGCCTATCTGCACGTGCTGATCAACCCTGACGCCGCCGAATTCGGAATTGTGCGTGCGCTGTGGCCGGGGCCGTTCGTTCTCAACACCGGCCGCGACGTCGACACGAGTTTCTGCCAGCTGGAGAACCTCGCCGATTGGGGTGTCATCAGTGCCGCCGCCGTCGGCCGGGCATACCTGGCCAACCCCGACCTCATCGAACGGCTGCGCGCCGGGGCCGAGCTCAACGAACCCGACGTGGCTACGTTCTACTCACCCGGTCCTGCCGGCTATGTCGACTACCCGGCGCTGACACCGACGGTCTGACGCGACTTCTCGTGAAGCCGCTGGCGTTCCACCGTGGCGAGGTAGAAGGCCCAGGCGAACGCGAAGCTGGTGAACAGGCTCGACACGAAGTACAGCCACGGCCGGCGAATCCCGCGCCGGTAGCCGTCGATGATCGTGAACAACGGCAGCAGGATGACATTGCCGATCGTGTAGTCCTGGCTGGCTGACGCCGCGGCCGGGTTGTCGTACCCCAACGTGATGAACTGCCACCAGCTTCCGGCGCCGGTGAATATGTTGCCGGTGCCGTCGGCGTACTGGTGGACGAACTGGATGTTGAAGTACCAGCCCAGCGCGATCGATGCGAGACCGATGACATAGAAGAGAATCTCAAGCGCGCTGACTGCGGGCCCGGTCGCCGGCCGGCGGAAGATCGAGGAATTGGATCCGATGATCCAGGCGATGACGAGGACGGCCAGCACCGCGTGAACGAGGAGCGTCATGACTTCGTAACTCTAGTGAACACCAGGTCACGTTTTGTCAATTTTGACAATTCTCTTTGCGGTACGTTACCCCCGTGGTTCGGCCTGCTCAGACGGCGCGCAGTGAGCGCACTCGCGATGCGTTGCGCCGTGCTGCCCTGGTCCGCTTCCTCGCGCAGGGCGTGGAGGACACCTCCGCCGAGCAGATCGCCGACGACGCCGGCGTCTCGCTGCGCACGTTCTACCGGCACTTCACCTCCAAGCACGACCTGCTCTTCGCCGACTACGACGTCGGTCTGGAATGGTTCCGTGCCGCGCTGAACGCCCGCTCACCGGGGGAGTCGATCATCGAATCGGTGCAGTCGGCCATCGACGCCTCGCCCTATGATCCGGAGGCCGTCGCCCAGATCGCCTCGCTGCGTGCCAAGGAACTGGACCCCGGCCGCATCGTCCGCCACACGAGGCAGGTGGAGGCCGAGTTCGCCGACGCGATCGCCGACCAGCTGTCCCTGAGCACCCCGCCGACCACACCCGACGAGCGTCTGCGCGTCATCGTCACGGCCCGCTGCATTGCCGCGGCTGTCTTCGGGGCGATGGAGCTGTGGATGGTCGGCGAGGACAGGTCCCTGACCGAGTTGGGGCGGCTGTGCCGTACCGCGCTCGAGTCGCTGCGCGGCGGGATCATCGACGAGTAGAACCACCACCCGTGGCATGCTGAGAAGCATGCATGCGTTCCGTGCCGCCGTCGAGGCCGGCGATTTCGATGCCCTGCCCGCCCTGTGCGCTGAGGATGTGGTTTTCCGCAGCCCCATCGCCCACAAGCCGTACCAGGGCCGCGACCAGATCGGCGTGATCCTGCGCGCCGTATCGCGGGTCTTCGCCGACCTGACCTACGTGCGTGAGATCGGGCACGAAGACGATGCCGACCACGCGCTGGTGTTCACCGCCAAGGTCGGTGACCTCGACATCAACGGCTGCGATTTCCTGCACACCCGCGAAGACGGGCTCATCGACGAGTTCACCGTGATGCTGCGCCCGCTCAATGCCGTCACCGCGTTCGCCGAGCGGATGAGCGTCGAATTTGAAAAGGAAATGGCCGCGGCCGGATTGGCGTAAGAGTTCGGCGTGTGCTTCCGCACATCGACCGCGGGGCGGCGCACTATCTAATGTATGGCGAGGATCGGTGACGACTCCCTGATCGTCTGCGGGGAACAGCGCCGCGACGGCACTTGGCTTTTCACCATCCGTTACACCGTGCACTTCGAGCCCGGCGAGGTCGGCACCCGCTTCGACGACTCGGTGCAGATTTCCGCCGACGGCACCGCGTCCCCGGTTGCGTTCATCGCCTGCGGCCGCTCGGTGCTGCGTAAGAAACGCGTCGTGGTCCACGACGATCCGCTGGCCGTTCGCGACGACGTCTACGCAACGGTGTGCGTGCGGCGCCGCGGCTGCGCCGATGCGTTGACTCAGTCGGCGCGACTGCGCAGGATCTCCGCCCAATCAGTCGGGACTCGCCCGCGCGGGCCCGGTGTGGTCTCCTCGGGCGGCCTGCTCACCGGCGGCGCCAGCTCCGGTCCGTCGTAGTACTGGCTGGTCTGGTAGTCCCAGAACCAGTTTTCGCCAGGCTCGAACGACCGGATGATCGGATGCCCGCTCGTCCGCCAGTGCGCGGCCGCGTGCCGCATCAGCGAATCGTCGCAACAGCCGATGTGGCCGCAGGCCGCACAGCGGCGCAGGTGCACCCACCACCCGCCGGCGGCGTCACATTCGACGCAGCCGAGACCGCTTGGTGAAACCGACGGATCGACCGCTTCAGCCATACCCGCGAGCGTACTGCCGCGGCGCGGCCGCGCTCGTCGCGGAACTGGCGTGCGATTCGTCTCCAGCAACTATGGTCACGCCCATGGCAGTCAAAGATTCCCGCGAGGTCGTGATCGAGGCAACCCCCGACGAAATTCTCGACGTGATCGCCGACGTCGAGTCGACACCGACATGGTCACCGCAGTATCAGAGTGCGGAAGTACTGGAGGCCTACGACGATGGCCGGCCGCACAAGGTCAAGATGAAGATCAAGGCGGCGGGCCTGACCGATGAGCAGATCGTCGAATACACCTGGGCCGGCAACGTGGTGAGCTGGACGCTGGTGAAAGCCGGCCAATTGCGCTCACAGGACGCCAAATACACCTTGACCCCAGACGGCGACAAGACCAAGCTTCGCTTCGATCTGGCCATCGACCTGGCGGTGCCGCTGCCCGGATTCGTCGTCAAGCGCACCATCAAGGGGGCGATGGAAACGGCCACCGATGGGTTGCGCAAGCAGGTGTTGAAGGTGCAGAAGGGCGGCTGAGTTACCTTACCCGCGTGACGAATACCGGACCTCTGGCCGGGGTGAAGGTCCTCGAGCTCGGTGGGATCGGGCCGGGGCCGCACGCCGGCATGATCCTGGCGGACCTGGGTGCCGATGTGGTCCGGGTGCGTCGGCCCGGCCAGGGCGAGCGAAGCGACGGGACTAGCAGAAGCCTGACGATGCCCGCCGAGAACATCGACCTCCTGCACCGGGGGAAGCGGGTCGTCGACCTCGACATCAAATCCCAACCCGATGCGCTGCTGGAGTTGGCGGGCAAAGCCGATGTCCTGCTGGACTGCTTTCGCCCCGGTACCTGTGAACGGCTGGGTATCGGACCCGACGACTGCGCGGCGGTCAACCCTGCGCTGATCTTCGCCCGCATCACCGGGTGGGGCCAGGACGGGCCGCTGGCGTCGACCGCCGGCCACGACATCAACTACCTGTCGCAGACCGGTGCGCTCGGCGCCATCGGGTACCGGGACCGTCCGCCCGTCGCGCCGCTCAACCTGGTCGCCGACTTCGGCGGCGGCTCGATGTTGGTCCTGCTGGGCATCGTCGCCGCCCTCTACGAGCGGGAGAAGTCCGGCCGCGGTCAGGTGGTCGACGCCGCGATGGTCGACGGGGTCAGTGTCTTGGCGCAGGTGATGTGGACGATGAAGTCGACCGGCGCGCTCAAGGACCAACGCGAGTCCTTCCTGCTCGACGGTGGCGCGCCCTACTACCGAACCTACGAGACCGCCGACGGCGGGTACATGGCCGTCGGTGCGATCGAACCGCAGTTCTTCGCCCAGTTGCTGGCCGGACTCGGGCTGTCGGCCGCCGAGGTGCCGAACCAGTCCGACGTCGCCCGGTATCCCGAGATGCGGGAGCTGTTCACGGCGGCCTTTGCGGGGAAGACCCGTGACGAGTGGACGGCGATCTTCGCCGGAACCGATGCCTGCGTCACGCCGGTGCTCAGCTGGGCCGAGGCCGCCTCCAACGAACACCTTTTGGCACGCCGAACAATCATCGACGTCGCCGGCGCCGAGCAGGCCGCGCCCGCGCCGCGGTTCTCGCGCACTGCTCCCGGTCCCGTCGGCCGCCCACCACAGACCACTACGGCGCTGACCGAGATCGGCTGGTAGCGATCGAAGTGGGCCAAAGCACTTACAGGGAAACCGTTCGGTAGTTAATTTTGCTGGTGTGGCGGTTCGGGCATCGCGCGAGATCGTGATCGACGCCCCGCCGGAGGCCGTTCTCGACGCGCTCGCCGATGTCGAGGCGGTGCCGACGTGGTCGTCGATCCACAAGCATGCCCGCGTGGTGGATCGCTACGACAACGGCCGGCCCCGCCGCGTCGAGGTCACCGTGAAACTGCTGGGCCTGGTGGATCACGAGATCCTCGAGTACCACTGGGGACGGGACTGGGTGGTCTTTGACGCCGACCGGACCGCACAACAACACGACCAGCACGTCGAATACACCCTGCGCCGCGAGGGTGACGCCACGCGGGTCCGTTTCGACATCACCCTGGAGCCGTCGGCGCCGTTGCCGCATTTTCTGGTCAAGCGCGCCAAGAAAACGGTGCTCGAGGCGGCGACGGAGGGTCTGCGCCGCCGTGTCCTCAACGGCAAGACGTCAACTGCGACCGGCTAGATCCGACTGGGCGCCGAGCCGCCGGATGGCCTCGTCGAGGGTGTCGTCGCGTTTGCAGAAAGCAAAGCGCACCAAGTGATTCCACGCCCCGATGTGTGGGGAGGCCGGATCGCAGAACGCTGACATCGGGATCGCTGCCACCCCGGCACGGCCCGGCAGCTCCGCACAGAACGCGGTGCTGTCGGAGTACCCCAGCGGTCGCGGGTCGGCGCACAGGAAGTAGGTGCCCGCGCTGTGGTGCACACCGAAGCCCAATCCGGTCAACGCCGCAGCCAGTCGGTCACGCTTGGCCTGCAGCGAATCGCGCAACGCGCGCACCCAGGCCTCCTCGCAATTCAGCGCATAGGCCACCGCGGGCTGGAACGGGGCGCCGCCCACATAGCTGAGGTATTGCTTGGCCGCCCGCACCCCGGCGATCAGTTTCGCGCTTCCACAGGCCCAACCGATCTTCCAGCCCGTGCAGTTGAACATCTTGGCGGCACTCGAGATCGTCACCGTGCGCTCGGCCATCCCGGGGTACGCCGCCAGCGGCAGGTGCCGCTTTCCATCGAAGACGAGATGTTCGTAGACCTCATCGGTGATCACCAGCAGGTCCGCCGCCACAGCCAACTCCGCCAGGGCGCGCAATTCGCGATCCGAGAGCACCATGCCGGTGGGGTTGTGCGGTGAGTTGACGATCAGCGCCCTGGTCCGCGGCGTCACCGCGGCGCGAAGCGCGTCGATGTCGAGGGCGAAACCGCGGCCGTCGGGCACCAGCGGTACCGGCACGCGTTGGCTGCCGGCCATCGCGATGACCGGGGAATACGAGTCGTAGAACGGCTCGATCAGCAGTACCTCGGAGCCCGGTTCGACCAGACCGATGACGGCGGCCGCGATCGCCTCGGTGGCGCCGACGGTGACCAGTACCTCGTTTTCCGGGTCGTATTCGACGCCGTAGTGCCGGTTGCGCTGGGCGGCGATGGCCTCGCGCAAAGGGGCGATGCCCAATCCCGGCGGGTATTGGTTGGCCCCCTCGGCGATCGCTTTCTGCGCCGCCTCCAGCATTGCGGCCGGGCCGTCCTCGTCCGGGAAGCCCTGCCCGAGGTTCACCGCACCGATGCGCGCGGCGAGTGCCGACATCTCGGCGAAGATGGTCACCGCGTACGGCTGCAGCCTCGACACCGGACCCAGGCGGCCGGCTACATGGGAACCCGTCATAGCGGGTCACCCTACCTACCGGGCAGTTCGCGCAGCTCATCTGCTGTTTCGGTAATTGCCACCGATGACAACGTCGGGCACCTCAACGATCTGGGCGGCGCCGACGAAGCGAACCCGACGGTATCGGTGCCCGCCTTCATGAAGGCCCGGGACACCTCGGACGATTCGATCACCGGCACCACTGCGGCACGGTGCCGGGCGACCGCCCAACCATCCGGTTGGGCGGTCTTGCTAAGCTTCGCGTCCAGAGGACTACCGTCGAAGACGGATCGTCACACCCAATTCCGAACAGGACCTGGAGAGAACACACATGTCCGAAGAAGCCTTCATCTACGAGGCCATCCGCACCCCGCGCGGCAAGCAGCGCGGCGGCTCGTTGACCGAGGTCAAGCCGCTGAACTTGGTCGTCGGCCTGATCGGGGAGCTGCGCTCGCGCTTCCCCGACCTCGACGAGAACCTGATCAGCGACGTCATCCTGGGCTGCGTCTCCCCGGTCGGCGACCAGGGCGCCGACATTGCCCGCACCGCGGTGATCGCGGCCGGTATGCCCGACACCGTCGGCGGAGTCCAGCTCAACCGGTTCTGCGCGTCGGGCCTGGAAGCGGTCAACACCGCCGCGCAGAAGGTTCGCTCCGGCTGGGACGACCTGGTCATCGCCGGTGGTGTCGAGTCGATGAGCCGCGTTCCGATGGGCTCCGACGGTGGGGCGATGTTCACCGACCCGGCGACCGTCTACGACAACTTGATCGTTCCGCAGGGCATCGGTGCCGACCTGATCGCCACCATGGAGGGCTTCTCGCGCGAGGACGTCGACGCCTACGCGGCGCAGTCCCAGGAGCGCGCCGCCGCCGCGTGGTCCGGTGGCTACTTCGCCAAGTCGGTCGTCCCGGTGAAAGACCAGAACGGCCTGGTGATCCTCGACCACGACGAGCACATGCGCCCCGGCAGCACGGTCGAAAGCCTCGGCAAGCTGAAGTCCGCCTTCGAGGGCCTGGCCGCGATGGCCGGCTTCGACGACGTGGCGCTGCAGAAGTACCACTGGGTCGAGAAGATCAACCACGTCCACACCGGCGGCAACAGCTCGGGCATCGTCGACGGCGCCGCTCTGGTGCTGGTCGGTAGCGAGGCCGCGGGCAAGTCGCAGGGCTTGACCCCGCGGGCCCGCGTCGTGGCCACCGCCACCAGCGGCGCGGACGCGACGATCATGCTGACCGGCCCGACGCCGGCCACCCGCAAGGTGCTCGACCGCGCCGGACTGACCGTCGACGACATCGACCTGTTCGAGCTCAACGAGGCCTTCGCGTCGGTGGTGCTGAAGTTCCAGAAGGACCTGAACATCCCCAACGAGAAGCTCAACGTCAACGGCGGTGCGATCGCGATGGGTCACCCGCTGGGTGCCACCGGCGCGATGATCACCGGCACCATGGTCGACGAGCTGGAGCGCCGCGGCGCCAAGCGCGCCCTGATCACGCTGTGCATCGGCGGCGGCATGGGTGTGGCCACCATCATCGAGCGCGTCTGAGCCCGGATCTACGAGGAGCTAGGAAAAACCATGGCAGAGAACACGATTGCGTGGGACAAGGATGCCGACGGCATCGTCACGCTGACGATGGACGACCCGACCGGTTCGGCCAACGTGATGAACGAGCATTACAAGGAGTCCATGCACAAGGCCGTAGAACGCCTTGTGGCCGAGAAGGATTCGATCACCGGCGTGGTGATCACCAGCGGTAAGAAGACCTTTTTCGCCGGTGGTGACCTCAAGAGCATGATCACCGCGGGACCGGAGAACGCCGGCGAGATCTTCGCCGAGGTTCAGGACATCAAGGCCGACCTGCGCGTTCTGGAAACCCTGGGCAAGCCGGTCGTCGCTGCCATCAACGGTGCAGCCCTCGGCGGCGGCCTGGAGATCGCGCTGGCCTGTCACCACCGGATCGTCGCCGACGTCAAGGGCGTTCAGATCGGCCTCCCTGAGGTGACCCTCGGTCTGCTGCCCGGCGGTGGCGGTGTCACCCGCATCACCCGCATGCTCGGTATCCAGAACGGTTTCGTCAACGTGCTGTCCCAGGGCACCCGGTTCCGGCCGGACAAGGCCAAGGACAACGGCCTGGTCGACGAGATCGTCGCCAGCGTCGAGGAATTGGTCCCGGCCGCTAAGGCGTGGATCAAGGCCAACCCCGAAGCCCACACCCAACCGTGGGATGTCAAGGGCTACAAGATGCCCGGCGGCACCCCGGCCAGCCCGGCACTTGCCGCGATCCTGCCGTCGTTCCCGTCGCTGCTGCGCAAGCAGCTCAAGGGTGCGCCGATGCCGGCCCCGCGGGCCATCCTGGCCGCGGCCGTCGAGGGCGCGCAGGTGGACTTCGATGCCGCCAGCCGCATCGAGAGCCGCTACTTCACCGAACTGGTCACCGGGCCGATCGCCAAGAACATGATCCAGGCGTTCTTCTTCGACCTGCAGGCCATCAACTCCGGCGGGTCGCGGCCCGAGGGCATCGGCAAGACCCCGATCACCAAGATCGGTGTGCTGGGCGCGGGCATGATGGGCGCGGGCATCGCCTACGTCTCGGCCAAGGCCGGTTTCGACGTCGTGCTCAAGGATGTTTCGCTCGAAGCCGCGCAGAAGGGCAAGGGCTACTCCGAGAAGCTAGAGGCCAAGGCTCTCGAACGCGGCAAGACCACAGCCGAGAAGTCAGCGGCCCTGCTGGGCCGGATCACCCCGACCGGCGACCCCGCCGACTTCAAGGGTGTCGATTTCGTCATCGAGGCGGTCTTCGAAAACCAGGAACTCAAGCACAAGGTGTTCCAGGAGATCGAGGACATCGTCGAATCCAACGCCATCCTGGGCTCCAACACCTCGACCATGCCGATCACCGGCTTGGCGAGTGGGGTGAAGCGCCAGGAGGACTTCATCGGAATCCACTTCTTCTCGCCGGTCGACAAGATGCCGCTGGTGGAGATCATCAAGGGCGAGAAGACTTCTGACGAAGCGCTGGCCCGGGTGTTCGACTACACCCTGGCCATCGGCAAGACCCCGATCGTGGTCAACGACAGCCGCGGCTTCTACACCAGCCGGGTCATCGGCACCTTCGTCAACGAGGCGCTGGCGATGCTCGGTGAGGGTGTCGAGCCGGCGTCGATCGAGCACGCCGGCACGCAGGCCGGCTATCCGGCGCCGCCGCTGCAGCTGTCCGATGAGCTCAACCTCGAGCTGATGCACAAGATCGCGGTCGCGACCCGCAAGGGTGTCGAAGACGCGGGTGGAACGTACGAGCCGCACCCGGCTGAGGCCGTCGTCGAGAAGATGATCGAAATCGGTCGTCCATCACGGGTTTCCGGTGCCGGTTTCTACGAGTATGTCGACGGCAAGCGCACCCAGCTGTGGCCGGGCCTGCGGGAGACCTTCTCCTCCGGTACGTCGACCCCGCCGCTGCAGGACATGATCGACCGGATGCTGTTTGCCGAGGCACTGGAAACCCAGAAGTGCTTCGACGAGGGTGTGATCAATTCGACGGCCGATGCCAACATCGGCTCGATCATGGGCATCGGTTTCCCGCCGTGGACCGGTGGCGCCGCGCAGCTGATCGTCGGCTATCCACATGGCGGCAAGGCCGGATTCGTGGCGCGGGCAAAGGAACTAGCGGCCAAGTACGGCGAGCGGTTCAACCCGCCGCAGTCACTGCTGTAGTTCTGCTCCGCGCAAAGGCCCGCCGAGACATCAAGTCTCTGCGGGCCTTTCGCGTGCGCCCCTCGCCGATCACCTCGGCCAGGAACGCGGCGTCGAATGTGCCTGCGGGAAATGGCAATACCGCACCGGGCTGCCCGGCGGTATAACCGACACCGCGGTGGCCGGCCTGTTCGAGCTTGCGCCGCGCCTTGTCGAGCATCTGCGGTTGGATGTCGAAGAGGTCCAACGGTCCAGATCCCAGGCGATTGGCCAGTTCGACGCTGAGAAACCCTCCGCCCGGGCCGATCTCGAGTACTCGCTCGGTACCGGTCAGCTCCAGAACATCGATCGAATCGCCCGGCCTCTCCATTCGTCTGCGCAGCGGATTGTCCAGCAGTGCGGCGGCCTGGTGGGGGTAGGGGAATGTGCCGACGCCCGCGCGCGCTCGCCGTAACACCGTGTCGAAGATGGTCGCCGCCATTCGCGTTCCGGGGTTAGGGAACCCTAACTATGAACGATGTGGCGTGGCTTGTCACAGCCACGGATAGCGTTAGATCCGTGAGCGACGCCGCCGCGACGATCAGCAGCACGTTGGCCGCCAGTCTGGCGGGGTATGGCCAAGCGCCGTGCATCGAGTTCGGCGGCCGGTGGTACTCCGGTGACGAGATGGCCGCCTTCGCCGACGGGATCGAGGATGCGCTGCGTGCGGCGGGGGTGTCCGATGGTGCGGCGGTCGGGGTGGTTGCCCGCAACCGCCCGCCCCACGCGGCTGCCGTGGTGGGGTTGCTCGGCGCCGGCCGGTGGGTGTCGATGATCTATTCGTTCCAGTCGGCGGAGGCGATCGGCCGCGATATCGAGCAGTTGGAGCTGGCCGCGGTGGTCGCCGATCAGGAGGACTGGACCGAGCCGGTGATCGCGGCGGCCCGCCGCGCCGGCACGGCGGGTATCGCGGTCTCTCTGGAACCGCCGACCGTAGAACGTGTTGCCGGTGTCGAACGGGTGTCGGCCCGGCTGCGCGCGGCCGGCCGGGACGGCTCGACCGGCCTGCAGGTGCTCACCAGCGGCACCACCGGCCCACCCAAACGACATGTGATCCCAGCGTCGGTGCTCGAGCACACCGTGGCGAGCGTGGCCATCGGGGGTGCGTCCGCTGAGGATCCGCCTGAGCTGATGTATTGGCCGCTGGGCGGGATCGGCGGTGTGTGCCAATTGATCACCGGTGCCTACCTCGGCAAGCGGATCGCCCTGCTGGAGAAGTTCACCGTCGCCGAATGGGTGCGCGTGGTGAAGACCTACGCGATCGGTCGCTCGGGCCTGCAGCCCGCCGCGGTACGGATGTTGCTCGACGCGGATCTGCCGCGCGAAGACCTCGGCTCGCTCGAATATGTGATCAGCGCATCCGGCCCGCTGGATCCGGAGACCCGGGACGCCTTCGAGCAGCGCTACGGGATCCCGGTTTTGATGGCTTACGGTGCAACGGAATTCGCCGGCTCGGTATGCACGTGGACGCCGGAGTTGTACCGCGAATTCGGCGCGGTCAAGCGGGCGAGCTCCGGGCGGGTGCTGTCCGACACCGAGGTCCGCATCATTGATCCGCACACCGGCCGGGAGGTGCCGACCGGCGAGCAGGGCGTACTGGAAGCCAGGATCGCGGTCATCAGCCCGGACTGGATCCGCACCAACGACCTCGCTGCCGTGGATGCCGACGGCTTCATCACCCTGCACGGGCGCGCCGACGGCGCGATCAACCGCGGCGGCTTCAAAGTCTTGCCCGAGACCGTTCGCCGGGTGCTGGTCGCCCACCCTGCGGTGCGTGATGCCGCGGTGGTCGGCGTTCCGGATGCCCGGCTGGGCGAGGTGCCATTCGCCGCGGTGGAGGTGATCCCCGGATGCCCGGCACCGGACCCGGTAGAACTCATCGGGTTGGTGCGCGACGCGCTGCCCAAACACTGTGTGCCGGTCGGTGTGGTCGCTGTCGACGAGTTGCCGAGGACGCAGTCGCTGAAGGTCGCGCTTCGCGAAGTAGCCGCGATGTACACCGGCGGCACAAAGTAGCCGGGCCGATGCGCCCGGGTCATTGCCAGGACGGCCGTCCGCGGATCGACTACCGGAGCTACCCGGGCCCGCCCCGATGGCCTGCGCCCATCGGGTCGCAAACTCGCTACCCGTGCCAACCTCCGGGCATGAACTGCGAAAAGCACGCGCTGTCCAAATGAAAGCAAACCCCGGTGCGCCGGGACCGTCGCGGCGCCCGGAGCTGAGTTGCTGGTTGCATTGCCCCACTCGGGTGTTGGTGCGTAGTTTGCCGTCGGGGCTGTGTCGCGGAAATGCTTCTGAACTCTATGTTTCTCAGAAACAAATATTCGGAACTGCGACCCGAGATACATCTGCCCACCCGACGAAGAACTTTTGCTGAACTGATGCGTCTCAGGTTGCTCTCAGCTATATTTGCCGGTGTGATAGACCTACGCCAGGGGTAGCGAGGAGGCAAGGGGGAGCGTTGGCCCCTCCCGTACGGGAGGGGCCGATTGCCGTCCGGGGCCGGAGTTCCTCGGCGAAACCGTCGCCGGTGCATCTGTGGCCCTGATCGCCGCGACTGACCCGGCGGCCGCCGCCGTAGAGTCGGGCCATGCGATTCGGACTGTTCATTCCCCAGGGCTGGCGACTGGATCTGGTCGGCATCCCCACTGAAAAACACTGGCAGGTAATGCGTGATCTGGCCGAGCACGCCGATGCGGGCCCCTGGGACTCGCTGTGGGTCTACGACCATTTCCACACTGTGCCGATGCCGACCGATGAGGCTACTCACGAGGCGTGGACCCTGATGGCGGCGTACGCGGCGAGCACCTCGCGGATCAAACTCGGTCAGATGTGTACCGCGATGAGCTATCGCAATCCCGTCTACCTGGCGAAGGTCGCCGCCACCACCGACGTGATCTCCGGTGGCCGGGTGCAGATGGGCATCGGCGGCGGCTGGTACGAGCACGAGTGGCGCGCCTACGGCTACGGGTTCCCCTCCGCGGGTGTGCGACTGGCCCGGTTGGACGAGGGCGTGCAGATCATGCGGGACGCCTGGCGGGACGGGAGAGTGAGCTTCGCCGGTAAGCAGTATCAGGTCGACGGTGCGATTGTTGCTCCTAAGCCGTTGCAGGAGGGCGGAATTCCACTGTGGATCGCTGGCGGAGGCGAGAAGGTGACGCTGAAGATCGCGGCGAAGTATGCGCAGTACACCAACTTCACCTCCGATCCCGAGGGGTTCGCGCACAAGTCACAGGTGCTCGCCGAGCACTGCCGCGACGCGGGCACGGACTTCGATGCCATCGTCCGCTCGGCCAACGTGAACGCGATCATCGGCAGCTCGCCAGACGACGTCACGCAGCGGGTGCAGCGGGTCCGCGATCGGCTGGCCGGTGCCTGTGGGGATGCGGCCGCCGACGCGATGATGACGACGGTCAGTGCCCCCGGGTCGGCGGCGGGAACACCCGAGCGGGTCGTCGAAAGCCTGACGGCGTTGCGCGACCTCGGCTGCGAGTACGTGATCTGCTACTTCCCCGAGGCCGCCTACGACCGCTCCGGCATTGAGCTGTTCGAGCGTGAGGTGATCCCCGCCCTGGCATGAGAAGCGCGTGCATTCAGATGAGAATGCGGTTTCCGGCGAGCGTCAACAGTGTTGTACGATCGCCGCTACCGACTTGTCTACGGAGGATGCCGCTATGCAGAAGGCCCTGGCGCCCGAGATCTCCACTTGGCCGGAGGACAACCCCCAGCTGATCGGCAGTGAATGCGCCAGCTGTTCGGCCGTGGTGTTCCCCAGTCAGGACCGTTGTCCGCATTGCAGCAAGGCCGGCATGAGCGAGGTCAAGCTGCCCCGGCGCGGCACCCTGGTGGCCTGGACCACGCAGGGCTTCCCGCCCGGTGCGCCCTACATCGGCCCGACCGGCAAGGATTTCGTCCCGTTCGGCGTCGGCCTGGTGCAGCTCGATGACGTCGTGCGCGTCGAAGGCCGGCTCACCGAGAACGACCCGGCCAAACTGAAGTGGGGCATGGACGTCGAGCTGACCATGGTGCCGTTCGCCACCGACGCCGACGGCAACGAGGTCGTCACCTTCGCTTTCCAGCCGGTCGAGGCGTAAGAGACATGGTGCAACAAGAAAACGCTGTCGCGATCATCGGTGTCGGCCTGCACCCGTTCGGCCGGTTCGAGAAGACCGCCATGCAGATGGGGGCCGAGGCCATCGAATTGGCGCTGAAGGACGCCGGCGCGGACTGGAAGGACATCCAGTTCGGCTTCGGTGGCAGCTATGAGGTGTCGAACCCGGATGCGGTGACGCGCCTCGTCGGGCTGACCGGAATCACGTTCACCAACGTGTTCAACGCGTGCGCCACCGCGGCCAGTGCCATCCAGCAGACGGCGGACACGATCCGGCTGGGGAAGTACGACATCGGTATCGCGGTCGGCCTGGACAAGCACCCGCGCGGGGCCTTCACCGACGACCCGGCCAAACTGGCCCTGCCGCAGTGGTATGCCCAGAACGGGCAGTTCGTCACCACCAAGTTCTTCGGCATCAAGGCCAATCGCTACATCCACGATCACGGCATCTCCGAGGAGACCCTGGCGCGGGTGGCGAACAAGAACTTCCGCAACGGTGTCCTCAACCCGAATGCGTTCCGCCGCAAGGAGATCTCCATTGAGGAGATCATGGCTTCGCCGGTGCTGAACTATCCGCTGCGGCAGTACATGTTCTGCGCCCCCGACGAGGGGGCGGCCGCGGTGATCATGTGTCGCGCCGACATCGCCAACCGTTTCACCGACAAGCCGGTCTATGTGCGGGCCAGTGAGATTCGCACCCGAACCTTCGGCGCCTACGAGGTGCACGGTACCTCGGCACCGCTCGACGAAGACGTGTCGCCGACCGTGTACGCCGCCAAGGCGGCTTATGAGGCGGCCGGAATCGGGCCCGAGGATGTCGACATCGCCCAGCTCCAGGACACCGACGCCGGCGCCGAGATCATCCACATGGCTGAGACCGGTCTGTGCGCCGACGGTGAGCAGGAGAAGCTGCTGGCCGACGGTGCCACCGAGATCCACGGCTCGCTGCCGATCAACACCGATGGCGGGCTGATCGCCAACGGGGAGCCGATCGGGGCGTCGGGTCTGCGTCAGATGCACGAACTGGTGCGTCAGCTGCGCGGCGAAGCCGGCGAGCGCCAGGTGCCGGGCAATCCCCGGATCGGGCTGGCCCAGGTCTACGGGGCGCCCGGAACCGCCTCGGCGACAATACTTTCGTTGTAGCTCGGCGCGTTAGACGTTGGTCTGCTGGCCGAAGAATCCCTCGACGGCCTGTAGCAGCACGAGCACCTCGATCAACGCCGCCGTGGTGACCAGCCCGGCGTTGGCGGCGATCGGGAGGCCGATCGCGTTGATCAGGCCGTTGATCACATCGCCGCTGATCGCCTGCTGAATGCCGTCCAGGAACAGGGTCGCATCATAGGCGGGCAAGACGGTGACGATCGCGTTGACGATATCGGCCGTCGGCAGCAGGGCCGCGTACAGCGACGCGGCGGCGTTGGAGATGAACAGGGCGGTGTCGGTGATCACCGTCTGCAGTGCCGTGATGATGCTGGCCGGGGTAGGCGGCGGTGCTAGCGAGCTCGGCTCGGGGAGCTTCAGCGACGCGAGCTCCTGCCACATCACCCCGCCGGGACTGACGTCGGCGACGAAGTCCTTGATGCCCTGCTCGACGCCGGCAAAGAACAGGTTGGCCACCTCGCCCCAGTTGACGTCGGGGATGATCCCGAAGGTCGTCTGCTGGTTGGCGAAACCCTCATTGGACCAGCCATATTGGGGGTCACCGTAGCCGAGGTTGACGATCACCTTCAGGGCGGGCTGCAGCAGGTCCGCCAACGGAGTGCCGATGACAGGAAGCAGTCGCAGCGGCTCCAGCAGCGGCAGGTTCTGGGTGGGGATGATGTAGTAGTGCTGGGTCGCCGACGTGGTCGGCAGGGCGATGGCCGAATCGACCTGTTCCTGCGTGAGGTCGGCGTACTTGGTGTGCACGAAGATGATGCCCAGTCCGGCGTTGAGCACCGACAGAATATTGAGCGGGTAGCGCGGGAAGTCGGCAAACCCGTCGTATTCCTGCGTGTAATTCGTTGTCGGGAACAGATTTTCGGGCGTGGCGCCGTAGAAATTGAGACCGAGGCTCGGCAGTTGCAGCCCGGGGAAGCGAGACAATAAGCCCCCGTTGGGGTTCATCTCGTTGCCCACCAGGACGAATTCGACCGGTGTGTCCGCCGGGAGCTGACTCATGATCAGCGAGGAGATGATGGCGCTCTGCGAATAGCCGAACACCGTGGCGGTATTGCCGGCGGCGACCTGTTCGGCGATCGCCGCCGCGAGAATCTGAAGCCCCTGATCGACCGACACGTTCAGCGGCAGGCTCTTGACCCCGGTGATCGGATACAGCCCCTCGGGAGTGTCCAGCTGGAAGGGGACCGTTCCGGCCGGGCTGTTGGGTGCGACGTAGAGGTTGAACACATCCTGGATGTAGGTGGGCGACGGGATCGGGACGCCGCTGGGTCCCATGATCAACGCCGTGTTCTGCGCGGCCAGCGCCTGCACCGAGGCTTCCGGCACCAACGAGGCCGCCGCGGCGGGCCGAGCCGAGACACCGGTGTCGCGGCGGCTGTAGGCCAGTGCCGCCAACTCCAGCGGTGATTCGGCGGGCACCGCGGGGGTCTCCGGCTCCGACGGTTCGGCTGCGGCCGCCGGGGTGGACGCCACCTTGGTCAGCGTGCCCACCGTCGACTGGGCCCGCACCGTACTGGTGGGGCGCGACCGCCCCGACGCCGCCACGGCTCCCGGGGCGGTGTGCTTGGCCGGACCACCGGCGGAGGTGGAGTCACCGGACGCCGAGCGGGCGGAGCCGGCATGCGCCGACGAGCCGCCCGAACCGGAACTGTCGGCCCAGGCCACCGCCGCGCCGTTGAACGCCGCGGCGCCCACTCCCAGCGCAAGCGCCAACCCGCCAACCCGACCGATGAAACCTGCTGCGCTCACGAACGCCCCTTGTGTCGACAACCACGTGCTGTGGCGAAGACTAGTGTTTCCTCACCACGTTCGCTGTCAGTTGCCCCGGTGTTGCTTCCGGTGTTGGTTCTGATCTCGATTTTCGGTCGATTTCAGGTCGACGGCGCTCACCGGAACCGAGGATGAGCTTTTGCTGCCCGATCGTTTCGGCAACCTTTGGCGAGGTCAGATGGCGGGGCCGAGCAGGTCGTCGGCATCTTTGATGACGTAGCCGTAGCCCTGTTCGGCCAGGAACCGCTGCCGGTGTGCGGCGTACTCGGCGTCGAGGCTGTCACGGGAGACCACCGAATAGAACACCGCGCCGCCGCCGTCGTGTTTGGGCCGAAGTAGCCGGCCCAGCCGCTGTGCCTCTTCCTGGCGCGAACCGAATGTTCCCGAAACCTGCACCGCCACTGAGGCTTCCGGTAGGTCGATGGAGAAGTTCGCCACCTTGGAGACCACCAGCGTCTTCACCTCGCCGCTGCGGAACGCATCGAAAAGCGCCTCACGCTCGGCGTTCTTGGTCGAGCCCTGTATCACCGGCGCATTCAGTTCGGCGCCGAGTTCGTCGAGTTGGTCGAGATAGGCGCCGATCACCAGCGTCGGCTCGTCGGGGTGTTTGGCCAGAATCGATTTGACCACCGCGATCTTCGAGTGCGCGGTCGAGCACAACCGGTAGCGCTCTTCGGGTTCGGCGACCGCGTAGAGCATCCGCTCGTTGTCGGTCATCGTGACGCGGACCTCGATGCACTCCGCGGGCGCGATCCAGCCCTGTGCCTCGATGTCCTTCCACGGCGCGTCGTACCGCTTGGGGCCGATCAGACTGAACACGTCACCCTCGCGGCCGTCCTCGCGGATCAGCGTCGCGGTGAGTCCGAGCCGCCGACGCGACTGCAGGTCGGCCGTCATCCGGAACACCGGTGCGGGCAGCAGGTGTACCTCGTCGTAGATGATCAGTCCCCAATCCCGGCTGTCGAACAGTTCCAGATGCCGGTACTCACCCTTGGTGCGCCGGGTGATCACCTGGTAGGTGGCGATGGTGACCGGCCGAATCTCCTTGCGCTCGCCGGAATACTCGCCGATCTCGTCCTCGGTCAGCGATGTCCGCGCGATCAGTTCGCGCTTCCACTGCCGGCCCGCGACGGTGTTGGTGACCAGGATCAGCGTCGTCGCCCCGGCCTTGGCCATCGCGGCCGCGCCCACCAGCGTCTTGCCCGCCCCACACGGCAGCACGACCACACCCGAGCCGCCGTCCCAGAACGAGTCGGCGGCCATCTGCTGATAGTCGCGTAGCTGCCAGCCGTCCTGAGCCAGCTCGATCGGGTGGGCCTCGCCGTTGACGTAGCCGGCCAGGTCCTCGGCCGGCCAGCCGATCTTCAGCAGCATCTGCTTGACCCGGCCGCGCTCGCTGGGATGGACGATGACGGTGTCATCGTCGATGCGTGCCCCCAGCATCGGGGCGATCTTCTTGTTGCGCAGCACCTCTTCGAGCACCGCCCGGTCGAGGCTCACCAGGACCAGGCCGTGCACCGGACTCTTGACCAGCTGCAGCCGGCCGTAGCGGGCCATCGTGTCGACGATGTCGACCAGCAGCGGCTGCGGCACCGCATAACGCGAGAAGCTGACCAGCGCATCGACCACCTGTTCGGCGTCGTGACCTGCGGCGCGGGCGTTCCACAACGCCAGCGGAGTGATCCGGTAGGTGTGGATGTGCTCCGGTGCGCGTTCCAGCTCGGCGAATGGTGCGATCGCCGCCCTGGCCGCGCCGGCCAGCTCGTGGTCGACCTCGAGCAGCACGGTCTTGTCGGATTGGACGATCAGCGGGCCGTCTGTCATGCGCCGCTCCTCCTCATCGCTGCGCTCTGCATCGTCGCCGGCGGTCGGTCACGTGTCTACCTGCCAAAAGCTCATAACCGCCCATTATCCAGCGTCGGCCGACATCACCGATGTCACGCGGTGCACGGCGAACTCGCGCGGGCGGCCCTGAGTGGGGTCCCAGGCCAGCAGCTGACCACCGCTCACCGTGAGCGGGCGCACCACCCGCTGGCTGGCCACACCGGCGGCGTCGACGTAGCCGATCACCACATCCTTGTGCTCGACGGCCGCCTGCTGCAGCAGCGCCATCGATACCGCCGGGTCCAGCCGGACGTTGGCGAACGGGGTGGAGGAATCCACCCGGCGCAGCATCGCGACCACGGACGCCAGTGTCTCCGCACTCGGCTTGGGCAGCGCGCGGAACAACCGGCGGTGTTGGGGGGTCGACACCCGTGCGCCGCGCTGACGAAGGTCGACGATTGCGCCAGAGGAATCCTCGGCGGCCGGGGCGAACCCGGCCGCCCGCAACGCGGCGAGCAGCTCGCCGATCGGCGCCTGCGATACGGCCACCGTCGGAGCCAGCAGCCGCACCTCGAAGTGTCCCAGCGCCGGAGCCGCCACCGCGTGGGCCAGCAGGGTCGGATCCTCGCACCGAAGGAATGACGACGCCATGCCGACGCGCAGCTGACCGTGCCGTCGGGCGACATCGTTGATCAGATACGTCAAGCCCTGGGGGACAGTGGTTTTCGAATGGCGTTCGAAGAAGGCGTGGAGCGCTCCCGCCGTCCGTCCGGTGTCCAGCGCATGCCGGATCGACGCCTCGCTGACCCGGTACACCATCGCGGCGCCAGCCGATTCCACCGCGGCCACCGCCGCGAGTTCATCGGCCAGGTCGCGTTGCAGGGGCCCCGGGACCACCACGGTCAGGTCGGCCTGGACCAGGAAATGGTCGATCGGTGGGGGCAGGACGTTGTCCATCGCCTCGATGGCGGCATCCTCGTCACCGGTCAGCAGTACCCGAGCCGGGGTGGTAGCCGCGCCCCGGCCGACCAGGCCCAGCGTGTGCGCCTCGTCGAGCAGGTGCCCGACCGGTTCGGGCTGCAGCCGCGCCGCCCACCGGGGGCGGCGCCAGATCAGGGCCCGTGAGGCCCGCAGCGCATCCACGCCGGAGCCGGGCGGCAGGTCTGCCAACAGGTCCAGCAACAGCCGCCGATCCAGTGGAGCCGCGGTCGAGTACAGCGAATCAGACAGTGCTGCATAGGGTTTGCCGTCAGGTCCGCGGCTGCCGATCAGGCCGGGGCGGGACGGTAATTCCAGCCAGGTGGTGGCGAGTAAATACCAGCGGGCCGCAGTCGGTGTCTCCAGGAAGCGATCCGCGGCCACCGTGGGCGTCCAGTACGGACCGGACCCATCCGATGGCTCCGGCTCGGGTGATCCGCTGGCGATCAGACCGGCCGCCGAGCTGAGCTCGAGGACCAGCCCGAGGCGTTGTTCGTCGATCCCGGTGAGCTTGCTGAGCCGCTTGGCCTCCCGAACCCCCAACCCGCCGCTGCGCAGCTCGGGAACGGGTGCCGCGGAAAGGCTTTCGATCACCAGCTCGATCTCACGAATCAGGTCCAGCAGGGCCCCGGCCGCGGCGGCGTCGACGTCGGAGACGGTGGTGGTGCCGGCCACCGGGTCCGGCTCGGTCAAGTGCACCGGGCCGGGCTCTTCGCCACGAAGCACCTGACCTACCTGGCGCGGCAAGATCACGGTCTCGGCGTCGAGCTGTCGCAGCAGACCTGCCACCAGCAGCCGGGGCACCGGTCGGTCGGTGGGTGCGCCCGGTGCGGCATCGCGGGTGCGGCCCACCGGCGAACCCGTCAACAGCCGCTCCAGCAACTCCAGTTGGGGTTCGTCCAGCGCGTCGATGGCCGCCGCGATCTCGGCGCCGGACCGTGAGGAGTCCTCCAGGATGGCTTGCCCGGGGTACCACGGCAGCCCGGCGGCGGCCTCGGCTGACACCCGAACCGCGGTATCGCCCCATACCAGGGCTCGTTGGGATAGATCGTCCAACGCGACCGACACCGCCTGCCCGTCGGCACGGTCCCCGATCAGCGCGATCAGCTTGGCAACGGGGACGGCGGCGGCCTCGGCATGCAGCACCAACAGCGCATCCAGGATCGCAAGCCGCAGGAAGTCCAGCTCGTCGGTGGCGGCCTTGACCGACTGGCGCGCCACCGCGCGGGCCGCCAGGGCCGCGATGCTGCCGGGTGCGGGTTGGGCGAGATCCGGCCGGAGTTCCAAGAGGCGGATCAGCCGGTCGTCGGGCAGATCCGCCAGCCAGGCGCCCAGCGGAACACCTTGGGCCGTTTCCCGGGTCGCATCGCTCCTGCCCGCCGGTGCTGATCCCCGGGTCGCTTCGCTCCTGCCCGCCGGGCCGGACTGTTCAGTCATTGTTGACCAGCGTAAAACAGCCGCCTGTGTGCACAAGCTGGCCGCAAGAGTGTCAGAATGTTGCCGTGGCTGAGAAGAAGACCAGGTATGTCGACAATGGGTGGCCGACGAGCGACCCCGATGACCACGCCGTGAGCGAGCTGGCCGCCGATCGGGTGGGCGCGCTCTCTCCGTTCGGTGACATCACGTTCCCGCTGCCCGCCTCGGACCTGCCGTATCTGCACCCGGTCACCGTCGTCAACAAGTAACGGTGACCAGCGGACCGCAGCCTCGGCTCTCGCACCTCGACGAGCACGGGGCGGCGCGCATGGTCGACGTCACGGAAAAGGCCGCCACCACCCGCACCGCGTTGGCTGCCGGAACCGTCCGCACCACTGCCGAGGTGGTCGCACTCATCGCCTCCGGCGGTCTGCCCAAGGGGGACGCGCTGGCGACCGCGCGGGTGGCCGGAATCCTGGCCGCCAAACGCACCAGTGACCTGATCCCGCTGTGCCATCACCTCGCTCTGACCGGGGTGGACATCGAGTTTGCGATCGGGGAGTCCGAGGTGGGCGTGACCGCGTCGGTGCGGACCACGGACCGCACCGGCGTCGAGATGGAGGCGTTGACCGCGGTCAGTGTGGCGGCCCTGACCGTCTACGACATGATCAAGGCCGTCGACCCCGCGGCCCGCCTCGACGACATTCGGGTGGTGCGCAAGGAGGGCGGCAAGACCGGCTTGTGGGTGCGCCCGACGTGAACGACGCTGGCCGGTCCGCGCGGGTTGTGATCGCCTCCACCAGGGCCGCGACCGGTGTCTACGAAGACCGGTGCGGGCCCATCGTCGTCGCCTGGCTGGCCCAGCGTGGGTTCGCCGTCCCCGACCCGATCGTGGTGGTCGACGGCAGCGCGGTGGGTGACGCGCTGCGTGCGGCGATCGACGCCGGGGCCGAGGTCGTGATCACCTCCGGCGGAACTGGCATATCGCCGACCGACGCCACGCCGGAGTCCACGCTCAGTGTCTTGGACTATCAGATCCCGGGGCTGGCCGACGCCATCCGCCGCTCAGGGCTACCGAAGGTGCCGACATCGGTGCTGTCCCGCGGGGTCTGCGGAGTCGCTGGGCGCACGCTGGTGGTGAACCTGCCCGGATCACCGGGTGGGGTACGCGACGGCTTGTCGGTGCTCGCCGACGTTCTCGACCATGCGCTCGACCAACTGGCCGGAGGAGACCACCGCTCATGACACGCATCCTGCGGGCCGCGCTCGTCGAAGGGCCCATCTCGTTGACCGAACACGAGGAACTCGTGGCCAACGATGCCGCCGGCGCGGTCGTCGGCTTCTCCGGGGTGGTACGCAACCACGACGGCGGCCGGGAGGTGGTACGGCTGGAGTACTCCGCGCACCCGCTCGCCGAACAGACGTTGTTCGAGGCGCTTGCTGAGGTGGCGGCGCGCGCCACCGGTGTCCGAGCGATGGCCGCCAGCCATCGAGTCGGCACGCTCAACGTCGGCGATGCCGCGCTGGTGGCGGCCGTCGCCGCCGACCACCGAGGAGCGGCATTCGAGGTGTGTGCACGCCTCGTCGATACCGTCAAAGAGCGGTTACCGGTGTGGAAGCACCAGTTCTTCGCCGACGGAACCGACGAATGGGTGAACTCGGCCTGAGGGACTACTGAGCCGGTGCCGGTGCCGGGGGAGCGAGCACCGGAGCGTTCGGATCGGCGGGTGCCGGTGCCGGGGGAGCGAGCACCGGAGCGTTCGGATCCGCGGGTGCCGGTGCCGGGGCATTCGGATCAAACGGCGGAGTGCCCATGCTCGGGTCGTTGGTCACCGGGGTGCTCAGCGGACGCTGGGTGAGCGCGAGCAGCGCATCACCCCTGCTGACCTGCTGAGTCTGGACCGCGTGCCACAGTTCCTTGAGGTAGGTCATGTTCGGACCGTCCTGCGGGCCTTCCGGTGTGTCGCTGGTCCCGGGCGGAAGGTTCTCCGGACTCGACAGGTGCGGAACGCCGTCCGGCAGTTGAGCGGCCGGGGCAGCGACGACGTCGGTGCCCGGAGCGGGCGCCGCGGCCGGATCGGCCGGTGCCGGAGCCGGCGGCAAGACCGGGGGAATCGCCGGATCGGCCGGGTCGCCCGGGGCCTGCGGCAGGAAGTGGATCGACGAGGCCTGCACCGTGACAGCCTGCTCGTCGGGGTTCGCCGGCGCCTCGGGCGCGGGTGCCGGCAACGCGGCGTCGACGATCGGCTCGGCCGCCGGCGGGTCGATCTGCTGGGAGACCGCGACAACATCGGGCTGCGGAGCCGGCGGCAGGTCAACCGGAGCCGGCGGCAGGTCTGCCGGAGCGGGTGGGAGGTCTGCCGGAGCCGGGGGAAGGTCCTGCGGGGCCGGGGGGAGGTCGGCGGGGGCTGGGGCCGGCGGCAGGTCAACCGGGGCCGGCGGGAGGTCTGCCGGAGCATCCGGGGCCGGGGCGTCGGGCATCGGGGCGTCGAGGGCGACTGCTTCAGCCGGCGGAGCGTCCGGAGCAGGCTCGTTGACGACGTTGCGCGGTGTCGCACCCGACAGGCCGCGACCGCACACCGGCCACGCACCGCGGCCCTGAGTGGCCAGTACGTGCTCGGCAATGGCGATCTGCTGGTCGCGGCTGGCCAGATTGGCGGCCGCGGCGTATTGCTTCCCGCCGTGCGCGGCCCAGGTGCCGGGGGAGAACTGCAGACCACCCTGATAACCGTTGCCGGTGTTGATGGCCCAGTTCCCGCCGGACTCGCAGCGCGCTACCTGATCCCATTCGGCATCGGGAGCGGCCTGAGCCTGACCGGCGAAGGCGATGCTGCCGCCGCCGATCACAGCACCCGTGACCGCGATCTTGGCGACGCTGACTGACGATGAAGTGGGCTTGCGATGCCGTCCACTCATAGGTCGGTGTATTCCTCTCTTCAATGCGCCTGCGAGGTCAGCTGTCGGGTTCGGGCTGGAGAGGTCGCCCGGCCTCGGTCGTTTCGGGGAAACGACTTCGACTTCACCCCTAGGAACCGCGTGCGGTTCCTGGTCCGCTCTTCGGTGGACCGGTGGGTCCCCCGCCGCCATCCATGGTTCTCGTTGGTCTCTCCGCTCCTTGGATGGAGCTCAGCGCTGAGAGCGGAGAGGGCCTGCCCCGGTGTTGAGGGGGTGGGCCTGGCAGAGACGCTAACGGCAAGCGAGAGTGCCGTCACCTTTTGCAAATTCGGGCGTTTCTGCTAGTGGCAAACCTTATAAAAGGATAAAGACCCATGAAACGTCGGCGTTCGCCCAGGTAATTCAGGCACTAAACCGCGTTGTGGCCATCTCGTGATCTGATCGTGATGTGACGCAAATCACGATCACCCGCCGGCGAACGGGGGTAACACGTCGAGGGTCTGGCCCGATCGCAGTTCGATGGCCTGATTCCGAACCGCGATGCCGTCGCACAGGTATGAACACCGCTGTAACACCCGTGCCAATTCATCACTGCGGCAACACAGTTGGCCCACCACGTCGGCAACCGTCGCGCCCTGTCGCACGTTGAGCAGGTCCGACTCCGCACCAGCGGCGGCCCGGGCTGCGGCGAAGAAGCGCACTGTCACCGCCACCGGCTCGGTCATCTCAGCCACCGATCGCGCTCATCGGCCGGTGTGGTTGAACGAATCCGGGATCGTTGATGCCGTGCCCGGCCGCCTTGCGCCACATCGCGGCACGCCAGACCAGCTCCAGCGCGTCATCGTCGGCGCCGTTGCGCAACAGCGTCCGCAGGTCGGATTCCTCGGCGGCGAACAGACAGTTGCGGATCTGCCCATCGGCGGTCAATCGGGTCCGATCGCAGGCCGAGCAGAACGCGTGCGATACCGACGCGATGATGCCCACCGTGGCGGGTCCACCGTTGACCTGCCACAGCTGGGCCGGGGCCGACCCTCGTGGCGCGGGGTCGGCGCTCAGGTCGAAGCGCTCGGCCAACGCCGCGAAGATCTCGTCAGCCCCCAGGCTGACATCACGACGCCATAGGTGATCGGCGTCGAGTGGCATCTGCTCGATGATGCGCAGCTGGTAGCCGTACCGCAGGCAGTAATCCAGCAGCTCGACGGCGTCCGTCAGGCCGCTGTCCGGATCCAGCACCGCGTTGACTTTCACCGGTCCCAATCCCGCGGCCGCTGCCGCGGCCAACCCGTCGAGAACATCGGGGAGCCGATCACGGCGGGTGATGGAGGCGAAGTGCGCGGCGTCGAGACTGTCCAGCGAGACGTTGACGCGGTCGAGGCCGGCGTCGACCAGTGCCTGGGCGCGGCGGGCCAGTCCTACTCCGTTGGTGGTCAGCGCGATCTCCGGGCGCGGGCTCAGCGCCGCCGCGGCGGCTACCACTTCTTCCAGTCCGCGATACAGCAACGGCTCGCCACCGGTGAACCGGACATTGGTGATTCCGAGCCGGGTCACCGCCAGCGCCAGCAGCCGCGTCAGCTCATCGCGGGTCAGCAGCTCGTCGCCGGGCAGCCAGTCCAAGCCCTCGGCGGGCATGCAATAGGTACAGCGCAGATTGCACCGATCGGTCAGAGACACCCGCAGATCGGTGGCCACGCGGCCGAACGTGTCGATCAGGGGGCCGCTGCGCGGCATGTCGGTCTGGAGTTCGCCGGGGTCCCGGCGGATCGCGGGCAGGCCAAGCGCGGTCAGTGTCACGCCGGCACCTGAGCCTGGTCGACCGGGACGATCTCCTTGCCCAACGGCACCAGCGAGACCGGGATGAGTTTGAGATTGGCCAGCGCCAGCGGAATCCCGATGATCGTGATCGCCATCGCCGCGGCGCTGACCAGGTGACCGATCGCCAGCCACAGTCCGAACAGCAGCACCCAGATCACATTGCCCACCAGAGCGCCCGGGCGCGGACCGGGCTTCTCGACGATCGTCCGCCCGAACGGCCACAGCGCATAGTTGGCGATGCGCAGCGATGCGAAGCCGAAGGGAATGGTGATGATCAGGATGAAGCAGACAAGCGCGGCCAGCAGGTAACCGAGGGCCAGCCAGAGACCGCCGAACAGCAACCAGATGACGTTCAAGATCAGGCGCATGTCTCCTCCAGCGGTTTGCCCAGCCTACAGAACTAAACAGGGGTGCTGGGCGCACCTGTTCCCGAGTAGGATCACCGAACACGCGTCCTGCACCGGCGGGACGCTTCGTCATGTTGTCACGGACCCGTCAGACAAGCAGGTGAGACCAGTGCCGACCGGCAAGGTGAAGTGGTACGACGCCGAGAAGGGATTCGGCTTCCTGTCCCAGGAGGACGGCGAGGACGTCTATGTCCGCGCGTCGGCGCTGCCCGCAGGTGTCGAGGGTCTCAAGGCCGGCCAGCGGGTGGAGTTCGGCTTGGCCTCCGGACGCCGCGGGCCGCAGGCGTTGAGCGTCAAGCTCATCGACCCGCCACCGAGCCTGACCCGGACGCGGCGTGAGGCCACCCCGGTCGAACGCAAGCACACCCCGGACGAATTACACGGCATGGTCGAGGACATGATCACGCTGCTGGAGGGCGCGGTGCAGCCCGAGCTGCGCAAGGGCCGCTACCCGGACCGCAAGGTCGCCCGACGGGTTTCCGAAGTGGTGAAGGCGGTCGCGCGGGAGCTGGACGCGTAGAACACTGGTCGGGTGGGTGCTTATGTCGCCGGCGGCGGCGAGTTCAAACGCGATACCAACTACATCACCACCAGGATCACCGCTGACGGCGCCGACGGGTATCCCGTCGAGCCCGGCCGCTACCGATTGATCGTCGCGCGTGCCTGCCCGTGGGCAAACCGGACGATCATCGTTCGCCGGCTGCTCGGCCTGGAGGATGTGCTGTCGATTGGGTTCTGCGGGCCGACCCACGACGAACGCAGCTGGACCTTCGACCTCGACCCGGGTGGGGTCGATCCGGTGCTCGAGATCCCGCGGCTGCAGGACGCCTATTTTGCTCGGATTCCCGACTATCCCAAGGGCATCACCGTCCCGGCGATCGTGGAAGTATCCACCGGTCAGGTGGTCACCAACGACTTTGCGCAGATGACGCTCGACTTCTCCACCGAGTGGCGGGCCTACCACCGCCACGGTGCCCCCGAGCTCTATCCGGAGCCGCTGCGCGATGAGATCGACGAGGTGGCGCACCGGGTCTATACCGAGGTCAACAACGGCGTGTACCGCTGCGGGTTTGCCGGCGCGCAGGAGTCCTATGAAAAGGCCTACGATCGGTTGTTCGCCGCGCTGGACTGGCTCTCAGACCGGCTGACCGACCGGCGATACCTGGTTGGCGACACCATCACCGAAGCCGATGTGCGGCTGTTCACCACGCTGGCCCGCTTCGATCCCGTCTACCACGGCCACTTCAAGTGCAACCGGGCCAAGCTGGCCGAGATGCCGGTGCTGTGGGCCTATGCCCGAGACCTCTTCCAGACACCGGGATTCGGCGACACGACCGACTTCGTCCAGATCAAGCAGCACTACTACATCGTGCATGCCGACATCAATCCCACCCGGATCGTTCCGAAGGGGCCCGACTTGTCCGGCTGGTTGACGCCGCATGGTCGAGAAGCCTTGGGCGGCAGGCCGTTCGGTGATGGAACTCCGCCCGGCCCGACGCGCGAGGGTGAGCGGGTGCCCGATCAGTTCTAGCGCGAACGTCGACTGGTTGTCGGGTATCCGTGCCGACTACCTCGAGAATTCGACGTTCGTCAGACTGGAGCGCCTGCCGCCCGCAACGCATCTACGACGCGGGCCACAAGCACCGCAGGTCGGTATCGAAGTAGATCCGCGCTGACGCGTACGATCCGCCAGCGTCGCGCTTCAAGTTCCGCGAGTCGGTCGATATCCCGCGTGCGCTGTTCCGGGTCTGTCCAATGGTGGGCACCGTCGAATTCGACGCCGACCAGAAATTCTTCCCAGCCCATGTCAATTCGGGCGATCAAACACCCGCCATCGAACACGGGGATCTGCGTTCGCAGTTGCGCAAGACCGGCGGCAACCAATACGAGGCGGGTGCGGGTCTCCCACGGCGACTCCGATCCCGCGTCGACGCCCTGCCGCGAGAGCCTCGCTGGCCAGAAAGGGTCCAGTCAGATCGTTCAGCCGCCACGGTCCTGACATCGACCGACAGGAACGCCCGAACGTCGACTTGTTGTGCTCAGATCCCGCGACCGCCCGCAGCAACTCGACGTTCGTGCCCAAGAGCCCTAGTTCCAGACCAGGCGCACCGACCACTCCGCGTGCGGGGCGTCGCGCACTTCGCCGGTCTGGTCCTGCACCAGGGTGAGCAGCTGCACCACCACCCCGGTGAGCTTGCCGCGTTGCGGATCGACCGTCGGAATCGTCACGGCCAGTTGGGTATTGGGCCGGTAAAAAGCGCTGGTCGAATTGCGTTCGTCCTCGTAAACGCGCAACAGGCGCCACGGTGCCCGCCCGATGGCCGTCGGCACCGATAGCTGGACAGGATATCGCTCGGTGACCGCCAGCTCGCCCTGGGTCTGCGGGTTCTGGCAGTCGTTGAGGTTCACCACATTGCAGTACACAAACGGTCCGACCCGCACCGAGTGCCCGTGTGAATAGGCGCTGATCTCGGGCAGCCGCGATCCGGTGTCACGGGTCAGCGCCCAGGCGCCGACACCGGCGCCGACGGACGCCGCGACCACGAGCACCACCAGAAGCCAGCGGACCAATCGGGTCACCGGTTGGTCACCGCCGATGCCCCTTCCGGCTCGGCCAGCACCGGGCGATTGCCTCCGAAGCCGGGGATCAATGAATTGCCGCGGTAGCTGACGATCGTCTGGGCCAGGCCGAGGATCAGCAGCGAGCTGATCGCGGTGAAGCCGACCCACAGCTCGGTGTACACCAGCACTCCGATCGCGCCACCGAGCACCCAGGCCAACTGCAGCACCGACTCCGATCGGCCGAACGCCGAGGCCCGCGATTCCTCGGGCAGGTCATCCTGCAACGATGCGTCCAGCGACGCCTTGGCGATCGCGGTCGACGCCGAGGTGATCAACGCCGCCACCGCCGCGACAATCAGGTTGCCGGTGACCGCCGCCACCAACGCGGTCACTGTCACCGCGACCGTGGCGCGCGCGACGAGCATGGCCGGCCGGCCCAGCCGCATGCGTGCGGCGGTGAAGTTCCCCGCGAAGTTCCCGATCGCTGCTGCCGCCCCGATCAGGCCCAGCATGGCCAACTGCTCCCAGCCGCTGGCCTGGTGGGCCTTGGCGACGAATGCCGGGTACAGGAACAGGAACCCGACCATCGCCTTGATCGTGCAGTTACCCCACAGCGAGGTGATGGCGTTGCGGCCCAGCGGTTGTCGCGGCGCACCGGTCGTTTTGTCGTGCTCGTGGTGTGGCCATCCCAGCGGTTCGCTGTAGCCGTGATAGGTCAGGGTTGCCGGGACCTCACCCTCGGTCACCTCCACCCATCGCGGGATCCGCATCGACAGCGAGGCGCCCGCCAGCGAAACGAAGACGACGACGAACAACGCGCCCGGCAGTTGGAACACCGTGGTGAGCACGTACTCGACTCCGGCGGCGATGCCGCCGCCGACGATGGTCCCGCCGATCAGGCCGAACATCGTCAACCGTGAGTTCACCCGGACCAGGTCGATCGTCGGCGGCATCACCCGCGGAGTCACCGCGCTGCGCAGCACGCTGAAGGATTTGGACAACACCATCATCCCCAGCGCACAGGGATACAACACCCACGACGGATAGCTGCCGCTGGCACCGTCGTAGTCCATGATCAGCACGATCACCAGCGCAGTGCGCAGGATGAACGACATCGCCAGTGCCGCGCGCCTGCCGTGCTGGAGGCGGTCAAGCGCAGGCCCGATCAGCGGTGCGATCACCGCGAATGGCGCGATCGTGATGAGCAGGTAGAGCGCAACCTTGCCCTTGCTCTCCCCGGACGCGGCGGCGAAGAACAGCGTGTTGGCCAGGGCCACCGCCATCGCCGCGTCCACCGCGAAATTGGCCACTACCGGCCAGGTCAGTGCCGTCAGGCCGGACTTGTCGGCGCCGTCGGCCGTGGCCGCCCGATGCACCATCGAATACATCCGCGAGCCCATCTCGCGACTGCGCATCGCCGCGGCACGGGTGACGGTGACGCGTTCGCCGGCCGCGCCCCCGGCGCCGGGTGAGCCCGGCGGCGGGCCTGACAAGTTCTCGGTGCGCTGGTCCTGATCACCCAACGGCGGCAGATATCGGTTGGCACTGGGAATGGGGTTGGACCGCCGGGTGGCCCCGGAGGCGCGATAACCTTCCCCGTCGCTGGGGTAGTTCGCCATGCCGGGATGCTCGCCCGACACTCCCGGCGAATAGTGGCGATCCGGCCCGAATGCCGGATTCGTGCGGGGTTGGTCAGGCCGGGTTCCAGACACGCAACGATTGTCCCCCATGCCGGCACTTGGGGCGCGCACGTGACCGGTGTGGCTGCGCATGCCGACCTTGAGGCAAGATTGATGACGATGGACAGCTCGATCGACTCCGCAGAACCCACGGCACCCGCCCAAGCCGGCGCGCCGTCGAATGCGGTCGCCGCCGTACTGAGCGGTGCCGTGGAGCAGGCGCGACAGGCCATCGTGGAGTTCAGTGGCGACACGGTGGGCGAATACCTCGGCGTCGGCTTCGACGACGAGACCGCAGCCACACACCGCTTCCTGGCGAACATGCCGGGCTACCAGGGCTGGCAGTGGGCGGTCGTGGTGGCCGCCTGCCCCGGCGCCGACCACGCGACGGTCAGTGAAGTCGTGCTGGTGCCCGGCCCGACGGCCCTGCTGGCGCCGGCCTGGGTGCCCTGGGAAGAACGCGTCAAGCCCGGCGATCTGAGCCCCGGTGACCTGCTCGCGCCGGTGAAGGACGATCCGCGGCTCGCCCCGGGCTACACGGGGACCGGCGATCCCGCGATCGACGACATTGCCTACGAAGTAGGGTTCGGCCGCCGCCAGGTTCTCAGCGCCGGCGGGCGCGATGAAGCCGCACAGCGCTGGCACGACGGCGACCACGGCCCCGACGCGCCCATGGCCCGCGGGACCAAGCGGGTGTGTCGCGATTGCGGATTCATGGTTCCGCTGGCCGGAGCGCTCGGTGCCATGTTCGGGGTGTGCTGCAACGAGATGTCCGCCGACGCCCACGTCGTGGATTTCGAATACGGTTGCGGCGCGCATTCGGACACCCCGCCGCCACCGGGTAGCGGATCGCCGATGTACGACCCGTATGACGATGGTGTGCTCGAGGTCGTCGAGGCCGCCGCGGTCACCGAGACCGCAGAAACGGACTAGCGGGCTTAACTTTCGGCGGCCGCCTTGATGCGCGCCAGCGACGTGTTCATCCCGTCGAGCAGCTCCTTCTCGAAGCCCTCCACGCCGCCCAAGACCGCGTTGACCGTCATGGTGGAGACGGCTTTGACGCCGTTCTCGGCGTGTCGTGTCTCGATGACACGGGTGCCGGTGGCCGTCGGCTCCAACTCATAGCTCCACACGGTGTTGTTGGCGTTGACGCGGAAGGCAAGTTTGCGTTCCGGGATCAGCTCGGTGATCGTCGACGTCGTCGGCCAGAAGAGGTTGTTGCGCCGGTTCAGATTGAAGGTACGAGTACCCGGACGAACCGCACCCAATGCCTTCATCAGCCGGCACTGCGGGCTCCACTTGGGCATGTTGTTCAGGTCCGAGATCAGCGACCACACCCGGGTCACCGGGGCGTCGATATCGATCTCTGCTCGTAACAGTGGCGCTGCCATCACTTCTCCTCAGTTGTTGTCCGGATTAACGTGCGCGCGGCCCGAGTCCGGTCTGCGCACCGCGGGCGCCGCGTCGGGCAGCGGTGCGTTGCCACAGGAATATCGACGTGCCGAGCACTCCGGTGCCCAGTCCCGCGATTGTGATCGGGCGCCACGATTCCAGATCGCCGACCGTGAACGCGGCGAGGGTGGCCAGGGCCCACAGCACGGCACCGACGACGATCACGGGCCACGGATCCAGCAGCGCGGCGGGTAGCGCCGGCGGCTCGGGTTCGGCCATCGGCTCTCGCCTCGGCTCGCGCTGATCGGAAGGCATTGTCGTCCAAGGTAACCGATCGGGTTCACCGGCCGCAGTGCACCGCGGCAGTTGGCCGGTTCGTCGTCGAATGTCCATCGCGGTGTCGTAATGTTTGCGTCGTGAACGACGGTGACCAGCGGCTCGCCGGCGATTTGTCGCTGGCCGTCATGCGGTTGGCGCGTCAGCTACGCTTCCGCCGACCGGAGTCACCGGTTACGTTGTCGCAGCTGTCCGCCCTTGCCACCTTGGCCAAAGACGGGGCGATGACGCCCGGTGCGCTGGCCGACCGGGAACGTGTCCGACCACCCTCGATGACCCGCGTGATCGCGTCGCTCGCCGACCTCGGTCTTGTGGTGCGCACGTCTCATCCCGACGACGGGCGGCAGGTTCTCATCGCAGTGTCCGATGCCGGGGCGGACCTGGTTGCCAACGAGCGGCGGGCCAGCCAGGAGTGGCTCCTGAACCGGCTGGCGAACCTGGGCCGCGACGATCGCGACATCCTGTTGCGGGCCGCGGATCTGATGAGCGGGCTCGTCGACGAAGACGCGTGAGCGACAGGACTTCCGGCGGGACCGAAGGGCCCGGTGGTCCTGCCGTCATCGACATCACCGACCCCCGCGATCCGCGCGTCGACGACTTCCGCGACCTCAACAGCGTCGACCGCAGGCCCGACCTGCCCAGCGGCAAGGGGCTGGTGATCGCCGAGGGTGTGCTGGTGGTCCAGCGCATGATCGCCTCGCGGTTCCGCCCGCACGCTTTTCTGGGTACCGGCCGTCGCCTCGACGAACTGGCCGGTGACCTCGACTCCGTGCCGGCCCCGTTCTATCGCGCCTCGGCCGAGGTGATGGCAGACGTGGTGGGTTTCCACCTCAACCGGGGTGTGCTCGCGGCGGCGCGCCGTCCCCCCGAGCTGGCGGTGGCCGACGTGCTCGACGGCGCGCGGACGGTCGCCGTCCTGGAAGGGGTCAACGATCACGAAAACCTCGGGTCGATCTTCCGCAACGCGGCCGGGCTCGGCGTCGACGCCGTCATCTTCGGCGGCGGCTGCGCCGACCCCCTGTACCGGCGCGCGGTGCGGGTGTCGATGGGGCATGCGTTGTTGGTGCCGTTCGCCCGGGCGTCGCGGTGGCCGGCCGATCTCGGTGAGCTGAGCCGGCGCGGATTCCGGCTGCTGGCCATGACACCGGATTCCTCGGCGCAAACGCTGGCCGCGGCGATGGCCGGCCTGTCGGATCAGAAGGTCGCGGTGCTCGTCGGGGCGGAGGGGCCCGGGCTGACCGAGACGGTGATGCGGGCCAGCGACGTTCGGGTCCGCATCCCGATGTCACGCGGCACGGATTCACTCAATGTCGCCACCGCGGCGGCGCTGGCTTTCTATGAGCGGGCCAGCGGTGGCTAGGTTCGGAGGGCAGGAGCGAAGCGACCCGGGAAAGTAGGCTGCGGAGGGCAGGAGCGAAGCGGCCCGGGAAAGGGGGCTAGCCCATGAACGAGTCGACGCCATGGGGGACCGGCCTGACCGTGTCGGCCTTTGTCGCTGCGGTGACCGGTGCGGCGATCGTGGTGCTCAGTCTGGGCATGGTGCGAGTGCACCCGCTGGTGGCGATCGTGCTCAATCTGATTGCGGTCGGCGGGCTGGCGCCCACGCTGTGGGGCTGGCGGCGCATCCCGGTGCGACGCTGGTTCGTTCTGGGCGCCGGCATCGGTGTCGCCGGCGGCTGGTTGACGCTACTGGCGATGGCCGCCGCCCACTGACCGGCGAGCCGCGGATCAGCGCTCGCCGCTGGACCGCACACCCAGCAGGACGTCCTCCCAGCCGGGCACGGCGGGCTTGGCCTTCGCGCGCCTGGCCCGCGGGGCCGGCGGCTTAGCGGGAGCCGGCTTCTCCTCGACCGGGGTCGGCGCCGGTTGCGGTTGCTGTTCGAATTCCAGCTGCGCGACGGGAGCCACCGGTCGCAGCGGGCGTTCGAATTCCGGGTCGATCAGCTCGTTCGCGGCATCATCGAGGGCAGCCACCGTGCCGCCGTGCGCCCCGGGGCTGAAGCGGAAGTGCGCGACGTTGTCCGATAGGCCGACCTGCCAGGCCATCTGCACAATCCAGCGGCCGTCTTCGGCTCGCCAGGCGTCCCACGTCGGCTCATTGGGATTGAGACCGCGCGCGACCAGGGCGGCGGTGATGGTGTCGAGCAGCGTCGCCACGGACGGCCCGTCGGCGAGGACCGGATGGGCGGCGGTGGCCAGCTCGGCCGCCCGGGCCCGCTCCAGCAGCACGGGATGGGCGAAGCGCTCCACCTTGGTGATGTCCATGCCCGACGACTCGGCAACTTGTTCGACGGATGCACCCGCACGGATGCGCGCCTGAATATCTCTGGGCCGCAACACGCCTTTGACCTCTTTGTCCTTCAGGGTCTGGCCCAGCGACCGGTCGCCGCGGACCGCGGCGCGCAACCGGTCATCAAGCTGCACGGTGAACTTGTCGGCCGGGTCATGACCTTCGCAGATGATGTGCTTGCCGTCGACATCGAGCCCGATCACCCTGAGTTCTCGCATGTCGACCTCCTTCGTCGGGAACTTAACCCAGCCGCCGGAAGATAACGGTTAGGACACGCCGGTCACTGGGGACCTACTGGCCGAGACGTTCGACGACCCAGTCGACGCACTGGGTGAGCGCGGAGATGTCATCAGGTTCGATCGCCGGGAACATCGCGATCCGCAGCTGATTGCGGCCCAGCTTGCGGTAGGGCTCGGTGTCGACGATGCCGTTGGCCCGGAGCACCTTGGCCACCGCCGCGGCGTCGACCTCATCGGTGAAGTCGATGGTGCCCACGACCTGCGAACGCAGGGCGGGATCGCTGACGAACGGAGTGGCGTATGACGACGCCTCCGCCCACGAATAAAGCCGCTGTGACGAATCGGCCGTCCGCTTGACCGCCCAGTCCAAGCCGCCGTTGCCCAGCATCCAGTCGATCTGCTCGGCCATCAGCACCAGCGTCCCGATCGCCGGGGTGTTGTAGGTCTGGTTCTTGAGGCTGTTGTCCACCGCGATCGGCAGCGACAGGAAGTCGGGCACCCAACGCCCCGAGGCCGCGATGGACTCGATGCGCGCCAACGCGGCGGGGGACAGCACGGCCAGCCACAACCCGCCGTCACTGGCGAAGTTCTTCTGCGGCGCGAAGTAGTAGGCGTCGGCGTCGCTGATATCGACAGGCAGGCCGCCGGCGCCCGAGGTGGCGTCGATGAGGATCAGGGCGTCCCCGGAGTCCTTCGGGCGGCACACCGGGACGGCGACCCCGGTCGAGGTCTCGTTGTGCGCCCAGGCGATGGCGTCGACCGAGGGGTCGGACTGCGGTTGCGGGGCGCTGCCCGCGTCGGCCTTGAGGACGATCGGCTCCCCGATGAACGGGTTGGCGGTGGTGGCTGAGGCGAATTTGGCGGAGAACTCCCCGTAGGTGAGGTGCAGCGACCTCTTGTCGATCAGGCCGAACGCGGCAGCGTCCCAGAACGCGGTCGCGCCGCCGTTGCCGAGGACCACTTCGTATCCGTCGGGCAGCGAGAAGAATTCCCGCAGACCGTCGCGGACCCGCCCGACCAGGTTCTTCACCGGCGCCTGCCGGTGCGAGGTACCGAACAGCGCGGCGGAGTCGCTGAGTGCGTGCACCTGCTCGGGGCGCACCTTCGAGGGGCCGCAGCCGAAGCGCCCGTCGACGGGCTTGAGGTTGGCGGGGATCGTGAGCGAATCAGCCATGCCACCAGCCTAGGAGTCCGCGCGAGGGTCTTTGAAACAGAGGGGTACACCGAGGCGACACCGAGGTGTTCAGCAAACCCGAAAATGGGTATGGACAGGTATGCGATACCTGCGGTACCGTTTGGACAACATCCGCCCTAATGTAAACCTCTCTGAGGAGGCTGTCATGGCGAGAACTCGGCTGGTCAGGCGCTGGCGCCGCAATATGGAGGTCACCGACGACACCGAATATGTGGAGACCCTGGCCACCCTCTCTGCGGGCTCGGTGCGACGCAACTTCAACCCGTATACCGATATCGACTGGAACTCGCCCGAGTTCGCCGTGGTCTCCGATGACGAGCGCTGGATCCTGCCCGGCACCGACCCGATCGGTCGCCATCCCTGGTATCGCGCCCAGCCGAGGGACCGCCAGATCCAGATCGGCATGTGGCGGCAGGCCAACGTCGCCAAGGTCGGTCTTCAGTTCGAGTTGATCCTGGTGCGCGGGCTGATGAACTACGCGTCCTGGGTGCCCAACGGTTCACCGGAATATCGCTACTGTCTGCACGAATCGGTCGAAGAGTGCAACCACACCATGATGTTTCAGGAAATGGTGAACCGGATCGGCGCCGACACACCGGGCATGCCGCGGCTGCTGCGGTGGCTGTCACCGCTGATCCCGCTGGCCGCCGGGCCGTTGCCGATCCCGTTCTTCTTCGGTGTGCTCGCCGGGGAGGAACCCATCGACCACACCCAGAAGCTGGTGCTGCGCGAGGGTAAATCGCTGCATCCGATCATGGAGCGGGTGATGGCCATCCACGTCGCCGAGGAAGCCCGCCACATCTCCTTTGCTCACGAGTACTTGCGCAAGCGGGTGCCGCACATGCGCGCGCGCAAGCGGTTCAACCTGTCCCTGACCGTCCCGATCATCATGCGCATCCTGTGCCAGGCGATCGTGGTGCCGCCCAAGGCGTTCTGGACGGAATTCGACATCCCGCGAGCGGTGCGCAAGGAGCTGTTCTTCCGGTCGCCGGAATCCCGGCAGTTCCTGCGTGACATGTTCGGCGACGTCCGGATGTTGTGTCACGACACCGGGCTGATGAACCCGCTGGCAAAGCTCATGTGGCGGATCTGCAAGATCGACGGGCCACCGAGCCGCTACCGCAGCGAACCGCAACGCGCGCATGTCGTGAGCGCCGCGTAGGACCGACTCGCCGCCTATGCCTCACGTCATCACCCAGTCGTGCTGCAGCGACGGGTCCTGCGTCTACGCGTGTCCGGTCAACTGCATCCATCCCAGCCCCGACGAACCGGGTTTCGGGACCGCCGAGATGCTCCACATCGACCCGGTGGCCTGCGTGGATTGCGGTGCCTGCGTCAGTGCCTGCCCGGTCGGCGCGATCGCGCCGGACAACCGGCTGACCGCCGAGCAACTGCCCTTCGTCGCCCTCAATGCCGCCTACTACCCCGAGCGGCCCGCCGACGTGAAGGTGCCACCGACGTCCAAGCTCGCCCCCGTGCTGCCCGCACCCCAGGTGCGCCGGGGCGGGGCGGACCTGACGGTGGCCGTCGTCGGCTCGGGACCGGCGGGTATGTACGCCGCCGATGAGCTGCTCACCCAGAAGGGTGTGCGGGTCAACGTCTTCGACAAGCTGCCGACCCCGTTCGGCCTGGTCCGCGCCGGTGTCGCCCCTGATCACCAGAACACCAAGGGGGTCACCAGGCTCTTCGAGAGGATCAGTAGCCGGTCGGAGTTCGCGTTCTACCTCAATGTCGAAGTAGGCGAACATATTTCACACGCCGAAATGCTGCAGCACCACCACGCGGTGCTCTACACCGTCGGTGCACCCAACGATCGCAGGCTCGACATCGCCGGGATGGAGCTACCCGGGACCGGCACGGCCACCGAGACGGTGGCCTGGATCAACGGTCATCCGGACTTCGCCGGACTCGCCGTCGACCTGCGCCACGAACGGGTCGTGGTGATCGGCAACGGCAACGTGGCGCTCGACGTGGCGCGGATCCTGACTGCCGATCCGGATGCTTTGGCCCGCACCGACATTTCCGCCACCGCACTGCGTACCCTGCGCAACTCCGCGGTGCGCGAGGTCGTCATCGCCGCGCGCCGCGGACCGGCTGACTCGGCGTTCACGCTGCCCGAGCTGATCGGACTGACCTCGACCGCCGACGTCGTGCTCGACGCGGACGACCATGCCCTGGTTCAGCGAGATCTGGTCACCACCACCGACCCGCTCGCGCTGGCCAAACTGGAGATACTGGCCAAGCTTCCCGTCGCCGCCGATATTGCGCGGCGGCCGCGGATCCGGTTGGCCTACCGGCTGACTCCGCACCGGGTGCTCGGCACCGAACGAGTCGACGGTGTCGAGTTCCGCCGCACCGGCACCGACGAGTCGCTGCGCATCGACGCCGGACTGGTACTGACCTCGATCGGCTACCGCGGTGCGCCGATCGCGGGCCTGCCGTTCGATGAGGCCGCCGCCGCCGTACCCAACCGGGACGGACGGGTCGTCGACCCTGCCACCGGGGATCCCGTCGCCGGCGTCTACGTCGCGGGCTGGATCAAGCGCGGGCCAACGGGTTTCATCGGCACCAACAAGTCCTGCGCCATGCAGACCGTCGCGAACCTGGTCGACGACTTCAACGCCGGCCTGCTCGGCGGGCCTGCCGCACGCCCGGGGGCACTGGACAAGCTGATTCGCTCCCGCCAGCCGGATTTGGTCGACGCGGCTGGCTGGCGTGCCATCGATGCTGCCGAGATCGCTCGCGGCGAGGCCGAGGACCGGGTGCGGGCGAAGTTCACCGATGTCGCCGACATGGTGGCGGCGGCCGCCGCTGTTGACCCGCCACCGGTGGCACGGCGACTGCTTGCCGGACTGCTGCGCTAGGTCTCAGGCCTTGTCGCGCAAGTAGTTCAGCACCGCTGCCCAATCCGGAAACTCGGTGGATCCGAAGTGAATCCACTCGCCCTCGAAGTGTTCGGCGCCGTTGTTGGGCCGGTCGTCGACGAGGAAGTCGCCGCGGTTGAGGTCCTTGTGATGGGTCAGGATCAGCCGCTTGTAGGCCGGTGATTCCTCGTCACTGCCGAGGTGTTCGTGCACCCATTCGACCTTGTGTTGCCAGCCTGACGGGTTGCGCCACGGCGCGGTCGAGAGCAGGTAGGTGTCGAACAGGTCCGACAACTCGGTGAAGGCCTCGATCGCGCCGGGCATCGATCGCATCAGTGCGAAGATGCCCGGCGCCTCGTCCATCCGGCCGCGGTATTTGTCGACGACGACCGGATCGAGGCCCTCGATGCGATGGCCGAAGTCGACCATCGTGTTGTCGAGGTCGATGTAGAGGATCTTGCGGCGACTCTGCCTCACGTCTGCATCATGCCCGGCTCATCGCCTCCTGGATCTCCTCATAGCTGACCTCGCGCACCGGCTGGCCCATCGACCACTGGTGGCCGAAGGGATCGCGGACCACGCCGTACCGGTCGCCCCAGAACTGATCCTCGAGCGGCATCACCACGGTCGCCCCGGCGTCGACCGCCTGCTGAAATTTCGTGTCCACGTCGGTCACGGTCAAGTGGATCGTCACCGGTGTGCCGCCCAGGGCGGGCGGGGTCATCGACTTGCCCTCGGACATCTCCGGAAAGTCGTCGTTGAGCATCACCATGGCGCCGTTGATCTGGACCGCGGCGTGGATCAGCTTGCCATCGGGACGAGGGACACGGCCGATTTCGGCCGCGCCGAACGCCTTGACATAAAAGTCGATTGCCGCAGCCGCGTCGTCGACGACCAGGTGCGGCGACAGTGCGGGTTGTATTTCGATCGCCATAACAGCCTCCTGTTGGTTGCGCCGGCCCGGGCGGGCCGCCACCGATGTAGACACCGCGAGTGGGTGGAACTCATCACCCACGCCCCATGCAACCACCGGGCACCGACAGGATCGCTCGCCGCGCGTTCCGCGGCGGCATCGTCGTCAGACGGGCGAATGGGCGATCTCGCTCCAGCCTTCCACCGACTCCGGCGAGCGGGGGGCGGGACCGACGTAGATCGCCGACGGGCGTACCAACTTGCCGAGCCGCTTCTGCTCGAGGATGTGGGCGCACCATCCCGCGGTGCGGCCGCAGGTGAACATCGCGGGCATCATCTTCGCCGGCACCTGGGCGAAGTCGAGGATCACCGCGGCCCAGAATTCGACGTTGGTCTCGATCGCCCGGTCCGGGCGGCGCTCGCGCAGTTCGGCCAGCGCGGCCTGCTCCAGCGCGATCGCCATCTCGTACCGCGGCGCCGCCAGCCGCTTGGCCGTCGCGCGCAGGACCCGTGCCCGGGGATCCTCGGCCCGGTAGACCCGGTGGCCGAAGCCCATCAGCTTTTCGTTGCGGTCCAGAACACCCTTGACCACCGCGCGGGCATCCCCGCTGCGCTCGACCTCTTCGATCATCGGGAGCACGCGGGCGGGTGCGCCGCCGTGCAGTGGCCCGCTCATCGCGCCGATAGCGCCCGACAACGCGGCGGCGACATCGGCGCCGGTGGACGCGATCACCCGTGCGGTGAACGTCGAAGCGTTCATCCCGTGTTCAGCCGCCGACACCCAGTAAGCGTCGATCGCCTCGACGTGGCGTGGATCGGGTTCACCCTGCCAGCGGGTCATGAAGCGTTCTGTGACGGTCGAGCATTCGTCGATGAGCCGCTGTGGAACCGCCGGCCGATAGATGCCGCGAGCGGACTGCGCGACATACGACAACGCCATCACCGAGGCGCGGGCGAGGTGATTGCGTGCGGTCTCACCGTCGATGTCCAGCAGCGGTGCGTAGCCCCAGATCGGCGCCAGCATCGCGAGGCCGGCCTGGACGTCGACCCGCACATCGCCGGTGTGAATCGGGAGCGGGAACGGTTCGGCCGGGCGCAACCCGTCGCCGAAGCGGCCATCGACCAGCAAGGCCCAGACATCGCCGAACGTGACATGGTTGCCGACCAGATCCTCGATGTCGACTCCGCGATACCGCAGCGCACCACCGTCTTTGTCAGGCTCGGCGATCTCGGTGGTGAAGGCCACCACCCCTTCCAGGCCGGGCACGAAATCGTCGGGTACCACAGTCATGACTTGGATTCTCCCACTCGGCGTGTGGGCCGCTGCTACGGGTCGGTGACAGGTGCGCGGACGCTTGCGGCGTACCGTTGATCCGTGGGAATTCCAGACGGCGGGAGCGGAGCGACCGGGGATAAGGCGGAGCGGGACCGTCTTGCGGCAATGCGCGTCGAGTATGGCTCGGTTGAAAAGGACGGCAGTAGCGATCTCGACGTGGACTGGCTCGCCGATGGCTGGCTTGCCTTGCTGCACAGGTGGATAGCCGATGCGGAGTCGGCCGGCGTCGCCGAACCCAATGCCATGGTGCTGGCCACCGTCGAGGAGGGAAGACCGGTGAGCCGCACGGTGTTGTGCAAGAGCGTGGACGAGACCGGCGTCACCTTCTACACCAACTACGACTCCGCCAAGGGCGAAGAGCTCGCTGCGACTCCGTACGCCGCGGTGACCTTCCCCTGGTACGCACTGGGACGTCAGGTACACATCCGCGGCGCGGTGACCAAGGTCCGCCCGGAGGAGACCGCCGAGTACTGGTCCAAGCGTCCGCGCGGTTCACAGCTGGGCGCGTGGGCGTCGGCGCAGTCCCGTCCGATCGGGTCGCGCGCCGAGTTGCTGGCTCAGCTCGCCGAGGTGACCGCACGCTTCGCCGGTGATGAGCAGGTCCCGGTGCCCCCGCACTGGGGCGGTTACCGGATCGCCCCTGAGGTGGTCGAGTTCTGGCAGGGGCGGGAGAATCGGGTTCACAATCGCGTTCGCATCACCGGAGCCGCCGGGCCGGCGACATCGGGACCAGGCGACTGCATCGAGCGCCTGCAGCCTTAGGCGTGGCGGGGCTTCTCGCCGACACCACCCCACTGAGAACGCCGGACTTCCGCCGGCTGTGGGTGGCCGGCATCGTCACGGTCATCGGGGCCAACCTCACCATTTTCGCCGTCCCCGTGCAGTTGTACGCACTCACGCAGAACTCCGCGTACGTGGGCCTGTCCGGAGTGTTCGCACTGGTTCCGCTGATCGTGTTCGGGCTGCTGGGCGGGGCGTGGGCCGATGCGATGGATCGGCGCATCCTGCTGATCATCACCTCCTGCGGGCTGGGGTTGTCCTCGGTGCTGCTGTGGCTGCAGGCCGCGCTCGGCCTGAACAACGTGTGGGTGGTGCTGTGCCTGTTGTCGGTGCAGCAGGTTTTCTATGCGATCGACAGCCCCACCCGTGCGGCCGCGATACCCCGAATGCTGCCCGGCGACCAGCTGCCGTCGGCCAACTCACTGAACTTCACGGTGTTCCAGTTCGGTGCCATCGTCGGCCCCCTGCTCGCCGGCGTGATGCTGCGCTGGGTCGACCTGTCCACGCTCTATCTGATCGATGCCCTCACCTGCGTGGTGCCCATTTGGGTGGCATACCGACTCGCGCCGATACCGCCCACGAACGGCGGAAGCGGCAAGGGGCTGGCTGCCATTCGCGCCGTTCTGGAGGGCTTCCGCTTCCTGTCCGGCAACAAGGTGGTGCTGATGTCGTTCGTCGTGGACCTGATCGCGATGATCTTCGGGATGCCGCGCGCGCTGTTCCCTCAGATGTCGCATCAGAGTTTCGGCGGCCCGATCGAGGGCGGCACGACCATGGCGCTGCTGGCGGCAGTGATGTCGATCGGTGCCGTGGCGGGCGGAGTGTTCTCCGGCTGGTTTCCCCGTATCCGGCGTCAGGGCCTGGCTGTGGTGCTCTCGATCGTGGTGTGGGGTGCGGCGATGATCGGTTTCGGTGTAGCAGGTGGGCTGGCGCACGGCCACACCGGCACCATGCTGTGGATTGCGATGGCGTTCTTGGCCATTGGTGGTGCGGCCGACATGGTCTCGGCGGCGTTCCGGTCGACCATCCTGCAGCAGGTGGCCTCCGACGACGTGCGAGGCCGGCTGCAGGGTGTGTTCACCGTCGTCGTTGCCGGCGGTCCCCGACTGGCCGACGCGGTGCACGGCGTGGCAGCCGCGATGGTCGGCACCACGATCGCGGCCGCCGGCGGGGGAGCGCTCGTCGTGGTCGGTGTGATCATCGCCGCGGCTGCGGTGCCGGTGTTTGTCCGCTACCGGGTGCAACCGGCCAGTCCGTAGATCGGGCCGTTCCGACTACGATTGCTCAGGTGGCCAACGTCATCGCGCAGGCGCTTCCCGGGCTGCGTGAACGCAAGAAGCAACGCACCCGCGCGACGCTGATCGATGCCGCAGTGACGTTGTGCATCCAGCAGGGCTACAACAACACCACCGTCGAGCAGATCGCTGCCGCCGCCGACGTGTCTCCGCGCACCTTCAGCCGGTACTTCCCGACCAAAGACGCGGTGATGATGACCGTGCTGGATGACCTGGTCAAGGCCGCGGCGGCCGAGTTGGCCACGATCTCCGCTGCGGTTCCGCCGCTGACCGCGCTGGCGCGCGCGCATTCCTCGGCACTGCGGCGCGTTCCGTCCGGCGAGGTCTCGGATCTGACCACCCACCGCCTGGTACTGATGATCAACGTCATCTCCTCGTCCAGTGCACTTCGGCTGGCCGCGGCGGCGGCCCGGCTACTCCCCCTCGTGATCGGGGTCGCCGCCCGCATGGGCCTCGACCCGAGGGACCGGCAGGTGGCGCTCATCGTGTCGGTGTGGGGCGCGATCAGCGCCGGCGCCTGGGGCCAACTGGTGATCGGACCCGACGACTACGATGACTGCGCGGTCATCATGGCCGATCGGCTGGACCAGGCCTTCGCCGAATTCGCCGATATCGCAGCGGTGGAAGTGTCATCGGCGCTATCCTCTACCACCTGACGTCGGGGCTCGCGAGAGGCGAGGGGGGTAGGGCGACGTGGCCGCTGTCGCGAATACTGCCACCCCGGGTTTACGGGAACTGAAAAAGCAACGAACCAGGGCGACGTTGATCGACGTGGCCATCCAGCTGTGCATCGAGCAGGGCTACCACAACACCACGGTCGAGCAGATCGCGGCTGGCGCGGAGATCGCGCCGCGTACCTTCAGCCGCTACTTCCCCAGTAAGGAAGCGGTGATCGTCGCCATTCTCGGTGAGGTCGCCGACGATGTGGCTGCCTGCTTCGCCCGCCAGCCCGCCGACATAACCCAGTACGAGGCGCTGGCCCGGGCCCACGTCGAGACCTTCCGGAGCGCGGAATACGGTCGCCCGGATTCGGGGGCGTTCGAACGGATGCGACTGTTGCTGACGATCGTGAACTCCGCGCCGGCGATCGGGCTCGCGCCGTTCATGTTCCGCACCGACGGGTTTCACCATGAGGCGATCGAGGTGGCCGCACGGCGGATGGGTGTGACCGCGGATCATCCCGCTATCCGCATTCTCTTTGACACCTGGGCGGTGGTGATGGGGGTCGCCTGTCATGGACTCGGCACCGCGGGCGGGCCGCCGATCGAGCCCGAAGCGCTGTGCGACCGAATCGAATCGGTCTACGGCGTTTTCACTCGGCTGTGGAGGCCGTGACCCACCCCCCCGCAGGCGGGTCGGCAGAATAGCGACTACCTTCACCTAAGTACGGACGCACCGCAGGGCGTCGAAAAGCGCAGAAGGGGTTCATGTGGCCGCAACCGACGAGACCGCCACCCTGAAGTACCCGGGCGGCGAGTTGGACCTGGACGTCGTCCACGCGACCGAGGGGTCCGACGGAATCGCCTTGGGCTCGTTGCTGGCCAAGACCGGCTACACCACGTTCGATCAGGGCTTTGTGAACACCGCGTCGACCAAGAGTGCCATCACCTACATCGACGGTGACGCCGGCATCCTGCGCTATCGCGGATACCCGATCGAGCAGCTCGCCGAGAAGTCGACCTTCATCGAGGTGAGTTACCTCCTGATCTACGGTGAGCTGCCGACCACCGAGCAGCTCGAGAAGTTCACCAATCAGATCCAGCGGCACACCCTGCTGCACGAGGACCTCAAGCGGTTCTTCGACGGCTTCCCGCGCAACGCCCATCCGATGCCGGTGCTGTCCAGCGCGGTCAATGCGCTCTCGGCCTACTACCAGGACTCGCTGGACCCGTTGGACACCGAGCAGGTCGAGCTGTCGACCATCCGGTTGCTGGCCAAGATGCCGACCATCGCGGCATACGCCTACAAGAAGTCGGCCGGACAGCCCTTCCTCTACCCCGACAACTCGTTGACGCTGGTGGAGAACTTCCTGCGGATGACGTTCGGGTTCCCCGCCGAGCCCTACGAGGTGGATCCCGAGATCGTTCGCGCGCTCGACATGCTGTTGATCCTGCACGCCGACCATGAGCAGAACTGCTCGACGTCGACGGTGCGACTGGTCGGCTCGTCGCAGGCCAACCTGTTCACCTCGATCTCCGGCGGCATCAATGCGCTATGGGGCCCGCTGCACGGCGGCGCAAACCAGGCGGTGCTGGAGATGCTGGAGAAGATCCGCTCCGGCGACGACGATGTCCAGACTTTCGTCCGGAAGGTCAAGAACCGCGAAGACGGTGTGAAGCTGATGGGCTTCGGGCACCGCGTCTACAAGAACTACGACCCGCGGGCGCGCATCGTCAAAGAGCAGGCCGACAAGATCCTGGGCAAGCTCGGCGGCGATGACGAGCTGCTAGACATTGCCAAGCAGCTCGAAGAGATCGCACTCACCGACGACTTCTTCATCGAGCGCAAGCTGTACCCGAACGTCGACTACTACACCGGGGTGATCTACCGGGCGATGGGCTTCCCGACCAGGATGTTCACCGTGCTGTTCGCCCTGGGCCGGCTGCCGGGCTGGATCGCGCACTGGCGCGAGATGCACGACGAGGGCAGTAGCAAGATCGGCCGACCCCGCCAGATCTACACCGGCTACACCGAGCGCGACTACGTCGCCATCGACGGCCGCTAGTTTTTCTGCGCGAACAGTCCCCGCAAGCGGGAGGCCCCACCAAAAGCCCCCTTTCGACGGCGTGTCGGGGGGCTTTTGTGTCTGCTCGGCCACACCGGCTTGACCGATCGACAGTTGTAGATTCACAATCGTTGTGTGATTACAACTGTCGGTGAGCTCAGCGCGCGGCGCAAGACGATCATTCTGGCGTCCTGCTGCCTGAGCCTGCTGATCGTGTCGATGGACGCGACGATCGTCAACGTCGCGATTCCGGCGATCCGCACCGACCTGGGAGCCTCGCCCTCGCAGATGCAATGGGTCATCGACATCTACACCCTGGTGCTGGCGTCGCTGCTGATGCTGTCGGGCGCGACCGGCGATCGGTTCGGCCGCCGACGCGTGTTCCAAATCGGCCTGGCTACCTTCGCGCTGGGCTCGCTGCTGTGCAGTCTTGCGCCGGACATCGACACGCTGATCGGTGCCCGCTTCGTCCAGGGACTTGGCGGATCGATGATGAATCCCGTTGCATTGTCGATCATTTCGCAGATATTCGTCGGACGCGTGGAGCGCGCCCGGGCGTTGGGGCTGTGGGGCGCGGTGGTCGGGATCTCGATGGCGCTGGGCCCCATCGTCGGTGGTTTCCTCATCCAGGCGATCAGTTGGCGCGCGGTGTTCTGGATCAACCTGCCGATCTGTGCGGCGGCGATCATCCTCACCGCGATCTTCGTGCCGGAAAGCAAGTCGACCACCATGCGCGATATCGATCCGGTCGGGCAGTTGTTGGCGGTGCTGGCCCTGTTCGGGGTGGTGTTCGTGCTCATCGAAGCACCGGCCATGGGCTGGACCAATCCCCGCATCATCGCCATCGCCGCCGGCGCGGCAGTGGCCGTGCTGGCCTTCCTGCGCTACGAGGCGCGCCGTCACGACCCCTTCATCGATCTGCGGTTCTTCCGCAGCATTCCGTTCTCGTCGGCTACGGTCACTGCCGTGTGCGCCTTCGCCGCCTGGGGGGCCTTCCTGTTCATGATGTCGCTCTACCTGCAGGGCGAGCGCGGCTACTCGGCCGCCCACACCGGCCTGATCTACCTGCCGATCGCGATCGGCGCCCTGTTCTTCTCCCCGCTGTCGGGTCGGTTGGTCGGCCGCTTCGGCGCCAGACCGTCACTGCTGGTCTCGGGTGTGCTGATCACCACGGCGTCGGTGATGTTGACCTTCCTGACCGCCAGCACTCCGGTCTGGGCGTTGTTAGCGATCTTCGCGGTGTACGGCATCGGCTTCGGCATGGTCAACGCGCCGATCACCAACGCCGCGGTGAGCGGCATGCCGCAAGACCGGGCCGGTGCGGCCTCCGCGGTGACCTCGACCAGCAGACAGGTGGGTGTGAGTATCGGTGTGGCGCTGTGTGGTTCGGTCGCCGGCTCGGCGCTGGCGATCGCCGGGGTGGACTTCACGTCGGCGGCCCGGCCGCTGTGGTTCGTCAGCATCGGGCTGGGTGCGGTGATCACGCTGCTGGCCGTCGTTTCGACCTCCGCGCGGGCCAAGCGCTCCGCGCAACGGCTGGCCCCACTGATCGAGACCCACCGGATCGAGCCCGCTCATGTCGGATAACCCGCTGGCCGACGAGGTGTGGCGGTCGATGTCGAGCCTGGTGTTGGACAACAAGGACCGCTGGCGCCGCGCCGTGGTGGACCGAACCGGGTTGCCGTTCAGCAGGATTCGGATCCTCAAGCGGGTGGCGCGGCAACCGATGACGGTCAAGGAGGTCGCCGAGGCGGCCAGCATCGATGCTCCCGCCGCGACGGTGGCGGTCAACGATCTGGAGGCGCGCGGTCTGGTGACCCGCCAACCCCACCCGGACAACCGGCGCTGCAAATTGGTGTCGCTCACCGATGCGGGCCGCGAGGTGATCGCGGTGCTCGACGACACCGAGGATCCGGCTCCTGAGGTGTTCGCGACGCTTGACGAGCATGATCTTCAGGCGCTGCGAGCGATCCTGGCGCGCCTGATCAGCTGAGGTAGCCCTCGACTTCGTGGCCGGGTCAGAACGGGGAAGTGAGTACGGCGGCGAACTCGGTGCAGAACCAGTCGACGTCGGAATTCGAGAAGACCAGCGGTGGCCGGATTTTGAGCACATTGCCGTCCCGGCCGCATACCGAGATCAATACCCGGCGGTCCCGCATGGCGTTGACCAGCGCTCGGGCGCCTGCCCGGTCCGGTGTGCCGGTCTCGGTGATGACCTCGACGCCGATGTAGAGGCCGCTGCCACGTACATCGCCGATGCGCGGATGCCCGGCGCCCAGTCGGTCCAACTCATCGCGCAGTCGGGTGCCCACATCGTTGGCGCTCCGCATCAGCGACTCGTCGTCGATGACGTCCAGCACCGCCGCGGCGGCGGCCACCGTGACCGGGTTGCCGCCGAAGGTATTGAAGTAGGGGACCCCACGGGCGAAGGTATCGAGCACCTCGGCGCGGGCCGCCATGGCGGCGATGGGCAATCCGTTGCCCATCGGCTTGCCCATCGTCACTAGGTCCGGGACGACACCGTGGCGGAAGAAGCCCCACATCGCCTCGCCGGTGCGGGCGAATCCGGGCTGGACTTCGTCGGCGATGAAAATCCCACCGGCTCGATGCACCGCTTCCACCGCGGGGGCGAGCACCGAGGGATCGGGATAGATGCCGTCTGAGGAGAAGACGGTGTCGACGATCAGGGCCGATAACCCAGAGCCCGCGGCCTGCAGGTCGGCGATGGCGGCGACGACGCCGGCGGTGAACTGCTCGGCCAACTCCTCGGCCGGGATCCGATAGCTGTCCGGCGGGGGGACCGCGCGGACATGCTCACCGAGCGCCGTGGCCCCGCCAATCGATGGCGAGATCGCCGTGACCGCAGCGGTGTTGCCGTGATACGCGTCGCTGGTGACGATGACACCTTTTGCGCCGGTGTGCATTTCGGCGACTCGCAGGGCCAGGTCGTTGACCTCCGAGCCGGTGCAGGCGTACATCACCTGATCGACCTGCTCGGGCATCGTGTCGAGCAGGCGTTGGCTGTAGTCGACGATGCCGCCGTGTAGATAGCGGGTATGGGTGTTCAGCGTGGACAGTTGCCGGCTGACGGAGTCTACCACATGCGGGTGACAGTGGCCGACGGCCGCGACGTTGTTGTACGCATCGAGATAGCAGGCGCCATCCGCATCGTAAAGGCGGGTCCCCTCACCGCGGACCAGATGTACCGGGCGCTGATAGAACAGCCGGTACGCCGGGCCGAGCATGCGGTCGCGGGCCGCGATCAACGATTCGGTGGCGGGATCGACCGGATGATCCGCGGAGTAGCTGTTGGAATCCATGATGTTCGAAAAGCTCATCGCGCTACTCCTTCGCCTCGTGACGCGGCCCATGACGCACTGACCAACGCTCGTGCCCCTCCTCGAGCACCCTGTGCCTTGTGTGGGGCGGCGTCGCTTTTTGGTCTGGTCTTGCTTCGAGTGCAACTCCGTCCGGGGAGCGAGGGTGATGTTCGACAACAACTCTGTGGCGCCTCGACGACATTGTTACTCCCGTCAGATCACCTGGTCAACCGGAACAATCGGGCCAACGTCGACCGAACGTTGCGGGCGCGTTTCGGGTGGCCGGGGTGCGCAACGGGAGTGTAAAACCTCTTGATTTGGTCTGCTCGATACCCCGATATGGTCCACACTGGTCGCATGCCGGGACTGCCGCCGACTCATGGGCTCTTCGCGCGTGCCGCTCTCCCCGCCTACGGCCGAGCGGGCGGAACACCGTTGCGGCTGCTCAGTCTGTCGGAGAACGCCACCTACCTGGTGGACGACGACGAACCGTTCGTGCTGCGCGTGCATCGGCCCGGCTATCACTCGTTGGACGCGATCCGCTCGGAACTGGCGTGGATGCAAGCCTTGCGCACCGAGACCTCGGTCACCACACCGGAATTGGTCACGGCCCGCGACGGCACTGATGTCGTGGTCGCTGAAGTCGACGGCGACACATTGCACGTCGACGCGGTGACCTTCGTGGCGGGCTGCACGGCCGAAGAGGATCCCGAGGCGGTCGGTTTCGACGAACTCGGCCGGATCACCGCGGTCATGCACTCCCATGCCCGGAACTGGACCTTCCCCAGTGGGTTCACCCGGTTTCGATGGGATCTCGACACGATCCTGGGCCCGCAGGCCCGGTGGGGTAACTGGCGGCTGGCGCCGGGCCTGGCCGACCCCGACCGCGTTCTGATTCAACGCGCGGCTGACGACGTCGCCGCGAAGTTGACTGAATTCGGCTGCACGCCCGATCGTTTCGGACTGGTGCATGCTGACCTCCGGTTGGCCAATCTGATGGTCGACCCCGCGGATGTGGCGGCCGGGATCACCGTGATCGATTTCGACGACTGCGGCTGGTCGTGGTATTTGGCCGATCTCGGGGCGGCGGTGTCGTTCATCGAGGACACCCCGGCCGGTGAACGCATCATCGCCGAATGGCTCACCGGCTACTTCGAGGCCGGGTCGATTCCCGCCGACCACTTGGCCCTCATCCCCTCGTTCGTGATGATGCGCCGAATCATGCTCACCGCGTGGATCGCCTCACACCACGACGCCGACGCGGCGATCGGCGTCGGCGAGCAATTCGCCCCCGACACCGCCCGGTTGGCGCTGCGGTACCTGGAGGACCGAACCTGGCTACGGGATGCGATTTTCGGGTCGCGGGTATGAATCATTCTGTGATGGAGAGGATTACAGGTGTTTGATCTTCGCTCGACGAACGTATTGGTGACTGGCGGCAGTAAAGGCATCGGGCGGGGCATCGCCGCGGTGTTCGCGACGGCCGGCGCGAATGTGGCGATCGCCGCGCGGTCTGCGGCCGACGTCGACGCGGCGGTGGCCGATCTGGACGCCCTGGGTACTGGGACGGTCCTGGGCGTCAAAGCCGATGTCGCCGACCCGGTCCACTGCGCCAGCCTGGCCGCCACGGTTGACGAAGCGTTCGGCGGTATCGACGTCGTGTGCGCCAACGCCGGTATCTTCCCCGAAGCGCCCTTGGCCACCATGACCCCGGCCCAGCTCTCCGAGGTTCTCGACGTCAATGTCAAGGGCACGGTGTTCATCGTGCAAGCCTGTCTGGACTCGCTGATCGCCTCCGGACGCGGCCGGGTGATCCTGACGTCCTCGATCACCGGACCGATCACCGGATATCCCGGTTGGTCGCACTACGGCGCCTCCAAGGCCGCGCAGCTGGGATTCATGCGCACCGCCGCAATCGAATTGGCCCCGCACGCGATCACGGTGAACGCCATTCTGCCGGGAAATATCTTCACCGAAGGTCTCGCGGGCATGGGTGAGGAGTACATCGCGGGCATGACTCGGGCGATCCCGGCCGGCGTGCTGGGCAAACCGGACGATATCGGCCATCTTGCCGCGTTCCTGGCCACTGTCGAGGCCGGTTACATCACCGGCCAGGCCATCGCGGTCGACGGTGGTCAGGTGTTGCCCGAGTCGCCGGATGCGGTGCGCCCCTAGTCCGATGGGGGAGTCGGAGGGGGGCCCGATTGCCGAGGATGTGCGACGGCGCATCCTGTCGATGCTGGCTCAGGGCACCCTGCGGCCAGGCTCGCGGCTCGGTACCGAACGCGAGATGGCCGACCGCTTCGGGGTATCCCGCTCCACTCTGCGCAGCGCGCTGTTGCCGTTGAGTCGCGCCGGTGTTCTGGAGCGGCGAACCGGCCGCAACGGGGGAACGTTCGTGCGCGCCGACGTGGTGGAGCGCAATGCCGCCGAGCTGGCCGGACTGCCGGCCCGGCTGCGCAGCGGCGGGCACACCAGTGCCACCCGCGTGCTCGCCACCGATCGCCGGCCACCTAGCGCGGTGGAGGCCGCCGCGCTGGAAATCAGTGACCGACGGGAGGTTTTCGCGATTCGACGGCTGCGGTACGCCGACGGGGTGCCGCTGTCGGTGGACTTCTCCTGCTTCGTCGCCGACCACGTCGACGATCTGCTGGAACAGCCGCTGGGCGGCTCGCTCTACGAGCTGTTCGCCGTGCGATACGGCTTGGTACCCGCCACGTCCAGCGAGACCATCGAGGTGGTCAGCGCCAGCCCGCGGGAGGCCGACTGGCTTGGCATCGCGAATCGGCGGCCGTTGGTGGCGATCACCCGAGTCACCCGCGATGCCGCGGATCGGCCGTTCGAGTACGCCTACGACCTGTTTCGGGCTGACCGGGTGCGGTTGACGGCGACGACTTCGACGATCACGGCGCGCGAACGCCGCGGCACCGACGGTCGGGTGGAGCGCTCGGTCAGCAGCGCCTGACCGGGCCCGCGCCGTTTCGCCCAAACCGACAAATCGCCGCGAAACCGCGAGTGCAACCCTGCAAAACGTCGATCTCGGGACGACTAGTGTGAGTGCGGTGACGACCAAACCCGAGATCGAATTCCCCGACGGACCGGCACCGACCGAACTGGTCATCAAAGACCTGGTGGTCGGCGAGGGCGACGAAGCCAGGCCGGGCGCCGTGGTGGATGTGCACTATGTGGGTGTCGAGTACGACACCGGTGAAGAGTTCGACAGCTCCTGGAACCGCGGGGAGTCCATCGCTTTCCCGTTGCGCGGCCTCATCCAGGGCTGGCAGGACGGGATTCCGGGCATGCGGGTGGGCGGTCGGCGGCAGCTGACCATCCCGCCCGAGCAGGCCTACGGCCCGGCGGGCTCCGGACACCAGTTGTCGGGCAAGACGCTGATTTTTGTCATCGACCTGCTGGCCACCCGATAGCCCGAATCCGCTCGCCGAGCGCGGTTGCCCCTCGGCGTGTGTAATGCCGGTGTGAGTAGTCAAACGCGCACCGCGATCGTCACGGGAGCATCCGGTGGGATCGGCTCGGCCATCGCGGCGATGTTGCACGACGAGGGTTTCGAGCTCACCCTGGTGGGCCGCGACCCGGCCAAGCTGGCTGCGGTGGCGTCATCGCTGACGACCGGGCCGCCGGTGCACACCCTGGCCGGATCGTTGGCCGAGGAGACATTCCTGGACACCATCGTCGACGAGCACGCCGCCCGGCACGGCGCTCTTGACGTGCTGGTGAACAATGCCGGTGTCTCAGGCAATCGCGCGGTCGGCGAGATCACCGCGGAGTTCCTCGACGAGCAACTCGCGGTCAACATCCGTGCGGTGATCCTGCTGACCAGCAAGTCCATGCCGCTGCTCAAAACCGCTGTGCAGCAAGGCAAGGCGGCGCAGATCATCAATATCGCGTCGAATGCGGGAAAGCGCGGTGAGGCGACCTTGGCGTCGTACTCGGCGACCAAGTTCGCCGTCGTGGGCTTCACCGAGTCACTGCACGATGAACTGTCCACCGCCGGCATCAAGGCGACCGCGATCTGCCCCGGGCTGGTGGACACCCCGATGGCCGACGACTACCGGGACAGCGTGAGCCCTCAGGAGATGATCGCGCCGAGCGACATCGCCGAAGCCATCCGGATGACGATCAGGGTGTCCCGCAGCTGCGTGGTGCCCGAAATCGTCCTGCTGCGGCCGATCGAATGGCGCCAGCCGGAGGGCGCCTGACGACGACGCCGGCCGAAGGCCGGAAGAGGTGTCAGGCAATCGAGCAGCGCCAGATCAGCTGGGCACATACCCGACGGTGGGGTCGACGATGTTGTGCAGCGGTTCGCCGCGTAGCCACCGGGTCAGGTTACTGGTAAACATCGCCATCATGTCGCCCTCGAACCCGATGTAGTCGCCCGACATATGCGGGGAGACAAACACATTCGGCATCGACCACAAGCAGGATTCCTCCGGTAGCGGCTCGACCTCGAATACGTCCAGGGCAGCGCCCGCGATGGTCCCGGCGTGCAGCGCGTCGACCAGATCGGTCTCGACGACGGTCGGCCCGCGACCGACGTTGACCAGGAATCCGTTCGGTCCCAGCGCGGTGAGGACCTCGGCACCGACGAGCGCGGTGGTCGCCGTCGTCAGCGGAGCAGCCAATACCAGCAGATCCACCTCCGCGGCCACCAAGACCAAATCCGCGCTGGCACGGACGGTGCCGAACTGGGGGTCGGTAGCCGCCGCGCGGCCGACCAGCGTGACGTCGACATCGAGGCGCATCAGCCGCTCGGCGATGGCGCGGCCGATCGACCCGGTGCCCACCACGGCGGCGCGGGTGCCGGCCAGCCGCCCGGTCATGCGGTGTCGCCATCGGTGTTCGCGCTGCAGGGCCCAACTTTCGGTAAATCCCTTTGTGTGGCTGAGCACCGCGGCCATCACCCACTCGGCGATCGGGATATCGAACACACCGCGAGAGTTGGTCAGAACGACGTCGTGAATCTCGGGGCACAGCAATCTGTTGACGCCAACTGAGGCTGCGTGCACCCAGCGGACTTTGGGGGCGCGGCGCAGCAGCGAGCCGAGATCGGCGAACCGGTGATCCCAGATGTACACCACCTGGGCAGCGGCCAGCTGCTCGTCGGTTGGGGTCGCGCCGACCGCGACCACCTCAACATCGGCAGGAATCAGTTCCAGTGGCGGTGGCGGGAGTTCAGGATCGGACTCGGTGATGACCAACACGATGGGGCGCTCGATGACGTCGATTTCGATAGTCTATCCGCAGGCGAAAAGTGATCGCCCGATGAATCATTGACGACCGGCAAGCGAGGTGCAGGATGGACGCCGACAACGCGTTCCTCGACCCGGATGCCGCCGAGCCGGTCATCGCCGATCCCGACGAGCTGCGGGAACACCGCAAGCACCGGCTGGCCTTGGCCTACCGGGTGTTCGGTGCGATGGGCTGGGGTTCGTTGGGCGACGGGCACATCTCGGCCCGCGACCCCGAGCGGCCCGATTGTTTCTGGCTCGGCCGCTATGGGGTGCCGTTCCGCTTCATGACCCCCGACGACCTGGTTCTGGTCCATGCCGACGGGACGGTCGAGGGCGGAGGTCACATCAACGTGGCCGCGTACTACATTCACGCCCCGGTGCACGAGGCCCGGCCCGACGTCGTCGCTGCGGCCCATTGTCATACGCCGTACGGAACACCGTTCTCGGCGGCGGTCACCAAGCTGGCGCCCATCTCGCAGGAGGCGTGCGCGTTCTTCGACGATCACGAGATCTTCGACGACGAGGAAGTCAACATCGGCTCGACCGACGGCGGCAAGCGCATCGCTGCCGCGCTCGGCGGCGCCAGGGCCGCCATCCTGCGCAACCACGGACTGCTGACGGTGGCCGGATCCGTCGACGCCGCGGTCGGATACTTCCTCATGATGGAGCGCAGCGCCGAGGTCCAGGTCAAGGCGCGTGACGCCAGGCCGATCGGAGCGGACGCCGCCCGGCGGGTGCACGACATGTTCGAGGAGCGCGAGGCTTGGCAGGTGTTCCAATGGGCACAGCGGACCTACCTGCCGAACGCCGGCTGAACGCTCACCCGCTGGCCACGATCAGGCTCAGCAGATCGAAGACCACCGTCGCGGCCGCGATCGACGTGATTTCGGCGTGATCGTAGGCGGGTGCGACTTCCACGACATCCGCGCCCACCACATTGATTCCGTTGAGCCGGCGCAGCATTCGTAGCAGCTCTCGTGACGTCAGACCGCCTGATTCCGGTGTTCCGGTCCCGGGTGCGAAGGCTGGGTCGAGCACATCGATGTCGATCGAGAGGTACACGGGCAGATCGGCAACCCGGCGAGTGACGACGTCGACGGCCGCTTCGACACCCATGACGTCGAGGTCTCCGGCCCTGATGATCCGAAACCCCATCCGGGCGTCATCGTCGAGGTCCATCCGATCGTAGATCGGGCCGCGGATGCCGACGTGGATCGAGTGGTCCTCAACGAGCAGACCTTCCTCGAACGCTCGACGGAAGGGGGTGCCGTGCGTGACCGGGGCGTTGAAATAGGTATCCCAGGTGTCCAGGTGCGCGTCGAAGTGCACCAGCGCCAGTGGGCCGTGGAACGAGTGCAGCGCACGAAGATTGGGCAGCGCGACCGTGTGGTCGCCACCGATCGCGACCACCCTGCGTACCCGCTCGCCGATGAGCTCGCGCATCCCGCTCTCGATCTGTGCACACGCCTCGGCGATGTCGAATGGGGTGATGGTGATGTCACCGGCGTCGACGATCTGCACCTGCTCCAGCGGCGCGACACCGAACTCGACGTGGTAGCCGGGACGTAGGGTGCGGGCGGCCTGACGTACGGCCATCGGTCCGAACCGCGCGCCGGGGCGGTAGGAGGTGCCGCCGTCGAACGGTAAGCCCACGACGGCGATGTCGTAGTCGCCCACCTCGTGGATGTCGGCGATCCGCGCGAATGTGCCCTTGCCCGAGTAGCGGGGGACTTGGGTCGACGGCGTGGCACCGACCGGCGGCTGGGATAGCTCGGACATCAGTGATGGTGGTGGGCTCGACGGCTGCCCTCGCCGCGACGGCCGGCTTCCTCGGCTTCGGTGATCAGCCGCAGTTGCTCGTCGACTTCCCGGCCGGCAAGCAGGGGTTGCATCGGATCCCAGGTGGTGCCCGCGGCGTTGTCCTTACGCCGGCGGGCAATCGCGGAGACGACTTCCAGGACCACGCGATTTCCGAGCAGTGCGGTGATGTCGGCATGGTCGTACGGGGGCGCCACCTCGACGACGTCCACCCCGAGTACCGGTAGCTCGTAGCAGATTCGGCGAACGGCATCGAGAAGCTCGCGAGCCGAGAAGCCGCCCGGCTCCGGGGTGCCCGTGCCCGGTGCGTGGCCGGGGTCGCACACGTCGATGTCGACCGACAGGAACACCCCCTCACAGTCCGAGGTGGCGATTTCGAACGCCTCGGTCAGGCACGTCTGGAGTCCACGCGCGACGATCTCGGTCATCTCGTACGACCGCAGGCCATGAGCCGCCATCCATTGCAGGACCGGCTCGTCGGGCCAGTATCCGCGTAACCCCAGCTGCAGGAACCGGTCCCCGCGCAGCGCGCCGGATTCGATGAGCCTGCGCATCGGTGTGCCGTGGCCGACGAGCGAACCCAGGTGGATGTCCCCGGTGTCGGCGTGGGCGTCGAAGTGGATCATCGAGACCTTGCCGAACCCGTGGTGGCGGGCCACCCCGGTGTGGTCGGGCCAGGCGATCGTGTGGTCGCCGCCCAGGATGATCGGAATCGCGCCGGCGGCGCTGATCTTGTACACGTCCGCCTCGATCATCGCGACGGCCTGCTCGATGTTACCGCTGTAGAGCATCACGTCGCCGGCGTCATAGACACGTAGGTCTTTGAGGCCGTCGACGCGGAGCGCGAGGCTCGGGCGGGAGCCGTCTTGGGCCAGATAGCAGGCCTGGCGCAATGCTGACGGTCCGAACCGCGCACCCGAGCGGTAGTTGGTCCCGCCGTCGAGCGGGGCGCCGAGGATGACGATATCGGCATCGGCATAACTGGATTCGTCGGTGAGGTCGCAGCGGGGGACACCAAGAAACGTGATGTCCGGACCGAACAGGCTGCCTGCCATCTGTTCCGCCTTCGTGTCGAGGGGTTTACCCGTTGCCGTGCAGCGCGATCACGGCTCTGAAAGCGTGTCGCAGGGTGGCTCGGATCCGTCGCTTGTCCACCGGTCCCAGCGGGCGGTAGAGGTTGTCGATCTCCAAGCCCGCCATCACCGCCATGACCGTACGGGCGTCGAGTTCGGGCTGGCGGGAACCGATCTCGCGGAAGAGCCGGCTCAGTGCGGGGACCATCGCCGTGTACCACGCCTCGAACATCGGCCGCAGCCGCTCGTCTCTGCTGGCCTCGGTGACGAGTTCGTAGCGGGTGACGATCGCACCGCGCGGCGAACTGAAGCCGTCGATGATCATGTCGGCGACCAGATCGGCGAGTTCCTCGGGCGACATCGAGGACTCGAGTCGCTGCGCGGTGCGCACGACACGGTCGATCTCCCGATCCGACAGCTGGGCAAACGCCTGAGCGATCAGGTCGGACTTGTCGTCGAAGTAGTAGCTCAGCGCGCCCAGCGGCAGCTGAGCCTGGTTGGCCACCAGGCGCATCGACAGCCCGGCGAGGCCGACTCGGGCCATCACCTCGATCGCGGCGTCGATGATCTCGGTGCGGCGCGCCGCACCGCGCGCCGTGGTGCCCGTACCGCGAAGCGACTCAGCCGAAGCCGTGCCGGCCCTGGCCGTCATCCCTGGTACTTCAGCGTGGAGAAGTCGGTGTCCCACATCCAGGCGGGCTGGCTCCGCCAGCCCGAGTAGCCCTTACGCGCGGCGATGGAGTTGTGCAGGTCGGAGAGGTTCACCCAACACAGTGAATCACGGTAGGCCTTGGCCGCCTCCACGTAGAGCGCCTGTGATTTGGCCGGGTCCGGTTCGGCGCTGCCCGCATCGAGGAGTTTGTCGGCCTCCGGCACCGAGCAACCCTGAAGGTTGACCGGTGCGTCGGTGTAGTTGTAAATCCGCGACCAGGTGTCGGGGTGGGCGGCGTCGGGGTTGAACGAGGCCAGCAGCAGATCCGGGCGTTGGTCCGGGTTTTCGATCAGGGCGAAGAATTGGGCCAGCGGAAAGTCCCGGACCGTCGCCGTCAGCCCGGCCTGCTGCAGGATCACCTGGATCTGGTTGGCGAGATCTTGCAGGCTGCTGTCGCCGGTGGGAAAGCCGATCTCGACGTCGCCGCCGGCGCGGCCGAGTTCGGCCAGCTTCGCCGGGTCATAGTCGTGTTTGTCCGGAACCGCACCGTCGGGCATCATCCCGATCGGGTAGAACTGCGTCGACGGGGCCCCTTGCGCACCGAACACCTGTGTGGTCAGGGCGGTTTGGTCGAGTCCGGCGCTCAGTGCGGCTCGTGCGTCATGCGGCCCGAAGACCGGTGAACTCGGGTTGATCATGACCATCGCCTTGACCAGTGCGTTCTCCTGGAGGACCTCGGTGTCCGGGCCGGCGGCCAGCGCCTCGTAGTCACCTTTGGAGAAGCCGTGCAGGACCATGTCGAGTTGGCCGTTGCCGAGTTCGAGGCGTTGCACCGCCGTCGCCGCGATCACCGGCATCTGCACGGAGGTGATCTGCGGGGCCTCGCCCCAGTAGTTCTTGTTCGCGGTCATCGTGTAATGACTGGCTGGTACCGCATCGGTGAGCTCGTAGGGGCCCGTCCCGGCGGTATGCGATGCCAGCCATGCCGACGCGTGGTCGTTGCCGTTGGCATGTTCGGCGACCGCGGTCGGACTGGTCATCAGCGGACCGTACGGCGAGGCGAGGTAATCCAGAAACGGCGCAACGGGTTTGGTGAGGGTGACGACGAAGGTCTGCGGGTCCGGGGTCTGCATGTCCTTGACGTCGGCCAGCATGTACGCCGGTCCGCCCGCCATGTCGGTGCGCCGCTGGAAGCTGGCCTTCGCGGCAGCGGAGTCGAACGGTGTGCCGTCGGCGAACTTGACACCGTCACGCAGGGTGAAGGTGTACGTCAGTCCGTCCGGCGAGACATCCCATTTGGTCGCCAGGAGTCCCTCGAGCTTCGTCGACCCGGGCGCATACTGCAACAGTCCCTGGTAGGCCGAGGTCATGATGAGCAGACCTTCGGGCTGGTAGAAGGTGTCCGGGTCCAGCGGTGGGGGGTCGGACATGAGTGGGGTGCGTACCGTCGATGCGACTGTCGCATTGTCGTTGGCGTTGTTGGTCTTTCCCGAACATGCGGTGCCGGACAGCAGGAGGGCGATGATCGCCAGGGGTGCGATTCCCGACGTGATTTTCATCGGCCCAGTTTCGGTTCACCTGATTTCGGATGTGTGACATGACGGTTACTGTCTTGTACGAACGTCCAAGTCTTGGACGATCGACCTAGAAAACCTTGCGTTGGCGCTCTAGGGTCGGCTTCGTCAGCTGAAATTCGAAGGGAGCGAGCACAATGCCTGCTATGCCACGCGCGTTCGACCTCACCGGTCAGGTGGCCTTGGTCACCGGTTCGAGCAGCGAGCTCGGCATCGGCTTCGCCTCGGCGCGGCTGCTGGGCCGGCTCGGGGCCGCGGTCATGGTGACCGGCACCACCGACCGGGTCCATCGGCGCGCCGAGGAGCTCAGCGAGGAAGGAATTCGCGCCGAGGCGCACATCGCCGACCTGTTCGACGGCGATGCGGCTTGCGGGCTGGTCCAGGCTGCCGAGGCGACATTCGGCAAGCTCGACATCGTGGTGAACAACGCGGGCCTGGCATCGGTGCACAGCCCCGAAGAGCCCAACCCGCTGATGGTGATGACCGACGACGAGTGGTCACTTGCGCTGCGCCGCAACCTCGACAGCGCCTTCTATGTCACCCGGGCGGCACTGCCCGGGATGGTGGAGCGCGGCTATGGCCGCGTCGTCAACGTCGGGTCGACCGCCGGCGTGCTCACCGCCTACACCGGCGACGTCGGGTACCACACCGCGAAGGCGGCGATGTTGGGGATGACGCGGTCACTCGCCGTCGACTACGCCAAGACCGGCATCACCGCCAACCTGGTGCTGCCGGGGTGGATCGCGACCGCGGCCCAGCTGCCGTCGGAGGTCGCGGCGGGAAACGCCACCCCGATCGGGCGGTCGGCCACCGCCGACGAGGTCGCGGCCGGGGTGGCGTTCCTGGCCACACCGGGCGCCTCGTACGTCACGGGTACGACGCTGATCATCGACGGGGGTAATGCGATCGCCGGGGCCACTCCTGCTCAGTGAGGTGGTCGCGCGATGACGCTCCATTGCGGCCTGGGCACCGGCTATTTCCGAGTTCACCCGCCAGATGATGACGCCGGGGATAGGGTGAGCGGCTGTGCTGGAGGTGATCGACAAGGGTAGGTCCACGGCCACCCAGGGAACACCGCTGTTGTTCGTACACGGCGCCTTTCACGGGGCGTGGTGCTGGGACGATCACTTCCTGGACTACTTCGCCGCCCGCGGTTATCACGCGCTCGCGCTGAACCTCCGGGGCCACGGTGGCAGCCCGTCGCCGGTCCCGATCAACGCCTGCGGTGTCTTCGACTATGTCCAGGACGTGAACGCCGTCGCGGCGAGCCTGCCGGTGTCGCCAGTGGTCATCGGACATTCGATGGGCGGCTTCGTGGTCCAGAAGTACCTGGCAGCACACCATGCGCCCGCCGGCGTCCTGGTCGCCTCGGCGCCCCCGAGAGGCATCGCGCCCGCGACGGTCCGGGTGGCCGGTCGGCACTGGCGCACGTCGCTGCGTACGCGTTCTTTCCGCAGGCCGCTGGATTTCTTTGCCGCACCAGGTGTTTCGCGGGCGACCTTCTACCACTCGGCGACGCCGGAGGAGATCGTCGCCGCCTGCACGTCACGGCTGGGTCCGGAGAGCGTCCGCGTGCTCTACCGCGATCTGCTCTACCGTCATCTGGCCCGGCCCAAACGGGTCACCACCCCCATGCTGGTGCTCGGTGCGGAGCTGGACGGGTTCTTCACCCCACGAGAGGTGGCCGCTACCGCGAAGGCCTACCGCACCGAGCCGGTGATGTTCCCCGGGATGGGCCACAACATGATGCTCGAGCGCGGTTGGGAAGCCGTGGCTGAGCGGATCGACTCGTGGTTGGGGACACACTTGCGTTGACGCAGGAACTTCTCTTCTCGTCGAGCGTGGGCGTTGTTGTTGAACCCAAGCCCGCGGCTTCACCGAGATCCCCCACGGTCGGTGAATCGAGATCGGTCGGCCGGATCCCGGGCTCTCAGGCCTGGAACCCGGCCAGCACCGCCTGCACCCCGACATCCCAACGCCGGTTGACCGAGTCCGCCGAGGTGCCCAGCCAGCGTCCGGCCTCCTGGACCGCCAAACCCTGTGCCAGGGCGAGCAATACGTGAGCGATGTCCACCGGGTCGCCGGAGAGGAGGCGGGCGTCGATGCATCGTTGTACCTTGCCCACCAGGATCTCCCGCACGGTCGGAGCGGCCGCGAGCTGCTCGGGATCGGGATCGAGATCCTGGAACGGCCGGCTGAACATCACCCGCGCCAGCGGCGGATAGTCCAGACAGAACCGGCGGAACACCGGGGCCACCGCCCGCAGATCGGCCAGCGCGTCCGCGGTCTCGGGAATGGCGGTGAGCTCAGAACCGAGCCGGCGGAACCCCTCGAAGAACACCGCCCGCAGTAGTCCGTCCTTATCGGAGAAGAGCTCGTAGACCGCTGGCACCGAGGTACCGGCACGTTCGGCCACCCGCCGGGTGGTGAACCCGGACATGCCGTCTTGGCACAGTGTGGTCACCGCCACGTCGACCACGCGGTCGCGCAGCTCGGGGGTGCGCTGCTTGACCCTGGCCACGGACTAGGACAACCCGAACTCGGAGGCGATGTTGTCGATACCGGACCGCATGGCGTCGAGGGTGGCCTGGCGGGCCCGCATCTTGCTGGCCAGGTGTGCGCCGGCGTTGAGTGAGGTGAACTCGCGGGCGGCCTCTTCGGCGCGCGACAACACGCGGTCGTTCAGCGCGATCTCGTCGATCCAGCCGCCGGCCAGGGCGGTCTCGCCGAGGAATATCTTGGCCAGTCCGACCGCCTGCTGATAGGCCGACGGGGTGAGGCGAAGCCGCATGACCTCCAGCGCGGGGTAGGGCAAGACCATCCCGATCGCCACTTCGTTGGCCTGAAAGTTGTAGGTGGGACCGGCAATTCGATGGTCGGTGCTGCAGGCCAAGAACGATCCCATGGCGATCGCGTGACCGGTGATGGCCGCGACGACGGGCTTGGGGAACGACAACAGCCGATGGGACAGGTTGAATCCGGCCTGCAACATGGCAATGGAGGCCTGGATGTCACCGGAGCGGAAAACCTTCAGGTCGAAACCGCCGCTGAATACCCGCTCGTTGCCGGCGATCACCACAGCGCCGGCGTCCTCGCTGACCGCCCGGTCCAGGTTGTCGTTGATCTCGGCCAGCATGGCCGGGCTCAGCACGTTGACCTTGCCGTCGTCCATCGTGATCACGGCGATCGCGTCGTCCTTGCGATAGCTGACCGACCCACTCATGGATGCTCCTTCGTCGCAGCGCCTACTTTCGTACCGACGTTACGTAACGAAGTTCCGATTGCCAAGAGGCAATCTGCGAGCGATTTCGGCGCGCTTTCGTTCGCTCAGCGGCGGTGAGCGCGCCGAAACGCCTGATTGCTTAGAACGATAGTCCGGGTTGCTGGCCGGTTGGCATGCCCGACTGGTCGTCAAGGAATACGATTTGCCTCATGAGGGGGATTATTTTGGCGGGAGGCTCAGGGACCCGGCTGCATCCGATCACGCTGGGTGTCTCCAAGCAGTTGATCCCGGTTTATGACAAGCCGATGGTGTACTACCCGTTGTCCACCCTGATGTTGGCCGGCATCCGGGACATCCTGGTGATCACCACACCGCACGATGCCGAGAGTTTCGAGCGGCTGTTGGGTGATGGATCGCGCTTCGGGGTGTCTATCACATTCGCCCAGCAGCCGTCGCCGGACGGGCTGGCGCAGGCGTTCACCATCGGCGCTGATTTCATCGGATCCGACAAGGTCGCACTGGTCCTGGGCGACAATCTGATCTACGGGCCGGGGATGGGCACCCAGCTCAAGAGCTTCGCCGATATCGACGGTGGCGCGATCTTCGCGTATTGGGTGGCCGAGCCCTCGGCATACGGTGTGGTGGAATTCGATTCCAGCGGGATGGTGGTATCTCTGGAAGAGAAGCCCAAACAGCCCAAGAGCAACTACGCGGTGCCGGGGCTTTACTTCTACGACAACGACGTGGTGTCGATCGCGCGGGAGCTGTCCCCGAGTGATCGGGGTGAGTATGAGATCACCGACGTCAATCGCGCCTACCTGGAGCAGGAGCGGCTGCGGGTCCAGGTGCTACCGCGCGGCACCGCATGGTTGGACACCGGCACCTTCGACCAGATGACCGACGCGGCCGACTACGTGCGCACCATGGAACGACGTACCGGTTTGAAGATCGGGGTGCCCGAGGAGATCGCCTGGCGGCAGGGTTTTCTGACCGATGACGAGCTGCGTGACCGGGCCGATACCCTGGTGAAGTCGGGCTACGGGTCCTATCTGTTGGACCTGCTGGAGAGAGGTTTCTAGTGGCGCAGCTTCTCGTCACCGGAGGTGCCGGGTTCATCGGATCCAACTTCGTGCATTACGCGGTCGAGCACACCGACCACCACATCACCGTGCTGGACAAGCTGACCTATGCGGGTAATCGCGAGTCGCTGGCCGGCCTGCCCGAGGATCGGGTGACCTTTGTGCACGGTGATGTCGCTGATGCCGAGGTGGTCGACAAGCTGGTGGCCACCGCCGACGGTGTGGTGCATTACGCCGCGGAAACCCACAACGACAATTCGCTGGATGACCCCGAGCCGTTTCTGCACACCAATGTGATCGGCACCTTCACGTTGCTCGAGGCGGTCCGCAAGTACGGTGTGCGCTATCACCACATCTCCACCGACGAGGTGTATGGCGATTTGGCGCTGGACGATCCCGGCCGGTTCACCGAGGCCAGCCCCTACAACCCGTCGTCACCGTATTCGTCGACCAAGGCCGGCAGTGATCTGCTGGTGCGGGCGTGGGTGCGTTCCTACGGGGTGGCGGCGACGATTTCGAACTGCTCCAACAACTATGGCCCGTACCAGCACGTGGAGAAATTCATTCCCCGCCAGATCACCAATGTCTTGTGCGGGGCGCGCCCCAAGCTGTACGGCGACGGTCTCAACGTGCGGGACTGGATTCATGCCGATGATCACTCGTCGGCGGTATTGCTGATCTTGGAGAAGGGCCGGATCGGGGAGACGTACCTGATCGGCGCCAACGGCGAAAAGGACAACAAGACCGTCGTCGAACTGATCCTGACGATCATGGGCCGCGATGCCGACGACTACGAGAAGGTCCCCGACCGGACCGGCCATGACCTGCGCTACGCCATCGACGCGACCAAATTGCGTGACGAGCTCGGGTGGCGGCCCGGTTACCCTGACTTCGAAAACGGCCTGGCCGCGACGATCGAGTGGTATCGCGACCACGAAAGCTGGTGGGCGCCCGCCAAAGCCGCCACCGAAGCCTTCTATACGAAACGCGGGCAGTAGTAGCGGGAACGCAACGCTGTGACCGCTCCAGCGCGACACTCACGCGGACTGGATTACCCATCGTTGGGCCGATCTTCTTGGGTGATCCCCTGCGAGCAGAGCGATTTCGGCGCGCTTTCGTTCGCTCAGCGGCGGTAAACGCGCCGAAATCGCTAGCCGTGGCGGGGGAGCCGGACGACCTCAGTGGGGTGGTCGAACCGATCCCGGCGCCACCGGCTCTGGGTCTCCTCGGCGGCGCGCTTCATCCGGTCGATCTCGCCGCGCAACACGTCGACCCGAGCTTCCTTGGTGGCGTAGTGGAAGTAATCGAGGGTGTTGCGCAACAGTTCGAGCTTCTCGCGCTCGCGCTTGGCCAGGTCGTGGCCGGTCATCATCTCGACCCGGCGCACCGGCTGCAGGGCCTCCCAGTCGAGCACCACCTTGGTCCGGTACACCGTGCGTTTGCGCCCGAACGTCCGGGCCCGCCAGCCCTGCGGCTCGGGGCGGTCGTGGTAGGAGACCACCCCTTCGAAGCGCGACTCGATCGACTGACCGAACTGGCTGCGATCCAGCGCGGAATCCCACACCGTGCGCCACTCCTGGGTGGGCGCCAGCTCGGGAATGCTCTGCGGCAGAGTCAGTTCCACGATATCGGTGAAGCCGTCCTCGGTGTGCTCGTAGCGAGCCACTGTCGGCGGCTGGTCGAAGGTGAACCCCACGTCGTAGGCGGCCGTACTGCCGTAATTGCGCACGGCCAGCTCGATGACATGCCAGTCCGCGGAGTGCGGCTCCATGACCATGGCGACGTGCGGGCGCACCTGCTTGTTGTTGATTTCCTGTTGTCGACGGATCTGCCGATGCGTGTACAGCAGCGCCGCCAGCCCCAGCAGCACTGCTGCCCAGGCGGCCACCGCCAGCCACGTCCCGGCCCCGACTCCGGTTACATCTCCCCACAGATCCGCGAGATCACTCGCGTTTCCCATCCAATGCTTATATCACGGCGAACTGGCTGGCGCAGTATTGACGCAGATGAAAGTTATTGTGGCTCAGGATAACCGGCGTTCGGCGGCCAGCGGGCTGGCCGCCGCCAGAGCTCGCCGCCGCCGCGCGGCCAGCTCCACCGGCAACACCGGCGCGATGCCGCAGGCCTGGGCGAACTGCATCGCGGTGAGCCCGTCGGCGGAGTTCATGTCGCAGCGACCGAACGGGGCCGCGCCTTCGGGTAGCCCGCCGCCGTAGCCTTGTCCGTCGGTGTACTGGTGGGCGACCTTGCCCGGATACGGGGGATTCGAGCCGTAGGCGGCGACGACCAGGCGCAGGCCCGACGGTTTGACCGGCCACAGCCGATTCAGGTCGGCGATGTTGCCGTAGCCGATCACTCTGGCCGGAGAGCCGACGTAGGCGCCCACCGCGTCGTACGCGGCGTTGATCCCGACGGACTGGTCCCCGGTGATCTGTCCGCCCCACGACTCGACGTCGATCATCACCGCCATCCGCGGATGTGGTGTGCGCACTTGGGATTTGAAGGTCTCGACCGTCTCACGCCAATTGGGCCGCCACACGAAGTAGGCGATGAAGAAGGTGAGTCGGCCGGTGTCGACGTGGCGCAGGCACCAGGAGTAGTTGTGCACCCATCGCCGGTCGCGGTAGGTGCCGTCACATGCCCGAATGCACAACACCGGGTAGGGATAGCTGTCGTTGACGCCGACCTGCCACTCGGAGACGTCGGCGTACAGGGTGTCAGGCATCGGCGAAAAGCATTGGCCGCTGGGCGAACCTCAGGCGCCCATGAGCGAGCGCCACTGGTCCAGGTTGGACACCTTGTAGACGTAGTTGGACCGCTTGACGTCCGACAGGGCGGCGCTGGGCTCGATGGAATACCAGTGCCCGGGAAACACCGTCGGGTCACCGGAGAGGGCGGCCAGCTGTTGCAGGCTGCGGAACATCTCATCGGCGTCGCCGCCGGGAAAGTCGGTACGGCCGCAACCGTCGAGAAAAAGGGTGTCCCCGGCGACGAGGCGGCCGTCGAGCAGGAAGCACTGGCTGCCCGGGGTGTGACCCGGGGTGTGCAGCAGCTCGATCTCGATCGCGCCGACGTCGACCTTGTCGCCGTGTTCGTGGGTGGTGAGGCCGCTCATCGGGATACCGGTCACCCGGGAGACCCAGAGAGCTTCGTGGGTATTGACGTGGACGGGCACCTCGACCCGCTCGAGCAGCTCGGCCAGGCCCGCCAGGGTGAAGCCCATCATCGACCCGCCGACGTGGTCGGGATGATGGTGGGTGACCAGGACACCCGACAGATGCATGCCGTCGGCCTCGAGGGTGTCGATGAGTTCGCCGGCGGCGTAGGCCGGGTCGACCACGACGGCGTCACCGGTCTCCCGGTCGCCGATCAGGTAGGCGAAGTTGCGCATCTGCTGCGCCATCATGTCGCCGGCGGCGAAATCCCGGCCGGAGAGCAACTGCCGGAAGTACAGACGATCCGTCGATGCCATGGCTCAACAGTAGGCGTTCGACCAGCGGCGCTCACCGCCGCCTGCGGGTGTTTTACGCTCTCGACGAGCGGTTTGGCTGAGCCCAGCGCCACGCTGTACCCTCTTTAAGGCCCACGCCGCGCGTCAGGATGCGTCGGGGGTCAGGCCCCCTTAGCTCAGTCGGCAGAGCGTTTCCATGGTAAGGAAAAGGTCAACGGTTCGATTCCGTTAGGGGGCTCGGTGGACACTCGGATCTCTTGGCTGACCTCTGGGCGCCAGAGTTCCGCGGGTGGCTATCGGGGCGGTGTAGCTCAGCTGGTTAGAGCGCACGACTCATAATCGTGAGGTCGGGAGATCGAGCCTCCCCACCGCTACTAGGTAGATGCAAACGAGAACGTGAAAGAAGGCAACGGACGTGGCCTCCAGTACTGACGTACGGCCGAAGATCACTTTGGCCTGCGAGGTGTGCAAGCACCGCAACTACATCACCAAGAAGAACCGACGTAACGACCCCGACCGGCTCGAGCTGAAGAAATTCTGCCCGAACTGCGGTCAGCACCAGCCGCACAAAGAGTCGCGCTGATCTAGGTCCTGCTCCGTGGCGTTGTCCGAAAGCCTGGTCGGAATGCATTACCGCTATCCCGACTGCTACTCGGTGGACCGCGAGAAGATCCGCGAGCATGCCACCGCCGTCAAGAACGACGACCCGGCGTTCTTCTCCGAAGACGCTGCGGCCGAGCTCGGCTATGACGGTGTGCTGGCACCGCTGACCTTCATCTCCATACTCGGTTACGCGGCCCAGACGGCGTTCTTCGCGCACGCCGACATCGGCATCACGGACAAGCAGATCGTTCAGATCGACCAGGCTCTGAAATTCCTGAAGCCGATCAAGGCCGGCGATCAGCTCTACTGCGACGTATACGTGCACTCCGTTCGGCAGGCGCACGGCACTGACATCATCGTCACCAAGAACGTCGTCAGCAACCAGGACGACGAGGTAGTACAGGAGACCTACACGACGCTCGCCGGGCGGAGTGAGGATGACGGAGAGAGTGGCTTCAACGATGGCACTGCGTGAGTTCAGCTCAGTCAAGGTGGGTGAGGAGTTGCCTGAAAGGGTCATCACCTTGACCCGCGCCGACCTGGTCAACTATGCCGGCGTGTCCGGCGACCTCAACCCGATTCACTGGGACGACGAAATCGCCAAACAGGTTGGCCTGGATACCGCGATCGCCCACGGCATGCTGACGATGGGCCTCGGCGGCGGCTACGTCACGTCCTGGGTGGGTGACCCGGGCGCGGTGACCGAGTTCAACGTGCGCTTCACCGCGATCGTGCCGGTGCCCAACGACGGCGTCGGCGCCGAGATCCTGTTCACCGGCAAGGTGAAGTCGGCCGACCCCGATACCAAGTCCGTGACGATCGCGCTGGTCGCCACCACGGGGGGGAAGAAGATCTTCGGCCGCGCGGTGGCAATAGCGAAGCTGGCGTAACGATGGCGCTGAAGACCGACATCCGGGGAATGATCTGGGAATACCCTGACACCTTCGTGGTGGGACGCGAGCAGATCCGGCAGTACGCGAAGTCGGTGAAATCCAACGATCCGGCCTCCGTCAACGAGAAGGCCGCCGCCGAACTCGGCCACTCCGGCCTGGTGGCGCCGCCGACCTTCATGTCGATCCTGGCGGTGATGATCCAGCGGCACTTCTTCCAGCACGTGGACATCGGGTTCGAGACGATGCAGATCGTGCAGGTGGACCAGAAGTTCAAGTTCTACCGCCCGATCGTCGAGGGTGACGCCGTGAAGGGCACCATGTACATCGAGTCCGTCGAGGAGCGGTTCGGCGCCGACATCGTCACCACCCGCAACGTGCTGATCGATCAGCACGGCGAGATGGTCATGGAGTCGTTCACCACGTTGATGGGGCACGAGGGCGACAACTCGATCTCGGCGGGCTGGGACCCCGAGACCGGGCAGGTGCTGCGCAAACCGGTAGCCCACGACTAACAGCGGATTAACACCTGCCCGACGTGCCGTTGTACACTCGGACCTCGGGGTTTTCCCAGATAAGCGCGCTGTCCGTCGGTTCGGGTTGACCGAACGGGGAGCGCGCGAGCTATGTGGGGCACTCCGTTTGCAGCGGCAACGACGATCCTGAGCTTGCGAAGGTGAGGAGTGTCGCAAGAAAGACAGAGGGGCGTAGCTCAACTGGCAGAGCAGCGGTCTCCAAAACCGCAGGTTGCAGGTTCAAGTCCTGTCGCCCCTGCAATAACTGAATAAGACTGGTTTGGAACATGGTGGACACTGGAGGGTGCACACCGGGCTGGGGGTACTCAGCCCAGACACACTCGACACAAAGGAGCATGCGGTGAGCGACGAGCGCGACAGTGCCGACGCCGCAGGCGACGGTTCCCTGGCTGGCGACGAGGACACCACCGGCGGGCAGACCGTCATCGTGTCCCGGCCCGCGCGTCCCACTGGCAAGCGGTCCCGGCGCGCCGGGACCACGGCGTTGGCCGAGCCGGAGGAAGTCGAATCGACCGCCGAGGAACTCGGCGTCGAGGAGGACAAGCCCGCCAAGAAATCCAAGAAGGCCAAGAAGGCGAAGTCCGGGCCTTCCCGCAATCCGATCCTGTTCGTCTGGAACTACCTGAAGCAGGTCGTCGCCGAGCTGCGGAAGGTGATCTGGCCGAACCGCAAGCAGATGGTCAGCTACACCACGGTCGTTCTGCTGTTCCTGGCCTTCATGGTGGCCCTGATCGGCGGCGTCGATCTGGGCTTGGCCAAGCTGGTGTTGTGGGTGTTCGGCTAGCGAACGCTGACGTTTTAGAGAGGACTGACTACCGTGACAACCCCCGACGGCGATACGCCCACGGGTGAGGCTCTCGTCGACGTGATCGACGAAGAGGCCGCGCCCGAGCTCGAGGCGGCGCCTGACGCTGAGGCGACGGAAGCCGCCGGCGAGGCTGCCGAGGAGGAACTCGATCCGGCTGCCGCGCTCAAGGCCGAGCTGCGCAGCAAGCCGGGCGACTGGTACGTCATCCACTCCTACGCCGGCTACGAGAACAAGGTGAAGGCCAACCTCGAGACCCGCGTGCAGAACCTCGACGTCGGCGACTACATCTTCCAGGTGGAGGTGCCCACCGAAGAGGTCACCGAGATCAAGAACGGCCAGCGCAAGCAGGTCAACCGCAAGGTGCTACCGGGTTACATCCTGGTCCGGATGGACCTGACCGACGACTCGTGGGCCGCGGTCCGCAACACCCCGGGTGTCACCGGCTTCGTCGGCGCGACCTCACGGCCGACGGCGCTGTCGCTGAACGACGTGGTGAAGTTCCTGCTGCCGCAGGGTGCGGCGAAGAAGCCCGGCAAGGCGGCATCAACGGCGGCGGCTGCGTCGTCAGAGGCCACGCTGGAGCGCCCGGAGATCCTGGTGGACTTCGAGGTCGGCGAGTCGGTCACCGTGATGGACGGCCCGTTCGCGACGCTGCCGGCATCGATCAGCGAGGTCAATGCCGAGCAGCAGAAGCTCAAGGTGCTGGTGTCCATCTTCGGCCGCGAGACACCCGTCGAACTGACCTTCAACCAGGTCGCCAAGATCTAAGACTCGAAAAAGAAAGAAAAGGAACCAACAACAATGGCCCCGAAGAAAAAGGTCGTCGGGCTGATCAAGCTGCAGATCCAGGCCGGGCAGGCCAACCCCGCCCCGCCGGTCGGTCCTGCACTCGGCCAGCACGGCGTCAACATCATGGAGTTCTGCAAGGCGTACAACGCCGCGACGGAGAACCAGCGCGGCAACGTCATCCCCGTGGAGATCAGCGTCTACGAGGATCGCAGCTTCACCTTCGCGCTGAAGACCCCGCCCGCCGCCAAGCTGCTGCTCAAGGCCGCCGGTGTGCAGAAGGGTTCGGCCGAGCCGCACAAGACCAAGGTGGCGAAGGTCAGCTGGGACCAGGTGCGCGAGATCGCCGAGACCAAGAAGGAAGACCTCAACGCCAACGACATCGACCAGGCCGCCAAGATCATCGCCGGCACCGCCCGGTCGATGGGCATCACGGTCGAATAGTTTTCGGCGCCGCCTGAGGCGGCGCCGTGTGGGAGGGCTGGCATCGGCCCGGAAACCACGACCTCTGAACCAAGGAGACACCAATGAGCAAGACCAGCAAGGCATATCGCGAAGCCGCCGAGAAGGTGGACCGCAGCAAGCTCTACACCCCGCTCGAGGCGGCCAAGCTCGCCAAGGAGACCTCGTCGAAGAAGCAGGACGCGACCGTCGAGGTGGCGATCCGGCTCGGCGTCGACCCGCGAAAGGCCGACCAGATGGTCCGCGGCACGGTCAACCTGCCCAACGGCACGGGTAAGACCGCGCGCGTCGCGGTGTTCGCCGTGGGGGAGAAGGCCGAGGCCGCACTGGCCGCCGGAGCCGATGTGGTCGGCAGCGACGACCTGATCGAGAAGATCCAGGGTGGTTTCCTCGACTTCGACGCCGCGATCGCCACGCCGGATCAGATGGCCAAGGTGGGTCGCATCGCCCGCGTGCTGGGTCCGCGCGGCCTGATGCCGAACCCCAAGACCGGCACCGTCACCCCGGATGTGGCCAAGGCTGTCAACGACATCAAGGGCGGCAAGATCAACTTCCGTGTCGACAAGCAGTCCAACTTGCACTTCGTGATCGGCAAGGCGTCCTTCGACGAGAAGAAGCTGGCCGAGAACTACGGCGCCGCGCTCGACGAGGTGCTGCGGGCCAAGCCGTCATCCTCCAAGGGGCGCTACCTGAAGAAGATCACCGTGTCGACGACCACCGGCCCGGGCATCCCGGTCGACCCGGCGGTCGTCCGGAACTTCACCGAAGAGGGCTGACACCTCTGCGCGAACAGACGTAAAGGCCTCCGCGCGCTCGGCGTGTCGGAGGCTTTTGCGTCTGGTGGCCTCAGGACGCGGTCGGGTCCAGCGGCACCTCGACGGTGGCCAGCAACGCGCGGTGGTCGGAGCCGGGGACTGTGATGGTCCGCACCGACGTGGCGGCGGCGTTACGGGTGAGTACGTGGTCGATGGTGATCAACGGCGGATACCACCTGTTGGAGGGAAACGTCGGCGTCCATCCTGACCCGGACTGCTGGACCGCGTCCCGGTATCCAAAGGTGAGTAGATCGCGGAACTGGCGCATGTCCGGGGTGCTGTTGTAGTCGCCTCCGATGATCACCGCCGCCGGGCCGGCGATCCGGGCGAAGGTGCGCAGCTGGGCCTTGGCGCCGGCCATCCCGATGTCCCAGCCGGGCACCGTGTCTTTCTCGCCGGCGACCGGCGAGTACACGTGCACGGCGGCTAGCACCGGTTCGAACCGCACGCCGTGCAGATGGAGCCGTACCGCGGGCATCTTGACAAACTGGTGCCGTGGCTCGGACATGGCGGTCAGTGGGTACCGGCTCCAGATGCCAACTCCACCAGCGCGAGCGGCGGGCAACAGGTGCGAATACGGGAACATCTTCTCGACGCCCACGTTCTTGAGGCGCAGGACTTCCTCGGGTGTCAGCTCCGCTACGGTGATCACGTCAGCCTCGGCCTCCGCGAGTTTGACGAGGAAGTGGGGGTCTGCTCTGCCGTAACGGAGGTTCGACGACAGCACCCGGACATCGGTGTGCCGGCCGACCTCGGGTGAACGGCCGAGGTAGTACCAGGACACCTGAACCCCGACCGAGGCGATCACAACGACGATGGCCACCATCGACAAGATGACCTGGCGGCAGGTTGCGGCAATCACCAAGCCCGTCAAGGCCGACACGCAGACGTAGGGCGAGCCAACGGCGAGGATGAGGTCGGGAACGCCTTTTATTGGTCTCGCCCGGGCCAGCACGGCCAGCGCGGCGAACGTCAATGTGGCGATAGAGAGAGAGATCAGGAAGGCCAGTCGGACAAGACGAGATCCACGGAGGCCGCCTCGTCGGTATGGCCGACTTGTCCACACGCGATGGCGGGCCGCCGCTACCTGCACAGCGTGAGCACTGTGGGGATCAGCTCCGCGATCTGCGCGCCGACCGCGTCGAAGACCCCGGAATCCTGACCGATCGGATCGGCAATATCGGGGTGGCGATGCGTAGCCGCATGCGACCGCAATGCGGGGAGTTCGGCAACGCTACGGGCGCCGTACTCAGCCACGAGATACGCAGCCTGAGACAGGGTGAAGGTCCGGTTGAGTTGGCGTGGTGCGAGTTCCAGCACCGCATCACGGTGGGCCATTGTCATGGTGAGGACGAGGTCGGCGTCGGCGGCGATTGGTGGCTTGAGCTGTCGGGCGGCGAAATCGGATGCGGGCGCGCCCAGCCGTTCGAGGACCAGCGCGGCCTCAGGGTGGACCGGATGGCCGATTACAGCTCGTGTGCCTGCGCTGGAAGCCTTGAAGTCCCGGATTCCCATTCTTTCGGCGTGCATGGCCGCAATCCGTTCGGCCATCGGTGACCGGCAGATGTTCCCCGTGCACACAAACAAGACGTGCAGGACAGCCTCCCCTCCGATGTGACCTTCGCTCTCGCTCATTCGTATCCTGCCGCACTGAACGAGCCGGGGTCGGGCATGATGTCAATCCGATACCGACGTTCGACGCTACGGTGGGGGCCCATGACGATTGACGGTTGGATAACGCTCGCCGTTGTCGTCGTCGTTTTCGCCCTGCTGATCAGCGACCGGTTTAGCCCTCAGCTGGTCATGGGGGGCGCCGCGTTGAGCCTGTACATCGCCGGGGTGATCGATTCCAAGCAGCTGCTGGCGGGCTTCGGCAACGAATCGGTGGCCATTGTCGCCGCGCTCTACGTGCTGGCCGGTGCCGCCGATGCAACCGGAGCGTTCGAGGGGTTGACGACCCGAATTCTCGGCGGCGCCAAACCTGGTCGCTCGCGCAGCGAGCTGATCAGGGTGTGCGTCCCGTCGGCGGGCGCCTCGGCGTTCATCGCGAATACACCGCTGGTCGCCATGCTCGCGCCCCGGGTAATCCGCTGGTGCCGGCGTACGGGCCGGTCCCCATCGCGGTACCTGATGCCACTGAGCTACGCGGTCATCCTCGGCGGGTCGATGACGATGATCGGCACATCGGTGAACCTGTTCGTCAACGATCTGATCGCCAAGGCGGGTCTTGGCCGGCTGGGCATCTTCGCCATTACCGGTATCGGAGTTCCGCTCGCGGTGGGGTGCATCGCGCTGATGGTTCTGGTTGGACCTCGCCTCCTGCGGGACCGGGCCACCCCCGGCGATGAGGTAACTGGCCTCGAGCGCGAATTCACCATCGAGATGACGGTAGCGGCCAATAGCACTCTCGCCGGTTCGAGCATCGGAGAAGCGGGTCTGCGCAACCTCGACGGCGTTTTCCTGGTGGAAGTTGAACGGGCCGGAAAGCTGATCGCGGCGGTCGGTCCGGATGAGTTGCTGGCTGTCGGGGACCGGCTCGTTTTCGTGGGCAACCTTGAGCGTGTGGTGGACCTGCAGCGCATGTCAGGACTGGTCTCAGCCGAAGCGCGCCACTTTGACGACCTTGCCCGCAACCCCAAGCGCCAGTTCGTTGAAGCAGTGGTCGGCGCGGATTCGCCGCTGGTGGGAACGAGTCTGAAGGCTGCTGGTTTCCGCCGCCGTTATGGCGCTGCGGTGGTGGCGATTCATCGATCGAGCGGGCGGATGGGCGGCAAACTCGGCGATGTTCGGCTACGCGCCGGCGATGTCCTCTTGGTGCTCGCGGGCCCCGACTTCGGCCAGCGTTTCCGCCAGCACCGGGACTTCGCGATGGTAGCGCCGCTCAACCAGGACCGGCCGATTAGACGTGAACATTCGGCCGTCGTTGAGGTGGCGCTCCTTGCGCTCGTCCTCTTGGCCGGGACAGGGCTAGTGGGCCTGCTCCAGGTATCGCTGGTGATCGCTTTTGCGCTGGTGCTGGCCAAGGTCGTCACCTTCGAAGATGCCCGGCGGTTCATCAGTACCAACATCCTGTTGCTGATGGCGACCAGCTTCGCCTTGGGACTTGCGGTCGACAAGAGTGGGCTGGCCTCGGTGATCGCGCGCTTGGTGGTGAATGCTGCTGCCCCGCTGGGGAATTACGGATTGTTGGTCGCGGTATTGTTGGCGAGTCTGATCATCACGGAAGTGGTGTCAAACCTGGCTGCGGCTGCCCTGATGTTTCCGATTGCGGTCGCCATCGCTGCGCAGGCCGGGTGCAGTCCATTGCCGTTCGCCGTCACCATCATCTTCGGCGCCACCCTGTCGTTTCTCACTCCGATTGGTTACCAGACCAACACGATGGTGTGGACGATGGGTAGCTACCGCTACACCGACTTCGCACGGCTGGGTATTCCGCTGACGGTGTTTGTGTTAGCCGTGACTCCGCTGTTGGTGCCGGTGTTCTTTCCGTTCAGCTGAAATTCTTCTCGCCAGACGCTATCGCGAATGTGCGACGTAGCTTGCGATGCGGGGTGATCGGTAGTCGTTGCAGTGCGGCCACTACAACGAGTGGGAGCCCAAAAACGCGTCCGAGCTCGCCCGTACCGGCCCCAGGCCAACGAAAGATCGAGAGTTCCTCACCGTCCAATGGCCGACGAGCCGACGAGTGGGCGTTTGTGCCATTGCCACGGCGAAGGTGTCCGACGATCAGCGCTGCCAGCGCTGCTCCTTGCCTACAATCACTATGAGTCTTCGAGTGGCTGGTCTGGGACTGGCTGGCAGGGTTAGCGGCGGCCGCCTCGCTTTGGGTTGTGACTCTTACAGTCATTCGCCCCATTTGGGTGCGTTTCGGTGGACTTGTCCAGCGCTGGGGTGGGCGGCCGACGCTGACCCGGCTCCACCTCGGTGACTTGATCAGAAGACTGCCCGTCCCCGCCGAACGGCGGATCGTGGCCCATCACAGTGCTGCCCCGAAGTGACTTCCATCCAGGCCGGCGCCGGCCGTTTTGGCGGCCGGATCTGTCTCGCCTATGGAAGGAAGCCCGCCACCATGACCATCGTTGCGCATGCCCACCCGTTCGTCATCAGGGTGGACACCCACGCCCGCAGTCACACCCTGGCCGTATTGGTAGCGGCCACTGGCGGACTGGTCGCCACTGAGCAGTTTCCAGCCCCCGATGCGGGCATGGACCGGGCTGTCGACTGGGCCGCGCGGCGCACCCAAGGCGAATTGGCCACCCTGTGGGTCATTGAAGGCATCGCCACCTACGGAGCCCACCTGGCTTCGGCAGCGAAGCGAGCTGGCTATGAAGTTGTGGAGGCGGCTGCGATGAACGCACGAGCACATCGCGGGACTGGCAAATCCGATCTCTTCGACGCCCGCAGGATCGCAGCATCGGTCTTGTCCCTTGAGCCTGCGCAGCTGCGCCGTCCCCGAAGTGACGACGGTATCCGAGCTGCATTACGTATTCTTGTCACCGCCCGTGAGCACATGACGACCGAACGCACCGCGACCGTCAACGCGCTTACTGCGTTGTTGCGCGTGGCTACCCTGGGTGTTGACGCGCGTAAGCCGCTGACCGCCAGCCAAATTGGTGAGGTCGCCCGCTGGCGCACCCGAGTCAAAGACCTTGTCACCGTCACTGCACGCGCTGAGGCAGTACGGCTGGCCAAGCGCGCGGTTGATCTCACCCAGCAACTCGCGACCAATCACACGCACATGATTGATCTCGTCCACGCCAGCAAGGCCGCTGTACTGCTGGACAAAACCGGCATCGGCCCAGTCACCGTCGCGGTCATCTACACCGCCTGGTCGCACGCCGGCCGGGTCCGTTCCGAGGCCGCGTTCGCCGCTCTGGCCGGCGTCAACCCCATCCCCGCCTCCCTCAGGAAACACCGTGCGCCACCGACTCAACCGCGGCGGCGACAGACGGCTCAACCGTGCCCTGCACATGGCTGCCATCACCCGGATGGCCCACGACCCCGACACCAAGGCCTACGTCGAACGGCGGCGCGCAGAAGGACGCACCACCAAAGGGATCCGGTGCTGCCTCAAGCGCAACCTCGCGCGCCATCTCTACCGCACCCTTGAAAGACTCCACGCGGAACCCAAAGGCGCTTGACAAGACATAGAAGAGTCCACCGGCAGCACCCGGCGATCGCCGAGGTGCCGCCCCTGACAGGATTGACCAACTTGCCTGGGCAGTACACCTAGGGGCCGCCGCGCCCCTAGGTTCGTCGCGATGCTCGCTCAGCTAGCAGAAGAGTTGCCACAACCTTTATGATTGGATGGCATTCGTTACCACAGGGCGGTTCTTGGGTGAGGTCGGCGGCGGTCCTACTAGCCTGCAGGGAACACTAACAGCGTCAGGGAGTGCCGATGAACCCGGTGTTACCGATCGATCTGTCCGATGGACTGCAGCTGGATACGCAGCTCGCACGATCCATAGGGGAGTCGCTGTCCGACGAATATCGCCTCGCTGAGCCCTTTCCGCACATCGTGTTGGACAACTTCTTGCCCTTATCGTTGGTGGCCGGCTTGCAGGAACGTTTCCCGGCGCAGCCGTTGAAGTCGGACGTTATCTACGATGAGGGTTACCTTGGGTACCACAAGCGGCAGATCGCGCCGGCCGATTGCGATGAGTATTGCAGGCATGCGTTCGACTTTTTCAACTCGGCTCCATTCCTTGCATTCCTAGAGGGCCTGTCGTCGATCCAGGGCTTGCTTTCGGATCCCTATTTCGAAGGTGGCGGCTTTCATGAAATCGCGACGGGTGGCAAGCTGGGCATCCACGCCGACTTCCGCATAAACAAAAAGCTCCACTTGAATCGCCGGATCAACGTCATTGTCTACCTCAACGAGGATTGGAAGGACGAATATAACGGCGCGCTTGAGCTTTGGAATCGTGATATGAGTGCCAAGGTCAAAGGGATACCGCCGATATCCAACCGCTGTGTAATCTTTAATACAGACGCCCACTCTTACCACGGCCACCCAGACCCACTGACTAGCCCGCCTGGTGTTTTCCGGCGATCACTGGCTCTGTATTACTACACTGCCTCTAAGGCAGTCTATGACGAGACACCCGACTTCGGGACGATGTACCGGGCACGACCCTACGACAGTGCATCAACGAAACGCGAGGCTACGAAACTTCGCATGCAGCAGTACATCGCTCAGTCGGTCCCTCCAGTGTTGCTGCGTTACTTGCGCAGCGGGTTGCAACGCGTCAAGCACCGGGCTTCCCGTGAGTCTGAAACACCCAGTTAGCGTCGCTCAGATTTGCGGCCTCGACGGTGGGGTAGGCGCTTGGACTTCTCCGGGAGGATCTTGATGCAGTCCAGTGGCGGCGCCCTGAGGTAGACGGACCCGATCTACGCGACCGCAAACGCCCTCCTGCTTCGCTATGACCGCGGATCTACCTCTGCGGAGAAGGACCAAGCTAGCGTTGTGGTTGTAGTAGGACGCTGGGTTGTCGTCGCACGACGAACCGACTGCCAGCACCGAATTTGGCTTGTCTTGCGCGGTGAAAGTTTCCCTGCGCGCAGGCATTATCCTGGGCGATCTCGACGGCTGGCGTCTCCGCCCCGTTCGACCACAGTCAGGATTGTTCAGTATCGTCTGTCCGAATCTCCACGGCTCGTGGATGTGGTCGCATCCTTCATCCGTCCGCGCGCCGGTGCGTGCGCACCTCTCGCTTGAGAATTCGGCCCCGCGGAATCTCATCATCTGGCATCTATGTCGAAATTCAGCGGGTCGAGATCATGGACGGCCCCAAGTACCCCAGATCGCGAATCGACCCCGATGGCAACACCCAAAGATTGTTGATTGAGAGATTAGCCCCCACAGCGACCGACCGCTATAAATCACCGCGCTGACTGCTCACCAACTAGCTGATGATATCGCCGCACGCAAGATTCCAATAGTCGCGATAGTCGGCGGGAGTCATCGATCTCTCTCTCAATCTTCGGGGCGGCATCGCGTTTCTCTTGAGTCGGAATCGCCACCTTGAGGGGATTAACGGTACCGCGCGAGAATCGGCGCTCGCTGTATACGACCATCTGTTTGATTTCCGAGATTTCCGATGGCTGAGTCGGAGGTTGCCGCAAGGCCAGCCCATAGGTGCGTCGAAGATCTTCATACACAGGATCCAGACCACTTGTTATCGTCGAAAAATCTGCTAGAACAAGGGAATCTCGATGATCTGCGACGCAGCTATAGTAGGTGAGGTACCACTCGAAGCAATAGTCAAGGCGGAGGCCTTCCCGGGTAGCTAGCGATACGATGGCAGCCCGTGGTTCCCTGATCAGAATGAGTGTGGGAATGTGCCTCCGAACCGCATATTTGATTGGACCGCACGCATGCATGTGAGAAGCATATTTGAGCTCCGGGTTAGACCACTTCAGCGCGTAGAGTACGAATGTGTTCGCCGAACGCGGATAGCCTTCCACCAATAGGTCGGTGTCGACAAAAGGAAAAAGATCACTTCTTCGTTTGGCAAGTGAATACGCCGGAGCAAGCAGTTCGCTATCGGTCGCGTAGCGCCTTATAAGGTGCTTGAGATCGCCAACCGTACTGGGCAGCGGATCTAGCCAACTCACGCCGTGACTCGCAAACGATGACTGCAATCATTTGAGGGACTGCGGACTGCCCCGACTCCGTTGTCTTCTGCGACGCTTCTGCCGTGCGTCCGATGGGCATCGAGTGAGTTCGCTTCCACAAGTCATAGCGTAGTGCAAGAACATTGGTAGCTCGATGTCTCACTCTTCGACTAGGTGGATAGCCTGACTTATTCGAAGCGGGCGGTTGGGACTGCCCCGAGTTCAGTTGACTCGCGTGTCAATGGCCAGGTTGAAGTATCCGCTGGTGGCCAGATAAAAGTATCCACCCCGTGCGGTAGTTCCTAGGTTGGCTTGGGTTGCTCCTTCCGGTGTTGGGCGTCTTTCATGCGGTAGGAGTCGCCGTCGGTGATGACGACGGTGGCGTGGTGCAGCAGGCGATCGAGGATGCTGACGGCGGTGGTCTGCTCGGGCAGGAAGCGGCCCCACTGCTCGAAGGGCCAGTGCGACCCGATGGCCAAGCACCGTCGTTCGTAGGCGCCGGCGACGAGCCGGAACAATAGTTGGGTGCCGGTGTCATCCAGCGGAGCGAACCCCAGCTCATCCAAGATGATCAGGTCGACCCGCAGCAGCGATTCGATGATCTTGCCGACGGTGTTGTCGGCCAGGCCGCGGTAGAGGGTTTCAACCAGATCGGCCGCGCTGAAGTAGCGGACCTTGAGTCCGGCGTGGATCGCCGCGGTTCCCAACCCGATCAGGGTGTGGGACTTGCCGGTGCCGGCGGGTCCGATGATCGCCAGATTATGTTGGGCGCGAATCCATTCCAGACTCGACAGGTAGGCGAAGGTCTTCGCCTGGATCGAGGATGCGGCCACGTCGAAGCCTTCCAACGTCTTCGGCACGGGGAACGCCGCGGTTTTGAGCCGGTTGACGACGTTGGAGGCGTCCCGCGCCGCCAACTCCGTCTCGATCAGGGTCCGTAGGACCTCCTCGGGAGTCCAGCGTTGGGTCTTGGCGGTGATCAGGACTTCGGGTGCGGTGCGCCGCACGGCGGCGAGCTTCAGTCGCCGTAGTCCGGCGTCGAGGTCGGCGGCCAGTGGTGGAACCGATGGTGGTGCCAGGGGTTCGGAGCCCGTGATGGGTTGGGTCTTGGTCACGGGATCACCTCCCCGTCGACGGCTGGGACGATCTTGTAGGCGTCCAGCGATCGGGTCGGGGCCACCGGCAGGTCCAGGATGAGCGCGTCGCCGGCGGGGCGGGGCTGTGGGGTTCCGGTGCCGGCGGCCAGGATGGAACGCACGTCGGCGGCGCGGAACCGTCGGAAGGCCACCGCCCGGTGCAGCGCCGAGATCAACGCGGCCTCACCGTGCGCGGCCCCGAGGGCCAGCAGGATCTCCAACTCCGAGGCCAGGCGGGTGTTGCCGATCGCCGCGGCACCGACGAGGAAGGCTTCGGCGTCGGTACCGAGGTCGCAGAACCGCTTCTCGACCGTGGTCTTCGGGCGAGGTCCGCGATTGGGTGCGGGTCGGGGTCCGTCGTAGTGGTCATCCAGGATCGAGACACCGCCGGGGGCGACGAGTTCGTGTTCGGCCACGATCACCCCGGTCGCGGGCTCCAGCAGACAAATCGCACCGTGGTCGACGACCACGGCCACGGTGGTGCTGATCAACCTCATCGGCACCGAGTACCGGGCCGACCCGTACCGGACACACGACAAGCGGTCGACCTTGCGCAGCACCGCTGGTGCCCCGATCTGCAGCCGCAACGATGGCAGCGGTTGCAGGAGTTCAAGTTCCACCACAAGTCGCTCGTCGGGGATCGCGCAGATCTCCGAATGGGTTGCGGCATTGACCTCCGCGCACCACAGCTGCGCCGCGGCATTCGCATCACGCAGCGTGATCGTCGTTCCGGTGACGGCGGGCTCGGTCAACAACGGCACGGCCAGGTCGTCCTGGGCGTAGCCGCAGAGGTTCTCCACGATGCCCTTGGACTGCGGTTATCCGGCTAATCTTGGTGCGGTTTCTGCTGTTGAAGGTGGGTCTTCAGTCAGGTTTTGCTTTTCGTAGGCGGCGGATTTCTTCTTCGTGACGGCGCACGGTGGTGG
>NZ_JAPJDO010000002.1 GCF_026242045.1 Mycobacterium pinniadriaticum
AACAACTGGAAACCTTGGGGTACAAAGTCACTCTCGAACCCCGCACCAACGCCGCCTAGCACCAGCGAGCAACCGCTCACCCAGCTTGGGTCACCCAATTTTCGAGAGAGACGCAAACGTCCCCGACAGTGTGTCGGGGACGTTTGCGTCTGCTGGCGCCTAGGCGAGACCCTTCAGCATCAGATTCCAGTACAGCCACGGCAGTCCGTACTTCTTGAGATACCAGTACGGCCGGTGCGGCTTGGTGGGATCGAGAATCGGGAAAGACGGCTCCAGCCGGAGGTCGTAGTCGAACTCGGCCAGCAGCATGTCGTGCGATGACGTGACGATCGGGCACGACGAATAGCCGTCGTACTCGGCCGACAACGGCCTGCCCTTGAGGTAGGCGTCGATGTTCTCGACGACCACCGGAGCCTGCTTGCGGACCGCGGCACCGGTCTTGGAGTTGGGCGTCGACCCGGCGTCGCCGAGACCGAACACGTTGGGATAGCGGACATGTTGCATGGTGAACTTGTCGACATCGACGTAGCCGTTGTCATCGCCGGTGGACAGCGGACTCGTCTTGATCCAGTCCGGCGCCGACTGCCGCGGAACGACGTGCAGCACGTCGTAGGCCAGCGTGCCGTCCGTTCCGCCCTCGCCCACCGCCGACAACGAGACCTTCTTCGAATCGCCGTCCACCGCGGTGACTTCCGACATCGTGTGCAGCTGGATCCCGTAGTCCGCGATCACCTTGTCCAGATTGTCGGCGATCTCCGGGATGCCGAACGCCCGCGGCGTCGGGAGCACCAGGTGAACGTCGATCTTGTCCAGGACGCCCTCGCGCCGCCAGTAGTCGCTGGCCAGGTAGGCGATCTTCTGTGGTGCGCCACCACACTTGATCGGTCCGGATGGCATCGTGAACACCGCCGACCCCGATCGGGTGTTGCGGATGAACTCCCACGTCTTCGGCGCAAGGTCGAACTTGTAGTTCGACGAAACCCCGTTGTGCCCGAGGGCGCGTTCTAGTCCCTCGGTCCGGTTCCAGTCCAGCTGGATGCCCGGACTCACCACCAACGCGTCGTACTCATAGGTGGCGCCGTCGGCGCATGTCACCGTGTTGGCGTCCGGATCGAACGCGCTGGCGGCGTTGCGAATCCAGGTGACGCCCTTGGGCATCACCGAGGATTCCGGCCGGACCGTCGTCGAGGCTTTGGCCTGGCCGGCGCCGACGAGGGTCCACAGCGGCTGGTAGTAGTGCTGATCGTTGGGCTCGATCACGGCGACGTCGGCGTAGCCCTTGCGACGCAGGCGGGCCGCGACCGTGATGCCGGCGGTCCCACCACCCACGATCAGGATCTGGTGCTTGGCCTTGATGGTCATCTTGGTACTCCGTTTCGATTCAGGCGTTCTGGACGGCTTCTTCCCAGGCGCCGTAGCCGCCGAGGACATCACTGACATCGGCGAAGCCACACTGACGAAGCAGGCTGGCCGCGACCGAGGAGCGGTAGCCGCCGGCGCAATAGACGACCGTCGGCTTGCGGGGATCGAGCTCACCGACGCGGTCGGGTAGCTGACCCACCGGGATGTTGACGGCCCCGGGGATCACCCCGGCCGCGACCTCACCCGGGTTGCGGACGTCGACCATCTGCAACTCGGGGACGTCGGCCATCCGCTCGGACAACGCGTTGGTGGTCAGCCGGGAGGCGACCTCGACATCCCCGCGATGGGTGAACATCACCTGGTAGGGCTCGGCGAGGTAGCCGACCACGCGATCGAAGCCGATCCGGGCCAACCGGTTCTTGCCTTCCAATTCCAGACCCGGCTCGGTCACCAGCACGATGTCAACGTCGGGCTTGACCACCGATCCGGCGAACTCGGCGTAGCGGCCTTCCAGGCCGATGTTCACCGCGCCCTTGAGGTGTCCTTGCGCGAACTCCTCGGGGGTGCGTCCGTCGACCAGCATGGCGCCGTTCTCCAGTGCGCTACGCACTTCCGAATAGGTCATCGCCGGCGGCATTTTCGTCTCGTCGAGGAGTTCGCGGTCCTTGCGATTGAGGATCGCGTCGTAGACGAAGTAGCCCGGCGCGGGCGGCTGACCCTCGGTGACGAGCTCCATGAACGTCGCCTTGTCCGGAGCGCGCAGCGCGTAGTTGGTCTTGCGCTGCTCACCCATCGTCGACCACAGATCGGTGGACAGGTTCTTCCCGCATGCCGACCCCGCACCGTGCGCCGGGTAGACCCGGGTGGTGTCGGGCAGCGTCATCAGCTTGCCGTGCAGGGAGTCGTACAGCTTGTCGGCGAGTTCCTCGCGGGTGAAACCGATCGAAGCGAGCAGGTCGGGACGGCCGACGTCGCCGATGAACAGCGTGTCACCGGTGAGCACGCCGTAGGGCACATCGTCGCCGGCGCGTTCGTAGATCACGATGCTCAGCGACTCGGGGGTGTGGCCGGGGGTGTGCCGGAATTCCAGCTGCACCTCGCCCAGCGAATAGCGCTCACCGTCGTCGACGGGCATGAAGTCGAATTCCGGTTTGGCCACCGAGGAGTAGACAATCCTCGCTCCGGTCGCCTTCGCCAGCTCCAGGTGACCGGAGAGGAAGTCGGCATGGAAGTGGGTCTCGATGACGAGCTCGATCTTCATGCCGAGTTCGTTGGCGTCGGCGATGTACTCCGACACGTCGCGCTGAGGGTCGATCACGACCGCGCGGCCGGTGGTCTCGTCGCCGATCAGGTAGGACGCATGCGACAGGCAGTCCAGGTAGTACTGGTTGAACTTCATCGGAGTTTCCCTTCTGTGTGGTTCTCTGTGTGGTTTGTCAGATCAGGCCAGCGCGAGAAACAATCTCTCGAGGTCGGCCTCGGTCGGTGGGGTGTCGCCATCGGACCCGATTCCGGTTGCGCATTCCCGCAATCCGGTTGCGACGATCTTGAATCCGGCGCGGTCGAGCGCCTTCGATACCGCGGCGAGCTGGATCACGATGTCCTTGCAGTCGCGGCCCTGCTCGACCATGGAGATCACTCCGGCGAGCTGTCCCTGGGCGCGCCGCAGCCGGTGCAGCACGTCCGTCGAGTTGTCGTGGTTGCCGTGCATCGTGATTCTCCTCTCGGATCGCTGGTCAGGCCGCACTTGTCCGGGCTGCCGTCTGAGCTCGGCTCCGGCGCAGCGGGCAGGTCTGTATGCGACTGCAGCCGAACATGATTGCCGCGCCGATGCCGGTCAGGATCACTACGGTGATGCCCACCGCGGCGTGAACCTCTTGCCCGAGAATCACGCCGGACATGATCAGCACGAACCAGCCGAATGCCTTGCGCAGCGCATCGGGATTGACGACTGCGGCGAAGCGGGAACCGAGGATCCCGCCGAGCACCGCGGCGGCGGTGACCATGGCGGCGACCGTCCAGTCGATCTGCACCACGGACAAGTAACCGGCTAGTCCGGCAAAGGACTTCATCGCGATGACGACCAGTGACGTGCCGACGGCGACCGGCATCGGCAGGCCGCCCAGCAGTACCAGGGCAGGGACCACCAGGAAGCCGCCTCCCGCGCCAACCAGACCGGTCACCAAACCGACGACCACGCCTTCGGCGACGATCTTGAGGATCGGAAGATGCTCCTTGGGATGAGCCGACTCCGTGGTGCTCTTGCGCCCTCGCAGCATGGCGACGGCGGTGGCAATCATCATCAGGGCGAAGCCGATGAGCAGAACGCTGCCCGGAATGAACTTCGCAAGATGGCCGCCGGCGTAGGCACCGACCATAGCGGTCGCGCCGAACAGCAGGGCCGTGCGCCACTGCACCCGCCCGGCCCTGGCGTGCGAGACCGCTCCGACAGCACTGGTCACGCCGACCACCAACAGGGAGGTGGCGATCGCCTGCTTGGCATCCATGCCGGCGACATACGCCAGCAGCGGCACCGTGAGGATCGATCCGCCGCCGCCCAGCAGGCCGAGCGAGACGCCGACCAGAACAGCCAGGACAACTGTCAATGCGATCACCGGATTCACCGTCCGTTCATCGAGTCCGATATACCCATGGGGGTATGCTCCCTTGAACACTACATACCCCCATAGGTATATGCAAGGGTCCTGCGTCACATTCCCGTGAATCGCGGTCTAGCTGCTAAAACGACCGTCGGTCAGCGGTCGGCGTCAGGCAGTTGCCGAGGGCGCGGCCGGCCCCGGTTCCGGGTGCAACCGAGACAGCACCGTCTCGTAGGTCACCCAGCCGATGAGCGAGGTCCGGTCGGAATCCAGTACCGGCAAGCCGGTGCCGCCGCGCCCCTTCAGCGCGTTGAGGACATCCCTGACCTTGGCGTCGGCGCCGATGGTCGTCGCCGGTTGGACTAGGTCCGAGATGACGGGCGGCGCATTCGCGCCTTCGAGCGCCTCGGCGACGTCCTGGGCGGCGACACAACCCGCGTAGCGTCCGTCACCGGTCACCACCGGGAGCATCCCGAATGCCGTGTCCGCCAGCGCCTTCGCCGCGGCACCCAGCGAACAGTCGACCGCCAGCGGATCGGGAGCGGGGACGGCGAGATCGGCCGCACGCAGGTCGGGCAACTCCGGGGGTGGTCTGTCGAGATCGATGCCGCGGCGCCACAGCTTGGCGGTGTAAATGGTGTCTTTGGACAGCAGGTGGCCGGTGCCCGCGGCCATCACCACCGCCGCCATGAGCGGCAGGATGATCGAATACTCACCGGTGAGCTCGAACAGGATCACGACCGCGGTGATCGGTGCCCGGGTCGCGCCGCCCAGCGCGGCGCCCATGCCGATCAGTCCGTACGCGCCCGCGGACTCGGTGACGCCGGGGAACAGGTCGTGGGCGATCGTCCCGAACGCTGTGCCGGCCATCGCGCCGATGAACAGTGTCGGGGCGAACACTCCGCCCGAGCCGCCGATCCCGATGGTGAGGCTGGTCGCGAACATCTTGCCGACCATCAACAGCACCAGCATGCCGATCAAGTAGTGACCCTCGACCGCGTTCTCCAGCACCGGATAGCCCACGCCGTACATCTGCGGCAGCGCCAACAGAACCGCACCCAGCAGCAGACCACCGACGGCCGGCCTGGCCCATTCCGGTCCGCGCCAGAGCCAGTCGCAGGCGTCTTCGACCAGGTAGAGAATCTTCGAGAACGCCACGCCGACCACGCCGACGGCGATGCCGAGCACCACGTACAGCAGGTACTCGGTCGGGCTGCGGACGGCGAACGACGGCAGCGACAGGAACGGATGGTTGCCCAGCATCGCCCGCCCGACGACGTCGGCGGCGACACTCGACAACACGACGGCGCCAAACGATTGGGCGGCGAAGTCGCGGAGAATGAGTTCCATCGCGAAGAACGGACCGGCCAGCGGCGCGTTGAAGGTCGCCGAGATACCGGCCGCCGCCCCGCACGCCACCAAGAGCCGGACGCGTGAGACGTCGAGCCGAAGGATCTGCGCCACGGTGGAACCGGCGGCCGAGCCGATCTGGACGATCGGTCCCTCGCGGCCGACCGATCCGCCGCCGCCGATGCACAATGCCGAGGCCAGCGCTTTGACCAAGGTGACCTGCGGTGCGATTCGTCCGCCCTTGTGACTGACCGCGTACATCACCTCCGGCACGCCGTGCCCGCGCGCCTCGGGCGCGAAGTGATGCACGATGGGGCCGTATACCGCCCCGGCGACCACCGGGGCCAAGAGCAGAAACCAGACACCCAGCCACGGCCAGTGCGTGCTCGGAATCCTGCCCAGGCCGGAGTAATCCTCATACCCGGTGAACATCCGGGTGAAGAAGGTGATCAGGAATCGGAATCCGACGGCGCCCAGGCCGGTCACCGCGCCGACGGCGATGGCGAGCGCCACCAGCGCCGACGTGCTGCCCCGAAGCCAGCTGACCCACTGTGCGCGTCTCGGCACCGGGATCCGGCGCGGCATTCCGAGACGATCATTCACTATCGCAGTATGCAATAGTTGCATACTGCATGAGTGATCGGGTTCCCGCCGAGACCCTCACGTCCACATCGACCACCTGCCGGATTTCCGGTTCACCAACACCGGTCCACTGATCGTCACCCGCAACACCCCCTGAATGAACACGCCCTCGCCGAACGCTGAGCACACCCCGCAAGATCACTGTCTCAACACGATTCAGCAAAGTCTGGTGCGGTTGTCCGGCAGCCGTGCGAGGCTTCAGCGCACGGACCCGATTCAATGGCGAAGGGTTGACCCATGACCGCTCCCACGATGGCGCACCGGCTGGCCGCGGAATTCGTCGGCACGTTCCTGTTGGTATTCGGCGGTTGCGGCGCAGCCGTTTTCGCCGCTAGCCCCGGCGGCGGGAAGGGAATCGGCTTCTCCGGGGTAGCACTGGCTTTCGGCCTGACGGTGCTCGCCGGCGTGTATGCGTTCGGCACGATCTCGGGCGGGCATTTCAACCCGGCCGTGACATTGGGTGCCGCCCTGGCCAGGCGGGTGGAATGGAAGGCGCTGCCTGGCTATTGGGCGATCCAGGTCATCGGCGGTCTCGCCGCCGGCGCGATGATCTATTGGATCGCCAGCGGTCGTCCGGAATTCACGCCGACCGGTCACATGGCGGCCAATGGCTACGGCGAGCACTCCCCGTTCGGCTACTCGCTGGCTGCCGTGGTGATCGCCGAAACACTGCTCACCTTCCTGTTCCTGATGGTCATTCTCGGCGCAACCGATGACCGGGCCCCAAAGGGGTTCGCCGGCTTGGCGATCGGTCTGATGCTCACGCTGATCCACCTGGTGTCGATCCCGATTTCGAACACGTCGGTCAACCCGGCGCGCTCGACGGGGGTCGCGTTCTTCAACGGCGCCGGCGCCCCAGCCCAGCTATGGGTGTTCTGGCTGGCGCCGCTCGTCGGTGCGGCGCTGGCCGGAGTTCTGTACCCACTGCTGTTCGGCCGTGGCGAAGAGCTGGCGGACCGGCCGGTGCGCGACGCCGCCTTGGAGTCCTGAGGAGATCAGCGCGCGGCGCCGGCGGCATCCTTCTCCGTCGATGCGCCCGCGTGCGCCAGTGCGCCACCGGCGTTCTCGAGATGTGCCCGCACGAACCACTGGAACTTCTCCAGTTCGGCGGCATGGCCGATGAGGATGTCCTGCGTCACCGGATCGAGGTCCTCGGTGGCAGCGATGCCCTTGCGGACGTCCTCGATGACGCCGTCATAGACCAGATCGACGGCCGCGAGATGTGCCTGGACGGTGTCCCGACCCACCGAATAGTCGTCCCACGTGCGGTCCTTGAGGATCGCACCCGGGGTGCCCTGCGGCGACCCGCCGAGCGTGGCGATCCGCTCGGCGACCTCGTCGGCGTAGCCGCGGACCAGCTCGACCTGCGGGTCGATCATCTCGTGCACACCGATGAAATTGGGGCCCACGACATTCCAGTGCACATGCTTGAGAGTCAGGTGCAGGTCGTTGTAGGTGCTCAACTGCCGTTGCAGGAGATCGGTGACCTTGCGGCTGTTATCTTGCGACATTCCGGGGACAGTGAACTTGGAACCCATCAATCGCTCCTTTCGCAGTCGTACGTCATGACGGCGCATACCCGGGTTGCCGTTCGGGTAATCCGGGGAGCGGTCACAAACTGCTGATCCGCTGAACCGGCAGCCGGGCGCCGCGACGCGGTTCGTAGGCCAGACCGCTGGCCTCGAGCATCCGTACGACGCGATACCGGTGCGGGCGCATCGGCTCGAGTAACTCGACCATGCCGGCGTCGTCGACCGGCCGGCCGATCAGTGTCCAGCCGATCATCTTCGAGATGTGGTAGTCGCCGATCGACAACGCATCGGCGTCACCGAGCGCCCGCTGCGCGGTTTCCGCCGCCGTCCACACGCCGACACCCGGAAGTGTGGCGAGGGCTTCGCGCGCCTCGGCGGCGTCGCGACCCGTCAGCCGCTCCAGCCCGGCCGCCCGCTGAGCACATCCGACGACCGTGCGGGCGCGGCCGGGGTCGACGTTGGCGCGGTGGAACTCCCAGGACGGGATCCGCCGCCACACCTCGGCCGACGGCGGCACCCGCATCCGCGCGGGAGCCGGGCCCGGCGCCGGGCCACCGAACTTGGTGACCAGCAACCGCCAGGCGCGAAACGCGTCGGCACCGGGAACCCGCTGCTCGATCACCGCGGGGATCAGCGCCTCCAAGACCCGCCCGGTGCGGCCCAGTCGCAGATGTGGGACCCGACCCGCGGCGGCCTGGACCACCGGGTGCTGGGGGCGGAAGTCACCCGCATCGTCGTCGGCGCCCAGCATCGCGGGCAACGCGTCGACGAACTCCTCGGCACCCTCGCCCCAGGCCTGGCAGCCGACGGCATCGGGGGCAACGCGGTGGATCCGGGCGGTGACCGGGCCGCTGGCCTGCAGGCTGGTCCGCCAGATCGCCCGCTCGCCGTCGAGTTGGTAGCACGGATCGCCGGGGCCCCGGCGGTGCGGCGCCAGCGTCAGCCCTGGGCTCACCGGGCCGGGGAAGGTCAGTGTGCGCTCCCAGCACGGACTCGGGGGCACCGGGTCAGTCCGGGTTGACGGTGATGTCGGCCTTGTTCGGATAGAAGGCCACGTGCCCGGCGATCGCCGCGACCGCCGGATAGGGCTCGTCGTAGGTCCAGATCGCGTCCTCGACCGTGGCGCCCGCGGTGGTGACGGTGTAGTAGCCGGCCTCCCCCTTGTACGGGCAGTAGGTGTGGGTGTCGGTGCGGGTCAGGACGGCGGGGTCGACGTCACCGATCGGGATGTACTGGACGACCGGATAGGTGGATTCGGCCAGGCCGAGCGCGGCGCGGGTGTCGGCGACGAGTTCACCGTTGACCCGCACCCGCACGCGGCCCTCGGTCGGCGTGATCGTGATCGGGTGCTCGGCTGTCGGCTGCTTGATCTCTCGTGTGGTCATGGGTGTTCCTCCTGCGCGTCGCGGTAGTCGATGCAACACCGTCTGGCACCCATGATTCCCGATTACGGCCGACGGGCGATCGCGTCGGCCACGACGGCGATCGGCGACGTGGTGGCCCGTCCGCCCGCCTCGTGCCGGTCGGCCATCTTGTACGCGGTGTACATCCCGCGCACCCCCAGCCACCGCAACGGCTCGGGTTCCCAGGTGCGGGAGTGGTGGCCGACCCAGGGCAGTGCGGTCAACGGGGTGGACCGTTTGAGCACCAGATCGGTCAGTGTCCGGCCGGCCAGGTTGGTCGCGGTCACGCCGTGACCGACGTAGCCGCCCGCCTCGCCCAGACCGGTGACGGGGTCCAGGCTGACCCCGGCCGACCAGTCGCGGGGCACACCGAGTACCCCGCACCAACCGTGGGCGATCGGCACCCCACGCGTCTGCGGCAGCACCGTGTTGAGCACGCCCGTCAGATAGCCGATGGTGTCCGCACCGACCGCACCGTCGTGGTCGATGCCCGAGGCGTAGCGATACGGCACTGCCCGGCCACCGATCGCGATGCGGTCATCGGCGGTGCGCTGTGCGTAGAAGAACCCGTGTGCCAAATCGCCCATCGTTTCCCGCCCGGCCCAGCCGATGCTCGCCCAAGTGTCGGCGGGCATCGGCTCGGTGGCGATCATCGCGCTGTTCATCGGCAGCCAACGCCGCCGCAGCCCGGCCATCCGCGCGGTGAACCCCTCGGTGGCGCGCAGCACGATCGGCGCACGAACCACACCGTGTGGGGTCTGCGCCCGCCCCGGACTGATCGTCGTCACCGGGGTCTGCTCGTAGACCGCAACGCCCAGGCGTTCGACGACGTCGGCCAGTCCGCGGGCGAGCTTGGCCGGCTGGATCCGCGCGCAGTGCGGGTTGAACGAGCCGAGCACCAGGCCGTCCACCCGGATCCGGTCGGCGGCCTCGGCCGCGGTGAGCATTTCGATACCGTCGGTGCCCCATTCGCGGTCCTCGTCGACCTCGGCCCGCAACCGCTGGGCCTGTGCCGCGTTGCGGGCCACCTCGAGGTTGCCGCCCTTGACGATGTCGGCATCGATGTTCTCGGCGGCGGCCACCGCGATGACTTCATCGACGGCGGCGTTGAGGGTCTGCTGCCAGGCCACCACGCTGTCGCGCCCGTACGTCTTGGCCATCAGCCCGCGGTGGCCGGGGGCCAGCCCCGACAGCCAGCCGCCGTTGCGCCCGGACGCGCCAAAGCCGGCGAACCGGGCCTCCAGCACGGTGATCCGCAGGGACGGGTCGGCCTTCTTCAGGTAGTAGGCGGTCCACAACCCGGTGTAGCCGGCACCCACGATGCACACGTCGGCGTCGCGGTCGCCGGGCAGGGCGGGACGGGGCTGGGGAAGTTCGGTGAACCAGTGCGATACGGCGCCGTTGATCGTGGCCATGGCGAGAATCTTGGCAGCTGGCGCTCAGAACGCGTAACGGTGATACTGCGCCATCGTCTTCAATGCCGGTACCAGGGCCATCACCCGGGCCATCACCCGATAGTTGCGCGGCACGTCGCGAAAGCTGTCCGCCTCGAAGGGAGACAGCCAGGCCAGCAGCCGCGCTCCGGGCACTGCCGCGAGTATGTCGTCGGGGCCGTCGATCCCCCAGTGCAATGTCGAACCCGACCGCCGGACCACGCTGTTGAGCCACTGATTGCGAACACCGAACCGGTTGAAAGCATCGAACTGCAGCTCACCGGAAGGGGAACGGTCCACAATCCGACGCAGCAGCGCGATGCCGTCCGATTCGGTGAGGTACATGGTCAGGCCCTCAGCGAGGGCGAGCACCGGACGGTCGGCGGCGATCTGATCGAGCCAGCCGGGGTCGGTGACCGACGCAGCGATTCGGTGATAGTGCGCTCGCTGCGGGTAGATCTGTTCGCGCAGCTGCATGATCGACGGGTAGTCGACGTCGTACCACTCGACGCCCGGCCCGGGGTCGAGCCGGTAGACGCGGCTGTCCAATCCAGCGCCGAGATGCAGAACGACGGCGCGCTCGTGGCGGGCCAGGAACTGCCGGGCCCACGTGTCGAAATGCAGGGCGCGAGTGGTCACCGCCGGGGACATCCGGTCGGTGATGGTCGTCTTGGTCCAGTCATAGTCGATGTGAGCCACCGCATCCATGGCCCAGACGTCTCGCAAGATGGGCTGTTGGCGTTGGGCATCGAGGGCTTTGGCGTACAACGTCGCCAACATCGTCTGTGGCGGACCGTGCAGATCGACCGTGATTCTCGGCACGGACGCCAGGCTAGCCCGGCGTCACTGAACGATCAGCTGGCCGTGCATCATCGGGTGATAGGTGCAGTGGAAGGCATAGGTTCCGGGCTGACTCGGCGCGGTGAACGTGGCGGTGCCCTTGCCGTCGACCTCCACGTTGAACGCGTTGCCGGTGTCGGCGGTGACGGTGTGTTCGGCGCCGTCGGAGTTGGTCACGGTCACCGTGGCGCCCGGCGGCACCGCGGCGGGCGAGGTGTATTTGAAGTCGGCGATGTTGACCGTTGCACCGTTGGCGACGGGCGTCGATGCGGGCGAGGATGTCGCCGGCGCCGGTGTCGGCGTCGTCCCTGCGGAGCACCCGGCCAGGACCATCATGCTGGCGAGCAGTGCGACTATGCGTGGCGTCATACGCGGGACACGTAATCGTCGCGACGCCGGTTCAGTCCGGCTTGGCGGCCTTCGCCCGTTGTTTGGCCGACCGCAGACCGACCCAGAAGCGCGCGGCCTCGCGGATGGACTCCTCGACCGGGCGGGGTTGCCAGCCCAGTTCGCGGACGGCCTTGCCATGGTCCAGCGGGCCTTCGGCCCGCATCAGCCGCAGCGAGCCCAGCGACAGCTTCTCGTCGGTGCCGCGGAGCCTGGCTTTGGCGGTCCCCAACGCTGCCAGCGCGTAGGCGGCGGGCAGCGGGATCGTCTTGGCCGGGGGTGGAACGCCGGCCTCCTGCGCCGCGATCCGCGCCACGTCGGCATTGCTGATCATCTTCTCCGAGATCAGGTAGCGCTCCCCGACCCGGCCACGCTCGGCGGCCAGGATCATCGCGCGGGCGGCGTCGTCGACGCCGACGGCTTCCAGTTCGATGCCGCCCATGACGAACGGCAGCTTGCCGAACGCCGCCCCGGCGATGATCGCACCGTGCGGGGTGCGGCCCCAGTCGCCGCTGCCGTAGGTCGTGGACACGCACATCGCGATGGCGGGCAGCCCCTGCTCGCGCGCGTAGCGCAGCACCAGCTCCTCAGCCTGCACCCGCGAGCGGACGTAGGGCGTCAGACCGCGGTCGACGATCATGTCGTCTTCGCTGGCCGTCCTGCCCCTGCGGCGGCCGACAGTGACGTAGCTGCTAGTGAAGACGAATCGATGTAAGCCCGAGCCCTTGGCGATCTCGAGGACGTTGCGGGTGCCCTCGACATTGGTGTGAAACAGCGGCGCGGGATCCCGCAGCCACCCCCGGGTGTCGACGACGCAGTAGTAGACGTCGTCGCAGCCGTCCATCGCCGCGCGCAACACCTCGTTGTCCCAGATGTCACCGACGAACCGCTGCACGTCGAGGTCGTCGATGGAGAGGGTGGACGCACCGTCCCGCACCATCACCCGAACCTGATGCCCGTCGGCGACGAGTTGGCGGGTGACGTGCGAGCCGAGGAAGCCGTTGGCCCCGATGACGAGTTTGGGCGCGGTACTCACTTCTGCCCGCCGTTGGCACGCATCCAGGCGGCCGCCTCGTCGTCGAGCGTGCCGAGTTCCTGGGCCTTCTTGCACCACTTCATCCCGGCCGACAGAAAGCGCAGTGGGTTGTAGATGTCCTCCTCTCGTGACCACAGCCCGTCCCCGGCATAGGTGAGGATCGTGATGTTGGTGGCGCTGATGATCGTGCCGTCGCCGGGGTCGCGCATCGGGTTGTCGAGTTCGCAGATGACCCGCCCGGTGTCCTCGTCGACCACCGACCACAGCGCGGGGAACTCCGTCATGTGGCTGCCGGGAAAGGCGTTCATGGTCCGATTGATCCAGGCCCGCACCTCGTCGCGGCCCTTCATCGTGCCCATCGCGTGCTCGATGTAGTCGACATCGGGGGTGTACTGATTGACCCAGGCGTCCCAGTCGCGGGTTCGGGCCGCTTCGGCGACCGTCTCCTCGAAAGTTGCGAAAGCTTCGGTCAGTTCTTCACGAGAGAATCGCGCCACAAGATCAAACTAGAACACGTTCTACTAGTCCTTGTCGAGGAATTGAGCGCAGGCAGGGGCATTTCTGACGGATCGGTGACACGGGAGTATCCGAACGGTCCTCCACCGTTGAACCGGGCATGCCGCACGATTATCACCGCAATCCCGCCGCCGTCTCCGCGCTGGATCCCGAGCGGTATCGGGTGACTCAGGAGAACGGCACCGAGCGCGCATTCACCGGCGCGTACTGGGACAACCACGAGCCCGGCATCTACGTCGACGTCGTCTCCGGTGAGCCGTTGTTCGCCTCGGTGGACAAGTTCGACAGCGGCTCCGGATGGCCCAGTTTCACCAAACCGATCGAGGCGTCCAACGTGGTGACCAAACGGGACTTCAGTCACCTGATGGTCCGCACCGAGGTCCGCTCGGCAAACGGCGACAGTCACCTGGGTCATGTGTTCACCGACGGACCACGTGCCGAGGGTGGGTTGCGCTACTGCATCAACTCCGCTTCGCTGAAGTTCATCAGACTCGACGACCTCGAGGCACAGGGCTACGGCGAGTACAAGAGCTTGTTCGAGACTTCCAAGGAGGACGCACGTGAGTGACTACGAGAGAGCGATCCTGGCCGGGGGCTGCTTCTGGGGCATGCAGGACCTGATCCGCCGCCAGCCCGGAGTGGTATCCACCCGGGTTGGTTACACCGGCGGCCACAACGACCATCCCACTTACCGCAATCATCCCGGCCACGCCGAGGCGGTCGAGATCGTCTACGACCCGACCCAGACCGACTTCCGCGCGCTGCTCGAGTTCTTCTTCCAGATCCATGATCCGAGCACCAAGAACCGGCAGGGCAATGACGTCGGCACCAGCTACCGCTCGGCGATCTTCTATCTCGGCGACGACCAGAAGCAGGTCGCGCTGGACACCATCGCCGATGTCGACGCATCCGGGCTGTGGCCGGGCAAGGTGGTCACCGAGGTGACCCCTGCCGGCGACTTCTGGGACGCCGAGCCGGAGCATCAGGACTATCTACTGCACTATCCGAACGGGTACACCTGCCACTTCCCGCGACCGGGTTGGAAGCTGCCGAAGCGGGCACAGATCTAGGTCGCATTCACAGCAAGTAGCGGGCCGCTGGTGGGCGGCCCTCTACTTCGCGTGTGCATGAAGCGCGCCGACGCCAAGGCATCGATCGGGCCCTTTTCGGGATCCCGACGTGGACGCGCAGGTGGTGTATGACGCCGTCTATCCCCAAACCGCGCCCAACGTCGAACCGTCGGCCCGGCCCTTCACCGAGATCCCCGGTGCCATTCACGGCATCATCGGTTTTCGGTCTGGCAGGTCGCCTACGGCGGCATCGTGCGCAGCGCCAGCGTCGACGCGCGGACCGGTCGGGTCTTTGTCGCCGCGACGGACGAGGAGTCCGGCCACGGCGCGCTTACGCCTTTGACTACCAACCGGCCACACCATTCGGGCCCGGAGCGACCAACGTCGCGTTCATCACCCAGATGGGACCGGGCAGCGGGTCGAGTCCCACCGTGTCGGCCGACGGCACTCAGGTGTACGCGAGCGACAACGATGGCGTGCTGTACGCCTTCAATACCCGAACCGGCACGATCGACTGGTCGACGCAGTCCAACGCGGAGGCCGCTTCCGTCGCAGTCGACAAGACTGGCAATGTCTACGTGCCGACTCGCAACAACGTCATGACATCCTTCGACTCGAGTGGCGAAAAGCGTTGGGATGCTGACGTTTCGGGCCTCCTGGCGATGATGCCGGTCAGTCCGACGCTGGGCGCTCCGGTCGCGGTCGGCGGCGGCAACCCGGCGGTGGTCAACGGGGCGGTCGTCGAATCGGTCATCTACGGCAACAACGTGGATCTCCAAGGCCGAACGGTCTTCGTACCCGGTTCGTGCGGCCCTGGTCGAATTCGATCCTGAAACCGGCGTCGGGCTGCGCAACATCTGCTACACCACAGAAGGGACCGAGGGGATTCTCAACATCGCACCGAACGGCAACATCTACGCCAGCATCGGTGCCATCACCGACACCTCGCTGGCCCCAGTTGCCCCGTACCTGAACACCCTGTTGCCTACCCGGCTACACCGTTCTGACACCAGGCGGTGGGGTCAACCTGTTCGCTCCCGTGACGTCGACGTAGCAATTCCGGCCGAGCAGACGCAAAGTGGTCGCAACTCCCGGCGTGTCGGAGTCCTTTACGTCTGCTCGCGCTAGGAACCGCGTCGATACACCACGACGCGTCCACCCTTCTTGGGCGTGAACGCCACGCCGCGCGAATGCCATTTCTCGCCCGGCGCGGTTGTCGTCGCAATAGTGAAGTGGCGCAATACCGTCCGTAGGACGACATCCATCTCCATGTTGGCGAAGGCGGCGCCAATGCAGCGGCGGGTACCGCCGCCGAACGGCACCCACGCAAAGGTGTTGGGCTTGGCGTCGAGGAAGCGCTGCGGGTCGAACCGCTCCGGATCGGGGAAGATCTCCGGGTTCTCATGCAGCTGACACAGGCTGACCATCACCGAATACCCCTGTGGCACCCGCCATTCGCCGAGTTCGTAGATCGGCGCCTCGACGTGCCGGCCGGAGAAATCGATCACCGTCCGGTTGCGCTGGACCTCGAAAATGGTGGCCTGCCGGTAGGTGTTGTCGTCGGTTTCGGCCTCCGCGACCAGTCGACGCAGCACATCCGGGTGCCGGGAGATCCGCTCGAATGCCCACGCCAGCGTGGAGGCCGTGGTCTCGTGGCCGGCGGCCAGCAGCGTCAGCAACTCGTCGCCGATCTCGCCGCGCGTCATCTTCGACCCGTCTTCGTAAGTGCTGCGCAAGAACAGCGACAAGACGTCGGTGCGATCCTCGAGATTGGGGTCGTTCTGCGCCCGGCTCACCAGGGTGTCGACCAGACTCTCGTATTCGCGACGGTATTCAGCGAGCTTTCCCCAAGGGGTCCAGCGCAATTCGCGCTTAGGTGCCGGCAACACCGCCAGCCGGGAGCCAAGGGTGACCCACCGCGGGATGAGGTCCCGCAGACGTTCCAACTCGACGCCGTCGGCACCGAAGATCGCCCGCAGGATGATGTTCAGGGTGATATGCATCATCGGTTCGAGAGTGGCGAATTCCGTGCCGTCGGGCCATGACTCGATCTCACGAAGCGTCTCCTCGACCACGATCTGTTCGTAGGCCTTGATGCTCTTGCCGTGAAACGGCGGAGTGAGGAGCTTGCGCCGGACCCGGTGTTCGGCACCGTCGAGGGCGAACACCGATCCCGGACCGAGAAGTCGGCTCAGATTCGGCTGGATGTTGTACAGCACATCGGGACTGGTGGTGAAAATCTGTTTGGTCAGTGCGGGGTCGGAGACGAAAACGGTGTCGCCGAAAACGGGCACCCGCACCGTGAGGCAGCGCCCGTAGCGCCGGGACAGCCAGTCCGTCATCGGCCGTCGAGCCACGATGAAGGCCGGCCTGAGCAGGACATCAGGCAGACCCGGCTTGGGTGGCAGCTTTGGTTCGGTATTGACCGGCAGGTCGACGATCGGCGCTTCGCTCATCGGTGAGGGCCCTCCCAAACACTGGCGCGGTACTGCGTTGTACCACTAGTTTATGAGGTACGGTACTCTTCGGTACCACCCCTGACAAGGGGTGCGGACAATCGGTCGGCAACGGAAAGGAGCCGGATGACCACCACGGCTGCTCCCGAGGTCACCCCGGCCGGCCGCAACGACGACTTCCGACAGCGGCTCCTCGACGGGCTGGCGACCTCCATCGATGAGCGCGGCTACCGCGACACCACGGTCGCCGACATCGTCCGGTACGCCCGCACTTCCAAGCGCACGTTCTACAGCCAGTTCGCCACCAAGGAGGACTGCTTCGCCGAGCTGCTCACCGCCAACAACGACCAGCTGGTTGCCACCATCCGCGACGCCGTCGACCCGCGCGCACCCTGGCCCGATCAGGTTCGGCAGGCCGTCGTCGCCTACGTGTACACCATCGAGGAGCGGCCGGCCATCACCTTGAGCTGGATCCGCGAGCTTCCCGCGCTCGGCGAATATGCCCGGCCCACCCTACGAAAGGGATTCAGCAGGCTCGCCACGATGATCGTCGACCTGAGCGCCAACGAGGGCTTCCGCGCCGCCGGCCTCGCCCCGATCTCGCATGCGGCGGCGGTGATTCTGGTCGGCGGCCTGCGTGAACTCACCGCACAGACCGTCGAGGACGGTGACCCGGTCACCGACATCATCGAGCCGGCACTGGCCGTGTCACTGGCCCTGTTGGGACCGAAGACTACGACGTGAGCACGCCTCGCGCAGTCGGCCGCGGTACGACGAACGCGAACGCTCGCGCAAAGCCCAGGCGGGACAACCGGCCATGCCGGATGTCCTCGATCGGCACATCGAGGACGTCACCTGAGGACGGCTCGTAGCAGCGCAGCACGGCGCCGTCGATGTCGACCAACAGCACCCAGTGCCGTGGCAGCACCGCACCGATCAGCATCGCCACCGGCCAGCCCGCACCCACCGCATCACACACCTCGGCCAGCCGGTCACCACAGCGCGCCGGCCGCCAGCGGTAGACCACGCCGCGCGGGGCGCTGTGCACGGACAGCGCCCGGGCTACGCCGGCCGGCGTCGCGCCCAGCGCGTGCGGCCACACCACGTTGATCGCGCGGTGCACCCGCATCTGCTCGGCGTCGAACCACGACTGCGCGTCAGCCGAACGCAGCGGGGCACCGTAGTCGGCGTCGAGCAGTGCGCCCGCCATCACCGCCACACTCGGGCCACAGCTGACCCCGTCGCGTTGGCGGGGCCAGGTCACGTCGGCGGGAACCCGCCGGTCGCCACCGGGCCCCAGACTGCCGGCGTGACCCTGATCAGGCACTTGCCCTGATTGACCATGGCCTCTCGGTACTCGGCCCAGTCCGGGTGCTCACCGGCCACGGCACGGAAGTAATCGACCAATGGTTCGACGGCGTCGGGCAGGTCGATCACCTCGGCGGGACCGTCGATCTGTACGTAAGGCCCGTCGAATTCGTCGGACAGCACCACGACACTGGCCCGCCCGCCGCGGCGGATGTTCACCGATTTGGCCCGGCGCGGATAGCTGGCGATCACCAGCCGCCCGTGCTCGTCCACCCCGCCGGTGACCGGTGAACTCTGCAGCGTGCCGTCCGCGCGGAAGGTGGTGAGCACCATGTGGTGCCGGGGCCGGACGAAATCCAGCAACCCGGCATGGTCAACGGCGTCGGCTGTGGCGAACCTGGGCGACATGTCGCCACTGTATCCACCGCGGACAGAGCCCAGGCGTACGTTTGTGACTGACGTCAGGAGGACCGATGGCCACCATGCGTGCCGAGCGCTTCTACGCGGACACCAAAACCGTTGAGCTGGAGGATGTTCCGATCCCCGGTCCGGGCGAGGGTGAGGTCCTGGTCAAGGTCGCGATCTGCGGTATCTGCCATTCCGACCTGAGCCTGATCAACGGCACGTTCCCGGCCCAGCGCCCGGTGGTCACCCAGCGGCACGAAGCATCCGGCACCATCGCCAAACTCGGGCCCGGCGTCACGGGATGGGCCGAGGGCGTCGGCGGGCGCCTGATCGGGGTCGGTATGAGCGCCGAGTCCCCGTCGGTGGGACCGACGTCGATGTTCGGCCTGATGCAACGGCAGGTGCTCGGTCACCGACATCGAAGCGCTGGCCCAGTTGGTGTCCCGCGGCCGACTGGATCTGTCCCGCTCGATCAGCCAGATCATCCCGCTCGAGGACATCGCGGACGGCCTCCGCATCCTCGACCACGCCGAGGGCAACCCGATCCGGGTGCTGGTGCGGCCCTAGCCCGACGGAGCCAGCCGACCAGAACTGACATGCGTTGCCCTTCACGGATCTTCGAAACTCAAGTAGGGTTCTGAGTCGGCTCCGGGAAGTCTGGTCGGAATTGTTATCCGTTGTTGTGCGGTGACGGCCCGACCGGCGCACCGCGCTCACCCATGAAAGGGGTGCGAGTCGGGGATGCGCGATCTCGATGTCATCGACGTGCGTGGGCTCACCTACAGCTATCCGAAGACTGCCGATCCGGCTATTCGGGGAATCGACTTCACCGTCGGCCGCGGCGAAATCCTCGGTTTCCTCGGCCCCAGCGGAGCCGGCAAATCCACCACCCAGAAGTTGCTGATCGGCTTGCTGCGCGGTCACGGTGGCGAGGTGTCGGTGTGGGGCCGGGACCCCGTGGCGTGGGGGCCCGACTATCACGAACGCATCGGTGTTTCGTTCGAATTACCGAACCACTACCAGAAGCTCACCGGCCTGGAGAATCTTCAATTCTTCGCATCGCTGTACAGCGTCGCGACGCTAGATCCGCGCGAACTACTCGACGCAGTCGGCCTGGGCGATGTCGCCGACGTCCGAGTGGGCAAGTACTCCAAGGGAATGCAGATGCGCCTGACGTTCGCGCGAGCACTCCTCAACGACCCCGAACTGTTGTTCCTCGACGAACCCACCTCGGGGCTCGATCCGGTCAACGCGCGCACCATCAAGCAGATGATCCTGGAACGGAAATCGATGGGGCGCACCGTCTTCCTGACCACACACGACATGGCGACCGCCGATGAACTGTGTGACCGGGTCGCCTTCGTCGTGGACGGGCAGATCGCCGCGCTCGGCGCGCCGGCCGAGCTGAAGATCGCCCGCAGCCAGCGGCTGGTGCGCGTGGCCTACCGCGATGACCGCGGTGCCCTGGAAAGCGAAGACTTTCCGATGGACAGCCTGGCCGACGACCCAGCGTTCCATGCGGTGCTGCGAGAGCGCACCGTCGAGACCATTCACAGCCGAGAAGCCAGCCTTGACGACGTGTTCGTTGAGATCACCGGCAGGAGGCTGGCCTGATGCGGTTCGCGAATGCGTTGCGCCTGGAACTGATACTCCAAGTCAGGCAACGGTTCCTGCACGCCGCGGTGTTCTCCGGGCTGATCTGGCTGGCTGTTCTGCTGCCGTTGTCGCGCGGTCTGCGTCCGGTTGCCGAGCCCTACATCCTGTTGGGGGACATCTGCGTGATCGGCTTTTTCTTCGTCGCGGGAACCGTGTTTTTCGAGAAACAGGAACGCACTCTCGGTGCGATCATCGCGACCCCACTGCGGTTCCGCGAGTATCTGGCCGCCAAAATGATTCCCTTGATCGTCATCTCGCTGTCCGTGGCGTTGATTGTCGCGACCATCAGCGACGGATTCGCCTATCACCTCCTGCCGCTGGTTGTGGGCACGACAGTGGGAACCGTTCTGATGCTCCTGATCGGTTTCATGACCTCGCTGCCGTTCGCCTCGGTCAGTGATTGGTTTCTGGCAGCGGTGATTCCGTTGATGGTATTCACCGCACCCCCGGCCCTGTATCTGTCCGGGGTGTGGACCAGCACGCTGGCATACCTCGTTCCCACACAGGGTCCCCTGCTGTTGTTCGGCGCTGCCTTCGACCAGATCCCGCTCTCGCCGTGGCAGGTCGCCTACGCCGCCGTCTACCCGCTGCTGTGGGTGATCGCCCTGTACCGGGTGGCCGGGATCATGTTCACCCGGTATGTGATCGCACAGTCGGGTGGAATGTGATGACGATCGCGATGAGGATCCGCACCCTCAGCGCTCTGGGCCGCAATGACATTCGGGGCACCTATCGCGAACCGCTGCTGGTCATGATCGTTGTCGCCCCGGTCATCTGGACCACCGCCGTCGCGGTGCTCACACCACGGTTCACCGACATGCTGGCGCGACGGCACACCTTTGACCTGGTGCCGTACTACCCGCTCATCCTGACCGCTTTCCTGCTCCTGACCAGCATCGCCGTCGTCGGCGGACTGGCGGCTTTCCTGGTGCTCGACGAGATCGACGCCGGCACCTTGGTCGCTCTGCGGGTGACCCCGATGCCCTTGAGCGGATTCTTCGCCTACCGTGCCACCACGGTCACCGCGGTGACGACCGCATATGTCGTGGGGACGTTGTCGTTCAGCGGAATACTGGCGCCCGGCGTGGGGCCGGCACTGATTCCGATCGGGCTGCTGGCCGGGCTGTCGGCGGTCGTGACGATGTTGTTGATCCTCGCGATGGCGGACAACAAGATTCAAGGCCTCGCGGCACTGCGCGGGCTCGGCATGCTCATCGCCGGTCTGCCCTGCCTGCCGTGGTTCATCCACTCCGATTGGGCCATGCTGTTCGGCGTGCTGCCGCCCTACTGGGCCGCGAAGTCCTTCTGGCTCGCGAGCAGCCACGACACCTGGTGGCCCTACCTGGTGGTCGGCGTCGGCTACAACCTGGCGATCGCGTGGCCGTTGTTTCGGCGCTTCGCGGCAAAGAACACCTGACACCGTCGGGAGCAGACATGGCCAATCCCGCCGCACAGACCGCGCTCGGCCCGATGATCGTCGTGGCCGCCGACCAGCACGAACCGGAGCCCCTGATGCACGACCCCTGGGCGGCGCAGCTGTTGCCGACCGCCGGCCGGTTCACGGCGGCACTGACCCGCTGGTCACCGGTGCGCACCGCACTGAAGTCGGCGACGAACAAGAAGATCAGTGGCGGGTGGTCGAGTTTCCTGTGCCGCAAGCGCTATATCGATGACCAACTGCGTGCCGCGCTCGTCAATGACATTGACGCCGTTGTCATTCTGGGCGCCGGCTACGACACCCGCGCGGTCCGGCTGCCGGAGTTGGCCGACATCGGAGTGTGCGAGGTCGATCTGCCCGCCAACACCATGCGTAAGACCGCCGCCTTGCACCGCGCATTCGGCCGAACTCCGCCCAACATGACCCTCGTGCCGGTCGACTTCGAGACCGACGACCTCACCGAGGTTCTGGGTCGCGCCGGATTCGGCCCGCACCGGCGCACGTTCTACGTATGGGAGGCAGTCACCCAGTATCTGACCGAGTCTGCCGTGCGCCGGACTCTTGCGTACCTTGCACAGGCGGCACCTGGCAGCGTCCTCGCATTCACCTATGTCCGCGAGGACTTCCTGACCGGCCAGCACACCTACGGCGCCGAGGGCGCCCGGGAACAATTCGTCGTCAAGAGCCCGCTGTGGCGCTTCGGCCTCCGCCCCACCGCAGTGGGATCCTTTCTCGCCGAGTACGGCTGGCGGGAGGTCGAACAGGTCGGTCCCGCCGAGTACGCGGCCCGCTACCTCGTCCCGGCCGGCAGAGACCTCGCGGTGTCGGAGATCGAACGCGCCGTCTCTGCCGAGCGGGCGCCCCGATGACCGCCGATCCGCCGTTCGATGCCCAGGAGCGCGCCGCGTTGTGCGACCTCTTCGATCGCCTCGGCCCGCATGCCCACACCCTGCTCGACGGGTGAACGACCCACCACCTGGCCGCCCACCTTCTTCTGCGCGCTGTGGCGAAACGTCCAGCGCGGCAGCGGCTATCTGAGCCGCCGGGTGCGCGGAGTCGGGCTCGCCATCGTCTGGGCAGGCACCCGATACCGGATCACCGTCCGGGCGGGTGACCCGGTTGCCGAACTCAGCGGTCCGCCCGGCGAACTACTGCTGTACCTGTTCGGGCGCCAGGCGGCGCCCCGGGTAGCGGTGGACGGCCCCCTGCCGCCGTCAGCGCCGTGCAGGCCGGCCGCCTCGGAATGTGACCACCCAGCTGTTCACGTCGCCGTCGCAGTTCAGGACGGCGCGCGCCGCGCAAAGTGACTATGCTGGCTCCTTTCCTGCGCTCGGCGGCCAGCCGATCCGCGGGATCTCCTGAACAGAGGAGCGACATGTCCGCCGAAGCGCCGTCACCGGCCGCGCCGAAAGGCTCGCCCGGCCATATCCGGCTGACCTCGCACCACGGCGCCGATGACGCACCGGCGATCAGGTGGGGCGCGGCCACGGCCGGCGAACGCGGACCGTTGATCGGCACCACCAGCACCCGCAGCCACCGCAATGTCATCGGAACGCACAGCGGCTCCTACAGCGTGTATCGCGCACTCGCGGTCGCGTCCGGCGCGCTGTCCCGGGAGCACCGTGCCGACCTGACCAACACCGCCCCCACCGACACCATCGGGCCGTACCCCCAGTGGAGCCGACCGGAGGCGATCGTCAGCCTGGACCCGTGGGGCGCCATGGTCGCCGACGCGTTCGCCGACGAGTTGGTCGCCGGCCAGGACATCCGCCCAACCATCGCGGTCACCAAGGCGCACGTGATCCTCCCGGAGATCGCCGACGCGATCGACAAGGGCCGACTGGTTCCCGACGGCAGGACTCTGCTGCCCGGCGGCGCGGCGCTGGTGACCAAGGCGGCGATCGAACCGGTCTGGTACCTGCCGGGCGTCGCGGAACGGTTCGGTTGCAGTGAATCCCAGCTGCGGCGGGTGTTGTTCGAGGAGACCGGTGGGATGTATCCCGAACTGGTCACCCGCTCCGATTTAGAGGTCTTTCTTCCGCCCATCGGTGGACAGACGCTCTACATCTTCGGTGCCGCGCGCGATCTCGCCGACCCCACCGTCGAGCTGACCGCCCGGGTGCACGACGAGTGCAACGGCTCCGATGTGTTCGGTTCCGATATCTGCACCTGCCGGCCATATCTGACGCACGCGATCGAGGAATGCATCCTCGGAGCGCAGCGCGGCGGGGTCGGTCTGGTCGCGTACTCCCGCAAGGAGGGCCGTGCGCTCGGCGAGGTGACCAAGTTCCTGGTCTACAACGCGCGCAAGCGTCAGCAGGGCGGGGACACCGCCGAGGCGTACTTCGCCCGGACCGAATGCGTTGCCGGGGTTCAGGACATGCGCTTCCAGGAACTGATGCCAGATGTTCTGCACTGGTTGGGTATTCGCAAGATCCACCGCCTGGTGTCGATGAGCAATATGAAGTACGACGCCATCGTCGGCTCGGGGATCGATGTGGGTGAACGGGTCAACATTCCCGACGAGCTGATCCCGCCCGATGCCCGGGTGGAGATCGACGCCAAGATGGCCGCGGGCTATTTCACTCCCGGCCCGGTGCCCGATGCCGCCGAACTGAAGAAGGCCAAGGGCCGGGAGTTGAGCGGCTGATGAGGTCGGCCGTCGATGTCGACGTGGACACCCCGGCGGGTGCCGCTGCCGCCTTGCGCAGCACTCGTGCGGTGCGCGAGCGCGCCCGGCTGTTGACCGAACGTGCCCGCGCCGGTGAGTCACCATGGTTCACCGTGCATGACGACCAGCTCGCCTCGGCAGCCGCGTTGGTCGCTGAGGTCACCCGGGACAGTTATCCGGATCTGCAGATCCCGTTTCACAGCCGATGGCGCCATTTCGAGGCCGGCGGGGTGGATCGCAAGGCTGAGTTGGATCGGCTGCTGACCGGTGTCGACGTCCCGGCCCGGGCCATGATCGATCTCACCGTGGTCAGCGTGCTGCTCGACGCCGGCGCCGGCCCGACCTGGTCGTACCTCGAACCGGATACCGGTCTGCGATTGAACCGGTCGGAGGGGTTGGGGGTAGCCAGTTTTCACGCCTTTACCGCTGGTGTGTTCTCCTCGGACCCCGACGACCCGCTGCGCGTCGACGCGGCCGGACTGGCCGGCCTGACCGAGCGACGGCTCGCCGAGGCGTTTCAGTCCGATGCCGCCAACCCGCTGGTCGGGGTGGATGGCCGGGTCGCCGTCCTTCGCCGACTGGGCGCCGCGCTGGCCAGCGCACCGGAGGTCTTCGGTACCGACGGCCGGCCGGGCGGATTGCTCGACGCGGTACCCGCACCTGGGTGCGAATCGGTGCGGGCGCACGACATCCTCACCGTGATCCTGACCTCGCTCGCCTCGATCTGGCCTGGCGGCAACATGATCGACGACCAAGCGGTCGGCGATTGCTGGCGCCACCGGGCGCTGGACGGCCCCGGCCTGACCGCGGGCTGGATGCCGTTTCACAAACTCTCACAGTGGCTCACCTACTCCCTGCTCGAACCGTTCGGGTGGGCCGGCGTGGCGGTGACCGATCTCGACGATTTGACCGGGCTGCCGGAGTACCGGAACGGCGGCCTGTTGCTGGATACCGGGGTTCTGCGTCTTCACGATCCCCGATTGGCTGACCGAAGCTTCACGGCGGCCGATGAATTGGTCGTCGAGTGGCGCGCACTCACGGTCGCGCTGCTCGACGAGCTGACCCCTGTCGTGCGCGAACAGCTCGGGGTGGACGCTGAGACGCTGCCGCTGGCACGGGTGCTGGAGGGTGGCACCTGGGCGGCCGGCCGGCGGCTCGCTCAGCGGCTGCGCGAGGGGCTGCCCCCGCTGGCCATCGTCAGCGACGGCACGGTGTTCTGATGCGTGACGTCCACATCGTCGACCACCCGCTGGTACAGCACAAGCTGACCCTGATGCGGCGGAAGGAAACCTCCACCAATTCGTTTCGGCGCCTGGCCAACGAGATGTCCACGCTGTTGGCCTATGAGGTGCTGCGCGACACGCCGACGCACGAGATCGAGGTGCGCACCCCGCTGGAAGCGACCAGAGGGGCTGTCATCGACGGTAAGAAGCTGGTGTTCGTCTCGATACTGCGAGCCGGAACCGGGATTCTCGACGGGATGCTGACCGTCGTCCCGGGCGCCCGAATCGGACACATCGGCTTGTATCGTGACCCGAAAACCCTTGTTGCCGTGGAGTACTACTTCAAGATGCCGAATGACCTGCATGAGCGGGAGGTGGTGGTCGTCGACCCGATGCTGGCCACCGGCAACTCGGCGGTGGCCGCGGTCGACAGACTCAAGGAGTTCCGGCCCCGGTCCATCAAATTCGTCTGCCTGCTCACCTGCCCGGAGGGCACCGCCGCATTGCACGACGCCCATCCGGAGGTGCCGATCTTCACCGCTGCCGTCGACCGCGGCCTCGATGAGCGCGGCTATATCGTCCCGGGCCTGGGCGATGCCGGTGATCGGCTGTTCGGCACCAAGTAAAACTGCTGCCGTTCAGCTTTCAGGTCGTACGAGCGGCGGGGATCACTGCCGGGAGTGCGACCGCAGGACACCCAGGCGATGCTGGTATTCGGCCTCGTCGATCTCACCGCGGGCGAATCGGGCCGCCAGGACCTGTTCGGGGGTCTCCCCGTACGGCAGCACTTGGGGAGCTTCGGGGGCCGGGGAGGTACCGCTGGTGAACCGGACCAACGCGATGATCCCGACGATGATGAGGATCCAGAACAACACCATTCCGATAGCCATGCCTGCGTAGCCCCAGCCCCCCATGTTGTGGTCGTACCAGAACATCACGGGACTCCTCCTTCCTCTTGTTGGTCGACTCCGCCTCAACCGACGTAGTCGAGGGTTGTCATCATTCCGGCATCCATGTGATATCCGTTGTGGCAGTGCAGCATCCATATGCCGGGGTTGTCGGCGACGAGATTGACCGCGACGGTCTGCATCGGTTTGACGATGACGGTGTCCTTGCGCGGACCTGCGCTTCCGTCGGCTTTCAGCACCTGGAAGGTGTGGCCGTGCAAGTGCATGGGATGCCACATCATGGTTTGGTTGGCGAAGGTCAAGGTTGCGCGCTGGCCCCGATCGATGGTCAAGGGCACGGTGTGATCGTATGGGCGGCCGTTGATCATCCAGTCGTAGTGCATCATCGTGCCCGACAATCGCGCTTCCAGAGCGAGGTCGCTGCCGGCTGGGAGCTGAACTTCGGGTGTCGCGGTGACGGTGTCGACCGTTCCGATACGTCCGGACAGTTCGGGCGGCCGGTAGTCGGCACCCGGACCGCTTCCGGCCGCAGTGGACAACAGGGCGCGGGCCACCGCGTTCTTGCCTTCGGCTGAGGCAACCAATGGGAACACTCCGTCCCCGGCGGTCACGACGACGTCGTAGCGTTCTCCCATACCGAGCAGGACGGCATCGACTTCGGTGGGTATCACCGGAAAGCCGTCGGTGTGGGTGACCGTCATCCGGTGTCCGGCCAGCGCGACCCGGAACGCCGTGTCGGCGCCGGCGTTGATGATCCGGATCCGGATGCGTTGCCCCGGTTTCGCGGTGAACGTAGTCGGCGCGGCAGGGATACGCCCGTTGATCAGGTAGTAGGGGTAGTTGACGTCGCCGGCGTCGCCTCCGAGCAGGTCACTTGTCCCCACACCGCCCATCCCGGGCATCGGACCCATACCCCCCATGCCGGGCATCCCATGCATGGAACCCATGCCGCCCATGCCCCCCGACCGCAGACCCTCGAAGATCTGCTCGGGGCTGCTGCCGACTCCGGAGGTCCAGTCGTCGAGCATCACGATCCACTCGGCATCGTAGCGACCCGGCTCGGCAGGATCGTCGATGACGACCGGTAGATACAGGCCGTAGTCGGTGTCCAGGCCGGTGTGCGGATGTGCCCAGTACGTGCCCGGATACGGCGAGCTGAATCGGTAGGTGAAGCTCGCGGCGGGCGCGATGTTGGGCGTGGCCGGGGCCACACCATCCATGTCGTTGCGTAGTGCGATTCCGTGCCAATGCACCGACGACGGGTGGTTCAAATTGTTGTCGACGGTCACCGCGATCTCGTCGCCGACATTCGCCCGGATCAGCGGACCGGGGACCTGCCCGTTGAAGGCCAGGGTGCCTGCCCTGGTCCCACCGAGATCGATGTCGGCCGATCCCGGTGTCAGCCGGGTAGTGACCGTCGTCCCGGTGTGGGGGCGAGCGGCTTCCGCGGCGGCGATCGCCGACGCACCGGGAGCACTCGGGGCGGGGGCGGGACGCCCACACGCCACCAAGGCCGCACCGAGGGCCCCGGCAGCCAGGAACCCCCGCCGCGTCATGGCTGCCGCCGGGCGCGCTCGACTCATCACCGATCCTGCCGTCTAGGAGTTACGTCCACCAACATTGCGCTGTGCCCACCTTCGATTGGGTGTTGGTTCTATGAAGATTCGCTCAAGACCCGGATGCGGTCGCCCCACCGGGCACGATGAGAACATGGATGTCATATCGCGTGCCGGGCCTGACGGAGTCGACTCCGGCTACCGAGCCCTCGTGGTCGACGACGAGGTTCCGCTGGCCGAAGTGGTCGCCAGCTATCTGGAACGCGAGCAGTTCGAGGTCACCCTGTGTCATTCCGGTTCCGACGCGCTGGCCGTCGCACGAGAAGTCGACCCCGATGTGGTGGTTCTGGACCTTGGACTGCCGGGTATCGACGGCCTGGAGGTGTGCCGGCAGCTCCGGACCTTCTCCGATGCCTACGTGGTCATGCTGACCGCTCGCGACACCGAGGTGGACACCATCGTCGGGCTGTCGGTCGGAGCCGATGACTATGTGACCAAGCCATTCAGCCCACGCGAGTTGGTCGCCCGGATCCGGGCGATGCTGCGCCGTCCCCGGGCGGTCGGCAGGCAGGTTCCGCCTGCCGACCGCGGGGCCGCCGACGAGACACCACCGCGGGCGTTCGGTGCGCTGACGATCAATGTCGCAAGCCGCGAGGTGTTCCTGGACGAAGAACCAATCCCTCTGACCCGCACGGAATTCGACATTCTCGCAGCACTGTCCTCACGGCCGAGTGTGGTGTGGAGCCGCCGGCAGCTCATTGAGGCGGTATGGGGTGAACCGTGGGTTGGCAACGACCATCTCGTCGACGTCCACGTCGGTCATCTGCGGCGGAAACTCGCGGACAACCCGGCCGACCCGAGATTTGTGTTCACCGTTCGCGGGGTGGGGTATCGGATGGGGACCGGACAGTGAGTGCGCTGCGCGGCTTCGGAATGCGGCGCCGGCTCCTGCTCGCCCAGACGTTGGTGCTCGTCGCCGGCGGCGCCACTACGTGGGTGGTGGCATCCATCGTGGGCCCACCGTTGTTCCGGGAGCACCTGCACATGGCCGGTGTCGCCCACGACTCCAGCGAGCAGTTTCACGCCGAGCAGGCTTATCAGTACGCCACCGCGCTCTCCGTCGCGTTCGCGATCACGGTGGCGGCGCTGACCGCCCTTGTCGTGACGGCTTACCTGAGCCGGCGTCTGCAGAGCTCGATCGCCGAGGTGTCGGCGGCGGCATCGGAGGTCGCCGAGGGGCACTATGACATCCGCGTGGCGCCGCCCCGCCTCGGCGACGAGTTCGATGAACTGGCACGGGCTTTCAATCAGATGGCCGAACGGCTGCAGGCGGTGGAATCCACCCGACGTCAGCTGTTCGGTGATCTCGCCCATGAGATCCGCACACCGGTCTCGGTGTTGGAGGCCTACTTCGAGGCCGTCGAGGATGGGGTGAAGTCCCTCGACCCACCGACCATCGCGATGCTGCGTGAACAGACCGGTCGCCTGGTGCGTTTCTCGGCCGATGTGGCTGCCCTGGCTCAGGCCGAAGAAGCCCACGCCGCCATCACACCGGGCTGGGTGACGGCCGATGAGTTGGTCGCCACGGTCAGCGCCGCCGTCGCCGACCGTTACGCTGCCAAGAACGTCAGCCTGGATTTCTCCGCCTCGGCCGACATCCGATTGTGGGCAGATCGGCAACGACTCGCGCAGGTGCTGAGCAATCTGCTCGACAACGCGTTACGACACACGCCAGCCGGCGGTCATGTCACCCTCACCGCGGTTCTGGTGGGCAGGGACGTGGCCTTCTCGGTCGGCGATGACGGCGAGGGCATCGCGGCGCAGCATCTGCCGCACGTCTTTGAGCGCTTCTACCGGGTCGACGCTGCCCGAGACCGTGGCCGGGGAGGTTCCGGTATCGGGCTCGCCATCGCCAAGGCGCTCACCGAGGCCCAGGGCGGCCGTATCACTGTGGCCAGCCGCGGGTTGGGAACGGGGACGACGTTCACGGTGTCGCTGCCGGTCCAGGCGTCAGCGGGCACCCGGCGCAGCGATCAGGGACACGTCGCCCCGACCATGCCGTAGCCGGCGCGTACGGCGTTCCTAGAGCGTGCCGAGGATCTGGTTCATCGTGTCGATCTCCTGCTGCTGGCTGCTGGCGATCGACTTGGCCAGGGTGACGGCTTCCTGCGATTGGCCGTTCTTGATTTCGTTCTGCGCCATGGTGATCGCGCCTTGGTGGTGCTCGATCATCTGGGTGAGGAACAACTTGCTGGCCGCCACTCCCTGGGCGTTCTGCAGGGCCTGCATGTCGGCGGCGGACATCATCCCGTCCATCCCCGGCATGTCGCCCATGTCACCCATGCCGCCCATCCCCGGCATACCGCCGTGATCGCCCATCCCCGGCATACCGCTCATCGCCGGCACGCCCCACTGGTTGAGCCAACCCTGCATCTGTTCGATCTCGGGGCCTTGTGCCGCTTTGATCTGCTTGGCCAGATCGACGACTCGTGGATCGATACCCTGCTTGCCCAGAATCACATCGCTCATCTGAACCGCCTGCTGATGATGCGGAATCATATGCTGCGCGAACATCACGTCGGCCTGGTTGTGCGCGGCCGATGATGCAGCCGTGGTGGAACTCGGGGCGGACGAGGGTGCCGGCGACGAGGCTGCGTTCTCGGTCGCAGAGTTGCCACACGCACCGATGGCGACCGCCGCGGCCACCGCCGCCGCTCCAGTCAACAGAGGCCTGATCCTGTTCACAACAAAGCCTTTCGTCATTCTCAAGTCGTTTCGTTGATGACTTTCCCCCGCGCTGGTAGGGCTCTCCTGGTGGTTCTGTGAAGATTCGATAAAGAACCGCCATTCGTGCTCGCCTGCCGCAGATTCACGATGTCCGCACCGGCGGCGAGGGCCGCCCTAGTGGGCGCACAGGAGGGCGACCGTGGCCGGAGCCATCACGGTCACCGCAACGGTCGCGGTCAGCGCCGTTCGATGTCGCCACTGCTGGGCGGGCCCGGCCAGCCGCGCAAGCCGGGTGACCCTCGCGGTCACCGCCGTGTCGGCGGCACCGAGGTGCGCGGGCGCCGCGCGAAGTTCGGCCAGGCGCACCAGGCTCTCCACCAACGGTGCTGCGCCGTAAAGGCGGACAGCGACATCGTCGGCGCACATCTCCAAGAGGCGCGTCGCAGCGGATGTCCCTGCGGCAAACAGGGGCAGCCGTGGGAGCGCGGCCGCCACGGCACGCAGCACGATCAGTAGCTGGTGATGGCGTCCTCGAATGTGGGCGTCTTCGTGAGCGAGGACCGCTGCGAGTTGCCTGCGGTCGAGAGTGTGGACTGCTGCGCTGGTTACGACGATGGCATGCGGGCGGCCTGCGACACAGTACGCGGCTGGGCGCCGGTCGGCGATGACCACGACATCGGGCCTAGTGGTCGCAGTACCGACGATGCGGATGGCACGAGCATGCTCAACGCTGTGCGTCCGCAAACGGTAGATCCCGGCGACGGTTCGGCACGTCACCCACATGGTGGCGACCAGCGCCAAGGCGGTCGTCAGCGAGACCAGGAGCTTGACGGGATCCGTCGCGACCTCGGGAAAACCGAATAACTCGGGGCAGTAATCCACCACGGTCCCGCGGATGATGCTGGACGTCACGGCCAGGGCCGTTGCGCACAGCGCGCCAACCCACGCAATCAGCGCGGTGCCGATCGCGGTGAGCCAGACGGCTAGACCCAACCTCGGCGCAACACCGTGAGATGTCACGCGTTCCAGGACCGGAGGGCAGATCCACGTCAGCACCGCTGCGTAGGCCAGCAGACACGCGGCGACGTTCACCGCAAGCGCGATTCTGACTCGACTCGACGCAGCGCCGCAGCCAGTTGGGCAGCCTCTTCTGCGCTCATCTGCTGCAGGAAGTGAGTGAGGACCAGACCGCCGTCTCCACCCGATTCAAGAGCCGCACGCATCAGCCTTGCTGATCGTTCCTCTCGCGTCATCGTCGGCCAGTACTGGTACGCCTTACCCAGCCGTTCACGCTCCAACCACTGCTTTCGGTACAGGTTGTCCATTGTCGACATGACGGTCGTGTACGCGATGCGACGATCGTCGATCAACTCGTCAAAGATTTCTCGTACGGTGACCGGCCGCTGGTGAGACCAGATGCGATCCATGACGACAGCTTCGAGATCACCAAATCCCCTCTGCTGCATCGCTCCTCCTGCCGACCCGGATCCGACAGCTACGCACGCGCGGCGGTCGTGACCAAATTGTTGCCACCGAGGTCAGTGGCAGCTGTTTCGTATGTGGCCATTGTGACATACGGTGTGGCTACATACGTACCAACTACGTAGATGTGTCGGCACGGTTTCCCGAGGTCGGCTTGTCACCGGACCAACTCGCCAGCAGCGCCCCGCACTTTCGGCGCCGTCGGCGGTAAAGGAGCGCGCGATGCGGCCATCCTCGAGAGTCTTGACCGCCGTCGGCAGAGCGGCCGCGGCGTGCGCCGCCACGTCGATGCTGTTACTGGGCACCGCCGCCCCCGTGACGGCTACCCATGCCAGCTCCGACAGCGTCGACGAGGTTTCCGCGCTGATCGCGAAAGTAGGTCAAGCCGAACAGAAACTCGCCGATCTCGGCGCGCAGATCCAGCGACGACAAGAAGACGTCAACCGCGCACTCCTGGAAGTGAGCACGCGACGCGAGGAGGCCGCCGAGGCGTTCCGGGATGCTGCCACCAGCCGCCGTAACCTCGACGAGACGGCCGCCGCAATAGCCGCCGCTCAGCGACGTTTCGACGCACTAGCCGTGAGTTCTTACGTCAACGGACCGTCCGGTTCATTGATCGATGCCACCAACCCGCAAGAGGTCATCGAGGCCACCAGCGCGAGCACAACGTTGGCGATGGCATTCAGACAAGCGCAGATCGATCTGCAACGTGCCCGCACCGAACACGCCAACCGCGAGTCATCAGCCCGCGCGGCTCAGGACAAGGCGAACGCGACGGCCGGCGAGGCGCAGCGAAGTCTCGATGCCGCAGTCTCAACGTTGACCGCCGCTCAAGGCGACTTCGACGCTCAACGTGATCAACTTACCCTTCTTGTTGCTCAACGTGATTCGGCCCGCACGCGGTTGGAGGCCGCACACAGGAAGTCCGCCGCGGACGCTAACTGGGATCTGGCCGACACCAATGTCGGGTGGGACACCACCGTGCCGGCTGTACCCAGCGCCAATGTCACCGGCGACCCGATCGCGATCATCAACTCGCTTCTACAGATATCGGCCGCCTCCGCCCAGCTCACGGCCGATCTCGGCCGAAAGTTCCTCACCCAGTTGGGCATCCTTCGGCCCGCGGCAGCCGCAGCCGACTCCGGAATCACCAACGGGCGCATTCCCTACGTCAACGGCCGCGAAGCCTCCGAATACGTGATCCGCCGGGCGATGACCCAGATCGGCGTGCCGTACTCATGGGGTGGAGGTAGTGCCTCCGGTCCTACCCGCGGGATTGATTCTGGTTCCGGAACAGTGGGATTCGACTGCTCCGGACTGATGCTCTACGCATTCGCCGGGGTCGGGATCAAACTACCCCACTATTCGGGCTCGCAATACAACGCCGGGCGCAAGATACCCGCCGCACAGATGCGTCGCGGTGATCTCATCTTCTGGGGAGCCAACGCTAGTCAACATGAGGCGATGTACCTCGGCGACGGCATGATGCTCGAAGCCCAGCAGACAGGTGTGCCGGTAAAGGTCTCTCCCGTGCGCACCAGTGGCATGATGCCGTATGTCACCCGACTGATCGAATACTGACCGTTCGCGGGGCATTGATGCGGCGACGACGGCAGGGCATGACGTACGAGAGCGATTATGGGCAGCCAGGAAAGTGAGTCTCGACGGTCTCGGCGCCGGCTGGTCATTGCCGCGTGCCTGACCGTGGGCGGCGCAGCCGCGGTCGCCGTCGCTATCACGGTCGGCGGGATCCGGTTGAATGGCGGCTCCCAGGCCATGCCATCCGCTGAGCGGTCGGCTCGGGAGCGTTGCGCGGCCGATGTGCTCAAGCGACTGGTCTCACCGTCAACGGCTACTCTCACCGATGTTCGCACGGACCCGAGCACCCTCGACACAGACGGCCGCGACCTGTTTCCGCTCACCCTCGACGAGCCGCTCAAAGGAGTGGAAAGGAGCCGCATCACCGTGCTCAACGTCTCCGGTGTAGTCAACTCGCCCAACGAGGTCGGCTCCGTGATCCGAGACCACTTCGACTGCCGGGCCTACTTCGTTGATGGCTCGCTGGCTCACACATTGGTGCTCTTCGATCACGGCCACTGAGCCGCTTGCCGTGCGCACTCCTGGTCGCCGTCGGCCAACTCGGTAATTCCAGATCAGCCTTCGTCGTGGTGGTGACCGTCGGTATGGGTCGCCATTTCCGTCAGCGGGAGCCCGGCCTCGATGGGCGGCACCTCGCTAGGCGGTGGGGTTACCACCTGAACCTGCGGTGCGGCCGGCGGTGGTGAATCGTGGTGATGGCCGTCGGTGGGCACATCATGGACGGCCGGGTGTTCGCCTTCCGCTTCGGTGAGACCGTGGTGATGGTCGCCGTGCCCTTGAAGGCCCGACGCCAGGCCTGTCGTCACGGCGGCTGCCATCACGGTGTTGGCCCCCAGCAGCACCAATGCCCGAACCAAGCCCGAAACGTGGTGCGCGCGAGAGCATCGAAACCATGCCCACGCTGAACCCATGACGATGTAGCACTGAAGCAGTAGCACACAGATGCCGGCGGCCTGGACAGCCTCAACCTGCCCGGCGAAGGGGCCGAATGGCGCGCCCGCGGTCCGGGACACGACCCACAACGCGATGGAACTCGTATTGACCGCAATCCCGGTGACGAGCACCCACGGTGTCGGCCGCATCCAGACGACGAATGCCCAGATCAGTTGAAAGATGCCGATCGAGACGAAGAACAACCCCGATGGCAACCACTCGCCCCAATGGCTCGGTGCGACCGCGAAGTGGATCGTCGCGGCGCCGACGGAGGCCGTCGCCGCGCATCGAGCAGCCAGGCGGCTGTCGGTTCGGTTTTCCGCATTGGTAGTCACTGCTGCCTATGGTCACATCAGGTTCCCGCGCGGCGCGAGCAGCAGTGCATAACATTCGGGTGCCAGATCGGCTACACCGACGCGATCAGGCCGCGCTCGGCAGTGCATCGGCGTCGCGGCGCTGCCTGGCGGGCAGTGCCAGTTTGACGATCTTGCGGACCACCGTGGCGAACTGCTTAGGCAGCGGACCGGCGTTGTACGGCACGCCGTAGCGTTGGCACACCTCGCGAACCTGGGGAGCCATCTCGGCATACCGGCGCGCCGGCACGTCGGGGAAGAGGTGGTGCTCGATCTGGTGTGACAGGTTGCCCGACAGCAGGTGGAAGAGCTTGCCGCCGGTCAGGTTGGCCGAGCCGAGGATCTGCCGGAAGTACCACTGGCCGCGCGACTCGTTGCGCGTTTCCTCCACGGTGAATTCAAGAGTGCCGTCTGGGAAATGGCCGCAGAAGATGATCGCGTACGACCACACGTTGCGGATCAGATTGGCAGTCAGGTTTCCGGTGAACACGAACGGGGCGAACGGTCCGGCCAGCACGGGGAAGGCGACGTAGTCCTTGAGCAGCTGGCGGCGGGTCTTGCGCCAGATCTCGGCCAGCACCTCCCGCTTGTCGGTCAGTGAAATCTCACCGGAGCGGATGCGTTCGGTTTCCAGTTCATGCAGCGCGACACCGTATTGGAACAGCACCATGAGCAGGACGGCGTACACCGGGTTGCCGAGAAAGTACGGCCGCCACGGCTGATCGGGGCTCATCCGCAGGATGCCGTAGCCGATGTCGCGGTCCATCCCCACGATATTGGTGAAGGTGTGGTGGGAGAAGTTGTGCGAATGCCGCCACTGATCGGCCGGGCACGCGGTGTCCCATTCGAAGGTGCGGCCGGCCAGTGCCGGGTCGCCGGTCCACTCGTACTGCCCGTGCATGACGTTGTGGCCGATCTCCATGTTGTCGAGGATCTTCGAGACCGCCAGGAGTGCGGTGCCGGCCAGCCAGGCCGGCGGAATGATGCCCGCGAATAGCAGGGCGCGCCCACTGATTTCCATGGCGCGCTGCGTTTTGATGACTCGGCGGATGTAGTCGACGTCGGCCTGCCCGAGGTCGGCGGTCACCCGGTCCTTGATGGCGTCGAGCTCGCGGCCGAACGCGTCGGCCTGCTCGGGTGTCAGTGTGATGTGTTGGGGGATCATAGTTTTCACTTTCGTCTCATAGCGCGATCTCGACATCGCCAACGGGCACGGACACGCAGATCTGCACGTCCTCCTCGTCGGCGGTCGATATCGCGCCGGTGGTCACGTTGCGTACCGCGCCGCGATGCTTGCGGCGAGTGCAGGTGTGGCAGATGCCCATCCGGCATCCGCTGGTGGGGTTCAGTCCGGCGCCCTCAGCCTGGTCGAGCAGGGGACGTCCGTCGTCTTCGGTGTTGATACCGCTGTCGCGGAACGTGATTCGCCCGCCCGACGCGCCGTCGGGGACGACGAAGCGTGTCGGAACGAAGCTTTCCGACAGCACGTTCGGGCAATGCTCCCGGACCGCCTCGACCAGTGCGGGCGGCCCGCAGACGTACACGACGTCGGGATCGGCCATGGCGCTGCGCAGGTGGTCGGCTCCGAACCGGCCGGTGAGCTCGCCGCCGGGCGAGCGGGTATAGCCGTGCAGAACCCGGATCGGCATTCCCGTGAGTTCGGTTCGGTAGCACGCCTCGAGCGGGGTGCGGGCGTAGTGGACGAAGACGATCTCGCCGTCGAAGTGCTCCGCCAGCAGGGTGCGCACCATCGACATCACCGGGGTGATTCCGCTGCCGCCGGAGACGAGCAGGATGCGCCGCGGCCTGCGGTCGGGCAGCACGAAGTCGCCGGCCGGTGCCGACAGCCCGACCACCATGCCGGGGCGAGCGTGCCGGTACAGGTGGCTGGACACCAGACCGCCGTCGTGACGGCCGATCGTGAGCTCGATGAGCGAGCTGCCCTCGGCGCTGGCAGGCGAATAACAGCGGGTGTGGCGGCGGCCGTCGATCTCCACCGTCAGATTCAGATGCTGGCCGGCGCGGTAGCCGGTGACAGCCGTATTGGGGGCGAGGAACAGGGTGACGCTACGCGGGGTCGTCCGGCGCACGTCGACCACCTTGGCCCGTGCATCGGTGGTCCAGGTCGGGTCCACCAACTCGGTGTAGCGGTCGACGCCGTGCGGACCGGTGAGCAGATCGACCAGCGGCGAGCGAAGCACCTTCTTGGTCAGAGTTTTAGTGAACATATGTACACCGTGACTGGTGAAACTGCACGTCGTCAAGGAATCGAGCCAGAGTGTGGTAGCGTTCACAACAGTGAACAGTCGTACGCCGAGCTCACGTCGGGAGCGGACATCGAAGTCCCGCTCCCGGGAAACACCCTCCCGCGAGGAGCGCAAAGAAGCCACTCGCCGGGCGATCATCGCCGCCGCCCTCAAGCTGCTCGACGAGCGGAGTTTCAGCGGTCTGAGCCTGCGTGAGGTCACCCGCGAGGCGGGGATCGTGCCCGCGGCTTTCTACCGCCACTTCGAATCGATGGACGCGCTGGGCCTGGTGCTCATCGATGAGTCGTTCCGCACGCTGCGGGAGATGCTGCGCAGTGCCCGCGCGGGCAAGCTCGACCCGAACCGGGTAATCGAGTCGACCGTCGAGATTCTGGTCGCCGGGGTGGCCGACCAACGCGAGCACTGGCGGTTCATCGGGCGGGAACGCTCCAGCGGCGTGACGGTGCTGAGGTATGCGATCCGCACCGAGATCCGGCTGATCACCTCGGAACTGGCCACCGACCTGGCCCGGTTTCCCGGCCTCAACAGCTGGAGCACCGAAGATCTCAACATCCTGGCCAGCCTGTTCGTGAACTCGATGATCATCATCGCCGAGGCCATCGAGGACGCTCACGACGCCGCTGCGCTCGACGAGATCAAGCGAACGGCGGTCAAGCAGCTGCGGATGATCACCGTGGGTGTCAACGCCTGGCAGCCCGAGGACGAAGGCGCCGGTAACGATGGTGCCTGAGTCCGCTGAGACCGCGGTTGTCGTACGCATCGGTCGAGAAGAGGCGTAAAAAAGTGCAGTTTGGATGCACACCTCCCCAGGAGAAGCGGGTATACGCACGGCCATGGAAAAGCGCCGCCCCGCCGTACTCTTCGACATCGACGGCACGTTGGTCGATTCGAACTATCTGCATGTCCACGCCTGGCAGCGCGCATTCCACGAAGCGGGTCTGCCGGTCCAGGCCTGGCGCATCCACCGCTCGATCGGCATGGATGGCTCCACTCTGGTCGACGAGCTGTCCGATAGCGCCGACGACGCCGTGCAGAAGCGGCTCAAGGACTTACACACCCGGTTCTACGACGCCAGCGCCGCACTGTTGACCACTCTGCCCGGCGCACGCGAGCTCCTGAATCGGGTGGCCGAGCGGGGCCTACAGGTGGTGCTGGCTACATCGGCGCCGGAAGACGAACTGTCCAAGCTGCGTTCGACCCTGGCCCGCGACGACTTGATCTCGGCCATCACCTCCGCGGGGGATGTCGACCAGGCCAAGCCCAGGCCTGACATCGTCAACGTCGCGCTGGAAAAGGCCGGTGTGACGGCACGCGAAGCGGTGTTCGTCGGCGACACCGTGTGGGACGTCGAGGCCAGTGCCCGCGCCGGGGTGCCGTGCATCGCCGTCCGGTCGGGTGGCGTATCGCGCGGAGAACTCGAAGAGGCTGGAGCCGCAGCCGTTTTCGACGATGCCCGCCAGCTGTGCGATCACCTCGATGATTCGCCGATCGCCGCACTCACATGACGATCGCTCCGGGTGAACTGGCTGCAGTGTACCGAGATCCACCCGACGGGGTGCGGGTCAACATGATCATGTCGCTGGACGGCGCCGCCACCTTTCGCGGTGTGGCCGGGCCGCTTTCGGATGCCAACGATCAGGATCTGCTGCTGGCCCTGCGTGGCTACTCCGATGTGGTGCTGGTCGGGGCCGGCACCGTACGCGCCGAGGGCTACGGACCGGTGCGGTTGACTGCCGAGCAGTCGGCCGACCGCAGGAAACGGTGGGGCACCGCGGCCGTGCCACCGATCGCCGTGGTGACCCATACCGGCCACGTCCCCCCGTCGCTGTTCGCGGATCCCGCCCAACGACCCATCCTGGTCACCACCGCGCGTCTGGCATACGAGCGCCCGCAGCTGCGCCGGCACGCCGAGCTCCTCCTCGCCGGGGACACCGCGGTCGATCTCGAGGCCGCGGTGCGCGCGCTGCAGGCCGACGGCATGCGCCGGATCCTGTGCGAAGGCGGCCCCACCCTGCTCGACGAGCTGGTGGCCAATGACCTCGTCGACGAGATGTGCCTGACCATCTCCCCGACGCTGGCCGCCACGGCGGCCACGCCCCGGCCGGGAGCACCCGCGCTGGCGGTTCCCATCCGGCTGAGGCTCGGTCATGCCGTGACCGTCGAGGATTACACCTACCTTCGGTACATCCGGCCCCGCGACACGGAGACCAGCAGCTGAGCGAGACAATCCGGGGCTCCACGAGCGTGCGCGCAGCGTGCGTGAAAGGCTGATGGCCACACAGCAGCACGTGTTCGAGGAGACCAACCCCTGAGACCAGCGCGAAACGCATTTGTCGTCCGCGTCACAAACCGCGCCTGGGTGATTGGGTACCGTCATTTGCGGGGTACCCGGCACACGCTATTGGCCGATCAAGGGAGTCCCATGTGACCATCGCCGCCAAACGCGAGGTATGGCCGGGCAAGGCCTACCCGCTGGGGGCCTCCTACGACGGCTATGGCACCAACTTCGGGGTTTTCTCCGAGGTGGCCGATCGGGTCGAGCTGTGCCTCTTCGACGAGGACGGGACCGAGACCCGGATCGTCCTGCCCGAGGTGGACGGCTTCGTCTGGCACGGTTACCTGCCCGGAATCGAACCCGGTCAGCGCTACGGCTACCGGGTCCATGGTCCGTACGACCCGGGGATGGGCCACCGATGCAACCCGAACAAGCTTCTGCTGGATCCCTACTCCAAGGCCATCGACGGCCGGTTCGACTGGAACCAGTCGTTGTTCGGCTACGACTTCGGCTACCCGGACAGCCGCAACGACGACGACTCCGCGGCGAGCATGCCCAAGTCCGTGGTGATCAACCCGTACTTCGACTGGGGAGTCGACCGGCCGCCGCAGCACGAGTACGCCGACACCGTGATCTACGAGGCGCACGTCAAAGGGCTGACGCAAACCCATCCGGACATTCCGGAAAATTCCCGTGGAACCTACTCGGCGATCGCCCACCCGGTGATCATCGATCACCTGAAAGAGCTGGGCGCCACCGCAATCGAGCTGATGCCGGTGCACCATTTCGCCAACGACTCCACCCTGATCGAGAAGGGCCTGTCGAACTACTGGGGCTACAACACCATCGGTTTCTTCGCCCCCGACAGCAAGTACTCCGCCAGCACGACTCCCGGCGGTCAGGTGCAGGAATTCAAGGCGATGGTGCGGGCACTGCACGAAGCGGGTATCGAAGTCATCCTCGATGTCGTCTACAACCACACCGCCGAAGGCAACCATCTGGGCCCGACGGTGTCGTTCCGCGGCATCGACAACGCCGCCTACTACCGGCTCGTCGACGACGACAAGCGCTACTACACGGACTACACCGGCACCGGTAACAGCCTGAACGTCGGGCATCCGCATTCCCTGCAGCTGATCATGGATTCGCTGCGGTACTGGGTGCTGGAGATGCACGTGGACGGTTTCCGCTTCGACCTGGCATCAACCCTGGCCCGGGAGTTCTACGACGTCGACCGGCTCAGCACGTTCTTCGAGCTCGTGCAGCAAGATCCCACGGTCAGCCAGGTCAAGCTCATCGCGGAGCCGTGGGACGTCGGGCCGGGCGGTTACCAGGTCGGCAACTTCCCGCCGCAGTGGACGGAGTGGAACGGCAAGTTCCGCGACACCGTGCGTGACTTCTGGCGCGGCGAAGATGCCAGCCTCGGGGAATTCGCTTCCCGGTTGACCGGCTCGGCCGACCTCTACGAGAGCACCGCCCGCCGACCGGTGGCCTCGATCAACTTCGTCACCGCGCACGACGGGTTCACCCTGCGGGACCTGGTGTCCTACAACGAGAAACACAACGACGCCAACGGCGAGGGCAACAACGACGGTGAGAGCAACAACAAGTCGTGGAATTGCGGCGTCGAGGGTCCCACCGACGATCCTGAGATCAACGCCCTACGAAGCCGCCAGCAGCGCAACCTGATCGCGACGACGATTCTGTCCCAGGGTGTGCCGATGATCTCGCACGGCGACGAGATCGGGCGCAGCCAGGGCGGCAACAACAACGGATACTGCCAGGACAACGAGATCACCTGGATCGACTGGGCCGGCGCCGACGCCGGACTGCTCGAATTCACCGCCACGGTGTCGGCGCTGCGCGCAGCGCATCCGGTTTTCCGCCGGCGGCGCTTCTTCAACGGCCGACCGGTGCGGCGCCGGGGCAGCAAAGGTGTGCCCGATATCTCGTGGTTCCGCCCCGACGGCTCGGAGATGAGCGACGAGGACTGGGATTCCGGTTTCGGCAAGTCGGTGGCGGTCTACCTGAACGGACACGGAATCCCGGGCCTGGACCCGCGCGGCCAGCGGGTCACCGACGATTCGTTCGTGATGTGCTTCAACGCCCACCACGAACCCATCGAGTTCACCCTGCCGCCGGTGGAGTTCGGCAAAGCGTGGTGGCCGGTGCTGGACACAGCCGCGGGAATCGGGGAAACCGAGGACGCGGCGGTGGTGAAGGCCGGTGCGCCGATGCCCGTCGAGCCTCGGGCGATGATGGTGCTGCGGGCCGTGTTGTAGGGAGCGCTCCCGGCGACAGGCCGACGTCTCGGGCCATGGCCGATCCCCTCCCCTCCCGGGGACCCGCCATGGCCCGCGCCACGCTTGCGCCGATTATCACAATCAGGAACGCGCGATACGCAGTTTTCGACATCTTGAATTCAAGTCTTTGAATCTCCCCAGCAAACGTTCAGCAAGACTTCATGACCAGGAGCCGCGGATCCCCACTCGACCTGGCGGTTTCGCGACGTTATCGCGGCGCCCGCCACATCGGCCACAGCGACGGCCCACCCTCGGGAAGCGCGATCTCCCCGCTGATCTCGAATCCAAACCGCTGGTAGTACCCGATATTGTCCGGATTGCTGGACTCCAGGTAGGCGGGCGCGTGCTCGGCATCGCACCGTTGGAGCCGGGACTGCATCAGTGCACGGCCGAACCCGGCACCCCGCACCGTCGGATCGCTGCCGATGACGGCCAGATACCAGTGTGGTTCCTCTGGGTGGCTGGCTTTCATCAGGTCGGTGAGCATTCGCCCGGCCGCCAGCCTGCCGCGGAACGCGCGGATCACGCCGGGCAGCATGGCGAGTTGTTCACGGGGTGACTGCTGCCATCGGCCGGGGGGATCCCACAGCGCGGCGCCCGTGATCCCGTCATCGGATACCGCGACCTCGGTGCCGCGACCGGCCAGGTAATGGTGGCGGGTCAGAGCTCCGAACAATCCCGGTAGCGCCGCCCGGCGGCGCTCGGCGTCAGGTTGGACCCAGGACATGACCGGGTCGTCCTGGAAGGCCCGGCCCAGCACCCGCGCGAGCGCGGGGATGTCGGCCTTGCGGGCTGGACGAACGTCGATGGCCATCCCTGCAGGTTAGCCACCCAGTGCGAGTTCGGCCTCACGCTGCGACCACTCGCACAGCCGGGCCGCCTGCTCGGGGTCCACCGCCCAGGCTGCGTAACCGCCCTCGGCGCCGTCCACGAACGGATCGGCGATGCGGCAGTCTTCGAGATATCGGCCGCCGAGCCCGTCGAGTTCGGGACTGGTGGCCGCCCACACTGTCGTCGCCGCGCCGTGCGCGACATCGGTCACGTCGAGGTTCGCCAGCGTCCCGCCGGTGGCGAAGTCGTCGCGGGTCATGTGCCGGGCCAGGTCGGTGTAGACCACGCCGGGATGCACGGCAAAGGAGTGCACACCGGAGGGGCCCCAGCGTCGCTCGGCCTCGACGGTGAACAAGACGTTGGCGGTCTTGCTCTGCCCGTAGGCCTGCCACTTGTCGTAGGCACTCTCGTCGTCGTAGTTGGGATCCTCCCAGCGGATACCACCGAGCTGGTGCCCGCGGCTACTGAGATTGACGATGCGGGTGCCCGGAACGAATAGGTCGAAGCGGTCCGCCATCTCTGTGGTCAGCACGAAATGACCAAGGTGGTTGGTGCCGAGCTGCATTTCGTAGCCCTGCGCGGTGCGCGACAGCGGCGGGGCCATCACCCCGGCGTTGTTGATCAACACGTCGATGCGGTCGTGGCGAGCGGCGATGGCGCCGGCCGCGGCCCGCGCCGAACGCAGGTCGCCGAGCTCGAGGGCGACGGTCTCGCAGTCGATGGCGGCACGGGTCTTGTCGATATCGCGTACGGCAGCCACGATCTGCGCCCCGGCCGACTGCAGGGCTCGGGCCGTCTGCAGGCCCAGGCCGGTCGAGGCGCCGGTGATCACCACGGTGCGGCCGGTCAGATCGATGCCGTCGAGAACCTCGGCGGTGGTCTTCGTGCTCCGTGCCGTCATGCAGGATCTCCCGTCTGGCTGGCCCGGGATCGCCACACCGGCGGCCGGTTCTCCCGCCAGGCGGCCGGCCCCTCGGCCGCGTCCGGACCGCCCATCAGTTTCAGGTGCACCGTAGTCTCCCGCGCCGCCACAGCGTCGGCGTTGTCCTCGGCCCACAACATTCGCTTGCTGTACGCCACCGAGGCGGGGTTGGCGTTGACGGCCACGTCGCGGGCCACCGCAAGCGCCGCGGGCAACACCTCACCGGCCGCCAGGGCACGGCTGGCGATCCCCAGCGCGACGGCCTCGCTGCCGGAGAAGGTCCGGCCGGTGAGCAGGACGTCGGCCGCCACGGCCAGACCGACGGCGTGTTTGAGCGTGTAGTGCACCGCGCAGTCGCCGACCATGCCCCGGCGCACCTGCGGGATGGCCAACTTGGCGTCCTGCGCGACCAGCCGGATGTCGCACTGCAACGCCAGGGTCAGCCCGATGCCGATGGCGGGCCCGTTGACGGCGGCGATCACCAGTTTGCGCACCCGCCAGGCCGGCGGCTGGACGGGCGAGGCGCTGAATCCGTCCCCAGGTGTGTCGAACGCCAGGGCCTGTGCCGTCATGTCGGCGCCGGCACAGAACGCCCGGCCCGCCCCGGTGACGACCACCGCCCGGACGGTGTCGTCGGCGTCGCAGCGGCGGTAGGCCTCCCCGAGCTGACGGGCGGTGTCTCCGGAGAACGCGTTGAGCCGCTCCGGGCCGTCTAGGGTGATCAGGGCGACGCCGGTCTCGTCGACGTCGACACGGACGGTGGTGCTCACGGTGGAAGCATAGGACTGCGGTCATTGATTAATGCAACTGCATCAGTTTATGCTCGCGGCCATGTGGGACTTCGAGACCGACCCCGAGTATCAGAAGAAGCTCGACTGGGTCGAGGAATTCATGCGCGAACGGCTCGAGCCGCTGGACTTCGCTCCCCTGGACCCGTACGAGAAGACCAACCCCGAAGTGTTGCGGGTGCTGCGGCCCCTGCAGCAGCAGGTCAGGGAGCAGGGGCTGTGGGCCGCCCACCTGGGACCGGAATTGGGCGGTCAGGGCTATGGGCAGGTCAAGCTGGCGCTGCTGAACGAGATCGTCGGTCGTTCCCGTTGGGCGCCTTCGGTTTTCGGATCGCAGGCACCGGACTCCGGCAATGCCGAGATCCTCGCCATGTTCGGGACCGAGGAGCAGAAGCGCCGCTACCTGCAGCCACTGCTCGACGGTGAGATCTCCTCGTGCTACTCGATGACCGAACCGCACGGCGGTTCGGATCCCGGCCTGTTCACCACTCATGCCGAGCGCGACGGCGACCAGTGGGTGATCAACGGCGAGAAGTGGTTCTCCTCGAACGCCCGCAACGCCGCGTTCTTCATCGTCATGGTAGTGACGAACCCCGAAGCCCGCACCCATCAGAAAATGTCGCTGTTCATCGTGCCCGCTGAAACCCCCGGCATCGAGATCATCCGCAACGTCGGCGTCGGCGGCGAGTCCGACGACCGCGCCGGACACGGGTACATCCGCTACAACGACGTACGGGTGCCGGCCGACCACGTGCTCGGCGGCGAGGGGCAGGCCTTCGCGATCGCCCAGACCCGGCTCGGCGGCGGCCGTGTCCATCATGCGATGCGCACGATCGCGTTGGCCCGCAAGGCTTTCGACATGATGTGCGAACGGGCGGTATCGCGCCAGACCCGGCGTGGGCCGCTGGGCGACTATCAGATGACCCAGGAGAAGATCGCCGACAGCTGGATCCAGATCGAGCAGTTCCGGCTGCTGGTCTTGCGCACCGCCTGGAAGATCGACAAATACCACGACTACCAGAAGGTGCGCCGGGACATCGCCGCGGTCAAGGTGGCGATGCCGCAGGTGCTGCATGACGTCGTCCAGCGGGCGATGCATCTGCATGGCGCACTGGGGGTTTCCGATGAGATGCCGTTCGTGAAGATGATGGTGGCCGCCGAGTCGCTGGCCATCGCCGACGGTCCCACCGAGGTGCACAAGCTGACCGTGGCGCGCCGCACGCTGCGGGAGTACGAGCCCGTCGACACCTTGTTCCCGTCCCAGCACATCCCGACCCGGCGTGCGGCCGCCCAGGCTCGGCTGGCCGAATTGATCGAACACGAGGTCGCCGAACTTTGATGGCACTCTGATGGCCGTTGACACGTCGGCCAACCTGGTGGCCACGGCGGAGCGGTTGTTCGCCGAACGTGGCGTCGACGCGGTCAGCCTGCGGGAGATCGCCCGAGAAGCCGGGGCCCGCAACGTGATGGCGGTGCAGTACCACTTCACCGATCGGGCCGGGGTAGTGGCCGCGATCGCCGGAAAGCACCTGCCGATGGTCGACGCCCGCCGCGACGGGTTACTGGATGCGGTCGAGTCGGAGGCGACGCCGTCGATGCGGGCGATGGCCTCCGCGCTGGTCCGCCCGTTAGCCGCCAAACTCGCCGACGCCGACGGCGGCCCGGCGTTCCTGCGCATCCACGCCGACCTGCTGAACCGACCGGTGCCCACCTTTGATCTCACCGGGCACTCGGCCAGCCTGCAGCGCTGGCGCCGGCTGCTCGAGCCGATGCTCGATCCGGTGGCCCTCACGCTGCATCCCCGGCTGGGAGCACTGGTGTACGCCGCGGTCGAACTGGGCCGCCGCGCGGCCACCGCCCCCCATGCCGACGACCGGCTGTTCGTCAGTCATCTGGTCGACACCGTTGCGGCGATGCTGGCCGCGCCCCTGTCGGAGGAAACTCGATCGCTGGCGCAGCAACGGCAGGCCCGCCGCGCGGGGCGTCAGGTTCGCAGGACGGCCAGACCCTCCTGAACCAGCGTGGCGGTCAGCACCTTGTCGGAGTCGTAGAGACTCAAGGTGACCAGACCCCGGCCGCGCGCGGCGGCCGGGGAGCGGGATTCCAGTAGATTCCACTCCCCCGCACGAATCGGCCGATGAAACCAGATCGACGAATCGGTGGTGGCGGTGCGGTGGCTGCGATCGGTCATCGAATGACCGTGCACGGCCAACACCGGATCGATGCCGTAGATATCGGTGACATAGGCCGCCGCACAGGTCGACAGCCACGGCTCGCCGCACAGCGGCACGGTGACCCGCCACCACAGCCGGCGGACGAATTCACCTGTGCTCCAGTCATCGTTGGTGCGAATGTCGATCTCGTCCAGCGGCAGCGACGGAGCGGGCCCGATCGGCCCGGTGGCGGGCAGATCGGCGGGAGCATGTGGCGCCGTTGTATGCGCGGCGTGCTCGGGGCCGGTCGCGGCAACCGAGAACGAAACCGTCGTGGTGGTCAACAATCGGCCATCCTGGCGGGCCAGCACCCGCCGCGAGGCAGCGGTCCGCCCGTCATAGACCGCCTCGACGAAGTAGTGGACCGGGACGCCCGCGTCACCACCGCGCAGGAACTGCACGTGCAGGCTGGTCGGGGTTTTGTCGGAGTCGACCGTGCGGCAGGCCGCCGCCAGGGCCTGGGCGGCGAGATGCCCGCCATAGGCCCGCTTGTCGGCCGGCCCGCTTGCCGCGCCGACGAAGCCACCGGACTCCTCGGGGGTGACGTCGAGCAACCCGGCCAGCACGCTCACGCCGGCTCGGTTCCTGTTGTGACGGTGCCGGATTCGATGAGGGTGGCGATTTCGTCGGCGCTCAGGCCCAGCTCGGCCAGCACGGCGGTGGTGTCGTCGCCGAGCGCGGGCGCTGGTTGGGCGGCGACGTGGGCTCCGTCGACCGACATCGGCAGCCCGGGCGCGAGGTAGCTGCCGATCCGGGGCTGCGCCAGCATCGTGAACAACGGGTTGGCCGTCACCCGCGGGTGCTCGGCGACCTCGGCGAAGTCCAGGTAGCGATCCCACAGCACCGAGCTCTGTGCCAGCGCGTCCGTCACCTCATCGGCGCTGTGGCTGGCGAACCAGGGTGCGAACAGACCCGTCAGCACACCCCGGTGCTGGTAGCGCTGACCCTCGTCGCTGAAATCGGCGCCCAGCGCTTCGGCAACGGCGGCAACGGCTTTGGTCGTACCCGTCAGCGCCGTGAGGTCGCGGAAGTGTCGGTTGGTCAGCGCCACCAGCATGAACGTCACCCCGTCGCTGCTGGTGTAGTCCTGGCCGTACTGGCCGTAGATCGCGTTGCCCAGTCGCGGCCGTTGCGTGCCGTTGACCATCGGCTCGGTGAGGAAGCCGAGGTTGGCCGCGGTAGCCAGCGCGACGTCGTCCAGTGGCAACCGGATGCGGCTGCCCTGCCCGGTGGTGTCGCGGCGGCGCAGCGCCACCAGGATCGCCAGCACCGCATAGAGACCGCAGCTGACATCCCAGGCGGGTAGCACGTGGTTGACCGGCCCGCCCTGGGTAGGCGAGCCGGTGACCAGCGGAAATCCGGTGGCCGCGTTGACCGTGTAGTCCACCCCGGTCGACCCGTCGCCGCGGCCGACCACTTCCAGGTGGATCAGATCGGGGCGCTGCGCGCTCAGCGTCTCATACGAATGCCATTGCCGGCCTGCGACGTTGGTGATCAGAATGCCGCTGTCGGCGATCAGCCGGGCAACCAGCCGCTGCCCGTCCGGCGAGCGCATATCGGCGCTCACCGACCGCTTGCTCTTGTTGAGCCCGGCCCAGTAGATGCTGTCCCCGGCCTCGGTGAGCGGCCAGCGCTGGTAGTCGGCCGCCCCACCGACCGGGTCGACCCGGATGACCTCGGCGCCCAGCTGCGCAAGTGTCATACCGGCGAGCGGCACGGCCACGAAGCTGGAGATCTCGACGATACGCACACCGGCCAGGGACAGGTCAGCAGAAGCGGTCACCCGACGAGTATGGCGGGTGACCTTTTCACCAGACGGCGACGGGCACACCCAGGCACAGCAGCATGAGGGCCAGCAGGAACCATCCGGCACCCTGCCAGATCGGCCAGACCCCTTCGGCACGCCAGACCCGGTAGGTCTGGACGAAGGCGCCGACCCCGCCGGCGAACAGGACGACCGGCACCAGAATGCCGGCGATCCGTGAGTGCCAGAGCAGGGTCGCCGCCAGCGCCAGGCCGGCCACCACCAGGACGGACACCACATACGTCACCGCCGCGCGAAACATCGCCGGATCGTGCCAGCGCTTCTCGACATCGTCGCGGTCCATTTGAACAAGCCTAGCGATTGGGTGAGCGCTCACGTTCGACGATCGGGCGAAATGTGCAACGTGAGCGCTCAACGAACGCTCTTGGGATACTCGACCCATGCGTCTGCTGCTGCTGGCCGACACACACATTCCGAAACGCGCCCGCGACCTGCCTGCCCAGGTGTGGCACGAAGTCAAGCGCTCCGATGTCGTCATCCACGCCGGCGACTGGGTCTCCGACGGGCTGCTCGACGACCTGGCGGCGCAGGCGAAACGCCTGGTCGGCTGCTGGGGCAACAACGACGGTCCGGAACTGCGGGCCCGCCTGCCCGAGTGCGCCGAGGTGACGCTGGACGGCCTGCGCTTCACCATCGTCCACGAGACCGGCGCGGCCTCCGGCCGGGAAGCGCGGATGGCGCAGCGTTATCCGGGCACCGACGTGCTGGTGTTCGGGCACAGCCACATCCCCTGGGACACCACCACCCGGACCGGCCTGCGCCTGCTGAACCCCGGCTCACCGACGGACCGGCGCCGCCAGCCGTTCTGTACCTACATGACCGCCGTGACCAGGCCCGGCCTGCTCGCCGACGTCCGGCAGCATCGGGTGGAGAAGACTTAGCTCTGAAACAGAGCTAATCTGGCTGGGTGGACGTCCGCACCGATCTCGTCGCCCAGCTGTTCAGCACCGTCGGCCGCTTCCGTCGCACCGTCCGCAGGGCCGCCGGCGGCTCCTTCGTCACCTCCGGGCTGACCGAGTCCCAGGCCGAGCTGCTGCGACTGGTCGGCCGGCAGCCGGGTATCTCGGTCAGCGCGGCCGCCGCCGAGCTGGGGCTCGCCGCCAACACCGCATCCACGCTGGTGTCCAAACTGTCGGCCGGCGGGCTGCTGGTGCGTACCCCCGATCCCGCTGACCGCCGGGTGGGCCGACTCGAGCTCACCGCACCCGCCCAGCAGCTGGCCGACGAAACCCGGGCGGCACGGCGTGCGGCTCTCTCGCAGGTACTCGACGAACTCGACGACGACGACGCCGAAGCCCTGGCCACCGGGATGCGGGTGCTCGCCGAGATCACCGCCAAGCTGCAGGAGAAGCGACCATGACCGCACCGGCGATCGACTGCCAGAACCTGACCCACCGCTACGGCGATTTCACCGCCGTCGACGATCTGACGCTGCAGGTCCACACCGGCGAAACCCTCGGGCTGCTGGGCCCCAACGGTGCGGGCAAGACCACCGTCGTGCGGCTGTTGACAACGCTGGCCCCGATCCAACATGGACAGGTACGCATCTTCGGGCTCGACGCGCACCGCGACACCATGGACATCAGATACAACCTCGGCTATGTGCCACAACAACTTTCGATCGAACCCGCCCTCACCGGCCGACAGAACGTGGAGTGGTTCGCCCGGCTCTACGGCGTGCCCCGGTCGGCTCGCCGGCAGCGGGTGAGCCATGCACTGGAAGCGATGCAGCTGCTCGACGTCGCCGACCGGCTCGCCGGCACCTACTCCGGCGGCATGATCCGGCGCCTGGAGCTGGCCCAGGCGCTGGTCAATCGGCCATCGCTGCTGATTCTCGACGAGCCCACCGTGGGCCTGGATCCCCTTGCCCGCGACAGTGTCTGGTCGCAGGTGCACAGCATGCAGCAGCAGTTCGGTATGACGGTGCTGCTCACCACGCACTACATGGAGGAAGCCGACGCGCTGTGCGACCGGGTCGCGCTGATGCACCACGGCCGGTTACGGGCGATCGGGACCCCGGCCGAGCTCAAGGCGAGGGTCGGTCCCGACGCCAGCCTCGAGGACGTCTTCCGGCACTACGCCGGATCCGGACTCGAGGACACCGCCGATCACAGCGACCTCGGCGCGATCCGGGCCGGCCGAAAGGCGGCGCGCAATGCCGGTTGAGTCCGCGACCGCACCCCGGCTGCAAAAAGCGCCGCGGGGCTGGCGGCGGGTACCCAGCCTGGCCGGCCGGATGGCGACCTTCGGCTGGGTCGAGTTGCAGAAGCTGCGCCACGACCGCACCGAGCTGCTCACCCGGACGGTTCAACCCGCCCTGTGGCTGCTGATCTTCGGCACCACGTTCAACCGGTTGCACGTGATCGACACCGGCTCGGTGCCCTACCTGGAGTTTCTGGCACCGGGCATCATCGCCCAGTCGGCGCTTTTCATCTCCATCTTCTACGGCATCCAGATCATCTGGGACCGCGACGCCGGCATCCTGGCCAAGCTGATGGTGACCCCCGCCCCCGCCTCGGCGCTGGTGACCGGCAAAGCGTTCGCCGCCGGAGTCCGTTCGGTGGCGCAGGTGATCGGCGTGCTGGCATTGGCCTACCTGATGAGCATCCACATGACCCACAACCCGCTGAAGATCCTGGCCGCGATGGGTGTGGTGATGCTGGGGTCGGCGTTCTTCGCGTGCTTGTCGATGACGCTGGCCGGCCTGGTGCGCAACCGGGACCGGCTGATGGGCATCGGGCAGGCGATCACGATGCCGCTGTTCTTCGCGTCCAACGCGCTCTACCCGGTATCGGTGATGCCGGAGTGGCTGCGCTGGCTGTCCCGGGTCAATCCGCTGAGCTACGAAGTGGATTCGCTGCGGCTGTTGCTGGTGGGCGTTCCATCGGCGCACCCCTGGCTGGACCTGGGCGTGCTGGCGCTGGCGGCCGTGGTCGGCATTGCCGCCGCGTCGGCGCTGCTGCGCAGGCTGGTGCGCTGATTCTCGCCGACAGTAACGCCACGGCGTTGAATCCCCGGTCAGGCCGCCATGACGTTACTCTCGGGCAGCCCCGTCAAACCGGAACACGACGAATCCGCCTGCCAGCGCTTCGTCGAGGCGACGGCCGACCCGTCCGCGCGAGTCAGCCCTGCAGCCGGCGACTGAGCCCGCTCGCGCGCATCGCCCGCCGCGCCACCGCGGAGCGCAGCTGATCGGCCGAGCCCACCACCCGCACCTTGGTCCTGGCCCGGGTCACCGCGGTGTAGAACAACTCACGCGACAAAAGCCTCGAATCCGTCGGCGGCAGAAGCACAGTGACCTCGGCAACCTGGCTGCCCTGACTCTTGTGGATGGTCATCGCGTGCATGGTCTCGATGTCGGCCAGCCGGCTGGTCGGATAATGCGCCGGACCGTCGGAGGTGGCCATCACCGCCCGCAGTGCGCCGTCCCGCAGGACCGTGACGCCGACGTCGCCGTTGTAGAGGCGCAGGCCGTAGTCGTTCGCGGTCACCAGCACCGGTCGCCCGGCGTACCACGAGGCCCAATGTGGCGCATCGGTTTCCTCGGCCAGCCAGCGCTCGACCTGGCGGTTCCAGTGGGCGACCCCGTACGGCCCGCGGCGGTGCGCGCACAACAGCCGGTGCTCCTCCAGCGTGGCCAACGCGGCGGTCGCGTCACCGAGCACGGCGGCCTCCCGCAGGCGAAGGGCGTGCGGCACAAGAATCGTGCGCAGGGCCTCGGCCGGATCCTCGGAGTCCACCCACTCGATGTGATCGCCACCGGCGTGGAGGATGTCGACCGCACGATTGGCGTCCCCGACCCGGATCGCCAGCGCCAGCGCGCCGATCGATGCTCCGAACCGGTGCGGGGTGATCAGCTTGGCCACCGGGGTGTCGGCTCGTGAGCTCAGCCCGTCCACCAGGTCGGCCAGCACCGCGCCGGCCTCCACCGACGCCAGCTGGTCGGGGTCGCCAACCAACAGCAGCCGCGCCTCGCTGCGTACCGCCTCGACCAATCGGGCCATCATCGTGAGCGACACCATCGACGTCTCGTCGACCACGATCACATCGTGCGGCAGGCGGTTCGCGCGGTGGTGCCGGAACCTCGCCGACGTCGTGGGCAGGGGCCCCAGCAGCCGATGCAGGGTGGTGGCGCGCAATCCCCCCAGCCGGGTGCGGTCGGCGGGATCGAGCTTGTCGACTTCGGCTTGCACAGCCTCCTGTAATCGGGCGGCCGCTTTGCCGGTCGGTGCGGCCAACGCGATCCGCGGGCGTGGCCTGCCCGCCAGCTCAGCCTGCTGGGCCAGCAAGGCCAGCAGCCGGGCCACCGTGGTGGTTTTGCCGGTGCCCGGACCTCCGGTCAGCACCGTCAATCCCTGCGATAGCGCCACTTCGGCGGCGCGACGTTGTTCGTCGTATCCCGCCGGGAAAAGGTGTGTGGTGTCGGGCAATCGGTGCGGCGGGCGGGCGGCGGCCAACGCCAGAACATCGGAGGCGACCTGGCGCTCCTCCAGCCAGTACCGGTCGAAGTAGAGCAGGTCTGCGTCCAGGTGCAGCACCGCGGGCGAGTTGAGCAACGGGCTGGCCGCCACCGCAGCCAGCCACTCCCCCGGCACCGGCCACGGCAGGTCGTCGATCCCGGCCTGCGCCTGCACCGCGGCCAACTCAACACAGACCGAACCGCCTCGCACGGCGCGCGTCACGAACGCGATCGCCAGGGCAACCCGCTCGTCGGGCTCATTCCCCAACACGGTAAGCCGCTGGGCGACGAGAACATCGGCGGATTCGATGACCCCCGCCTCGTTGAAGACACGCAGCAGCCCGGTGGCTTCGGCGCTGCGTCGCCAGTCCGCGGCGTCAGTCACGTCGATCGTCATCGCGCCACCTCCGGGCCGTCCAGCAGATCCGACACCGCTGACACCAGCGCGGCCGGCGGACGCCAGCTGAACACACCCGTGGGATGACCGTCAGCCATCGGGGTGCTCGGGCCGCACATACCACGCACGAAGAGATACAGCACCCCGCCAAGATGCCGGTCGGGGTCGTAGCCGCGTTGACGCCACCGCAGGAACCGATGCAGCACAACGCTATACAGCAGCGCCTGAAGGGGATAGTCCGAATGCAGCATCGCCTCGGCCATCCTGGCGCGGTCGTAGTCGCCGGCAGACAGGGGTCGGTCGCCGTCACCGAGCCAATTCGTCTTGTAGTCGACCACCAGGTAGCGGTGGCCTGGGCCGTCGGGTATCCGCAGGACCACGTCGACCGAACCGGACAGATATCCGCGCAACAACTGACCGGCCAGTGCGCCACCGGTGAGCCGGTCGGCGTACGGCGCCAGCGGATCATCGGGCGGAAGGTGCGTGTGCAGCAGCCGCCCGACGTCGGCGAGCCGGATCCGCGAGCTGTCGGTCGGCTGGTCACCGCCGGCCAGGGGGAATTCGAAGTCCATCTCGCACAGCCGGTCCCGCTGCCCGATGTGCCGCAAGGTGAGCCCGCCGGCCATCGGGCCCAGCGATGTGTCGTGCATAGGCACCAGCGCGGCGGCCAGCTCGGCAGCGGGAACATCGACCGGCCACCACACCGAGTGGCGTTCGATCTGGGTCTGCAGTTCCCCGGCGAGATCGCCGGCCAGTGGGTCGGCGGTCTCCAGGACCGCGTGCACCAGGCTGCCGAACTTCGCGCCGGTCGGCAGATCCGCCATCGGCGACGGCAGGTCCACCCCGGCCGGGGGCGTGCTCACCGCGATCTCGGCGACCTCGTCGTCGAGCTGGACGATCTCGGGCTCGCTACCGACACCGGTCGCCTCTGCGGCGCGGATCAGCCCCGAATAGGACGTCCGGCGCCATGCGGTGTCAATAGTGCGGTGGAAGTGCCTGACACCCACTCTTGCTCCTGGCTCAGGACTGGCCGGCTCGGGAGTCGGGGCGATGATCGACTCTTCGAGCACCGGCCCGCCCGCGCGCTCCCATACCCGCAGCAGCGCCACGGCGTCGGCATCCTCGATGCGTTCGGGATCGCAGCGGTCCGGCACGCCCGGCTGTCCCGGACGGCGGCCCCGCAGCAGCCGCGACAGTCCGCCGTTGGGCTCATCCCACGACGGCGCCCACCACGCAACCACCTGCGACTGGGCTCTGGTCATCGCTACATACGTCAGTCGGGTCTCCTCGCCCGCGGCTTCTCGCCTGCCCAGCCGTTGCGCGGTCGCCAGTTCGGTGCTCTCGTCGCCGCCGACATGTAGACAACGCCGGTCGTCGAGGTGGAACCGGACCAGATCCTCGTTGCGCACATAGCGATTGAAGGTGAAGGGCAGATAGACGATCGGGAACTGCAGGCCCTTGCTGACCCAGACCGTCATGATCTGCACGGCCGCCGCATCGCTGTCCAGTCGGCGGTTGCGTTCCCGCGCGCCGCTTCGCTCGTCACGTTGAGTGCGCAGCCAGTCCCGTAATGCGGTGAGGCTCAGATGCTCCCGATGCGTCACGTCGTGCAGAAGCTGGGTGACGTGTGCCAGGTCGGTCATGTTGCGTTCGCCACCGGCCCACGACAACACTCGCCTACCCATGCCCGCCAGCTGAGCGGCCTCGAAGACCGCCGCCACGCCCGCCTCGCGGGCGTGGTCGGCCCACTGCCGCAGGGTGTCGCCGATCTGCTCGGTCAACGCGTCTCCGCCTTCGGCGAGATCTTCGGCCGTCTTCTGAAAGAACATCGTGGTCGCTGCCGCGCGTACCAGCCCGGGCCGGTGCAGCTGGTCGAACGCCTCGAGCAGGGTTAGCCAGTCGTCGGCGGCCCGGGACTTGAGCACGTCGGTGTCACCGGTATAGACGACCGGTACCCCCGCCGCGGCCAGCGCGTCGAAGCAGGCGCGCGCATCGGCATGACTTTCGGTGATGACGGCGATCTGATGGGCCTGTAGGGGCTCTCCATCGAAGGTTGCCGCACTCGCCAGCAACCCCGCGATGTCGGCTGCCATGTCCGTGGCGATGTGCGGACGCAGGGAGTCCATCCGGATCGTGCGGGTTCCGCGCTGTCCGAACACTTCTCGGCTGACCACCCGCATCCGAAACGCGTCGTTGTGCGGTGCGCCCGACAGCCGGTGGCCGTGGTGGCGAGCGTTGACCGGCAGGACTTTGATGTCCGGGTCGCCGAGTTCGGCCCCGCCGAGCACAACCTGCAGGCGCTCCACCAATGCCGCGTCACTGCGCCAGTTGACTCCGAGGGTGCGACGCTGCCCCGCGGACTTGGCGGCATTCAGGTAGGTGAAGATGTCACCGCCGCGAAACGCGTAGATCGCCTGCTTGGGATCGCCGATCAGAATCAGCGTGGACTTGCCGCTGAAAGCTCGCTCGATGACCTGCCATTGCACCGGGTCGGTGTCCTGGAACTCATCGACCATCACCACCGACCACCGCTGGCGCATGCGCTTGGCGGCGGGCGAATCGGATGTTTCCAGGGCATCGGCCAACCGGCTGAGCAGATCGTCGTAGCTGAGGATGCCACTGCGGCGCTTGCGTCGTTCCAGCTCCGCCAGAACGTCATTGGCGAAGGAGACACGTATCGCCGGCGGCGAGCCCGGCGGAGGATCCAGCGGACGCAACTCGGTGCGCGGGTTGGCGACGACTTCACGTGCCAGCTTGAGGGCCTCTGTGCGGGTGATCGGCGGCCGTTCGCGGTCCTGACCGAAATGCCGCAGGTACAGGTCGTCGACGATCTCGCCGACCAGGTCGTCCAGGTTCTCTGCCAGTTTCATGTTGGTGTCGTTATCACCCGCGACGCCAAGGGATTTCAGCACGAGGTGACAGAACTGATGGGTGGTGGCGATCGTCGCCGCGTCGAAGCCGGCCAGTGCGTCGCGCAGCCGCTCCCGACGCTCGGCCGTTTCCGCCGGGTCGCCGGAGATCAGCGCGACCAGGACGTCGTTGCCCCGGGCCAGACTGGGGTCGTCGAACGCGCGCAAGGCGTCCTGCAACGCGTGGCGCACTCGTTCCCGCAATTCCTGGGTGGCGGCGCGGCCAAAGGTGATCAGCAGCATCTGGTCAAGACTGGCCCGGCCTTCGGCGATGTAGCGGGTCACCAAGGCGGCAAGGGTGAAGGTCTTGCCGGTTCCGGCGCTGGCCTCCAGCACCGTTGTCGAGTACCCGGCGGGGAGGGGCTCCAGCAGGTCGAATTCGTGCATCAGGCGCCGTCTTCCGCCCGTAGCAGCGGTGCCCACAGGCGCGCCGCGTACGCGCCCAACCGCGTCGTCTCGCCGTCGGCCTCCTCACCCGGGCGCACCGGCGTCAGCAGCGGATCCAGGCCCGGATCACGGCCCCAAACCCGTTCGATCGCGGGGTCGTCACGCTCGTAGCGCCACTTCGACCACGCTTCGCCGCGCGGATCCTGACCACTGATCCGCGCCACCGCCCACGCATGAGATGTCTTGATGGGCAGTGGAATCGGCTCTCGGCGGCCAGCGTCGTAAATTGCCACCAGCTCGCGCAGGACGACGACCGGATCCTCCTGCGGCGTCCCCAGCATACGTTCGATAACCCCGGTCCGGCGCCGCTGCCGGCCGATGCACACCGCCGACCACCGTCCGGGCGCCGCTGCCGTCAAGGCCAGCATCGGGATCCAGGCGCGCAACAGATGCTGGGCATCGAGCTTGGAGAACGTCACCTCGAGCAGTCGCGTGCCGAACACCTCGGGCACGGTTCCGGTGAGACGACGGCCCCCACCGAGGTCGATGTCGACGTCGTAGGCCTGCGGAGCCCCGCTTCGGTGGGCCAGTGCGGCCCTGGCTAATTCGACGGCCTGGTCTCGCAGTTCGCCGGCCGTCCGCCAGCCGAGACGGCCCGGCGGGAGTGAACCCCGGCGCCATTCCGCCTGGCCGGCCCGCTCGGGATCCATACCCGCCAGCATGTCGGTGAGCAGCCGCTGGCCCACCGTCCATTGCTGCAGGTTGTCGATCTCGACCGGCATCGCATCCTCGACACCGTCGACCTCCCACGGCAACGTCACGTCGAGTGCGGTGAAGAAACCCTTCACCGGATTGGCGAAGAATTTCAGCAGATCGGTGAGCGTCACATCGTCGGGCGCGGGGGCCGCCAGTGGCCGGGCCAGCAAGTCGGGCTGTTCGGGCCGCTGGCCGCGGACGATCGACGCTGCGGCGAGCACACTGTTGTCGAACGTGAACGGCTCGCCGGGCACCCCGAGGGCGCCGGGCGTCACGTTGCGAATGTCGAAGGGCTGCAACGGATGGCGGACAAGGATGCGCTCACGGACCGGTTCGCCGGTGGTCCGGTCGAGTGCGTCGAGTAGCTCGGCCAGCGGAACGGCGGGCGGACGGGGATGCCCGGAGTACTCGTTGGCGCCGGTGTAGGTGATGACGAGTTTGTCGCTCGCCGCGCAGATCGCGTCCAGCAGCAGCTGACGATCTTCGGAACGGACGTCGCGCTCACCGGTCATCGGATCTCGGGCCAGCGCGTCATCACCGTCGACCACGCCGATTCTCGGGAACACGGTGTCGTCCAGCCCGACCAGACACACCACCCGGTGTGGCACCGAGCGCATCGGGACCATGGTGCATACCGTCAGCGTTCCGGTGCGGAAGTTCGCCCGCGTCGGCCGGCCGGACAGGTGGCGGTCCAGCAGGGCGGTGATATCCGGCAAGCGCATACCGGTGCCGGCATGCGGCCCGGCGGTTGTCAGCACGTCACCGAATTCACGCTGCAACTGGCTGATCTGCCAGCCCTCGTCACCGGTGGTCAGTGTCAGCACGGCCACGCCGTCCTGTAGTGCGGCCAGCCAATCCGCCAACGGTCGGACACCCCGCAGCGACTCGACGGCGTGTTGCAGCCGTGCGACATATTCTGCGAGCCGGCCCGCCAACTCCACGCTGTTGCTGCCGACGTCGTCGAGTGGCAGCGTGACGCCGAGCCAGTCCTTCGAATCGTCGGACATGGCGACCCCGGCCAGCACCCTGTCGAGCCCGAAGCGCCAGGTGTTCTGGATGAAGGGGATTCCGAATGGGGCGCGGTGCTCCTGGTCGAAGCCCCACCGGATGTTGGCCTGCTGTACCCAGCGGGTGATCGTCTCCAGATCGTCGTCGGTGAAGGCGAAACGCGCCCGCACAGGGTGTAGGTGAGCGAAGTCCAGCACCTCGGTGGCGGTGACCCTGCTGCCGGCCAGGGTCAGGAGTTTGGCGGCAACGACCAGCAGCGGGTTGGTTTGGATCAGCGCGCGGTCGGCCAGCCGTACCCGCAGCTGGTGGGCGGGATGTGCGCCGTGCACGATGTCGCCGAGGCCGAAGTCCGCGACGATCAGCGGCGCGTAGGTCTCGATGTCCGGGCACATCACCAGGATGTCGCGGGGCTCCAGCGTCGCGTCGTCGGCCAGGAGGCCGAGCAGCACCTCCCGCAGCACGTCAACCTGGCGGGCGGGCCCGTGACAGCTGTGCACCTGCACCGAGCGGTCCTCGGGCGCAACCGAACGACCCTGCGGCCGTATGGCATTGGCGGAGATATCGGATTGGAGGAATCCCAGCAGCGTGTCTGGGGCCCGCTCGGAGGCAAGGAATTCGTCGGTGGCCGCGGCGGGCAGGCTTCGTTGCAGTTCGCGCACATCGCGTCCCAGCGTGGCCAGAAGCGGGTGGGCAGCGAGTCGATGGCTGGTGTCCTCGCTGCGGGCGACCGCACCATGTAGGCCGGCCAGCGCCGACCACAACTCGGCGCTGGGATGCGGCAGCCACAGATGCACATCATGGTGTTCGGCCAGCGCGTCGATGAGCTCGACGTCGGTGCTCGGCAATCGGGTGTGCCCGAACAGCGATAGTCGGGCCGGCAGATCGGTTCCCGATGTTCGCAGCAGCGCAACGGTTTTCGCATGCCGAATTGACGGTGGTTCGGCGCCCACCCTCTCGACCAGGGCGCGCCACAGCGGTGGCTGCCAGCGCAGGTCGGTATCCAGGCCGCTGGGGTCATCGCCAAGCCAGTCGACGAGCAGTTGCGGGCGCTGCCGGGCGTAGGAGGCGAACAGTCCGGCCAGCCGGCGTGCGACCGCGTAGCGCCTGCCTTGACGTAACTCCTTTTCCTCTCCCGACTCGAAGTGGCCGAGGTGGGTGGCCAGTGTGCGGCACCACGGCTCGTCGAGACTGGCGTCGACGACCTCGAGCAGCGGCCAGGTCATCGCGTCGGCCGACCACGGGTCGGCCTCGGCGGTTCCGGCGATCTCGCCGATCAGCGACGCCGGCGACCGGAATGACACACCCGCGCAGACCCCGCCACCCGAGTCGGTGCCTCCGAGGATGTGTGAGAGCCGCTGACTGAGCCAGCGTTCGACCCCGCGTGCTGGCACCACGACGAGTTCTTCGGCGAACGGGTCGGACTGCGGGGTGGCCAGCAGCGTGCCGAGCCCGTCAGCGAGCAGGTCGGTCCGCTCGGCGCGGTGCAGGTGCAAAGCCATCGGCATAACCGTAGACCGGCGGCAGCCACCCTCAGATGCCGACGCGGCGCGCTTGTGGACATTCGGCCCTGGGCCCAGAACGATGAATGCGGTTCGATCGGTGGATGGACGACAGCTCGTGTCCGGCAGGTGCCCCGACCGTCGATCGGGCCAGCGCTGCCGACCTGGCTTTTCTGGCAATGGATTCCGGTCCGATCGCCGAGCAGACAGGGGTCATCCTGCGACTCGCTGACGCCGCCGAAGTCGACCTTTCAGAGGTCAGGCGACTCATCGGCGAGCGGATCGCAGCCGTGCCGCGACTACGCCAACGGCTGACCGCCGTTCCACTGGGCTGCGGCCGTCCGATCTGGCTCGACGACGCCGGATTCGATATCGCCAACCATGTCCGTGCGATTCGGTGCCGAGAACCCGGTGACGAACGTGCACTCTTGGATACCGCCGCGGACCTGATCACCTCGCCGCTTCCCCGACATGTCCCACTGTGGTCAGCGGTGCTGGTCACCGAGCTGGCGGGCGGCGAGACGGCGTTGGTTGTCGTGCTGCACCACGCCTTGGCAGACGGCGTCGGAGGTCTCGGCCTGCTGGCCCACCTCGTCGACCGCACCCCGGACTCGGACTCGGCGGACGTCGCGTTCCCGCTACCACGACCCGCCATTCGGTCACTGGCGGCCGACGCCATCCGCGACAAGTGGCGTGCTGTTCGCCGGTGCGGCGAAACGGTGCGCTGGCTGCGAAGTTCGGTGACGGCAGCCGGGGGCCTTCGGCCTTCACCGGCCGCTCGATGCGCACTATTGCAGCCGACCGGAAACCGCGTTCGGTTGGACGTCGTCTCGGTAGACCACGTCGTGCTGCGTGCAGCCGCGCACCGACACGGTGCCACTGTCAACGACGCGCTGCTGGTCGCGATATCGGCCGCGCTCCGGACGACCCTGCTGGACAGGGGCGAATCGTTGGGCAGCTTCGTGGTGGCAGTACCCGTGTCGATCCGTGCCGCGGATTCGCCGGCGTTCGGCAACATGGTGACACCGGCTCTCGTCACAGTTCCCGCGGTCGGTGACATCGCCGATCGGCTACATCGCGTCAGTCGCGCCACGAGCTCACTCGAGGTCACCGCTCCGCCGCTGATCGCGCTGCTGGGACCAATCTTTCGGCGGTTCGCCGCATGGGGCGGATATCGGTGGTACATGCGCCGTCAACGACGGTTGCACAGCCTCGTCAGCTATCTTCGCGGTCCGGCCGACCAAGCGCGGTTCAGTGGTCACCCGATCACAGCCGCCATCCCGGTGGCCGTCGGGGCGATGGGCAACGTGACCATCTTCTTCGAAGCGCTGTCGTATGCAGGCACGCTGACCATCACAGCCATCACCGACCCCGACCACTTTCCCGCTCCGGAGCGCTTGGCCGCTGCGCTGCGGGACGAGCTGCAACTGGTGATGTCCTCGGCCCGGTGACGTCGGATTGCAGCGAAAACCGGACTACTCAACAGGATCGCCCGCGATGGGCGTCGGGATAGTGCGGCGGCAGCTGGGCAACCCTGGCCGGGCCTCGCAGCACCGCCGCGACGTGCATCGCGACATGGCTGATCACTGCGGCCAACGGATTGCCCGAGATCACGAATCCGAGTGTCATCGCGGTGTTCCCGACGACGGGACCCAACAGCCCGCCGTGGCGGTATTCGGGATAGCCCAGATGATAGGCGACCGTAACCACCAGGCTTGCGCACAACGCGAGGACTGCGACCGCGCCCTTGCCGATCCATGAGGTGGTCCAACCTGCGGTGCCGACGGCTTGCCAGGTCGCCAAGACGGGCAGCACCGAGAGCAGTAGCGCATCGACCGTTCCGTAAACCACCCCGGACCAGAACACGTCCAAAGCCAATGGCACGCCCCGCCGCCTCGGTGAAACCGGTTGCGAAAGAACGTTGCCGACGGTGAATCCCGCAAGCAACACGCCAACACCCACGCCCCACATCCAGTTGTGCGCAAGTAGCTCGCGCGGTTCCAGGCGGTTCCACCGCACGAAGACGATGAGAAACAGGCTCGTGGAAATGATGTACGGGACGAGATAGGCGCTACGCCGAAGGCGCAGCACACCGACGAAGAGGGCTGGGACCGAAAACCCGACCATCGCCGCTGCAGCTATCCACGCGGCGAGGACATACGAAGTCCGATCCACATTGCCTCCCTCCGCCCCTACCGTAGTCCGACTGCAGGTGACTCGGGTTGCGACCGCGGGGACCTACGACCCTGTTCTCACACCGCGCCCCGGTCACACACTCGTTGACATCGCCGACGAAGGGATGCCGGGTATGACGCGGGCCAGGCCACCGGCCGAGTATGTCGAAATCGCTGACGGCGTATGGGGGCTCACCGTCGGTCAGGGCATGTTGTCGTCGAACGTCTACTTCATCCGAGATGATTCCCGGTGGGCCGTGGTCGACGCCGGCTGGCCCGGCCAGCAGGACACCATCGCCGCGGCGGCAGATGATCTGTTCGGACCGGATGCTCGGCCCGCCGCGATCCTGCTGACCCACCTGCACGCCGATCACGCCGGATCGACCCGCGAGCTGGCGCGGCGCTGGAACGTGCCGGTGTTGGTGCATCCCGACGAGCTGCCGATGGCTCCGGGCAAGTACCTCCCTCGGTACTCGAATCCCTTGGACCGGTGGCTGATCGGCCCACTTGTGCGTCTGCTGCCCGCCCGGCTTTACGCCAGGGTCGACGTCGGCGATCTCAGCGCGGTGGTCGAATCTCTCGATCCCGCTGCAGCCCCGGCCGGTCTGGCGCAGTGGGCGGTGGTGCCGACGCCCGGACACACCCCTGGCCATGTGGCCTATCACCGCCCATCCGACGGTGTCGTGCTCACCGGTGACGCCGTGCTGACCATCGCGGTGAATTCGATCACCGGAATGATGCGGCACCGGGCCGAGCTGAACGGGCCGCCGCGGTACACGACCTGGAACTCGACGCTGGCGGCGCGGTCGATCGACCGGCTGGCGGCGCTGGAACCGACAGTGATCGCTCCGGGTCACGGGCGCCCGTGGACCGTCGACACCGCCGCCGCGTTGCGGGCATTCGCGCAACGGATCGGCACCCCACCCACCCGGCGGTTCGCGGGCCTGATCGGGCCGGTCGACTACACCGCACCGGTGCGATACCGACCGGGCCCGGTGTTGTACCGGAAGCTGCAGCCGGTGGGCTGGCTACTCACGGCGTTGGGGCTGAGTCCGCGCTATGCGGTCGTGCTCGAGGTACCCGGCCGGCAGACCGGGGTCATCCACCGGACCAATCTGGTGCGCGTCTCCCGCGACGGTGCCGACTATCTGGTCTCGCTCGCCGGCGAGTCCGAGTGGGTCCGCAACGTACGCGCCGCGAACGGGCAGGTGGTGGTTGGCGGGCGGATCCGACGGGCCGCCACGCTGGCGGAAGTCCCCGACGCGGACCGGCCGGAGATCATCCGGGCCTACCTGTCCAGAGCCGGCCGCACGGGCCGATCGTGGGGTTCCCACGCCGAAGCTCGGCACTACTTCGGGGTAGCCGCCGAGCCGGGACCGGACGAACTCCGCCGGGCTGCTCGGCGATATCCGGTCTTCGAAATCCACTACCGCGGTCAACATCGCGAACCCTGACGGCGGTCGCGCTCGACCACGTCGGCGATTGTCGAACCCGTAGACACCCTCGTCCGCATTGTCCAACAGCTGGACAGCAACTCCACGAATTTTGGTGCAGCAAACGAAGATTCACCGAATCTTTTCCCGAAATGCTCGACTTCGGGCGGCGCGTCAGCAAAGCTGTGCTATCCGCGTCTAGGAAGGGCAGAGCAATGGATGCTGCGACACGTCACACCGAGGCCGTCGCGACGGCCAACGTCAACGGGAAGAAGGGCGGGGCGCACCGCCGCCGGCGCCGGGAGCCCTACGGTTGGCTGGGCGCCGGTGCGCTGAGTCTGGGTGTCGGTGCGGCCCTAGCAGCCGGTTCGGGGGTCGCACATGCTGATACTGCGGCTGGCGCCGGTTCCACATCCACAAGTAGTCGTTCCGGGGACACCTCGTCGGGTAGTTCGTCGGCGGGTGGTCATACGAGCCGGCAGTCGGCATCGAATCCGGCCGCCGGCAATGGCCACCGGACGGGCAGCCCCTCACGGCGTCCGACCAGTGCGCTAACTTCTACCTCGGCTGACAAGTCATCGTCCGGCAACAAGCCGGTCGAACGCACGACCTCACTGCGGGGCGGGGTGAGCAGGGCGGTCAGCAACAGTCCGGCCGCAGCGACGGCACTTCCCGGCAATCCCACACCAGAGCCGGCGCAGTCCCCCGTGGCAGCTTCCTCGGCGCCGTCGGCACTCGTCGCGGCACTCGACAATTTCGTGAAATCGCCGACGGCCGGCTTCGTGCCGCCCAAGCCGCTCCAGATTCCCGCGTTGCTTCCGTCGCCATCGCAGGTGCTGCGAGCGCTGGGGATCCCGCCGGTTCGCCCCTCGGTGCCGGCCGGCAATCCGCTACAGGATCTGCTGTGGGGCCTGTACCGCCGAACGCAGTCGCTGCTGGCAGTGCCTCAGGCCACCGGGAAGGTGTCCGCCTCCACCGCGACAACCGCGACGACGTCGTCTCCGTCGCCGACGGTCACCTACAGCGTGGTCAATGACTGGGGTTCGGGTCACACCGCCGACATGACGGTGACCGCGGGCCAGGACCTCAACGGCTGGACGGTCGAGTTCGATTCCCCGGCCCAGATCGTCAACATCTGGAACGGCCAGATCACCAGCCACGTCGGCACGCACTACGTGATCAGCAACATGTCATACAACGCGAAAATCGCTGCCGGCCAAAGCACTTCGTTCGGCTACCAAGCCACCCCCGGCGCCATCGCCGCCACCCCCACCAACCTCACCGTCAACGGCGTCGCGGTCAGCACCCCACCGACCGCCCCGACCGTGTCCATCACCGACACCACCGTCGCCGAAGGCAACAGCGGCACCACCAACGCCACCTTCACCGTCACCCTGTCCAAACCGGCCACCACACCGGTCACCGTCGGCTACACCACCGCCAACGGCACCGCCACCGCCGGCGCCGACTACACCGCCACCACCGGCACCCTCACGTTCAACCCCGGCGTCACCTCCCAAACCATCACCGTCAAGATCACCGGCGACACAGCCGTCGAAGCAGGCGAAACCTTCACCGTCACCCTGGCCAACCCCACCGGCGCCACCATCGCCCGCGGCACCGCCACCGGCACCGTCACCAACGACGACACCCAGAGTCCCTCTTCGGGCAGCAATTCGGTCACCTACAGCGTGGTCAATGACTGGGGTTCGGGTCACACCGCCGACATGACGGTGACCGCGGGCCAGGACCTCAACGGCTGGACGGTCGAGTTCGATTCCCCGGCCCAGATCGTCAACATCTGGAACGGCCAGATCACCAGCCACGTCGGCACGCACTACGTGATCAGCAACATGTCATACAACGCGAAAATCGCTGCCGGCCAAAGCACTTCGTTCGGCTACCAAGCCACCCCCGGCGCCATCGCCGCCACCCCCACCAACCTCACCGTCAACGGCGTCGCGGTCAGCACCCCACCGACCGCCCCGACCGTGTCCATCACCGACACCACCGTCGCCGAAGGCAACAGCGGCACCACCAACGCCACCTTCACCGTCACCCTGTCCAAACCGGCCACCACACCGGTCACCGTCGGCTACACCACCGCCAACGGCACCGCCACCGCCGGCGCCGACTACACCGCCACCACCGGCACCCTCACGTTCAACCCCGGCGTCACCTCCCAAACCATCACCGTCAAGATCACCGGCGACACAGCCGTCGAAGCAGGCGAAACCTTCACCGTCACCCTGGCCAACCCCACCGGCGCCACCATCGCCCGCGGCACCGCCACCGGCACCGTCACCAACGACGACGTCGCGGTGACGCCGGGAATCAGCATCTCCGATGCGTCGGTGACCGAACCGGGCTCGTCGGGCATCGCGGCGGGCTTCCTGCACACCTCGGGCAACCAGATCCTGGATTCACAGGGCCAACCGGTGCAGATCTCGGGAGTCAACTGGTTCGGCGCGGAGGGCAGCAACGGGGTGCCGGACGGCCTGTGGACCCGCAACTACCAAGACATGATCGACCAGATGGCGGCCCAGGGATTCAACACAATCCGGATCCCGTACTCCAGCGAGATGCTGCACACCTCGGCGGCGCCGTCGGGCATCAACTACAACCTGAATCCCGACTTGCAGGGTCTATCGCGCATCGAGGTGCTGGACGCGATCATCGATTACGCCGGCCAGGACGGAATGCGGGTCATCCTCGACCATCACCGCAGCACCGCCGGCGCGGGCACGAGCGAGAACGGCCTTTGGTACAACAGCCAATACAGCGAGGACCAGTGGGTCTCCGACTGGCAGATGCTGGCTAACCGCTACCAGGACAACCCGACCGTGATCGGCTTCGACCTGCACAACGAGCCGTACAACGGCACGTGGGGCGGAGGCGGCGCGACCGACTGGGCGCGTGCCGCGGAGCGAGCCGGAAACGCTGTTCTGCAAGAGAATCCGAATCTGTTGATCTTCGTCGAAGGCGTGGGAACCTACCAGGGTCAGAGCTATTGGTGGGGCGGGAACCTGATGGGGGTCAAGGACCGTCCGATCGTGCTCGACGTGGCCAACCAGCTCGTCTACTCTCCGCACGACTATCCGAATTCCGTCTACGCCCAACCATGGTTCCAATCCGCCAACTTCGGCGCCAACCTGCCCAACGTGTTCCGCAACGCCTGGGGCTACATCTACGAGGACAACATCGCGCCGATCTACGTCGGCGAGTTCGGCACCAAACTGCAGGATCCCAAGGACGCCGTGTGGTTCGAAGCGCTCACGTCCTACCTGTCGGGTGACTTCGACAACGACGGCACGGTCGACATCGGAGCCGGGACCGAGGACATGAGCTGGACGTTCTGGTCGTGGAACCCGAATTCCGGTGATACCGGCGGCATTCTGGCCGACGACTGGAAGACCATCAACGACAACAAGATGGTCTACCTGACGCCGATCGAGTTCACCGGCGACAGCGGCACATCGCTGGCGTCGTTCGTGGTCAGCCTGGGCGCCCCGTCCGCCCAGACCGTGACGGTGCAGTACGCGACGTCGAACGGCACCGCGACCGCGGGCCTCGACTACGTCTCGGTGGCGGGCACGATCACCTTCGCCCCGGGTGAAACCCAGAAGATCATCACGGTTCCCGTGAACGGCGATTCGCTGGCTGAGAACGACGAGACATTCACCCTCATGCTCTCGAATCCGTCGGGAGCAACGCTGTCCGACGCCATGGGCACCGGCACCATCCTCGACCGCCCAGTCGACCCGACAACCGGCGGTGATACCCAGACCCCGCCCGCCGATCCGGGCACGCCGCCCGACGACACGGGGATGCCGATGCCCGATACCGGAACCGACCAGTACATCGACATCATGACGTTCGGCATGTTCCACGGCAGCGACCACACCGGAATGAATGCGCTGGAAGGTGGCCGGACCGCCATTACGACCGAGGCGCTGGTCGCCTACAACAACCAGCGGCAGTTCGCCGGGCTCGCGCCGGTGACCCTCGATGACGTCGGGACGTGGGCGTTCGCCAACAGCCTGACCAACAACGCGCAGGCGTGGGACAACGATCTGCAGGGCGTCGGCCTCTACTACGCGATGCAGGGCGCCAAAGTGGGGTGGATCGCCGACGACAAGTTCGACCCGCAGGTCGTCGCCGACATCGAACGAACGGCGCGCCTGGGCTCAGCAGCCGATGTCACGGCCATGGTGGCGCAGTACGGTCACGATGGTTTCGCCGAGTACCTGATGGAAACCGGTGGTGAGACGGCGTTCATCGACACGTTGAAGATGGAGCCGCACTACGGCGGATGGATGCACGATCGGGCCAACGGCCGGCTCGTCCTCGCAGGCTCCGCCACCGCCCACGACGTCAACCACCTGACGGTTCTCAGCCACGACCAGCTGCAACCGTTCATGAACGACACCTGGGACTGGCCGCAGTGGCCGGCGCTCGACGTGTCCCACAAGCGGGTGATCGAGTACTTCCAGAGCATGGTGGCGCTCGGCGACCCGCTGGGGAACAACTTGACGGCGCTTGATACCTCGGTGGCCGTGTCGCTCTGAGTCTCGGTAACCGTGGCGATCAAACACGTTGCGCAGCAGGTACAGTCAATGCGAAGGTCGCTCCCTGACCTGGCGTCGAGGTGGCCGTGACCTCGCCACCGTGGGCCTGGGCGATCTCGCGCACCAGTGCCAGCCCGATGCCGTAGGATTCCCGGCCCGTGCGGGTGGTGTGCTCGGTACCGTGCGCGAACCGGGTGAACAGTGTGGCCATCGACTCGGCGTCGATGCCGACGCCGTCGTCGGCGACCTCGACACTGACCGCCGAGCCGATCCGTCGCAGGCGCATCTCGACGGTGCCGCCGCGGTGTTCGTGCCCGAGCGCGTTGTCCACCAACGCGGTGAGGGCACGCCGAAGCGCCGCCCGTGACCCGGTCACCGCGAAAGAGGTGGCACTGCTTGGTTCTTTGAGGCGCAACATCACCCCGAGCGCGTCGGCGTAGGGTGCCATGCTGTCGCGCACGGTGGCAACCACCTCCGCCAGGTCGACCCGATCCCGCGGCGGCTTGCCGGCCGTCATCGTCGCCGAGGCCAGCAAGTCGTCGACGATGTCGCTCAGCGCCCGGGTGTCGGCGACCAGCGCCTCGGCCTCCTCGCGCACCTTCTGCACATCCGCATCGTCGGCCCGGTGCGCCAGCATCTGAGCCCGGGTGTGCAGCACCGTCAGCGGTGCCCGCAACTCGTGCGAGGCGTCGGCGACGAAGCGCCGCTGCAACGCCAACGCCTGCGCCAGTGGCCGCACCGACCGCCGGGTGAACATCGCGACCACCGCCACCGATGCCACGATCCCGGCCAATTCGGCGAACGCCACCGCAATCAGCAGGCGGTTGCGGCCCGCGTAGTTGGGCGCCAGATCCATCATCGCCACCACCCGGCCCTCCGGCCGGTCCACAGCCAATGTGCGGTAATGCCGTCCGTCGGCCCGCAGGTCGCCGAATCCGGTCGGCCCGGACAGCAGGGGCACACCAGGTTGTCCGCCGTCACTGGTCGATACGTGGCCGTTGTTGTCCCGCAGCGCCAGTTCCATATCGGGCGGCGGGTCGTTGGCGTCGTCGGCCGACATCGCCAGCGTCTGCAGTTCGGCATCGATCTGGCGGTTCTGGGTACGCACGTACACCGTGAACACCACGCCACCCACCACGAGCAGGACCAGCGCGAGCGCAGCGGAGGCCTGGATAGCGATGATCAGGCCCGCCCGCCTGACCACGGCGAGGTCACCGGCCGGCGTCATTCCAGCCCGAATCGGTAGCCGGCGCCGTGCACCGTGCGGATCACCTGCTTGCCGAGCTTTCGCCGCAGATAGTGGACGTAGAGATCGACGGCACCACCCGACTCGACGCCGTCGAACACCGAATCGAGTAACTGTGCGCGGCTGAACACCCGCTTGGGTGCGGCCATCAGCGTGCTGAGCAGGGAGGCCTCCCGCTCGGAGAGCTCGACTTCGTCACCGCCGGTCGCCACACCGGCGACCCGCCGGGTCACCCGGTCCAGCCGTAGGCCACCCGCGGCAACGACGCTGCCCGCATCGTCGACGCGCCGCAACAACGCACGCACCCGGGCGAGCAGCTCGGGAACCTCGAAGGGTTTGACCAGGTAGTCCTGGGCGCCGGCGTCCAGCCCTTCCACCCGATCCTCCACCGCACCGCGCGCGGTGAGGATCAGCACCGGTGTGGTGATACCGCGCGACCGCAGCAGCGCCACCAGATCGGACCCGTCCATCACCGGCAACCCCCGGTCGATGATGAGCGCGTCGTACTCGCCGGACAGACCGCGGTGCATGCCCTGCTGCCCGTCGTAGGCGGTGTCCACCCGATAGCCCTCGTCGGTGAAGAGCGTGGCCAGCATCGCACTCAGCGCGCGATCGTCCTCGACGACGAGCAGCGCGGGTCCGGCGTTCGGCTTCGGCACGTATGTGAGGGTGCCACGGGCGCGGCGCACATCGCCTGCGAAAGGATTTCTTACAGCGCTCAAAGAAGGCGCCCGCAGCATAGGGACCATGGTCTCGACCCTGGTCAGCCCCGGGCAGTCGCAGTGGAGCCGGTGGAGCACCGATATGCATCTGCTGGTCACCCAGCCCGCAACGCTGCCGGCAGCGCGCGCGGTGGTCGACGCCGAGCTCGACGCGGTCGAGACGGCAGCGTCACGGTTCCGACCCGACTCCGAGATCTGCGGGCTGGCGGGCGGCGTCCGCACACCGGTCAGCCCGCTGTTGGCACACCTGATCGAGGACGCGTTGGCCGCGGCCCGATTCACCGACGGCGACGTCGATCCCACCGTCGGCTCGGCGATGATCGCGCTGGGCTACGACCGCGACATCGGCCAACTCGATCGGATGCAGCCCAGGGTGGCGTCGCTGGCGGTCGCTCCCGACTGGTCGATGGTGGAATTCGACGGCCGCACCGTTCGGCTGCCCGCCGGCGTAGTCCTCGATCTGGGCGCAACGGCCAAAGCCGCGGCGGCCGACCGCTGTGCACGGCGGGTACATGGGCAGACCGGCAGCGGGGTCCTGGTCAACCTGGGCGGTGACATCGCCACGGCGGGCCCCGCCCCGGAGGGCGGATGGCAGGTACTGGTCCAGGACACCGACGACGATCCGGCCAGCCGGGTCACCTTGGGCTCGGACGCGGGGCTGGCGACATCGAGCACCTCGCGGCGGCGGTGGTGGAACGGTGGCGACGTCGTGCACCACATCATCGATCCCCGCACCGGTCGTTCCGCAGAGCCGGTGTGGCGCAGCGTCAGCGTGGCGGCCGACAATTGCCTGGCCGCCAACACCATCAGCACCGCGGCGATCATTCGTGGACATCGCGCACCGGATTGGGTTGCCGCACTGGGCGTGCCCGCTCGGTTCGTCGAGCGAGACGGGACGGTGCGCACCGTAGGAGGGTGGCCACAGTGACACAACGACTGCACATCGACTGGACCCGCTGCGACGGCAGAGGCCTGTGCGCCGAGCTCCTCCCGGACGTTTTCACCCGCGATGATTGGGGATATCCGCTGGCGCACAAGGGCTCTCGCGAACCGGCGATTCCGCCCGAGTCGGCCAAATACGCGCGGGCCGCGGTCAAACGCTGCCCGCGGACGGCGCTGCGCCTTTTGGACTGACGTCGTTTCGTCGACCAGCGCAACGGGTCAACCACCATCCGACCTCGACTGGGCGCGAAGCTCTCTCCAGGGCAGGGATGTTCGGCAGAAATGCGATATCACCGGTGATATCGCATTTCTGACCACCTAGCTGCCCGGCCCAGAGACAGGCTCGCGAACGTGAGGCCGCGCTGGCGTTACCCTCGGCGGTCGCGCCCCTACCCCACCAACCGCGCGATCGACTGCAACGGGATATGGAGCCAACTCGGCCGGTGACGCGCCTCATAGGCGGCTTCGTACACGGCCTTGTCCAACTCGTATGCTGCGAGCACGGTGGCGTGATCGCGCGGGTCGGCATCGGATTCCGCGGCATAGCCGTCGCAGAACGACGCGCAGTTGCGGTCGACCCACTCCTTGGCCCGCGCGGCCAGCTGCCGGTCGGTGGTCTGGTCCACCAGTTGTTGATAAGCCGCATATTCGAACGAGCGCAGCATGCCGGCGACATCGCGCAGTGCAGAGTCCGGTTTGCGTCGCTCGTCGAGCGGCTGACCCGGCTCCCCTTCGAAATCGATCAGCAGCCAGCCCACCGGGGTGCGCAGTACCTGGCCTAGGTGGAGATCGCCGTGGACACGCTGCACCGTGACCGGCTCGTCGGCCAGCTTGGCGTAGCGTTCCTCGATGGCGGGCTGATACTCGGCGAGTTCGGGTACCGCCGCCGCGGCGGTGCCCAGCCGCTCGAGCATCACGTCGACGGGCAGCATACCGGTCGAGGTGCCCAGTTCCTGGGCCAGCGTGGCGTGCACCGACGCCACGGCCTCCCCCAATCGGTAAGCCTCACCGGCGAAGTCACCACCGACCTCATAGGCGTACAGGTCACCTTCGGCGTATAGGTCCCGAGTGCTCGCGGTGGCCATATCCCAGCCCTCGGCGGAATTCGCGGCGTAGGCCGTCACCATGCCCAGCGGGCAGGGCTGGCCGCCGTCGCGCGTCTCGAACGACCCGAGCAGCCGCGCCACGTGCGGGTTTCCGGCCCGGCCCAGTACCCGGTTGAGTTCGATATCGGGGTTGATACCGACCGAAACCCGGCGGAACAGCTTGAAAACGGCCTGGTCGTCGAACACCACGCTGGTGTTGGTCTGCTCGGCGTCCGAGATCCGCGGCGCAGCATCGAGCGGCAGCGTCACGTCCGGTTCCTTGGCGAAGGTGATGTCCCCGATCCGGGCACCCGAGTCGATCAAGGACAGCAGGAACCCCGCCGACGACGGATCGTAGAGACCGTCGTAGGCGGTGTGGTCGTCATCGGAGCCGATCGTGGCGACCGCGCCGTACTCGGCCACCGGAGCCGAATCCCACTGGACGATAACCTGATAACGCTCCGTGGAGCTGTCGGTATAGGTGACGTCGACCAGCGTCAGGTCCAATTCGGGCCGCAGCGCCACCACCTCGACGGCCTCGGCGGACGACAGGGTGCGGCTGCGACCCGCATACCACCGTTGGGCGGGCAGCCATTCCGTCCAGGGCAGGTTCACCGGTGAGCTCATTGCTTCTCCTCCGACGGACACAACCTGAACCAGTAGAACCCGTGCCCGGGCAACGTCAGCAGATACGGCAGCTGGCCGATACGCGGAAACGCCACATGCCCGGTCAACTCCACCGGTGTGTAGGAGTTCCAATGTTGCAGATTCAACTCGATCGGTTGGGGAAAGCGGGACAGATTGTTCACACACAGCACCGTGTCGCCGCCGTCGATCTCGCGCACATAGGTCAGCACCGACGGGTTCGAGCCCCCGAGCTCCCGGAACGTACCGGTCGCGAACGCGTCGTAGCGGCGGCGAACCGCCAGCATGGTGCGAGTCCAGTTCAACAGCGACGTCGAGGTGTCACGTTGCGCCTCGACGTTGACGGACTGATAGCCATAGATCGCGTCCTGGTTCGGCGGCAGATACAACCGCCCTGGTGTGGCGGTGGAGAATCCCGCGTTGCGATCCGGGGTCCATTGCATCGGGGTCCGCACGGCGTCGCGGTCGCCGAGCCAGATGATGTCACCCATCCCGATCTCGTCGCCGTAGTACAGCACCGGTGAGCCCGGTAGCGACAGCAGCAACGCGGTGAACAACTCCATCTGGTTGCGGTCGTTGTCCAGCAGCGGGGCCAGCCGGCGGCGGATGCCCACGTTGGCCTTCATCCGGGGGTCCTTGGCGTACTCGGAGTACATGTAGTCACGCTCTTCGTCGGTGACCATCTCCAGGGTCAACTCGTCGTGGTTGCGCAGGAAGATCCCCCACTGCGCCATCTCCGGGATCTCCGGGGTCTGGCCCAGGATCTCCGAGATCGGGAAACGCGACTCCCGGCGCACCGCCATGAATATCCGGGGCATCAGCGGGAAATGGAACGCCATGTGGCATTCGTCGCCGCCGGTGGCCGGGTCGCCGAAATATTCCACGACATCGGCCGGCCACTGGTTTGCCTCGGCCAGCAGCACCCGCCCGGGATACTCGTCGTCGACCACCTTGCGGCAGTGCTTGAGAAACGCGTGGGTCTCGGGCAGGTTCTCGCAGTTGGTGCCCTCCCGCTCGAACAGATACGGCACCGCGTCCAGCCGGAAGCCGTCGATCCCGAGGTCCAGCCAGAATCGCAGGACGTCGATCATCGCCTCCTGCACAGCGGGGTTGTCGTAGTTCAGGTCGGGCTGGTGGGAGAAGAACCGGTGCCAGTAGAACTCCTTGCGCACCGGGTCGAACGTCCAGTTCGACTCCTCGGTGTCGACGAAGATGATCCGCGCGTCGGCGTAGCGGGAACTGGTGTCACTCCACACGTAGAAATCCCCGTACGGTCCGTCCGGATCGCGGCGCGATTCCTGGAACCACGGGTGTGAATCGGAGGTGTGGTTCATCACCAGGTCGGTGACGATCCGAATGCCGCGCCGGTGAGCGGCGTCGAGCAGGGACACGAAGTCGTCGACGGTACCGAACTCGGGCAGCACCTTGTAGAAGTCGCGGATGTCATAGCCGCCGTCACGTAGCGGCGAGTCGTAGAACGGCGGTAGCCACAGGCAGTCGACGCCGAGCCACTGCAGGTAGTCGAGCTGTTCGAGCAGGCCACGCAGATCGCCGACACCGTCGGAGTTGGAGTCGTAGAACGCCCGGACCAGCACCTCGTAGAACACCGCACTCTTGAACCAGACGCGATCGGCGGGCAGGGCGTGGGCGTGCCCGAAGTCGTCGGCAGTCGGGTGTTCAACCACACCGCCCTCGATGTGGCTGCCTTCCGTCGGGTCGCTGCTCAACTCCATCTCAATTCCACTACCCCACACTGGCCGAACCGAATCGTCACCCGAGTGTCGCGCGAGCGTGCGCAGACTGCTTACTGTGTCGGCGTGTCGGTGCACCGACACGCACGGTCGCGGGCTAGGGCTAACCCCGCACGCGGACGACGACCTTGCCCTTGGCCGTGCGATTCTCCAGCGAGGCGACCGCGGCGGCAGCCGCCTCGAGCGGGTAGACCTCGGGCTGCGGTGCCGCCAGCACACCGGAGGTGAGCAGGGCGGCCAGCCCGTCCCACTGCTCGGCCAGCGCACCGGGGTGAGACATCGTCCACGCACCCCAGCCGACCCCGACGACGTCGATGTTGTTCAGCAGCAGCCGGTTGACCTTGACAGTCGGAATTTCTCCGCCGGTGAAGCCGACCACGAGCAGGCGCCCAGCCGGTGCCAGCGATCGCAGCGAGTCGGTGAACCGGTCGCCGCCAACCGGATCCATCACGATGTCGACGCCCAAGCCGGCGGTCAGCTCGGCGACCGCGTCCTTGAATCCGTCGGCCAGCACAACGTCGGTGGCGCCGGCCGCCTTGGCGATCTCCGCCTTGTCCTCGGTGCTCACCACCGCGATCACCCGGCTGGCCCCCAGCGCCGGTGCAAGCCGTAGCGTCGAGGTGCCGATACCGCCGGCCGCACCGTGCACCAGCACCGTCTCGCCGGCTGCCAGCCGACCGCGAACGGTCAGGGCGAAGTACACCGTCAGGTCGTTGAACAGCAGTCCGGCGCCGGCCTCGAAGCTGACATTGTCAGGCAGCGGGAACACCCGCTCAGGTGTGAGAACCACGGTTTCTGCCATCGCGCCGGTGATCATCGTCAAACCCACCACCCGGTCGCCGGGCTTCACCGGGGCGCCGCCGGGTGCGGACCGCACGACCCCGGCGATCTCGGCACCGAGGGTGAACGGCAGCTCTGGTTTGTACTGGTAGAGCCCGCGGGTCAGCAGCGCATCGGGAAAGGCCACACCCGCGGCGTGCACGTCGACCAGGATCGCGCCCTCACCCGCTGGCTCGTCGATATCGACCAGCTGCACCGATTCCGGACCGGCCAGCTCGGTCACCTGTATCGCCCGCATCCCACCTCCATACCGACTTGATCGCGTCGCCAGTGTGTCACGGCAACCCGGCCTCGCGATTCGAGACCGGCAGGCTACGGAATGTCGATCGCGAGCAGCTCGACCTGCAGTTCGCCGCGCGGGGTCGAGTAGGTGACGGTCTCGCCGGCCCGCCGCCCGAACAACGCCAAGCCCAGCGGGCTGTCCGACGTCAGGGTGGTGTCCTCTTCACCGGCCGGGGTCTCCTCCAGGAAGTGGATGATCCGCATCTGGACCGGCTCATCACCGGGGAAGCGCAATGTCACCTTCGTGCCGTTGGACAGCTGCCCCGGGGTGTCGGCATTGCCCCCGGCCAACAGCCAGGTCAACCGGTTGATCTGCTCATCGATACCGGCCAGATCCTCCGACCGCTGCAGTGCATCGGCGGCGTCACCGCGGTCCCCCACGGTTTCGGCGTCGTCCTGCAGTTCGGCGCGCATTTGATCACGGCGCCGGCGCAGGTCGGCCAGCTCCTCCTCGATCCGACCGCGCTCCTGGTCGGTGAATTCCGTCGATCCGCTGTCCTGAACCATGCCCGCCAACGTACCGTTCGGTCACGCCGCCCATACGTGAACCCGCCGCTACGCGTCCGACGGCACCACCAGCACGTCGGGCTGCTCGATGGTCACGAGGACCCGGATCCCGGCGGACAGCTCGGCGGCCTGCGAGCTGGCGCTCTGGGCGATCAGCCGCGTCCCGTTGTCAAAGACGCAATGCACCAACGAAATCGGGCCGAGGAACGACACCGAGGCAACGGTGGCCGGACCGAGGGGATCAGCGGCGACCCGCACCGATTCCGGTCGCACCAGTGCTACCCCGGCGCCGGCGGTGATCGAGCCCGCCGCCGCGGGCAACGAGGTGCCGAGCAGATGCGCACGGCCATCGGCCAGCTGGGCGTCGACCTTGTTGTTGAGGCCCACGAACTCCGCGACGAACGGGGTCGCGGGGTGGGCGTAGACATCGGCGGGCGCGGCGATCTGCTCCAGGCGACCCTGATTCATCACCCCGACCCGATCGGCGACGGCCAGTGCTTCTTCCTGGTCGTGGGTGACGAACAGCGTCGTCGTGCCGACTTCGAGCTGCACCCGCCGGATCTCGTCGCGCAGCTGTGCCCGCACCTTGGCATCGAGCGCCGACAGCGGCTCGTCGAGCAGCAGCACGCGGGGTTGGATGGCCAGTGCGCGGGCCAACGCCACCCGCTGTTGCTGACCGCCCGACAGCTGGCTGGCGTACTTCTGCTTGTGCGCCGACAACCCGACAAGGTCGAGCATGTCGCCGGCCAGCGACGTGCGTTGGGCCTTACTTTTGCCGCGCAGCTTGAGCCCGAATGCGACGTTGTCGAGGACGGTCAAGTGCGGAAAAAGGCTGTACGCCTGGAAGACCATGCCCATGTCGCGCTTGTTCGGTGGCACGTCGGTGACGTCGGTGCCGTCGACGGCGACCCGGCCCGAGGTCGGCTCGTCCAGCCCGGCGAGAATGCGCAGGGCGGTGGTCTTGCCGCAGCCCGAAGGCCCCAGCAGGGCGACCATCTCACCGGGTTGCAGGTGCAACGTCAGTCCGTCGAGCGCGCGGACCGTCCCGTAAACCCGTGTCACGTCGGTGAAGTCAACGGCGACCCCGGTCATCGGTGTCCTTTCCGGCGCTGGGTGACCAGCGAGAGGCTCAGCAGCAGAACGAAACCGAACACCAGCGTCGCCAGCGATGCCGCCACTGACGTCGGTCCATCGCTCTTCCCGATCGCGACGATCACCACCTGCAGGTTCTGATACCCGCTCAACGAGGCGATGGTGTACTCGCCGAGCACCACCGCTATCGAGATGAAGGCCGCCGACAGGATGCCCGACCAGATGTTGGGTACCACCACCCGCAGAATGGTGGTAGTCCACCCCGCACCGAGGGAACGGGCTGCTTCGGCAAGGGTTTTCAGGTCTATCGACGACAGCGCCCCGTCGATGGACCGGTAGGCGAACGGCAGCACCAGCACGACGTAGACAAACGTCAGGGTCAACGCCGACTCGCCCAGGAAATACACCACCCACAGGTACACGTTGCGCAAACCGACGACGATCACCAGGGCGGGAATCGTCAGCGGCAGCAGACAGAGGAACTCGACCAGCCGCCTGGCCCATGGCGCCCGCAGTCTGACCCAGATCATGGTCGGCACCAACATCGCCAGCATGAGCACGACGGTGAACACCGCCAGCAACAGCGAGATGATGATCGCGTGGTACAGCATGTCGTTGGCCACCAGGTTCTTCCACGCTTGCAGCGTGCGTCCCCCGTGGATCAGGTCGCGGGTGCTGAAATCGGCCATCGCATACAGCGGAAAGAGGAAGAACAGCCCGAACAGCGCCAGCAGCAGACCGCGACCGATCCTGTTGGCTCTCACTGCAGCCACCTGGCGGTCCGTCGCACCAGCACGTTGTAGGCCACCATCACCACCGCAACCACGATCACCATTTCCAGCGCCAGCGCGTAGGCGAAGCCCGACTGACCCAGCACCACCTCCGATGTCAGCGCCGTGCGGATCAACAGCGGCACGATCGGGCTGCCCTGGCTGACCAGTGCGGCGGCGGTGGCGTAGGCGGCAAACGCGTTGGCGAACAACAGCAATGCCGAACCGAGGAAGGCGGGCATCAGCAACGGGAAGCCCACCTCGCGCCAGTAGGCCCAGCGTGAGGCCCCCAGACTGACCGCGGCTTCGCGCCACTCCGCGCGCAACCCTTCCAGCGCCGGGGTGAACACGATGACCATCAGCGGAATCTGGAAGTAGGTGTAGACCAGGATCAGGCCGCGCAGCGAGTACAGCCACCCGTCGCCGGCGAGATTGAACCCGAAGCGATCCAATACCCATAGCGTGAGCACGCCGTTGAGGCCGATCGTCGCCAGGAACGCGAATGCCAACGCCACGCCGCCGAATTGGGCCAGCACGCTGCACAACGACAACACCACCCGGCGCAGCGGCGAGGTAGGCGGACTGGTGACGACCAGCCACGCCAGTAACGCACCGAGGACCGCACCGACAGCTGCCGTACTCGCCGACAGCAGCACGCTCTTGCCCAGCGCGGCCAATGCCGTGCCGGAGAACAGCAGGCCGATCCGCTGCAGCGAGAACACGCCGTCCAGATAGAACGCGGACACGATCACCGTCACCGTGGGGATGATCAGAAAGATCGTGACGAACACCCCGAAGGGCAATAGGGGCAGGGCCGCTCGGAGCCGCCGGGCCACAGCGTCAGCCGATCGCCTTGGCCCAGTTGTCGGCTAGATACTTGGTCGCCGCATCGGTCTGGGCCTGGGTCATGATCACGGGAGTCCCGCTGACCGGAGGCAACTTCTCATAGGCCGCCGAGTCGATCGTGCCGGCCTTGACCATCGCGTCGGCGCGAACGGGCCGGGCACCTCCGGCCAGGAACAGGTTCTGCCCCTGATCGCTGAACAGGAACTCCTGCCAGAGTCGCGCCGCGGCCGGGTGCGGGGCGTCTTTGTTGATGGCCTGGAAGTAGTAACCACCGAGCACGGCGCCCTGCGGAACGAACACCTTCCAGCTGGGCAGCTTCTTGGTTTCGGCGGCGTTGAGGTAATCCCAGTCGATGACGACCGGTGTCTGCCCCGACTCGATGGTCGCCGGCGTCGGGTCGACGGGCAGGAAGTTGCCCGCCTGCTTGAGCTTGCTGAAGAACGCGACACCGGGAGCGATGTCGTCGGCCGAGCCGCCCTGGGACAGCGCCACCATCGCCACACCGGAGAAGGCCGCACCGGCCTGGGTCGGGTCTCCATTGAGGGCGACCTTGCCCTTGTACTCGTCCTTGAGCAGATCATCGACGATGCTCATGTCGGGGACCTTGGCCGAGTCATAGCCGATCGACATGTAACCGCCGTAGTCGTTGACCCAGGTACCGTTCGGATCCTTCATGGCGTCCGGGATGCTGTCGAAGGTCGCCACCTGGTACGGCGCGAACAACGAGGTGTTGGCCAGCGCGACCGACTGGCCGAGGTCGAAGACGTCCGGCGCGGTGCTGCGGCCCTTCTGCTGATTGGCGGCGTTGATCTCCTCCTGGCTGGCGGCATCGGGTTGGGCCGAGTTCACCTTGATGCCGTACTTGTCGCTGAACGCCTTGATGATCGCGCCGTAATTGGCCCAGTCCGGTGGCAGGGCGATGACGTTGAGTTCGCCCTCTTTCTTGGCCGCGGCCACCAGCCCGTCCATCCCGCCGAAATCGGCTGCGGACGTCGCCGAGGCGGCCGGCACTCCTGAATCGGTGTTGTCCTCGCTGCTCTTCTTCTCCGGCGGCGCACAGGCGACGGCGGCCACCAAGACGAGGGCGGCGACGGCAGGGACCAGACGTACGTTCTTCATGATCGAACCTTCTTGTGCTCAGGAGGCGACGTGGTGGCGCTGTGACGACCACAGCGTGTCGCGAAGGTGAACGGGATCGTCACGACGCTGCGAGATTACCGCCGGGTTAACCACGATTTCGGAGCATTGAACGGATTCGACGACGTCACTTGCGATCTCATTTCGGTGAGCGCGGTATCGTGCCGCCCGCGGCGAACGAAGTGAGCGCGGTATCGTGCCGACGTGGTTACCCGCGACCATGGCGACCCTGGAGATGCGCCCTCGATCCCGCCGCCGCTGACCGATATCGCCGACGCGACCAGGCCCTCGGCAGCCGAGGAGGCGCGCAGCATCGCCGCGTCCACCAACACCACGACTCTGGCCAGTTTGACCGCAGCCGGAGATCCGTGGGCTTCGTTCGTCACGTACGGGCTACTGGACGGCGCGCCGGTGCTCTGTGTCTCCAACATGGCTGAGCACGGCCGCAATCTCGCCGGTGATCCCCGCGCCAGCCTGGCCATCGTCGCCCCCACCACATCGTCCGACCCGCTGGCCAGTGGCCGGATCACGCTGGCCGGCGTCGCCGAACGCCCGACCGGCGACGAACTGCCGGCGGCGCGCGATGCGCATCTGTCGGCCGTCGCCGCCGCGAAGTACTACGTCGACTATTCGGACTTCACCCTGTGGGTGTTGCGGGTGCATCGGGTGCGCTGGGTGGGCGGCTACGGCCGGATGGACTCCGCGACCGCAGCCGACTACGCCGCGGCCGCACCCGACCCGGTTCGCCCGGGCGCCTCCGGGGCGATCGCCCATCTCAACGCCGATCACGCCGACAACCTGGTGGAGATGGCTCGCGTACTCGGCGGCTACCCCGACACCACGGTCGCGGTGTGCACCGACATCGATCGCTATGGGCTCGACCTGCGCGTCGACACCGCCCGCGGCGTGGCGTACACCCGGGTTGGCTTCAGCGCCCCGCTGTCATCGGCCGACGACCTACGCGCCGCGGCAGTGGATCTGGTTGCCCGCTGCCGACGTCACTAGCGCACCGCGATTCTTGCCTACGGGCAATCGTTCGACCTCCGTACAGGAGCGGCGATTCGTGACACCATGAATCGGTGGCCACGACAGAACCCGTGCCCGCCAGTTCATCGTCGGGGACGGCCAAAAGGCTTTCCCACGTTGCACTGCAGACCGGTCAGCTGCCCGTTCTCCGGGATTGGTATCTCACGGTTCTGGACGCACACGTCGTGTTCGAGAACGAGGTGCTGTGTTTGATGACCTTCGACGAGGAACATCACCGCATCGCCATGCGGCAGTTGCCCCGACCCGACGAACGCACATCGAGGACGGTGGGGCTGGGACATTCGTCGTACACGTTCGCGACGCTGAGCAGCTTGCTGTCGAAATACGAATCCCTCAAGGACGCGGGTATCCGACCGTACCTCCCTGTTCAGCACGGCATCACCACGTCGCTCTATTACCGCGACCCCGACGGGAACCTGGCCGAACTCCAGATCCAGAACATGCCCGCGGAGGAAGCCACGCAATACCTCTACGGGGAAGAGTGCCGGCTCGATCCCGTTGGGCCGTCATTCGATCCCGACCTGATGCTGGCCGCTTTGCGCTCCGGCACAAGCGAATCCGAGTTGATCACCAGATCGTGGGCGCTGAGTTGCCCACAGCTGAACGTCACCGAACTGCTGATGAGCTGACATCTGCGCACCGTGCGCGTGAGTCAGCCGCCAAGCTCGGAGACGGCCGTGTCGAGAGCTGCCGCCTGCTCGGCCAGTTCACGATCGGACAACTGCTCACCGCCCGCCTGTTCCACCAGTTCCGCGCGGGTGATCACCTGCAGCGCGCCTCGATACGCGTCGGTGTCCAACTCCGCGGGCTCGACCACCTTGATGCGGCCTTCGACGAGAACCAGCACCGCATCGGTCTGGCGGTCGAGTAGTCGGCGAACGTCATCTGCGGTGATCATCGGGGGACCTCCTCTGCCGTCGGACGTGTCCAGACCTCCATTGTGCGCTCAGGACGAGGGCACGCCGAGCGCGCTCGCACCGGTCGCAGAATCGATCAGCCGTGTCAACGTCGCGCGCCGGTGGACGACCGCGAGTCCACCGTCGCCCGGGGCGTTGGCGATCCCGCGTGAGTGGTAGGCCTCGCCCGGCGCGTCGGTGGGTTCGAAGCTGAACTCGCGCAGCAGTGTTCGCAGCGTGACGTTCATCTCCATGTTGGCGAACGCGGCTCCGATGCACCGGCGGATACCGCCCCCGAAGGGGATCCAGGCGTAGTTGTCCGGCGGGTTGCCGACGAATCGGTGCGGGTCGAATGTCGACGGGTCTTCGAACCGGTCACCCCGGGCGTGCATGGACGCGATGCTGACGATCACGACATGCTTCTCGGGAATCACCCACTCGCCGAGCCGTATTCGTTGCAGCGTGAGTCGCGAGGTCCCGTCGATGACGGGCCGCGTCCGCTGCACCTCCCAGATGGTTGCCTGTTGCAGTTCGGAGCCGCCGGCGTCGACCTCCTGGGTCAGCTCGTCCAACAGCGTCGGCTGGCGGCGGATCCGTTCGATCAACCAGGCCAGCGTGGTCGCCGTGGTCTCGTGCCCGGCGGTCAACAGGGTCAGCAGCTCGTCGGCGACGTGGCGGTCGGAGATCGCTGACCCGTCTTCGTAGCGCGCCCGCAGCATCAGCGAGAGCACGTCGGTGCGCTGCTCGAACTCCGGATCGTCGCGCGCATCGGCGATCAGAGAATCGACGATTTCGTCGTAGCGCTGCCGGTAGCGCCGCATGGCGCCGCCCGGACTACGCGGGCCGAAATCGCGGCGGAGGAATTTCGGCAGCACGGCAAGGCGGGAGCCGACCACCACGGCCTTCGGCAGCTGCTCGCGCAGTTCGTCGAACGCCTCGCCCTCGGCACCGAACACCGCGCGCAGGATGGCGTTGAGGGTGATGCGCATCATCGACGGCAGCGTCGCGAACTCGACGCCGTCGGGCCAGCTGGCGATCTCGCGCATCACCTCTTCGGAGATGATGGCCTCGTAGCTGTGCATACGCTTGCCGTGAAACGGCGGGACCAGCAGTTTGCGCCGCTCACGGTGTTCGTCGCCGTCGAGGCTGAATGTGGAGCCCGGCCCGAGCACCTCGCCCAGATTGGTGGCCCGGCCCACCAGATCGCTGCCGGTGGTGAACAAATCCTTGACCAGGGCGGGATCGCTGATCAGCACGGCCTTGCCGAAGATCGGCAGATTCAGGGTCACCGCGGAGCCATAGCGCCTGCTCAACTCGCCGACCGCGGTCCGGCGGGAGGTGAAGAATCGCAGGCCCTGGATCAACTTGGGGGTGTGCGGACCAGGTGGCAGTCGTACCGGATCGCTCGTCGCCTGCGCCATGCTGCTCAACCCTTCACTTCGGTACGTCGATGTACCGGCCACGGTACGCTGATGTACCGAACGGCACAACGCCCGCCCGGCGGATCCCCCGCAGTAGGGTGGGCGCTCGGGGCGCATCCCCGCGACCCAAGAGGAGTAATTCAGTGATGGCAGGCACCGACGAGCGAGCGTCCCTTTCGGAGGCCGGCGCCGAGAGGGGCTGGAACCGCCGGGAACACGGCCGTGTCGATGTGTTCCTCCGCGACAGATACCGGGTGCGGGTCATCTGGCAGGGCACCGACGTGATCAGTGGTGCGTCGTTCTTCGACGACGAGATGTACGAGGGCTACACCCGGGATCTGGCCAAAGTCCGCACCTGGCTCAAGAAGTAACCGCGCGGGCTCTCCCGTTGCGTCCCGGTCCGAGCAGTGCGATGGCGGCATCAACCGCCTCGTCGGTGATGTCGCTCATCCGCCCACCACTCTCGACGGTCACCGCGGTCAGCTCCCGCAGGCCCCCGATGAGCATGAGTGCGCGCTGTCGTGAGACCACCGGGATGCCGGCGGCCCGCAATTCCTCGGTGTCGGACAACGTCGCGACCATCGCGATGAACGACTCGGTCACCTGACGCTGTAGCTCACGCGCGGCCATCCCGAGTGCGGGCACGTCACGGATCCAGCTCAGCATCACCGCCGGCTGCGACTCTGCGTTGGCGACCCATGCTTCGACCGCCTGCCTGATCTGCATTTCCCACGGCGCCCTCGGGTCGACGGCCGCCGAGATCGTCTCCACGGCCCTGCGGTTGGTGTCGGCGAGCAGCGCAACCAGACACGCTTCGCGGTCGGTGAAGTATTCGTAGAAGGTGCGCCGTGAGGTCCGCGCCCGGCGGACGATGTCGGCGACGGTGGTAGCCGAATAGCCGACGTCGGTGATCGAGGCCGCCAATGCGTCGACGAGTCGCTGACGTGGGTTCGGTGGAAGCCGGTCCGCGGACGGCGCCGCGGCTTCGACCGACTCCGCCGACTTCACCGTTTGTACACCCCGTCTTCCCCTTCGCCTGCCGATCGTACTGCCGTGCCTGGCACTACAGTGGAAGATCGTGTCGGACATCGGTTTCTCCCGGTACGTCGCGATCGGCGACAGCCAGACCGAGGGCCTGTGGGACGGCGATGACACCGTCGGCGTGATCGGCTTCGCCGACCGGCTCGCCGTCCTCCTGGACGCCCGCTATCCCGGGTTGAGGTATGCCAACCTCGCGATTCGGGGTAAACGCGTCATTGACGTTCTCAATGACCAATTGCCCCAAGCACTGGCTATGGACCCCGATCTGGTCACCGTTTGCATCGGGATGAATGACGTGACCAGACCGGGCCGCACGTTCACCTCCGCAATGGCCGATCTCGGCGACGTCTATCAACAACTCGCGGATTCTGGGGCCACCGTGGTGACCACGCTGTTCCCCGACGTCGCCAAATTGCTGCCCGTGGGTCGGCTGATCGGCTCGCGGATCCAGCAGGTCAACGCGGTCATCCGGGGGGCAGCTGAACGGCACGGCTTCGGGCTGGTCGACCTCTACAGCGCGGCGTCGATGAGCGAGTCCTCCGTCTGGAGCCACGACCGCATGCACGCGTCGACCCGGGGGCACATCCTGTTCGCCGAAGCTGCCGCAGAGGCGCTGAGACTTCACGGCAGCAACCATGATTGGGCCAAACCCAGCGGCGAGGTTGTCCAAGACAGCTTCTGGGAACGGTTGTATGCACAAGCCCAGTGGACCCGCGGTCTCCTCATACCCTGGCTGTGGCGGCATGCCCGCGGCCGGTCCTCAGGCGACGGCAGGGATCCGAAATATTCTGAGCTGCAGCCGGTTTCAGAGCGGGTTCGGGCAGCCCACCAACCTGCCCGACGGACGCCCGAGCCGCCCGCCGCCACCCCGCGGCAGCGCGAGCTGGGAGTTCACTACCGATGAGTGACCCAGATCACGTGATCTTCCCTCCCCCGAGTTCCTCACTGATATCGATTGGTCTGAAAGCGCCGACACCTCCCGCGTGCATGGGATAGTGGCAACACAACGATTAGCGAGCTGCAGTCGAACTGCTGTCGGTTTGGGGGAACCCGTGACGTCTAGGCGCGGACCTGATGAGTGACCGCAACGGTGCGGCACCCGGTTGGTTCGAGTCCCGGGCCCGGCACTGGCAGTACTCGCCGCCGATCAAGACCGCATTCGTGGTGACGGCCATCCTGTCGACGATCATCGTCGTAGCCGTCTACATGCAGTTTCGTGGCGATTTCACGCCCAAGACCCAGCTGACGTTGATCTCGCAGCGGGCCGGTCTGGTGATGGACCCCGGGTCGAAGGTGACTTACAACGGAGTGGAGATCGGCCGGGTCACCGGCGTCGACGCCATCGAGCGGGACGGGACCACCCAGGCCAAGTTGTCGCTGGACGTCAACCCGAGATACGTCCCACTGATCCCGGCCAACGCCATCGCGGAGGTCAAGGCCAGCACCGTCTTCGGCAATAAGTACGTCTCCTTCCGCAGTCCGCCGAACCCGGCCAAACAGCGCATCTCCAGCAACGACGTGATCGACGTCTCGCACGTCACGACCGAGTTCAACACGTTGTTCGAGACGCTCACCTCGATCTCGGAGAAGGTCGACCCGGTCAAGCTGAACCTGACCCTGTCGGCCGCCGCCGAGGCGCTGGACGGGCTCGGCACCAAGTTCGGGCAGTCGATCCTCAACGGCAACGCGGTGCTCGACGACATCAACCCGCAGATGCCGCAGATCCGCAGCAACGTCCAGCAGCTCGCCAAGCTGGCCGAGGTCTACACCAAGGCCAGCCCGGATCTGTGGGACTTCCTCGACCACGCGGTCACCACCGCCCGCACCCTCAACGAGGAGCAGAAGGATCTGGACGCCGCGCTGCTGGCCTCGACCGGCTTCGGCAACACCGGCGGCGACATCTTCGAGCGCGGCGGCCCGTATTTCGTGCGCGGCCAGGCCGACCTGATTCCCACCGCCCAACTGCTCGACACCTACAGCCCCGCGATCCTGTGCACGATCCGCAACTATGCGACGTCGACCGCCAAGGAAGCCGCCGGCGGCAATGGTTACTCGATCGACTTTCACATCGGTCTGACCGGCGCACCCAACCCGTACGTGTATCCCGACAACCTGCCGCGGGTGAACGCCAAAGGCGGTCCTGGCGGGGCGCCGGGCTGTTGGCAGCCGATCACCCGCGACTTCTGGCCGGCACCGTTCCTGGTGGCCGACTACGGTGCCTCGCTGGCGCCCTACAACCACTTCGAGCTCGGCCAGCCGATCCTCACCGAGTACGTGTGGGGACGTCAGGTCGGCGAGAACACCATCAACCCCTGAGGTCGAGCACCTCGGCCAGTTCACGCAGGGCCGGGCGCGGATCCCAGGTCGGATCGCCATCACCAAGTACTTGAACCACCACATGGTCGGCTCCGGCATCAAGGTGTGCGGTCACCGAGGCGGCCGCCTGCTCCACCGATCCCTGCCCGACGATGCGGCTGGCCAGCCGGTCCGAGCCGCCGCGGACCAGATCGGACTCGCTGAAGCCCTGGCGCAACCAGGAGTTGCGGTAATTGGGCAACCCCGAATAGACCTCGAGGTGCAGGTGTGCCCTGCGTAGTTGCTCCTCGGCGCTCTCGCCGACGACGACAGCCTGTTCGGACACCACCCATTTGTCGGGTCCGAGGATCTCCCGGGTGGTGGCGGTCTGCTCGGGGAGCACCAGATACGGGTGCGCACCGTCGGCGTGGGTGCCCGACAACTCGATCATCTTGGGTCCCAGGGCGGCGAGCAGGCGGGTGGGCCGGCCCGAACCGGGCTCGACGAAGGCCGGCAGCCCGGCCATCCGCTCCAGATACCCACGCATGGTGGCCAGGGGTTTTTCGTAGGTGCCACCGAGCATGTTCTCCACCAGCGGGCCGTGACTGACACCCAGGCCGAGAACGAACCGGCCGGGATAGGTCGCGGTCAGGCTGCGGCCGCCACCTTCGGCGATGGAAGCCAGCGGGCGTGGATGTTCGCGATTCCGGTGCCCAGCACCAGTCGCTGCGTGCCGGCCAGGAACACCGCCGACTGCACCATGGCGTCTTTGAGGCCGACCTCCGGGATGAACAGCGAACCGTATCCGAGCGCTTCGATTTCCTGGGCCACCTCGACCGCCGCGAGCATCGGCCAGCTCTCGCTGGCCCACCACACGCCGATCCGGGCTGGGAAGTCAATGGTCGGGCGGTCAGTCATGGACCACTCCTGGTTCCGTCGGCGGCAGGGATTCGATCCGCAAGGTGTCCCCGGTGAGCATGGCGATCGAGCTGCGGAGCTCTTCGGCGGAGGTGGGCGGCGGCAGCGCTTCGTGCGGCCCGACCCGGAACGAGTCGACCATCAGCGCGGCGAATCGGCGCCAGGCGTTGGGTGCGTGCTCCCGGGTGGCTTCAAGCACCCCGGTATTTGCCAGCAACATCACCACGATGTCACCCACACCGATGTCCGGGCGCAGCATTCCGTCCTTTTGAGCGCGGCAGATGACCTGGCCGAGTTTGTCCACCGCTTCGGTGGCGCGCTGCTCGATCACCGAGCTGGCCGGAAACGCCGTGGTGAGCAGCGCCCGCAGACCTGGATCGGACGCCTGCAGCGCACACACCTCGTATACGAGGTCACGGAAGCCGTCCCAGGCCACCGGATTGTTCAGGGCCTTGTCGACCGCGTCCTCGTAGGACGTCATGTTGCGTTCGAACGCCGCGATCGCCAGATCGGTACGGGTCGGGAAGCGCCGATACAGCGTGGCCACGCCCACGCCGGCAACCCGAGCCACGTCTTCCAAGGGAACTGACAGGCCCTGTTCAGCAAACAGTCGGGCGGCCGCGGTCACGATCCGCTCCCGATTGCGTTCAGCGTCAGCCCGCAGTGGCCTGGATCGCTCCGCACCCCTGTGTGCGCCAGGAATCACCCCACCAGCGTACGCCCGGAAGTGGAGGCATTCCACCATTTGTCGCTAGGGTCGACGGAAAATAAGTGGTGGAATGCCTCCACTTACTGAAAGGAGTCGAACCGTGGCCATCACCACAGTTCAGCGCCCCGCACACGCGCGCCACGCGCGACCGAGGCAGGGCCTACGCGGCAATCCGTGGTGGATTCTGGCCGCCGTGTCCGTCGGGGTCATCATGGTCGGCCTCGACGCATCCGTCGTCGCCATCGCCAACCCGCGGATCGCCACCGACCTCGACGCGTCGCTGTCCGACCTGCAGTGGATCACCGACGCCTACCTGTTGAGCCTCGCCTCGCTGCTGATTTTCGGCGGCAAACTCGGCGACATGTTCGGCCGTCGCCTGGCTTTCGGTGTCGGCGTCGTCGGATTCGCCGTCACCTCCGTCGGCATCGGCATCGTCGGCACGGTCGGCGGCGTGATCGCCCTGCGCGCGCTGCAGGGGGTGTTCGGCGCTCTGCTCATGCCCAGCACGCTGGCGATCATCCGCAACGCCTTCCCGCCGCACAAACTCAATGCCGCGATCGGGATCTGGGGTGCCGCGACCGGGGTGTCGGTGGCCGCCGGGCCTGTCCTGGGTGGCGTTCTCGTAGAACACCTCAGCTGGGAGTCCGTCTTCTACATCAACGTGCCGATCGCGGTGATCGCGGTGCTCATCGGCGCTGCCGCCATCATCGAGAGCCGCAGCGACGAGCGGGCCCGACTGGACGTGGCGGGCATCCTCACCCTGTCCGGCAGCCTGTTCCTGCTGGTGTACGGGCTGATCAAGGCACCGGAATGGGGGTGGCTGGACCCGCAGACGGTTGCCTTCCTGATCGGCGGCTGCGTCCTGATGGGCGCCTTCGTCATCGTCGAACGGCACACCGCCGACCCGATGCTGCCCCTGCGATTGTTCGGCAACCCGTCACTGTCGATCGGCGCCGCGGTTGTCACCATCAATTTCTTCGCGCTCTTCGGTGCCCTGTTCTTCATGACGCTCTACCTGCAGAACCTGCAGGGCTGGAGCCCGGTGGAGACCGGTGTGCGCACCCTCCCGCTGAGCGCCGCCATGATGGTCATGGCCCCGCTGTCAGGTGTCCTCACCGAGCGGTTCGGCCCGCGCCCGGCGATGGTCAGCGGCCTGCTCGGCGTCGCGGGCGGGCTCGCGCTGCTGAGCCGGCTGCAGACCGACTCCGGCTACGGCGCGATCTGGCCGGCGTTCGCCCTCCTGGGCACCGGCGTCGGGCTGGTGTTGACCGCGAGCTCAGACGCCATCGTCGGAAACGCGCCGGTCGACGATGCCGGGGTCGCGGGCGGCCTGCAAAGTACTTCGGTGCAACTGGGGGCCGTGCTGGGCACCACGATCCTGGGTTCGGTGCTCTCCAGTAAGGTCGGCTCGACCCTCGTCGACAAGCTGGCCGCCGCGGGCACCCCCGCTCCGATCGCCGAAAAACTGGCTCCGGCAAAGGAGTTGGTGTCCAAGGGGTTGGCACCGTCGATCCCGGGCGCCCCGCCGCAGCTGACCGCCACGATCGCCAGCGGAAGTCACGAGGCATTCATGTCCGGACTGCAGCTGTCGATGTGGGTGGGGGCCGCCGCGGCGGGGATCGGCGCGGTCCTGGCGCTGTTCGTGCGGCGCGGCGAGGCGAGCTAGCCACCACGCTGGCTTGGTGCGGTCCCGCTGGGTGACGTTCCGCACCAAGCTGGCGGTCTGTGCCGTGGCAGACTAGAACGCGTTCTAGTCTGGGTCCCACGAAGGAGCGCCGATGAGCAACGACGTCAGCTTCGACCTTTCGTCGGTGTTTCATACCGTCGCCGAGACCCTGCCTGATCATGAAGCGCTGATCTGGCGCGATCATCGCTGGACGTACGCGCAGATGGACGCCCGCATCGACGGTGTCGCGCACTACCTCACCACCCAGGGGCTGGGCTGCCACACCGAGCGTGACCAACTCGCCCCGCACCAGTCCGGCCAGGACCACATCGGGCTCTACCTGCGCAACGGCAACCAGTACCTGGAGGCGATGATCGCCGGCTACCGGGCCCGCGTCGCGCCGTTCAACGTCAACTACCGCTACGTCGAGGAAGAGCTCCTCTACCTACTCACCGACTCCAAGGCCAAAGCGCTGGTCTACGGCGCCGAGTTCGCCCCGCACGTCGCCTCCATCCGCGACCGGTTGCCCGAACTGCGGGTGCTCATCCAGGTCGCCGACGCTAGCGGCAACGAGCTGCTGGCCGGTGCGGTGGACTACGAATCGATCGTCACCACCCCCGCCCCGGCCGGGGGCATGCCCACCCCCAGCGGCGACGACCTCTACATCCTCTACACGGGCGGCACCACCGGTATGCCCAAGGGCGTGCTGTGGCGCCAACACGACATCTTCATGTCCGCGATGGGTGGCAGGCCGTTCGGGGCCGAGAAGTCGCTGGAGTCCTATGCCGAGCTTGCCGAACAGGCCCGCGCCAATGCGGGATTCCGGTCGATCCTGATGATTCCGCCGCTGATGCACGGTGCGGCGCAGTGGGCCGCCTTCAACATGTTCAGCACCGGCGGCTGGATGGTGTTGCCCGACGACGTCGACCGTCTCAACGCCCCGGCGGTGATGCGGTTGGCCGAACGCGAACGGGTGCTGAGCATCCCGGTGGTCGGCGACGCGATCGCCCGGCCGCTTCTCGACGAGATCGAGACCGGCAAGTACGACCTCTCCGGCCTGGTGACGATCACCAACGGCGGGGCGCCGCTGTCACCAACGGTGCGCGAGCGGCTGCTGGCCGCGTTGCCGAACCTGATGGTGCTCGACGCGGTCGGTGCTTCCGAGACCGGAATGCAGATGACCACGATGGCAGCCAAGGGTGTCGAGCAGAAGGCGGCCACCTTCACTCCCCAGCACGACACCGCCATCATCGCAACGGATTTCAGCCGGGTCCTGCAGCCGGGCGACGGAGAGGGCTGGCTTGCTCGGCGGGCCTACGTACCGCTGGGTTATCTGAATGACGCCGAGAAGTCGGCGCGAACCTTCCCCACCATCGACGGAGTGCGCTGGTCGGTGCCCGGCGACCGGGCCCGGTTCCTGGCCGACGGCCAGATCGAGCTCCTCGGCCGCGACTCGGTGACCATCAACTCCGGCGGCGAGAAGATCTTCGCCGAGGAGGTCGAGCGTGCCGTCGCCAGCCATCCGGCGGTGTACGACGTCGTCGTGGCCGGGCGGCCCTCCGAACGATGGGGCAGCGAAGTGGTCGCCATCGTCCAGTTCGCCGAAGGCCGCAGCGCCACCGATGATGAGCTTGCCGAGGCCTGCCGTGCCCACATCGCACAGTACAAACTGCCGAAGGCATTCATCCGCACCGACAAAGTCGTGCGCTCGCCCGCGGGCAAGGCCGACTACCGGTGGGCCAAGGAGCTCGCCGTCGAAAGCCTCGGCGCTCAGAGTTAGTCAGCTGCGTGCCTACTCCACGAACGTAACGCCACGGCGGAAAATCGGGCCCAATCCCGCCCTGAGGTTCCGCTCGGCTCGGGATTCGACGATCAAACCTTCATATAGCCTTTGTCGGCCGGAATCTGGGCGGCTGTCAACAGCGCCGAGGCGTCGCTCGCCAGGAACAGCACCACCTCACTGACCTGATGCGGCGCGATCAAGGAGTCGGTGGGCAGTGCACCCGGGGAAAAGCTGTGGATGTACTGCGGGTGCTTCTGGAAGATCTCGTACATCGACAGGTCATTGCCCAACGCGGTGTCGACACCGTAGGTGTGCACCGAATTGACCCGGATCCCGTACTCCCCCAACTCCAGCGCCAACGAGTTCGCCAGTCCCACAACGCCGAACTTGCTGGCGCAGTAGTGCCCTGCGCCGGGAACCGACTTGATCCCGGCCGAAGAACTGATCGCGATGATCGACCCACCGTTGCCGGCTTCGATCATCGCCGGAACGCATGCCTGCACCGTGTTGAAGAACCCGGTCAGGTTGATGTCGATGATCTCCTGCCACATCTCGGGAGGAATCTCCCAAGCCCGTCCCCAGCTCATCACTCCAGCGTTGGCCACGACGACGTCGAGGCGGCCGAATTGCTCTATGGCGCCGGAGATTACCCGCCTCTGCCCGGCGAGGTCGCGCACGTCGACCCGGTCGGCGCTGATCTTGACGCCCTCGTCCTCGACCAGCCGGACGGTCTCGGCCAGATCCTCGGGCGCGGCCGGCTCGTAGCCGATGTGGTTGCCCACCGGCCCGCAGGCGTCGATGGTGACGATGTTCGCGCCGGCCCGGGCCAGCCGGACACAGTGGGCCCGGCCCTGTCCCCTGGCCCCGCCGGTCACGTAGGCGACCTTGCCCGCCAACGGCCGATCCGTCGCCGCGGTCATCCGGCTATCCCGGCGACGGTTCCTCGAGGGGTGAATTGCCTTGTCATCAGCGGATTTTCAGGCCGACGGATCACCACATCCTCCTGGGCGTCAATGGTGATCACCGCGCCGGCGATCACCCCTACACCATACGATTGCCGGATCGCTGGATGGCCGGGAATGCGGTAAGCGCGCCTGGCGAATTCCTGACGAAGTGGGCCGCTATCCCGCCGCGGGCACTTAGAGTCGAGCCGTTCCGGCCGGTGATCGCCAAAGACAGGAGCGTGACGTGTGACGCGTTGGCTGGTGAGCAACTTCCCGGCGTGGCTGCTGTTCGTCGCCGTTGTGCTGGTCGTCGCCGGTGCGGCGGTGCTCATCCAGGTGTTCATCCGGCACCGGTTTCCCCGGCTGCGTGCCGCCGAGCACAACGATGTGATGAAGTTCGCCTTCGGAGTCATCGGGATGGTGTACGCCTTCTTCGTGGGCTTCATCGTCCATGCACTGTGGGGTCAGCTCTCCGACGCCGGAGCCGACACCAGGGCCGAAGGCGCGGCCGGGGTGCAGCTGGTCAGATACCTTTCCGCCTTCGACCAGGCCGACCAGGACCGGATCCACCAACACCTGTTGGACTACGAGAGCGCCGCCATCGCCGAGTGGCCGCTGGCCGCCGAGGGCCGTGTCCTGCCCGAAGCCGAGACCGCACTCGGCCGCCTTTACACCGCATACGAGGGCACCGTGCCCCGCGACGACACGCAGAAGGCATTTCTGTCCTCGTCCATGGACTCCCTCAACCACATCAGCACGGCCCGCACCGAACGCCTGATCCAGGCCACCACCGACGTCGGACCTTCCTGGTCTTTGTGGGCCGTCATTCTGCTGACCAGTGCACTGGTCCTGGGCGGGGCCATCGTCTACAGCGTCGAGGCGCCGGTGCGGCATTACGCCCTCGAAGCCTCTGGAGAAAGTCGTCCAGTTCCTGGAGATGCCGCAGCGGTAGCCGGCTCAGCCGGGGCCGAACCGCGCTGCGCCGCCGTCCGTTGGGTGGTACCACCCGCCCGCAGCCTGCGTTCCGCCGTCCACGTGCAAGGTCTGGCCGGTGATGTAGCGGGCCATATCGGAAGCGAGAAAGACTGCCGCCGAGGCGATCTCGTCCACCTCGCCGAGCCGCCCCAGCGGGACCGCCTGGCTGAGCTCGGGGCGGATCCCGTCCGGGGACAGCCGGAGCAGACCCTCGGTGACGGTGATGTCGGGTGCGATGGCATTGACCCGGATACCGTGCGGTGCCAGCTCGAAGGCCGCCGTCCTGGTGTAGTTGATGACCCCGGCCTTCGCCGCGGCGTAAGCCGCGTAACCGGGTGCGGCCCGCACGCCCTCGATGGACGTCAGCGAGATGACACTGCCGCCGCGCCCGCCGGCGACCAGCTGCCGGGCGACCCGCTGCGTACACAACAGCACGTGGCGAAGATTAGCCCGGTACAAGGCATCCCAACCGTTCTCACTGGTGTCCAACAGCGGTGAGGCGAACACTCCGCCGGCGTTGTTGACCAGGATGTCCACCGGCCCGAGCTCCGCGCAGGTGCGGTCCAGTGCGCCGTCGACCTGCTCGGCGTCACGTACGTCGACGACGAGGCCGAGCACTCCCAGCTCCCTGGCGGTGTCGGCACAGACCTGCGGATCACGGTCCCAGATCGCGACTTTCGCACCGAATCGAGCCAGCCCGTCGGCGATGCCGCGGCCGATGCCGGCCCCTCCGCCGGTCACGACCGCCACCCGATCGGTGAGCAGGATGTCCGACGGCGCGATCGTCACCGCGCTAGCCGGTCCGTGTTGCGGTCAAGATTTCGTCGGCGAAGCGCGCGATGCCGTCGAGGGCTTCCCGGGTGCGCCGCCAGGGCATGACGATCATCCGGTCGATACCCGCGTCGGCGGCCCGCGCAACATCCGCGGGCGAATCGGCCGGGGCCGATGTGGTGACCTCGGGCCGACCGGTCCGGCCGTGCTCGGCCCACAGTGTCGACAGTTTCCGCACCGACCCAGGAATCTGTTCCAGGGTGTGGTTCATCGGAATCCAGCCGGCACCGAAACGTGCCGCCCGCCGCAACGCCGGCAGGCCGTCACCGCCAACGTGGATCGGCGGACCACCCGGCTGAACGGGCTTGGGTTCGAACGCCACCGGATCGAAGTCGAAGAAGCGGCCGTGGTGCTCCACCACCGCGTCGGTCCACAGCGCCCGGCACACTCTCAGCGCCTCGTCGACACGGGCACCGCGGGTGGTGAAGTCCAGCCCCGCGGCGTCCCACTCCTCACGCAGCCAACTCGCGCCGACACCGAAGTCGAACCGGCCACCAGAGACGATGTCCAGGGTGGTGGCCGCGCGGGCGCTGACGAACGGATGCCGCAGCCCGATGTTGTAGACGTAGGTGCCCAGGCGGATCGTGCTGGTCTGGCCGGCGAGATAGGACAGGTAGGCGATCGCGTCGTACATCGGGGTCTGCGGGGGGATGGGCGGATGACTGTCACCGTGATGTGGACTGCCCGACATCGTGGCTGGTAGCACCAGATGTTCGGGCAACCAGACCGATTCATATCCGAGCTCTTCGGCCCGCACCGTCACGTCACGCCACAGGCCGGGGTGCACGCCACCCAGCGGAATCCCGAACTTCACAGCGCGGATGTTACGCAGCGGGACTCTGCTTCGGAAGTGCAACTCTCACTTTCAGAGAGCGTGATTCTGCAGCGCCGTCCCAGTAGCGTTTGGACCATGACGGCGAGCAGGCTCAAGGTCCGCTACGCCGCCGCACTCGTGCTGGCCCAGATCCTGGCCGCGGTCGAGTTGACCGCTTTGGTCATGCCGCTGCGCCACGATCTGGTCGCCGCCGCCGACACCGTGTTCCAGACCGACACCCTGATCGCCGCGATCGTCCTGTCGGTCCTCGGCTTCGGCGGCTCCATCGGTTATGCCGTTGTGATCGTCGATCGCAAGCTGCGCTGGTTCACTGCCGGGGAGGCGCCCGACGACGACGACCGACGGTTCGTCCAGCGGTTTCTGCGCAACCAAGCCGCGATGCTGACCACCCTCTGGGCGATCAGCGGTGTGGTGCTGTTCATCGTCAATCGCGACGGTGGTGCGGTGGCCGCGTGGCTGATCGGGATGTCGGTGCTGTTGGGCATCACCACATCGACCGGCGCGGCACTGCTGTTCATCCAGCGGCCGATGCGCCCGATCACCGCCGCCGCGACCAGCCTCACCGGCCGCGACACCGTACCGGGCGTGCTGGCGCGGCTGCTGCTGATGTGGCTGATGAGCAGTGCACTGCCCACGATCGGGATCGCGGTCGTGGTGATCATGCGGTCCAACGGTTGGATCATCGAGAAGACGGCCTCGATCGAGATCCCGGTGATCGCGCTCTCGGTGATCTCGGTTTTCGTCGGGCTTCGCGGGATGGCGATCGTCGCCGTCTCGATCTCCGATCCCGTGCACGACGTCGTCGAGGCCATGGCCAAGGTCGAGCGCGGCCAGATCACCACCCGGGTCGAGGTCTACGAGCGCTCCGAGATCGGGCGCCTGCAGAGCGGATTCAACCGGATGGTTGCCGGTCTGGCCGAGCGCGACCGGCTCCGCGATCTGTTCGGCCGCTACGTCGGAACGGATGTGGCGCTGCGGGCGGTCAGCGACGCGGACGCCCTCACCGGCGAGGTACGCGAGGCCGCCGTCCTGTTCGTCGACCTCGTCGGCTCGACCCAATTGGCCCAGAGCCGGTCACCGGCCGAGGTGGCCGACGTGCTCAACGATTTCTTCCAGATCGTCGTCGCCGCCGTCGACGAGCGCCACGGGCTGATCAACAAGTTCCAGGGCGACGCGGTGCTGGCGGTATTCGGTGCCCCACTGCCCAACACCCGGTCGGCCGCCGACGCATTGGCGACCGCCCGCGCCCTGACGGTCGCCCTGCGCCGGCTCCCGGTGGTGGACTTCGGCATCGGGGTCTCCGCCGGGCCGGTGTTCGCCGGGAACATCGGCGCCGAGCACCGCTACGAGTACACCGTGATCGGTGACGCCGTCAACGAGGCTGCGCGACTGGCCGATCGGGCCAAAGCCACCGCGCAGCGCGCGCTGTGCTCGGATGTGGCCCTGCGCAAAGCCGACGCGGGCGAGCGCGCGCACTGGACCGAGTGTGCATCGGAGGTGCTGCGCGGCCGCCTCGAGCCCACTCGAATGTCGGCGCCGCTGGCCTGATTCCGCTGTTTTCTTGTGCGCACGCCGCGATGGGGTGAATGGTGGGTGATATCGATTCGGTGCTTCATGCGCCAGGAGGTACGTCATGGCTGACAAGACGAACACTTCTCAGGCCGCCCGATCGGCTCCCGCCGCGGACAGTCCGTCCGCCGTTCGCAACGTCGTTCTCGTCGGCCCGTCCGGCGCCGGCAAGACCACTCTCGTCGAGGGACTCCTGGTCGCGTCCGGGGTGCTGTCCCGACCGGGTTCGGTCATCGACGGGACGACGGTGTGCGACTTCGATGACGCGGCCATCCGCCAGCAACGGTCGGTGGGGCTTGCGCTGGCACCCATCCCCCACGACGGCATCAAGGTCAACCTGATCGACACACCCGGGTACGCCGACTTCGTCGGCGAGCTGCGGGCCGGCCTGCGGGCAGCCGAATGTGCGCTGTTCGTGATCGCCGCCAACGAGGGCATCGACGACGCGACCCGCGCGCTGTGGCACGAGTGCGACGACGTCGGCATGCCGCGGGCGGTGGCGATCACCAAGCTCGACCATGCCCGCGCCAACTATGCCGTCGCGCTGCGCGCGACCCGGGAAGCGTTCGGCGAAAAAGTCCTGCCGCTCTACCTGCCGACCGAGAACGGACTGGTGGGGCTGCTGTCGGGCAGCCAGTACGACTACCGCGACGGCACCCGAACCGTGCACCCGCCCGACGACGCCTATGCCGAGGCGATCGCCGAGCATCGCGGTCCGCTCATCGAAGGCATCATCGAGGAGTCCGAAGACGAGTCCCTGATGGAGCGCTACCTCGGCGGCGAGGTGATCGACGAGGCGGTCCTGATCAACGACCTGGAGAAGGCGGTCGCGCGCGGCTCCTTCTTCCCGGTCATCCCGGTGTGCAGTGGCACCGGGGTGGGCACGTATGAACTTCTCGAAGTCGCCACCCGCGGCTTTCCCTCCCCGCCCGAACATGTGCTGCCCGAGGTCTACAACCCACACGGTGTGGCGCGCGCGGGGTTGTCCTGCGATCCGGACGGGCCGCTACTGGCCGAGGTGGTCAAGACGACATCGGATCCCTACGTCGGCAGGGTCAGTCTGGTCCGGGTGTTCTCCGGCACCATCAGGCCCGACACGACAGTGCATGTGTCGGGCCATTTTTCGGCCTTCTTCGAAGCGAACACGCACGCCGATCACGACGAGGACGAGCGCATCGGCACGCTGTCGTTCCCACTGGGCAAACATCAGCGGCCGGCCGGCCAGGTGGTCGCCGGCGATATCTGCGCGATCGGTCGGCTGACCCGCGCGGAGACCGGAGACACGTTGTCCGACAAGGCCGATCCGCTGCTGCTCAAGCCGTGGGCGATGCCCCAGCCGTTGCTTCCGGTGGCGATCCAGGCCCGGACCAAGACCGACGAGGACAAGCTGTCGACCGGGTTGGCTCGGCTGGCGGCCGAGGACCCCACACTGCGTATCGAACAGAACCCGGAGACGCACCAGATCGTGCTGTGGTGCATGGGTGAAGCGCACTCGGGTGTCGTACTCGACGCGCTGGCCAACCGCTACGGCGTCAACGTCGACACCGTCGAGGTGCGAATCCCGCTGCGTGAGACCTTCGGCGGCTCGGCCAAGGGACACGGTCGCCACGTCAAGCAATCCGGCGGGCACGGCCAGTACGCGGTGTGCGATGTCGAGGTGGAGCCGCTGCCCGAGGGCACCGGCTTCGAATTCGTCGACAAGGTCGTCGGCGGTGCGGTGCCCCGCCAATTCATTCCGAGTGTGGAGAAAGGGGTGCGCGCCCAGATGGAAAAAGGCGTGCACGCCGGCTATCCCGTCGTCGGCATCCGGGTCACCCTCACCGACGGCAAGGCGCACAGCGTCGACTCGTCCGACATGGCCTTCCAGATGGCCGGCGCACTCGCGTTACGGGAGGCCGCCGCCGCAACCCGGATCAATCTGCTGGAGCCAGTCGACGAGGTCACCATCGAGGTGCCCGACGAACTCGTCGGTGCCGTGATGGGCGACCTGTCCGGGCGCCGTGGCCGGGTGCTGGGCACCGAACAGGCCCGCGATAGCCACACCGTGATCCGCGCCGAGGTGCCGCAGGTGGAGCTGACCCGATATGCCATCGACCTGCGCAGCCTGACCCACGGTTCGGCGTGGTTCACCCGGAATTTCGCCCGCTACGAGCCGATGCCGGAGGCCGCCGCCGCGAAGGTGCAGGCAGGCTGATCGGCGGTTGCGCGGTAACGTCGTTCTCCATGACGGCACCGCGCTCCCTCCGGGAGTTGTTCGACCAGCTCGGCCTGCACACCGTGGAGTCCGACGACGGCTCGTTCGTCATGGAGATGCCGGTGGACGAGCGCACCACCAACACCGCCGGCGGCCTGCAGGGCGGGTTGATCGCCACCATGGCCGATGTGGCCGCCGGGCAACTCGCCTCCCGCGCGACCCCGTTCGGGTTCGGCATCGCCACTACCGACCTCTTCATTCGCTACCTGCGGCCGATCAAGGTCGGCCCGGCCCGCGCAGTGGCCACGATCCTGCGCACCGGCAAGCGCTCGGTGGTCGTCCAAGTCGATATCCACCGCGGCGAGGACAACGAATTGGCCGCCACCGCTACGGTCAACTTCGCCGCGGTCTGACGTCCGTCATCTCGCCGCTCGGCTGGCGAGGTCACGCATTTCGGACAGTTCACGTGAAATCGCCTGGCGCGCAATCTCACCGCGGCCCGCGGTCATCAGCCGCTTGGTGGCCGCGACGGCGGCCGGGTCGAGCCGGGCGACGGTGTTTGCGGCGGCCGCGGCCGCCTCGAGCAGGTCGGCATCGGGTATCACCCGCAACGCCAGGCCCATGGCGTGCGCGGCCTCGGCATCGATCCACTCACTGGACAACACCGACCACATAGCGTCGGCCCACCGGACCCGACCCGCCAGCAGCACTGAACTTCCGGCCTCCGGGACAATTCCCAATTCGGTGAACGGCAGTCGCATGCGGGCCGATTCGGCGACGAGCACGACATCGCAATACAGCAGCATCGTCGCGCCGAACCCCACCGCAAGCCCGTTGACCGCCGCGAAAAGCGGCTTGTTGAACGTGGCGAGAACGTCGAGCAGCACGGTGAACTCGTCGCCGGCGATCCGCCGGTCCTCGTCGGGAGTATTCGGGTCCAACAGCGACCGGTCGGCACCCACCGAGAATGCCCGTCCCCGCCCGGTCAGAATCACCGCCCGGATCTCGCCGTCGGCCTGGCAGCGCCGCAGGACGGTGTGCAGATCGCGGTAGGCCGGCCCGGTGAACGCATTGAGGCGCTCTGGCCGGTCGAACGACACCCAGACGATCGGCCCATCGCGACGTTCGCAGATCATCAGGCCCCCATCTCGTCGAGACTGCGCTGCGCGCATCCATTCTGCGGTGGGAGCCCGCCGTACGCGCCGAATAGCGCGCTGGCCGCAGAATCGACGCTGGCGTTGCGTCATTATGTATGGTTGCATACATAGGCATGACGAGCCCGCGTGACCGGATGGTCGCCTCCGCCGCACTGCTGATCCGTGAACGCGGAGCGCAGTCGACGGCGATCGCTGACGTCCTGGCGCACAGCGGAGCACCACGCGGCTCGGCGTACCACTACTTCCCCGGCGGTCGCACCCAGTTGGTCTGCGAGGCCGTCGACTACGTGGCCGACTTCGTCGCCGCCCGGCTGGCCAAGGCGGACACCAGCGTCGAGATGCTCGACGGGTTGACCCGCTTCTATCGCAAGAATCTGATCGAGACCGACTATCGCGCCGGCTGTCCGGTGCTGGCCGTCGCGATCGAGTCCGGCGAACCGGAAAAGCCCAACCCGACAGTCGAGCGGGCGGCCGCGGCATTCGCCCGGTGGAACGACCTGATCGCGCAGCGGCTCGTCGTCGACGGAATCGCCGAGGACCGCGCCCAGGACCTGGCGGTCTCGGTGACCGCAGCCCTGGAGGGCGCCATCGTGCTGGCCCGCGCGGCCCGGGACCTCAAGCCTCTCGACGCCGTCCATCGACTGCTGCGCGAACTACTCGAAGCCGCACTGAGAGAAGGAAGTCCCGATGTCCGCTGACTGGCACCCCACCGCCTGCATCCTGTGCGAATGCAACTGCGGCATCGTCGTGCAGACCGAAGGCCGCACGCTGGCCCGAATCCGCGGAGACAAGGACAACCCCGCCTCGCAGGGCTACACCTGCAACAAGGCGCTCCGCCTGGACCACTACCAGAACAACCGCGCCCGGCTGACCTCGCCGATGCGCCGCCGGGCCGATGGCAGTTACGAGGAGATCTCCTGGGACACCGCCATCACCGAGATCGCGGCGGGGTTCAAACGGATCGCCGACGCCTACGGCGGGGAGAAGATCTTCTACTACGGCGGCGGCGGTCAGGGTAACCACCTCGGCGGTGCCTACAGCAGTTCCTTTCTCAAGCTGATCGGTTCGCGATACCGATCCAATGCCCTGGCCCAGGAGAAGACCGGCGAGAACTGGGTGGATATGCAGCTGTACGGCGGGCACACCCGAGGCGAGTTCGAGCACGCCGAAGTGTCGGTGTTCGTGGGCAAGAACCCGTGGATGTCGCAGAGCTTTCCGCGGGCGCGCACGGTGCTCAACGATATCGCCAAGGATCCCGCCCGCTCGATGATCGTCATCGACCCGGTGGTGACCGACACCGCGAAGATGGCGGACTTCCATCTACGGGTGCGGCCGGGCACGGACGCCTGGTGCCTGGCGGCGCTGGCGGCGGTGCTGGTACAGGAAAACCTCTGTGCCGAAACCTTCCTCGCCGAGCACGTCGACGGCGCCGAGGACGTCCGGGAGGTGCTCAAGACAATCCCCGTCGGGGAGTATGCGCAGCGCAGCGGTGTCGATGAGCAGTTGTTACGGGCGGCCGCGCGGCGCATCGCCGGCGCCGAGTCCGTCGCCGTCTTCGAGGACCTCGGGGTGCAGCAGGCGCCGAACAGCACATTGTGCTCCTACCTCAACAAGCTGTTGTGGATCCTGACTGGCAGTTTCGCCAAACGAGGTGGGCAGCATCTGCATTCGTCATTCGCCCCGCTGTTCAGTCTCAGCGGTGTCGGGCGCTCCCCGGTGACCGGCGCGCCGATCATCGCCGGTCTGGTGCCGTCCAACGTCGTGCCGCAGGAGATCTTGACCGACCACCCGGATCGGTTCCGGGCGATGATCGTCGAAAGCGCCAATCCCGCCCACTCCATTGCCGACTCGGAAACCTGCCGTGCCGCCTTCGAATCGCTGGAGTTGCTGGTGGTGATCGACGTGGCGATGACCGAGACGGCACGGTTGGCGCACTACGTACTGCCGGCGGCCAGCCAATTCGAGAAGCCCGAAGCCACGTTCTTCAACTTCGAGTTCCCGCGCAACGAGTTTCACTTGCGGCATCCACTTTTCGAGCCGATTCCCGGCACACTTCCCGAGCCGGAGATCTGGGCGCGACTGGTGCGCGCGCTGGATGTGGTGAGCGATGACGACCTGCGTCCGCTGCGCGAGGCCGCCGCTGCGGGCCGCGAGGCCTACACCGGTGCGTTCTTCACCGAGCTGGCCGCCAATCCGGCGCTGGGCAAGGTGCTGCCCTACGTGCTCTACGAGACGCTGGGTCCGACGCTGCCCGACCGGCTGGCCGGCGCGGCCGCCTTGTGGGGCTTGGCGCAGAAGGCCGCCGTCACCTACCCCGACGCGGTACGGCGCGCCGGTCATGCCGACGGCAACGCGCTGTTCGACGCGATCCTGGCCAGCAAGTCAGGGGTGACGTTCAGCGTGCACGAGTACGCCGACGACTGGGCACTGATGAGCCACGCCGACCGCAAGATCAAGCTGGTGATCCCGGAGATGCTCGACGACATTCGGGGGTTGGCCGGCGCCGGTCAGGAGCTGACCAGTCCGGAGTTCCCGATCGTGCTGTCCGCCGGCGAGCGGCGTGCGTTCACCGCCAACGACATCCTGCGCGATCCGTCCTGGCGCAAACGCGACGCTGACGGTGCGCTGCGGGTCAGCGTCGAGGACGCCCAAGCCCTGGGCCTGGTCGATGGTGGGCGCGCGCGGATCACCACCGCCGCCGGCAGCGCCGAGGCCGTCGTCGAGGTCAGCGAAACCATGCTGGCCGGGCACGCCGCACTGCCCAACGGATTCGGGCTCGACTTCGTCGACGCCGACGGGCACACCCGGGTCCCCGGGGTCGCCCCGAACGCGCTGACCTCTACCGACTGGCGCGACCCCTACGCCGGCACACCGTGGCACAAGCACGTCCCGGCCCGCATCGAGGCGGTGCCGGCCGGCCTGGTCGCGGCCGGGTAGCTCAGCAGTTTTCGGCGCGCTTTCGTTCGCCCGCCAGCGCCGGTTTGCGCGCCGAAATCCCAATGGACGGCCCACAGCCAATCAAATAAATTGATTGATTTACTGCGTCGGGTGTTGTTCACTGAGACCTGTGACTGCGGCTGACACTTCGGATGTGCCCGAGTTCCCGATGAGTCGCGCGGCCGGGCTGCCGTTCGCGCCGCCGCCAGAGTCGTTGGCAGTCAACCAATCCGCCCAGATGGCCCGGGTGCGGATCTGGGATGGCAGCACGCCGTGGTTGATCACCGGATACGAGGCGATCCGCGCGTTGTTCGCCGACGGCCGGGCCAGCGTCGACGACCGCAAAGAGGGCTATCCGCACTGGAACGAGGGGATGAAGTCGACGGTCCACCGACGTCCCCGTTCGGTCTTCACCTCCGATGCCGAGGAACACACCTTCTATCGCCGCATGCTGTCCAAGCCGTTCACGTTCCGGCGGGTCGAAGCCCTGCGCGAGGCCGTGCAGAAGATCACCGACGAGCACATCGACGCCATCCTGGCCGGACCACAGCCCGCCGATCTGGTCAGCGGGCTGGCTCTGCCGGTGCCGTCGCTCGTGATCAGCCATCTGCTCGGGGTGCCCTACGAGGATGCGGACTTCTTCCAGGAGCAGTCCAACATGGGCATGGCCCGCGATGCCACCGCCGAGGATGCCGCGAAAGGCGCTGGCGCACTGGCGAGATACCTCAAAGCGCTGCTCGAGAAGAAGATGGACGATCCCGCCGAAGACCTGGTATCCGATCTTGCCGAACGGGTGAAGGCCGAAGAGATCTCCCTGAAAGAGGCGGCCCAGCTCGCCACCGGAGTCTTGATCGCCGGGCACGAGACGACTGCCGGTCAGATTTCCGTCAGCATCGCGGCACTCTTCGACAACCCCGAGCAGTTGGCGATGCTGCGCGACACGGAGGACCCGAAGGTCGTCGCGGTCGCCGTCGAGGAACTGCTGCGGTACTGCAGCATCATCCAGACCGGCCAGCGGCGCATCGCGACCGAGGACATCGAGGTGGGCGGCGACGTCATCCGGGCCGGTGAAGGCATCATCCTTGATGTCGCGCCGGCCAACTGGGACCCGCGCCAGTTCCCGCAGCCCGACCAGCTCAAGCTCGATCGCGACGACGGACCCAACGTCGCGCTCGGCTACGGCCGGCATTCGTGCGTCGGCGGCCAACTGGCCCGGATGGAACTGCAGATCGTGCTGCCCACGCTGTTCCGGCGCATCCCCACGCTGCAACCGGTGGGACCGGTCAGCGACTTGCCGTTCAAGCACGACGCGCTGGCCTACGGCATGCACGAACTGCCGGTGACGTGGTGAACCGCCCTGACCTGACGCTGGCGGTGCCGGACCTGTCCGGCAAGCACGTCGTCGTCACGGGGGCGAACAGCGGACTGGGCTTCGGGCTGGCGAAGCGGCTCGCGGCGGCGGGCGCCGACGTGGTGATGGCGGTGCGCAGCAGCACCAAGGGCGAAGCCGCCGCCGCGAAGATCCGCCAATCGAACCCGGCGGCGCAGGTGAGCGTCAAGACGATAGACCTGGCCTCGCTGGCCAGCGTCGAGGCGTTCGCCGACGGGCTGACCAGCGACGGCCGGTGGGTCGATGTGCTGGTCAACAACGCCGGTGTGATGACCCCACCGACCCGTCAGCAGACCAGCGACGGGTTCGAATTACAGTTCGGCGCCAATCATTTAGGGCACTTCGCACTTACCGGACGGCTGCTGCCACTCTTGCGCGGCGGCCGTGTGGTGACGGTCAGCAGCATCGCGGCCACGCAGCGGAACCTTCGCTTCGACGACGTCAATGCCACCGGTGGATACAAGGCGATGTACTCCTACGGGGTCGCGAAGCTCGCGCAGTTGATGTTCGCCTTCGAGCTCGACCGGCGCAGCCAGGCGGGCGGGTGGGGTATCGCATCGAACGCCGCGCACCCCGGCCTCAGCAAGACGAATCTGCTCAGCGGCGCATCGTACGGCCTCGACAAGCCCACGCTGACCAGTCGGCTCACTCAGGCGACCTGGCGGTTGCTGCCGTTCATGTGGCTCGAGGTGGACGAGGGTATCAAGCCCACGCTCTACGCTGCGGTCTCGCCGGATGCCGCCGGGGCGACCTACTACGGGCCCCGCGGCCTGTACGAAACCGCCGGCGGCGGCGTCACCTTCGCCAAACTGAACAGACTGGCCCTCGATGTGGACGAGTGTGGTCGACTGTGGCAGCAGTCGGAAAACCTCACCGGAGTGACCTATCCGGCGGTCGAGCCCGCATGTTGACCCGGTATCGCATGGCCCTGGTGTGCCAGACAGTCACCGAGGCCGTCGCACAAGTGGGCGGATTGATCTGCGACCGATCGCTAACCGGTTGGGATGTAAGGGTTTTTGCGACGCACGACGAAGGTGGTACCGACAATGACCTCGCCTTGCGGATCATCGGCGCCTCCCGTGCGGAGGACCTGTCTGAAGAACCTGCCGCGGACACGTTGCTGCGCGCGGTCGCGGTGTCAGAAAGCGTCTACCGTGACGACCCCGTGGTCCGACGCTGGGTCGACGAAGCCATGGGCGAGCCTCTCATCGAGGTACTGGCGTGGGATAGCCGGGGGCGAGACGTGCGGCACGTGGGGATCCCCGTCAGCCGCGCGGCTGTTGTCTTCCTCGATCACGCTCGTGCGGCAGTCGGCTGCGACACCGGGTCGGCAGCTTCAGAGCTGTACTGCCAGTGGCGGACCGGACGGATTCGTCAACCATTGCCACGACCGAACGTGCTCACCACGGTGAACGGGGGGTAGACCGTCATGGCTGGTCGGGTTGACGGAATGGTCGCATTCATCTCGGGAGCGGCCCGCGGGCAGGGCCGCAGCCACGCGGTGCGACTGGCCCGAGAAGGTGCCGACATCATCGCGATCGATATCTGCCGCGCCATCCCTGATGTGGTGTACCCGCCGTCGAGCCCGGCTGACCTGGCGCAGACCGCCGACCTCGTCCGGAGCCTGGGACGGCGGATCGTGACGGCCGAAGCGGACGTGCGCGACTACGACGCGCTGACGGCCGCCGTCGACACCGGCGTGGACCAGCTGGGCCGGCTGGACATCGTGGTGGCCAACGCGGGCATCGGCAACGCCGGAAACCGACTCCACAAGCTCGGAGAGCACGTCTGGAAAGACATGATCGACATCAACCTGACCGGAGTCTGGCACACAGTGAAAGCCGCTGTACCTCACATTCTTTCCGGCGGACGTGGCGGGTCGATCATCCTGACCAGCTCGGTCGGGGGCATGAAAGCCATGGCGCACACCGGCCACTACATCGCCGCCAAACACGGTGTCGTCGGCCTCATGCGCACCTTCGCGGTCGAACTCGGCCAGCACTCCATCCGAGTCAACTCAGTGCACCCGACGCAGGTGAACACCCCGATGGCGCTGAATGACGCCACCTTCCGGCTGTTCGCGCCGCACAAGGAGGATCCGGGACCGGAAGACTTCGCCCCGGTCTCCCAGATGATGCACACACTGCCGACGCCCTGGGTGGAGCCCGAGGACATCAGCAATGCCGTGCTGTTCCTCGCCAGTCCCGAATCCCGCTATGTCACTGGCGTTCAACTCCCCGTCGACGCGGGCGCTTTACTCAAGTAACAAATCGACACATCAACCAATGAGGAGTGATAATGCCTGAGTTCGACTACGAAGAAATGAAAAAGGAAGCGGCGCAGTACATCAAGTTCGAGAAGGATCGCGAGAACCGGATCGCCTACATCACCTTCGATCGACCGGACGCCCAGAACGCGACATCACTGGGCATGCGTCAGCTCTACGCCGACATCATCCACAAGTGCAACGTCGACGACGACGTCAAGGTCGTCGTGATCCGTGGCGAGGGGGAGGATTTCGGTAGCGGCGGTGACCTGCCCGAGCAGCGGGGCATGATCGAGAACCCCGGCATGCCGCTGCTGCACGAACTGGCCATCAACGACGACGACGTCAAGTACCCGCCCGGGGGCTCCTACCGCTACCTGTCGACCGTCACCGACTTCTACGCCAAAGCCCGCGCGGGCAACCGGCCGTTGCAGGAGCTGCGCAAGGTCAGCATCATCGAAGCCAAGGGTTACTGCTACGGCTGGCACTTCTACCAGGCCGGCGACGCCGATCTGGTGATCTCCTCAGACGATGCGCTCTTCGGGCATCCCGCCTTCCGGTATGTGGGCTGGGGCCCACGGCTGTGGTGGTGGGCCGAGACCATGGGCCTGCGCAAGTTCTCCGAAATGCTCTTCACCGGAAGACCGTTCAGCGCCAAAGAGATGTACGACTGCGGTTTCGTCAACAGCGTCGTGCCGCGCGAGGATCTGGAGGCCGAGACGCTCAAGTACGCGCTGGCCTGCTCGAAATCGCGGCCCACCGATACCGTCGCGGTGCAGAAGACGTTCCTGGAGCTCTACAAGCAGCACAAGGGCGAGTACTTCGGCAGCCTGCTCACCGGCATGGTCGAAGGCATGCTGCCGATGATCACCAATGACGTGGCGAACACCGTGGACCTGACCGCTGGAACTTTTGAGAAGGGCCTCAACAATGTGGTCAAGGACAATGACATGAACTTCCCGCCGGAATGGCGACTGAGCAAGTCGGGCCGCGCCAAGCCTTGACCGAACGAGCTGACGTGTCGGCGCTGTCCGGGTTCCGGATCATCGAACTGGCCGAGGGCGTGGCCGGCGAGTACTGCGGCAAGCTGCTCGCCGACCTCGGCGCCGAGGTGATCAAAGTGGAGCGGCCCGGGCGGGGTAGTCCCACCCGGGCCATGGCTCCCCTTCTGGACCTCGGGGCCGATCCCGAACGTAGCGGACTGTTTGCGTACCTGAACACCAACAAGTGTTCGGTCATCTTGACTGCGCCGGATGTCGGCGGACTGGTGGCCGGTGCTGATGCCGTCATCGATGACCACGACCCGGTCACGGCCGAGCAGCTCAGTGCCGACCATCCCGGCGTCGTGGTCTGCTCCATCACCCCGTTCGGCGCGGGAGCGCCTCCGGAACTGCAGAACAGTCGAAGCCTCAACGTCTTCCAGGCCGGCGGCTGGGGTCATCACACGCCCAGCCAGCCCGATCCGGCCAAGCCGCCGCTGAAAGGGCCGGGCCGCTACGCCGCCGACTACGAGGCCGGATTGGATGCCGCGCTGTGCGTCATGTCAGCACTGTTTCGTCAGATGCACACCGGCGACGGCGAATTCATCGACATCTCGCAACACGCTGTGCAGGTCGCCCGGGCGGACTGCATCCTCGGCCGCTTCATCACCGGAGAGGTGTCCCCGGCCGGCACCCGCGACGACTACGACCAGCAGGGCCCGGCGTCGATGTTCGCCTGTGCCGACGGGTTCGTCTACCTGTACATGACCAGCCGCAGCCACTGGCTCGCACTCGAGGAGTTCCTCGGCCACGCCGATTGGCTCGATGCGTTCGACGACGACTGGCTGGAGTTCTCGGTCACGCCTGAGAAGGTGGCGTCGTTCAAGCGCCACTTCGCCGAGTGGATGTCCACGCGGCCACGGGAGGCCACCGCGGAAGCCGCGCAGCGACTGAACCTGCCGTTGGTACCGGTCAACAGTGCGTCCGATCTGCTGCACTCACCGCAATACCGGTACCGCGGGTTCTTCACCGACGTGACCCACCCGGTGCTCGGCACCGCCGCCTACCCCGGGCCGCCATACCTACTCACTGCCTCGCCCGCTCAGATCACCAGCCCCGCACCACGCCTCGGCGAGGACACCGCGCACGTTCTCGACGCCATCGGTAAGCCGCGCGACCGCCATAGACGGCAGGCTTCGCAGCTCAAGCCGCCGGCTCGGCGGCGAGGCGGCCCGCTCGAAGGCGTGCGCGTGGTCGAACTGACGAAGGTCTGGGCCGGTCCCTATGCGGGAAAACTGTTGGCGCTGCTGGGCGCCGAGGTGATCAAGGTGGAGTGCTCGGCGCTTCCCGAAGAGATGCGGGCCTACGGCGGGACCGATATCAACCATGCGCCCTACTTCCTGAGCATCAACCCCGAAATCCTCAGCGTCGACCTCGACATCAAGACACCGGCCGGGATGGCCGCGATGCGGGACCTGGTGGCCGGCAGCGACATCGTGGTCAACAATCTGCGCCCCGGCGCGGTGGAGCGGCAGGGCTTGGGCTACGCCGACCTGACGGCGATCAAGCCCGACATCATCGCGGTGTCGATCAAGATGTGGGGCAACGACGGCCCGTTGGGCTATCAGACCGGCTACGCGCCGTCATTCTCGTCACTGGCGGGCTTGGCGGCACTGGTCGGGTACGAGGGTGGTCCGCCGCTGGGTGCCAACATGCGTTACGGCGATTCCACTGTCGGCGCCGCGGCCGCGGTCGGCGCGATTGCCGCGCTGTTGCACCGGGAACGAACCGGGAAGGGACAGTTCGTGGACGTGTCCGCGGTCGAGGTGCTCTCGTCGATGGTCGGTGACCGACTGGCCGAACACGCCATGACCGGCGTCCCGCTGAAACCGGACGGCAATCGGCACCCCGACTTCGCGCCGCACGGCTGCTATCCGTGCCGTGAACAGCAGTGGATCAGCATCGCCGTCGGCGCGGACGACGAATGGCGTTGCCTCTGTGCGGAGCTCGGCGCACCCGAGCTCGCATCCGATGCCCGCTACGCCACCGCAGACGACCGGCAACGCAACCTCGAGTCGCTCGATGCCGCGGTCGCGGCGCTCACCGCGACCCACGACGCCGCGGGCTTGGCGCAGCGCCTGCGATCTGCCGGTGTCCCCGCCACCAAGAGCGCGTCGGCCGTGGAGGTCATCGGAGACGCACTGCTGTGGGAACGCGGCACCTACCGGTTCGTCTCCGACCATCTCGAAGGCCAGCGCCCGATCCTCGGGGCGTCCTGGCGGCTGTCGCGGTCCCCGGTCACGGTCGAGCGCGGCGCACCGGATCTCGGCGAGGACAATGACTATGTGCTCAACGAGATCCTGGCTGCCGGCCATCGAACGGCGCCCGCGACATGACCGCCACGTTGGCGGGCACCGTGGCCTTGGTGACGGGCGCCAGCAGCGGCATCGGCGAGGCGACCGCACGCGCGCTGGCCGGCGGCGGCGCCAAGATCGCCCTGCTGGCGCGGCGGGCCGAGCGCCTCGAACAGCTCAAGTCCGATATCGAGGCCGCCGGTGGTGAAGCGCTGGTGGTTGCCGCCGACGTAACAGTCGCCGATCAGGTGCAGCGAGCGGTCGATGCGACCGTTGCCGCGTGGGGCCGCCTCGACACACTGGTCAACAACGCCGGTCTGATGCGGATGGGCGAAGCCGTCGACGCACCGCTGGCGGACTGGGACGACCTGGTGTCGGTCAACATCCAGGGTGTCCTATACACCACCCGCGCAGCCCTGCCGCACTTGGTGGCGGCGGCAGGCGATTCGCCTCGCGGGGTCGCTGACATCGTCACGATCAGTTCGACGGCCGGCTGGGTGGCCCGTCCCGGCACGGCGGTCTACTCGTTGACGAAGTTCGGGGTCAACGCCTTCAGCGAGGGGCTGCGCCAGGAGTTGATCGGCAGGCGGGTGCGGGTCGGGATTGTCGGACCGGGCACCGTGGACACCGAGATCGGTGACCACCTCCCGGCGTCGGACCGGGCCGCCATGGATGAACGGACCGCCGGCATGACGAAGCTGCGGTCCGAGGACGTCGCCGATGCGGTGCACTACATGGTCACCCGCGACCGCCGGGTCGCCGTCAACCAGATCCTGGTACGCGCGGCCGAGCAGACCTGGTAGTGGCCGGCCCGATCATCGGCGACGACACCGCCGTCGAGTTGCCCACGCATCCCGCGGCATTCGCGGCCGCAGGCACTCGGTTCCTGACAACCGCGTTTCACGCCTACGGGTCCCTCTCGCCCGACAACATCGTCACCCGGGTCACCGAGTGGCAAGAGGTGGGCGGTGGAAGCACCGGCCGCAAGGCACTGCTGTCTGTCGAGTACGCCCGGCCCGAACCATCCCTGCGCACTGACCTTTTCGTCAAATTCTCCCGCGACCTCGATGATCCACTACGCGATGTCGGCCGCACCCAGATGCAGCCCGAGGTGCGCTTCGCCGAACTCGCCCGACGACCCGGATTTCCCATCACGGTGCCCGCCACCGCGTTCGCCGACTACCACCCCGGCACCGGGACCGGCATCCTGATCACCGAGCGAATCCCATTCGGCGCGCATGGCATCGAGCCGCAACACCACAAGTGCCTGGACTACGAGATGTCCGACCCGGTCGAGCATTACCGGACCCTGGTGTCATCGCTGGCGTTGCTGGCCGGCTGGCATCGAGGCGGGGCAGCGGACGACGTGGCCGACCGGTTTCCGGTCGACCTGCAGGCCGCCACCGTCGGTGAGCGGCCCCCGCTTCGGGAGGACAGGCTGGCTCGTCAGCTGACCCGACTCACCGAGTTCGCCGGCGCCCACCCCGGCCTGCTGCCCGCCAATGTTCGCGCCCCAGAGTTTCTTTCCAGCCTCACCGGCCAGGTCCCGCTCATCGTCGCCAGTGAGCCCGCGCTGTGGCGCCGGCTGGCCGCCAGCGCGGACCACATCGCGCTGTGCCATTGGAACGCCAACGTCGACAACGCCTGGTTCTGGCGCGACGAGGCCGGCCGGCTACGGTGCGGCCTGCTGGACTGGGGCTGTGTCAGCCAGCTCAACGTCGCGATGGCATTGTGGGGTGCACTCTCGGCTGCCGAAACATCGCTGTGGGACGAAGATTTCGACGACCTCGTAGCCCTGTTCGCCCACGAGTACCACGCGGCAGGCGGACTGTCGATCGACCGCGCCGAGCTGACTGCTCAGGTGCTGCAGTATGCGGCGATCATGGGCGCGACGTGGCTGCTCGACGTTCCCGCGCTGATCCGCGCCCGCCTCGGCGACCCGGCCAGGACGATGACGCGATTCGACCCGGCCATCAAGGGAGACGAAATGATTCGCGCACCGCTGCAAATGCTGACCAACGTGCTCAACCTGTGGCAGACCCGCGACATCGGCGCGCTACTGGCCGCCCTGCACTGAGGTCAGCACCACCGGCCCGTCTTCGGTGACATGCACGGCATCGCGGGTGAACACCGCCCCGACGCCTTCCTGCCACACGTAGCCGGTGACAGCCAGCACCATGCCCGCTTCCAGCGTCGCGGCGGCGACCGACCGGGCCAGGTCGGCGGACACAACCGGGGAGTCGAAACCCATGCCGAGGCCGTGCGCGACCGGCATCGGCGGCAGTGCCTCCCCGGCCTCTCGGTAAGCATCCAGCAGACCGGTCGCAGGTGCCCCCGGCCGGCAGGCGGCAAACAACCTTTCCGTCAACGACTTCGAGCGGCCGAACAGCGCGGCGGCACCGGATGGCTCGTCGCCGGCGACCGCGGTGCGGCCGACCTCGCCGACGTAACCGCCGGCGAGCGCCCCGGCCGCAAAGGCCACCAGGTCGCCGGCTCGGATGCGGCCGTCTTCGGAGGCTCGGCGCCACGGGTGGTCGCGCGAGGTCACCCACGCCCCGTTCTGGGTGGCGGGTGTGCTGACCCCAACCATGGTCATGGCTTCCATCAGCGCGCCGACCAGCGACGGCTCGCGGCTGTCGGGTGCGAGCTCACGCAGGGCCGCGGCCAGCGCGGTGCCTGCGACGTCGACGGCCAGCCGCAACGCGACGATCTCGTCATCGGTCTTGATCCGACGGGCCGCGCGCATCGCCGGCTCGCCGTCCACCAGTTCGGCATTCGGGAAGGCCTGCGGCAACAACTGGGCGAATGTCGGTGACAGCGCATCGGTTCCGACCCGCCGTGCGCCCACCGACGCGGGCAGACTTTTGAGCACGTCGGTCAGGGTGAACGGGCTCCAGGACAGACCGTAGAGCCGGTCGCGACCGATCTCGTCGGGCACACCCTCGTCCCACGTGCTGTTGAGGTGCACCTCACCGGTGGCCCGCTCCAGCACACAGATCGGGCCGAACGGCCGTGTGCCGGCGACCCACAACTGCGGTGTGCCGCTCACGTACCGCACATTGGCCTGCCGGCCCAGCACCAACAGGTCCAGGTCGTGTATTGCCATCTGCTCCAGCGCCCGCTCGCGCCGGGCGATGCGTAGTGCCCGATCGTCGGGCAGGGTCTCAGTCGCCATAGGGCGTGTACGGGTAGTCGGTCAAGGATTGGTAGCCGTCGTCGGTGATGATCACGATCTCCTCGCTGCGATAGCCGCCGGTGCCGTCTTGGTAGACCACCGGTTCGAGCACCAATATCATTCCCTCGGGGAAGACGAAGTTGTCATCGAACGCCTCGCCGAGATCGGTTCCGATCATGGGTGTTTCGGCCGGGTAGGTGCCGATGCCGTGCCCCAGATAGAAGTGCGGCAGCCACGGCTTGCTGCCGCCGTTGGCGGCGATCGCCGCGCGGGCCAGGTCGCCCGAGGTGGCGCCGGCTCTGGTCACCGCCAGTACCGCGTCCAGGATGTGTCGCCACTGCCGGTACTGGTCCTGCTGTTGTGGCGTGGGTTGGTCGCCGACGATCCAGGTGCGGCCGAAGTCCGAGCAGTAGCCGCCGTAGGTGATGCTGACGTCGGTCCACAGCACGTCCCCGAGTTCGAGCGCCCGTTCGGTGGGCAAGAGCGGCAGTGCCAGATCGCCGTGGGTGGTCCACACGCCCTCGGCGCGCGTCATCGGCATGACCTGCCAGATCGCTTCCAGCATGTTGGAGGTCGCACCCAATTCAAACGCGCGGCGGACGAATTCCGCGGACAGGTCGAGCTGGCGCACGCCGGGGGCCAGGGCCTTCTGGACATCGACGACGGCTTCTTCGGTGATTCTGCAGGCACGGCGAATGGACGCCATCTCGTCGGGTGTCTTGACCAGTTGGGCAGCGGCCAGCACCGCGGCGGCGTCGATCGAGGTGTTGGCGAACAGCCTGCTGCCGGATCCCCGCATGGCTCCGGTCAATTCGTCGACGGCGACGACGGCGCCGGGTGGGATCAGTCCCTCGACAATCTTGACGAATCCTTCGACTCCGTCGTCGTATTCGAGATACGCCGCGCGATGGCGGTGGTCTGCGGGGACCTGGAACTCGGCGGAGGCACCCTCCCGGAACGGCAGGAACACGTGCGGGTGTTCGTCATCGACCAGCACGATCGCCACCGGCCGTTCGATGTGCGACAGCCCGGCGTCCAGCAGCGGCCAGCTCGCCCCGGTGGCGTAGCTGACGTGTCCGTTCATCAGCAGGATCAGGGCATCAACACCGTTGTCTGCCATGGCGGTGCGGATGCGGGCACCGACCTCGCGGTACATCCGCCCGCGGTCGGGCTCGTCGGGGATGGCGAACCCGCTCATGAGACCCCCAGGAAGTTCTTGATGTTGCCGCTGACCACCTTGGCGGCGTTCTCCGGCCCGAGCGCGGCCACCACCGCCGACAGCGACTGCTCGGAATAGCCGAACGTGCTCTCGTTGTGCGGGTAGTCGCTGGACCACATCACTCTGTCCACACCGATCTCCTCGATCAGTCGCAGGCCAAGGGGGTCAACCATGAACGAGGCGGACATGTGGGTGTCCCAGTAGTAGCGGATGTCGTGGCGCGGTGGGTGATCGAGCATGTGCCGATAGGAGGCCAGCACGTGTTCGCCGTCCTGCAGCGCCGACGGTACCCAGGCGATGCCGCCCTCGAACCAGCCCACCTTCAGGCCGGGATGCTTGTCCAGGATGCCGGAAAAGATGTAGCGCGCGAACATGTCCCGGAACGAATCGATATTGATCATCATCGCCACCGCGACGCTGCCGAACTCGCACGGGCTCTTCGGCGGGGTCTCGCCGATGTGGTGAGTGACCGGCAGCCCGGCCTCCTCGATCGCGTCCCACACTGGGATCATCGCGGTCGAGCCGTAGTCGATCACCACGCCGTCGTCGTCGAAGCCCGGGTAGAGCGGCATCAGAAACGTCTTGAGACCAAGGGCCTTCAGCTCGTCCAGCGTTCGCCTGGCACCGGCGGGATCCCACCAGTTGATCAGCCCGACCCCGTAGAAGTGACCGTTCGAGCGTTCCTGAATCTCGGCGACGTACTCGTTGTAGATCCGGAAGATCCGTTCGCGCAGCTCCTTGTCCGGGTAATGAAAGAGGGCCAGCACGGCGTTCGGAAATGCCAGTTCCTTGTCCACACCGTCGTCGGCGAGTTCCTGGATCCTGGTGCCGATGTCGGCGGCCCCGGTCGCCGCGCCGGGCAGGTCGTCGTACTGCATCAGCACCGCGCTGAAATCACCGACCACGAACGACTGGCCCTTGACGCCCACCAGGTAGGCGCCGTCCTCGTACCAGATCCGCGGCGCCTCGTCCTTCAGGTCGTCGGGGAACTTGTCGTAGAAGATGTCCGCCGCGACCGAGAGGTGGTTGTCGGCGGAGAAGATCTCGGTGCCCGCGGGCAGCCCGATGTCTTCGCGGCTGCCGCGGGCGTGGCCGCGACGGTTCTTCGGCGCCCCGAATCCAGCCGGGGGGTAGTGCAGCTTCGTTGGTACTGACATCGATGTCCCTTCGGGCTGACGTGTGGGCTAGAGCATGCCGAGCAGTCTCATGTCGTCGACGTACTTGGCGATGAGTTCACGCGAGATGCTGGGGATCTCGCGGCCGGCCGATTCGACGGCAGCGCGGAACCGTGCGGCGGGCACCGGCGAGCCGGGCACCGCCGCGGCGGGGTGGCGGTACACGTCGAGCACCGCGAGAACCGATTGCTGCCTGGCCCGTTCGGGGAGCGCCTGCATCGCGGTCTCGAACCGACGCAGCCATTCGTCGTAGTCGTCGATGCGACGCACCGGGAATCCACCGTCGGTGAGCCAGTCGACGAAGGTGTCCAGGGACACCCCATCGTCGTGCGGATTGGTGGTGTTGTAGGTCTGGAACGCATCTCCGCCCAGGGTTCCCACCTCGGCGACGGCGCCGGCCAGGAAGTCGACCGGGAGTCCCTCATAGTGTGCGCGGGCGCCGCCGACGTAGAACGAACTCGGTGCGACACCGGTGGCGATGACGCTGTACAGCAGGCGGGTGAAGATGTCCGGCACATTGAGCTGGCCGTCGTAGCGGCTGTCGGCCAGGATCATGCCCGGCCGGAACACTGCGACAGGCAGGTTGCAGAGGTCGTGGGCCTCCCGCAGCAACACCTCACTGGCCCACTTGCTGACGCCGTAACCGTTGGCGTATCCGTCGCTCAGCGACACCACCGGGACGTCGAGGCGAATATCGGCGTCCTCGCCGACAATGTGGTCGGTGACCGCGGTGACGCCCATCGTCGAGATGTAGTGGATGGTCTTGAGTTTCGTGGTCAACGCCAGCCGGATCAGCTCGGCGGTGCCGGCCACGTTGGCTGCGAACAACTGGTCGTAGGGCAGCACGTGGTTGACGTGTGCGGCCGGATGCACGATCAGGTCGATGGAGTCGGCCAGCCGCGCCCAGGTAGCGTCGTCGAGGCCCCATCCCGGTTCGCCGATGTCGGCGGCGATGATCTCCAGGTGACGGTCCGCCAGCGCGCGGAATCGTTGGAGCAGCGCCGGATCGGATTCCAGCGCCGCTTCGATGCGGGCGCGAGCACCCGCGGCATCGGCGCCGCGCGCCAGGTAGATCACTGTTCCGCCGACGTCGGCCATCCGCTGCAGCCATTCCAGGCCCAGGAATCGTCCGAGGAAGCCCGTCACTCCGGTGACCAGGACGGACTGAATCTCCGCGGTCGGCCGCAGCAAGGCGGTTGCCGCCTGGAGGATTTCGGCGTCGATGAATTTGTCCAGCGTCAGATCGGCGGCCCGGATCTCGGCGGCGCCCGCACCGTGCACCGAACCGAAGGTCATCTTCGAGTCGGAGTTGCGTTGCCGCTCGATGAATGCCGCCAGCGCGGCGAGGCTGCCGGTCGGATCGGTGACCACCCCGACCGGTACCTCGGCACCGATGATGTCGGCCAGCAGGCGTGAGATCGTCAGCGCCGACAGGGAGTCACCGCCGAGGTCGATGAAACGAGCGTTCGGGACGATGTTCCCGGGCGAGAGTCCCAAGGTGGCCTGCACCGCCCGGGTGACCACCTCGGAAACTGGTAGGGCGGAGCCTTCGGCCCGTAGGGCGCGCAGCTGCCTGGCCTGGTTGTCGGCCAACTCCGCGTAGCGCTGTTCCAAACGCTGCCCGTAGCGGTCTTTGAGCTTGGGCCGCAGGAACTTTCCGACTCCGGAGAGCAACCCGTTCTCCAGGCTGAACGGCTCCGTCTCGATGAGGAAGTCGCGTGGGATCTCGTAGCTGTTCAGCTGGTTCTCGTGGGCGATCTCCAGCAGCGACTCCGCGATCGCCGACGTCGACGATGCCGGGTCGGTCGGCACCACGATGCCGAGCAGGAACGCACGTTCACTCGAGCCGTAGAGGTAGATCTGCCGGACCAGCGGACTCTTGGTGTACAGCGCCTCGAGCCGGGCGACCGCGACGAATTCACCCTGGGACAGTTTGATGACGTTGTTGCGCCGATCAACGAACCGCAGCTTGTCCGGCGCCACCTCGGCCATGATGTCGCCGGTCCGGTAGTAGCCACCCGCGTCGTACATCGTCGCGGTCAGGTCCGGCCGCTTGTAGTACCCGGCCATGAACCGCTCCGACTTCACCAGCAGTTCGCCTCGCGGAAAAGGCTTGTCGGTGGTGAAGTACCCGAGTTCGGGAACGTCGTCGAGCTTGTAGTCGATGACCGGCGGGCGCAGCACGTGCTCGTCGGCCAACAGCATGCCACCGGCGATCTCCGTCGAGGAGTAACCGATCATCAGGTGCTGGTCGAGCACCGACTCCATGAAGTCCTTGATCTCCGGCGACAGCGCCGCGGAGCCGCAACCGCAGGCCAGCACCCGGCCGCCGAGCACGCGCTCGCGCAGGTCTTCGCGCAGTCGCTCGCCCGCTTCCTTCTCGTCGGCACCGGCGATCGTGGCCTTGTCCAGCTCGCCCAGGTAGTGGTGATAGAACATCTCGCACACCCGCGGCACCAGGCTCAGGGTGGTCGGCCGGGCCGCCGCCAGGTCGTCGAACAGGGTGGACAGATCGCTGCTGGCGGCGAAATAGCTCGTGCCGCCATTGGCCAGGGTCATCAGCACGTAGCCGTAGCCGATGAGGTGACTCATCGGCATGTAGCTCAGCGTGATCACCGGCTGATCCGACTGCGCCAACCACGAACCGATGCACAGGCTTTCGGTGAGCATCGCTCCTTTGGGGGTGCCGGTGGTGCCCGAGGTGTAGAAGACCCAGGCCAGCGGATCCTCGTCGTCGGCCGCGACGTGCAATGGTGCCGGGGATAGGTCTGCCGCGGCGTCGACGATGGCGTCGAGCACCTCGATCGTCAGCGCGCCGCCGGCGCCGGTCAACCGCTGCGTGGCCGCGTCGAAGCGGGCTCGATGGGTGTGATCGCATGGTTCGTAGTCGAACACGATGAGTCGCTGCGGAGCGGCCCCGGCCAGCAAAGCCTCCACCGCCGTGTCCAGGGATTCGATGCTGGCCAACAGAATCCGTGGCTGAGTCTCGGTGAGGATCGGTGCATGCTGGGTGGCCGGCGCGCTGGTCTGTAGCGGTACCACCACCGCGCCGAGGTGGATGCAGGCCAGTTCGATGACCGCGTAGTCGATGCTGGCGAACCCGAGGACACAGACAAAATCCCCTGTCATTACCGGGTTTTCGCGGTGATGGTGCCAGTCGGCGGCGACCGCACGAACCCGGTCCCACAACTGGCGGTAGCTCGTGGTGGCGAAGTCGGGAAGGAAGCGCAAGCTGGTGTGCCCGGTCGCCGGGTCGGTGTGCAATTCCCTAACGCGGGCACCCAGGGCAGGCCGGTCGGCGTAACCTTCCATGACGGTGGCCATCACCTGAGCGATCCGCAGACCCGGCTGGCGTGCCGCGGCAGCGACAGCGTCGTCGGGCTTGGTGGTGGCGAACTGAGCGTCGTCGGTGTAGAGCCGTTCACGCCGGCGGGCTATCCGATCCCACTGCTCCTGTTGCGCACCCGGATCCTTGACATCGCTGCGCCCGACGAAAGCCATGGCTTCACACCTTCATTGGATCGACACCGAGGCAGATCGGTGGTCAGACGACAATCGAGGCGTCGACATCGCGGTCCGGCCGCGTCGAGGCGGCGTTGTCCAGCCGAGCCGGCGGTGCTTCCCACAGGCCCACGAGCGCAGTGATCAACTCCTCGGCCACCACCGACCAGTTCGAACTCACCGAGGGTCGGCCGACCGCCAGCTCGCCCTCGATTTCGGCACAGGTGTGCATCAACAGATTCGAGGCCATCATCCAGCGGCCCAGACGCACCCGCTTCGGGCGGTCCGGAAGGCACCGGTTGATACCGCGGACCGTCTTCAACATCAGTTCCGACGTCAACGCGCCAGCGACCACCAGATCGCGATAGGTGGGGTCGGCCATCGCCTGAGCCGCGAAACGGGCATACGACGTGGGCGTGCCGAGGGCCTCGAGATGCTCGGTGAAGGGATAGACCAGGACGCCGATCCAGTCCCGCAACTCCTTGGTCTCCGAGATCTCGGCGAGCTTGCGCATCCGGATCTCGTCGATGGCGGTGCGGTGCCTGGCCTCGATCGCCCGCAGTAGATCGGCACGCGAACCGAAGTGATAGCAGGCGGCGGCATTGTTGCCCTGCCCGGCGGCCTCGCTGATCTGCCGGTTCGACACCCCGTGCATTCCGTGCTCGGCGAAGAGGCGCTCGGCAGCCACCAGCAGCGCGTCCCGCGTGACGGACGATCGGTCAGTGCGCTGGTCTTTGGCGGGGCTCACCGTTGTAAGTGAACACCACAGGTAAAACTAAATCAAGGAATTTATTTAGATATGGGATGCTCTGCTCCTGCCGTTGTGTCACGATCGCAATCGATGACCACGTCACCTCAGCTCGACCGCTCCGGTGAGCAGACGATCGAAGTCTGCGGAGGCAACGTCGTGTACGAAATCATTGGCGCGGAGGGTGCTTTCATCGTGCTCACGCCCGGCGGCAGGTTCAGCAAGGACATCCCCGGCCTGCGCCCGCTGGCCGAGGCGCTCGCCGGCGGTGGCTACCGGGTGCTGCTGTGGGACCGCCCGAACTGCGGGAAGTCCGACGTCCAGCTGTTCGGCGAATCCGAGTCGCATATGCGGGCGGTCGTCCTCAACGAGCTGGTCACCGCGCTGGGTATTGGTCCGTGCATCCTCGCCGGCGGATCGGGTGGAGCTCGCGATTCCATACTGACCGCGATCCTTTATCCGCAGCAGGTGACCCGATTGGTGCTGTGGAACATCGTCGGCGGGATCTTCGGCACATTCGTCCTCGGCCACGTTTACGCCATGCCCAGCATCCTCGCCGTGCGGGGTCGGGGCATGGCGGGCGTGCTGGACGTCAAGGACTGGCGCGAATGCATCGCGGCCAACCCGGCCAACCGGGACCGTCTGCTGGCGTTCACCGCCGACGAGTTCGGAAGCATCATGCTGCGCTGGCTCAATGCGTTCGTCACCAAACCTGGTCAGACGATCCCCGGTGTCGACGACCACTACGTCGAGGATCTCACGATTCCCACACTGATCATCCGGGGCGGGGAGAACGACCTCAACCATCCCAAGCGGACATCCCTGGAAGTTCAGTGTTTGATCAAAGGATCGGAACTGATCGATCCGCCGTGGCCCGAGGATGCCTGGGAACGAGCGTCGGAAGCGATGGCACAGGGAAAGTCCGAGGGGTTCAACTTGTTCGACACCTGGGTGCAGGCTGCGCCCGACATCCTGGAGTTCCTCGGAAGGCACCGCACATGAACGACGTACTCGCCTACGACCCGTACGATGTCGCGCTCAACGCCGACCCGTATCCCACATTCGCCAGGATCCGGGAGGCGATGCCGCTCTATTACAATCCTGAGCACGAGTTCTACGCACTGAGCCGATACGCCGACGTCGACGGCGCACTGCACGACCACGAGACGTTCAGCTCGGCCCGGGGGGCGATCCTCGAAATCATCAAGTCTGGTATGGAGATTCCCTCGGGCACTTTGATCTTCGAAGATCCCCCGATTCACAACATCCACCGAAAGCTGCTGTCACGGATCTTCACCCCGCGCAAGGTTGCCGCTCTGGAACCCCGGATTCGGGAGTTCACCGCCCGTTGTCTGGATCCGCTGGTCGGTTCGGGTCATTTCGACTTCGTCAAGGATCTCGGAGCGCAGATGCCGATGCGGGTGATCGGGATGTTGCTCGGGATTCCCGAGGCCGAGCAACAACATGTCGTCGATCACGGTGATTCGACACTGCGCACCGAGCGGGGGCGGCCGATGACCGAGAACCCGAACGGAACCATCGCCACCGGCGAGGTCTTCGCCGAGTACATCGACTGGCGCACCGACCACCCGTCCGACGACATCATGACCGAACTGCTGACCGCCGAGTTCGCCGACGAGACGGGCACCGTCAGGCGCCTCCGGCGCGACGAATTGCTGTTGTACCTGCAGGTGATCGCGACGGCGGGCGCGGAGACGACCACGCGGCTGATCGGTTGGGCGGGCAAGGTGCTGGCCGAGCATCCCGATCAGCGCCGTGACCTCGTCAAAGACCGCTCGCTGCTGCCCGCAGCCGTCGAAGAGTTGGTGCGCTGGGAGCCGCCCGCACCACACATCAGCCGGTACGTCACCCGAGACCTTGAGTACTACGGGCAGAGTGTGCCGGCCGGCAGCCCGATGATGCTCTTGATCGGGGCCGCCAACCGCGATCCGCGACAGTTCGGACCGGACAGTGAATCGTTCAACATTCACCGAACTCCACACCAGCACTTAGGTTTCGGTGTCGGCACCCACTTCTGCCTCGGCAACGCCCTCGCCAGATTGGAAGGACGCATCGCGCTCGACGAGATACTCGACCGTTTCCCGGAATGGGAGGTCGACCTCACCGATGCCGAACTCAGCCCGACCTCGACGGTGCGCGGCTGGGAGTCCATGCCGGCGACCGTCGGCTGAGCTACACCTGAACCGGGACGTTGTTCCAGCCCCACTGGAAGCTGGACGGCGGCCGTTGGGCCTCCTCGCCGAGGATGCGGTAGTCACCGACCCGGCGGAGCCATTCCTGCAGCATGATCGCGATCTCCAGCCGAGCCATGTGATAGCCCAGGCAGAAGTGCTGACCGCGGCCGAACGCCAGCGACCGTTCGATGGGCCGGTTCCACCGGAACGTCTCGGGCTCGGGGAATTCCCGTTCGTCACGGTTGGCGGAGCCCAGCAGGGTGATGATCCGCTGACCCGGCTCGATGGTGGTGTCGTGGATGGTGAAGGGCCGCCGTACCGTTCGGGCGAACCATTGGGCCGGCGCGCAGTACCGGATGATCTCCTCGCGGGCCACCGGCACATTGGTGGCCGGGTCCGCACGCACCGCCGTCAGCTGTTCGGGATGGCGGCTCAGCTCCCACAACCCGTGTGCGACGATTTTCGGCACCGTCTCGGTGCCGCCGATGAACACCCCCAGCATCTGGACGGCCACTTCGCTGTCGGTCAGCGCCGACCCGTCGGGCAGCCGATAGGCCAGCAGGTTCTCGACGATCGGCAGCGGCCCGCCGAAGGTGCCGGCCCGCACCCGCTCAACGACGGGGATCAGGTACTCGAGATAGCCCGGTCTGGCGTTGGCCACCTCGACTCCGCGACCGGGCTCGGCCAAACTGCCCGCGTTGACGGTGGCCAGTACGTCGGGCGCCAAATCGGCTGGCAGCCCTACCAGCTCGCAGACCACCGAGGCCGCGACGATGCCGCCGTACTCCTGGGTGAGGTCGAAGGTACCGCGGGGCAGCAGCTCGTCCAGACGCTGGTTGGCCAGCTCGCGAATGCGGTCCTGCCAGCCCGCCACCGACTTCGGCCGGAACTGTCCGGCGGTGCACCGGCGGACATCGTCGTAGAGCGGAGCATCGAAGTTGGCGTGAAACGGCAAGGGATGCAGCGGTGGATCCGGAACCGGCCCGTCGTTACGATGGGCCAGCACGGCCGCCGCCGGCAGTGTCCCCTCGGATGCGACGAAGGTGCCGTCATTGATCGCCAGCACCTCCCACACGTCGGCGAACCGCGACAACGCAAAGGTGTCGATGTCCTCCACGTAGTACACCGGGTGGTGGTCGCGCAGTGTCTGGTAAAACGGCCGCGGGTCGGCCATCACCGCCGGGTCGAACGGGCTGTACGAGAAGTCTTTCATCACAACCATTATCGGAGTGGGGACGGTGGCAGGGCTTGCAGGATGGAGTCTTCCCAGCCGTCGCGCAAGGCGGGTGCGACGCTCATCCAGGTGACGATCTCGGCGGGCGGGCTGTCCTTCCACGATGGGTAGTGGTTCTCGAAGCAGTCCCAGTCGCCGTCGAGCGCCCAGTAATGGATCACCTCGTTGAAACGGAACGTGGTGATGAACGATCCGAGCCAGCGTTTCCCGGTGCTCTCCGACCACGGGACATACAGCCGCTCCAGCTCGCGGATGTAGTCGTCCTGCCGCCCGGGTTTGGTCTGCATGATCTCCTGGATGACCAGCCCGGCACCGAATTTCGCGTCCTGAAGCTCAGCCAGCGTGCGGTTGCATCGGCCGGCGTACATGATCCGGCCCTCGCCCGACGCGCCGACACCCGCGAGATAGTCCGACCATTCTGCCGCCGCTTGGCGGTGGCTCCCGCCCGGCGCCTGAGCCCGACCGATGCGGGCGTAGTCGGCGAACGCGTCGATCTCCCAGATGATCGTCACCTGCGGCCAATGCCCGTTGTAGGGCGTGGTCTCCCAGATGGAGAACAACCGTGCCCCAAGCTGTTCCATCATCGGGTGATAGACGCTGGTGAACTGCTCGGTGAACCGGTCGCTGCGCTCGGAACCCAGCGCGATCGTCTCGTGCAGGTAGAGCAGGGTGTGACTGTAGAACTTCTTCACCGATCAGTCCTCGACCAGGGTCAGCGCCGCGGCCGGGCACTGGGTGACCGCCTGCTGCATCCGGGCCCGGTCCGACTCCGGACGCTGACCGCCGTGAATCCGGACACTGCCATCGTCGTTCACCTCGAACACGTCCTCGGCGATGGTCTCGCAGATACCGTGCCCGGTGCACTTGCCGAGGTCTACTTCAATACGCATGAACAGCCCCGCACTCACCGGACGAACGCCGGGATCCGTTTGATCCCGTGCACGAAGCTACTGAGCAGGTAGTCGGGTTCACCCAACTCGACATCGACCCGGAACAGCAACTCCCGGAACAGGTTCCTCAGCTCGGTGCGAGCAAGCTGGTTGCCCAGGCAGAAGTGTGGACCACCGCCGCCGAAACCCAGGTGCGGATTCGGCGAGCGCGCCACGTCGAAGACCTCGGGCCGGTCGAACGCAGCCTCGTCCCGATTGGCCGAGCAGTAGAACAGCCCGACCTTGTCCCCGGCGCGCAGCTGTTGACCGGCCAGTTCGGTGTCCTCGGTGACGATCCGGGCGAACTGCAGCACCGGCGTGGCCCACCGGATGAACTCCTCGACCGCCGGGCCGATCCGGGCGTCGAAGTCCGCCATCAGCCACGCCCGCTGATCCGGGTTCGCCGCCAGCGCCAGCATGGCGTGTGATGTCGTCTGTTTGGTGGTGTCGTTGCCGGCCGAGGCGAGCAGGATCAGAAAGGCCCCGATTTCCTCGTCGGTCAGCCGGTGCCCGTCGACCTCGGCGTTCACGATGCTGGTCATCAAGTCGTCACCGGGATGGCGGCGGCGAAATTTTGCCAGCTCGATCCCAGTACCGGCCAGCAGGAGCATCTCGTTGACGGTCGCTTCGGCCCGCTCCTCGATCGTGGAGTACTCGTCGTCGCTCATGGAGAACAGCTTCTCGGCGGCTTTGGCCACGGCCTCCCGCTCGGAGTTGGGCACTCCGAGCATCTCGGAGATCGTCATCATCGGCAGCCGCGCGGAGCAGGCGGCGACGAAGTCCACCTCACCGGCGCCGACCAGTTCGTCGACGACGGTGGCGGCGTTCTTGCGGACCTGCTCGTCGATCTGCGCGACGTGGCGCGGGGTGAAGGCGGAGCTGATCAGGCGGCGATACGTGGTGTGCTGCGGTGGGTCCATCATCAGGAAGAACGTCGCAATCCGCTGGATGTCGGCGGGCATCGGGTCCAACGCGATGCCCTGGGCCGAACTGAACAACTCGGGGTGCAGGCTGGCGTGGACGATGTCGGCGCGACGGGTCAACGCCCAGTACCCGGGCTCCTCCATCGGGAACAGCGACGGAAACGGCTCGTGCCAGGTGAGGCCGTCGGTCGCCCGCAGCGCCGCGAAGGTCTGCTCGCGGACATCGAACGGCTGGCCCCAGAATCGCCGCGATGTGATGTCGTGGGGGCTGTATTCACGTTGGTCCGCAGACACGTGCCCAGCGTGACACTTTGCCCAGTATTTGTAAAGACAGTGTTTTCGGTCTCGGATGTGTCAACGGACGTGACACTGCGGCCTCGACCTGTAATCCTGTACACGTGAGCCAGGCGCCGGCAGGTAGCACCGCGATACCCGACGAGGACGAGTCCTCCTCGCGGCGGCGCATCCTCAACGCCACCGCCGAGGTGCTGGCCCGCAACGGCCAGACCAAGCTGAGCCTGTCCGAGGTCGCGCTGCAGGCCGGTGTCTCCCGGCCCACGCTGTACCGCTGGTTCGCCTCCAAGTCCGAGTTGCTGGACGCGTTCGGCGCCTACGAACGCGAGATGTTCGACACCGGCATCAGCCGCGCCACCGCCGGGCTGCGCGGCACCGACAAGCTCGATGCGGCACTGCAGTTCATCGTGTCCTATCAGCAGACCTACTCCGGGGTGCGGCTCATCGACATCGAACCGGAGGTGGTCGTCGCCCAGCTGGCACGGATCCTGCCGGTGATGCGGTCCCGGCTTCAGCGGCTGCTGAGCGGGCCGAACGCGGGACTCAAGGCGGCCACCGCCATCCGCGTCGCGGTGTCGCACTATGTGGTCCGCAGTGACGACGCCGACCAGTTCCTGGCTCAGCTGCGCCACGCCGTCGGCATCAGGCAGTGAACGCTCCCCTCGACATCGGGATCTACGTCCCGCAGATGGGCTTCAGCTACGCCGAGGTCCTGCACCGCGCACACCGGTGCGAGGAGCTCGGCATCGGTTCCCTGTGGCTCTACGACCACATGTACGGTCCCGGCCTCCCCGACATCGATTCGCTGGAGGCGTGGACACTTGCGACGGCGCTGCTGAGCCGTACCGAGCGGCTGCGGGTCGGACATATGGTGCTGTGCAACCAATTCCGCCACCCGGCCGTGCTCGCCAAGATGGCCACGACGCTGGACCAGGTGTCCGGTGGCCGGCTGGAGCTCGGTATCGGCAGCGGCTCGATCGAAGACGAGCACCACCGCATGGGAATGGACTGGGGATCATTCGCACAACGCTCCGAACGCCTGCGGGAGACGCTGGAGATCCTCACCCAGGCATTCGGTGAGCAGCGAATCGCTTTCACCGGAACGCATTACACGGTGCGGGACATGCCGATCAAACCCGGTCCCGTCCAGCAGCCCCGGCCTCCCCTCGTGGTCGGCGGCTCCGGCGAGAAGTACACCCTGCCGTTGGTGGCCCGCTACGCCGACGTCTGGAATGTCCCCACCTATGCACTGGGCGAGATGGAACACAAGCTGGCGATCCTACGATCGTTGTGCGAGGACATCGGGCGCGATCCGGCGACGATCGTGATGTCGGTCGAGGCCGTGTTGGCCATCGCCCCAGACGACGCGGCCCTGGCCGAGGTCACTCGGATCGCCGAAAAGCGTTTTGGTGGACCGGGATTCGGTCTGCATGACGGCGGTCTGGTCGGCACGCCACAGGCCATCGTCGACCGGCTCGGCCAGCTGCGCGAGATGGGCTTCGGCCAGGTGGTGTTGTTCACCCACGACCGGGCCTCGGACGCCACGCTCGAGCTGCTCGCCGGTGAGGTGCTCCCTCGGCTGTGAGCCTCACTCGAAGGTGACGACCACCTTGTCAGCGGCACCCGGCGTCGCGGCGGTCCGCAGCGCGTCCTGCACGTCGTCGAATCCGAAGGTGTGGCTGACGATCACCGCGTACTTCTCCCAGTTCGCGATCAGATCTTTGGTCACCTCGAAGATTTCGGTGGGGTAGCCCATGGAGCCGACGAGGGTGATCTCGTTGGCCATGATGTTGATGAAATCCACACCCACCGGCTCCTTGTGCACGGCGACGATCCCGAGCCGCGCCCCGCGCTGGGCGGCGCCGAGTGCGGTGTTGATCACGGTGGGCGCCCCGGCGGCGTCCAGATACACGGTGGTACCGGCCTTGCCGGGCCATTGCGCCTCGCCCTTGCCGTGTAGCTCGATGAGCCGCTGCGACACGTCCTCGTCGCCGGCGTTGATCACCGCGTCGGCACCCACCGCCAGCGCCTTGTCCAGCCGTGATCCGATCAGATCCACCACCGTGACGTGACGCACGCCCAGCGACTTGTAGGCCATGGTGGCGCCGAGCCCGATCGGCCCCGCGCCGAAGACCGCGACCTTGTCCTGTCGCGTCGGTCTGGTCTGGTTCACCCCGTGTCTGGCGACGGCCATCGGCTCGTTGAGGGCGGCCACGTCGAAGGGAATCTCGGCGGGGATCACCTCGTAACTTCGGCCGCGCACCGCGCTCTCCAGGAGCAGATACTCGGCCAGCGCTCCGGTGGGCCCGCCGTTGCCGATGATGCCGCTCGGCGCGCCGATCGGGTTGATGACGACATGGTCGCCGACCTTGACGCCGGTGACATCCCGGCCGACATCGACGACCTCACCGGCGGGCTCGTGACCGAGCGGCATGCGGCCCTGGCGCGGCGGCAGGCCGCCCATCGAGATGTAGAGCGCATCCGAGCCGCAGATACCGCATGCCCGGACCTTGACCAGGACGTCGGCGGGCCCGACGACCGGGTCGGGGACGTCGAGGACCTCGGTCTCGCCGGGGCCGGTCACCATGGCCGCTTTCATGTGGTCCTCACAGAGTCACAGTCGCACAATGCTTTTCGAATATTCGACGGTTGACACCGGCGGCACCGAGCCCTACCGTGACCGCCATGGTAAGGCACGCGGCCGCCGCGCCGACCCCGTTCGCCCGATGAGCCGGCCGCTGGATGGGCGCCGCGCGGTGGTCACCGGTGCGGCCAGCGGTCTGGGCGCCGCGGCGGTTCGGGCACTCGTCGCCGCCGGCGCGCACGTCGTCGCGACCTACCACCGGACCCAGCCGACCGATGAGTCAGCGGCGACCTGGCTGCCGTGCGACGCACGGGATCCCGTCGCCGTGGACGCGATGGTCGATGCCGCGGTGGCCGTGATGGGCGGGCTCGACGTGCTGGTCAACGCGGCAGGGCTTTGGCACCAGGGGATCCCGGGGAGCATTCTCGCCGATGACATCGACTTCCTGCTGGCCACCAATGTGAAGACCGCAATCCTCACCAACCAGGCCGCGCACGCGGTGATGCGCAAGTCCGGTGGCGGCCGGATCATCAATTTCGGCTCGGCCGAAGCGGTGATGGGCAGTCCGATCTCCGCGGTGTACGCCGCATCCAAGGGCGCGGTGCAGGCCTGGACCCGCTCGGCAGCCAAGGCGTGGGCGGCCGACAACGTCACGGTCAACGCGCTGGCGCCGGCGATGCAGACCCGTGGCGCGGATCGGTTGCGCGAGTTCCTCGGACCCGAGGCCGCACCGTTCATCGACCAGCAGATCAAGGCCACCATCCCGTTGGGCGGAGCGCTCGGCGACCCCGATCGCGATCTCGGCCCGGTGCTGGTCTTCCTGGCCGGCGAGGGTTCGCATTTCATCACCGGTCAGCTGCTCCCCGTCGACGGCGGGCTGATCATGGTCGGCGGTTGATGATTTCGGCGCGTTTTCGTTCGCTCAGCGGCGGTTAGCGCGCCCAGATCACCGAGGTCGGGGAAGTACCGGCCCGTCCTCCAACTGTTCAGTGACGCCGAGCTCGGCCAACCCGAGCTGGGTCAGGGGCGAAATGCCGTGCGCATTCAGGACGAATCGCTCGTCGTCACTGGCTCCGCTGTCGTAGAGCATCGACCCGATCAGACAGATCACCGCCATCTTGAAGGCATTCAGCGCCCGATACCAGGGCCGGTTGCGCGGGGTGATGCCACTGGCGGCCTGGTAGTGGGCGAGGAACTCCTCGAAGCTGAGCGCCGCGGGATGGCTGGTGATTCCCACCGGCTGCATCCACAGCAGTTCCATCCACCCGAGGTCGGTCAGGGGGTCGCCCACGCCGGTCAGCTCCCAGTCGAAAACCGCGCTGACCTCGTCGGCGACAAAGGCGAAGTTGCCGGGTTTGGCGTCCCCGTGGACCAGGGTGACCGTTGGGTACTGGTCGGGTTTGCCGGCCTGCAACTCCACGAGCAGGCGTTCCAGCGCGGGCAGCGGTCCCTGCCGCACCCGATGCATCTCGTCGGCCCAGTGGGCGATCTCGCGGTCGAGGTGATCACGCCCGTCGCCGAGCGCATCAAGCCCGGTCGCCTGCAGATCCACGTTGTGCACGGCGGCAAGCTGCTCGGCCATCCCCTCGCACATCCGCCGAATCCCGGCATCGGTCGCGGCCTGTGGTGCCTGCATCTCGTAGACATCGCCGGGCACTCGCTGCATGACGAGGAACGGGCGACCGAGCACACTGCCGGACTCCTCGAGCCACAACACATTCGGCGAGCGGACCGCGGTCGGACGTAGTGCGGACAGGATTCTGAACTGCCGCGCCAGGTCGTAGGGTTCCAGCAGCGCGGGCGGGCGCGGCCGCAGTCGCAGCACCACGTCGGCGCGCTCGTGCGTCACGATCGTCAACGACAGCATCTCGGCCGAGTGCCCGAAGTCGACCCGGTCGAGGCCCTCCACCGCGACGTCCTCGGCGTCCGGGAGCTGGGTCCGCAGCCACGAGGTGAGCCGGTCGGCCACATCTGAGCTGGCGCCCGTCATCAGTTGTAGGAGACTTTGTGATCGGATTCCGCCGTAAGACCCAACTCGGGCCATACGCCGCCGATGAGGCTTTCCATGATCCCGTAGCCGACGGCGTCGCCGTCGCGGACCCGGATCGGAGTGTCCCGGAACTGGCCCAGGCTGCGCAGGTTTTCGTCGGACCAGCAGTCGGCGATGTACTCACCGTCGAGGTGCAATGCCCCCTTCCATGATCCGTGCTTGTGCCCCTTCCAGGCTCCGTACCCGCCGGTCTTGAGGAAGAAGCCGGATTCCCCGAGCGCCTCGACCTCGATCACCCGCACCTCGCCCGACTCCATGGTCATCACCAGTTCGCCGCCTCTGACGAAACGAGTCCTGGTGTCGTAGCTGATCTTCGGTGTCACCCGCCGTACCGATAGTTGCGTCCCGTCGGCGTCATTGAGGTAGGCGGAGCTGTACTCCCACGGACCTTCGACGATGAAAATCGCCGTCTCGTAGTAGGTTCCATCGGGTCTCTGGAAGAACGCCGGTGACCACTTCATCCCACCTCGGGTCCCCGCCGGCGCCTGGGGCGCCGGGATCAGGTCATCCGGCGGTGAACCGATGGCCTGGCGAACTCCCCAGGAGTGGTCACGCATACCGAACCACTCGTCGGGCCGGATCTCCTGGGTATGACCGTCGACCGTGACGGTCCCCGTCGCCCAGCCGCCCTGGTGGTAGCGGATGACGTCGACGTCGACACGTCCGGTACGCCGGTTGCGCACCAGATTGCGCTCCTCGAAGAACGGTGGTGTGACACCGGAGAGCACCACGTCGAACGAGATCGGTTGCACATCGTTGGGCTCCAGCCGGAAACGCATCTGGCGGAGTGGCTCGACGATCTCGAGCTGAATCGGTCCGACGCTCAGCGCTTCTGGAGCAGAATGCAATTCGCGACTGCCGCGTAGCGTCCATTGTTCACGCCCGCGGGAGATCCCCGCGAACCCGTCGATGATTCCCCGGTTCTGATACTTGCCCAGCCCGAAGTCCAATTGCAGCGAGCCGTCGGTGCGGGCGATCGAGGCCCAGATCTTCTCGGTCCAGGCCTGGTCGGACTGCGCCAGCGTCGCGAAGGTGTCGACGATCTGGTGGTTGAGCCCCTCGTCGGCGCCCAACAGCGGACCGATGTCCTTGATTGCCACTGATTTACCTTCCGTGCGCTGCGCCGTACCATCTGGCGCATGGGGACAGTGAGCCGTCGCTGGGGCGGCGACCGGGCGCTGCTCGACGACGGCGAGGCACGACAACGTCTACTCGAGTCCGCGAGCCGGTGCATCGTGCGCCGCGGCAACACCCAGATCCGGATGGCCGAGGTCGCCGAGGAGGCCGGGGTGGTGCGGTCCACGGTGTACCGCTACTTCGCGTCGCGGGACGACCTTCTGCTGGCGCTGCTGCTGCTGCGGATCGACAATGCGTTGGCCGGGCACGTCGGATCGCTGCAGCAACCCGACGACGCCGTGGGCTCGATCCAGGAACTAATGATTGCTCCGGTCCAGTCCGTGGTCGGCGATCCGCTGAACGAAGCACTGATGTCCGGGGAGAGCACCGCGCTGACGACTGCCCTCGAGATCGGCTCCGAGCAGATCGTGGATGTGATCCTGCGGCACTACGGCCCGCTGTTCGAGCGATGGCAGGCCGACGGACAGCTGCACGCCGACCTGGAGCTGCGCGAGACGGCTCGCTGGCTGCACACCACAGCGTTGTTCCTGGTCGCCCCCGCCTGGCGACACCGGCCCGCGGCCGCCAAACGCCGATTCGTCGAGCAGTACCTGCTGCGTGCACTCGTGCCACAGATCGGACAATAGCGGGATATTGTCCGATCTGTGTTCGATGCGCTAACTTTCTCCCGATGACCACCGGTGCCTTGAACATCCCCGCCGATGTCGACGACCTGACGCCGTCCTGGTTCAGTGCGGCGCTGGGCGAACCGGTCACCGCGGTGGAGGTGCTCGACGCCCACTCCGGCACCACCGGCCGCGCCCGGGTCCGAGTACGCAGCGACGCGCTGCCCCAGACACTGTTCGTCAAGTTGCAGCCCTTCAGCCCCGAGCAACGGGCCTTCCTGCGCCAAGTCGGCCTCGGCGTCGCCGAGGCGCGGCTGTACGCCAATCTCGGAGGCGAACTGCCCGTGCGGATTCCGCGGGTCTGGCACTCCGCATACGACGAGGCCGACGGGGCGTTCGTGATGGTCCTCGAGGATCTGGTGGCCTCCGGATGCCGATTCCCCAGCCCGGACGACGACGATATCCTCGACGTCGCCGGCTCGGCGATGAGCGAGCTCGCCGTCCTGCACGCCACCTACCTCGGCCGCGACATCCCCTGGCTGGCGACACCGGAAGGTATGCGGCGCAAGCCTGACGATCCCAAGACCGCGGCCCGGCGCACGCACTTCATCCGCCTTGCCCTCGATCAGTTCGGTGAGGAGATGGGACCGGCGTTTCGCCGGCTGGCGCGGCTGTACATCGACCGCTCGAGCGACATCATCTCGTTGTTCGGCCAGGGCGACCTCACCCTGATCCACGGCGACACCCACAGCGGCAACCTCTTCGTCGACGACGGCCGCACCGGGTTCTACGACTGGGCCGTCGTCGGGCGTGGACCCGGAATGCGGGATGTGGCGTATTTCCTGTGCAATTCGCTGCCGACCGAGGTCCGCCGAGCCGAGCAGGAAGCCCTGCTGACCCGCTATCGATCCACACTGGCGGCGCACGGCGGATCACTCGACGAGCGCACCGCCGTCGACCAGTATCGGCTGTTCTCGGTGTATTCCTGGATTGCCGCGGTATCGACCGCGGCGATGGGCTCCCAGTGGCAGCCGGCCGAGATTGCCCGCGCGGCAATGCTTCTCACGACGACCGCGATCGAGGACCTCGGCGTCATCGAGCTGCTGGAAACCCGGCTGGCCTAGCGCCGGGCGAAATCCGGAGCGTGCTCGGGCCGGACCCCGATACCGATGAAGTAGGCCGGAATCGCCGCGAGCCACGGCAGCCGCTCGATCAGTCCCGTCACCAAGGCCGGTGGATCAGCGCTCTCCCCACGCAGGATCGGCGCTACCAGCTGGCGGTGCAGCATCCGCTGCACCGCCTGGGTGATAAGGGTCGGCGGCAGCCGGCGCTTACGCACCGCTGACAGGTCGCGGTCGGTCACCGCATGGCGGCGCAGCGGGTCGGCCAGCAGCGTCGCGGCACCGACCGCATCCTGGACCGCCACGTTGATACCCACCCCGCCGACCGGCGACATCGCGTGCGCGGCGTCGCCGATGCACAACAGCCCTTCGGTGTGCCAGCGGTTGAGGCGGTTCAGTCGCACGTCGAGGAATTTCACGTCGTCCAGCGAGGTCAGGCTGTCGGCGTTGGCCTCCGGAATGAGATCGGCGAGTTCGGCTTTGAGGGCGTCCAGGCCGCGAGCCCGCAACTGCTGATCGCTGCCCTTCGGAATCAGATATGCGACCTGAAAATAGCCCTCCCGCGGAATCATGATCAGCACCCGGCCCGGAGCGATCCGCGGTATCAGGGTGTACTCCCCGCCGCCCTCCCGTGGGAGCCGAAACCACCACACGTCGAACGGCACCGGGAAGTCCCGCCCGGTCAGGCCGGCGCACTGCCGCACGATCGACCACCGTCCGTCACAGGCCACGGTCAGGTCGGCCCGCAGCTCTCCGTCGCCGTCCGGCGAGGTGTAGGTGACCCCGATTGTCCGTTCGCCACTGCGCAGGAGCCCGGTCACCTCATGACGCAGCCGCAGGGTGTAAGTCGGTTCGGCTTCACCGGCCTCGGCCAGGAGGTTCAGCAGATCCCATTGCGGCACCATCGCCACATAGGGATGTGGCTGATGCAGCCGGCGGAAGTCCACCATGGTCAGCGGCTTCCCGCGCACGGTGAGTTCCGCGTGGTCGACTTTGCTGTGTGGCAGCTCCGTGAAGCGTTCCCACAAGCCCAATTCGTCGAGCAGCCTCAGCGTCGTGGGATGAACTGTGTCACCGCGAAAGTCACGCAGGAAGTCGGCGTGCTTCTCCAGCACCGTGACCTCGATACCCGCCCGGGCCAACAACAAGCCGAGCACCATGCCGGCAGGGCCTCCGCCGACGATCGCGCATGTCGTGGAGTCGGTCATGGCCTAACCGTACGGCGCTAAACCTGGATCCGGGCGCCGATGAGGACCGTCTGGTCGAGCGGCAGCCGAAAGTACCCGGCGGAGTCCGCGGCCATGAACGAGGTCGCGATGAAGATGCGCTTTCGCCACGGCGCCATCGTCGGCTGGTCACCCGGACAGAGTTCGATCTTGGACAGGAAGAAGGAGACGTTCTCGATATCGAGCTCACCGCCGATCTGCTCCGGATCCACCATCCGCAACGCAGCCGGCACATCGGGCCGCTCCATATACCCGAACTTGGCGGCCACATGGTGGATGCCGTCGTGATGGTCGCCGAAGATGCCATCGCGATGGTCGCCGAGATCCTTGACGGTGATGCGTTCCTCGTCGGGCACTCGGGGCAGCGGCGGAACCACGATCGACAAGATGATCACCCGCTCGTGCAGGACGTGGTTGTGGTTGACGTTGGCACGCATCGACAGGGGCGCGGTTGCACTGTCCCGATTGAGGAACACCGCCGTTCCCGGGGTGCGCGGGAGCGGCGGCGTGTGGTGCGTGATCTCGGTGATGAATGCCGGTAGCGGACCTTCGGCGCGGTCACGGGCACGGACGACGACGTCGCTGCCCCGCTGCCAGGTGATCAGCACGGTGAAGGTCAACAACCCGATCAGCAGCGGCAACCACGCGCCGTGGACGAGCTTGGTCAGGTTGGCCGCCAGGAACATCAGGTCCACCACCAACAGTGCACCGCCGCCGCTGATCACCAGCCACAGCGGCCACCGCCAGCGCTTGTGCGCCACATAGAAGAACAACAGCGTGGTGATGGTGATCGTCCCGGTCACCGCCATCCCGTAGGCGTACCCCAGTGCGGTCGAACTGCGGAAGGCGAACACCAGGATCAGCACCGCCACCAGGAGCATCCCGTTGATCCAGGGCACGTAGATCTGGCCGATCGACGACGCCGAGGTGTGCTCCACCCGCAGTCGCGGCAGGTAACCGAGGTGGGCCGCCTGCGAGGCCACCGAGTACGCCCCGGTGATCACCGCCTGCGAGGCGATCACCGTCGCCGCGGTGGCCAGCACCATCATCGGCAGTTCCCAGCCGTTCGGTACCAGCAGGAAGAAGGGGGCGTTGACCACGCTCTGGTCGCGCAGCAGCAGCGCGCCCTGGCCGAAGTAGTTGAGCACCAGTGCCGGCAACACCAGGCCGAGCCACCCCCAGGTGATCGCCTTGCGGCCGAAGTGACCCATATCGGCGTAGAGCGCTTCGGCGCCGGTGACCGCCAGGACGACGGCGGCGAGGGCGAAGAAGGCGATGTGGAAGTGGCTGAAGATGAACTCGAGCGCACAGGTCGGGGACAGCGCCCTCAGGATTTGCGGATGGCTCAGGATCCCGCGCACCCCGCAGGCTCCGATCACCACGAACCACACGATCATCACCGGGCCGAAGAACCGGCCCACCATGGCGGTGCCGTGCCGCTGGACCGCGAACAGGCCGCCGATGATGACGGCGGTGATCGGTACCACCAACTCCGACAGCGAGGGGTCGACGACCTTGAGGCCCTCCACCGCGGAAAGCACCGAAATCGCCGGTGTGATCATGCTGTCACCGAAAAATAGTGCAGCACCGAGGATTCCGAGAGCAGAGAGGGCGCCGATGGTCCGCGGACTGGACCGGCGGCCCAATCTGCGCACCAGGGTGATGAGCGCCATGACGCCGCCCTCCCCCTCGTTGTCGGCGCGCATGACCAGCGTTACGTAGGTCAGGGTGACGATGAGCATCACCGACCAGAAGATCAGCGACACCACTCCGTACACGTTGGGGCGGGTGATCGGCACCGGGTGCGGATCGCCGGGGTTGAACAGCGTCTGCAGGGTGTAGATCGGGCTGGTACCGATGTCGCCGAACACCACACCGAGCGCACCGACGATCATGCCGGTTCGAGCCTTACTCGCGACCGAATGCACCGGAGCCGCGAAATCTGTGCTCACAGGTCAGTCCCCTTGATCGGTCCGCCCGGCGTCGATCCCCGGCGACGTGGAACGAATGGTAGCTGCCGCAGCGCTGTGCCGACGTACGGTGGACGCGATGCGCATAGCCCTGTTCGCGACCTGTCTGGCCGACGCGATGTTCCCGAAGGCCGCGATCGCGACCGTCGAACTCCTGGAGCGGCTGGGCCACCAGGTGGCCTTCCCACAGGGGCAAACCTGCTGCGGCCAGATGCATATCAACACCGGCTATCTCACCCAGGCCACCGATCTGGTACGCCAGCACGTCGACGTGTTCGAAGGCAGCGGTTGCGATGTCGTCGTGGCGCCGTCGGGTTCGTGCGTCGGGTCGGTGCGACATCAGCACGCGATGGTGGCCCGCCGCGCCCATGACGATGCCCTGGCCCAGCGTGCCGAGGCCGTCGCCGCCCGCACCTACGAACTGTCCGAACTGTTGGTCGACGTGCTGGGGGTGACCGACGTCGGCGCCTACTACCCGCACCGGGTCACCTATCACCCCACCTGCCATTCGCTGCGGCTGCTCAGAGTCGGCGACAAGCCCCTGCAACTGCTACGTCAGGTGCGGGGACTGACCTTGGTGGAGCTCGTCGAGGCCGAAACCTGTTGTGGGTTCGGCGGCACGTTCGCGATCAAGAACGCCGACACCTCTACGGCGATGCTGGCCGACAAGATGTCGGCGGTCATCGCCTCGGGTGCCGAGGTGTGCACGGCCGGTGACAGTTCCTGCCTGATGCATATCGGTGGTGGTCTGAGCCGCATGCGCTCACCCGTCCGTACGGTGCATCTCGCCGAGATCCTCGCCTCGACCGAGATCCGCTGATGGCGGATCCATCCCCGGGTCGCTTCGCTCCTGCCCGCCGCTCCTTCCTCGGGATACCCGGCACCGGCAATCTGCGTGGTGCCCAACCGTTTCCGGACGCGGCACGCCAAGAACTGGCCAACACCCAGATGCGCCGCAACGTCGGACATGCCACCGCGACCATCCGCACCAAACGCCTTGCGGCGGTGGCCGAATGCCCCGACTGGGAGCAGCTGCGGGCCGCGGGGAGCGCCCTCAAGCACGACGTCATGGCCCGGCTGCCCGAGCTACTCGAAGAACTGGAAGCCAATGTGACGGCCCGCGGCGGGGTGGTGCACTGGGCCCGCGACGCCACCGACGCCAACCGGATCGTCACCGGGTTGATCCGGGACGCCGGCGCCGACGAGGTCGTCAAGGTCAAGTCGATGGCGACCCAGGAGATCGGCCTCAACGAGCATCTGGAGGCCGAGGGTATCGCGGCCGTGGAAACCGACCTGGCCGAGCTGATCATCCAGCTCGGCCATGACACCGGCAGCCACATTCTGGTTCCGGCCATCCATCGCAACCGCGCCGAGATCCGGGAGATCTTCGCCCGGGAAATGCCCGACGCCGGTGAGCTGACCGACGAGCCCCGCGTGCTGGCCATGGCGGCGCGGGCGCACCTGCGGCGAAAGTTTCTGTCGGCCAAGGTCGCCGTCAGCGGCGCCAACTTCGGCGTCGCCGATACCGGCACCCTTGCCGTCGTCGAGTCCGAGGGCAACGGCCGGATGTGCGTGACGCTCCCGCAGACGCTGATCACCGTGATGGGCATCGAGAAGGTGGTGCCACGCTTCACCGATCTCGAGGTGTTCATGCAGCTGCTGCCGCGTTCGTCGACGGCCGAACGGATGAATCCGTACACCTCGATGTGGACCGGTGTACACCCCGGCGACGGGCCGCGGGAGTTCCATCTGGTGCTGCTGGACAACGGGCGAACCGCGGTGCTCGGCGATCCGGTGGGCCGCGCCGCCCTGCACTGCATCCGCTGCAGCGCCTGCCTCAACGTCTGCCCGGTCTACGAACGCACCGGCGGGCACGCCTACGGCTCGGTCTACCAGGGCCCGATCGGGGCGATCCTGAGTCCGCAGCTGACCGGGACGCGGGGCCACGACGACCCCAACGCCTCGCTGCCGTACGCCTCGTCGTTGTGCGGCGCCTGCTTCGACGCCTGCCCGGTGCGCATCGACATCCCGACGATCCTGGTGCACCTGCGCGCCGCCCAGGTCGACGGTCACCGGGCGCCCGGTCAGGACATGGCGATGCGGGCCGCGGCGTGGGCGATGTCATCGCCGAAACGCTTCGCCACCGCGGAGAAGCTACTTGGGGCCGGGCGGCTGGTGGCCGGGGCCGACCGCCGGATCACCGCGCTGCCGTGGCCCGCGTCGCGCTGGACCACCAGCCGCGACGTCCCGGCCCCGCCCGCGGAGACCTTTCGGCAGTGGTGGGCACGCACCCACGACGGGGTATCGGAATGACCGAATCACGCCGCATCGTCCTGGAGCGGATCCGCGGCGCGCTGGCCGCCGCCCCACCCGAACCCGTGCAAATCCCCCGTGACTACCAGCGGCAACCCTTGGTCGGGTCCGGTGACCCCGAACGGTTCGCCGAGACCGTGGCCGAGTATCGCGCACGGGTACTGCCCGTCGATGTCGACGCGATCGCGGGCACCGTCGCAGCGTTGACCGGCCCGGACAGCCGGGTCGCCATCCCGTCCGGCCTGCCGTCGGACTGGGTGATGAGAATCCGCACCGTCGCCGACGACCCGGAACGGCCGCTGCCGATAGCCGAACTCGACCGCGCCGATGCCGTCGTCACCGGCTGCGCACTGGGCATCGCGGCCACCGGCACGATCGTCCTGGACGCCGGACCCACCCAAGGCCGACGGGCCCTGACCCTGATCCCCGACCACCACATCTGTGTGGTGTTCACCGATCAGATCGTCGACACCGTCCCCCAGGCATTCGCCGTCCTCGACCCGTACCGCCCGCTGACCTTCATCTCCGGACCAAGCGCCACCAGCGACATCGAACTCAACCGCGTCGAGGGGGTGCACGGCCCGCGCACCCTCGACGTGCTGCTGGTCAGCCGGTGACATTGCGGATTCCGCTCGATTCGGGTGACCGGACCGCTTAGATTTTTCCTCGCAAGCATCTACGAAGGGAGCCCGCCCGTGCGGACGTTGGCGATAGGCGTTGCGCTCACGGCGGCGGCGATGACATTGGCCCCGCCCGCCTCCGCGGAACTGTGGCCGGGCAACTACAACATGATCATCCCGGACCGGCGCGACTTCCACACCTGGGTCTGGGCCGCCAACCCCTGCCCGCCGGCGATCACGTTCTCGCCGGACTGCGTCTACATCTCGGCCAACCCCATGCCGATCGCCAAGGCATATGGCTTCTACGGCATCGCGAAGCTGGAGGACGGGCAGTACACGATGACCATCGACGACCCCATCGGGCTGCGTTGCGGCGACATCTATTACGGCCCGGTGGTCCCGACCCACGACGTCTACACCTGGGACGCCACGACCCTGGCCGGCACGTTGGTGTCCAGCTTCGACGCCGGTTGCGACGGCCGGCCCGGCACGTTGACCTATCCGTTCTGGCTGACCCGCTTCTAGCCGAATCGCCCACTCAGCCGGTGATCAACGCCCCGTACTGACCGATCAATTCGGCGGTACGCCAGTAGATCAGCGCGCCGAACAACACGAGAAGCGCCGCGCAGACCCCCCCTTGCACCAGGTTGCGGCGGTCGCGGGGGGCGTAGGCAAACAGCGCGGCGATCCCCGCTCCGGTGACCAGGCCGCCGATATGACCCTGCCAGCTGATCGACGGCACGGTGAACGTCAGGATCAGGTTGGCCACGATGATCGCGATCAGCCAGCGCATATCCAGGCTGAGGCGTTTGGCGACCACGAAGGTGGCCCCGAAAAGCCCGAAGATCGCACCCGAGGCGCCGGCGGTGGCGGCCCCGATCGGGGCCAGGAGGTACACCAGCACCGACCCTCCCAGCGCGCTGAGCCCGTAGAGCGCACCGAACCGCAGCCGCCCCAGCCAGGCCTCCAGTGGCGGCCCGATCACGTACAGCGCCCACATGTTGAACAGCAGATGCACGACGCCGTAGTGCATGAACGCCGAGGTGACCAGCCGGAAGTATTCACCGCCGGCGACGCCGGGGGCCCACAGGACGAGTTGGCGTTGCAGATCCCGCGAGGTCATCTGCGCCACGAACATCACCACGTTGATCGCGATCAGCGTGTAGGTGACCAGCGGTCGCCCCGAGCGCAGCACGCCACCTGCCCCGGTCCGCACCGGGCGGACACTCTTCGCGCCCTGCGCCACACAGTCGACGCACTGGTGGCCGACGGCCGCGCTGCGCATACAGTCACCGCAGACGGGTCGCTGACATCGAGTGCACCGGACGTAGGTCGGGCGATCGGGATGGCGGTAACAGGTCGGTGTGCCCGCCGGAGTTTGCGGTGTATAGGGATTGCTCATAGTCCTGTCACCGAACATACTGTGCCGCGCTCGCGGCACCGCATTCAGCGCACGCCGCGCAGTACTTTGCCCGGACGCGCTCCGGTGTCCGCGCCGTTACGGCGGGTGACGACACCGCTGACCACGGTGGCGTCGTAGCCGCTGGCCCCCTGGATCAGCCGGTTTCCGCCGGCCGGGAGATCGTAGGCCATCAGCGGCACACCGAGGGTCAGCGCGTCGAGGTCGATGACGTTGACGTCGGCCTTCTTGCCGACCGCCAGCACTCCCCGGTCGGTGAGACCGAACAGGGTGGCCGTGTCGAGGGTCTGCTTGCGGACCACATATTCCAGCGGGAAGCGCGGACCACGCCGGCGGTCGCGGGCCCAGTGGGTCAGCATGAACGTCGGGTACGACGCATCGCAGATCAGGCCGCAGTGCGCGCCACCGTCGGACAACCCGGACACCGCGGCGCGGTGCGTCATCATCTCGTGGATCGCGTCGTGGTTGCCCTCGACGTAATTGAAGAACGGCATCATCAGCATCGCCGTGCCGTCGGACTCCAGCATCAGGTCGTACATCGTGGCCAGTGGGTCCTCGCCGCGGGCCCGGGCGATCGCGCCGACGGTCATATCCGGCGTCGGCTCGTAATCCGGTGGATCGCCGATGGCATAGATGCTGTCGGCACTGTGCTGGATCATCGCGTAGAGCGCGTCGAACAGCGGGAGCGGCTGCGGTGGCAGATCGGTGTCGGCCAGGATCGCGGCGCGCACAGCCGGATCCGCCAGCCGTGCGGCCAGATCCGCCGGGCTGAGCTCGGCCTTCAACTTCCGGAAGGTCGGCCGGTGAGTGAAGGCGTGATAGCCGGCGAACCCGAACAGCATTCCGAACGGGCGCGCGGCGAATTGGGGGTGCACACGGATTCCGTCGTCGAGGGCCCGGCCCGCGATGTCGAGCTGTTTCTTCCACAGGTCCGGGGCGGACTGCGTCTGCACCATCGCGAAGGACAGCGGCCGGTCGATCTCGGCGGCCAGCCGGACCATCCAGTCCAGCTCCCGAATCGGGCCGTCGAGGTTCTCACCCGCGGTACCGGCCGGGGCCACTTCGAAGACGGCCTGACCGCCGCGGGCCATTGCCCGCCCGAGCGCGAACAATTCGTCCTCGGCGGCGTAGGTGCCGGGTACCGGTTCGCCGTCGATGGCGCGGTGGGCCTCGGTCCGCGAGGTCGAAAAGCCCAGTGCTCCGGCCTCGATGGCCTCCTGGACGATGCGCGCCATCGCGGCGATGTCGTCCTCGTCAGCGGCCTCGTTGCGGGCGCCGCGGTCTCCCATGGCGTAACCGCGGACGGCCCCGTGGGCGATCTGGGTACCGAAATCAACTGCGAGTGGCTGCTTTTCGATGGTATCGAGGTACTGCGGGAAGCTTTCCCAGCCCCAGGTGATGCCTTCGGTCAGCGCCGTGCCCGGGATGTCCTCGACGCCCTCCATCAGCTCGATGAGCCACTGCTCACGACCAGGCTGCACCGGGGCGAAACCCACGCCGCAGTTGCCGCTGACCACGGTGGTCACCCCGTGCATGCTGCTCGGTTCGAGCAGACCGTCCCAGCTGATCTGCCCGTCATAGTGGGTGTGGATGTCGACGAAACCGGGGGTGACGACCTTCCCGGTGGCATCGATGGTCGCGGCGGACTCCCCCTGCAGTCCGCCGTCGTCGCCGTCGCGCCGGCGGACTTCGACGACGCGACCGTCCTTGATGCCGATGTCGGCCCGGAAAGGTTTGTCGCCGGTCCCGTCCACCACAGTGCCGCCAGTAATCGTCAGGTCGTACATCTATGCCTCCTCGACGGTGCGCCGAAAGCCAGGGTAATCCCGGTCACTCACGAGCGGTAGACACAATTGCAAAACTGTCATCAGCGTCCGTCGCCGACTACCTACGGATTCAATTGCAGTAGCGTCAATATTTGCCAGATCTGCATACCGCCGTCCCAATTCCGGGACACCTGAATCGGGTTTGAAGTGCGAATATGGGCACCGGAAACATTCCGTAGCTCTGCAACGAAATCCGTAGTACATTTCCAGCAGGTTGAGTTCACAGCCGCCCGGAGATGCCGATGCGCGAGGGCCTGAGAACCCTCGCAGCGAAGTCTCGACTCGAGCTTCGACCAGGCCGATCCGGCCGCATTGCGGAACATCAAATCTGGAGGCGTGATGTCTGTTGCCACCACCGCGGCGCCCCTGGCTGTTACCCGCTCAGGCCGCGACCGCGCCGATCACGGGCTTTTCCGGGCTCGGGAGCTCGGTTCGACCACCGTCCTCGTCGCCGCCGCCGGCGAGATCGACGCATCGAACTCCGGGGACCTGCTCAGCTACCTCGAGGCGCTCCTGCCCGGACACGACCAGCTGGTACTGGACCTGTCGAAGCTCAGCTTCTTCGGAATCGATGGTTTCTCGGCCCTGCACACCGTGGGCTCACGCTGCTCACGGCGCGGTGTCGACTGGGTCCTGGTTCCCGGCCCCGAAGTAACCCGGGTGCTGCGCGTCTGTGATCCGGAGGCGCAACTCGCCACCGCGGGCAACATCGTCTCGGCGATGGCCGTGCTGGCCCGGGGCCCACACACCCACCTGCAACTCGCACCGCTGCCGAAGTAGCCCCGGCGGGGGCTTCCTAGACTGGCCGGGACTCGGTCGGTTCAAGCGGAAGCGGGCAGCCATGGCGACATCCGGTCGCAATCTCAACGATGTCGTGACGCGGTTCTGGACCATCGCCGCGCCGCTCTATGACCACCCGGGCCTTCAGCAGTGGGTCTACCGTCCCGCCCAGGACGAAGTGATCGATGAGCTGCGCGCCCACGGGTCTCGCCGGGTAGCCGATATTGCCTGCGGCACAGGCATTCTCGCCGCTCGCATCGCCGACGAACTCAAGCCCGACGAGGTCTACGGCGTGGACATGTCTGACGGGATGCTCCGGCAGGCGCAGGCCCGCTCAGCACAGGTGGACTGGCGAAAGGGCCCGGCCGAACAGCTGCCGTTCGACGATGCGACGCTGGACGCCGTCGTTTCGACGTCGGCATTCCACTTCTTCGACCAGCCGGCGGCGATGCGCGAGTTCTACCGGGTGCTTCGCCCGGGCGGCCTGGCCGCGATCGCCACCATCAGCCCGCCCCAGCTTCCCCTGCTGGGGCGGCTGACCAACTCACGGTCCAGCGCCGCGCACAATCCGTCCGCGCAGGAGATGCGGGCACTGTTCACCGATGCCGGATTTGCCATCATCGAACAGCACCGGGTCCACCGGCCGCTGTGGACGAGAGGCGTGTGGGACCTGATCACCATCGGCGAAAAGCCCTGAACCAATACCCTTGGACACCATGACCATCGAGCTGCTCGCCCCCAGTGTCGAAATCGGTCTGGTCACCACCAACCTTGCGCCGATGGTCGAGTTCTATGAGAAGTTCCTCGGCCTGCCATTCCAGCTCGACCTCGATTTCCCCGGCGGCACCATGAAGCGCTACCTGATCGGTGACAACACCCTCAAGCTGGTGACCTACGACGAGGACCCGCCCGCCACGGTGACACCTGGCGGCGGACGCGCCCAGACCGGCGTCCGCTACCTGTCCCTGGTGGTCAAGAACGTCTCGGATGCGGCCGAGCAGGTCACCGCCGCCGGTTACCAGATCGTCGAGCCGCTCACGGAATTCACCGCCCTCCCCGGAATCGGCTGGCTTTTCGTCGCCGACCCGGACGGCAACTGGGTCGAACTCGCCGGGCCGATCTGAGGTGTCGTTATCCTTCGGTCGTCAACCGAACTCAGCCCGGAGGAAGCCCATGGCCATCGATCTGCTCGCCAAGAACATCGAAGTCGGTTTGGTCACCACCAACCTCGGACCGATGGTCGAGTTCTACGAGAACTTCCTCGGCCTGCCCTACCAGGGCGACCTCGACTTCCCCGGCGGCACCATGAAGCGCTACGCCCTGGGTGACAACGTGCTCAAGCTGATCACCCTCGACGAGCCGCCCGCCGCGCCCGCGACACCGGGCGGAGGTCCCGCCGCGGCCGGCATCCGCTACTACACCGTGGTGGTGACCAGTACGACCAAGGCCGCAGAGCAGGTAAAGGCCGCCGGATACGAGATCGCGCAGGAACTCGCCGAGTTCGCCCCGGTCCCCGGCATGGGATGGATGTTCGTCGCCGACCCGGACGGCAACTGGGTGGAGCTCGTCGGCCCATTGTGAGCCGACCGCGTCGTACTCTGGGCACCGTGCCCGATCTGCATCCCGACATCGCGGTCCTCGCCCCCCTGCTGGGCACCTGGACGGGAGCCGGCGCCGGCGAGTACCCGACCATCGATCCCTTCGGGTACCGCGAGGAGATCACCATCGGCCATGTCGGCAAACCCTTCTTGACCTACTCGCAAAAGACCCGCGCCACCGACGACGGCCGCCCGTTGCACGCCGAAACCGGTTACCTCCGGCTGCCCGAACCGGACCGGATCGAACTGGTGGTGGTGCACCCCACCGGGGTCACCGAGATCGACGAGGGCACCCTGTCCGTCGACACAGACGGCCTGGCCATCGAGATGGCCTCGACCTCCGTCGGGCTGACCGGATCGGCGAAAAGCGTTACCGCCCTGACCCGTTCCATCGTCGTCAAGGGTGACCAGCTGACCTACCGCCTATCGATGGCCGCTGTCGGGATTCCGCTCACCCACCACCTGGCGGCGACATTGCACAGGCAGCCGGGGTGAGCTACTCCCCCGCCCGCGAGGGTCGCATCCGAGTTCCGACCGATCTCGACGCCGTCACCGATATCGGCGCTGAGGACCACAGCGACTTCCCGGCGGCCAGCGCCGAACGGATCTGGCGGGCGGCGCGGCATTGGTACTCCGCCGGCATGCACCCGGCAATTCAGCTGTGCCTGCGGCACAACGGCAAAGTCGTTCTCAACCGGGCGATCGGCCATGGCTGGGGCAACGGACCCACTGACTCAACCGACGCCGAGAAGGTGCCGGTCACCACCGGCACCCCGTTCTGCGTGTATTCCGCGGCCAAGGCGATCAGCACCACGGTGGTGCACATGCTCGTCGAGCAGGGCCACTTCTCGCTCGACGACCGGGTTTGCGACTACCTGCCGAACTACACCAGTCACGGTAAGGACCGCACCACCATCCGCCACGTGATCACCCACAGCGCCGGGGTTCCGTTCGCAACCGGTCCGCGTCCCAACCTCAAGCGGATGAACGACAGTGACTACGCCCGGGCCAAACTCGGCGAGCTCAAGCCGATCCACCGCCCTGGGTTGATGCACATCTACCACGGCCTGACCTGGGGCCCACTGGTCCGCGAGATCGTGTCGGCGGCCACCGGACGCAGCATCCGCGACATCCTGGCCGAGGAGATCCTGGATCCGCTCGGCTTCCGGTGGACCAATTACGGTGTGGCCGAAGAGGATGTCCATCTGGTAGCACCCAGTCACGTGACCGGTAGGCCGCTGCCCGCTCCGCTGGCAGCGGCATTCCGCACCGCCGTCGGCGGCACGCCGCAGCAGATCATCCCGTTCTCCAACACCCCGCTGTTTCTCACCGGTGTCATCCCGTCGTCGAGCACCATTTCGACCGCCGACGAACTGTCCCGATTCGCCCAAATCCTGTGCCGTGGCGGTGAGCTCGACGGCGTACGAATCATGCGGGCGGAGACGTTGCGAGCCGCGGCGGCGCCGGCCCGGCGGCTGCGGCCGGACATCGCGACGGGACTGGCGCCGATCCGCTGGGGAACCGGTTACATGCTGGGGTCCACCAGGTTCGGGCCGTTCGGACGCGATGCCCCCGGCGCATTCGGCCACACCGGGCTGACCAACGTGGCCGTCTGGGCGGATCCGCAACGGCAGCTCGCGGCCGGGGTGATCAGCAGCGGCAAGCCCGGACACCACCGTGAGGCCGGCCGCTACACCGCGCTGCTCGACCGCATCACCGCGGAGATCCCGCGCACCGGCGGGTGAATTGTGCCGCTCCGACGCGGCGGATAACGTACCGGCCATGGGTGACTCGCTGCTGCAACAACAACTCGACGAGGTACGCGCCCTGCTGCAGCGAGCGCGAGAACTGTTCGGCGCCAATCCTGTCGCGCCGCCGCGGGCCATCACCCCGGATACCGAATCCCCGCAGGGGCGATAGCCGCGTCAGTGCCGCTCGGGCCGCAGCCGATGCCGGGCCAGCGCCTCGGTGGTGAGCTCGAGGTCACGAGCGCCCGGCACGTCTGACGACGGGGTGTGGCCCGCCGCCAGGATTTCAGCGCGCACCTGCATCAACGCCTTCAGGTAGGACACCTCGGCGGTCAGCAGGATCGCTTCGGCGAGGACGTCCGCATCGGCGTCCATCGCCGGTTCGGCCAGGGCCACGCTGTGCAGGTAACCGCCCCGGCACGAGCGGAACAGGATATGCCCGCTGGGGTGGACAGCGTCGAACTCGGGGGCGGGCCCGGTCATGGACCGTCCTCGCTGATGGTGCCGAGCTGCGCGGCGGCCGCACTGTCCTGGTGCTCCCAGACATCGGCGGCATGGCGCAGGTTGGTGGCGAGCTCCGCGTGAGCGGCCGCCTGCTGCTCGTAGCAGGCACGCCGCTGGTCCAGCAGCTCGCGGCCGGCCTCGCGAAGTTCACCGAAGATCGGGCCGAGTGAATCGAGGCTGGCCAGGATGTCCGCGTGCCGGGACGGCACCGTGCTGAGCTGCTCGGCGATGTCCTGGTGGTCCCGCGCCGCCCGGCGCAACTCGTCGGGCACCACATGGATGCGCTCGGCCATCTCATTCTCCTATCGCCGGCGGGCCGGCCGTCACCGCGGGCCGGGTCGGGGCCGGTTGGTCTGACTTCGGGGTCGGGGTACCAGCCCCCGGTTCTGGCGGATGCTCCCACCCTAGGAAGCTCGGGCCGGTGACGCTGGCAATGGGCTGGATCTGATTGTTGAACACCGCTTTGCCGTTGCCCAGGGCCAGCGCGTGCCGATCGATCAGCATCCCGACATCGCCGGGAATCACCCGGGTCGGATCGATCGGATGCGCAACGGTGCTGCCCGGCGCTGGAATCGTGATGCCCTGCTGCCGGAAGGCCTCCGCGATCGGCGTGCCCGCGACCGCCGCGGTGATCGCGGCGGCCAGCTGCGGGCTCGGCGCGGTCACAGTTTCACCGTTGGGCAGGTGCACGACATTCGAGTCGTCCGGCGTCGGGGCGGTGGGCTCCTCCTCCCCTGGGGCGAGGCCGTCAGCGGCGGATTCCGGCTCGTCGGGCGGGTCGTCGACGGGCTCGTCGAACATCGGGTCGTCGAACAGGTTGTCGTCGGTGGGCAGCCGAAGCGGTGCCGGGTTGGCGAGCGCCGCCGGGATCGGCGCCGCACCTGTGGCCGGGCTGCCACCGCCTCCGCTGAGGGCCGGAACCCCGGCCGGCGGGGGCATCATCGGAGCGACCGCCGGTTGCCCGGGTGTTCCCGGGTCGGGCGGAAGTGCGGTGAGGTCGTCGGGCAGCAGCATGTCGGCGAGCGGATCGGTCCCGACGTCGGCCTGGATGTCTGCTGCGGGCGGCCGATGCTCGGCGGCCGGCTCGACCGATGGCGGTTCGGCCGGGCGATCACCGACGCCGTCCGGTGTGGCAGCGACGTACAGCGACGCCAGCGCGGCGGCCAGCGACGCCTTGGAGGTGTCGTCCAGGCCCGCCGTCTCCACCACCGTCTTGATGTCGCGCAACTTTCCGATGAGGTACCGCTGGAAGGACCGGGCGCCGGCCGGGGTGTCCAGATCGGTGCGGGTGGTGACGGCCGCCTCGATATCGTGCTGCAGGTTGTCGAGGGCCGCCCGGCCGGCGGCATGGGTGACGTGGGCGTTGAGCACCGCCGCGACGACCTGCAGGTCGAGCCGCGCACTCGCCGAATTCTGCTGCGCCAGTGATGCTTCAGCGGTGCGAATGGCTTCAGCTGCGCGGCCCTCCGCGATGGCCGGGCCCGGCTCGGCAGGAGGGGGTGGATCGAATACCTGGCGGTGCCGGGCACGAATTCTGCTCAGCACGTTGTCGATTGCACTCGGCGAGACGACGCTGACCGGGCTGGTGACCATGGCGAGGTCGGTATCCGACAACCCCGTCATCCAGGCCCGGTCGTCACCCGTGGCCGCGCCGACCCGCGCTATCGCGTCGAGCAGGTCTTGGTAGCTTGCCACCGGTGGCCTTTCATGCCGGCGACTGTATCCAGCTGGTCCGGGGCGGACAATTCACCCATTCACAGCGGACCGGACGGGCCCCGATATCGGTCGAGAAGCTGCTGTAGCGCAACCGTTTTGATCTCCGCGTCGGCGCGGGCCGTGACGATGATGTCGCTGATCTCGCGCTGCTTGGCGATCAGGAACCGGGCGAACTCGCGCCCTTCAAGCGGAGCGGTCACAGCTGCGTTGGCGACAGCCGCTTCGATCACGGCGCCAACGGCGTCCAGCCTGCGGATCGCCTCCTCAGCGGCTGCGTGTGCGCTTGAGACGATCTCGGCCAATTCGGCGTCGGCCTCGGCGAGGTCCCGATCGCGGGCGGCGAGCGACAGCCGGGCCGATTCGAGGGCCTCCCCCGACGCGCCGACGTGCTCTGCCATGGGTCGACGGTACTCAGCGGGATTTCGCCGAACAACTCACCGCCGGGTCGACGATGCCGCCGAGGAGCGAGACACCGAGACTCAGCCCGGCCGGCGAATCGCCACGGTGTCCCCCATCCGGCTGATCCGCACGTTGGCTCCGGCGTGTGGTGCCTCCACCACCAGGCCGTTGCCGATCGCCAGTTGAACATGCCCGGTGTGCGGGAACACCAGATCGCCGGGCCGCACCTGGGCGGCCGCCACCGGCACACCGTCGTTGATCTGCTCATAGGTCGTGCGATCGAGGTGCACGCCGGCCTGGGCGTAGGCCCACTTCACCAGGCCCGAGCAGTCGAACCGGTCCGGGCCGGTCGCACCCCAGACATAGGGGCAGCCCAGCCTGGACAGGGCGGCGCGCACGGCCAGCGCGGCCCGCGACGAGAGCGGCGCCGCTACTGCTCGACGGCGACGGATGCGATATCCCAGCGCCCGCAACAGGGCCAGCCGCCGCCGGGTCCGTCGGCGCGCGGCAAGGATGTGGGCGTGCTGGGCCCGCAGCCGAGCGGCCCGGCGCCGCAACAGTTCGCGCTGGGCGACCGGATTGTCCGGCGTCGATGCGGCGTCGGCGTGGGCTGCGTCGAGTACGGCGCGGGTCTGCTGATATGCCTGGCGGTGGTCGCGCTGCACACGGGTCAGGATCGCCGCCAGTTCGGCGTCGACGCGGCGGGCAGCCCCGAAGTCGTCGCCGTGCCGAACTGCGCTGTGCCGGTAGCCGTCCGGCAGTCCTCCGGTCAGCGTCGGCGGTAGCCCGGCCGGTGCCGCGAGCACCGGCATCTCTCGCTGTCCGGTGAACAGGGCATGCGCGCGGGCCAGGATCTCCAGCTCGGCCGTGGTCACGACTGCCCCTCGACGAACGCCCGCACCCGCGGCAGCGCCCCCGGCGGGACGGCGCCCCGGTTACGGATGTCCCACAGCTGCTCGACGCCGACGCCCAGCAGGGTCGCGATCACCGACTCCGGGAGATCCGAGCGGGCACACGCCTGATCGAAGCGGGCGCTGATGCTGCCGGGCATCCGGGCCAACAGGCCGGTTCGGATGGTTTCCAGCGACCTGAGGTGAGTCATCAACCGGTCGGCCGAAGGTGCGCCGGCATTGATCGCGACGCGCCACGAGTTCGCGGCCAGCAGTTCCGCCTTCACGCATTGCTCGATCACGGTCTGAATATACGTTTCATATTCGTTTGACGTCTCCGCTGGTAGCCGGGCTATCAACGAGTTGAGCGATTCCAGGTGCGCTTCGGCGTGTGCTTCGAGCACGTCGGCATCGCTGTGGCGGTTGACCACGATGCCGGCGGCGGCTTTCGGTTGGGCTGAGCCGGCCGGCGTCCCGGCGAGCAAGTGGGCGACTTCGACGTCCGGATCGTCCGCGACGACCAGGCGCGCGTAGGTACCCGGCGGGAGTCCAAGCCCATTTTCAACCTTCTGAACTGTGCCTTTGTGTGGCTTGCGAACGCCGCGCTCGAGAAAGCTCAGGCCCATGATGCTGACACCGGTGGCCGCCGCCAGGTCGGCCAGTGACCAGTCTCGAGCTTCGCGCAGTGTCCGGATGGCCGCGCCCGCCGCCTCTCGGCTCACCGTCGGGCTCCAGCCATATACGGATCGTACACAGGCATCATCGGATATATGTTTTCTTCTACGTTTCTCTTGCGCACGACATCAGGGCGCTATACGCTTTCGTCACTGAATCTCGCCCAGGAGGCAACGATGAACAACCGCCCGTGCTCCGTCGAGCCCGATCTCTGGTTCGGCTACGCCGACGATGACGCCAGCGATGGCGCCGCCAAAGCCCGCGTCTACGAGCAGTCCGCCACCCGCGCCAGGACGATATGCCTTCGTCGCTGTCCCCTGGCCCAGCAGCGGGCCTGCGCCCGCAGCGCGGTCGAGGGCGGCGAGGAGTACGGAGTATGGGCCGGAGTGAAGCTGCCGGGGGGTCAGTACCGGAAGCGAGACCAGCTGGCCCGAGCCCACGACATCCTGCAACGCATCGCCGATGGCCGGCTCAGTCCGCGCGAGCTCCCCGAAAGCGCGGACCTGCTGGCGCGCAGCGAGGCCCTGCCACCCCCGGTGGCAACCGTCGTCCACCTTCCACTGGGCCGGCCGCGCACCGCAGCCTGAGTCACCGCCACGCTCGATCGACCCTGCGGATCATCTGGTGTGTTGGGAACCCGATATCACCGGTGATATCGCCTTTCCGACAGCCCTGATGCCCCCGAGAGGGAACGGCGGGGCAGCATCGGCCTGGCCGGGCCCAGGTCATTTATCCGGCCTGGCCGGGCCCAGGTCATTTATCCGGCCTAGCCGGGCCCAGGTCATCTATCCGGCCTAGCCGGATAGTGTTGCTTCGGCACGCTTTTGGAGGTTCTCGTCCACCTCGCGCTGCCACACGTCGTAGGCGTGCGTGGTGTCGACCTCGAGCTCGAACCGGTTGGTCATGTCCGGGGTGACGTCGGCGGCGTCGACGTAGAACTGCTCATACCAGCGCCGGTATTGGTAGAGCGCCCCGTCTTCCTCGCACAGCAGCGGATTTTCGATCCGGGTCTTGTGCTTCCAGATCTCGACGTCCTGCAGGAAGCCGACTTCGTACACCTTGGAGTACGACTCGGCGAGCTTGTCGGCCCTCTCCTTCGACATGCCCTGGGGCACCTCGACGGACACGCCGAACTGCAGCATGAAGGAGTTCTGGCTGATCGGATAGTGGCAGTTGATCAGCACCGAATTCACGGTGAAGTCCGGCCCGAGGTCGTTATGCAGCCAGTTGATCATGTACGACGGCCCGAAGTAGGTGGCCTCGGAGCGCAGCTTGGTGCCCTCCCACAATTGCTCGGGATTCTCGGTGAAGTCCTGGCGACCTTTGGATTCCATGAACTGGCTGGCCGTGTGCCCCTCGAAGACGTTCTTGAAGTACGTCGGGTAGGCGTAGTGGATGTAGAAGAAGTGCGCCATGTCGACGTTGTTGTCGACGATCTCGCGACAATGGGCGCCCTCGATGAGGATCGAGTTCCATGTCCACTTCGACCACTGGTCAGTGCCCATGCCCTCGATCTGCGGCGGGGTCAGATCTTCCGACGGTGTCGATCCTTCGGGATCATGCCACACCAGCAGCTGTCCGTTGACCTCCAAGGTCTGCCACTTGCGGGTCCGAGCCAACTTGGGAACCCGCCGGGCGTAGGGGATTTCCACGCAGCGCCCGGTCGCGCCATTCCATCGCCAGTCGTGGAACGCGCAGGCGATGTTGTCACCCTTGACCGAACCCATCGCCAGGTCCGCGCCCAGGTGCCGGCAATAGCCGTCGAGCACCTGAATGTCGCCCTTCGAATCGGCGTAGACCACCAGCTTGCCGCCGAAGGCCTGGATACCGTGCGGTTTGCCGTCGCGGAAGTTCTCTGCGAGCCCCAGGCAATGCCAACCGCGCGCATACCGCGTCATCGGCGTACCGGTGTCGATCTCCCGGATCTCGGTCATGTGGCGCATCCTTTTCGCTCGGATCTGAACAAACCGCACCCGGTATTAATTTAAGCACAAGTGCTTAAACCTGCCTAGCATTCGTTTAGACTGCCGACGTGGACCGCGGCGCCCGATCTCGAGAAGAGCTACTCGACGCCGCCGAACGGCTGATCGCCGAGCACGGTTTCGAAGTACCGCTGCGGGAGATCGCAGTGGCGGCCGGGCAGCGCAACAACTCGGCAGTCAACTACTACTTCCGCAGCAGGCAGGACCTCATCGATGCGGTGGTGGCCCGTCGGCTGGTTCCGATGGAAGTGGAACGGCAGGCCATGTTGGACTGCATGTCCGACGAGCAGATGGCCGACGCGCACGCGGTGCTGCGGATCCTGGTCGAACCGTTCTTCCACAGCGAAGGAACCCACTACGCCCGCTTCCTCGAAGTGGTGCGGATCCGGCTGAACAAGGAGCCGCAGAGCCCCGCGGAGTCCGCATGGCCGCGCATCCTCGATGCGCTGGCCAGGCTGGTTCCGCTGCAGGAACGCCGAGCCAGGGAAGGCCGCGTCGGTGCCGTCGCCACCACGATGTTCGCCCTGCTCGCCGACCACGAACGGCGGGTGGAAAGCGGTGACGGTCCCCGGGGGCAGGAGCGGAGCGCCTCGGGGGATGTCAGCAACGCGGACAGCCTCGAGGAGATCGTGACGATGCTGGCCGCGATGCTGACCGCCGCACCGGTCACCGCCACGGCGACTCGCTGACTGCGCCAATTCCCGTCGGGGGAGTGGATATCCGGATAGAACAGTATTCACTGGTTGTCGACGGGAGGCGGGTCCGTGCGGATCGTGGTGGTGATGGCCCTGGCCGGGCTGATCGCGCTGCTGGTGGCAATCCTGACCGACAACGCTTTCGTGGCGGTGGGCGTTGTCGTACTGGCCGGCATCGGCATTCTGTTGTTACTACGCGACTGGCGGGCCGACCGCCGGCCGACCGTTCCCGCAGCACCCGTCGATGACGATGCGCCCGACCCCGGCCCGGTCGACCCGGTCATGCTGCCGGAGATGTTCGCGCCGGACATCTCGGCCGACGGTCGCGGCCCGTCAGCCGACGCCCGCACGGACTAGAACTAGTCGGACCCCCGACCTAGCGTGGGGCCATGACGTACTGGATCAATACCGTCAGCGCCGACCACGTGCAACGCGGCGTCGCCGGCGGCTTCACCCAGGCAAATCACGGAAAGCCGCACATGCTGCGCGCAATGTCCCGTGGCGACTGGATCATCTTCTATTCGCCAAAAACCGCTCTGGAACAAGGGGATTCACTGCAGGCGTTCACCGCGATCGGACAGGTCGTCGACGACGATCCCTACCAGTCCAAGATGTCACCGGACTTCCAGCCCTGGCGGCGCAGCATGGAGTTCCTGCCGTGCACGGCGACACCCATCCGGCCCCTGCTGGAACGGTTGGACTTCATCACCGACCCCAAGCGTTGGGGCTACAAATTCCGATTCGGCGTGTTCCGCATCGAGCAGCCCGACTTCCAACTCATCCGGTCGGCGATGACCGGGTCGCGCGCCGCCTGAGGTACGTCCGCGGCGGGTAGGCTCCGGGTGTGAGCAACCTCGAGACCGCTCCACGTGAAGTTCCTTGCAGTTCAACGGGCTTCGATAGTTCCGAGGTGATCGCGACGCCGCCCGCTACCCTCGACCGGCGCCGGCGCGGACCAGTTCACGATCACCGGCGGATCTTCCACCACACCGGGGTCGATGATGCGTTTGAAGGTCGCGGGCTGGCCGGCATCCTGGTCTCCGAGGCGCTGGCCGCCACCCGGGATGCGGGGTTACGCATCGTCGCAGTGTGTCCGATCGTCGCCGGCTACCTCGACAAACACCGCGATTTCGCCGACGTCGTCGATCCGGTCACCCTCGACACCAAGCGATTCCTTCACCGGGCACACATCAGCTGACCGCTGCCGCACCGCTATCGTGTGAGCTCGTGGCAGATCTGGGCAACACCGATCAAACATCGAATGCCTACCTCGTCCGCGACGGCGACGTGCTGTTGCCCGGTGCGGCGGCCCAGGGTCCGTGGGGTCCCACCATCAGCGGTCACGTCGTCGGTGGCATCCTCGCCCGGTCGCTGGAGGACGTGGGCAGCGGACCCGGGCTACAGCCCGCCCGACTCACTGTCGACCTCCTGCGTCCGACCGCCATCACGCCGCTCGAGGTACGCACCACCGTTCGGCGCGACGGTCGGCGCATCCGGTTGGTCGATGCCGAGCTCCTCCAGGACGACGTGGTGGTGTCCCGGGCCAGTGCGATGTTCCTCCGCCGCGGCGAGCACCCGGTCGGCGACGTGTGGTCATCATCGATAACGATGCCGCCGCTGCCCCCCGATCCCGGTCCGCTTCCCGAGGACCTGATGATGTTCGTCTGGGGATACGGGGGAGACGGTCTGTCCAGCGGTGCGATGGGGTTCACCGAATGGCACGACTCCGCAGGCCCCAAGTACGCCTGGATCCGACAGGTCCGCCCCCTGGTCGCCGGCGAGATCACCAGCCCGTTCGTCCAGGCCGCGATGGCCGCGGACGCGACGAGCGCGCTATCTCATTGGGGTACAGGGGGATTGCGGTATATCAACGCCGACTACACCCTGACCTTGGCCCGGGCGCCGGTCGGGGAGTACATCGGCCTGGCGGCCATATCGCACAACAGCCACGACGGTGTGGCCGCAGGCGCGGCGGCGGTGTTCGATGAGCAGGGGCCGATCGGCAACGCGATCACTGTGGGTTTGGTCAATCCGGTGGAGTCGTTCCATCCTCGAGCGTGACGGTCAGGGCCAGACGCCGCCCACCGGAGGGCCACCGCCCGGCGGCGACTGATTCTGCAGGATGCCCAGGCAGGTGCCCAGCGATTTGCCCGGGATGCAGGGGATTCCGCCGACACTCGGCACGCCGTTGGCCACATAACACCGGCCGGTGATGGGGTCGGACAGATGCCCGATCGGGCACGCACTGGCCGGTGCGGCGACAACGACGGGTGCGGCCACGAACAGCGCACCGCACGCGGCGGCCAGCAACGCCCGACTGATCCCCACCCGTAGAGCCATGCTGTGAGCTTACTGCGAGACCGACGGTCCGGCGACCACGATCGGTCGGCCGAACCTGGTCCGCATGGCGGGGGAGTAGAGCACCCGCAGTGCGTCGCCGGCCGCGCGCACACGCCCGGCGGCGACCAGTTCGTCGTCGAGTTCCAGCAGCTCAGCGGCCTGCAGCGGCCATCGGTCATGCTCATTGGGCACCCACCAGGTCCGGGCCGCTTTTCGGGTGTGGGCACCCCAGCGTGATGTCAGCCAGATCTCCAACGCCGTCGGCTCGACCGCCTCGCCGGGGCGGACGCTGACCCGGCTGCGCAGCCCGCGGCGCGGCCAGCGCCGCACGCTGTCATAGGTGATCGCCCCTGCTGACCCGGTGATCCGCATCCGGGCCCAGGTGTAGGGCACGCCCATGGTGAGACGGATGACCGGAACCACCGCCAGTCGCGCGGTCTCCAGGGACCGGAACAGCACACCGTGGCGACCGGCATCGTCCACCGAGTACAACCGCACGTTGGTCTCGGCGAAGGCGCCGAAGTAGGGCAGGGCCGGGCCCGCACCCAACTTCGTATAGCCCATCCGGAACGGCACCAGCCCGACGTAGGTCATGCCGTCGAACACATCGGGACGGGTGCCGGGCGGGTACAGGTTCGCGACCTCGGCCGGGCGTACCGGCCAGTGCACGAACGTCAGATCCAGCCAACTCTGGTCGAACCACGCCGGCCCGTCCAGCCCGGGAGCGGCGACCGGGAAGCCGGCCACATCGTCGGTCACCCGACGATTGTCCCTGCTAGCCGGCGGTATAGGCGGCTGCGCCGCGAAGATAGGTCGCCCGAAGCGGCAGATCGGGCAGCGCCAAGGCCGGAACACCTCGCGGATCGTGGTGCAGCCACACCAGGTCGGCGTCGGCGCCGGGAGTGATGCGGCCCCAGGTCGGCTCGGCGAACGCCTGGTAGGCCACTGCATCGGTGTACGCGGACAGCGCGCGCTCGATCGGCACGATCTCATGCGGCGTCCAGCCACCCTCGGGCTGCCCGTCGGGAGTGCGCCGCGATGTCGCCACCGCGATTCCGTCCAGCGGAGATCCCGACGAGACCGGCCAATCCGAGCCGAACGCGAGCGCGGCACCGGAGCGGTTCAGGGTTTGCAGTTGGTACTGCCGGTCGCTGCGGTCGGCGCCGAGGCGGGGGATGGTCAGCACGGTCATCAGCGCGTCCATCTGCGCCCACAGCGGTTGCATGTTGGGGATGACATCGAGTGCGGCGAACCGCCCGATGTCGGCGGCGTCGACCAGTTGAACGTGGGCGATCACCGGCCTGCGGTCCCGTGCCCCATTTCGGGCGGCGACGTACTCGATCGCATCGAGGGCCTGGCGGACCGCGGCGTCGCCGATGGCGTGGATGTGTATCTGCATCCCGAGCTCGTCCACCCGGCGCGCCGCCGCGGCCAGTGAGTCGCCCTCCCAGTTACGCATGCCGTGGCTGTCCCCCGACTCGCTTCGCTCTGCCCCGCCGGAATGGCTGTGCAGCCCGGAGCAGTAGGGGGCCAGCAGCGCGCCGGTCTCGTTCTCGACAACTCCGTCGGCGAAGAACTTCACCGTCTGCGCGGTCAGCAACGGTGAATCCGCGTCCCGCACGGCTTGTCGGGACTCGGCGAAATGCTCGATCTGGCTGTCGAAATAGCGGGGATCGGCGTACAGCGCCAGGTTGAATCGCATCCGGAGGGCACCTTGCCGGGCCGCCGCGACGTAGGTGGCGACGTCAGCGGGTTCGACCCAGGCGTCCTGTACCCAGGTGACGCCACGAGCCAGGTAATAGTCCGCGGCGGTGCCCAGCGCGCCGATGCGTTGGGCCTCGTCGCGGGCCGGCATCACCGACATCACCAGATCCGTTGCACCCCATTCCCGCAATGTGCCCAGCACGGAACCGTCCGGGCGGTGCGGGATCTCACCGAGAACGGGATCGGGGGTATCGGGTGTGATGCCGGCGCGTTCGATGGCCGCGGTATTGCACCAGAGCGTGTGGTAGTCCCAGGCGCGCAGCACCACCGGCCGGTCCGGCACGGCCGCGTCCAGCCAGCGGGCGTCGAAGAGACCCCCGGGAGCCAGGCTGCCGTCGTAGGACGCGCCGACGATCCACTCTTCGTCGGGGTGTTCTTCGGCGTAAATCTTGACCGCGGTGACGATTTCATCGATCGTGCCGCAACCCCGGACCGCGGGGCCGACCGCTTCCAGCCCGCCATACAGCGGGTGGGCGTGCCCGTCGCCGAAGGACGGCATGAGGAATCCGCCGTCGAGGTCGACGTTGTCGCAGTCCAGCCCCGCAGCGAGTTCGCGGGCCCGTGCGCCCAGGGCGCATACCTTCCCGTCGGCGACCAGGAGGGCGTCGGAGTCGTCACCAGCACCCGTCCAGATCACGCCGCCGGTGAACAGGGTCGAGCTCATATCCGTCTCCTACGCGAATCTGCCTCGTCCCAGTGTGACGGTAGGGCAGAGATCCCGCGCTCCAACCGGTGCTGCGGAGCGCCTCACACCAGGTAGATCACCAGCACGGCCGTGAACAGCACACCCAGCCAGGCGTCGGTCGCCAGCTTGAGCCAGTTCGGGGCGGTGCGCACCTCCATGAAATTGCGGATGATCAAGCGGGCCTTCACAAGCGCCAGCCCCAGCACCACACATGTCACCGCCACACTCGCCGACGCGACGCCCCGGGTGTGCGCCGGCGCCAACCACCACGACCCGACGGTGATCGCCACCAGAACCAGCCAGGTCCACGTGATCGTCCGCTCGCTGGTCACCGTCTCACCTCATCACGTACAGCAGGGCGAAGATGACCACCCACAGCAGATCGACCATGTGCCAATACGTCGCACCGGATTCGACTACCCACATCCGGCGCCGACCCGGGGTGCGCAACTCACGCATGAGCGCACCCAGAACGATCAGACCGATCAGGACGTGGATCAGGTGCACGCCGGTGATGACATAGTAGAACGAGTAGAACATGTCCGAATTGGTATGCCCAGCAACAATTTCGCGGAACCACTCATAGCATTTCAACGCCATGAAGGCCGCTCCGCTGACCGCCCCACCCCACAGCAGGCGGACCGCCCGTTGTGAATCGCCGGCCCGCGCACACAGCACCGCCCGAGCCACGAACCACGAACTGGTCAACAGGATCACGGTGTTGACCACCCCGATGGTGATGTCGAGATGTTGTTGCGCGGCCAGGAACGCGGCGCGGTTCATCGATCGGTAGATGAGGAACACGATGAAATAGCCGCCGAAGATGACCAGGTCACCCAGGACCATGACCCACATGTGCCCATCACCGGGCACATGTGGCTGCCGCGCCCGCCGCGGGGCCTGCTCAGATACCGTCACCAGAGCTCCTAGTCCAACGCCGGCTCATCAGCGGCCTGGCTCGCGGCCGCCCTGCGCAACAACATGATCAGCGCCCCCAGCCACACCGAGAACACCACGACGGCCCACCAGAAGGCGATCGAGCCGTTCCACGCGAACGGACCCGACGGGAAGACGAACATCTGGGTAGCGATCACTTCGGTGATGATCTGCCAGATCGACACGTAGGCAAACCATTTGGGGAAGATGTTGTTCCGGTCGTAGAGGATCGCGATCGCCAGCACCAGATAGGCGACTGAGAAGCAGCCCAAAGACCCGTTGTAGGACAGCATTCCGAGGTCGTAGAGCAGGCTGATCAATTCGGGATCGCGGTCGGGCCGGAAGGCCGCGGTCAGGAAGCACACGGTCACCAACAGGAATCCCGGTATCGCGCCGACACTCATCCCGCCGAGATAGCCGTAGGCGAACACTGAGCCCACCGACATCCGCTTCATCTGGTAGGCGACCAGACCGTTGGTCATCGCGGCGCCGCCGAGGAGGACCAGCAGCACGGTGAAACCGATCTGGATGGTGAGGTGGTGCTGATTGAAGAACGCCACTTTGTCCGCGGCGGTCACGTCCGGCCGGGGTGGCGGCGTGACCCTGGTCAGCAGGCAGATGATCACACCGAACGCCGCGTACCAGGCCGGGAAGAACCACGTCATCCACCAGACATCGCGCTGGCCGCCGCCGGCCGTCTTCGACGACGATCGATCCGGGGTGAGGACACTCACGCGGCCACCACACCGTCGTCGACAGCCTGCCGGTACACCGCCCGGCGCAGGACGAAGAACATCACGATGACGAAGACCACGTAGGCGACGTTGCGCACCCAGAACGACCACAACCCGTCCCAGGCCAGGGGACCGGTCTGGAACACCGCCGCGCCCGCCGCGGGCACCATCGCCGCGGCGACCACCAAGCAGAAGTGTCCGACCCACCGGGGGAAGACCGGATCGTCGCGGTCGTCGAAGTAGACCGCCAGGGCCACCAGCACGAACTGTGAGACGACCATGCCAACCGGTGCGATGAACACGATCCAGGCCAGGTCGTCGAGCAGCTGGATGAGTTCGGGATTGCGCTCCGGACGGAACGCCGCCACCAGGAAGAAGATATTGGAGAGCGCGAAGATGGTGGCGCCGCTGACCACTGCCGTCAGATAGCAGTAGGCGAAGACGTGGCTCTGGCCCTTCATCCGCTTCATCTGCACGACGATCACCATCAGCAGCGGCAGGATCATGATGCCGCACAGATTGAAGGTCACCTGGCTGAAGCGGATCCACGCGGTGTGGTCGGCGTAGAAAGACGCCACCTGCTGCGCGGTCATCGTCGGGGACATCGGTGGCCAGAAACCCGGAAAGGCCAGCGCGGCGACCAGCAGCACGACGCCCACCACGGGCCCGGTCCACAGGCTCACCCACTGTGCCTTGATGTTCCCGGCCTTCGGCAGGTCCTGTGCCTGCTCGAGAATCTGCATCGTCCGGCCTCCAAACTGAGTCGACTCAGATCGGGCACACGGTAGCATTTTCTGAGTGGAGTCAGTTCTATGTTGACCGAGAAGCCGGTCCGCAAGGGCGCGCAGACGCGCGAACGGCTGCTCGGGGCGGCCACGGCGGAGTTCAAACGTGCCGGTATGGCGGCGGCGGACACGACGGCGATCGCCTCGGCCGCCGGGGTCGCTCACGGCACCTTCTTTTTTCACTTCCCCACCAAGGAACACGTCCTGATCGAGCTGGAGAAGCGCGAGGAGGACCGGATGGCCGCTGAGCTCGCCCGCTCGTTCGCCAAGCCGCACACGCTGCGCGACACACTCACCGAGTGCTTCCGGGTGCTGGAGAAACTGGAGCGCCGGCTTGGTGGACCTTTGTTCAAAGACTTTCTGGCGCTGCACTTTTCCGCAAGCCGTCCGCCGTCAGACGAGTGGCGTAACCACCCGGTGATCGTCACCGTCGTCGACGAACTCGGGCGCGCACGCGACCGTGGTGAAATCCCTGCCGATGTCGACGTGCTGCACAACGGGGTGACGTTCCTCGTCGGCCTCTACGCGCTGCTGATGACCATTCCGGAGACGCCGGAGTTCCGTCGGCCATTCATCGACGACTACCTCACCACCTACATGTACGGTCTGCGCGCCGTGCGGCCGTGACCGGCTAGGCCTTGCCGTTGCGCTCCCGGTGCTTACAGCCCGGCCAGCAGCACGGGCGCCGCATGCCTTCCTCCAGTTCTTCCTGGGTGCGACGGATGCGCCGCGCGCGGGTCGCGTCTTGCTTGGCGTCTTCGACCCAGCAGATGAATTCGTTGCGGGCCAGCGGAGTGATGTCACGCCATGCCGCAAGGGCGGTGTCGTTGCCGAGCAGGGCACTGCGCAGGTCTGCCGGGAGCTCGTGCACCACCCCAGCGGGGACGTGTCGAGCGGTCACTTCGTGACGGTAACTCAACCACTCCGATAACTTCCCTCCGCCATCGATTACGCGCCGCTAACGTGGAGCACACGCGGGAGGGGACAACCGGTGGACGACGAGTGGACTTCCAGGCAGGGCGGCCAGGTTGGGGGTCCCGTTGCGCGATGGTGGCATCAGCCCGATCAGTTCGACTGGCTCACCACGTATCTCAGCGCTCGCGGGCTGGCGATGCCCACGCGGCTGCTCATGGCGATCATCTCCGGGGCACTGATGCTCATGGCGGTGGCCGGACTGACGTCCCGAAACGTGCCGATGGCAGTCGCGGTGGCCTTCAGCGTTGTCGCAGTGGTCGTCGGTCTCGGATACGCCGTGTTGTGGTTACGGGGATGGCCGACCAAGAAGCAATCGCTTGCGATGGCGGGCATCGGCGGCGTACTCATCGCGGCAGGGTGCGTGATGCAGCCCGAGCCGATCATCGCGCTGATGGGATGTACCGGCCTGGCGATCCTCGGCGGATACGCCGCGTTCTTCCACAACGCAAAGGCAGTCGCCGTCAACGTCAGCATCGCGATCACCGCAGGCGCGGTCTGTGCGGTACGGGCGGCCCCGGACAACGGCTTGGCAGTTGCGACCGCGGGGTTGTGGCTGGTCATCGAACTCAACCTTGCGGTGCCCCTGGCGATTCAAACGGTGGTGCGCACGCTGGGGGCCGACGTCGTCCGGTCCGACCACGACCCACTGACCGGCGTTCTGAATCGACGGGCTTTCTACGAGCGGGCGACCAACCTGCTGACCTCACCCCGCGACGATCTGCATCTCGTCGTGGTGATGATCGACCTGGACAAGTTCAAGAGGCTCAACGACGCCTACGGCCACGTGGCGGGCGATCAGGCGCTCACCGCCGTCGGGTGGGTGCTCCGCGAGGCGAGCAACAGTTCGGCCATCATCGGGCGTTTTGGTGGCGAGGAGTTCACCGTCGTCGACGTCGTGTCCGCCGAGGCGGCCGAACGATTGCCATCACAACTGTGCGCCGCCGTCGCCGGGTTACCGCACCCGGTCACCGCGAGCGTCGGGGCTGCCATCGTCCGCTGGGACGGCCCGTCCGCGGTGGACGACCTGATCTGCTCGGCCGATGCCGCCATGTACGCCGCCAAGCGCGCGGGTGGCAATCAGACCCGAATCTGTCGGCCTGCCCGGGTCGGCCACTGAGCTGCCCGGCAGGGGTTGCCCAACCGGCGTCGACATGCAGAGTCGGCGAACATGCGTGATTGTTAGTAAGCATGTCGGCCCCGACCACAAGCGAACAGCACAAGCGAGTGCATCCCGTCGACGAAGTGCTGCCGATCCCGAAGCTGGCTACCTACGGCTTCCAGCACGTCGTCGCCTTCTACGCCGGTGCGGTATTGGTGCCGATCATCATCGCCGGCGCCATCAAACTGCCGCAGCAGGATCTGGTCAAACTCATCACCGCCGACCTGTTCACCTGCGGCATCGCCTCGATCATCCAGGCCGTCGGGTTCTGGAAAGTCGGCGTGCGACTGCCGTTGCTCCAGGGCGTGACGTTCGCCGGGGTGTCACCGATCATCGCCATCGGTCTGGCCCACGGCGGCGGGTCGGCAAGCCTGCTCTACGTCTACGGCGCGGTGATCGTGGCCGGCGTCTTCACCTTCGCGATCGCACCGATCTTCATCAAGCTGCTGCGCTTCTTCCCGCCGGTCGTCACGGGCACGCTGATCACGATCATCGGGTTGTGTCTGGTGCCCGTCGGCGCCGGTGATGCGGTGACCAACCCGCACACCGGCGAACACGACCCCACCAACGTCCGCTGGTTCCTCTACGCGCTGGGCACCATCGCGATCATCGTGGCGATCCAACGGCTCTTCCGCGGTTTCATGGCGACCATCGCCGTCCTGCTCGGACTGGTCATCGGCTGCGCGGTGGCCTTCGCGCTGGGCGATATGAACTTCGACAAGGTGGGCGAGGCGTCCGCGATCGGATTCACCCAGCCATTCCTGTTCGGTATGCCCAAATTCGACATCGTCGCCTGCCTGACGATGATCATCGTGCTCATGATCACCGCGGTCGAATCCACCGGGTCGACCATCGCCACCGGCGAGATCGTCGGCAAACGCGTCAAGGCCGCCGACATCGGCAACGTGCTGCGCGCCGACGGACTGGCCACCGTGATCGGCGGCATCTTCAACTCGTTCCCGTACACCGCGTTCTCGGAGAATGTCGGCTTGGTCCGGCTGACCGGTGTCAAGAGCCGTTGGGTGGTGGCAGCGGCCGGCGTCATCATGATCATTCTGGGATTCCTGCCGAAGGTCGCGGCCATCGTCTCCTCGATCCCCAACCCGGTGCTCGGTGGCGCGGCGTTGACGCTGTTCGCCACCGTCGCCGTGGTCGGAATCCAAACCCTGGGCAAGGTCGACTTCACCGACCACCGCAACCTCATCATCGTGACCACCAGCCTCGCCCTGGCCTTGTGGGTGACCTCCTATCCCGACGTATCGAAGGCGATGCCGGCAGGCATCGACCTCCTGTTCGGCAGCGGTATCAGCATCGGAGCCGTCGCCGCGATCCTGCTGAATATCGTGTTCTTCCACACCGGATCTCGCGGGCCGCGGGTTGCCGGCGGGGGATCCATCACCCTCGACGAAGTGAACGCGATGACCAGGGAGCGGTTCACCGAAGTGTTCGGCCATGTCGTCCAGGATGTGCCCTGGGCAGTCGAGCGGGCCTTCGAGCAGCGGCCGTTCACCGACACCAGGGCGCTCCGTGAGGCGTTCCAGGACGCCGTGCTGACCGGCTCGTCCGAGCAGCAGCTGGAACTGATCCGGGCCTTTCCCAACCTGGGCGCCGAGGACGCGACGGGCCACGCACTGGCCGTCGACCATGTGGCCTTGTCCAAACTCGACGAGGACGACCACAACGATGTCGTCGAGTTGGCGACGGCCTACGAGGAGCATTTCGGCTTCCCGTTGGTGATCTGCGCCAGGGAGACCGAGCGATTCGATCGGGTGCTCAAGAACGGCTGGTCGCGCATCGACAACTCGCCCGGTGCCGAAAAGGCCTTCGCGCTGATCGAGATCGCCAAAATCGTCAACTACCGGTTCAGCGATCTGGTCGCCGACGCCAACCCGATCGCCGCCGCGCGGTTCAGCAGGCTCGACGAGCTCACGTGAAAGCCCTTGGCCTGGAAGGTTTCAACGCACTGACCGAACGTCAGCGCATGCACCAGCTGTTCGAAGTCTGCTCCTCGACGATCTGGGCCCGCCGGGTGCTGGCCGGTGCACCCTTCCGCGACGCCGAAGCTCTCTACGACCGTGCCGACCGGGCGCTGGCCGAACTGCCCGACACCGAGATCGATGCCGCCCTCGACGGTCATCCGCGAATCGGGGCCCGCCCGGACAGCCCGTCCTCGGCCCGCGAGCAGGCCGCCGTCGCGACGGCCGGCGACGACATCCGCGCCGAATTAGCCGCTCGGAACGCCGAATACGAGGAGCGGTTCGGCTATGTCTATCTCGTCTGCGCGAGCGGGCGGTCGGCCGAGGAGCTGCTGGCCATCCTCACCGAGCGGTTGCAGAACGACCCGCTCACCGAACGCCGGGTGATGCGCAACGAGCTCGGCAAGATCAACCGGTTGCGTCTGGAGCGGCTGGTCAGCGAGCCTGTCGAATAATGAGCTCATGAGCCTTTCCACGCACGTCCTCGACGCTGTCACCGGAACACCTGCGGTCGCCGTCGCCGTAACGCTCACCGGTGCCGACGGCGCCGTCCTGGCATCGGGACGCACCGATGACGACGGGCGGATCGGCTCGTTCGGAGGACAATTGAGCGAAGGCTGCTATCGGATCAGCTTCGACACCGGCGGTTACTTCGCCGCTGCCGGCGTCACCACGTTCTATCCCGAGGTCACCGTCGCCTTCGAGATCACGGATCCCGCAGCGCACCATCACGTTCCGTTGCTGCTGGCGCCGTACTCCTACTCCACATATCGAGGGAGCTGAACAGTGAAGGTGGTCATCATCGGCGCCGGGATGGGCGGCATGAGTGCGGCAATCGCGTTGCGCCAGATCGGGATCGAGACCGAGGTCTACGAACGCGTGACCGAGAACAAGCCGGTCGGAGCGGCCATCTCGGTGTGGTCCAACGGCGTCAAATGCCTCAACTACCTGGGCCTGGAACAGGAGACGGCCCGCCTCGGCGGCATCGTCAACTCGATGAGTTACGCCGACGCCCACTCCGGTGACACCATGTGCCGCTTCTCGATGCAACCGCTGATCGACCAGGTGGGCCAGCGACCCTACCCGATCGCGCGCGCCGAACTGCAATCGATGCTGATGGAGGCCTACGGCATCGACGAGATCAACTTCGGGATGAAGATGGTCAGCGTCGCCGATGGTACCGACGCCGCGACCGCCACCTTCGCCGACGGGACCTCGGTCACCGCCGACATCATCATCGGCGCCGACGGGGCCAGCTCGATAACCCGCGAATACGTGCTCGGCGGACCCGTCACCCGACGCTACGCCGGCTACGTGAACTACAACGGGCTTGTCGACGTGGACGAACGGATCAGTCCGGCCACCGAGTGGACCGTCTATGTCGGCGACGGCAAACGGGTTTCGGCGATGCCGGTGGCCGACGGGCGTTTCTACTTCTTCTTCGATGTGGTCGAACCGCAGGGCATCACCTACGAAAAGAGCAGTGCCCGTGAGGTTCTGCGCTCCCATTTCGCGGGATGGGCACCCGGGGTGCAGACCCTGATCGACCTGCTCGACCCGATGACGACCAACCGGGTGGAGATCCTGGATCTCGATCCGTTCGACACCTGGGTCAAAGGCCGCGTCGCGGTGCTCGGCGATGCGGCGCACAACACCACTCCCGATATCGGGCAGGGTGGATGTTCGGCCATGGAGGACGCCATCGCCCTGCAGTGGGCGCTGCGCGACAACCCCGACGACGTCCACGCCGCACTGGCCGCCTACCAGCGCGCCCGGGTCGAGCGGGCCGGGGACCTGGTCCTGCGGGCGCGTAAGCGCTGCGATCTCATGCATGCCAAAGATCCGGCGGCCACCGAAGCCTGGTACTCCGAGCTACGGAATGAGGACGGTACCAACGTCATTCGCGGTATCGTCGGCAACATCGTCGGTGGCCCGCTCACCCCCGTGAGTTGACCCGGTGGCCTATCGATGGATCTGAACAGCATCGAGACGGTGAGCGTTCCCGCGCGCCGCTCAGAACTGTTATCATTGGCCGACGGCGACGCGATCCTTGCCGGCGGGACGTGGCTCTTCTCCCAACCGCAGCCGCAGGTCCGTCAGCTGGTCGACATCACAGGTCTTGGCTGGGAACCGATCACGCTGGGTGACAACGGGATCGAGCTGGCCGCGACGTGCACGCTCGCGGATATCTCGGCATTGTCCGGCAGCCTTGTGCACAGCCATCCCGAATGGTTGGCCGCGCCCCTGCTACATCAGTGCTGCACGGCGTTGTTGGCCTCATTCAAGATCTGGCGGACCGCGACCATCGGCGGGAATATCTGCCTCTCGTTTCCCGCCGGCGCGATGGTCTCCCTGGTGTCGGCGCTGGACGGAACATTGACCGTCTGGCGTCCCGACGGCCGCGAGTACCGGCTTCCGGTAACCGAATTCGTCACCGGGGAAGCCGCCAACGTACTCGCCCCCGGCGAGATCCTGCGGTCGGTCCACCTGCCCGGATCGGCGCTGCGAGGGCGCACCGCGTTCCGCAAGCTCGCGCCGTCGGCTCTGGGCCGGTCCAGCGCGGTGGTGATCGGCAGGCGCGACCATGACCGCGACGGTGGTGCGTTCGTCCTGTCCGTGACGGCGGCCACCGTGCGACCTTTCGTGTTCGAGTTTCCCGCACTGCCCGACGCTGCGTCGCTTCGCGCCGCCTGCGCGACCATTCCTGACGATGCGTGGACCCGTGACGCGCATGGCGATCCCGACTGGCGGGCCGCGATCACGCCGGTGCTCGCCGAGCAGGTGCGAAGCGAGCTGGCATGACGTTCACCGTCAACGATCGCGAATACTCCGACGATCCGGCTCCGGGCCAGTGCCTGCGCACGTTCCTGCGTGAGCACGGCCATTTCGAGGTCAAGAAGGGTTGCGACGCCGGCGATTGCGGAGCCTGCTCGGTACTCGTCGACGGGCAGGCGGTGCACTCGTGCATCTATCCGGCCTTTCGTGCGGAGGGGCGGACGGTCACCACAGTCGCCGGGCTGGGGACGCCGGAGGACCTGCATCCGATGCAGCGCGCCTTCGTCGAGGCCGGCGGCTTCCAGTGTGGATTCTGCACCGCGGGCATGGTCACCACCGCCTCGACGCTCAGCGATGAGCAGCTGGCGGACCTGCCACAGAACCTCAAGGGCAACCTGTGCCGCTGTACCGGCTATCGCGCCATCACCGATGCGCTGGCCGGAAAGGTCAACATCGACAAGCCCGGCGGCGGTGACGCCGGGCGTTCCATCGGGGCGCTCGCCGGGCCGCGGGTGGTGACCGGAACCGAGCAGTACACCCTGGACTGGGCACCAGAAGGTCTGCTGCACATGGCCGTACTCGGAAGCCCGGTGGCGCACGCCCGGATCGTGGCGATCGACACCGCGGCCGCCTCGGCCATCCCCGGCGTCCACCTGGTACTCACCCATCTGGACAGCCCACCGGTGGCGTTCTCGACCGCCCGCCACGACGCCCGTACCGACGACCCCGATGACACCTACATCCTCGACGATGTCGTCCGGTTCGTCGGCCAGCGGGTGGCCGCCGTGGTCGCCGACAGTGCGGCGATCGCCGAAAAAGCCTGCCGGGCAATCGTCGTCGACTATGACGAGCTGCCCGCTGTATTCGATCCCGAGGCCGCACTGGCACCGGGCGCGCCGCTGGTACACGGAGACAAGGGCGGCCAATCACGCATCGCCGACCCGGCCCGCAACCTGGTCGCCGAAGTGCACGGCGGCACCGGCGACATCGATTCCGGAGTCGCCGAGGCCGTCGCCTCCGGCGGCGCCGTGGTGCGCGGGCGGTGGCGAACCCGGCGCGTCCAACACGCGCACCTCGAAACCCACGGCTGCACCGGCTGGCGTGATGACCAGGGCCGCTTGGTGATTCGGACCAGTTCGCAGGTGCCGTTCCTGGTGCGAGACGAGCTGTGTCACATCTTCGGCCTGGACCGCGAGTCGGTCCACGTGCTGACCAAACGGGTCGGCGGCGGCTTCGGCGCCAAGCAGGAGATGCTGTGCGAGGACATCGTCGCGCTGGCGGTGCTGCGGCTGGGGCGCCCGGTGCGCTGGGAGTTCAGCCGATCCGACCAGTTCACCCTGGCACCGTGCCGGCACCCGTTCATCGTCGACGTGGTGACGGCGGCCGACGCGGCGGGACGGCTGACCGCCTTGTCGATCGACGTGCTGACCGACGCCGGGGCCTACGGAAACCACAGCCCGGGCGTGATGTTTCACGGCTGCAGCGAGTCGGTGTCGGTGTATCGGTGTGCCAACAAACGCGTCGATGCCCGCTCGGTGTACACCAACAACCTTCCGTCGGGCGCCTTCCGTGGATACGGGCTCGGGCAGATCATCTTCGCGGTCGAGTCGGCCCTCGACGAGTTGGCCCGCCGGCTGGGCATCGATGCCTTCGAGTTCCGTCGCCGCAACGTCGTGGTCCCCGGCGACCCGTTCGTGGATGCCCAGGCCGATCATCACGATCTGGCCTTCGGCAGCTACGGGCTGGACCAGTGCCTGGATCTGGCCCAAGCCGCCCTCGGGAGCAGCGGGGGTCTGGCGCCCCCGGACGGCACACAGTGGCGGGTCGGGGAGGGAATGGCGCTGGCGATGATCGCGACGATCCCGCCGCGGGGACATTTCGCCGAAGCCCGGATCTCCGTCGACGCCGACGGTATCTACACCCTGGCCGTCGGCACCGCCGAGTTCGGCAACGGCACCACCACGGTGCACGCCCAGCTCGCGGCGACCGCCCTCAATACCGCCGCCGACCGGGTGCTCATTCGCCAATCCGACACCGACGCAGTCGGTTACGACACCGGCGCGTTCGGCTCCGCCGGCACCGTGGTGGCCGGCCGGGCCGTTCTCGACGCCTGCGAAGACCTGCGGACGCTCGTCGTAGGGGCCGCCGCGGAGCTGACCGGCACTTCCCCGGCCTACTGCAGCCTGAACCGGCACGGCGTCCAATGCGGAGATGAACTCGTGGACTTCGCCCGGTTGCCGGCCGACCTGGTGGGACAGGGCCGGCATGACGGAACTCCGCGCTCGGTGGCGTTCAATGTGCAGGCGTTCCGGGTCGCGGTGAACATCGAGACCGGCCAGGTTCAGATCCTGCGTTCGGTTCAGGCGGCCGATGCCGGCGTGGTGATGAATCTCGAGCAGTGCCGCGGCCAGGTGGAAGGCGGCGTGGCGCAGGCGATCGGATCCTCGCTGTTCGAAGAGATCCACATCGGGCCCGACGGAGCGGTCGTCAACCCCACGCTGCGCGACTATCACATCCCACAGCTGGCCGATCTGCCCGTCACCGAGGTCCTCTTTGCCGACACCTACGACGAACTCGGGCCGATGGGGGCGAAGTCGATGAGCGAGTCGCCCTACAACCCGGTGGCGCCGGCGCTGGCCAACGCCATCGCCGATGCGTGCGGGGCCCGGCTGCGCGAGCTGCCGATGACGCCGGCCCGGGTGTGGCGGGCGATCGCCGGCCGCTAGGCAGGGTGGTGATCCCGGTGTTCGCTTGCGTCTGACATCGATACCAGTCAATATCGATATATGTCGAATCGACGTGAGTCTTCGAACGTTGACCCGTGCTGCCCGCCCGGGGCTCTGCTGGGGGAACCGCTGTCGGCGGCCGCCGCGGCGGAAATGGCGGTCAAACTCAAGGCGCTGGGTGATCCGGTGCGCCTACGGTTGTTCTCCGCGATCGCCAGCCATGCCGGCGGCGAGGCCTGCGTCTGCGACATCTCGGTCGGGGTGGACGTCTCCCAGCCGACGGTCTCGCATCACCTCAAGGTGCTGCGCGACGCCGGGCTGCTGACCTCGCAGCGCCGCGCCTCCTGGGTGTACTACGCGGTGGTACCCGAGGCGTTGGCGGGCCTGGCGGTGCTGCTGGGCACTGCCGCGGAGTCGGCTGGGGTGCCGGCGTGACCGGGACGGAATCGGCGACCCATCCGGCGGTCGTCGGCAAGCTCTCCACGCTGGATCGGTTCCTGCCGCTGTGGATCGGCGCGGCGATGATCGCCGGGCTGCTGCTGGGGCGCTGGATACCCGGCCTGAACACCGCGGTAGAAAGCGTTCAGATCGACGGGATTTCCCTGCCGATCGCGGTGGGGCTGCTGGTCATGATGTACCCGGTGCTGGCCAAGGTCCGCTACGACCGCCTCGACACCGTCACCGGGGACCGCCGACTGCTGGTCTCCTCCCTGGTGTTGAACTGGGTGGTGGGACCGGCGTTGATGTTCGCGCTGGCCTGGCTGTTGCTGCCCGATCTGCCCGAATACCGCACCGGTCTGATCATCGTCGGCCTGGCCCGCTGCATCGCCATGGTCATCATCTGGAACGACCTCGCCTGCGGCGACCGGGAGGCCGCCGCCGTGTTGGTGGCGTTGAACTCGGTCTTCCAGGTGGTGATGTTCGCCGTGCTGGGGTGGTTCTACCTGTCGGTGCTGCCCGGCTGGCTGGGCCTGGAACAAACCGCGATCGACACCTCACCGTGGCAGATCGCGAAATCGGTGCTGATCTTCCTCGGCATTCCGCTGCTGGCCGGGTACCTCTCCCGCCGCATCGGTGAGCGCACCAAGGGTCGCGACTGGTACGAGTCGAAGTTCCTGCCGCGGGTGGGGCCATGGGCGCTCTACGGTCTGCTCTTCACGATCGTGATCCTCTTCGCGCTGCAGGGCGATCAGATCACCCACCGGCCGTGGGACGTGGCCCGCATCGCGCTGCCGCTGCTGGCCTACTTCGCTCTCATGTGGGGTGGTGGCTACGCTCTGGGCGCGGCGCTGGGTCTGGGCTATGAGCGCACCACGACGATGGCGTTCACCGCGGCCGGCAACAACTTCGAACTGGCCATCGCCGTGGCGATCGCCACCTACGGGGCGACCTCCGGCCAGGCCCTGGCCGGCGTCGTCGGCCCACTCATCGAAGTCCCCGTTCTGGTGGGGCTGGTCTACGTCTCGCTGGCGTTGCGCGGCCGTTTCGCCTCTGGGCGGTCCCGCCCTGGACCGGCGAACAGCCCTGCGCCGCACCGCCGCCGATGACACTGCTCCTGCTCGCCGAGGTGGCGCTGGTCGCGTTTCTGGTGGTGGCCACCGCCACTTTCGTGGTGACGTACATCCGGCGCAAGCGCCGGCGCGAGGCACTGCCGCCCTGGTCACCGACCGGCACCTACTACGGCTATGCCCGGACCCCACTACCGCCGTGGGTCGATGAGTACGGCAACGTCATCGAACCCGACGACGACACTCCGTCCGGCCGGGGCTAAGCCGGACAAGCGTGGGCAAGTTCCGTCTGCTCGGCGACGAACTGCTGATTGAGCGCGGCGTACTTGGTTGCAGCAGGACCCGGACTGGGCTGCGGCGCCGATAGTTCGGCGAGGATGGCCGGGTTCAGTGCCGCCGATTGGTGTGCCAGGTCGGCCATCCGGCGGGCGTGTGGCGCCAGCGTCTCGTCATCGACCGTCGAGGCCAGTTCCCCCAGGCGATCGGCCCACTGCTCGTACTCGTCTTGTGTCGGCTGCACCCCGTTGTCGGCTTGCGCACCGACCTGCGCCGAGTGTTGCCGATTGACGGCGATCATGTCTCGGACCGCCGCGCAGCTGTCGTCGGAATGCCTGCGCCCCAACAGAAACCATGCTCCAACGGCCACGGCGACAACCACGATCACCGCGCTGCCGGTCCACCACCAGCGCCGGCTCATCCGGGCACCTGGATCAGCGGCCCGCCCGTCGAAGGTCTCATCACCGGCACCGTCGGGCCCGCCGTGTAGCCGCCGCCGGGCAGCCCACCGACGAACGTCGATTGTGGGCCGCACTCGTTGGGCACGTAATAGGTGGTGGCCGGGTTCTGTGCAGACAGCACCGCGATCTGGGGCAACGTGATCGGCTTCCATTCGTGGTCGATGCGCGGCGGCGGGCTCAGGCCCGCGATGTCGCTGGGCCGGTCCGCCAGCACATCCCCACCGAGCAGCAGCCTGGTGTTGCGCTGGTACTCATAGGTGTTCTGCATCCACTGCTGGGTCACCGCGCGACCGTTCTCGGTGACCTGCCGGGTGTATTCGGTGGGCTGGAAGCCCGCCACCCGGAATCGGTAGGCCTCCTGGTACTGCGCCCATGGCGGAGCATCCGGGTCCGCCCAATTCTTGCCGGGCGTGTACATGCCGGTTGTACCGCCCAGGCCGGGGGTGAAATCGCCTTGCTTCTCGGCGTCGAACGGATGCCACTCCGTCGCGAGCGGGCCCGGGCCGTCCTGGGGATAGGGCCCGGTCGGCGAGGACGACACCTCCTCCCAGTGCCCGTATCGGATGTCGCCGACGAACGGACTGTCCGGGGGCACACCCGGCAGACCCGGGGGACGATCGGTGGTCGTTTCGTTGTCGACGAGCTGGATCTTGGGCTTGTCGGAGTCTCCACCGGTGGTGTTGTCCAACGCCTGGACGCCGCCGGCGGAGTCATCCACTCCGGGGAGCGCAGCACCGCCCAGACCGTCGGCGGCCGTGGTGATGGTGGCCGCCACCTGCTGATCGGTTGCCATCAGTTCGCCGAGGCGGGTCCGGATATCGGCGGCCACCGCTTCGGCCTGGGCTTGGCGGGCGGCCAGGTATGTGGCGTCACCCGTTTCGTGGCTGGATACCGAAAAGTCGTCGCCGACGGTGAATCCGACCTGCTGGGCAGCGTCGACAGCGGCGAGCACCGCGTTGCGTGCCGCGGTGATCCGCTGTGCACCGGAGCGGGCCAGCGTCGAAGCGTCGTGTAGCTGATCGGCCAATCCGACGACCTTCAGACGATCGTCATAGGCGCTCTGCTGGGCGGCCTCCGCGGCTTGGCCCATCCACGGCGTTCCGCCGGGAGTGCCGATCTGCTGGGACAGCTGCGTGAAGTTGTCCTCCCAGACCGTGGCCACCTGCGTCCAGTGGGTGGCGGCGCTCGTCAGGTGGTCGGTGTCCCAGCCCCGGACCTGGGCCAAAGTGGGAGCTCCTGTGGCTGCCACCGGCTCAGAGTCTTCTGCCCAAGGCGGCGAGGTCGGACGCGGAGCTGTCGTCGGTGCTGCTGTAGTGCGCCGCGGCGGTGGTGAGGCTGCTCGCCACGGTCTGAATACGAGTGGCCAACTGCGCTCCCGCCGTCGCGGTGGCGGCGTGCACCAGATTCACCGCTGCTGCGGTGGCCTGGCAGGACCCTGCGGAGGAAGTGGGCGGTGTCGTTGCAGCTACCCCCGCTGACCACGATCGACACCGGGTGGCCAGCGCCTGCAATCCGGCGGGATCGACATCCAGCAAACCCATACCGGTCAATATAGCGGTCCGCTGCCGCGACTCGCACTCCAGCTCGAAGAGAACCGTTCAGGGGCGGCGGTGGCCCCGCGGATGCACAAAGGTCACGACCCATTTCTGGTTCGTGACCTCATGCGCCGCAGTTCGTAGAACCGCTCATTGTGGGCGAAGGGGGACTTGAACCCCCACGTCCCGAAGGACACTGGCACCTGAAGCCAGCGCGTCTGCCATTCCGCCACTCGCCCGAAACAACCGGGGGAGCGTATCACGGTTGATGCACTGATCCCCAACCCGCGCCCGCGGCCCCCACCAGGCCGGCGACGGCCGTCACACCCGCTCGCCCGAGGCCCTGACCTGGTGTAACGGGATTCTCAGAATTCTCATGGTGACGGGGCGCCGACCTGGGCCGATACCATCAAGGGGTTATAGGCGCCGGCGCGATACGCGGCGGTCTCGAGGCAGGCGGTGAGATGAGTAACCAGAGAGGTCTGGTTCAACGCATCGAGCGCAGACTCGAGAACACCGTCGGCGACGCGTTCGCCCGGGTGTTCGGCGGATCCATCGCCCCTGCGGAGGTAGAGGCCGCCTTGCGGCGGGAAGCCTCCGCCGGTGTGCAAACGCTCTCCCGCGACCAATTTTTGGCCCCCAACGAATACGTCATTACTCTCAGTGCATCCGACTTCGAGAAGGTGAGCGCGGATCGCGATCTCACCACGGACACTTTTGCCAAACACTTGGGCGGATACATCCGAGATCAGGGATGGCAAACGTATGGTGATGTGGTCGTCAGGTTCGAGCAGTCGCCGAGCCTGCACACCGGCCAATACCGTGCGCGCGGCGTCGTCAATCCTGACGTCGACCCCCACCCGTCCCGAGCCAGCACCGCCCCGCCACAATCGAACCAGGCGTACACCGCAGAACCAGGAGTACCAGCGATGAGCGACAACCCCACCTACCGCGGCGACCAGGGTCAGGGGCGGCCCGGCGACGACTACTACGACGACCGTTATCCGCGCCCGGACGAACAGCGCGGCGCCCCCGAGCAGCGCGGCTCGTACCCGCCCGAGCAAGGCGGGCCCGAGCAGGGCGGGTACGCCCCTCCGGCCGGCGAGCCGGGCTACGGCCAGCGTCAGGGCTACCCCGACCAGGGCGGCTACTCCTACGGTGCGGGCTACGAGCAGCGGCCCCCCGCCGGCGGTGGCTACGGCCAGGGGTATGACCAGGGCTACCGCCAGGGACCGCCACCCGGCTACGGCGCACCTGGCTACGGCCCGCCACAGGGCGGCTACCCGCCCCAGGGCCCGCCGGCCGGCGACTACGACTACGGCCGGGGACCGGGGCGGCACGAGGACCCCGGCTACGGCCGGCCGGAGCATCGTCCCGCCTACCCCGACCAGGGTGGCTACGACCAGGGTTACGCCAATTACGGCCGGCCCGAGTACGGCCAGCCCGATTACGGTCGCTACGAACAGGGCGGCTACCCCGAGCCCGCCGGCCGCGACTACGACTACGGCCAGCCCCCCGGCGGCGGCTACGGCGGTTACGCCCAGCCACCCGCCCAGGGCGAGTATCCGACCGCCGGACATGCCGTCACCCTGCAGCTCGACGACGGCAGCGGACGGACCTACCAGCTGCGCGAGGGCGCCAACGTCATCGGCCGCGGCCAGGACGCCCAATTCCGGCTGCCCGACACCGGGGTGTCCCGCCGGCATCTGGAGATCCGGTGGGACGGTCAGGTCGCGTTGCTTTCCGACCTGAATTCCACCAACGGAACCACGGTCAACAACGCGCCGGTACAGGAGTGGCAGCTGGCCGACGGGGATGTCATCCGGCTCGGCCATTCCGAGATCATCGTCCGAGTTCACTAAGGTCGGCGGGGGCCGCAGCTCGGGTGACGCGGGAGTGGCTTCACCCGCGCACCCACCGGTGTCCAAGTATCGTGACGGTGCCGAAGTCGGCCCGGTGCCTGCTGGTATCCCGGGAACGGCGTGCGGGGCATGAGGACGGAGAGGACGCCGGATGCAGGGACTAGTTCTGCAGCTGACGCGCGCCGGCTTCCTGCTGTTGCTGTGGCTGTTCATCTGGTCTGTGCTGCGCATACTGCGCAACGACATCTACGCGCCCACCGGCGCGGTGATGGTGCGCCGGGGCCTGGCGCTGCGCGGCACACTGCTGCCGTCGCGCCAACAGCGCCACGCCGCCCGCTATCTGGTGGTCACCGAGGGGACACTGGCCGGTACCCGGATTACCCTGGGAACTCAACCGGTTCTGATCGGGCGCGCCGATGACTCCACCCTGGTGCTCACCGACGACTACTCCTCCACCCGCCACGCCCGGCTGTCCCCGCGCGGTTCCGAGTGGTATGTGGAAGACCTAGGATCGACGAACGGCACATACCTCGACAGGGCGAAGGTGACGACGGCAGTACGCGTTCCGATTGGCACGCCGGTGCACATCGGCAAGACGGTAATCGAGCTGCGCCCGTGACCCTTGTCCTTCGCTATGCCGCCCGCAGCGACCGCGGGCTCGTGCGCGCCAACAACGAGGACTCGGTCTACGCCGGCGCGCGACTACTCGCGCTGGCCGACGGGATGGGCGGGCACGCCGCCGGCGAGGTGGCGTCCCAGCTGGTGATCGCCGCGCTGGCCCACCTCGACGACGACGAGCCGGGCGGCGACTTGCTGAGCAAGCTCGACGACGCGGTGCACGAAGGCAACTCGGCCATCGCCGCGCACGTCGAGATGGAGCCCGAGCTCGAGGGCATGGGAACCACCTTGACCGCAATTCTGTTCGCGGGCAACAGACTCGGGCTGGTGCACATCGGCGACTCCCGCGGATATCTGCTGCGCGACGGAGAGCTGACGCAGATCACCAAGGACGACACCTTCGTCCAGACCCTGGTCGACGAGGGCCGCATCACCGCCGAAGAGGCGCACAGCCACCCGCAGCGCTCCTTGATCATGCGCGCCCTGACCGGGCATGAGGTGGAACCGACGCTGATCATGCGCGAGGCCAAGGAGGGCGACCGCTATCTGCTGTGCTCCGACGGGCTGTCCGACCCGGTCAGCCAGGAGACCATCCTGGAGGCGCTGCAGATTCCCGATGTCGCCGAAAGCGCCGACCGGCTCATCGAGTTGGCCCTGCGCGGCGGCGGCCCGGACAACGTGACCGTGGTGGTGGCCGATGTCGTCGACCACGACTACGGCGGGCAGACCCAGCCGATCCTGGCCGGGGCGGTCTCCGGCAACGACGACGACCCCGCGCCACCGAACACCGCCGCGGGTCGCGCGTCGGCCATCACCCCCCGGCCCGCGGCCGCCAAGCGGGTGGTGGTCGAACCCGAACCGCCGGCCAAACCGCGTTCACGCAGGCGGATGATCATCGCCGCGGCGGTGGTGCTGCTGCTGGTGCTGGCCGGTCTGGCGGTGGGCCGCGCGATCATCCGCAGTAACTATTACGTCAGCGCCTACGACAGCACGGTGGCGATCATGCGCGGGGTCGAAGGTTCGATACTGGGCGTCCCGCTGCAGGAGCCCTATCTGCTGGGCTGCCTCAACGACCGCAACGAGCTGTCCCAGATCAGCTACGGCCAGCCGACCGACTCACTCGGCTGCAAGCTGATGCGACTGCAGGACCTGCGCCCCTCCGAACGTGCCCAGGTGTCGGCCGGGCTTCCCGCCGGCAGCCTCGACGACGCGATCGGGCAGCTGCGGGAGCTCGCGCACAGCTCGCTGCTGCCGCCCTGCGCGCCGCCGCCGACCACCACACCGAGCACCACCGCGGCCGCTTCGCCCACCACGACTCCGGCTCCGAGCGCATCTCCTGCGCCGGGGCCGTCGTCGAGCTCGGCCCGCTCCACGCCGGCACCGACATCGAGTCCGTCGCCGTCGGCAACGCCCACACCGTCGACCACGCCCACACCTGCGCCGTCGCCCTCACCAGTCTCCAGCCCCAGCCCCACGTCGAGTGAAAGCAGTACCGCCGCAACCTCTTCCGGCGCGCCAGCCCTTCCGACGACACCGGCGCCCACGGTGACGCAACTGCCCGCGGCGCCGCCGCAGCCGGGCATCGACTGCCGGGCGGCGACATGAGCACCCAGCCCCAATCACCCGTGACGCTGGCGCCGGTGACGCCAACCCGGCGCAATGCCGAGCTTGCCCTGCTGTGCTTCGCCACCCTGATCACCGTCGTGGCGCTGCTGATCGTCGAGGCGAATCAGGAGCAGGGCATCAGCTGGGATCTGGCCAGTTCCACGCTGGCGTTCCTCACCCTGTTCGTCTGCGCCCACCTCGCGATCCGCCGTTTCGCGCCGTACGCCGACCCGGTACTGCTGCCGGTGGTGGCGCTGCTCAACGGACTGGGCCTGGTCATGATCCACCGCCTGGACCTGATTCCCGGCGCGCTGACCCCACACCGGGGCCCCAGCGAAGAGCAGCAGATGTTGTGGACCCTGGTCGGCGTCGTCGGCTTCTCGCTGGTGGTCGTCTTCCTCAAGGACCACCGCATCCTGGCCCGCTACGGCTACACGTTCGGACTGGCCGGGCTTGTGCTGCTGGCGATTCCGGCGCTGCTGCCGAGTCAGTTCTCCGAGACCAACGGCGCCAAGATCTGGATTCGATTCCCGGGCTTCAGTATTCAGCCCGCCGAGTTCTCCAAGATCCTGCTGCTGATCTTCTTCGCGGCCGTGCTCGTCGCCAAGCGCAACGTATTCACCAGCGCGGGTAAACACTTCCTGGGGACCGACGTGCCCCGGCCACGCGATCTGGCGCCGCTGCTGGCGGCGTGGATCATCTCCGTCGGGGTCATGGTTTTCGAGAAGGACCTGGGTACTTCGCTGCTGCTGTACGCCTCGTTCCTGGTCATGGTCTACATCGCCACCGACCGGTTCAGCTGGGTGGTCATCGGACTGACGTTGTTCGCCGCAGGCAGCGTGGTGGCCTACTACCTGTTCGACCATGTCCGCGTTCGGGTGCAGACCTGGCTGGATCCGTTCGGCGACCCCGAGGGCACCGGCTACCAAATGGTGCAGGCGCAGTTCAGCTTCGCCACCGGCGGCATCTTCGGCACCGGGCTGGGCAACGGTCAGCCGGGCACCGTTCCCGCCGCATCGACCGATTTCATCATCGCGGCGATCGGCGAGGAGCTCGGGCTGGTCGGCCTGGCCGGGGTGCTGATGCTCTACACCATCGTGATCGTGCGCGGGCTGCGCACCGCGATCGCCGTGCGGGACAGCTTCGGCAAGCTGTTGGCAGCGGGGCTGGCCTCGACACTGGCGATCCAGCTGTTCATCGTCGTCGGCGGCGTCACCGGGTTGATCCCGCTGACCGGGCTGACCACACCGTGGATGTCCTACGGCGGCTCGTCACTGGTGGCCAACTATCTGCTGCTGGCGATCCTGGTCAAGATCTCACACGCCGCCCGGCGCCCGATCATCACCAACCCGCACGCGTCGCTCGCGGCGTCCAGCACCGAGGTGATCGAGCGGGTATGAACACCTCACTGCGCCGCATATCGGTGACCATCATGGCGTTGATCGTGCTGCTATTGGTCAACGCGACGATCACCCAGGTCTTCCGCGCCGACGGCCTGCGGGCCGATCCGCGCAACCAGCGGGTGCTGCTCGACGAATACTCGCGCCAGCGTGGCCAGATCACCGCCGGCGGCCAGCTGCTGGCCTATTCGGTGTCCACCAACGGCCACTATCGGTTCCTGCGGGTCTACCCGAACCCGTACGTCTACGCACCGGTCACCGGTTTCTATTCGCTGCGGTACTCCAGCACCGGACTGGAACGCGCCGAGGACAGCATCCTCAACGGCTCGGATCAGCGGCTGTTCGGGCGGCGGCTGGCCGACTTCTTCACCGGGCGCGACCCGCGCGGCGGCAACGTCGATACGACGATCGTGCCGAGGATTCAGCAGGCCGCCTGGGAGGCGATGCAGCAGGGCTGCACCGGCGGCTGCCGCGGCGCGGTGGTGGCCCTGGAGCCGTCCACCGGCAAGATTCTGGCGATGGTGTCCTCGCCGTCGTACGACCCGAATCTGCTGGCCGCCCATGACACCGACGAACAGGGCACCGCCTGGCAGCAGCTGCGCGACGACCCAGGCTCGCCGCTGACCAACCGCGCCATCGCCGAGACGTTCCCGCCGGGCTCGACCTTCAAAGTGGTCACCACCGCGGCGGCGTTGGAGTCCGGGATCACCGACAACGACCAGCTCACCGCGGCGCCGAAGATCCAGCTGCCGAACAGCACCGCTACCCTGGAGAACTACGACGGCTCGCCATGCGGGGGCGGCCCCACCGCCTCGCTGCGCGAGGCTTTCGCCCGATCCTGCAATACCGCTTTCGTCGAACTGGGTATCCGGGTGGGTGCCGACGCCCTGCGCAGCACCGCGCAGGCGTTCGGGTTCGACAGTCCGCCGGCGCCGATCCCGCTGGAGGTCGCGGAGTCGACGATCGGCCCGATCGCCGACGCGGCCGCCCTGGGGATGTCGAGCATGGGTCAGAAGGACGTGGCAGTGACACCCTTGCAGAACGCCGAGGTGGCAGCCGCGATCGCGAATTCGGGTGTGCTGATGCAGCCCTACCTGGTGAACAGCCTCACGGCACCCGACTTGTCCAACATCAGTACCGCGGCCCCCAAGGAAGTGCGCCGGGCCGTGTCGCCCCAGGTCGCGGCTAAGCTAACGGATTTGATGATCGGCGCCGAGCAGATGACCCAGCAGAAAGGGGCGATTCCCGGCGTGCAGATCGCATCCAAGACGGGTACCGCCGAGCACGGTACCGACCCGCGTAACACCCCGCCGCACGCCTGGTACATCGCGTTCGCGCCGGCCCAAAGCCCCAAGGTGGCGGTGGCGGTGCTGATCGAGGACGGCGGGGACCGGCTGTCGGCCACCGGTGGTGCGCTGGCCGCCCCGGTCGGCCGGGCCACCATCGCGGCGGCACTTCAGGGGGCGTCATGAGCCCCCGCAGGCGAGCGAAGCGAGGCAAGCAATGAGCCCCCGCGTTGGAGTGACGCTGTCGGGCCGTTACCGCCTGCAACGGCTGATCGCCACCGGCGGCATGGGCCAGGTGTGGGAGGCCGTCGACAGCCGGTTGGGGCGCCGGGTCGCCATCAAAGTGCTCAAGCAGGAGTTCTCCTCCGACCCTGAGTTCGTCGAACGGTTCCGGGCCGAGGCGCGCACCGTCGCCATGCTCAATCACCCCGGCATCGCGGCCGTGCACGACTACGGCGAAACCGATATGGAGGGCGAGGGTCGCACCGCCTACCTGGTGATGGAATTGATCAACGGGGAACCACTGAACTCGGTGATCAAACGCACTGGCCGGTTGTCCCTGCGGCACGCCCTGGACATGCTCGAACAGACCGGGCGAGCACTGCAGGTGGCGCACGCCGCCGGCCTGGTGCACCGCGACGTCAAGCCCGGCAACATCCTCATCACGCCGACGGGTCAGGTGAAGCTGACGGACTTCGGTATCGCCAAAGCCGTCGACGCCGCCCCGGTCACCCAGACCGGAATGGTGATGGGCACCGCCCAGTACATCGCGCCCGAGCAGGCCCTGGGCCACGACGCCACCGCAGCGAGCGACGTGTACTCGCTGGGAGTCGTTGGCTACGAATCGGTTTCGGGCAAGCGTCCGTTCATGGGCGACGGTGCGCTCACCGTGGCGATGAAGCACATCAAGGAGACGCCCGCACCGCTGCCGGCCGATCTCCCACCCAACGTGCGCGAGCTCATCGAGATCACCCTGGTGAAGAACCCGGGCATGCGTTACCGCAACGGTGGGCAGTTCGCCGATGCGGTGGCCGCGGTGCGGGCGGGCCGACGCCCACCACGGCCCAACTCGTCGCCGACCATCCGCGCCACGCCGGCTTCGATCCCCGGCAGTTCCCCGCGCCTGCCCGCGGCCCCCGCCACCGGGATGCGGCCACGCGCCAACACCGGCAGTCACCGCCCACCACCGCCCCGGCGCACCTTCTCCTCGGGTCAGCGGGCCCTGCTGTGGGCCGCCGGTGTGCTGGGCGCCCTGGCGATCATCAGCGCCATCCTGATCGTGCTCGCCGATCGCCAGAACAAAGAGAACAAACCGGTCGAGCAGACGGTGACCGACACGGTCCCCCCGACCAGCCAGTCGGCGCCGGCCGGTTGGACGGATGACTCGCTCACCGGTAAATCTGGAAGGCAGATCGGGCTAATCCGATTCACTTCGGCCAGCGTGGCCATCACCGCCCTGGCCGAGCCCGATCGACACGACGAGAAACCGCAATGACCACCCCACAGCACATCTCCGACCGCTACGAGCTGGGTGAGATCCTCGGCTTCGGTGGCATGTCCGAGGTGCATCTGGCGCGCGACACCCGGCTGCACCGGGACGTCGCCGTCAAGGTGTTGCGCGCGGACCTCGCCCGTGATCCCAGCTTTTACCTGCGGTTTCGCCGTGAGGCGCAGAACGCCGCCGCCCTGAACCATCCCGCCATCGTGGCCGTCTACGACACCGGTGAGGCCGAGACCACCAACGGGCCGTTGCCCTACATCGTGATGGAGTACGTCGACGGGGTCACCCTGCGCGACATCGTCCACACCGACGGCCCGATACCGCCCCGGCGCGCCATCGAGATCATCGCCGACGCGTGCCAGGCGCTGAACTTCAGCCACCAGCACGGCATCATCCACCGCGACGTCAAGCCGGCCAACATCATGATCTCCAAAACCGGTGCGGTGAAGGTGATGGACTTCGGCATCGCCCGGGCTATCGCCGACACCGGCAACAGCGTCACCCAGACCGCCGCGGTGATCGGCACCGCCCAATACCTGTCGCCCGAGCAGGCGCGCGGCGAGCCGGTCGACGCCCGCTCCGACGTCTACTCGCTGGGCTGCGTGCTCTACGAGATCTTGACCGGCGAGCCGCCGTTCATCGGCGATTCGCCGGTGGCCGTGGCCTACCAGCATGTCCGTGAGGATCCGGTGCCGCCGTCGCAGAAGCACCCGGGCGTATCCCCGGAGCTGGATGCCGTGGTGCTCAAAGCGCTGGCCAAGAACCCGGACAACCGCTATCAGACGGCCGCCGAGATGCGCACCGATCTGGTGCGGGTGCACAACGGCGAGGCCCCCGAGGCGCCCAAGGTACTCAGCGCGGCCGAGCGAACCTCGCTGCTGAACGCGCCCGGGGCGCCGTCGCACGGCGACGAGACCCACCAGATCCCGCGGCCGGGCGCCTTTGCCGAGAGTGATCGGGCCGGCGGATCGATCGGCCGCTGGCTGATCGCGGTCGCTGTGCTGGCCGTGCTGACCGTGGTGGTCACGGTCGCGATCAACATGGTCAGCGGCAGCCCCCGCAATGTGCAGGTCCCCGATGTGCGCGGCCAGGCAGCCGCCGACGCGATCGCCGCACTGCAGAACAAGGGTTTCAAGATCCGCACCCAGCAGAAACCCGATAACACCGTTCCACCCGAGAAGGTCATCGACACTGATCCGGCGGCCAACACCTCGGCCAGCGCCGGCGACGAGATCCTGATCAACGTCTCCACCGGACCCGAACAGCGCGAGGTGCCCGACTGCACCGGCGGCGGCACCGGGCTGACCTACGGCGAATGCGTGCAGAAGCTCAAGGACGCCGGGTTCACCAAGTTCAAACAATCGAACTCGGCGTCCACCCCGGAGCAGAAGGACAAGGTGCTGTCCACCGTTCCGCCGGCCAACCAGACCTCGGCGATCACCAACGAGATCACGATCGTGGTCGGCAACGGGCCGCAGACGGCTGAGGTCCCGGACGTCGCCGGGCAGACCGTCGACGTGGCCACCCAGATCCTCACCGCCTCCGGCTTCCTCAAGACGCTGCCGGTGCCCACCGACAGCCCCGAGCCGTCCGGCCAGGTGGTCGGCACCGATCCGCCCAACGGCCAGGTGGTGCCCCAGGACACCGTCATCCAGATCCAGGTGTCGAAGGGCAACCAGTTCGTCATGCCGGACCTGCGGGGCATGTTCTGGACGGACGCCGAACCGCGCTTGCGGGGCCTTGGCTGGACTGGCGTGCTGGACAAGGGCGCCGACGTCCAGAACAGCGGTCAGCGGTCCAATGCTGTCGTGACACAAAGTCCCGCGCCGGGCACCGGGGTGAACTTCGGGTCGACGATCACCCTCAGCTTTGCGTCGTAGCCGAGAGCTCGGACACTTCCCGGTCGCTGCGTTCCCGCCCGCCGCCGAGGGCGTGCCGGACCGTGTCGGCGACCTCCTGCTCCAGGCGACGCACCAGGGCTTCCTCGGGCGCCTGCCCGCAATCGCCGAGCCAGTTGGCCAGCATCCGGTGGCCGCCCTCGGTGAGGATCGATTCCGGGTGGAACTGCACGCCGTGAATCGGCAGCTCGACGTGACGTACCGCCATGATGACACCGCTCTTCGTCCGCCCGGTGACCTCCAGCTCCGCCGGCACCGTCTCGGGCAGGATGGTCAGCGAGTGGTAGCGGGTCGCCGTAAATGGGTTCGGAAGTCCGTGCAGCACACCACTATTGGTGTGATAGACGGTGCTGGTTTTTCCGTGCAGCAGTTCCGGAGCGCGGTCGACGGTTCCGCCGAACGCCACCCCGATCGCCTGGTGGCCCAAACACACGCCCAGCAGCGGGGTGGCCGCCGCGGCGCAGGCGCCAACCAGCGGGATCGAGGCACCCGCACGTTCGGGCGTACCCGGTCCCGGGCTGAGCAGCACCCCGTCGAATTCGGCGGCGACTGTGTTGATCTCGGCCTCTCCGCCTAAACGGGCGTCGTCGTTGCGCCAGACCTGCGCGTCCACCCCGAGCTGACCCAGGTACTGGACCAGGTTGAACACGAAGCTGTCGTAATTGTCGACGACCAAGACCTGCACCAGGTCAGGTTACCTGGGGCAGGACCGCTCAGTAGCCCACCCGACCTGCCGGCTGGGCGTAGCGCATCCGGACCGTTCCGGTGTAGCCGACGACCATGAGGTCGTCGCGGGTCTGCTCGCTGTACCCCAGCCCGAACCGCACCACGTATTGCTTGTACAGCGTGACCAGGGGAGCGGCGGCCAACGCGGCCTGCATGGCGGCCGCGTCGCCGATGGCGGTGATCTTGTACGGCGGGCTGTAGGTCCGCCCGTTGAGCAGCAGGGTGTTACCGACGCAGCGCGGCGCCGATGTGCCGATGATGCGTTGGTCCTGCATCTGGACCGCCTCGGCCCCGGCACTCCACAGGGCGTTGAGGACCGCCTGGATGTCCTGCTGGTGAACCACCAGATCGTCAGGGGTGGCGTCGCGGGGGAAGCGCCCGTCGGCGTCGCGCTGGGCGTCGGACAGGGTGACGATCAAACCTGCGCCGTGTACCGGATCCAGTCCGGCTTCACCGGCCAGTTCGTCGGCGCGGGCCAACATGGCTGCCAGGGCGGTGCCGGCCGAGGCGCCATGGGTGGAGTCGACCTGTGCGGCCAGCGCGTCACGCTGGGCGTTGAGCCGGTCGACCGAACTCTGGGCATCGTGGACCAGGTCGACCAGCCGTGGGGAGTCGGCCCGGCGGATTTCGCTGCCACCGGAAACGCCGTGGGTGGCGGCCAGCAGTACACCGGCCAGCAGGCACACCACCGGCACGCCGAACCGCCACGGCGAACGCGTGACGCCCGTCGTGGCTGGTGCCGGAGTTGTCGGCTCGCGGCGCCGCTGCGTTAATCTCATAGTCGATCTGCGCACCATCGTCGCAGAAGATCCCGGCCCGAAGGTACCCATGCCCAAGTCCAAGGTTCGCAAGAAGAACGACTTCACGATCAATCCGGTGAGCCGTACCCCGGTCAAGGTGAAGGCCGGACCGTCGAGCGTGTGGTTCGTTGTGCTGTTCGTCGGCCTGATGCTGATCGGGCTCGCCTGGCTGCTGGTGTTCCAGCTGGCCGCGTCCGGCCTCGACGTGCCCGCCGCGTTGCAGTGGATGGCCAATCTGGGTCCGTGGAACTACGCGATCGCCTTCGCGTTCATGATCACCGGCTTGTTGCTGACGATGCGGTGGCGCTGAACGGCGGCGACCACTGTAGTGGAACCAAACCATGCGTTCGCTGTTTTCAGGTTGGCAACCTTCTGGTCACCCAATCACACGCGTGTGATTCATCCCCATTGTTGATAGCACCTGTGGATAACTCCATCAGCCACGGTAGATGGGCCGGAGGAACCCATGCAGCAAACTGAATGGGGCCCCAAATCCGGGGCCGTCGCAGGTCTCGGCGTTGCTGGCATCTTGATGGCAATCTTCTGTGTGACGGTTGTCACAGACCCCCCGGGCCGGATCCTCATCGGGATTGCTGCCGCGGGCCTGCTGGTCTTCGCGATCGGATCGTGGCGGGCCAGACCCCGACTGGCCATCGCGGGGGAGGCGCTGGTGTACCGCGGGTGGTTCCGGACCCAGACGCTACCGCGGGCCGATATCACGCTGATCCGGATCACCGAGTTCCGGCGCATTGGCCGCAAGACCCGACTGCTGGAGATCGAGACGGGCGCTGACCAGCTGATCGTGCTCAGCCGCTGGGATCTGGGTGTCGATCCGCTGCCGGTGCTCGATGCGCTGACCGACGCGGGGTTCGCGGGTAACTAGGACGCCGAGACTGCAGTTGTTATGCGCGTTTCCCGGGTAGGGGCGCAAACAAGTGCAGCCTCGGCGGACGAACCACCTAGGAGATGGTGACGGACTCGATCACCACGGCATCGGCGGGCCGGTCGTTGCGATCGGTGGCCGTGCTGGCGATCGCGTCGACGACCTTCTGCGACTCGGGGTCGACGACCTCGCCGAAGATGGTGTGCCGGCGGTTCAGATGCGGGGTCTTGCCCACGGTGATGAAGAACTGAGAGCCGTTGGTGCCCGGCCCGGCGTTGGCCATGGCCAGCAGGTAGGGCTTGTCGAACTGCAACTCGGGGTGGAACTCGTCGGCGAACTTGTAGCCCGGGCCGCCGCGGCCCGTTCCGGTCGGGTCACCGCCCTGGATCATGAAGCCGTCGATGACGCGGTGGAAGACGGCACCGTCGTAGAACGGTCCGGACGTGCTGCCCGAGGCGTTCTGCGTCGAGTACTCCTTGGTGCCCTGGGCCAGACCGACAAAGTTGGCGACGGTCTTGGGGGCGTGATTGCCGAACAGGGCGATCTTGATGTCGCCGCGGTTGGTGTGCAGGGTCGCGGTCGCGGTGGCAATGGGGCTAGTCACGGGATCCCAGTGTGCCACCACCCTCGCGTGCTCCAACTCGGGGCCACCCTTCCGGGCGCTGTGGCAGTGTTGATGCCATCAGCAGCCGCCAGGTCGGGAGGATCAGATGGGCCGCAGGACAGAACCCAAACTCACGTCGCGCGAGCGGTTGAACCGCGGACTGCACTACACCGCAGTCGGTCCGGTCGACATCACCCGAGGCGTGGTCGGGGTGAGCGTCCACGGGGCGGAGTCCGCTGCCAGCGCGCTCAAACGTCGTGCTCGCGAGGCCCGGGCCGTTCAACTCGAGGTCGCCAACGAGGCTGAAGCCGTCAAACAGGTCGTCGCGGAGCTGCCCCAGATGCTGCAGGAGGCCCGCAAGTCGCAGCACCGACGACGGCGGCGACTGGTCGTCTTCGGCTTCCTCGGGCTCGCGGTGGTGGCCGGCGCCGCGGTCGCCGTCACGATCGCGCGGCGGTCCGCGACGCCCGAACCGTCGCCGCGGCCGCCCAGCGTCGAGGTCACCCCCAAGCTCTGACGTCGTGGCCGTCAGCGTCTTCGACCTGTTCTCCATCGGTATCGGGCCGTCGAGTTCACACACCGTCGGGCCGATGCGAGCGGCCACCCGCTTCACCGCCCGGCTCGCCGCCTCGGGGGTGCTCCATGCGGTCGATCGGGTGCGGGTCGCGCTCTACGGGTCGCTCGCCGCGACGGGCACCGGGCACGGCACGATCGGTGCGGTGATCCTCGGACTTACCGGCGCCGACCCGGAGACGGTCGACCCTTCGGCCGTCGACCCGCTGCTGAAAGCGGTCCGCGAGACCCGTCGACTGACCCTGGCCGGCGGCCGGGTGATCACCTTCGACATCGACTCCGATATCGCGAAGAGTCTGCGGCGCTTGGATTTTCACAGCAACGGGATGGCCTTCGCCGCGCTCGGCGCCGACGGGGCCGAGCTGGATCGACGGGTGTACTACTCCGTCGGCGGCGGCGCGGTGGTCGACGAGACGGAAGCCTCGGCGCCGTCGAGCGGGTCGTCCGACATCCCGTATCCCTTCAGCACCGCAACCGAATTGGTGGCGCTCGCCGTCCAGCGAGGTTGCAGCATCGCCACCGTGATGGCCGACAACGAACGAGCCCTGGCCCGCCACGACGACCTGCGCGGTGCGGTCCTGCGGATCTGGTCGGTGATGCAGCAGTGCGTGGCCGCGGGCCTGCGTCATGGCGGGGTGCTGCCCGGCGGGCTGGGGGTCCGCCGGCGTGCGGGGCAGCTGGCCGCCCAACTCGAGCAGACCCCCGATGACCCGCTGTACGCCATCGACTGGGTGACCGTTTACGCGCTGGCCGTCAACGAGGAGAACGCCAGTGGCGGCCGCGTGGTCACCGCCCCGACCAACGGGGCGGCCGGGGTGATCCCGGCGGTGCTGCACTACTACACCCGCTTCGTGCCCGGGGCCGACGACGACGGGGTCGTGCAGTTCCTGCTGACCGCCGCGGCGATCGGGGTGCTGTTCAAGGCCAACGCCTCCATCTCCGGTGCGGAGGTCGGTTGTCAGGGCGAGGTCGGCTCGGCCTGTTCGATGGCGGCCGCCGGACTCACCGCGGTGCTCGGCGGCACACCGGCGCAGGTCGAGAACGCCGCCGAGATCGGCATCGAGCACAACCTCGGGCTGACCTGCGACCCGGTGCGCGGGCTGGTCCAGATCCCGTGCATCGAACGCAACGCCGTCGCGGCGGTCAAGGCCATCACCGCCGCCCGGATGGCGATGCACGGCGACGGTTCGCATTTCGTCAGCCTCGACACGGCGATCAAGACGATGCGCGACACCGGCGCCGACATGGCCGACAAGTACAAGGAAACGGCGCTGGGCGGGCTGGCCCTCAACGTGGTCGAGTGCTGAGTTCAGCTGCCCGGCAGCAACATTGACTGCCAGTCTGGAGGCTGTTGGCTGGGCGCGAGATCACGCTGGGTGTACTGGCGCCCGTCGGGTCCGATGAACGTTCCCGTCGAAGGATCGTATTCGGCGCCGGCGATCGGGGGCGGCGGCTGCGGCACGCCTTGGCCGGACAGCGTGGCGTTCGGATCGCCCTTCCAGTTGTACCCGTCGTTGAGCGGCAGGTAGTTGTCGGCACTTTCGCACATCGCCACGGTCGGCGCCCGCTTTCCGGGGCGGGTCATACACGGGATGTTGCGTACCCCCCGCACGCCCAACGGCGAATCCTGGGGTACCCGGCAATACAGGTCGCCGGCCGGGCGATCCGGATAATCCTGCAGGGCCGCCGCCCGCTGCTGCTGGGCGGGCAAGAAGCCGGTGGTACACGGCGGTGGTTGGTTGAGGCTCAGATTCAGACTCAGATAAACCCCCCGGTAGGGCTGCTGGGTGTCCCGGTTGGCCAGGACCATCGCCTGCGCGGTGGCCGCCGCCTGCGGCAGGAGCACCAGGAGTTGTTCCACACCGGGCTGATAGGTCAGCACCACCTGAGCGACGCTGGCCATGTTGGCGGCGATCACGGGCACGGTGGGCCGAACCCTGTCGAGAAGCTGGCGGGCCTCCTCGACGGCCGGGGCTCCCTGGCGCAGAAGGCCCTCGACGGCAGGGGCGTTGTCCTGGAGTTGGCGGCCGATGGTTGACAGGTGGGTGGCCCAGGCCTGGATCGCGCTCGAGGACTGGGTCTGGGCGTCCAGGATCGGTTTCGACTGGTCGATCAGGGTCAACAATGGGCCCAGGTTCTTGCGCGCCCCGCCGGCCAACTCGGCGCTGCCGGTGATGAGTCGGGACAACTCCGGTCCCAGGCCGCCGACGGCCGTGTACGACTCGTCGACGACCGTCTTGAGATCGTCGTGCGGGATGGCCTTCAGGCCGGTGTCCATCGCGTCCAGTACGGCGTCGAAATCCGGTGGCACCGTGGTGCGGTCGAGCGGGATGACATCGCCGTTGCGCAGCGGCGGCGAATCCCGGCGCGGCAACAGGGTGATGTATTGCTCTCCGACCGCCGACTGGCTGTGCACCTGCGCGTCGAGGTCCGCGGGGATGGCGGTGCCGGATTTCAGCGACAACACCGCCGCTACACCGGTGTCGGTCAGGTGCACATCGGTGATGCGGCCGACCTCCGCTCCCCGATAGGTGACGTTGCCGCCCGGATAAATCCCCGCGGTCCGGGGCAGCTCGACGGTCACCTGGTAGCGGCCCACCCCGAACATGGCCGGCAGCCGGATGTAGCCGAATATCATGGCTGTCGCGAAGACCACCGCGATCACGGCGAACAGCGCCAATTGGATCCGAATACGCAGTGTCAACGGCGGCATGTCAGCGTCCCTGGTCCCAACGGTACGGTGCGACAAGGGGATTGCCCGCCGTGTACGGGCTCGGCAGTTGCCCGATTGTGCGGCCCCACTGCAGCTCGAGTTCGGTCAGGTCACCTTCCCAGCGAGTGCCGGTGAGGAATGAGGCATCCAGGCGGCTCAGGGTCAGATCGATGACGGCTGTCAGGTTGGCGAAATCCCCACGCTGCCAAGTGCCGACGGTATCGGCGGGGAACGGGTACGTCGCGAACAGACCCAGCGACCGGGTCAGCGCCGGGCCGGCGTCGGCCAACGATTCCAGTACCGGCCCCAGGGCCCTGAGCTCCTCGAGGAGGCTGTCCTTGGTTTCGTTGGTGGATTGGGCCACCAGCGCACTGAACTTGCCCAGCTGATCGAGCGCCTCCACCAGGGTCTGCCGCTGGTCGCTGATCACCCGCAGGGCCTCCGGGATGGTCTTCAGGGCCTTGTCGACCACCGGGCGCTGCTCGGCGAACTGCCCGGCCAGCCTGTTCAGGCTCTCGGTGGTGGCGATGATGTCGCCGGCCTGGTGGTTGACGTAGCGGGTGAACGTGTCCAGCTGCGCGATGAGGCTGCGCAGGTCCTGCTCGCGACCGGCTAGCGCGACGCTCAGCGACTCGGTGATGTCCTGGACCTGACCGATCCCGCCGCCGTTGAGCAACAACGAGACCGCCGACAAAACCTGCTCACTCGACGGGTACACACCGGCCGACGACAGCGGAATCAGCGATCCGTCGTGCAGTTCGCCCTGTGGTGCGATGTCCACCGGCGCGGCCAGTTCGACGTGCAGCGAGCCGAGCAGGCCACTCTGGCCGACCGTCGCGGTGGCGTTGGCCGGCAGATCAACGTCACCGTCGATACTCATGGTGAGCAGGGCATGCCAGCCCTGCCGCTCGATCTTGGTGACGGTGCCCACCGTGACATCGCCCACCTGCACACGGGAATTCGGCTCGATGGTGCGTACATCGGGCAGCTCCGCCTGGACGGTGTAGGAGCCCGGACCCCGGCCAGCGGTCCCCGGTAGTGGAAGCGAGTTCAGTCCGCGCCACGCGCAGCCCGAGGTTCCGGCGGCCACCGACAACACCGCCACCGCGGCGATCACCTTGGTCCGTCTCATGGGCCCTCCCCAGGCAGGGTCATCATGCCCGTCAGACCATCGGCCGGGTCCGTCTGCTGGACAGCGGGATTCACCGGCGGGATGTAGTCGGGTCGCATCCAGTCCTCGCTGTAGGTCACCTCGTTCGGCCGCGCGGTGGCGCCGACGATGAGGTTCTCGCTCAGCGGCGGAAAGTTGTACTGGCGATTCTTCACGATGGGCGCCAGGTATTGCACGCACAGCTTGGCCGACTGTTCAGCGCCCAGTCGTGAGGCCGCTTGGATCGCCCCGCACAGGAAGGTGATCGGATCAGCGAAGTTGTTGAAGGCGTAGGCGCCGCCCATCGTCGCCTGTGCGGGCTGATAGGTGTTCATCAGGTTCTGCAGCTCGTTGGGGGCGACGTGCAGAGCCTGTTTGATGTCGTCGAGGCTGGCGTTGAGCGCCGAGGACACCGACGCCAGTCTGTCGGCGGTGTTACCCAGCGACTCCCGGTTGTCGGCCACGAAGCTGTGCACGTCACCCACCACCGCATCGAGTGCCGATACGGCGGCGCCGATTTCGTCGGGGTCGTCGGTCAACAGCCCGGTTGCCGTGGCCAGATTGGTGTTCAGTTGTCGCATCAGGTCGCCGCTGTCCTGCAGGGCCGACACCAGGATCGACAGGTTATTCAACGTGCTGAAGAGGTCGTCGCTGTGGTCGCCCAGCACCGAAACCGCCTGCGACAGTTTGATGATGGTGTCCCTGATGTTCGGTCCCTGGCCGCGCAAGGCCTCGGCGGTGGTGTGCAGAACCGATCCCAGGGTGCTGGTGCCGCCGGGTTCGGTCGGTTGCACCAGTCGGCTGAGTCGCTCGAGCTGTTCGCGCAGATCGTCCCACTCGATCGGTACCGCGGTACGTTCCCGGGGGATCACGGCGTTGTTCTGCATCTGCGGCCCACCGGTATACGCCGGGGTGAGTTGGATGACGCGCGCGGTCACGATCGCCGGTGCGAGGATGACCGCCCTGGCATCGGCGGGAACCGGGTATTTGGCGTCGTACCAGAAGGTGATCTTGACGCGACTGGGCTGCGGCTCGATCCTGTCGACCCTGCCGACGGGGACGCCGAGAATCCGGATCTCGTCACCGACGAAGATGCCGTTGCTGTTCGCAAAGTACCCGACGACGGTTCGCCTGTTCGCCGTACCGGAGCTGTGCACCAATACCGTCGCGGCGGCGACGATCAGCACGACCAACGTCGCGGTCACGGCGATGCGGATGTGGGCTCGGGTGGGCATCAGCCCTCCTCGTTCAGCGGTGGCGCCGGCACGAGCACCGGTGTCGGTGTCGGGGCGGGTGAGGGATCGGCTGGCGGTCCGGGCGGCGGTCCCCCGGGTGGCGGGGCCGGTGGCGGTTCCCGGTACGGGTAGCGCGGGTCGCCCGGCCTGCCGGTGATCGCGTCGGGCAGGGTCAATCGGGGGTCGCCGCCTTGGCCGGTGCGCGGAAACGGCAGCGGCAGTGGCGGTGTCGCGGGCTGGCCGGTCTGCGGATCGGTGCGCTGCGAGGGTGCCAACACGTTGGGGTCGAGGCCGAGATCGGAGAAGGCGGCGTCGACGAACGGTTGAATGAATTGGCCGGGCAACAGGTTGGCGATGTAGAACTTGAAGAACGGTCCCGAGGACATCGATTCTCCCAGTGACATCGCGTACTGGTTGAACCCTTTGATCGCCAGCCGTATTCGGTCCTTACGGTCGTCGACGATCGCAAGTATCTGGTTCAGCTTGTCCAGTGCTGGCCGCAACGTCTGCCGGTTCTCGGCGATGACGGCCTTGATCTGCCGGCTCAACGCGGCGATGTTCGCCGAGATCTCGTCCAGGGCACGGCTTTGGCTCGTCAGGTCGGCCAGCAGCGCATTGCTGTCGACGAGCATCTTGACGATGGCGTCGCTGCGCTCGGCCAGCACCGTCGTCACCTTGTTGGCGTCGGCCAGTAGTTTGCGCAACTGGGTGTCGCGTTGGTCGAGGGTCTGCGCGAACCGGGCCACACCCTGCAGGGCGGTCCTCAGCGCCGGCGGGCTCTGGGAGAACTCGTCGGCCAGTACCTTCCAGGAATCCGAGAGTCGGGTGGTGTCCAGCTGGCTGATGGTGGCGGTGAGATCGCCCAGAGCATCCGGCAATTGGTAGGGCGAGGTGGTTCGGTCGAGCGGAATGGGCCCGGATTGCGTCCCACCGCCCTTGGGTGTGAGTTCGAGGATTTTCGCCCCGAGAATGCTTCTCGTCTTGATCGCGGCCTCGGTGCGATCACCGAGCCGGATGTTCTTGTCGACCTCGAAGGTGACCAACACGCGTGGTCCGTCGAGATCGATGCTGCTGACCTCACCCGCCTTGAAGCCGGACACCTGCACCGCGGCTCCCGCGAGCAGCCCGCCCGCCTCCGCGAAGTAGGCCGAATAGTGCTTGTTGGAGTTGACGAACGGCAGCTTTCCGTAGTTGAGGGCGCCCAGGACCACCGCCACCGTGATCGTGACACCGGCGACCCCGACGGCGATCGGATTGCGTTCGGCGAAGGTCTTCATCGAGGCGTGCACCTTCCGCTGTCCTGGCCGGCGATCTTGACGTAAACCGGCTGTCCGCCTTTACCGTTCAGTTTCAGGATCAGATCGCAGAGATAGAAGCTGAAGTAGTCCCCGTAGAGTCCTTGGCGGTTGAGCATCCGGTAGACGTCGGGCAGGGTGTTGAGCAGGTGGTCGAAGTAGTCGCGGTCGGCCAGCGCGACATCGGCGGTCCGATCTGCCTCGTGGACAACCTTTTCCAGCGGCGAGCGGCCCCGGGCGAGGAGGTCGGTGATCGACGCGGCGGCTTCGTTGGCGTAGGCCAGCCCGTTGCGCAGGTCGTGTCGTCGATCTGCCATCGTCGTCAAGGTCGCCGACAGGGAGTCGACGGCGGTGGCGAACTGTGAGCTCTGGTCACCCAGTGATCCCACGATGCTGTTGAGGTTGGTGATGACCTGCCCGATCAGCTGGTCACGGTCGGCCAGGGTGTTGGTCAGGGTTGCGGTCTGGGTCAGCAGTGCCGTGATAGTCGTGCCTTCGCCCTGAAAGGCGTCGATCAGCCGACTGGACAACATGTTGACCTGTTCGGGGTCCAGTGCCCGGAACAAGGGGCGGAAGCCGCCGAGCAGGGCGTCGAGGTCCAGTGCCGGGGCGGTGTGCGACAGCGGGATGGTGGCACCGGCCTGAAGGGTCTTGGTGCCACCGGCTCCTTCTTCGAGGGCGAGGTAGCGCTCTCCGATGAGGTTGCGGTAGCGGATGACCGCTCGGTTTCCCTCGGTCAACCTCACTGATGCGTCGGTACCGAACTCCACGAGGGCGATGCCGTCGTCTCGGATCCTGATGTTTTTGACCTTGCCCACTTCGACGCCGGCGATGCGGACGAAGTTGCCGTTCTCCAGTCCGGATACGGTGCGGAACTCCGCGGTGTAGGTCTTCTCGGCCTCGAACCGGAGTTGGGCGAAGATGGCCAGCATCGCCGCCAGACCCAGTGCGCAGACCGCCAGGAACACCGCGACCCGCCAGATCGCGCCGCGCAGATTCTCTTTCATCGCGGCCTCGTCACGGTGACGGTGCCGCCGCTTCGGGCAGCGGGGGCGTCGGCGTCGGCTGCAGGTGGGCGGGTGCGGGCACGACGAAGGGTTCCGCCCCCGGCGGTGGCGGGCCGGGCTCTCGGGCGGCTCCGGGCGGCGGGGCCGGCGGCAGCCCGGGCCACAGCGGCGTCCCGTCCGGGGCATACAGTGTCGCACCGTACGGTGGGGATCCCGGGTAGGGGATCGGCCCGGGCGCGGGGCCGCCCGGATAGCGGACACTCGGTGATTCGGGGACACCGCGGGTAACCGGGAAGTAGTCGGCGTAGCCGGGGAAGCCGATGCCCGGATTGGGCCGGATGTCCAGGCCGGTTCCCCATCCGGTGTTGGTGATCAACTGGCGTAGCGGCCAGTTGGCTGCCACATCCGGCAGCGACCCGCAGCCCGGTGTGCCGCCCGGTCCGCCCTTGGCGCCGATGATCGGCAGGTTCTGCGGATACCGGTAGGCGTCGGGGCCGAAAAGCAGTGCGCTGTCCAGGATCAGCGACTTGTGGTTCGCGGCGCCGGTCGCGTCCAGATAGCCGGTGTCCAGCGCGGTCTTGGCCCCGACCAGAGTGCAGGTGAACGTCGGGTTGTACTTCAGCAGCAGCCGGGCGGTGGATTCGAAGGCGGTCACCGCGGTGGTCAGGCTGGCTTGGCTGGTGCCCATCAGGTCGATGCCGCTGCGGGCCAATCCGACCACCCCGGTGAGCAACACATCCAGCGGTGCCACGTTGTCGGTGATGGTGGTGCTGATGGTGCCCGCGGCGTCGAGCGTGGTCAGGATGTCCTGAGCAGCACCGCTGTACGTGTCGCTGATCTCCTTGACCGCCTGGCGGTCGGCGCTGATGGTGTCGGCGCGGGCGTTGACCTCTGTGAGCACCGCATTGGTGTCGGTGATGGTCTGGCCGATCATGGTGCCGCGGCCGCGCAATCCGTCAGCCAGCGCGGAGAGCACCGCCTGGAGTTTGGCCGGGTCAACCTGTTTGAGAATGTCCGCCACGTCGCTGAACATCGTGTTGATCTCGGTGCTGACATTGTCGGAGTTGATGACCGCCCCGGCGGCTAGTCGCTGCGGGCTCGGATCGCTCGGGTAGACGAGTTCGACGAACTTGCCGCTGAACAACGTTCCGGCCCGGATGCGTGCCTCGATGTTGGCCGGGATGTACTTCATCTGGTCCGGCTCGATCTCGAGTCGCAGGCTCACCTGATTTCCCCCGCCGCTGACCCGGCCCACCTGCCCGATCTGGACACCGCGCAGCTTGACCTTTGCGCCGCGGTCCATCACCAGGCCGGCACGGTCCGAGGTCAGCGTCACCGGTACGTAGTCGCGTAGTGATCCGGAGAACAGCGTCGTGGTCGCCACGATGGCACCGGCGGTGGCGACGACGAAGATCAGGGTCCACCATGCCGGGTGCAAGCCTTCTGAACGGGGATCGGCCATCGCGCTACCCGGAGAGGTGGAAGTTGCCGGACTGCCCGTAGATGGACATCGCGACCGCCAGCAGCAGCAGCGTCAGGACGATCAGCGAGGTGCGCACCGAATGGCCGACCGCCTCCCCGACCCCAGCCGGCCCGCCGGTGGCGGTGTAGCCGTAGTAGGTATGCACCAGCATGACCGCGATACCCATCAGCACCACGGTGAAGAACGACCAGAGCAGGTCGGTCGAGTTGAGGAAGGTGTTGAAGTAGTGGTCGTAGACACCGGTGGACTGGCCGTAGAAGCCGGTGGTGCCGAATCGGGCGGCCAGGAAAGCGCACACCATCGCCACGCAGTACAGCGGGATCACCACCACCACCCCGGCGACGACGCGGGTGGACACCAGGTAAGCGACCGAGCGCACCGCCATCACTTCGAGCGCGTCGATCTCGTCGGCGATGCGCATCGCGCCGAGCTGCGCGGTGGCACCCGCACCGATGGTGGCGGCCAACCCGATTCCGGCGACGGCGGGGGAGATGATGCGGACGTTGACGTAGGCGGAGATGAATCCCGTCATCGCTTCCACGCCGATACCGGACAGCTCGTTGTAGCCCTGCACGGCGATCACCGCACCGGTGGTCAACGTGAGGAAGCCGACGACGACGACCGTGCCGCCGATGAGCGTCAGTGCGCCTGTCCCCAAACTCATTTGAGCGATGAGGCGCAGTATCTCGGTACGGTATCTGAGCATCGCGAAGCCGATCTCGCGCACCGATCTGGCATTGAACTTGATCTGTGTGCCGATCCGGTTCCAGCCACCGACCGCACCGTGGAGTGCGTTTGCCGGCCAGCCGGTATGCCGCTGGAGGGCTGTCATTTCACGCTCGTGTAGTAGACGGCGGTCGCCACGATGTTGATGACGAACAGCGCGATGAACGAGTACACGACCGTCTCGTTGACGGCGTTGCCGACCCCCTGCGGGCCACGGCGAACCGACATGCCCTTGTAGCAGGCGATCAACGCGGCGGCCATCCCGAACAGCGCCCCTTTGACCAGCCCCAAGATGATGTCGGGTAACCCGGTGAACAGGGTGAGACCTGCTGCGAACGCTCCGGGAGTGACGTGCTGGACGAAAACGGCGAAGCCGAACGAGCCGACCAATCCGACGAAGGTCACCAACGACACCAGGGAGACGGCGACGACCGTGGCCGCCAGCACCCGGGGCACCACCAGGCGGTGCACGGGATCGACCCCCATGACCCGCAGCGCGTCGAGCTCATCGCGGATGGTGCGGGCACCGAGGTCGGCGCACATCGCGGTGGCCCCGGTACCGGCGACGACGAGCACCGTGACGATCGGCCCGATCTCGGTGACCGCGGCGTTGGCGGCCCCGGTCCCGGAGAAGTCGGTGGCCCCGAACTCGGTGAGCAGGACGTTGATCGTGAAGACCACGAGAACGGTGAAGGGAATGGCCAGCAGCAGGGTCGGGACGACGGCCACCCGCGCCACGAACCAGGTCTGCAGGAAGAATTCTCGCCAGGCGAACGGCGGCTTGAACATCGCGACGAGGGCGTCCAGGGCCATGGCATAGAAGCCGCCGATGGACCGGACCGGCTTGAGCACGTTATCCGCCGACACCACGTCGTGACCCCCCTGGCCCTGCTGCCGACGGTCTGCGGCACCTCAGGGATTCACGCTATGCAGCAAAGAACTATGCGGGAGGGGCCGAAGGTCACTTGGTTGAGGGGCAGAAGGTTGCCGCGCACGGCGCAGCGGACGGGGTATCCGAGAAGTTCATCACGCAACTAGTCCTCACAGGACCTTCTCAGGGTGCATGATGTCGGGTATGGGTTGGGGGTATCTCTCACGCCGCAAGGTGAAGTGCGGCATTTGCAGCCACGAGCAGACGATCTTGGCGTCCCGAAAGACGTTCACCTGCCGCCGGTGCAACAAGACGCTGCCCCTGCACACGGCCGTCCCGGTGGTGAGCTGAGTTATCGTCTCCGACCTCCGCGGTGACCGTCGGTCATCCGGTCATCGCATGGCGAGGGCATAGCCGGCCAGGGCGGCCGTGGCCACGAACATCCCCGCGATGATGGCGAGTCTCGCCATCGGGTGGATGGACCCCTCGCCGTGCCGGGCTTCATACCTGAGCCGACGCCGAAACCTGCGCCAGCTTCGCTGCAATTGAGTGACTACCGTCATGTGGCACCCCTTCGAGCACAGCCTGGGACTCGATGGTTGCCACGGCGTGAGCCGACGGTAAAAGGTGGTTTGAATCATGAGAACAAGGCGTAACCGTCAACGCCCGCGTCCGACCGGATACGGTCTGACCTGCGTGAATACTTGTGGAGCCTAGGAGATTCGAACTCCTGACATCTGCCTTGCAAAGGCGAATCACGCTGCGGTTCAGGCGCTTTCATATCGGTCTACGTGCGAAAACACACCACTGTGGTTAACCGTAGTTATCTGTAACTGTGGGTGGATTGTGGGCATGATGTGGTTGCCAGCTCCTCATCACCTGCTTTCCTAAACCCCATCCGTCGACGATCCGAGTTCATCCGGGGTCCAAGGTGCCGCCCGGAACTCGTCAACTAGTGCAAGTGCAATCTCCCAGACGCCACTTTCACGAGGGCGATACCAATGAATCTGTTGTCGATCCGTCTTGTCAGCGACCGGAATCAGCAACCCGCCCTTCTCGAGCTGGTTAAACACCTCCACTACTTGCTTGTCGGCAGCCTCGGTGACTTTTTTCGAAACCATCCGGGGATAGACCTCCTGGACGCCTGCAGCCAACATGCGCGCGATCGCAGCGATCACTTCCAGCTTGTGGCGGTTGCCGAACAAGCCGCGCGACACGTCCCGCAGCGCCTCGTTGTCCACCTGGGCTCCCGTTACTATTTACGTATTACGTAATACGTGCCCGATAAGCAGCATCCGTCGTCGAACACACTGGAGCGTATATGGGGAACGGGTTTGGCGGATCACGCGTTGACGTATTGTCAAGGCGACACGCAGAGATTGTTCCGAGATCCGCTATCGGGGGGCAGGACGATGTATCGGGGTTACCGGAGGTCAGACGTGGCTAAAAGGACCCCGGCCTGGGACATCCTTGAAAAGGAGTACTCGCCAGGTCAGCTGCGGATACTTCGTCGAGTCGTAAAAAAGGGTCTTCGCGGAGCAACCCTCGTGCCGTCCGCCGAGGGAGCAGACGCCGACCCGGAAACCTTGGCGAAGATTCCGCTGCCCGAGTAGGTGAGGATCCCTCACGGGCCCGACGAGTGGTCGGCCCTCGCCTGTCTCGGGGCGTACATGCACTGTCTCCATGAGGATCCCTCATGGATTAGCCGCAGGGTCGAGACGGTTCATATCGTCGATTCACAGCGGACCGAAAGACACCTCACACTCGACGTCGACGTGGACGCCGTCGCGCGTATCGCACGCGACGCCGGTATAACCACCCCAGCGGAGCCTGGCGCCCCCGCTCCCGCGGTTGAGACCCCGCCGCAAGCAACGCCGGCACCCGTGAAGGGCCTCTATATACCGATCACGACCTTCAAGAAAAGCCTACTAATCGACCTTGACGTGCGGGACGCCAACGGCGCAGCGATCGCGGTCGCAACGTCAGATCAAGATTCCTGCGCAGCACAGGCTTGCATGCTCGCCGCCCTCGATCCAGAACTTCGACGCAACATGCCGAAGCATCTGCAGTACAAGCTCTACGACATCGCGAAAGGTATGCCCACCGGCCGCGACGAGGCGATATTGAACTCAACGCACCCACCGTCGGCAGTAGATGCTTGGCAACTCAGGGATGCGATATACACGCCCGCTGACAAAGATCTGTGGCAGAACTGCCTCCGCGATCCCGAGTTCAAAGAGTACGTCGCGAGATTCACTACACAGTTCTCGCTACTGGTCTGGATCCCCATTGAGGGTCCGACGTGCCTAATCAAGTTCCGAATCTTGGAAGTGTCCGAGCTGGTGCCCGGTGACGCCCACTTGACCAACCGGATTGGCGCCGCGGACTGGCTTTATGCCATCTCTGCACCCAACGTCGGCAAAGCGGGTCGAGAACATCTGCGCGTGGTTGCCCCGGAGGGCACCTTCATCGTCGACGCACTACTCGCACGGCAGATCTCTATGGCGACGCCGACCGACGCCGCACCCACGTTGAGCCACGATCAGTTTCAATACCGAATAACTCCGGGCAGGGTAACGCTCTACACCTCTCACGATGTAACGGTGCAAGCCGACCACTACGCCTTCGTGACGCTAAGGCCCCTGCTTCGGGGTTTCGTGTGGCCAGCAATCGTAAGCGCCCTGGTGGCATTCCTGCTGTTGACTATGGGGAGTGCCGGCCAGCTCTGGCGGGGAGCACTTGATTTCGCCGGCACCAATCGCTCGGATGCAACAGTCGCAGTGTTACTGCTCGCCTCAACAGGACTGTCGGCATATATAGCCCGTGAAAACGAACACGAGATTCGAGCAAGAATGCTCTTGCTGCCACGCATTGCTGTTGCGTTTACTGGGGCGGCTACGCTCCTCGCAGCGATCGTGACAACGATTATGAACTTCAGCGGTCATGTCCAAGCCATCGTGTGGGTGGTCGGTGCCGGCTACTGCGCTTTGGTCATCGTCTATTTGGTTGTCGTGCTGTTCAAGAATCATTCAGACTTCGACCGAATTGTGCGAAGTGGCAAAGACTCTCAGGATGATTTCATCGCCCAGTTCTGAACCCGTGTCGGACGGCTTGCCCTCACGACCCCTCCCACTCAACCCCGTTGGACCGGTCTTGGAGATCGCCGCAGAGCTGGGTGCCGCTGACTCATGTCGACGCCGGAGCGTCTCATCGACGAACTCAGCGCAGCGCAACCGTTAACGCCCCTTGTGCCAGAGGTCACTTGGCGGGCGCATCAGTCTCAGCCCCAAGAAGCGCAAGCACGGAGAGTGCCAACGAGAAGATCGCCACGACCTGGGCAACTGCAGCGCCGATAAGAAACGCCGTCTTGATCTGGTTCCCTAACCGCAATGAATGCAGGACGACCATGTTGCAATATGCAGTTCGCCCCCTGGCGGTCACCTCGCTGTCCTCCCAGCTTTCCCGAAGGAAGTAACGCAGCGTCGCTGGAGCGGTGGCCTTGTAGCGCCACGGCAGGCCAGCGGCCACGGCCAGGATTCCAGCGCCCAGCAGCGCCATTAGCGCGGAGATGAGCCAACACTTGGCAGCCCCACTGAGTGTGAAGTCCTTGTGGAGTAGTACCGCATACACGGCGAGCACCAGCGTTACGAATCCCGTCGCCCCAGTCAGCGCCCCTGCGGCACGAGTATTTGTCCCATTTCGGCGGTCGTACTCGGCTTTCAGCTCAGCCTCGATGAACGCGGCGTACTGCTTGCCTTGGTCACTCACCTACGGCGGGTCTCCCCATCGGGGTCGCGGTTGTTGAAGATCGAATCGAAGTCGATGCCGTCGAGGTTCGGTGGCCTCTCCGGGCTCTCCAAACCATCACCGATGTCCGAATCGCCTGACTCCATCGATGGCGTAGTCACAATCAGAAGCTCCCCTCGAATGGGCTCGCGTTATAGGTCCGCATGCTAATCGACCCGGTCCGACATAATCGGCAGACTGGACGCGCCTTGCAACCGCCCTGGCCGAAGAGTCCCTAGCAAGCAACAGTGGCAACCCGGAGTCACCTAGACAATCACGGGACAAACGTATTTTTCGTGGCGCCGCGACAGGGAGACCTGAAAAAATCCCGGCCTCCGACCTCCTGCCAGGTGGCGGAAAAAAGCCTGCTCCCTCTCTGCTCGCCTAAGCCTTGAGTGGCAGAGACCGCGATGGCCGGGGATGTACCCCCCTGGGGGTAGCCGCTGGTCAGAGGCGGGTTGGGGTGGCCAGGTCGCCCCTCGGGTTCGGGCAAGTGAAAGGACGAGGGGCGACCGGCCACTTCTCGGCGCCGCAACCACAGGTGGACCGCCACGAACACGCCTGTGGTGCGCGCCAAGAACCTATGAGCCCATCTCGGTGGAGAACTTCGCGATGCGGTCGGGGCGTGGGCAGGCCCAGCCGATGCGCCAGGTTGCGCGCAACTGCACGGAGTCGCTGGCGAACATGGAGTGCTCGGACACGGCGACCTGGACCGGTCCGACCGCGGCCACCACAGCACCGGGGTCGACCACCAGGCCCGTCCAATCCGGGATGAACCGGCTCTTGAACACCGGCAAGCTGAGGAGTCGTGGTTGGGCGACCTCAACGCCGACACCCAACGTGTACGCGTTATCAAACGTGGCCCCCAGTTTGAGTTTCTGCACCGACGCCCAGGTGTTCGGGGAGACGATGATGGCGCCGGGTGTGCCGCCGTTGTCCTCGATCGCGGCGACAGCTTCGACGAGGTCGTCCAGGTTGGAGGCGATGTTGTAGCCGCCGAGGGTGCCGATTGTGTTGATGAGGCCGACAGGGTTCGACAGGTCGCCTATGAAACTGGCGTCGGCCTTCTGGACGAGGTCGCGGGCCACGCTCTGACTGACCTGCTCAGCGGTCATCTGCTTGCGGTACTGCTCATTCGACAACGACACCAAGCGGGAGATTTTCTTGGTGACGATCAAAACTTCGTCCAAGCCGGGATTCGACTCCGGGATCTCGGCGGCCTCGGCGACGTAGCCGGCATCCTCGGTGTCGTTGACGAACGGCACGTGCAAGCTGGGTTGGTCGCCGTCGATTACGCCGCCCTGGGTCGCGACCTGCAAAATGAGGGCCTGGGGGACGACGTCGGCGGGTGGGAAGAATACGCTGTCGGGCCGCCACCCGAAGTCGGCGGTACTCGTGGTCAAAGTCATTGGAACTCCAGGTGTTTGGGTATGGCGCCGCATAGGGCAGCGTCAAAGAAACGTATTGGTTTCAATGGCTGCCACCTGGGCTAATGCCATGCCCGCACCTGGCGAGAATCGTGCGTCAGGGCGCCCGCCTGGGGCGTTGACCCGACCGCACGTTCGAGTTTACCGCTGTTGGGCGGCTTTCGGCCTAAAGGCAGTCGTCCACGGGTTTTCGGCTTGCGGTGGCTTCTCAGGACGCTGACCAACCCCAGGCACCAATGACCCCTTGCTGATTCCGATGCCGAGCTGTTCCTTCGCCTTGGCGACCGCCTCGGTGACTTTCTCGGTGTCCACACTGCCGTCCTCGCCCACCAAGTCGGCCAGGTCGGCAACGCTATACACGGCTTGCGGTTTGACGCCGGCTGCGCTGACCTGGGCGTCGACTTGTTGCCGCTGAAGGGTTTCGACACGGGCGGCCATCGTCTCCAGCTGGGATTCGGTCTCCCGCAGCTTTTTCCTCCATCTGGCTGCCTCGGCGTTCGGGCTCGACTCCTCGGCGTCGGTGCCGTCGTCGACCTGATCCTGATCTTGGGTGGCGTCGGCAGTCGTGTCCGTCGCTGTTGACTCGGTGTCTTCTCCCATGTCGTTCGGCGTCACGGTGGTGTCTATGGCGGTCTCGGGCGTGGTTGCTTGGTCAGTCATCGGTGGGTTCCTTTCCGCTGTTCCTCTATTGCTTTGAAGTGGGCCCATTCCTCCCACAGCTGTTTCTGCTTGTCGTCGGTGCCGATATCGGTGATGCGGTGCGCCACGATGGAAACCGCGACGACCAATTCGGTGATGCGCAGGTCGTGCTTCACCTCGGTGATGACATCGCCGATTCCTTCGGCGTTGATCAGTACCGGGTCGGCGGCCAGCAGGACCGCGGCGGCGCGGCGCAGGTCGACCGCCTCGGGAAGCAAACCTGCCGGGACGTTCGATTGCGTCATGTCATATCCCCTGGGTACAGGCCGTAACCGTCGTCGCCGGCGATGAGCGCCTGGGGCCGGGATGTCGTGGGCCACGCGTCTACTTCTCCTTCTTGGGTTTGCTGAGGCTTCTTGGCGAGGATGGCTTTGACCCGGTCGGTCATGCCTGGGGTTTCCGCAGTGATGCCACCTAGCGGGGTGTCATGCGAATCCGATGGCACTACAGGCACTACAGGGGAATCTGACGACTGTTCGGCCTTATCAGAGGGGGTTTCTGCTGTAGTGCCAGCCTGATCGAACAGTTCTGCTGTAGTGCCAGCCTGTTTCTGCAGGTCATGCCCTGTAGTGCCAGTAGTGTCACCGGGTTCCATGACAGGCCCTGTAGTGTCACCGGCTAGTCGCCAGTGAGTGACCCGCGGGAATCCAGGGCTGTCGACGGATTCGGCCATGCCAGCGTTTGCTAGCGTCTCGAACAAGCGGAATACCGTTCGGCGACTGATCCCTTTGTCCGCTGCGAGGGCGACGGCATCCTTGGGGCGCACCTGGGCTTGGTCTTTGCGCGCGTCGTCGAGATAGCGGTACAGCCAGGACTGTTTCAGGTCGGCGGTGTAGTCGTGCTCGTCGAACTCTTCGGGATCGTCCGCGCGGTGGGGTTCGCCGAGGAGTTGGCGGGCGTCCTTGGCTGTGTCGCCGATCCATTCGACCGCGCCCATGAACGCCGGGCCGTCAGCGGTGTCAATCGCTTGGGAGACGATCCGGAATTCGATCGACCGCGCCTGCGAGGAATAGTTGGCTTTGGTGTTGGTCAGCACTCTGGTGTCGGTGTCGGGGTCCTCCGCTACCGAGATCACCGAGCGGGCCACCTGACTCCAGGCGATGGAGCCGAGTAGCAGCTTGCCGGGGTCGCGGCTGTCCCTCTTGCCGAAGTGCGCCAGACCGATCAGGGTTACCCCGGTGCGGTTGCACAGTGCCCCGATCGGCTCCAGGTACTGCCGGACAGCAACATCGTCGTTGCCCTTGAAGTCCGACGGGACCAGCCCCTTGCAGGGATCCAAGACGATCATCGTCACCTGGTGGCGTCGGATGACGTCTTCGATGTGTGGCAGGTCGAGGGGGAACTGGAGAGCGCCCAAGATGGCCGCCGCGCCGGTGGGGTCAATGTCGACAAAGACGACACGACCCATGTCGGCGCCGGCGGCGATCAGCCTGGGAACCTGGGCGTACTCGCGGGACTCCTCGGTGCCGACCCATAAGACTGTTCCGCCGGCTTGGGTTTCGCGCGCTGCCCACGCGGCGGCCAGGGTTGACTTCCCGGAATTTTCGCGGGCAGCCAGGAGATTGATCTCGCCTTTAACAATGATGTCGGTTTCCCACCACTCGATGCGACGGGGCGTGATTGCGGAACCGCGGGTGACGACCACCTTGCGGCCGGGGACTTGAACGTTGTCGAGGAAGTCCAGTGCAGACGGGGGCGGGAGAGGTCCGTCCTCGATACAGCCGCTAGAGATGTGCGCCCAGCAGCGCTTGTTATCGCTACCGTCGACATGCAGATAGCGATCTTCGGCGCGCGAGTAGATCGATTCGAGGCCACAAGCAGGGCACGGGCCGTTCCCGTTGATGTCAACACCTCGGTCCTGTACGAATCGGGCCGCCAGTTTGTTGAGTTCGTCGGGCGGGTATTCGGCCGAGTATTCGTGCCCGCCGATGGCGACGGTTTCCCGATCCAAAATGGGGGATGGCCGCGCCTTGCGCGCGGCCTCCCCGTTCGATTTTCCGTTATTCATCGTTTCCTTCGGTGGCGATCGCGGTGGCCAGCTGGCGCCCTTCCGGGTTGAGGTAACGCCACAGTCGGCGGGCGGCGTCGGATCGCCCGGCGCGGTGCCCAAATCGGAACTGTTCAGCGTTCCGGCCGAGCCACGGGCGGATCGTCGGGCGCTGCCGGGGCCAGTTGGCGTAGAACTCGCACGTGCAGACCAGGAGCCCCGAATCGATGCACCCGCTACAGAGGTTGTGCTCGGTCATCGAGTCAACCCCTGCTCGATGTCAGCGGCGCTGATCAGCGTTGCGGCCAGGGTTCGAGCGGTATCGGAGGTTGGCCGGAGTTTCGGCTCCCCATCGTTGGAGTCAGGGCCAGTCCACGTTTCGATGCAGAGTTCGACGCCGCCATAGCGGTACTCCCGTTCGGCGTATTCAGCGGGTGTGAACGGACCGCGCGTGAACGCGGCCGTGGGCATCACCCACATCGCAGCTCGCCTGGCATCACCCTCCGGGATCAACTCGATACCGTGGAGCAGTTTCGAGCAATACGGCTCGTGCGGGCTGGGCCCGGTGAACTCCTCATCGTCATGGTTCGTGCACCAGACGGTGTGGTGATCGTGGTAATCCTGCACGGTCTCGGGGCACCGGTTGGTCGGGTGCCAGCCTTGCCGGCCACAGATGTCGCAGCGGATAAGGTGCGTGCTCTCGTCGGGTTGTTGTGCCATGATGGTTCCCTCCTGATCTCTGTTGGGTGATGGGTTGCAGCGGTCCCCGCCGGTTGTTGGCGCAATCGGGTTCACGGGGGCCGTTGTCGTTGGGTTAGGCGGCATCTGGTCCGCCAATCCTGTTGTCCGCCAGGAACTTCAGGACATCCTCGCGGAGGTATCGCACACGTCCGCCGATCTTCACGAACGGAATCCCTCTGCGGCGGTATCGGTCCTGGGCGAGTGCGTCCGCTGTCGTCTGAACGACGATCGCGACTTGTTCGGGTTTCGCTACCGAAGGCAACTCCTCCGCAGCGATCAGGTCTGCCATATTACAACTCCTGTCGGTTTTTCTGCCAATCTTTGACAGTTCCTAACTCAATACCACGGTTCAGCAATCGCTGTCAAGAGATGTTGATTCTTCTGTCAAACTATGGCAGTATTCTTGGAGTGGTGGGTAAGGAAGCCGACATCGGGCCAACCGCGCTGACGGTGGCCGATAACGTGCGGCGGCTACGCGAACGACACGGCATGAACTACACGCAGTTGTCACAGAGGCTGCAGTCGGCCGCAAACTGGTCTATCAACGCGGTGGGCATTCGCCGGATCGAATCGGGTGACCGACGCGTTACTGCGGATGACCTGATGGCGCTAGCCGTTGCTCTTCGCGTTTCCCCGATCGCGCTGTTGATGCCCAACACCGAGATGAAGGGTGCCGAAGTGCACGTCACCGGCTTGCCCAGAACATTTACCGCTGAACAGGTTTGGGAGTGGCTGCGCGCTTCGGAGCAAGGATACTTTCCGGTTGAATTCGAAAGTCCTCAAGCGTTCTTGACACGGTCGTGGCCCACGTGGTTTCAAGAACAGATGTGCGACTGGCTCGCCAGCGTGGACGATCGTTACAAGCAGATGCAAGAGAAGACCCTCCAGCTGATGGCGCTCCGCGAGGAGGAGTAGCCCGACATGGCGACGATTGAGAAGTACGAGACGACCGCCGGGGCAACGCGTTACCGGGTTCGCTATCGGACACCGGATCGTCGTCAGACCGACAAGCGCGGCTTCCGGACCAAACGTGACGCCGAGGCTTGGGCCAATCAGTTGGAGGTCGACAAGCGCCGCGGCGCATATGTCGCGCCAGCCGCTGGCCGGGTGCAGCTCGGTGAGTACGCGCGTGAGTGGCTGGGCTCGAAGCACAAGTTGAAGCCGTCGACCAGGGCCCGGTATCAGGTGGTTCTGGACACGTTTATCGCCGACCACGCCGCGGTGGCGATGGGTGACGTCAGCCGGCAGTTGGTGCGCGAGTGGGTGGCGGACCTGAGCCGTACACATGCGCCGGCATCGGTGCACAAGACGATTGGGGTCCTGCGTCAGGTGTTGGCGATGGCGGTGGCGGAGAACCGGTTGGTGATGAATCCCGTCGATGGTGTCGAGCTGCCTTCGGTGGAGTCAGTCGAGCAGCGGTTCCTGACGTTGGAACAGCTGCACGCACTCGCGGCCGCGGCCGGCGAGCATCGGCCCCTGGTGTACGTGCTGGGGACCTGCGGTCTACGGTTCGGCGAGGTGGCCGAGCTCCGCTGGCGAGACGTCCTCCTTGATCAGAAGACCATCCGGATCTCGCGGTCTGTGACGCTCGTCGACGGCAAGTTCGTCATCGGCACTCCCAAGAACGGGAAGGGCCGGATCGTAAGCCTGCCGGCATTTGTCGCCGACCTCCTCACGGTGGGTGAGCCTGACGCTCTTGTGTTCCCCGACTCGCACGGCGGTCATATGCGGGGGACGAACGTCAGGCGCCGGTGGTGGTCTGACGCTGTCGGGGCCGCCGGGCTGTTCCCACGCGCCGTTGTCGACCCGGTCAAGAAGAGCGCCACGACCGTCTACGACTTCAAGCTTCACGAGCTGCGGCACACCGCGGCATCGCTAGCGATCCAGGCCGGCGCCAACATCAAGAGCCTGCAGAACATGCTCGGCCACGAGTCGGCGGCCCTGACGCTGGACCGCTACGGCCACTTGTACGGCTCGGATGTCGAGGCCGTCGGCGTAGCGATCAACGCACTATTAACTCGGAAGTGTGGGCAAGATGTGGGCACGGACGCGGCCTGAACACAAAGCGGGCCAGACAATATCTGTCTGACCTGCATCAATTCTTGTGGAGCCTAGGAGATTCGAACTCCTGACATCTGCCTTGCAAAGGCAGCGCTCTACCAACTGAGCTAAGGCCCCGTCCGGGTGTCTCAGTCGTCGAGGGTGTGCCAGATTTCGCCGCGGCGGCTACCGATGATCAGCGCGCCCGCGGCCAACACCACGATCAGCAGTGCAATCCGCACGGGCGCCCTTCCCGTCGACCAGGACATCGTGGGCCTAGGAGGACTCGAACCTCCGACCTCTTCGTTATCAGCGAAGCGCTCTAACCGCCTGAGCTATAGGCCCGTATTCGCATACGACCGAGCGACGAGATTACCGCACCACCGGCACTGCACCCAAACCGCAAGCCGCGGGCGCTTTCTTCACCGGCGAGCAGACACAGAATCGCCTTCCGGACGGCCTTTCCGCGCGAGTTTGTGTCTGCTCGGCAAGGGGATGCGGCCGGGCCGGTTAGTCCCGGTCAGCCAGCGTGATCTCGACCCCACCGACGATGTCGGTGCTGAGGTTGTAAACGAACGCACCGATGGTCGCCATCGCCGTCAGCAGCACGATGTTCACCAACCCGATCAGCGCCGCGCCGCCGAAGATCGTCCCGCTGGACACCAGCTCACCGCTGCCACCGCTGGTGGCCGTCAACAGGTCGCCGACGTTGCTGTTGAGCTTGCTCCACACACCCATGCCGCCGAGCACCAGGTACAGGAACGCCACCGCGATCATCCACACGAAGAACAGCGCCACCGACAGCAGCAGCGACACCTTCAGCGCGCTCCACGGATCAATGTGCCGAATCTGCATACTGGCGCGCACCGGACCTCGAGATCGGCCGGCCGCCGCCTGAACCCGGGCAACCGCACCGGACGGCCGCGCCGGCTGCTCCGGCACGGGTTTGCGCTGCTGCGCCACCGGCTTGGGCGGGTTCGACCCGGACAGGTCCGGGAGCTCACTGCCGTACCCCTCCGGTCGGGCGACCTCGGTTCGTTCGGCGCGCTGCTCGGGTCGTGGCTCCGGACGAGATTCCTGCCGTGGCTCCGGCCGGTTCCCCGGGGTGTCGCTTTCCGGCCGCGGGCCGGACGGCGGACCACCCGCGCCGGACAGGTCGGGGGCGGCCGAACCGGTGATGAACCGGTTCACCCGTGCCTCGATGTTCGACTGCGGTCCCCCTTGCGGGCGGGCTGGTCCCTCACCTGGCGGTCGCTGCGGAGCACCACCCTGCCGTGCCCGCGCCGCACCGCGCTGCCATGGCGGAACCTCACCGGACCCACCGTTGGCACCCGGTCGGGCACCGGACCGGTCGGCCGAACCGTTCCCGTTGCCCGGGCCCTCGCCCGGTCCGGGTTGGCCCGGCTCGTTCGGTGCGCTCACCGCCACTCCTTACCTGTCCGCCCCGCCGCGCTATGTCTCTTCGGATGTGTCGTCTGATTCAGACTCCAGCCCGGCCACTTCGTCCGTGCTGTCCTGTTCCTCGGCATTGCGGGCAATGGCTAACAGTGTGTCGCCCTCTCCCAGGTTCATCAAGCGAACGCCCTTGGTCTGGCGCCCGGCCTTGCGGACTTGGCGGGCCGCGGTGCGGATCACACCGCCGCCCGAGGTGATGGCATACAACTCACTGTCCTCATCGACCACCAATGCGCCCACCAGACTGCCACGCCGCCGGTCGTATTGAATGGTCAGGATGCCTTTACCACCGCGCCCCTGCACGGTGTACTCGTCGATGGCCGTCCGCTTCGCGTAACCACCGGCGGTCGCCACCAGCAGGTACGTGCCTTCGACCACCACATTCAGCGACAGCAACCGATCGTCCTCGTTGAATCGCATGCCCTGCACACCCGAGGTCGCCCGGCCCATCGGCCGCAGTGCCTCGTCGGTCGCGGAGAACCGGATCGATTGGCCGTTGGCGCTGACCAGCAACAGATCGTCCTCCGCGGAGCACAACACCGCACCGACCAGCTCATCGCCGTCGCGCAGGTTGACCGCCACGATGCCGCCCGAGCGGTTCGAGTCGAAGTCGGTCAGCTTCGACTTCTTGACCAAGCCATTCTTGGTGGCCAGTACCAGGTACGGCGCATCCTCGTAGCTCTTGATCTGGATGACCTGGGCGATGCGCTCCTCAGGCTGGAAGGCCAGCAGGTTGGCCACGTGCTGGCCCCGCGCGGTGCGTGATGCCTCCGGCAGCTCGTACGCCTTGGCCCGGTACACCCGGCCCTGCGTGGTGAAGAACAGGATCCAGTCGTGGGTCGAGGACACGAAGAAGTGCCTGACGATGTCGTCCTGCTTGAGACCGGCGCCCTGCACGCCCTTGCCGCCCCGCTTCTGGCTGCGGTACAGATCGGTCTTGGTGCGCTTGGCGTAGCCGGTCTCGGTGATCGTGACGACGACGTCCTCGCGGGCGATCAGGTCCTCATCGGAGACCTCGCCGTCGGAGGCGACGATCCGGGTGCGCCGGTCGTCACCGTGCTTGTCGGCGATCTCCGCGAGTTCGTCGCGGACGATCGCGCGCTGACGTTCCGGCTTGGCCAGGATGTCTTCCAGGTCGGCGATCTCGGCCTCGATCTTGGCGAGATCGTCGACGATGCGCTGACGCTCCAGGGCGGCCAGCCGGCGCAGCTGCATGTCCAGGATCGCCTGGGCCTGGATCTCATCGATGTCGAGCAGCTCGATCAGGCCGGCCCGGGCGATATCGACGGTCTCCGACGCCCGGATCAAGGCGATGACCTCGTCGAGGGCGTCGAGCGCCTTGACCAGACCGCGCAGGATGTGGGCCCGCTCGTTGGCCTTGCGCAGCCGGTAGGTGGTGCGCCGGACGATCACGTCGAGTTGGTGGGCGACGTAGTAGCGGATCATCTGGTCCAGGCGCAGCGTCCGGGGCACACCGTCGACGATCGACAGCATGTTGGCGCCGAAGCTGGTCTGCAGCTGGGTGTGCTTGTAGAGGTTGTTCAGCACCACCTTGGCCACGGCGTCGCGCTTGATCTCGACGACGATGCGCAGGCCCACCCGGTCGCTGGACTGGTCCTCGATATTGGAGATTCCGGCGAGCTTGCCGTCACGCACCTGCTCGGCGATCGAGGTGATGAAGTTGTCGTGGTTGACCTGATACGGCAGCTCGGTGATCACGATCGACGTCCGGCCGCGGGTGTCCTCCTCGATCTCCACCACGCCGCGCATCCGGATCGAGCCGCGGCCCGTGGTGTACGCGTCGTGGATGCCTTGGGATCCCACGATCAGACCCGAGGTGGGGAAGTCCGGGCCCTTGACCCGCTCGCAGCAGGCGGCCAACGTCGCTTCTTCGTCGGCTTCGTGGTTATCCAGGCACCAGTAGACGGCCTCGGCCAGCTCGCGCAGGTTGTGCGGCGGGATGTTGGTGGCCATGCCCACGGCGATACCGCCCGAACCGTTGGCCAGCAGGTTGGGGAAGCGGCTCGGCAGAACCGTCGGCTCCTGCACACGCCCGTCGTAGTTCGGAATGAAATCGACTGTCTCCTCGTCGATTTCACGCAACATCTCCATGGCCAGCGGCGTGAGGCGCGCCTCCGTGTACCTCATGGCGGCCGCTGGGTCGTTACCCGGTGAGCCGAAGTTGCCCTGGCCGTCGACCAACGGGTAGCGCAGCGACCACGGCTGGGCCATCCGCACCAGGGTGTCGTAGATCGACGAGTCACCGTGCGGGTGATAGTTGCCCATCGTCTCGGCAACGGAGCGTGCGGATTTCGCGTGTCCGCGGTCGGGCCGGAAGCCGGAGTCGAACATCGCGTAGAGCACGCGGCGGTGCACCGGCTTGAGGCCGTCGCGCACCTCCGGCAACGCGCGCCCGACGATGACGCTCATCGCGTAGTCGATGTAGCTGCGCTGCATCTCCTGCTGGATGTCGACCGGTTCGATGCGGTCGCCGGCTTCGTCGCCTGGGGGCAGGGTGGTGTCAGTCATGTGATTCCTCTTTCGTCCCTAGGACGGGGGGGTACGTCGCTAAACATCCAAGAAACGAACGTCTTTGGCGTTACGCGTGATGAAACTGCGCCGGGCTTCGACGTCTTCGCCCATCAGGATGGAGAACAGCTCGTCGGCCGCGGCGGCGTCGTCCAGTGTGACCTGACGCAGCACCCGGACCGACGGGTCCATCGTGGTCTCCCACAGCTCCTTGGCGTCCATCTCGCCCAGGCCCTTGTAGCGCTGGATGCCGTCGTCGACGTTGATCCGCTTGCCGGCGGCTTTGCCGGCCTCGAGCAGGCCGTCGCGCTCCCGGTCGGAGTAGGCGAACTCCGGCTCGGAGCGCTGCCACTTCAGCTTGTACAGCGGGGGCTGCGCCAGGAAGATGTGGCCGTTCTCGACCAGCGGCTTCATGAACCGGAACAACAGGGTGAGCAACAGCGTCGAAATATGTTGTCCGTCAACGTCGGCGTCGGCCATCAGCACGATCTTGTGATAGCGCAGCTTGGCCAGGTCGAACTCGTCGTGGATGCCGGTGCCCAGTGCGGTGATGATCGCCTGGACCTCGGTGTTCTTCAGCACGCGGTCGATGCGAGCCTTCTCGACATTGATGATCTTGCCGCGCAGCGGCAGAATCGCCTGGAACATCGAGTCCCGGCCGCTCTTTGCCGAACCACCGGCCGAATCACCCTCCACCACATACAGTTCCGACAGCTTGGGGTCGGTGGAGCGGCAATCGGCGAGCTTACCGGGCAGACCGCCGATGTCGGTGGCGCTCTTGCGCCGCACCAGTTCTCGAGCCTTTCGAGCCGCGATGCGCGCCTGAGCCGACGACACTGCCTTGTTGACGACGGTCTTGGCCTCGGTGGGATTGGCCTCGAACCAGTGCGTGAGTTGCTCGTTACAGATCCTCTGTACGAACGATTTCACCTCGGTGTTGCCGAGCTTGGTCTTGGTCTGGCCCTCGAACTGGGGCTGGGACACCTTCACGGAGATGACCGCCGCCAGGCCCTCGCGGATGTCGTCCCCGGTGAGGTTCGGATCCTTGTCCTTGAGCAGTTTCTTGTCCTTGGCGTACTTGTTGACCACCGTGGTCAGCGCGGCGCGGAACCCCTCTTCATGGGTGCCGCCCTCGTGGGTGTTGATCGTGTTCGCGAAGGTGTGCACCGACTCCGAGTAGCCGGCGTTCCACTGCATCGCGATCTCGACCTCGTGGCCCTCACCCTTACCGTCGAAGTCGATGACGCTGGGCTGGATCGGGTTCTTGGTCCGGTTCATGTGCTTGACGAAATCCACCAGGCCACCTGGGTATTGGAACACCCGGTGCTTGACCTTGTGCTGGCCCGCGGCGGCTTCGGCGGCCTTCTCCTCGGCGGACTTCGGCGCTTCGGCGGTGTCGCTGACGACCTCGTCGACGACCTGTTCGGCGGTGACGCGTTCGTCGGTGAGGTCGATCGTCAGGCCCTTGTTGAGGAAGGCCATCTCCTGCAGCCGCCGGGCGACCGTCTCGAAGTCGTAGTTGGTCGTCTCGAAAATGGTCGGATCGGCCCAGAACCGGATGGTTGTACCGGTCTGCTTGGTCTGATCACCCTTGCGCAGCGTGCCGGGCACCGAATTGTCATAGGTCTGGAACCACTCGAAACCGTCGGTGCGGATGTCGGCCTCGAGACGACTCGACAGCGCGTTAACCACCGACACGCCCACGCCGTGTAGACCGCCGGACACACTGTAGGCGCCTTCTTCGAACTTGCCGCCGGCGTGCAAGACCGTCATGACCACATCGACGGTCGGGATGCCGGTTGCGTGCATGGCTACCGGGATGCCGCGGCCGTTATCGGTTACCTCGACTCCGCCGTCTTCGAGGATGCGCACCGACACCTTGGTGGCGAACCCCGCCATCGCCTCGTCGACGGCATTATCGACAACTTCCCAGATGAGATGGTGCAGCCCTCGTTCACCGGTTGAGCCGATATACATACCCGGCCGTTTGCGGACCGCCTCCAGGCCTTCGAGGACTTTGATCGAGTCGGCACCGTACTGTTCTTTGGCAGCCACTAGCGGAACGCTCTCCTTGGGGTTCGCAAGCGCGCGATTCGCGACCGCGCGCGGGTCTGAACCAGTCTACCGGTAAGTCCCCTTCGGACTGATTCTGCGGCGGCGTTTCTGCACACCTAGTTGCGCCGTGCACGGAATTTTTCGGATCGGCATGAGTCTCGACGCTTGACAGAGTTGTCGATGAGCGTGTCGTGGCTGTCAGCCGACTGTGGTAGTGGGGTCACCCGTAGGTGTCGCGCGGACCACGCCCCGAGATGTGCAGCGGGCCCTTCCGCCACGACGGAGCGACCGGCCCGGTGATCTTCAGCCTGGTCACCACACCGTCGCCGACCGCTGCGGCGATCTTCGCCAGCAGTTGTGCCTGGACCATCCGCAACTGGGTTGCCCAGGCGGTCGACTCCGCCGTCACACTGAGTACGCCGTCTTGCAAGGCCGCGGGCTGAGCGTGCTCGGCGATCTGCTCGCCGACGACCTCGGACCACTGTGCGAACACCGCACCCTCGGCCACCCGGGTCGTCCAGCCGCGGGACTTGGCCAGCTCGTTGGCCGCGGTGCCGAGCGGTTGGGGATCACGACGATCGGGCCCCGGTCCCGACCAGGTGCGGCGATTACCGCGGTCGGCGCCCCGGCGAGCACCGGGGGAGCGGCCGCCGCGGCCGACTTCCTTACCCTGACTGCGCGCCGCGCCGCGAGCTTCCTCCAAGGTGCGGCGTACCAGATCCATCCCGGCCAGACCGGCGAGGTGTTCGGGTGGGCCGGTCGTGTCCTGTGCCTCATCGTCGGGTCCGGTCACGACGTCACCTCCGACATTCGTCCGCCGTCGTCGTCGCGCAACGTGATGCCGATGCGGGTGGCATCCCAGTCGGTGGGGATGTCCTCACCGACCGCGGCGGTGACGAGTACCTGCTCCGCGTCAGCGGCGACACCAGCCAGCGCCCGGCGGCGGGCGTTGTCCAACTCGGCGAACACATCGTCGAGGATCAGCACCGGCTCACTGCCTTCGGTGCGCAGCAGTTCATAGGAGGCCAAGCGTAATGCCAGTGCCATCGACCAGGATTCGCCATGACTGGCGAATCCCTTCGCCGGCTGATCACCCAGTCTCAGCTCGAGGTCGTCGCGGTGCGGACCGACCAGGCACATCCCGCGTTCCAGTTCGGCGTCACGCCGGCGGGCGAGTCCGGCGAGAAGCGTAGCTTCCAGATAGTCGACGTCAGGAGCATTGCCGTCGACTTCGACGCTGCTGCGGTAGCTGATCGCAGCGGGTCGTGACGCGGGCGCCAGCAGCTGGTAGGCCTTCTCCACCTCCGGTGCCAACAGGTTCGTCAACTCGATGCGGGCGGCCATCAATTCCGCACCGTGAGCGGCAAGGTGGCCGTCCCACACATCGAGGGTTTCCAACACCCCGGAATCGCCCCGAAACCGTCCTCCCGCAGCTGATTTCAACAAGGCGGTGCGTTGTTTGAGCACCTTGTCGTAGTCGGTGCGAATCGCGGCCACCCGCGGCCGGCGCACCGACGCGAGTTCGTCGAGATAGCGGCGGCGTTCTCCTGGATCACCACGCACCAGCGCGAGATCCTCCGGGGCGAACAACACCGCGCGGACCGCGCCGAGCAGCTCGCGCGTGCTACGGACCGGAGAGCGGTTCAGCCGGGCCTTGTTGGCCCGGCCCGCCGCGATTTCCAGATCAACCGCCAGTTCCCGGCCTTCGTTGACGACAATTGTCGACACCACGGCGCGCTCGGCGCCGGCCCGGATCAACGGAGCGTCGGTGGCGACGCGATGCGATCCCAAGGTCGCGCAGTACCACAGTGCCTCAACAAGATTGGTTTTACCGAAGCCATTGGGGCCGACGAACACCGTCCGGCCCGGCGCCAACTCGAGATCGACGTGTTGCCACGACCGAAAATCGCGGAGCGCCAGGTGCCGGACATACATCGGGTCCGGCTATCCCGACTCCGAGACCCGCTTGACCGCGTGTCCGCCAAACTGGTTGCGCAATGCCGACACTGCCTTCATCGTCGGCGAATCTTCTTGCCGCGAAGCGAATCGCGCGAACAACGACGCCGCGATCACCGGCATCGGCACCCGATGATGGATCGCTTCTTCGACCGTCCAGCGACCCTCACCGGAGTCCTCGGTATAGCCAGAGATCGCATCGAATGCGGGGTCTTCCTTCAGTGCCTTGGCCAACAGCTGCTGCAACCACGACCGCACTACCGTGCCGTTGGTCCAGGCCTGGATCACCGCCTGGGTGTCCTTGATCAACGGTTCGGCGGCCAACAACTCGTAACCCTCGGCATAAGCCATCATCAGCCCGTACTCGATACCGTTGTGCACCATCTTGGCGTAGTGACCCGCGCCGACCGGACCGGCGTGGACGAAACCGTCGGCCTGATCCCCAGGCGGGCGAAGGGTGTCGAAGATGGGCATCACCCGCGACACATCCTCGTCGCTGCCGCCGACCATCAGACCGTAACCCTCGGTCAATCCCCAGATACCACCGGAAACTCCGGCATCGACGAATGAAATCCCTTTGTCACCAAGAAGTTCCGCGTGCGGACCATCCTCGGTGTACCTGGAGTTACCGCCATCGATCACCAGATCACCGGGGCTGAGAACCTCGGCGAGCTCACTGATGGTGCTATCGGTGATAGACCCGGAGGGCACCATCACCCACACCACACGAGGGGCACTGAGCGCCTCGGCCAGGCCGGCCAGGTTGGGCACATCGGTCACCTCGGGTCTCGGGTCGTACCCGATGACTTCGTGGCCGCCCTCGCGCAATCGCTCACGCATGTTGAAGCCCATTTTGCCAAGACCAACCAAACCCAACTGCATGTGCGCCCTCTCTGTCGGGGTCCGGATCAGCCTGGTAGCCGCACCGGCATCAACAGGTATACGTAGTCGGTCTGAACGGCAGGGAACGGCCCGGTGCCTTCGGCCTGTTCATCACCGTTCGCCGGCCGCAGCACCGCGGGTCGGCTCGGAGTCGTGAAACCAAACGTCACCCGATCGGAATGCAACGAACCCAGGCCATCGGTCAGGTAGGTCGGATTGAAGGCAATCGTCAGGGGCTCCCCGGCGAACTCTACGGGCAGATCCTCCTCAGCGCGGCCCACGTCATCGGCGCCGGCGGACAGGTGCAGCACTCCATCGCCGAACTCCATCCGCACCTGCGCCCCGCGGTCAGCGACCAGCGCCACCCGCTTGATCGCATCGGTCAGCTCCGTCACCCCGATCGTCGCCACCGCGGTGTGCTCGGCGGGCAGCAGTTGACGGAACTTCGGGAACTCGGCGTCGAGAAGCCGGGTGGTGCTGCGTTTGCCGCCGCTGCGGATCCCCAGCAGCCCGTCCTTACCCACCGACGAGCCCGCACCGAGCGCCAGGTGCACTTCGGTGCCGGATGTTCCCGCCTTTGCCGCCTCGGCGAGGGTTTTCGCCGGAACCAGGACGGCAGCTTCCAGGCTCGGCGAGGACGTCGCCCACGTCAGTTCACGCACCGCCAGCCGGAACCGATCGGTGGCGGCCAAAACCACTGTCTCCCCGGAAATCTCCACTCGGATGCCGGTCAGCATCGGCAGGGTGTCATCTCGGCCGGCCGCCACGGCCACCTGGCCGATCGCCTCGGCGAACAGATCGGCGGAGATCACACCCGTTTCGTCGGGCAACGCCGGCAGCGCCGGATAGTCCTCCACTGCCATCGTGGGCAGTGAGAACCGCGCACTCCCGCACGTCAAAGCCACCCTGGTGCCATCGACGCTGACATCGACCGGCTTGGCCGGCAGCGCTCTGGTGATATCGGACAACAGCCTTCCGGAAACCAAAACGCTTCCAGCCGAGGCGATTTCAGCGGGAACCCGGACTTCGGCGGAGACCTCGTAGTCGAACCCGGAGATCGTCAGACCGTCGTCACTACCGGTGAGCAGCACCCCTGCCAGCACCGGCACCGTCGGGCGGGTCGGAAGATTACGGGCAACCCAGGCGACCGCATCGGCGAAGTCCTCTCGCACCAGACGGAACTTCAAGTCGGAGCCAACCGTCGTAGTTGCCACGTGCACACTGTCCCTTCATCACCCAAATAACTCCGACCAGCGGTCACCTCATGCCGGAGCACTGGCGAGCGTGATCTGTGAGCGACAGCCGCAGAACGGCAGTCAGAACAACAACCGTAGAGCGTCGGACGCCATCTTGAAAGCTAATCGATGGGGGTGACACGAGCACTCTCGGACCGTGCCGCACGACCTGTGAACGGGCTGTTCCCCAAGGCTGTCTTCAAAGAGGAGATTGGAAGAGAGATAACGGCAACAGTAATAGGGCCTGTGCAAGCTGTGGACCGACGGCATGACGGCCTGCTTGGGTGCGGTGTGGGCATGTGCACTAACTGTGTATGACAGTCGGTCAACAACGGGGTGGATGTGCACAGCCGCGAGTTGTTCATCGTGATCCCGGTGATTCGATCGCGATGACCGGTGTTGTCCACACCTGTGTGCACAGGCGCGTGGCGTGACCACTGGTACGACAGTGGCCAAAGTTTTTGGCCCGGATGATGCGAAATAGTGGAATCTCAGCGCTTGGAGCGCTGGCGGATCCGCGTGGTGAGTTCCTTGACGTGATCGAACACCTCACGCCGATGGGCCATTTCGCCGCGAATCTTCTTCTCGGCGTACATCACCGTGGTGTGGTCTCGACCGAACGCCTGGCCGATCTTCGGCAGGGAGAGGTCGGTCAGTTCACGGCACAGATACATGGCGATCTGTCGGGACTGGGCCAGCGCCCGGGTCTTGCCCGGGCCGCGCAGTTCCTCGACGGTGGTATCGAAGTACTCGGCCGTAGCGGCCATGATGGCCGCGGTACTGATCTGCATGGTGCCGGCGTCGGCGATGAGATCACGTAACACGATCTCGGCAAGCGACCTGTCGATCTGGGTCTTGTTGAGCGAGGCGAAAGCCGTGACCCGAATGAGGGCGCCCTCGAGTTCACGGATGTTGCGCTCGATGCTGCTGGCGATGAGTTCGAGGACGTCGTCGGGAACGTCGAGCCGTTCCATCTGAGCCTTCTTACGAAGGATGGCGATACGGGTTTCGAGTTCGGGTGGCTGGACGTCGGTGATCAGTCCCCACTCGAACCTGGTCCGCAGCCGGTCCTCGAGGGTCGCCAGCTGTTTGGGCGGCCGATCGGAGGAGATGACGATCTGCTTGTTGGCGTTGTGCAGAGTGTTGAAGGTATGGAAGAACTCTTCCTGGATACCCTCTTTGCCCTCGATGAACTGGATGTCGTCGACCAGCAATACGTCGATATCGCGGTAGCTGCGTTTGAACGCGACCTTGCGGTCGTCACGCAGGGAGTTGATGAAGTCGTTGGTGAACTCTTCGGTGGAGACGTACTTGACCCGCATCCCGGGAAACAGTCGCTGGGCGTAATTGCCGGCCGCGTGCAGCAGATGAGTCTTACCGAGCCCGGACTCGCCCCAGATGAACAACGGGTTGTAGGCGCGGGCCGGAGCCTCGGCGATCGCCAGGGCGGCCGCGTGCGCGAAGCGGTTGGATGCGCCGATGACGAAGGTGTCGAATGTGTAGCGTCGGTTGAGGCTCGTACCCGGCGTCTCAGTGGAGGCATTGCTGCGGGGGCGTTCGATGAAATAGCTGGGCCATGTCTCGTGCGCGCTGGCCAATGCTTCGCGGTCCTCGTCGACCTCATCGAGTTCCAGATCGGTGGTGGGGAGATCCGGCGCGGCGGTGTCGTTGTCATCGTCGAGACTCGGTGGGGCGATCCGCACGCCGAGTTCGACTCGTTGGCCCAGCCGACGGCTGAGGGCGTCGACGATCTGTGTCCGTAGGTGACGTTCGATCTCGTTTTGCACGAAGCTGCTCGGTACCGAGAGGAGGGCGAAGCCCTCGGCGATGGTGAGCGGCTGGACGAGTTTGAGCCAGGCGCGTTGTTGTGGAGTCAGCGGTACATGGCCGCCGGTGCCATTACTGAGACGTGAGTCCGCAGTTCCGTCGCCGTTGAGCTCGGCGACAACCGAACTCCACACCGTGGCGAACGCTGAACCGGGATCTTCGGTCAACGACAGATCCCCCTGGTCCGAAAGTCGAGCAAATTCCGCGGTCATAGGCAAAAGCAGACGAGACGACGACAGATCTGTCCACATAGTTATCCACAGGTGTGGACAGGACAGTCGTCCTCGTCTCGCAGCATATCGGCGCAGGGTCGCGGGTCGGCAGTTAATCCGAGCAATTCGGTGACTTCTGGACTATCGCCGGCCTGTGTCCCCGCTTCGTGATGGGCTGCCGCGTCGTGCTGAAGCGGCTCTGGCAGAAGCTAACAGTTTTCGGGGCGGGTGCCAACCGTTCTGCAACATTCGGATCACGTTGGCATAACGGTGGACCGGGCACCGGTGACGGATGTGACGATTGTCGATGTGTGCGGTGATGGAGGGCACGACAAGGCGGTTTGACCAGGCGAAGTGACGTCAGTACCCTCGAACAGTCGCCCGAACGTCGGCGATACGGCTGCGACCGGGTTTCGGGACCGCGCCGGTTACGAGCGAGACCAGAGCTTACCAACGGCAGTCGCGTTCGTCCGGGAACACGTACACGCGTGTATATCGGACAGCGACTGCAATACGACGAGGAGAGACAGCCGTGGCCAAGGGCAAGCGGACCTTCCAGCCGAACAACCGGCGCCGGGCGCGGGTTCATGGCTTCCGTCTGCGTATGCGCACCCGCGCGGGGCGGGCGATCGTGACGGGCCGGCGCCGCAAGGGTCGTCGTTCGCTGACTGCCTGATCCACGAGATCACGCGGCGTGCTGCCGGCTCAGTTCCGGATGACACGGTCTGCGGAGTTCGGCGCCACCATCAAGCACGGGGTGCGAGCGGCGCAGCCGGATATCGTCGTGCACGCACGACGTGACGCGGGCACTGAAGCCGGGCCGCGAGTCGGTCTGATCGTCGCCAAATCCGTTGGCAATGCGGTACAACGCCACCAGGTGTCCCGACGGTTGCGACACGCTGCCCGGGGGGTTCTGCCGGATCTCACCGCCGATGAGTGCGTGGTGATCCGGGCGTTGCCCACGAGCCGCCATGCGATGTCGGCTCGGTTGGAACAGCAGCTGCGAAACGGGGTTCGCCGCACCCATGAGTTGATGGAGAAGACACGGTGACTCGTCTTCCGGTGCGAGGCGTGATCTTCCTCATCGAGCTTTACCGGCACACCATCTCGCCGCTGCGGCTGCCAACGTGCCGATTCACCCCGACCTGTAGTCAGTACGCCGTGGAGGCGCTGACCGAATACGGCTTGATCCGGGGGAGTTGGTTGGCCCTGATCCGGCTGGGAAAGTGCGGGCCCTGGCATCGGGGAGGATGGGATCCAATACCCGAGCGGTGCCCGCAGGCGCCCGGGTCCAGTCTCGACAAAGACGGCAGGAGCACGCATGTTTGATTGGTTCAGCCTGGACATCATCTATTACCCGGTGTCGGGCATCATGTGGCTCTGGTACAAGCTGTTCGCGGCCATCCTGGGCCCGACCAACTTCTTCGCGTGGGCACTGTCGGTGATGTTCCTGGTGTTCAGCCTGCGTGCGCTGCTGTACAAGCCGTTCGTCCGGCAGATCCGTACCACGCGGCAGATGCAGGAGCTGCAGCCGCAGATCAAGGCGCTGCAGAAGAAATACGGCAAGGACCGCCAGCGCATGGCGCTGGAGATGCAGAAGCTGCAGCGCGAACACGGGTTCAACCCGATCCTCGGCTGTCTGCCGATGCTGGCCCAGATCCCGGTGTTCCTCGGGCTGTTTCACGTACTGCGGTCGTTCAACCGGACGCAGGGCGGGTTCGGTCAGATCCAGCTCACCGTTGAAGAGAACCGGGCGACCGGCAACTACTTCTTCAGTCCCACGGACGTGGCGAACTTTCTCGATGCGCATCTGTTCGGGGCACCGTTGGGCGCGACCATGATCCAGCAGCACGGGCTCGATGCCTTCACCGAATTCAACCGAGCCTCCGTCATCGCGGTCGGGGTTCCGATCATGATCCTGGCGGGCATCGCAACCTACTTCAACAGCCGGGCCTCGGTCGCGCGCCAGAGTCCGGAGGCGGCGGCCAACCCACAGACCGCGATGATGAACAAACTCGCGCTGTACGTCTTCCCGCTCGGCGTGGTGGTCGGTGGGCCGTTCTTGCCGTTGGCCATCATCATGTACTGGCTGGCCAACAACATCTGGACATTCGGGCAGCAGCACTACGTGTTCAGCAAGATCGAGAAGGAAGAAGAGGCGAAGAAGGAGGAGGCGCTGGCTCGCCGCGCGGCGAACGCGCCGGCGCCGGGCGCCAAACCGACCAAGCCGAAGAAGGGTGCGCCGGTAGCCACCAACGGTTCAGGCACCGAGTCCGTCGATAGCTCTGCCGCCGCGGATGACGCCGACACCGGCACGGACGCAGATGCCGAATCCGGGACGGAGGGGGCTGCCGACGATGGGGCGACCAACCGCACGCCGCGCCCTGGGGCACGGCCCAAGAAACGTAAGCGTTGACCGGGGATCGCTCCGGTGAGAAGAGGGAGAGACACATGACGGATGCCGACGTCACGGACGTGACTGATACCGACGTTGCAGCGGAGAAGGGCGACGACCTGGAAGAGCGTCTTGTCGCCGAGGGTGAGATCGCGGGCGACTACCTCGAGGAGTTGCTGGACTTGCTGGACTTCGACGGCGATATCGACCTCGACGTGGAGGGCAGCCGCGCGATCGTGAGTATCGACGGTGGCGAGGACTTGTCGAAGCTGGTCGGCCGGAAGGGCGAGGTCCTCGATGCGCTTCAGGAGTTGACCCGGTTAGCTGTGCACCAGAAGACGGGGGAGCGCAGCCGGCTCATGCTCGACATCGCGAACTGGCGCCGCCGTCGCCGGGAGGAGCTCAGCGCCTTGGGCGACAAGGTGGCTCACCGGGTGTTGGAGACTGGCGAACGTGAAGAGTTGGCACCGATGACGCCGTTTGAGCGCAAGATCGTTCACGACGCCGTTGCGGGTGTCGACGGTGTCCACAGCGAGAGTGAGGGCGTGGAGCCTTCGCGCCGCGTTGTGGTGCTGAAGGGCTGAAGTTACATCGGTGTAGTTCTCGGTGCCGGGGCGCCACGATGGCCGGAGGATGTTTCACGTGAAACATGGCGTTGCGCCCCTACCTCCGACGGCCGCCGCGGCCGTCTTCGGCGGCCGACTGGATGTGGCACACCGATATGCCGATCTGCTGGCCGGGCCCGGAGTTGAGCGCGGGCTCATCGGCCCTCGAGAAGTCGAGCGGCTGTGGGAGCGCCATATTCTCAACAGTGCCGCCGTTGGAGAGCTCGTCGAGCCCGGGGCACGCGTCGTGGATATCGGCAGTGGAGCCGGGCTGCCCGGCCTCCCGCTGGCCATCGCCCGCCCTGACGTCCACGTCGCGCTCATCGAACCGATGTTGCGAAGAACGGATTTTCTCGAGGAAGCGGTTGCCGCCTTGGAGTTGCCGGTGGAGATCATCCGTGGCCGGGCCGAGGAACCAGGCGTCCGGACCCGAGCTGGGGGAGCCGACGTGGTGGTGTCGCGTGCGGTGGCATCTCTCGACAAACTCACGCGGTGGAGCCTGCCGCTATTACGTCCGGGCGGGCGGATGTTGGCGATGAAGGGCGAACGCGCTGAGGAAGAAATCGTCGAGGGTCGGCGCGGGATGACGTCGTTAGGCGCAACCGATGTGAAGGTGGTGAGATGTGGCGAGAGCTATTCGGATCCTCCCGTGACCGTGGTGTCCGCGGTTCGGGGGGAGCGAGCGGCGGGCGGGAATCGGCCCACGCGAACCTCGGAGAGAAGAGGATCATGACTGTCCCACCCAGCCCCGATTCGTCGGGGACGGCCGACGCCCATGTTTCACGTGAAACATGGAACGCGCCCAGCGACTACGAGACCCCAATCGGAGCCGCGGCCGAGCGCGCCATGCAGGTTTTGCATACGGTCGCCGGGCAGCTGCCCCGACCCCGCCACCGCCGGGTCTTAACCGTCGCCAATCAGAAAGGTGGCGTCGGGAAGACGACGACAGCGGTCAACCTCGCGGCCGCCCTCGCCGTACAGGGATTGAAGACCCTCGTGATCGATCTCGATCCGCAGGGCAACGCCAGCACCGCACTGGGCATCGCCGACCGGCATTCCGGGACTCCGTCGTCGTACGAAGTCCTGCTGGGGGAGATTCCGTTGCAGGCGGCGATCCGCCAGAGCCCGCACAGCGAGCTGCTGTTCTGTGTACCGGCGACGATCGACCTGGCCGGCGCCGAGATCGAACTCGTCAGCATGGTCGCCCGAGAGAATCGATTGCGCACCGCCCTGGCCGCGCTCGACGATTCCGACTTCGATTACGTCTTCATCGACTGCCCGCCGTCGCTCGGACTGCTCACGATCAACGCGCTCGTCGCGGCCCCCGAGGTGCTGATCCCGATCCAGTGCGAGTACTACGCGCTGGAGGGTGTCTCGCAGCTGATGAACAATATCGAGATGGTCCGGGCGCACCTCAATCCGCGGCTCTCCGTCTCGACCGTCGTCCTCACGATGTACGACGGCAGGACCAAACTGGCCGACCAGGTGGCGGCGGAGGTCCGGCGCTACTTCGGCGACAAGGTGTTGGGAACCGTGATTCCGCGCAGCGTGAAGGTGTCGGAGGCACCCGGCTACAGCATGACGATCATCGATTACGATCCCGGTTCACGTGGTGCGATGAGTTATCTCGACGCCAGTCGAGAACTCGCGCAACGGGCCAACCCGGCATCAGTGGAGGCACAGTAATGACCCAACCGTCGTCGAAGCGCAAGGGCGGCCTCGGTCGCGGGCTCGCATCATTGATCCCGACCGGGCCGGCGGACGGCGGGCCGCGCCTGGGCGATGCTGCCGCCGATGTGGTGATCGGCGGAACCGCTCCGCTCGACGTCGACAGCGTCGGTGCGGTGTACCGGGAGATCGACCCGGCGGCCATCGAGCCCAATCCGCGCCAGCCGCGCCAGGTCTTCGACGAAGAAGCGCTCGCCGAGCTGGTGCACTCCATCCGCGAGTTCGGTCTCATGCAGCCGATCGTGGTGCGGGAGGTTCCCGTATCGGGAGCGCCGAGTCGCTACCAACTGGTGATGGGGGAGCGGCGCTGGCGCGCCGCACAGGAGGCTGGGCTGGCCACCATCCCGGCCATCGTGCGGGAGACCGCCGAGGACAATCTGTTGCGCGACGCACTCCTGGAGAACATCCACCGCGTTCAGCTCAACCCGTTGGAAGAGGCGGCGGCCTACCAACAGTTGCTCGACGAGTTCGAGGTCACCCACGACGAACTGGCGGCTCGCATCGGCCGGTCGCGTCCGGTGATCACCAACATGATTCGGTTGCTGCGGTTGCCGATCGCCGTTCAGCGGCGGGTGGCTGCCGGTGTCCTCTCGGCCGGTCACGCGCGGGCCCTACTCTCACTGGAAGGCGGTCCGGAGGCTCAGGAAGAACTGGCGGCGCGGATCGTCGCGGAGGGACTGTCGGTGCGAGCCACCGAAGAGGCGGTCACCCTTGCGAATCGATCGGACACGAAGGCACCCGGTGCTCCTCGCCGCAAGCCGATCCAGATGCCCGGGCTGCAAGATGTCGCCGAGCGACTCTCGAGCACCTTTGACACCCGGGTGACGGTGAGCCTGGGCAAGCGCAAGGGCAAGATCGTGGTCGAATTCGGCTCCGTCGACGACCTGCAACGGATTGTGGACATGATGAACCGGTCGGCGGGCTGAAAAGCAGGTGCCACGATACCGGCCCGTTCCGTCACTGTGACGCCAGCCCCGGCGATCGTTCGCTGCCGAGCCCGCTGGGCGAGGAATCATCCAGCGCACCAATGCATTTCACCGCCGATCAGCTGTCGTACCGGTTGCCCGACGACTACTGGCATGTTCGGCGTCGGCTCTCCTATCCTGGAGGGGCTGTCGTGCACATTTGCACCGCGTGAAAGCCGGGGAGGCTAGTGTCCGTTCGCATCATGCCGCTGCGGCTCGAAGCGTTCGAGCAGTTACCGAAGCATGCCCGCCGGTGCGTGTTCTGGGAACTCGACCCGGCCACGCTCGGCGGCGGCGAGTACCTTCCCGACCCCGAGTTCGAGAAGGAAGCGTGGCTGTCGATGGTCATGCTGGAGTGGGGATCGTGCGGTCAGGTGGCCACCAGAGCTCCGGTCGAGGGATCGGAGTCGGGCGGCGAGGAGCCGTGCCTCGGCTATGTCCTCTACGCGCCGCCGCGCGCGGTTCCGCGCGCGCACCGCTTCCCGACCGGACCGGTCAGCGCGGACGCGGTGCTGCTGACGTCGATGGGTATCGAACCCGGGCAGACCGACGGGCTGATGCACTCGTTGATCAGCCATGTGGTCAGCGAGCTCGTCCGGCGCGGCGTGCGGGCGCTGGAGGCGTTCGGCCGAACCGCGGACGCCACCGAACTCCTCGACGCGGACGCCATCGATCCCGGGCTGCGCCCCGCGATCGAGGCGCTGGGGGACTGTTCCTTCGACCAGTGCATGATCGGTGCCGACTTCTTGCTTGACGCAGGATTCACGGTCGTTGCGCCGCATCGTTATTTCCCGCGGCTGCGACTGGAGCTGGACAAGGGGTTGGGCTGGAAGGCCGAAGTCGAGGAGGCGCTGGAGCGGCTGCTGAAGAGTGCGCAACTGGAGCAGCCGGTCGGTGCCGGCGCCCAGATTCGGGGTTGACGGCCTAGAGAGCCGGTCGAGCCTGTTCGACTGACAACTCGTGGGCGAGAAGTTCGGCGAACGTGAAAGTGCCTGTGGGACGGTCGTTCTTACCCAGCAGATAGAGCCGCTTGACGGCCGCCAGGATGCCCTCGGCGATGGAGTCACGGGCCTGATTGGTCACCAGCATCGAGCGGTCCCGCGGGTTGGTGATGTAGCCGATGTCGACCTGGACGGTGGGCATCCGGGTGAGGCGTAGCAGATCCCAGGTGCGCCCGTGGGTCCGACAATCGCGTAACCCGGTGCGTGCCACGACCTCCCGCTGAATGAAATCGGCCAGGTTGCGGCCGATCGTCGACACCGAGCCATGCGAACTGCCGAAGTAGAACGACGCGACGCCATTGGCCGAGGGGGTGGGCTGGGTCTCACAGCGCAGGCTGATCATCAGATCGGCGCCGACGGTATTGGCGGTGGCAGCCCGTTCGGCATCTATCGGACTGCGACCGGCCGGCCGGGACAGGAAAGTCTCCATGCCGATCGCGGTCATCCGGCCTTCCAACCGACTTGCCAAGTCCCACAAGAGATCCGCTTCGCTGATCGGTCCGTCGGGGCCGTGGCTGATCAGGCCACGGTCGTTGCCGCCTCGGCCCGGGTCGATGATGATCCGCTTACCGGACAGCCGGGGCCCCGAGCGCCGGACCAGTTCCTCTTCCCGGATCGCGTGTAGCGAGCCGCCGGTGACCCGCGAACCGAGGAAGTACAGTGAGCGCAGAGTCTCCGGACCGCAGATACCGTCGGCGGCCATGCCGTATTCGCGCTGGTAGGACATCAGCGCATTGTGGGTCTGTAAACCGAAATAGCCGTCCACCAAAGCGGTGTAGAAGCCGAGTTCCTGCAACTTGGACTGCAGCGTGGCGACGTCGTCACCGTACATCGGGGCGCCGAATTGGTGAACCAGGGTGCGTGCCCCGAGCCGATAGGAGGCTTCCTTGAGAGCCCGGTAGGTGGCCTCGCCGACGATTCCGTCGACCAGCAGTCCGCGGCGTTGCTGAAAGGCGCGCACCGCGTGGTCGAGGTCGGCGTCGAACACGTCGGCCGCCACGCGCCTTCCGGTGGTGAGATCCTCGTCGGGATTGTCCACCAGGCCGAGCGCAGCCAAGGCCGCGCGTATCTCGACGACGGCGCTGCTGCGGTCACCGCGGCGCAAGACATCATCTCGGCCGCTCCGGTGCCAGGAGGCATCCCCCCCGGCGCCGTGGCGAAGACTCGACATACAGGGCCCTTCGATCACCGTTGTCAGCGGGCCATCTTCATCGCTGACGATTGCACACAGGCTAGGAGGCATTCTCTCAGAAGCCTGCCGCATTCCGGAAAACGGCAGGCGAAGCCCGCTGTAACGGAATCGTCTCGGTCCGGTTTAGACGACGTCGGCGATCTCGCGCAGAAGGGCGGCCTTGCCCTTTGCACCAACGATTCGCTTTACCGGTTCACCATCCTTGAACAGGATCATCGTCGGAATCGAAACCACCTGGAAGTCACGGGCGGTCGCCGGGTTGGCGTCGACATCGAGCTTGGCCACCGTCAGCGAGCCGGCCTTCTCGGTCGCGATCTCCTCCAGTACCGGGGCGACCATTCGGCACGGGCCGCACCAGGTTGCCCAAAAGTCAACGAGGACAGGGGTATTGCTGGACAGAACATCTTCGCGGAAGGAGTCGTCGGAGACCGTTACGGTCGCGCCGCCGTCGCTCATTGGTGTGCTCCAATCATCTCGGTGGTTGTGGGGTCGTCGGCGTCGGCGAGCCAGCGCTCGGCGTCGATGGCGGCCGAACAACCCATCCCGGCGGCGGTGATGGCCTGCCGGTAAGTGTGATCGACGAGGTCGCCGGCGGCGAACACACCATCCAGAGACGTGGCGGTGGTGCGATCCCGAACCAGCACGTAGCCCTCCGGGTCGAGGTCCACCGCGTCGCGCACCAGTTCGGAGCGGGGATCGTGACCGATCGCCACAAAGACGCCCGTCACGGCCAGGGTGGATTCCTCGCCGGTGATCACGTTGTGCACGCGCAGGCCGCTAACGGTTGTATCCCCCTCGACCGCATCGACCGCGGTGTTGGTCAGGAAGGTGATCTTGTCGTTCTCGCGGGCGCGTTCGAGCATGATCCGCGACGCGCGGAACTCGTCGCGGCGGTGCACCAGTGTGACGCTGCGGGCGAACCGGGTGAGGAACGTCGCCTCTTCCATCGCGGAGTCTCCGCCGCCGATGACGGCGATGTCCTGGTCCTTGAAGAAGAATCCGTCACACGTCGCGCAGGCACTGACGCCGCGACCGAGCAGCTCCTGCTCGCCGGGCACACCCAGGTATCGGGCGGCGGCACCCATCGCGAGGATCACCGAACGTGCCAGGTGGGTCTCGCCGTCGGCGGTCACCACCTTCTTGACGGGGCCTTCGAGTTCGACCGACTCGACGTCTTCCATCCGCAGGTCGGCGCCGAAGCGCAGGGCCTGCTCGCGCATCTCATCCATCAACTCCGGACCGGTGATGCCCGAGCGGAACCCGGGGAAGTTCTCCACCTCGGTGGTGGTCATCAGTGCGCCGCCGAAGGAGGTGCCTTCGAAGACCAGGGGCTGCAGCTGCGCGCGGGCGGTGTAGATCGCCGCGGTGTAGCCGGCGGGGCCTGATCCGATGACGATGACGTCATGAACGTGGTTGGCGCTCATACCAGCCTTTCTGCCCGGTCCCGGGCTGCAGACGGAGGGCCTGCGCGTCGAGGTGCCTGGAGGGCACCTGGTCAAACAACAGGGTAGGCCGCAGTGTTCCCCGCCGTGAACTATGGGCGCCGGACGGTCGTGTCGGCGATCAGCCCGGTGTCTGCGGCGCTGCACGTGGCCGCGACGGTCACCCCGACGAGCACGTCCGGTTGGTCCCCGGGCAACACCAACACAATGGCGGGTTCGCCGCCGACCTGCAGTGTCCGTGCGCCCAGCACCTGCGTCGAGCCGGGGTAGCCCAGTGCGCTCAGGCACGCGGCCCGCCGCCTGGGATCGGTCAGCGGGCCGAAGTCGGGGCTGCGGGCGACGAGCGCGTTCAACTCGCGACCGGTGATCGGCATCTTGGGGGTGACGGTGATCAGGCTGGCGCTGGTCAGGGTGCTGGACGTCGGGCCGGTGGAGCGCAGCAGCGCCGCGGTTCCGACGCCGACGGCGGTGAGGACGGCGACCACGCCGAGACCCGCGGCGACGAGCCGCCCGGTTCGGATGGCCGGGTGCCGGGAGTGTGTGGCGCCGCGGGTGGGTGCCGGCGTGACGGTGTGCGGCGCGGTCTCGCCGGTCTCAGGCTCCACCCGACCAGTGTGCCGGGTCAGCCGGGCGTCGGCGGCGGAGGGCAGGAGCGCAGCGACCCGGGAGATGTTAGGGAGCGTCGGCCCGCAGCAGCCCGGACAGCCGGACCCGAGCCCGGGCCCGGCGACTCTTCACCGTGCCCTCGGCGACGCCCAGCAGTGCGGCAGCGTCGGCCACCGAATACCCGTGCATATCGACCGCCAGCACCGCCGCCCGCTGGTCGGCGGGCAGGCGCATCAGGGCGCGGCGCACCTCCAGCGCGGTGTCCACCTCGGCGGTGCGATCGGCCACGGAGCCTTCATCGGTCAATGCGATCGTGGGCTGTGCCGCGGCGCGGCGCAGCCGGTCCAGGCAGGCGTTGAGCACGATGCGGTGCAGCCAACTGCCGACGGCCGCATCATGCCGGAAAGCGGCGGCCCCGCGGTGCGCGGCCAACATGGCGTCCTGCAGGGCATCGGCGGCGTCCTCGGCGCATCGTGTCCGGCGGCGGGCCAGCCCGTGCAGGCGGCGGTGGTGCCGCGCGAAGAGCTCGGCGAATGCGTGACGGTCACCGGCCACGTGGGCGGCCAGCAACTCGGCGTCACTGCGAGCGGTGTCCGGTCCGACGAAGCTGAGCACGCCCGGACAGTATTTTCCCGGGGGTCGGCGGGCACTTCACCCGAGCAGGGGCCTGTTAGGAAATCAGGACGCGGCCTTGACGGTCAGACCGGAGATCTCAGTCTTGTTCTTGCCATCGGTGGTGCCCATCGTCGAGATCCACACCACCAGGTACGTCGTCGGCGACTTCGCGTCGACCTGAATCGTGTTGGCGCCCGGCTGCAACGTGGTGGGCTGGGTCAGCGCGGTGGTGTCCTCGAGGCTGGCCGGGTCGGCGCTCGAGGCCGACCGGATCTGGACCTGGGTGCCGGTGCTGGGCACCGTCAGCGACACACTGCCGACGGTGGTCGGCTGCGGCAACTGCAACAGCAGGCCGACGCCGTTCTTGAAGTTGGGGAACGGATCCGGATCGGTGTAGGTGTCGGTCGCCCAGCCGTTACCCGGGCCGCCGGTCAGTGCCAGGTCGGCCTTGTCCGGGTTGTCGGCACCGCCCTCCGGCGAAAAGACGGTCGCCTTCACAGGTGTGACGGTGCTGCCGCTCGGAGCGCTCTCGCCCTCGCTCTGCGACGTCGATGGGTTCAGGCCCAGCTGGTCGCCTTTGAGGCCGCCGCCGACATCACCGAAGATGCTGGACAGCACGGAGGCCAACACGATCAGGGCGACCACCAGAATCGCCGCGCCGACCCCGACCCCGATGAGCAGATTGCGCCGCCGCCGGGCCTGCGCCTCGGGGTCGGCCTCGGCAGCCGGTCGTGGCGAGGCCGACCCCGTCGGCTCGACCGGCTCGATCAGATCGGTGCGGTCGGCGACCGCAGTCGCCTGCTGAAGCAGATTCAAAAGTGTTGGGGCCGAACGGATGCCACCACCGGCTTGCACTGAGCGCGCTGCTGCGGCCGAAATCTGGAAGGGGATAGCCCTGTCGACCGCCCGTGGTTCGAGCGGCTCGCCGGCCGGGTCGGTCTCTGCCGGCTGCATACCACTCGGGGCGCCCTTCTCCGGCAGCGGCCAACGATCGACCAGCAGGGCATACAGCGCGGCACCGATGCCGCGGATGTCGTCCTCCGGGGTGGCGCCGGGCATGGTCGCCGGAAACGCCAGGGCGACATCGCCTTCGATGCTGACCCGCACCCGACTGGGATGATCGATCGACAAAGCGACGCCCGCGGTGTGGGCGGCCTCGGCCGCCGCGGCCAGCGACTGGACGGCGCGTGCACCGCCGATGGGGGAGGGGGAGGTGTCGGCCACTTCCTTCAAGGACCCGCCGCGGATCCACTCCGAGACGACCAGCCCCCCGGCCCCGGTGTTGGTCACATCGAGCACCCGGGCGATCCCGGTCCGCTCGACGCGGCTGAGTTTGAGTGTGCGAGAGAGGATTTCCTGCACATATCCGTCCGGCATGGTCCCGTCGGGGTCGACGAAGGTCAGCGCTACCTGGCGGTCCAGGGCCGTGTCGAGCGCCTGCCAGAACTGCAGTCCGGGTGGGCCGCCGTGGAAGACCAGAAGCCGGTATCGGCCGCCGGCGATGCTGGCCCCCGGCATCAGGGGGGTGTCGTCATCGCCGGTCTCAGCGGCGGGTTCCATCGCCGGTTCGCGGGGCGGATCGAACGCCAGTGGCTCGCGGGACGGATCGCCGGCGAAGTCGGGGGTGGGTGGTGCCGCGGGGCTCGCTTCCTCAGCCCGGGGCGCTTCGCTGCTATCCGTCTGAGGCGACACCGTGTCGACCCGGACTTCGCCGGGCACGTCGGGCTGGAAGTCGTCGGCGGCCTGGCGCGGGATCTTCGTTGTGGCGTCGCCGGTCGAATCGGAGGGAGGCATGCCCGAGGGTTGGTCGTTCACCTCCGGTCCTTTCCCCGTCGTCACTGCGGACCCGTCCGTCGGTGGCGCATACCGCTGTGGTCGCCGCCCGGCTCTGGGCGAATTGCTGTGCTCAGGGTACGTGACCGGGGTTGGGACCTGCGCCCGGTCGAGCGCGGGAAGCCCGGAAGGGGGCCCCGGCGGGGTCCGCAGGATCCGGCCCTTGACCGCGCCCCAGGCGGCGACGGCGTCCGGAACACGTGCGGCCAGCATCACCGCGGCGAGGATCGGCAGCATGATCAGGCTCAGCACCAGCAGCCGCAGCAGCGAGCCCACGCCGCCGGCACGGTCGGTGAGGGTCTGCAATCCGAGCAGCCGGTCGACCACATGGGCGATCAGGCCGGCCAGCAGCGACGCGGCCGTGGTGACCAGGATCGATCGGAGCACTTCGAGGTCCAACAGCTTGCCGTGCGGCGGTTTCAGCGCCCTGTTCAACAGCACGTAGCCGAGCACGGCCCCGGCCAGGAATCCGATGCCGTTGGCCAGGCCGAGATACCCGGCGACGAGTTCGGGGTCCCCGGTCAGGTGAGGCGCCAGCAGTGATGCCGCGATCTTGACGGTGATGATCGCGACGATGATCAGGATCGGGGTCCACGGTTGTTCGCGGGCGTAGAAGACCCGCAGCTGCAGCAGCACCAGCGCGTACGGGATCAGGGTGAACGCCGACAGGCTGATCGCCATGCCCAGATAGTTCGCGTCGACCTCGCCGAACCTGCCGTAGGCGAACAGAGCGCTGCCCATCGCCGGACCGCCGACGGTCATCAACGCCACGATCGGGATCAACGTCACCATCGTCAGCCGGGTGGCCAGTGACAGATCGGCCAGCACGGCCGGGGTGTTGTCGGCGGCGGCGTTGCGGCTCAGCCGCGGCATCACCACCGTCAGTACCGTCACGCCGATGATGCCGAACGGCAGCATCAGCACCAGCCAGGTGTAGTTGTAGATCGCCGGTCCGGAGGCCGCCGCCGTGCTGGCGATCTGATTGCCGACCACCAGGCCGACCTGACTGATCAGCACGTAGAGCACCATGGCCCCGGCCATGGTGCCGAATCTCTTGAGCCGATCGTCGATTCCCCAGAGCGGGCGCAGACTGATCCGTTCCACCCGGATCGCCAGCAGCAGAACCACGGTCTGAGCGACCACACCGAGCGTGGTTCCGACACCGAGCACCAACAGCTTGGCGTTGCCCATGTGCACCGGATCGACCGACAGCGGGCCCGGCACAATGAGATACAGGCCCAAGGTGGCGATCGCCACGACGTTGTTGACAACCGGCGCCCAAGCGGGTGGCCCGAACACATTGCGGTTGTTGAGGATCGCCATGAACACCGAGGACAGCCCGTAGAAGATCACCTGCGGCAGAAGAAGATACGCGAACGCGGTGGTGAGCGGCTGGTTGACTTGCGGGTCACGGCCGAGCATCAGTCTGACCAGCAGCGGGGCCGCCGCCACCGACAGCACCGTGGCCACCATCAGCAGTGTGGTGGCCAGGGTGACCAGCCGCCGAACGAAGGCCTCTCCGCCGTCGGGGTCGTCGCGTTCGGCCCGGGCCAGCACCGGAACGAAGATCGCGGTGAAGGTGGCCTCCAGGACCAGCGCGGCGATCAGGTTCGGCAGCTGATTGGCGACGGTGAAGGCACTGGACAGGGCCGCACCGAGGATCGCCGCCAGCAGCACGATGCGGATGAACCCGGTGACGCGGCTGACCAGGGTGGCCAGGGCCATCCCCCAGGAGCGCGACACCACCGCGGCGTCGGAGAGCTCGGTGCGAACCGCGCCAGCGCGGGTACCGGGCCGCACATCGCCGGCCGAGCGCCCGGCCGGCGGCTTCATCGACGGCCTTCGGTGCTCGCCCGCCGTGGTCGGTCAAGGTCGGCGGGGTCCGGCTGGCCGCGGAAGCGGTGATAGAGCCGGCGGCCGACGAGCAGCGCCAGCACCGTGCCGCCGACCAGGGTGATCGCAAACAGCACCTTGCCGTAGGCGTTGGAGTGCACCGACAGTCGCACCGGCTCGCCCAGTTGCAGCCCGTCGGGGGTGCGCAGCGTGACGTCGACGGCGACCCGTTGGGTGAAATGCACCTCGATCGGGATCCGCAGCGGCAGGTAGCCCGGCGGAACCTCCTGCTCGCCGAGGTCGGTGACGCTCATGCCCGGCGGGGCGTCGACCTGCAACCGCACCCGGATCGGGACCGAGAGGTCGTTGCGCAGCGCCAGCGGTAGCGGGCTGTGCTCGGTGGCCAGCGTGTATGAGCCACCGGGATTGACGATCGTGACCGCCCCGAACAGGTCGGCGATCGTGGTGCCGACCACCGCCAACCGGCTGCGGGCCAACTGGTTGCGCTCATCGGGTGGTTCGGTCTGGCTCAGCGCGCGCAGCATGTCCTCACGCAGCGGCGCGGTGTACTGGGGGCCGGTCAACCCGGTCCGAGGATCGGTGGTCAGCGCGGCCGTCAGCCCCCACAGCCGGCCGACCTGATGGGCGATCGTGGCGACGACATCGTCGTCGAACCGGCCCCTGGTCACACCCGGCAGTTCGGCATTGGGGTCGGCGGCGGCCACCGCCGCCGATTCGGTGATGACCGTGTCCAACGGGCGGGCGACGGCCAGACCCGAGCGGATGGTGGTGGCCAGTGCGGTGAGTATCGCCTGTGCGTCGCTGGGTTGTGGGCTCCACTTCAACGGCGGCAGCAGGATCTGATCGCGCGGTTCGGCCCCGAGCTGCAGCGCCCGCCACGACATCGCCGCGATCGCGTTCTGTCGGCGGGCGACGGTGGAGTCGTGGTTGACCGGAACGTTCAGCGACGAGTCCAGATAGGTCGGCAGGTCGGGGTCCGTCCCGACGCCGGCCAGCGCGGCGCCGACCGCCGGATCGAAGGGCGCCATCACCACCTGCGGTGACAACCGCCGGGGTGTCACGTCGGCGATCATCGGCTCCCCGGTCGAGGAGTCCTGCGCGGCACAGTCCGCGGCGGCGATCGCGACCGTCGAACCCTGGGCGTTCAGCAGGTCGAGCCCGCGCGGGGTCAGCGGTCCGTCACCCAGGATCGTGGCGCCGCGCAGGGAGGTGATGCCCAGGATCTGATCGATGATGTCGCCGGTGGCGCTGGTCGCCGCGGCTTTGAGCCCGGCATCTCCGACGCGTTGCAGAGCGCCCAGGGAGGCCTGCGCGTACGGGGTGGGTGTGACACACATTCGTTTGGCGAGGGCGCGCAGCTTGTCCAGCCAGGCGACGGCCGCGGCCTGCCCGGTGCCCGGGTGTGCGGCGGTGCCTAGTCCGTCGGGTGCGTCGGCGACGACGTAGCCGGCGGTCATGGCGTTGACGGTGACCAGGAGGTCGGGGTCGATGGCCAGGCACAGCGCGCGCGCGGTATCCCCGCCGGGATCCACCGGCGGGCTGGTGGCGAACTCGACCGCCGACAGCAGAGTGTCCAGGCGCCCACCGGGGGCCAGCGATACCGCCAGGTCGTCGTTCATCAGCCGTACCGGAGTGGTTCCGCCCGGCACCCCGGGCGCCAGTCGCGGCTTGTCCGCCAATGGCCACAGCATCGTCACCGCGACCGGTTTGGTGGTGTCGGGAGGCACGACGTCGGTCAGTGGGTCCGGCGAACCGTCGGTGGCGTCGGGCGGCACGCCCAGGACCGGCAGCAGGAATCGGGCGTCGTCGAGGCGGGCGGCGGCACCGTAATCCGGGGTGCCGTTGATGTTCACCAGCAGCGGGTACACCCCGGGCCGGTCGATGCCCAGCGATGAAACCAGGCTCGACCGGATCGGGTAGCTGAACGTGAATCCGACCGCCTGGCCGCGTTGCATCTCGGCGGCGACGGTGGTGAACTCGCCGACTGGCTCGAATTGGTCATTGGCGCCGTCGAGGTTGGTGCGAAGACCCGCCGAGGACGTCACCGCGGGGGCGTGTTCGAGGCGGGCGACAACGTCGCGCACCGGTCGGTCGCCGACGTTGGTGACGGTGCCGGTGACGGTGACCATCGGCTCGCTGGTGGTGGTGACCAGATCCGGGCTGACGCTGTCGATGCGCACGTGCAGGAACGGCGTCGACCCGGGTTCTCCGGCGGCGGCCGGCGCGGTTGTTGGCATCGCGAGCAAGGCAAGCAAACCGAGGATCACGACGATCCGGGGCAGATTGCTGACCCGCCTCGGCATGGTCACGTTCCCGGTCCGCAGCCGTTCGTCCGCGGGCCGGATTGACGCGGCCCGGCGTCGTCGGAGCGACGGTTGCGGGTGTGCGAATGCGTTTGGGGGCGCCGGCGCGGCGTGGTGCGCGGCAGTGGGGGCAGCGCGGCGACGCCGTCGGACTGCAGCAGCTGAATCAGTTCCCAGGCGATTTCGGCCAGCCGGCGCTCGTCGGCGTAGGCCAGCCGTTTGGGCAGCTCCCCGACGGGCACCCAGGCGACTTCGGTGACCTCCAGGTCTTCGTCGCTGAGTTCACCGCCGGAGAACTGCATGAGGTAGTGGTGCACGGTCTTGTGCACCCGGCGCCCTTCGGTGACGAACCAGTAGTCGATGCTGCCGAGCGCGGCCAGGACCTGACCGCGGATGCCGGTCTCCTCGGCGACCTCGCGGATGGCGGTCTCCTCCGCGGTCTCACCCTGTTCGATATGCCCCTTGGGTAGCGACCACAGCATCCGCCCGCGCCGATCGACCCGGCCGATCAATGCGGCCACCTGAGCTTCCGGTGGGCCGTCGATGCCGTCGATGACCAGTCCGCCAGCCGATGTCTCGTGAACGGTCCGCAGCCGGCCCGGCGCGCGGCGCGGTGTGCGTGGCCGACTGGGTTTGCCCGGTCGGGGCTGGCCGTTGCCGCCGTTGGTGACCGGGGATCCGGCCGTCGCGTCGGTGTTCTGGCTGGCTGGGGTATCCGCGGAGGTGGGGTTTGCCGGACCGGCCGCGCGACGGCCGCGGCGCCGTCCGCGGCGCCGTCGTGGTTTGGCCTGTTCGCCGTCCGACACCCAAGCGATAGTAGCTGGCACGGGATGGCGTCCCGTCCGCACTCGCCGGTAGCGGCCGCCTCGCAGCCATATCGTTGTACTGCCCGGTCTCGGATCGGGTTGCCTGCCGTGCTCCTCCTCAGGCGGCAGTCCCGCCCGCATCGTCGAACGGCTAGGCTCACGCGACGTGTCGGAAGCCTCCCAGGACGTCGAGCTGCTCGCCCGGGCCCTCGTCGCGCTCAACCAACAGGGTGGCCTGCTGCGCGAAATCGGCGGCTTGTTCGCCGCGGCGGGCCACGAGCTCTACCTGGTCGGCGGCAGTGTGCGCGATGCCGTCCTGGGCCGGCTGACCGCGGACCTCGATTTCACCACGGATGCCCGGCCCGACACCGTCCAGCGCCTCGTCCGTCCGTGGGCGGACGCGTTGTGGGACACCGGCATCGACTTCGGCACGGTCGGCGCCGGCAAGGACGGCCACCGGTTGGAGATCACCACCTTCCGGGCCGACAGCTACGACAAGGTGTCGCGCAACCCGCAGGTCCGCTACGGAGACCGGCTCGAAGACGATCTGGTGCGCCGCGACTTCACCGTCAACGCGATGGCGGTGCGCATCACCGCCGACGGTCCCGGCGACTTCATTGACCCGCTCGGCGGCCTGACCGCGTTGCGGCAGCGGATCCTCGACACCCCGTCGGCACCCGAGGTGTCGTTCGGCGACGACCCGCTGCGGATGTTGCGGGCGGCGCGCTTCGTTTCCCAGCTGCAGTTCGACGTTACCGAGCGGGTGCGGCGCGCGATCGTGGAGATGGCACCGCAACTGGGCCGGATCACCGTCGAGCGGGTGGCCGTCGAGCTGGACAAGATGCTGCTCGGCACCGATCCCGTCGCCGGTATCGACCTGATGGTCCAGACGGGCATGGGCGAGGTGGTGCTGCCCGAGATCGGCGGCATGCAGATGGCCATCGATGAACACCATCAGCACAAGGACGTCTACCAGCATTCGCTGACGGTGCTGCGACAAGCCATGGCTTTGGAGGACCCGGGTCCCGGGGGGCAGGAACTTAGCGACTCGGGGGAGCGGGGAGGCCCCGACCTGGTGTTGCGGTGGGCGGCGCTGCTGCACGACATCGGCAAGCCGGCCACCCGCCGCCATGAGCCCGACGGCGGAGTGAGCTTTCATCACCACGAGGTGGTCGGCGCGAAGATGGTCCGCAAGCGGATGCGGGCACTGAAGTACTCCAAGCAGATGGTCGACGACGTCTCGCAGCTGGTATATCTGCACCTGCGCTTCCACGGATACGGCGACGGCAAGTGGACCGATTCGGCGGTGCGGCGCTATGTCGCCGACGCCGGGCCGCTGCTGCCCAAGTTGCACAAGCTGGTTCGGGCCGACTGCACCACCCGCAACAAGCGGCGGGCTTCCCGGCTGCAGGCCAACTATGACCAACTCGAGAAGCGGATCGCGGAGCTGGCCGCCAAGGAGGACCTGGCGCGGGTGCGTCCCGATCTGGACGGCAACGAGATCATGCAGCTCCTCGGCATTCCGCCCGGCCCGCAGGTGGGGCAGGCCTGGAACTTCCTCAAGGAGCTACGCCTGGACCGCGGCCCGCTGTCCCACGACGAAGCGGTTACCGAGTTGCGGGCGTGGTGGAATGAACGGAACGCGAAGGGCGATCCCGGCGTCTGATCCCGGTATGGACTACTGCCTGGGATCCGGCGATGAAACGGCGGCGATGTTCAGCGGCCACCCCGGTATCGACGTCGACGGCGACGGTCAGCTGGACGGGGTGCGGTTGGACGTCGACGGTGACGGGATTTTCGACGACGCGCTCGCCGATTTCGACGGCGACGGTCTGGCCGACCACGCGGCGCTCGACCTCGACGACGACGGCACCGCCGAGCATCTCTACACCGACGACGGATCCGGGACTTGGGCCTTGACGCCGGCGGGACCGGTTGCCCCGGCGCGTTGGTTCGGTCTCGACGGCGTAGAGCACACCGCGGACGGCGACGTCGACATCGACGGTGACGGGCGCGCAGACCGACTCCTCGATGTCGACCGCGACGGGTTGGCCGACCGCGCACTGCGGACCGGCGTCGACGGAGGTTTCGACACCGGCTACGTCGATACCGACGGGGACGGTCGCTGGGATCTGAAACTGATGGACGCCGATGGCGACGGCTCCGCCGACGACGCCCGCCCACTCTGATCGCCGTCGGAGGACAGCGCGCAGACACCGCCCGATTCGAGCAGCTGGCGAGCGAGGTCCCACAGCACCGGCTGGTGGTAGAGGAAACCCTGACCGATGCGCGCCCCGAGGTCCAGCAGGGTGTCGCGTTCGGCGACGGTTTCGATGCCCTCCACGACCAGGTCCAGGTCCAGCGCGCTGGCCAGTGACACCACCGACTGCACCACCCCGCGTTGTTTGGCGTCGCCCTCGTCGAGCGCCGCGGCGAACGAGCGGTCGAGTTTGATCTGGTCGACCGGCAGGGTGCTTAGCTGCGTCAATGACGAGTAGCCGGTTCCGAAGTCGTCGAGGGAGACGCTGACTCCGGCCTCGCGCAGCCGGGCGAGGGTGGGATGGGCTACCCGCAGGTCGACCAGGGCGTGTTCGGTGAGCTCGATGATCAGCGACTCGGGCGGTAAACCGGCGGTGTCGAGAAAGCGCAGTACCTCCTCGGCGAATCCGGGCTCGCGGACCTGGCGGGGTGACACGTTGACCGACATCGTCAGGTCGAGCGCCAGGCCATCGGCTCGCCAGCCCGCCAGCGTCTCGGTGGTCTCCCGCAGCACCCAGCGGCCGATTTCGACGATCATGCCGTTGTCCTCGGCGAGCGGGATGAATGCGCCGGGGTACAGCACCGGCAGTCCCGGCCGGTGCCACTGCAGCAGCACCTCGAAACCGGTGACGGTGCCGGTGTCGAGCATGACGATCGGTTGGGCACTCAGGCGCAGCTCCCGGCGTTCGACCGCGTGCCGCAATGCGGTGTCGAAATCGAGGCGCTGGGCGACCTCGGCCTCGAGAGACGAATCGAAGACGTTGATATGGCCGCCGCCGGTCAACTTAGCGCGGTACATGGCCACGTCGGCCTCACGCATCAGCTCGGCGCCGGACACCGTCGACTCGTCGGCGAAGGTGATCCCGATACTCGCATCGACGAACGCCTCCTGGCCGTCGATCGTGTACGAGGCGCTGAGTGTGGTGCGGATCCGCTCCGCCAGCGCGATGGCCTGGGCGCGGTCGGGCAGTTCCGGGCACAGCACGACGAACTCGTCACCCCCGAGGCGGGCCACCGTATCGGATTCGCGAACCGTGCCCGACAGACGGCGCGCCGCCTCGATGAGTAGCTGGTCACCGCCGGCGTGACCGATGGAGTCGTTGACGATCTTGAAGCGGTCCAGGTCGCAGAACAGCAGTGCCAGCGGTGTGCCGCGCTCGCGGGCCATCAGCAGACTCTGCGATAGCCGGGCCAGCAGCAGGCCACGGTTGGCCAGCCCGGTGAGGGCGTCGTGGCTGGCCTGGTAGGACAACCGCCGCGCCGACGCATCCCGTTCGAGCGCCAGTGTCACCAGGTCCCGGCACCGCACGAGCGCGGTGCGGGCCAGGTCGTCCAGGGCGTGCGGATCGCCGAGCACCTCGAGCGTTCCGGTGATGTCCGCGGTGTCGGTGACCGTGCCGGTCCAGGCCGGATCTGCCGACACGTCGGCGCCGGATGGATAGACGACCGACCGTGCACCCAACGCGATGCGGACTGCCGCCGCTCCGGTGACGTCGGCGGCCAGCTGTGCGATCTGGCGTAGGACCGACGGCACTGGGTCGGCGGTCGCGATCCGTTCCAGGACGCGTGCCTGACCGCGCTCCAGCGCCGAGACCCGGTCGAGGCGGACCTCTGTTTTGCGCAGCGCCTGCCGCTCGTCGTCTAATGCCGTTCGAGCGCTGCGGTATTGGCGTACCACATTGGCGGCGACCCACCACAGCAGTACGGCGCCGAGGACCAGGGCGGTGATCAGCATGCTGAGCTCGATCACCCGGTCCCGCATCAGATCTTCCTCGGTGCGCCGATTGACGCTTTGCGGACTGGTCGGACTGCTGACGGCCAGCGCGCGGGTCGCCTCCGAGAGGACGTCGGCTTTCGGCACGATGATGCGGGCCCACCGGTTGCGCTGATCAACGGCCAGCACCCCGGCCGGCGCCTCGGCCAACGCGCCGTCCAGTGCGGTCAGGGCCCGGCGGTATTCGGCGGTGGTGGCTTCGGCGGCGCTCACCTCGTTCGCGCCGATCACCCGCAGGCGCTGGGCCAGCAGGGCCCGCGCCAGCTGCACGTCACGGCGGGGCACGACACCCAGCAGGTACTGCTGGGTGTGGTCGACGTAGGTCAGCGAATCACGGACCGTGAAGAACGTGTTGGCGCTCACCGCCTCGTTGCGGGCGATGCGGTGGGCGTGTGCGCTCTGTTGCGCCGAGGACTGGACGCCCACCACGACCAGGGCGATGAGCAGCAGCACCAGGACACCGGCCACCAGCTGTTGACCACGGGTGAGCCGCAGCCGCGGGCCGGGCGGGGCCAGCCAGTGGTCGGTGATCACGAGCCGGCGCCACCGGGGGAGGTGACGGTGATCGAGGCCAGGCTCCAGTTCCACGCGTCGAGCAGTGACGACAGCGGTGTTCCGTTCGGGAACACGATCCGGATCGGCCCGCCCTGGTCGTAGGGGATCGGCGCGCCGTTGCATTCGGTGGCGATCAGGGCCTGCGACTCGATCATCGGCTTGGCGGTGCTGACGTAGTGGTAGTCGTCGAGGCCGACGGTGTCGATGGTTGCGGTCTCGGCGATCCCGGCTTTTTGCAGCACGGTGGCCAGCGGGACACCGCGGTAGGTTTCGCGCAACTTGACGAAGGGTTCGTCGATCGTGATGGTGGTGCTGCCCAGGGCGTTGAGCTGGTCCAGTGTCAGGGACAGGGGTGTACTGCCGCCGGTGAGCGTCAGGACGGGCTGCCCTGCGGCGGGGGGATCGATCGGGCCGATTCCGTACGGGTTGGACGTCGAGGCCGACGCCGCGGATGCCGGTGAGGCGTCATCGGATTGGGGTGTGGCCGTGCAACCCGCCGGGCCCAGCACACCCAGTGTCCCCGCTGCGACGGCGGCGAGGAAGCGGGTGCGCATGAACGGCGATGATACTGCTCAAGGCAACTATTTTCCCCGTTCGAGGAATGCGTTTGGCGCGCTCACCGGCCCGAATGATCAGCTTTTGGCGAAGTAGCTAGTAGACCGGTGCATCTGATTGCGGCGCGTCATCTGCCCTGACCGGGGGGACCGGCGAATGCCTGAGCGATATCGAGCCACCGCGCGGCGTCGGGGCCGTCGGCGACCACGTCGAGCTCGGCGCGCGGTCGGCGCTGGGTGACCAGGTAGCAGAAATCGACCGCGGATCCGGTCACCCGCTCGGCGGCATCGTCGGCCCCCCACGTCCACTGGCTGCCGTCGGGGGCGGTCAACTCGACGCGGAACGCCTCGGCGGGTGGAGTCAGACCATGCACGGCAAAAGCGAAGTCACGGGTCCGCACGCCCAGATGGGCGATCGACTTCAGCCGGGCCGACGGTGCGACCACGACGCCGAGCGCGTCGGCCACGTCGAGACCGTGCGCCCAGGTCTCCATCAACCGCGCGGTGGCCATCGACGCCGCACTCATCGGCGGCCCGAACCACGCCAGTTTTCGCCCCTCGGCAACGCCGCGCAGTGCGGTGTGCAGCTGCGTCCGAATCCGGCGCCATTGCGCCAGCAGGTCGGCGGGTGGCATGAGTGCCAATTCCTCGGCGGCCTTGTCGACGAAGCCCAGCGGGTCGGCCGCGGCCGCGGTCACCTGTTCGTCGAACGCCGGCTCGTCGGTGATGGACAGTAATGCGACCCGATCGGTCCATAACAGATGGGCGATCTGATGCGCGATGGTCCACCCGGGCGCCGGGGTGGGCTGGGCCCAGCCGGCCGGGTCCAGCGGTGCGACGAGTGCGTCCAGGGCGTCGCTTTCGTCACGCAGATCGTCGACGATCGGGTCCGCGGCAGTCATGACCCCAACCTAGCCCCCATCACCCCGCGCGCTTTCGTTCGCTCAGCGGCGGTTCACGCGCCGAGATCGCTGAAAAAACACGTGCAGCGCAAGACCGACCAGATAGATCGCCGAGCCCGCGAGCGCGAGCCCCGGTGCATGGCCGTCGGCGGGGAGCACCGCCGCGGCGAGGGTGGTCGCCAGGATGAACGACACCCAGAACAGCGAGTCCTGAACGGCGAACACATGTCCGCGCAGCGCATCGTCGACATCGATCTGCATCGCGGTGTCAGCGCACAGCTTGACCATCTGGCCGGCGAGCCCGAGGAGGAATCCGCACACGATCATCACCGCGAGCTGCAATGTGGCGCCGGCTAATTGGACTATCGCCGCGCACAACAAAGCCCCGTTGGCGGTCGCGTATCGGCCCCAGCCCTTGATCGCCAGCGGAGTGAGGACGTTGGCCAGAAACGAGCCGCTGCCGGTGGCGGCGACGAACACCACCGCGGTGCCCAGGCCGGCTACCGCCTGGGTGTCGCTGTGCCGCACGATCACCAGCACCAACAGGGTGTTGATGCCGAACACCATGCGGTGACTGGCCAAGCCGGACAACGTTCCCGCCACCGTCGGGGTCGCCAGCACGGTCCGGGCCCCATACAGCCAGCCGGTGGCCACCGCATACAACACCGACCCGTGCACCGCGCGCGCGGTGTCGTCGGGACCCAGCTGGTGGCGGGGGAAGCGCAGCGCCAGCACGAATGCGATGGCGACGGGGATCGCCACCAGCAGCATGACCGTGGCGGCGCCGGCGTCGCCGGAGCCGAAGAGCCAGCGGGGGAGCAGCATGAAGTTCGCGCCGAGGAAGGTGGCGGTCGCCCCGGTCGCGGTGGCGACGGAGTTCATGGTCACCACCTGCTCGCGCGGGACGACGTGGGGCAGCGCGGCCGATAGCCCCGACGTGACGAACCGGCTGAAGCCGTTGACGATCAGCGCGCCGCAGAGGATCGCCAGGTCGCTGGCACCGACGGCGAGCAGCAGCGCGACCGCGACCACCAGCACCAGCCGCGCCAGGTTGGCCGCGACCAGGACGGCCCGGCGATCCCAGCGGTCCAGTAGCGCGCCCGCGAACGGGCCGACGAGCGAATACGGCAGGAACAGCACAGCGAACGCGCCGGCAACCGCCCACGGATCCGCGGCCCGCTCCGGGTTGAACAACAACCCGCCGGCGAGGCCGGCCTGGAACAGGCCATCACCGAATTGACTGGCCGTCCGCAGCTCCAGCAGCTGCCAGAACCCGGGCAAGCTGCGCACCGACCGCCATAGCGAACCGAGGGCGCGGCTGTCGACCATCCGACCAACAGTACAAATATCGGCACGTGCCCGTTACCACAGCAACGGGTCCGTGATGCCATGATGGTGGAGTGGCGCAGTCGGAAGATCCCGAAGACTTCGTCGCACCCGCGGCGAACCGGGTGCGGCCCGGCACGCTGCTGTTGGCCAACACCGATCTACTGGAGCCGACGTTCCGGCGCAGCGTGATCTACGTGGTCGAGCACAACGACGGCGGCACCCTCGGTGTGGTGCTCAACCGGCCCAGCGAGACCGCCGTGTACAACGTGCTGCCACAGTGGGCGAAACTGGCCACCAAGCCCAAGACGATGTTCATCGGCGGGCCCGTCAAACGCGACGCGGCGCTGTGCCTGGGCACGCTGCGGGTGGGAACCGACCCCCAGGGGATGCCCGGGCTGCGCCACGTCGCCGGCCGGATGGTGATGGTGGACCTGGACGCCGATCCCGATCTGATCGCCCCGGCCGTCGAGGGGGTGCGGATCTTCGCCGGCTACTCGGGCTGGACCATCGGTCAACTCGAGGGCGAGATCGAACGCGACGACTGGATCGTCTTGTCAGCGTTGCCTTCCGATGTGCTGGTCGAGCCGCGGGTGGATTTGTGGTCGCGGGTGTTGCGCCGACAGCCGCTGCCGCTGTCACTGCTGGCCACCCATCCGATCGACGTCAGCCGGAACTGACCTGCGGCGCGCTCCGGCTCAGCCGGCTGGCGATCATCGCGCAGACGAACAGCTGAATCTGATGAAACAACATCAGCGGCAACATGATCAGGCCCACCGTGGCTGGTGGGAACAGCACCAGCGCCATCGGTAGGCCGGACGCCAAACTCTTCTTCGAGCCGCAGAACAGCAGCACGATCGCGTCGCCGCGGTCCAGTCGGGCAACTCGGCCGGTGATCCATGTCAGGCCCAACACGATCGCCAGCAGCACAGCGCTGACCAGCGCCACGGCGACCACCCGCCACGGCTGGACGCTGCTCCAGATGTGCTCGGTCATTCCCACCGAGAACGCGGCGTAGACGACCAGCAGGATCGAGCCCCGGTCGACGGCTCTGGTCAGCACGGGGTGGCGGGTCACCACCGGCTCCAGCCAGCGTCTCAACAGCTGACCGGCGACGAAGGGAGCCAGCAGTTGCAACACGATGTCTCCGATTGCCGACCCGTCCACCCGCATGGTCCCGCCGATCGGCATGAGCACCAGCACCAGAAACGGTGTGAGGAACACACCGAGAATGTTCGACAGCGACGCGCTGACGATCGCCGCCGATACGTGCCCGTGGGCCATCGAGGTGAAGGCGATCGAGGACTGCACGGTCGAGGGCACCAGACACAGGAACAGCAGTCCGGTGTAGAGGTCTTCGGTCAGCACCGACGGGACGAGCACCCGCGCCGCCAATCCGAGCAGCGGGAACGCCACGAAGGTGGTGCCCAGCACGAGCAGGTGCAGCTTCCACTGCCGCATCCCATGCCAGGCCTGCTGCGGTGATAGCCGCGCGCCGTAGAGCAGGAACAGCAGGGCGATGACCACCTTGGTGACCACCGACAGGATGTCGGCCGCCGCGCCGCTGGCGGGCAGGAACGCGGCCAGCACGACGACCGAGATGAGCAGCAACAGGAACGTGTCGATGGGGAACCGGGACAGCGTGGCCCTCATCAGGTAGCCGCCAGGCTCACTTGCAGGACAGCGAGCAGCTGGCGCAGCTGCCCGCGCAGCTGGCCTCGGCCTCCCGGCGAGCGGCATAGCGGGCTCCCTGCCAGGAGCCGGCGGCCACGGTTGCGACCGCGCCGATCACGCAGACGATCAGCACCGTCAGTCCGGTGCTCGGCGGCGCCACGAGGGCGGCGGCGCCACCGGCGGCCAGCATGACGGCCGCGGCCAGTTGGGTCGGGGCGACCGCCCGCAGAACTTGTCCGGTGAGGTCAGCGGCCGAGGCCCGGGTCAACGTCCACACGCCCGAGCCACCGATCAGGACGGCCATGCCCAGGCACACCACGCCGACGACGAACATGGGGCAACAATACGAGCCCGGGCTCAGTGCTGCGGAACGGGCACCACCGGCACGGCGGCCGGTGCCGCCGCGTCGGCCAGCGGGGCGGCGGCCGCGGGTTCGGGTGCCGGAGCCTGGGCCGGCGCTGGGCCGGCCGTCGGTGATGTGACCCGGAAGCCGTTGACGATGGCGTCGGTCGCATCGGCGGTGGCTACCACCTGGTTGGCGGCGGTGGTCACGTACAGCGAGACGAGATAGTGGTCGGTTCCCGACGGGACGATCACATGGCGCCGCGAGGTGTTCAGCGTCATGTCGTTCTCGCGGTAGGTGCCCTCGATGATCGAGGACGGGAAACCGTCGAAGTCGGCCATCGACGCGTCGGTCGGTTGCCAATTGAACAGTTGCTGGCTGTCCAGGTACCCGTGGGTGATGGCTTCCTTCGGGTCGAAGTCACCGACCAGCTTGTAGACCTTCAGCTGGGCGTTGGAGGTGTACAGCCCGTCACCGCCGAGGCGGTCGGCCAGCACGGTGAACGCGTCGGGGACGTTCGGGTCGGGCACGACGCTCCATCCGCGCGGCATGGGCAGCACGAGGTTGATCGCGGTGAAGCCGGCCGCCTTCTGCGGCTCCATCTCGACGCCCTTGTCCTTGAAGTACTCGGTCAGGGTGCCGGACTCGGCCGGTACCAGGGTCTCCGGTGCGGTGGCGACGGGAGCCGCCGCCGGCAGGGTGGCGACCTGACCCGCTGCCGGTGCGGTGGCGACCTGACCCGCTGCCGGCGCCACCGCGGGGGTGGCCGCAGGTGCGAGGTTGGCCGCGGCGGCCTCGGGGGCGACGGTGACGGTCTGGGTGACGGTGACCGGGGCCGGGGCGGGGGGAGCCGGAAGAACCGGCTCGGCGGACGCGTTGGCGCCGGCAAATCCGAGGACGGCGGCCGTACCGGCGGCTACACCACCTACTACCACCCGCCAATTACGGGTAATCGTGATCATCGCGACTGTCCTTCTCGACACGGTCGGGCCAGGTGAGACCCCTTTGTCAGGGGCCGACTGTATCGGTCCGTCCAGGCCCGCGGAAAGGGCTGGAACAGAGCTGGAATCAACCGTCGACCGCACCGCAACGGAACCGATATCGCGTCGTTGCCTCGCCTGCGACGGAGGTCACAGACCGCCGCCGGCAGCTGCGGTGTCACAGTCGGCTGCCAAAGGGGTGCGCAGCGTCTCGAGCGGCCCTTATACCCTGTGTGCGTGACCGAATCGCCGACCGCCGCAGCTGCGGAACCTGACGGCTCCGACGCCGATGTGCCGCGGTACCGCTACACCGCCGAACTGGCGGGGCGCATCGAGCGGGACTGGCAGGACAACTGGCAAGCCTGGGGCACCTTCAACGTGCCCAATCCGGTCGGCTCGCTGGCGCCCGCCGACGGCGCGGCCGTCCCCGACGACAAGATGTTCGTCCAGGACATGTTTCCCTATCCCTCGGGTGAGGGTCTGCACGTCGGGCACCCACTGGGCTACATCGCCACCGATGTCTACGCGCGCTACTTCCGGATGACCGGCCGCAATGTGTTGCACGCGTTGGGCTTCGACGCGTTCGGCCTGCCCGCCGAGCAGTACGCCATTCAGACCGGTACGCATCCGCGCATCCGCACCGAAGCCAACATCGTCAACTTCCGCCGCCAGCTGGGCCGGCTGGGTCTGGGGCATGACCAGCGGCGCAGCTTCTCGACCACCGACGTCGACTTCTACAAGTGGACGCAGTGGATCTTTCTGCAGATTTACAACGCCTGGTTCGACACCGACCAGAACAAGGCCCGGCCGATCGCCGAATTGGTGGACGAATTCTCCAGCGGCGCACGCAGTCTCGATGACGGACGGGCCTGGTCCGCGCTCTCGCCGGGGGAACGGTCCGACGTCGTCGACGGCTACCGGCTGGTGTACCTGTCCGATTCGCTGGTGAACTGGTGTCCCGGTCTGGGCACCGTGCTGGCCAACGAGGAGGTCACCTCTGACGGCCGCAGCGAGCGGGGCAATTTCCCGGTGTTCCGGAAGCGGTTGCGGCAGTGGATGATGCGGATCACCGCCTACTCCGACCGGCTGCTCGAGGACCTCGACGTGCTGGACTGGCCGGAGAAGGTCAAGACGATGCAGCGCAACTGGATCGGTCGCTCCACCGGTGCGTCGGTGCTGTTCGGTGCTAACGGTGTCGATATCGAGGCGTTCACGACCAGGCCCGATACCCTGTTCGGCGCCACCTACCTGGTGCTGGCCCCCGAGCATGAGCTCGTCGACACCCTGGCCGCCACGCAGTGGCCCGACGGCGTGGATCCGCGGTGGACCTCCGGCGCGGCCTCCCCGGCTGAGGCGGTGGCCGCCTACCGGCGCTCCATCGCGGCGAAGTCTGATCTCGAGCGCCAGGAGAACAAGACCAAGACCGGGGTCTTCCTCGGCACGTATGCGATCAATCCGGCCAACGGACAACAGGTTCCGATCTTCATCGCCGACTATGTCTTGGTCGGCTACGGCACCGGCGCCATCATGGCGGTGCCCGGTCACGACCAGCGTGACTGGGAGTTCGCGACGGAGTTCGGGCTTCCGATCCTGGAAGTCATTGCTGGCGGCGATGTCTCGGAGGCCGCGCATACCGGAGACGGTGCGCTGGTGAATTCGCAGTACCTCGACGGGCTGAACGTTGCGGACGCCAAGAAGGCGATCACCGAGCGGCTGGAGGCCGACGCCCGCGGCCGCGCCCGGGTCGAATACAAGCTTCGCGACTGGCTTTTCGCACGCCAGCGGTACTGGGGCGAGCCGTTCCCGATCGTCTACGACGCCGACGGGCGCGCCCACCCACTGCCGGAATCCGCCCTGCCGGTGGAGTTGCCCGACATCGCCGACTACTCGCCGGTGATGTTCGATCCCGATGATGCCGGCAGCGAGCCGTCGCCCCCGCTGAACAAGGCCACCGAGTGGGTACACGTCGAGCTGGACCTGGGCGACGGCCTGCAGACCTACACCCGTGACACCAATGTGATGCCGCAGTGGGCCGGCAGCTCGTGGTACGAGCTGCGGTACGCCGATCCGCACAACTCAGAAGAGTTCTGTGCCAAGGAGAACGAGGCCTACTGGATGGGTCCGCGACCGGCCGAGCACGGCGCGGCGGATCCCGGTGGCGTGGATCTCTACGTCGGTGGTGTCGAGCATGCGGTATTACACCTGCTGTATTCGCGGTTCTGGCACAAGGTGCTGCACGACCTCGGCTACGTCACGTCGCGGGAGCCCTACCGCCGCTTGGTGAACCAGGGCTACATCCAGGCCTTCGCCTACACCGACTCCCGGGGCGCCTACGTGCCGGCCGCCGACGTGGTCGAGCGCGACGGAAAGTTCTTCCTGCCCGGTCCCGACGGCGAGACAGAGGTCTTTCAGGAGTTCGGCAAGATCGGCAAGAGCCTGAAGAATTCGATCTCTCCGGACGAGATCTGCGACAGCTATGGCGCCGACACACTGCGGGTCTATGAGATGTCGATGGGCCCGCTGGAGGCGTCGCGGCCATGGGCGACCAAGGACGTCGTCGGCGCGCATCGGTTCCTGCAACGGGTATGGCGGCTCGTGGTCGACGAATCTACCGGTGAAGCAAGGATTTCCGAGCATGAGGCACTGAGCGATGACACTTTGCGGCTGCTGCACCGCACGATCGCGGGCGTGTCGGACGACTACGCGAACCTGCGCAACAACACCGCCGCGGCCAAGCTCATCGAGTACACCAACCACCTCACCAAGGAAGGCGTCGCCGCTCGCGCGGCCCTGGAGCCGCTGGTATTGATGGTGGCGCCGCTGTCCCCGCACTTGGCCGAGGAACTCTGGCAGCGGCTGGGCCACCAGAAGTCGTTGGCCCACGGCCCATTCCCGACGGCTGACCCGCAGTATCTGGTGACCGATACCGTCGAGTACCCGGTGCAGGTCAACGGCAAGGTTCGCGGACGCATCACCGTCGCCGCCGACGCCGACAAGGCCAGCCTCGAGGCGAGCGCGCTGGCCGACGAGAAGGTGCAGGCCTTCCTGGCCGGCGCGACTCCCAAGAAGGTCATCGTGGTGCCGGGCCGCCTGGTCAACCTCGTCGTGTGATTCCTTTCCGCCCAAACCGACTCAGTGTCATTTTGGTGATTGCCGCTATTGCGGTGGTTGGGTTCTTCTTACCTGGTGTGTGTGCTCGCAAACCGACTGCCACCCTGTGGGGGTTGGCATGGATTTGTTTTGCCGGCATCAGGTGGGAAGGACCGACCGGCGTGACTTGATAGGAGCGTGGCATCGCCCCCACTGAGATGTGTCCAGCCGGTCGGCCCAACCTTCACCTCATCCACCTGATGAAAGGAAGGCACTGTCCATGGTGGTCATTGGAGCCGATGTACACAAGCGCACGCACACCTTCGTCGCCGTTGACGACGTCGGCCGCGAACTCGGCAGGAAAACGGTCCCAGCAACGACGTCCGGGCACACCGCTGCCATACGATGGGCTCGCGAAAACTTCGGCGGCGAGCTGGTGTGGGGCATCGAGGATTGCCGCAATCTGTCCGCGCGTCTGGAACGCGATCTGCTTTCAGTGGGGCAGAAGGTGGTGCGGGTGGCGCCGAAGTTGATGGCGCTGCACCGTGCTGGCGGACGGGATCGGGGCAAGTCTGACCCGATCGACGCACTCGCGGTGGCGCGGGCAGTCCTGCGTGAACCTGATCTGCCGGTGGCTGCCCACGACACGGTCTCACGGGAGTTGAAGCTGTTGGTTGATCGCCGTGAAGACCTTGTGGCGCAACGCACGTCGATCATCAACCGATTCCTGGGCCGCGTCCACGAACTCGATCCTGTCCGTAACCCGAAGAAGGGATCGATGGATCGCGCCAAGACCCATAAGGCCCTGGCGGACTGGTTGGGCACCCTTGAGGGAGTACTGGTCGAGGTGGCTGCCGATGAGCTGGCCGACATCGTGCGACTCACCGCCATGATCAACGCGCTGGCCTACCGCATCGGCACCGCCGTGCAAGCGGTAGCACCAGCGCTGTTGGCGCTGCCGGGCTGCGGTGAACTCACCGCAGCCAAACTGGTCGGCGAATCCGCCGGCATCGGCCGCTTCACCAGCGAGGCGGCGTTCGCCCGTCACAACGGCACCGCCCCGATCCCGGCCTGGTCGGGTAACACCGCCGGTCGCATGCGCCTCAACCGAGCCGGCAACCGCCAACTCAACGCAGCACTGCACCGCATCGCCATCACCCAGATCGGCATGGCCGGCAATACTGGGCAGGCCTACTACCGAAAACGGCTAGCCGGCGGCGACTCATCCTCCGAAGCTTTGCGCTGCCTCAAACGACGCCTCAGCCGCACCGTCTTCAACCGCCTCCACGCCGACGAGAAATCACGCCACCAGCCCGATCAACACCTCGCCGCTTGACATAGGAGCAATAAACTGCCGAGATAGTGCGAGTAAATCCCCTCAAAATGTCGATCTCGACCCGAGATCAACGCGGCCGGACCACCACCTGATGGGTGTGTGCGTCGGGCGGGGTGGCGATCACCTCGGCGACAATCCGCGCGACGGTCTCGGCCTTGAGGTATTTCGCCGGGTCGTACTGCCCGCCTTCGTAGGCGACCAGATCCTGTTGCATGTCGGTGTCGACCCGTCCGGGGTGCACGCTGGTGACCCGCAGGCCGGGTTCGTCGGCACGGAGCGAGTCGGCGAACGCCCGCTGCGCGAACTTGCTCGCCGAATACGCCGCCAGGCCCGGTGATGCGTTCAGTCCGGCGCCGGAGTTGATGAACACCACGTGGCCGCGGGCCGCTCGCAGCGCGGGCAGCAGCGCCAGGGTGAGGGCGACGGGGCCGGTCACGTTCACCTCGAAACACGACCGCCACTGCTCGGGTATGGACTCGTCGAACTTTCCCGGATGGGCGACACCGGCGTTGTGGACCAACACATCGAGCTCGGCGAGCGGCTCGGCGGCGGCCTCAATGCTGTCCTGGTCGGTGAGGTCCAGCGGCCAGGTGGTCGCCCCGAGGCGGGCGGCGACGGCGTCGAGCCGGGTCGAGGGCCGGCCTGCAAGCAGTAGAGTGTGGGTGGGTGCCAGCGCCTCCGCAATCGCGGATCCGATACCGCCGCCGGCCCCGGTGATGAGAACTGATTTCATCCCCTGGTCGGTTCGCTCCTGCCCGCTGGTAGACATCTTCACAACCCTACCGACCTGCGATTCCCACCCACGCGTCGCAGAATGAAAGCGTGGCATTCGACCCGAGCTTCGGCCCGACGCAGCTGGCGGCCCGCGCGGCGTACCTTCTGCGCGGCAACGACCTGGGCGTGATGACCTCCGCGGCGCCGCTGCTCTACCCCCATATGTGGAGCTGGGACGCCGCTTTCGTGGCCGTCGGGCTGGCCCCGTTGAGCGTGGAACGCGCCGTCGTCGAACTCGATACGCTGCTGTCCGCGCAGTGGGCCAACGGGATGATTCCGCACATCGTGTTCGCCAACGGGGTCGACGGCTATTTTCCGGGCCCGGCTCGTTGGGCCACCTCGGCGTTGGCAGCCAACGCCCCGCGCACCCGGCACACCTCGGGGATCACCCAGCCGCCGGTGCACGCGATCGCCGTACAGCGCATCCTCGACCGCGCGCGGACCAGGGGCCGCTCCACCCGCGCCGTCGCCGAGGCGTTCCTGGATCGCCGATGGGCGGATCTGGTGCGCTGGCACCGCTGGCTGGCCGAGGCCCGCGATCAGGACGAGCGCGGCCGTGTCACGCTGTTTCACGGCTGGGAGTCCGGCATGGACAACTCCCCGCGCTGGGATTCGGCCTACGCCAACGTCGTTCCCGGCGCTATCCCGGAGTATCAGCGCGAGGACAACCACATCGTCACCGATGCCAGCCAGCGTCCCTCCGACACCGAGTACGACCGCTACCTGTGGTTGCTCGAGGAGATGAAATCGGTTCGCTACGACGACGATCTGCTGCCCAAGGTGATGAGCTTCGCCGTCGAGGACGTTTTCGTCTCGGCGATCTTCTCGGTGGCGTGTGAGGTGTTGGCCAATATCGGTGAGGACTACAAGCGACCCAACGCCGACGTCCGCGACCTGTATTCGTGGGCCGAGCGGTTCCGTGCCGGCGTCGTCGAGACAGCCGACGAAAGGACTGGGGCGGCAAAAGATTTCGATGTCAGAGCGGGAAAATGGATCTCGACGGAGACCGCCGCGCAGTTCGCCCCGTTGCTGTGCGGAGGGCTCCCGCACGACCGCGAACGCACGCTGCTGCGGATGCTGGAAGGTCCGCGGTTCTGCGGGCATCCCGATCTGAAGTACGCGGTGATCCCCTCGACGTCACCGGTTTCCAAGGACTTTCGCCCGCGCGAGTACTGGCGCGGCCCGGTCTGGCCGGTGCTCACCTGGCTGTTCTCCTGGGCATTCGCGCGCCGCGGATGGGCCGAGCGCTCTCTGCTGCTTCGCCAAGAGGGCCTTCGGCAGGCCAGCGACGGCACCTTCGCCGAATACTACGAACCGTTCACCGGGGAGCCGCTGGGCAGCATGCAACAGTCCTGGACCGCTGCCGCAGTCCTCGACTGGCTGGGTTAGATCCCCGGGTCGCTTCGCTCCTGCCCGCCGGGCGTTAGATCCCCGGGTCGCTTCGCTCCTGCCCGCCGGGCGTTAGATCCCCGGGTCGCTTCGCTCCTGCCCGCCGGGCGTTAGGTACTAGCTCTCGGCCTGCTCGGCCAGCCGCTCCAAGGGCCGCAGCGCCTTGGCGAGGGTTTCCCGCTCCTCGTCGGTCAACTTGGACAGCAACGCCGCCAGGTTCGCTCGCCGCACGGCCAGCGCCTCGCGGTGCTGCACCAACCCTTGCGGGGTCACCTCGACCAGGACCGCGCGCAGGTCTGAGGGATCGCGTGATCGCTTGACCAGGCCCAACTTCTCCAGGCGGCGGATAGCGACGGTGGTTGTCGGGGTGCGCACCCGCTCGCGTGCGGCCAGCTCGGTCATCCGGATCGGACCCTGGTCCAGCAGGGTCAGCAGGATCGACAGCTGCGCCAGCGTGAGGTCCGCGCCGGCGGTGGTGGATTTGGTGTCGGCGCGACGCAAGACCGAAAACAGTTTCGAGAGGACCCGTTGCAGGTCACCAGACAGGTCGGTGACCTGCGGCTCGGCCTCAATCATAGTTCGCTAGTCTAACCTGTCGGTGGCTGTCAACCGCGCGATACGCGGTTTTCGCGGCGCACTTGCTCCAACCGTGCTGACGGTCAGCATGCCCGGGAGGGGTCAGTCCGGGTGCTCACGGTATTACCGACGGCAGTGCGGCCACGCAGTGCGCTCAGACGGAGTTCAATTCCGCGAACACACCGCGCCGATTCAGCTCGATGATCAGCGCGTCGGCCATCAGATCGGCGCGGTCCACGCACGCCTGCCGCGCCGCCGCGGGCTGGTGTCGACGGATCGCGTCGTATTCGGTCTCGGCGAGCGGCATCAGCAGGGCGGGTCCGTCAGGGTTGGTGGCCCAGAACTGATTGGGCATGAAGCTGCGCGACGCCCGGATACTCGCCGTCAGCCGTGGGCCGGCGTATGCCTTGATGAGGATGTCTCGAAACCGGTGGGCGGCCCCGATGTACTCGAGTGGTCTGGCGGCGGCGCGCATGATCGTCATCACCTGGTCGAGCTCGTCGAGCACGGCAGCCCGGAGGTTGGTCGAGGCGCGGGCGGCCACCGCACCGGTGAGCAGGCCATGCACCTCGTGGTGTTCGCGCAGCACGTCGGCATCGAAGCGGTGGACGAACGCACCACGGTGGTAGCGCGATTCCAGAATGCCGTCGCGTTCGAGCTGCACCAGGGCCTCCTGCACCGGCACCCGGCTTAACCCGAGGGCGGCGGCGACCTCATTGCGGTCCACCCGGTCACCGGAGCGCAGCCGCCCGGTCAGCAGCAGGTCGAGGACATGCGCAACGACCTGATCCTTCTCTTTGACCCCATAGCGCTTGGGCATCGCTCTCTCTGCCGTCAGGGGGATACATGCTCGTGGACATCCTCCCGGTTTCTGGCGTGGATCTGGCCAAATCACTCGTAACAAGACTGTGAGTCTCGTTACGCTCCGGGGATGACGACGACGGAACTGCCCGACTCCTACTACGCGGACACACCGGTACCGCAAGGGCGCACCGCGGCCGTGGAGTATCTACGCCGACCGGGTCCGGTCTACCGGGTCGGCTCGATCTGGTTGATCACCAGTCATGAGGGCGTCCGCTATGCCCAGAAGCACCCCGAGCTGTTCTCCTCGGCGAAAGCCTTCGACGGGGTCGCCAACGCGATTCGGATGATCCCGATCGCGATCGACCCACCCAGACACGCGGATTACCGGCGGGTGCTCGACCCGATGTTCGGACCCAAACGCATGGAAGCGATGGATGCCGATCTGCGCGCACAGCTGCGGGGGCACATCGACGCCTTCGCCCCGCTCGGGCGCTGCGACGTCGTGGCGGATCTGTCCTACAAATTCCCCACCCAGGCGATCCTGACGCTGTTCGGGTTACCCCTGGAACACCTGCCGAAGTTCCTGGGCTGGGTGACCGGCATCATCAAGGGGGCCGACATCTCGTCCCTGGGCCGGGAGCAGTCGCAGTCGGTGATCGAGTGCAGCATGGCGCTTTTCGGATTCCTTGCCGAACAGCTCGAATTCAAACGCAGTCACCCGGCCGACGACATGCTCAGCAACATCCTGGCTCTCGACGGCGACGAGGCCTGGACCGACGCAGAGATTCTGGGCCTGTGCTTCCTGATCATCCTGGCCGGGCTCGACACCGTCACCGGTGCCATCGGGTTCTCGTTGCACACCCTGGCCAACGATCCGGTGTTGCGCCATCGGCTGATCGACGATCCATCGCTGATCCCGCCGTTCGTCGAGGAGATGCTGCGCCTCGAGGGCCCGGTGCCGGGAGTGCCGCGCGTGACGACGGCAGACGTCGAGGTCGAGGGGGTGCGGATCCCGGCGAACTCGCAGGTGATGCTGATGCTCTTCACGGCCAATCGGGAAGGCCCGCACGCGCACGAGATGGACTTGACCGCCAAGGCCACCCACCTCGGATTCGGCGGTGGAATCCACCGGTGCCTCGGCTCGCACCTGGCCCGGCGGGAATTGCGGCTCACCATCGAGGAGTTCCACGCCCGGATCCCCGACTATCGGCAGGCAGGCGAGGCCACCGTGCTGTGGCCCGCCGGCACCTTCGGCCTGGAGTCGCTGCCGCTGGAGTTCGAGCCCTGCTAGCGAGGCAACCGGTCCCGGATCAGCGGTTGTCGCGCCAGCGCACCAGCGCCTCAGCCGGACCGAGGTCGTAGTCGGGTCCGTTGACGCCGACGGTCAGCAGGGTCACACCCAGTCCGGTCAGATCCTCGGCGCTGGCCCGCAGGGCCTCGAGGTCCTTGCCGCCTTCCACCCCGGCCGAGCGCTCGATGGTGGTCGGGTCCCGGGCGACGTCCGAGCAATGGCGATCGAGCACTTCGGCCTTGCCGGGATAGGTCTGCGCGTTGGTGAATCCGTGCCAGATATCCCCGTACTCGGCGACCAGGCGCAGGGTCTTGCGCTCACCCTGACCGCCGATGAGAATCGGGATGTCGCGGGTCGGAGCCGGGTTGAGCTTGGCCAGCCGCGACGTGATCCGAGGAAGCGCGCCGGCGAGATCGTCGAGGCGGCTTCCCACGGTGCCGAAGTCGTATCCATACTCGTCGTAGTCCTTCTGCTTCCATCCCGAGCCGATCCCCAGGATCAGCCGACCCGCGGAGATGTGGTCGACGGTGCGGGCCATATCGGCCAGCAGCTCGGGGTTGCGGTAGGAGTTGCACGACACCAGGGCGCCGATCTGGATGCGGGAGGTCTGCTCGGCCCAGGCTCCCAGCATGGTCCAGCACTCGAAGTGGGTGCCGTCGGGATCGCCGTACAGCGGGAAGAAATGGTCCCAGTTGAAAACGACGTCGACGCCGATGTCCTCACAGCGGCGCACCGCGTCGCGGATCTGATTGTAGTCGGTGAAATGCTGCGGCTGCAGTTGCACCCCGATGCGAATGGGAAAGGCCACACCTGGACCCTACGTTCGGCTAGGCCGGATTGCCTCGCTCCTCCTCCGTCTCGTCCCTCGGCGGCATGGTCGGCTCGGCTAGACGCCGATATTCCCGCTCGGCTTCCATACCGCCACGACCGATGGGCGGGCGGTGCCGTTGCCGCCCTCGGGCCAGTTGGACAGGGGGTCGTCGATGCTGTTGTCGTCATGCTCGCCGGGGTGCTGCACCGAGACCGTGACGAGGTCGTCCAGCACGATCGGCCCGCAGGTCTCCGCCCCAATCGGGACGGTCAGAAACTGGCGCGTCTCACCGCGATTGGGTCCATCGAGCGCGACGGCGAACAGGCCGTCGTTGGAGTCCAGGGCGTTGCCGTCGGTGGAGATCCACAGATTGCCGTGCTTGTCGAAGGCGAGATTGTCTGGGCAGGAGATCGGGCTGACCTTCGATTTGTCGAACCCGCCGTAGTAGGTGTCGGCGGCGGCGGGATCCCCGCAGACCAGCAGCAGGTCCCAGGTGAACGACGTGCCGGCATGGTCGTCGGTGATCTCGAGGATCTGACCGTTCTTGTTGTCATTGCGGGGGTTGGGCGCGTCGGCGGCGGCCTTGCCCGGTGCTCCGCGCTCGTCGTTGTTGGTCAGCGCGACGTAGACCTTGCCGCTCGTCGGGTTGGCTTCGAAGTCTTCGGGCCGGTCCATCTTGGTGGCGCCGGCCTTGTCGGCGGCGAACCGGGTGAACACCGCGACCTCTTGGGCGGTCATACCGTCTACCAACGAGTCGGCCGCTCCGTCCGAACCCGTGCGTAGCAGCGGGAGCCAGGTACCCGACCCGCGGAAGGAACCGTCGGCGGGCAGGGTGCCCGAGCCGTCGATCTGATTGGCCGGGATGTCGGTGGACAGCTTGGCGACGTAGAGGGTGCCCTCGTCGAGGATGGTCATGTTGTGGGCCATCGCCGCCCCGTCGCGTCCGGGCTGGATCTGTTTGGCCGAGACGAACTTGTACATGTAGTCGAACCGCTCATCGTCACCGCTATAGGCGACGACGGTCCCGTCGGGTGTGACGTAGATGTTGGCGGCTTCGTGCTTGAAACGGCCCATCGCGCTGTGCTTGACCGGCACCGACTGCGGGTCCCACGGGTTGAGTTCGACGACATAGCCGAACCTGTTGACTTCGTTGGGTGTCTTGGTGGGATCGAAGCGCGGCTCGAAGGTCTCCCAAAGCCGTTCGCTCGGCTTGAGTTTGATGCCGTAGCGCTTCCATCGGTCCGCGTCGATCGGGGTCGGGGCCTTGGCGCCCTCGGCGGAGCCGAAGTAGGAATTGAAGTTCTCCTCGCCGGACAGCACGGTGCCCCACGGCGTGACACCACCCGAGCAGTTGTTGACGGTGCCGCTCACCGTGCGGCCGCCTGGGTCGGCAGCGGTTTTGACGAATTCGCTGCCGGCGGCCGGGCCCACCAGGGTGAACGGTGAGTCGGCGGTGATGCGCCGGTTGTAGCGGCCCAGCACCGGCTTGAGTCCCTCGGGCGTGCGTTCCACCTCGACGACCGACAACCCGTGTGCGGCGACCGACGTCTCGAATTGGTCCCGGGTGGGCTGCTTCTCGTTGTATCCGGGGTACATGAACCGCTCGGTGGTGTACTCGTGGTTGACGACGAGTAGGTAGTGGCCGGGGGAGCCGTCGATCGGTAGCAGGCCGGCGAAATCGTTGTTGAACCCGAACTGTTGACGTTGCGCGGCGGCGTTCTGCTTGGTGACGTCGAAGGCCGGGGCGCCCGGCAGCACCGGGTCACCCCAACTGATCACCACCGCCTGCTGGTAGTCCTTCGGAACGACGACCGCGTCCTCGATATTGGGTGCCACGGCGGCGAAGTTCATCCCGGCCGGCGGCGCAGGCGGGGGCGCAGATGTGGTTGCCGTTGACTGCGCGGTGGGCTTGGTCTCGGCGCCGCCGCATGCCGCCAGCGCGGAGCCCGCGCCGACCGCGAGTACCGCCACGCCGGCGGCCTTCAGGGCGGAGCGCCGCGACATCGCTTCCCGGACGAGGTCCCCGAAATAAGCGTTATCACTGGTGTTCGGTGCTGGGTGCGAGCACGCATCGCCGCACCGGTAGCGGCATGTGATGCGTTGCCGCGCCGAGCGCCCGTCGTGATTGATCAGAAGATTCAGCGGCAGCAGAGCCATGAGCCCGAAGCTATGGCAACCCGGGAATCAGCTGAGAATCTACTGGGAATCAGCGGGTGAACAACAGGGAAACTGCTCAGCCGAGTACGTCACGAAGAATGTCGACCAGCGCGCGGGGTTGGTCGCCCTGCACCGAGTGGCCTGAATCGGGCACGACGATCACCCGCTGGAAACCCGGTGCGGTGCGGGCAAATTCGTCGGCGTCGTCATCGTTGACGAAGAAGGAGTTGGCGCCGCGTACCAGGGTGGTGGGCATCGTGATGGACGGGACGTCATCCCACAGCCCGGCGAACGACTCGGGCAGCCCCTCGCCGGCACCCGCACCCTTGCGGAACGAGTCGTAGCGCCACGTCCAGGTGCCGTCGTCCAACTGTTTGGAATTGTGGAAGACACCGCGGCGCAACGATTCTCGACTCCGGGTCGGCGAAGCGGCGATGGTGACGTCCAGCATGGCGGCGAAGCTGGGGAACGTGCGCTCACCTTGCACCAGCGCGACAGCGCCCAGCTGGGCCTGGCTCATCTGTTCATGACGTTCCGGCGCCGATGGTGTGACATCGACGAGTACCAGCTCGGGAACGAGCGCTGGCTCGACGGTCGCGATGCGCAGCGCGGTCAACCCACCCAACGACATTCCGACCACGAGTCGTGGGCTGGGCGCCCAGTCGTTCAGGACGGGCCGCAGGGTTTCGGCGTTGAGCCGGGGGCCGTAGTCGCCGTCCTGCCGCCAGGCCGAGCGGCCGTGGCCGGGCAGATCGATGGCCAGTGCCGGAACACCGAGGCCGAGAATGACGGTGTCCCAGGTGTGGGCGTTCTGCCCGCCGCCGTGCAGGAATACGACCTGGGGCGGTTCGGCGCCCCACTTCAGCGCGCTGATCGGGCCGGACTCGATCCTGGTCACCGGCGGCAGCGGACCGCTCACCCCGGCCTGCGCGGCGTTCTCGGGGAGCAGTGCGAATTCGTCCAGGCCGAGCAGTTCTTCGTCGGAGATCACAGAACTCATCTAACGCGAAACTGCGGCGAGATCGCGATGGGACGTCCCAGTCGCGATCTGACCGCAGTCTCGGTACGAACGACTACTCTCCGTCGATGAAATCCTCGAGCTGCGCCCGGGCGATATCGTCGGGCAGCTGCTTGGGCGGGCTCTTCATCAGGTAGGCCGATGCCGCGACCACCGGTCCGCCGATGCCGCGGTCCTTGGCGATCTTGGCCGCCCGCACCGCGTCGATGATGACGCCGGCGGAGTTCGGCGAGTCCCACACCTCGAGCTTGTACTCGAGGTTCAGCGGCACGTCACCGAACGCGCGACCCTCCAGCCGCACGTAGGCCCACTTGCGGTCGTCGAGCCAGCCGACGTGGTCGGACGGGCCGATGTGGACGTCCTTGGTCTTGAATTCCTTCTGCAGGTTGCTGGTGACGGCCTGGGTCTTGGAGATCTTCTTGCTCTCCAGGCGCTCCCGCTCGAGCATGTTCAGGAAGTCCATGTTGCCGCCGACGTTGAGCTGCATGGTGCGGTCCAGCTGCACGCCGCGGTCCTCGAACAGCTTGGCCATCACGCGGTGGGTGATCGTCGCGCCGACCTGGCTCTTGATGTCGTCGCCGACGATCGGCACACCGGCGTCCTCGAATTTCTTGGCCCAGACCGGATCGGAGGCGATGAACACCGGCAGTGCGTTGACGAACGCTACGCCTGCGTCGATGGCGCATTGCGCGTAGAACTTGTCGGCTTCTTCCGAGCCGACCGGCAGGTAGGACACCATGACGTCGACTTGAGCGTCCTTGAGCACCTTGACGACGTCGACGGGCTGCTCGTCGGAGACCTCGATGGTGTCGGCGTAGTACTTGCCGATGCCGTCCAGCGTCGGGCCGCGGCGCACGACGACGTTGGTCGGCGGCACGTCGGCGATCTTGATGGTGTTGTTCTCCGAGGCGAAGATCGCCTCGGACAGGTCGAAGCCCACCTTCTTCGCGTCGACGTCGAACGCGGCGACGAATTTCACGTCGCGCACGTGGTAGGGGCCGAGCTTCACGTGCATCAGGCCCGGGACGGTGGCGTTGGCGTCGGCGTCCTTGTAGTACTGCACGCCCTGGACCAGTGAGGACGCGCAGTTGCCGACGCCGACGATGGCGACCCGCACATCTGTCGACGCTCCGTTGTGCTCCGTCATGGACGTTCTCCTAACTTGTACTTCTACTGGCTGCTGTTCAGGTACTTCGGTGGCCGCGTCAGGCCTGGTCTGGGTGGGTCTGGGCGACCCGCTCCGCGGCGATCAGCTCGTTGAGCCACTTGACTTCGCGTTCGCTGGACTCCAGGCCCAACTGATGCAGTTGTCGTGTGTAGCGGTCGAGCGAATTGCTCGCTCGTGCGATGGCGTCCCGCAGACCTTCGCGGCGTTCTTCCACCTGGCGGCGGCGGCCTTCCAGGATCCGCATCCGCGCCTCGGCCGGTGTGCGGTTGAAGAACGCCAAGTGCACACCGAAGCCGTCGTCGGTGTAGTTCTGCGGACCGGTGTCGGCGACCAACTCCGCGAAGCGTTGGCGGCCGGCATCGGTGAGCTGGTACACCCGGCGGGCGCGGCGCAACACCGTCGTTCCGGCAGGGGCGGCGTCCTCGGCGATCAGCCCGTCGGCCTGCATCCGGCGCAGCGCCGGGTACAGCGAGCCGTAGGAGAAAGCGCGAAACGCTCCCAACAGACCCGTCAGTCGCTTGCGCAGCTCGTAGCCGTGCATGGGCGACTCGAGGAGAAGACCCAAGATGGCAAGCTCCAGCATCGGGTCACCTCCTTTGCTCGTCCGTTACGGCGCTTCGACACCTCTGAAGATAGTATCGGAGCGATATATTCGGCGCTAGTTGAGCGCCGACGGTCCTGGTGGACGCCGCTCCACTTACGGGTAGTTGACCTGCTTGACCGAGCCGTCCGGGTCGAGTTGGACGGAGCCGCTGCCGAAGTCACTGGAAACGTAGATCGAGATCGTCACCGTGTCCGGAGCGGTGATATCTCGGCTGGGCTCGACGATGAGGTAGGTGCTCTTGACGTCGGCCGGCTTCATGTTCAAGGTCTCCGGAGCGCCGCGCAGCACCCCTACGACAGCCTTGGCGTCGAACTTGCTCAGGTCCACGATCTTGGCGCCGTCGCTGGCCGGTGACGAACTCGGGTCGCCCCAGCCGCCGCGGTAGGTGTAGCTGAGCTCGCGGCGGTCGTCGGTGGGGTCCGGCCGATCCAGCGAGGCGTAGTCGGGGTAGATCACCAGCCGGTAGCCTTCTGCGTCGCCGAACTTCTTCTTCATCTGCTCGAACAGTCCGGTGAGTCCGCCGAGTGATTGCAACTGGCGGGGCGGTGTCAGCACCACGGGCGCGACACCGTCGGCTTTGGCGCCGGGATCGGAGGTGAAGTTGAGCGGCGAGGGCGTATTGCCGTACAGACCCCAGCCGATGCCGATCCCCAGCAGGATCAGCACGGCGCCGATGGCCGCGCGGATGCCCCAACTGCCGTTGGCACCGGAAGCTGCCGTGAGCCGGGGTTTCTTCAGGGTGGGCAGCTGCACCGGTGCGTTGGCGGTCTGCAGATCCGACACCAGTGCGCGCAGGTCCCCCAGCGTCGTGGCGTTGGTGGCACTCTTCACCCGCTGCCCGTGCTCGGCCATCGACAGCTGCCCCTCGGACAGCGCGGTGTCCAGGATCTGGCAGATGTCGTTGCGGTCGCTGTCCTTGGCGCGCGTGCCAGCCGTCTGCGAAGTCGCCACGGCGATGATCGTAAGAGTTCGACCGGCAAGAGCGCAGACCAGGCGGACAATTACGGCCACCCGCGAGTCGGTTGCGTGTCGGTGCTGAGATCCCCGACGTACTCTGGTCATCGTGCGATTGCAGCGACAGGTGGTGGACTACGCCCTTCGGCGACGCTCCCTGCTGGCCGAGGTGTACTCCGGTCGGACGGGCGTCTCCGAGGTCTGCGACGCCAATCCCTATCTGTTGCGCGCCGCCAAGTTTCACGGCAAGCCCAGTTCGGTGATGTGTCCCATCTGCCGCAAGGAGCCGCTGACGCTAGTGTCCTGGGTGTTCGGCGATCACCTGGGCGCGGTCTCTGGTTCGGCGCGCACCGCCGAGGAGTTGGTGCTGCTCGCAACGAAGTTCGACGAGTTCTCGGTGCACGTGGTGGAGGTATGCCGGACCTGCGAATGGAATCACTTGGTCAAGTCCTATGTGCTCGGAGCGCCACGTCCCGCCAAGGGAACGCGTGCCCGCCGGGGCACCCGGACGGCACGCTCCGACGCGCGCACGGCCAGTGAATAGCGAAGGGCGTCACGACCGGCCTGCCACGGACATCCGCATGGGATCGGGGGCCGACGGTGCGTCCGGCAACTCCGAGCACCCGACGACGAGGATCCCGATGGCCGGCGAGGCGCGCCCGTCTGGTCCGGCCCGAAGCGCGCCGCGCCGACAGGTTCCGCCCGATGACCGGCTGACCTCGATCATCGAGCCGGTTCGCGACGACACCGTGCCGCTGCGCGACCCGATCGACGTTGTCAAGGCGGCCCTGGACGGTACGCCGCCGCCCAAGCCGCCGCCGGGGCCGCCGACGGGCGGTGGGCCCGCGGGCCCCCCGCCGCCCAAGCCGCCGTCGTTCTCCCAGCAGATCAACTGGAAGTGGGTGCGCCGGTCGCTGTACCTGTGCGTCGTCGTGCTGGTGGTGCTTCCGATCGTCACCTTCGGCATGGCCTATCTGATCGTTCAGGTGCCCCAGCCCGGTGACATCCGGACCAACCAGGTGTCGACGATCCTGGCCAGCGATGGTTCGGAACTCGCCAAAATCGTTCCCCCGGAAGGTAACCGGGTCGACGTCAACATCGACCAGGTGCCGGTCCAGGTGCGCAACGCGGTGATGGCGGCCGAAGATCGTGACTTCTACACCAACCCCGGCTTCTCGCTGACGGGTTTCGCCCGGGCGCTGAAGAACAACCTCTTCGGTGGTGATCTGCAGGGCGGATCGACGATCACCCAGCAGTACGTGAAGAACGCGCTCGTGGGCGACGCCCGCTCCGGTATCGGCGGTCTGGTCCGTAAGGCTAAGGAGCTCGTCATCTCCACGAAGATGTCGCGCGAATGGTCCAAAGACCAAGTGATGCAGGCGTATCTGAACATCATCTACTTCGGCCGGGGCGCCTACGGCATCTCGGCGGCCTCGAAGGCCTATTTCGACAAGCCGGTCGAACAGCTGACCGTCGCCGAGGGTGCTCTGCTGGCGGCGCTGATCCGGGGGCCGTCGATTCTGGACCCGGCAGTCGATCCCGACGCCGCGCTCAAGCGGTGGAACTGGGTTCTCGACGGCATGGTGTCGATGGGTGCGTTGTCCGAACAGGAACGCGCCCAACAGGTCTTCCCGCCGACGGTGCCGCCGGACGAGGCCCGTTCGGCCAACGTGACCACCGGGCCCAACGGCTTGATCGAACGGCAGGTCACCAAGGAACTGCTGGAGTTGTTCAACATCGACGAGCAGACCCTGAACACCCAGGGCCTGCAGATCACCACGACGATCGATCCGCAGGCGCAGGAGGCCGCCGAGGACGCGGTGTCGAAGTACCTCGACGGTCAGATGCCGGATATGCGCTCGGCGGTGGTGTCCATCGACCCCAAGACCGGGGGCGTGAAGGCCTATTACGGCGGATCGGACGCCCAGGGCTTCGATTTCGCCCAGGCCGGGCTGCCGACCGGGTCGTCCTTCAAGGTGTTCGCCTTGGTGGCCGCGCTGGAACAGGGAATGGGTCTGGGCTATCAGGTCGACAGCTCCCCGGTGACCCTCAACGGCATCACCATCACCAATGTCGAAGGTGAGGGCTGCGGTGTCTGCAACATCGCCGAGGCGTTGAAACGGTCCCTGAACACCTCGTACTACCGGCTGATGCTCAAGCTCAAGAACGGGCCGGCCGACGTGGCCGACGCCGCGCACCGTGCCGGGGTGGCCGAGAGCTTCCCGGGTGTACCGCACACGCTGTCCGAGGACGGCAAGGGCGGGCCGCCCAACAACGGTGTCGTCCTCGGTCAGTACGAGACCCGAGTGCTCGACATGGCGTCGGCGTACGCGACGTTGGCCGACTCCGGCGTCTATCACAAGCCGCATTTCGTGCAGAAGGTCGTCAACGCCCGCGGCGAAGTACTGTTCGACGCGAGCACCGCCGACAACAGCGGAGAGCAGCGGATCCCGAAAGCGGTGGCCGACAACGTGACCGCGGCCATGCAGCCGATCGCGGGCTGGTCCAACGGGCACAATTTGGCCGGCGGGCGCTCCTCGGCGGCCAAGACCGGAACGGTCCAGCTCGGCGACACCGGGGCCAACCGGGACGCCTGGATGGTCGGCTACACCCCGTCGCTGTCGACGGCGGTCTGGGTGGGCACCACCGACGGCACCCAGCCGCTGGTGACCAAGGGCGGCAGTCAGGTGTACGGGTCGGGCATCCCGTCGGACATCTGGAAGGCGACGATGGACGGGGCCTTGAAGGGGACCGACAACGAGTCTTTCCCCAAGCCGACCGAGGTGGGCGGTTACGCAGGTGTTCCGGCGCCGCCGCCTCCGCCGCCGACACCGACCGTGACCGAAACGGTCATCCAGCCCAGTATCGAAGTCGCGCCGGGCATCACGATCCCGATCGGCCCGCCGACGACCATCACCGTGCCGGCCGGAGCTCCGCCGCCGCCGGGGGCGCCGCTACCGCCGGACGCACCGCCGCCGCCCGTCGACGGGGACCCCAACGCGCCCCTCCCGCCTCCGCCTCCGCCGCCGTGACCGACGGCGACAGCCAGCAGCAGGACCCCTCGGCGGACCGGCCGGCCAGCGCGCCGGCCGGTGCCGCGTCGGTGGGCTCGGCCCGGGCCACCGTGTCGCCGATGCCGCTGGCCGATGACCGGCGCAGCGCCGACGACCGCGACATGCCCAGCCGCACCGACACGTTGGGTTCCGCACTCGCGGAGGTGGTCGGTGGCCCGGTGGGTCGCCATGCCCTGATCGGGCGCACCAGGGTGTTCACTCCGCTGCGGGTGATGTTCCTGATGGCGCTGGTGGTGCTGGCGCTGGGCTATTCCACCAAGGCGCCGTGCCTGCAGACCGTCGGCAGCGGGCCGCCCGATCAGCGGGTGGCGAATTGGCAGAACCAGCGCGCCTACTTCGAACTGTGCTACTCCGACACGGTGCCGCTGTATGGCGCGGAGTTGTTGAGCCAGGGGCGCTTTCCGTACAAGTCCAGTTGGATCGAGACGGACTCCAGCGGCCGGCCGCAGACGCGCTACGACGGCAGGCCCGCGATCCGCTACATGGAGTATCCGGTGCTGACCGGGGTGTACCAGTACGTGTCGATGGCGCTGGCCAAGACCTACACCGCGCTGGCCAGAGCGGTGTCGCTGCCGGTGATCGCCGAAGTGGTGATGTTCTTCAACTTCTCGGCGTTCGGGCTGGCTCTGGCGTGGCTGACGACGGTATGGGCGTCCTCGTGGTTGGCAGGCCGGCGGGTCTGGGACGCGGCGCTGGTGGCCGCGTCGCCGGTGCTGGTATTCCAGGTCTTCACCAACTTCGATGCGCTGGCAACGGCTTTGGCGGTTGGCGGATTGCTGGCCTGGGCGCGGCGCAAACCGGTATTGGCCGGGATCCTGATCGGACTCGGGGTGGCCGCCAAGTTGTATCCGGCGCTGCTGCTGTTCCCGCTCCTGGTCCTGGCCGTGCGCAGTGACCGGATGCCGGACGCCTCGCGGACGGTGGTGTCGGCGGTCGGCGCGTGGTTCGTGGTCAACCTGCCGGTGATGCTGCTGTTTCCGCGCGGCTGGTCGGAATTCTTCCGGCTCAACTCCCGTCGTGGCGATGACATGGATTCGCTCTACAACGTGGTGAAGTCGCTTACCGGCTGGGGTGGCTTCGACTCGAATCTCGGGTTCTGGCAGCCACCGCTGATTCTCAACACGTTCGTCGTGGCGGTGTTCCTGTTGTGTTGCGCGGCCATTGCGTACATCGCGTGGACGGCGCCGCAGCGGCCCCGGGTGGCGCAGCTGGCCTTTCTGACGGTGGCAGCGTTCTTGTTGGTGAACAAGGTGTGGAGTCCGCAGTTCTCGCTGTGGCTGGTGCCGCTGGCGGTCCTGGCGTTACCGCACCGTCGAATCCTGTTGGCGTGGATGACCATTGACATGCTGGTGTGGGTGCCCCGGATGTTCTACCTGTATGGCGAGGGCAACAAGGGCCTGCCCGAGCAGTGGTTCACCGTGACGGTGCTGCTGCGCGACATCGCGGTGATCGCACTGATGGTGTTGGTGGTCCGCCAGATCTACCGGCCCGAGCTGGATCTGGCGCGCTGGAACGGCAGGGTGGACGATCCGGCCGGCGGGGTGTTCGACGGAGCGCCCGATGCGTACCCGACGCGGTTCCCGCGCTGGCTGCGACCACGCGACAGTGCCTTAGGGGATCCCGAACCGCAGACGCCGGATGCAAGTCGCGATAGCACTGTTCCCGCGTAACACCGCGCTGGATGTCGACGACTCCGAGCGGTTCAGGGTTCAGTTCGTCCCCGGTGCCGCAGTCGGCATGCTGAGAGCATGGGCGGCACCGGACAGTCGGCTGTCGTAGGTGACGAATGCCGTCAGTGTCGCTACGGATGCCGCGACGTCGGCGGTAGCGAGGTGGATGGCATCGAGTGAACGCAGCGCGGGGTCCTGAAAGGCCGCAGCGGTCGCCCGCACAACGGAGTCGATTTCGAATCGGTCAAGGCGTGCCAGGACGGCCGGCACCGCAGCCAGCCCGGCCAGGTGCCCTGCCCGGATGAGGGCTCTGGGCAACTCGACTTCAGCCAGTGTTGAGGTGATCCAACGAAGTTCGGTTCGCTCGTCGAGCCAGTCGGCGAGGTCCGTCGATTCCCGTTCCAAACGGACGAGTTTCACCAGGGCGGACGTGTCAAGGTAGATCATCAGTCTCAGTACCGTTCCGCCTCGCGCATCTGGGATAGCAGCGCGCCGGCGTCGGGTCCAGTTTCCAGGGGGATCGTCGGCCTCGGTGCGCGACCGTGTGTCGTTGCTGGGTGCACCCGGCCGGCGCTGACTAACTCGTCGAGCGGCCCGGCGGACGCCGGAACGATTCGCGCGATGACCGCGCCGCGCTCCGTGACGGTTATCTCTTCGCCGGCTTTCACCCGCGCCAGCACCCTGGCCGTTTCTTGATTCAGCACGCGGATCGGGACATCGCTCATAGTAGACAATGTACTACGAAGATGTACTACCGATACTTCTCCGGGGCGCTGAAGTACTACCGCCAACGGAGCTGATTTCGCTGATCAGCCAGCGCTGGAGTAGCCTGGCCAGGTTGCCGACGCAGGCGACCCTTCTGCCACGGACCTACCGTGGCCGCTACGACCATAGGAGGTGATGAGGTTCCCATGCGTCCATACGAAATCATGGTCATCCTTGACCCCACTCTCGACGAGCGCACCGTTGCCCCGTCCTTGGAGACGTTCCTGAACGTCATCCGCACCGACGGCGGCACCGTGGACAAGGTCGACATCTGGGGCCGGCGCCGCCTGGCCTACGAGATCGCCAAGCACGCCGAGGGCATCTACGCCGTCGTCGATGTGAAGGCCGAACCGGCCACCGTGTCCGAGCTCGACCGTCAGCTCAACCTGAACGAGTCGGTGCTGCGGACCAAGGTGATGCGGACCGACAAGCACTAGTCACGTCAGTGGATAACCTCGCCGCGCGTCGGAGCTGTTACGTAGGCTCGCGGTGAATCCATCCGCCTATGCCAGGAGGACCTTGTGGCCGGTGACACGACCATCACCGTCGTCGGAAATCTGACCGCCGACCCCGAACTGCGGTTCACCCCGTCCGGTGCAGCCGTCGCCAATTTCACGGTGGCGTCCACACCGCGGATCTATGACCGCCAGAGCGGGGAGTGGAAGGACGGCGAAGCGCTGTTCCTGCGCTGCAACATCTGGCGTGAGGCGGCCGAGAACGTGGCCGAGAGCCTCACCCGGGGTTCCCGGGTCATCGTGACCGGCCGGCTCAAGCAGCGGTCCTTCGAAACCCGCGAGGGCGAGAAGCGCACCGTCTTCGAGGTCGAGGTCGACGAGATCGGCCCGTCGCTGCGCTATGCCACCGCCAAGGTCAACAAGGCCTCGCGCAGTGGCGGCGGTGGCGGCGGCGGCTTCGGCGGTGGCGGCGGTGGCGGCGGTTCCCGTCCCGCGGCGGCGGCCAGCGAAGCAGGCGACGATCCGTGGGGCAGTGCCCCGGCGTCGGGTTCGTTCGCCGGTGGCGACGACGAACCGCCCTTCTGACACCCAACGAAAACCTTTGCGCGCCTGGGGCGCGCCATCCTGAGAACGAAAGAGATTGACCCATGGCCAAGTCCAATAAGCGGCGCCCGGCACCGGAGAAGCCGGTCAAGACCCGCAAGTGCGTGTTCTGCTCCAAGAAGGGGCAGGACATCGACTACAAGGACACCCAGCTGCTGCGTACTTACATCAGCGAGCGAGGCAAGATCCGCGCCCGCCGGGTGACCGGCAACTGCGTGCAGCACCAGCGCGACATCGCGATCGCCGTCAAGAACGCGCGCGAGGTCGCTCTGCTGCCGTTCACCTCGGCGGCACGGTAGAGAAACGGAAGTATCGAGATGAAGCTGATTCTGACTGCCGAGGTCGACCACCTCGGTGTGGCCGGTGACACCGTCGAGGTGAAGGACGGTTACGGACGCAACTACCTGCTGCCGCGCGGGCTGGCCATCGTGGCCTCCCGCGGTGCGCAGAAGCAGGCCGACGAGATCCGCCGGGCGCGCGAGGTGAAGACCGTGCGCGACCGTGAGCACGCCGACGAGATCAAGGCCGCCATCGCGGCCCTGGGCTCGATCTCGCTGCCGGTGAAGGCCGCGGCGGACTCCGGCAAGCTGTTCGGCTCGGTGACCGCCAACGACATCGTCTCGGCGATCAAGAAGGCCGGTGGCCCCAACCTGGACAAGCGCACCGTGCAGCTGCCCAAGGCCCACATCAAGGCGACCGGTGCCCACACCGTCGGCGTGCATCTGCACCCCGAGGTCAACGTCGACGTGACCGTCGACGTCGTCGCGCAAAGTTAGCTCTACACGTCAATTCCCCGGGTGGCGGCCGCGTCGAGGTCGCCCTCGGGGAATTGTCGTTCGCTGGCGAACACATTCCGGTCCGACCAACTCAGCTAATCTAACCAGCCGTTAACCTTGTGCATAACCCCCGGCAACACAACACGCCCGAGATCGCAACCGGTGACGACACGCCGACGAATTCAACATCCACAGAACCTGTGTGGGTCTACCCTGCCCTCAGCTGGGCAGATCGCAAAAAGATACGTACCGATCCACAGGTTTTCCCCAAGGCCTCAACACCGGTTTCCCCAGCTATCCACAAACCACTAACAGGTTGATGAACAGGCCCGGTATGCGAGGGCCCCAGCAACGTCTAGCGTGAGCCGTCGGCGGTGCGGAACTTCATCACGGTCACCGATTTTCGTCGGTGGGCCGTGAGAGTCTCTGGCCAGCTCGTCGAACTCTCGTTCGACAGGTCCTAGGAGGAGGTGGGGGCATCCCGATGGCGGTCGTCGACGATCTCGGTCAGCCCGGGATGGATAGTCCTGCTCCTTCGGAGGACTTCGGTCGCCAGCCTCCCCAGGACCTCGCGGCCGAGCAGTCAGTGCTGGGCGGCATGCTGCTGTCGAAGGACGCGATCGCCGACGTGCTCGAGCGGCTGCGCCCGGGCGACTTCTACCGGCCCGCCCACCAGAACGTCTACGACGCGATCCTGGATCTCTACGGACGCGGTGAGCCCGCCGACGCCGTCACCGTCGCCGCCGAGCTGGACCGCCGCGGGCTACTCCGCCGCATCGGTGGCGCCCCGTATCTGCACACCCTGATCTCGACGGTGCCGACCGCAGCCAACGCCGGGTACTACGCGGGCATCGTGGCCGAGAAGGCGCTGCTGCGCCGGCTGGTGGAGGCGGGCACCCGGGTGGTGCAGTACGGCTACGCCGGTGCCGAGGGCGCCGACGTCAACGAGATCGTGGACCGGGCGCAGGCCGAGATCTACGACGTCACCGAGCGGCGGACCGCCGAGGATTTCCTGCCGCTGGAAGACCTGCTGCAGCCCACGATGGACGAGATCGACGCCATCGCCTCCAACGGTGGGCTGTCCCGTGGTGTGCCGACCGGGTTCACGGAGTTGGACGAGCTGACCAACGGACTGCATCCCGGCCAGATGATCGTGGTGGCGGCCAGGCCGGGTATGGGTAAGGCGCTGGCCTTGGATACGCCGCTGCCGACGCCGGACGGCTGGACCACGATGGGCGAGGTCGCGGTCGGGGACTACCTGATTGACGCCGACGGGCGTCCCACACGCGTGGTGGCGGCGACCGAGGTGATGGTTGGGCGGCCGTGTTACGAGGTGGAGTTCTCCGACGGCACGGTGCTTGTTGCCGATGCTGAGCATCAGTGGCTGACGGAGACTCGGGCGCCGCGAAAGTCTGCGCAGGCCGCCGCGGTCGGCTACAACCGGACCAAGAACCAACGGACCTTCGCTGCCGTCAGGACAACGCGGGAGATCGCCGAGACGCAGCGCTGCTCGACGAAGGATCAGCGGCTCAACCACTCGGTGACGAATGCCGAGCCGCTACAGGCTCCGGATCGCGACCTGCTCGTCCCGCCGTACACCCTCGGCGCCTGGCTGGGCGCTGGAACCAGCGCAGCAGCCCAGATCACCGTCGCCGATCCCGAGATCGTCATGTGTATCGAGGGCGAGGGCATCGAAGCGCACAAATCTGACGCGGCGAAGAATCGCTACCAGCTGCGTCTTCCCGCGGCGGGTGCGCCACTGGCTCGAAGCTGCGTGGTGTGTGGAAAGTCCTTCGTGCCCCAGACAAGTCAGGTCCGCACGTGCGGACGGGTCTGCGGGGGCAAGGCACGGTTCATCTCCGAGCCGGTGTCGGCGCCGACGTGCTCACGGTGCGGAGGCCCATCATGTGGACTCCAGCTCTGCCAGCAGTGCCGAAACGAGGTCGGCACGCTGCAGGCTCGACTTCGCACCATCGGAGTGCTCAACAACAAGCACATTCCGGTCGAATACTTGCGCGCCTCGGAAGCCCAGCGGCGTGAGATGCTCGCCGGTCTTTTGGATACCGACGGAACGGTGACCAACGGCGGAACGGTCCAGTTCTCGGTGACCAACAGGCGGTTGGCCGATGACGTCTTCGAGCTCATCGTCAGTCTCGGGTACCGATGTGGGCGGGCAACCAAACGCGTCCGGGGGCGGTCGGAAGACAGCTCGACAGCGTTCATCCTGAACTTCTCCACCGATGATGATGTGTTCCGGTTGCCGCGCAAGGCGCTGGCGCACAAGGAACGTCGGGCTGGTGGTAAAGCGCGAGTGTCATCCAGGTTCATCGTCGACGTTCGGCCCATTGCGAGTGTTCCGGTGCGATGCGTCGAGGTCGACAATGCCGACCACCTGTACCTCGCGGGCCGGGCAATGATCCCCACCCATAACTCCACTCTGGGGCTGGACTTTTTGCGCTCGTGCTCCATCAAGAACCGCATGCCGAGCATCGTGTTCTCGCTGGAGATGAGCAAGTCCGAGATCGTCATGCGGTTGCTGTCGGCGGAGGCCAAGATCAAGCTTGCCGACATGCGGTCGGGCCGGATGACCGATGACGACTGGACTCGGTTGGCCCGGCGCATGAGTGAGATCAGCGAAGCCCCGCTGTACATCGACGATTCGCCGAATCTGACGATGATGGAGATCCGCGCCAAAGCCCGCCGCCTGCACCAGAAAGCGGGACTCCGGCTAATCGTGCTCGACTACCTGCAGCTGATGACCTCCGGAAAGAAGGTCGAGTCGCGACAGCAGGAAGTCTCCGAATTCTCCAGGCAGATCAAGCTTTTGGCGAAAGAACTGGAAGTCCCGGTGGTCGCGATGAGTCAGCTCAACCGTGGACCCGAGCAGCGCACCGACAAGAAGCCAATGTTAGCTGATCTACGCGAATCGGGTAGTATCGAGCAAGATGCGGACATGGTGATTTTGCTGCATCGGCCCGATGCGTTCGAAACCGACGACCCGCGCGGCGGTGAGGCCGACCTGATTGTCGCGAAACACCGTGCGGGGCCGACGAGAACGGTGACGGTCGCGCACCAGTTGCACCTGTCGCGGTTTACGAATATGGCACGTTAGAAGCGACATCTGTGGCTTCTCAAGTTTGATGTCCAATTCTCACCTCAAATGTCCCCTTGGGCATTTTGATGAGAATGCCCAAGGGGTGGAGCCGCGATGGTGGTGAGAGTGGGAAGCGCAGGAGATCGTGAGTCGCCCGCCTGTTAGCGCGGATATCGCCGCACGGTTCGCACAGCTGTACAACGGAGGGGTCGACCGCCCGACCTATCCTCAACATTCAGCGGTGTTCAAGAGAACGGCTTCGAAGATTTTGCACCGCAACATCATTCGCAAGGCGGGCCCAACAAAGAGTCTCGCGTGCGGAAGGTACTCGAAGCGCTTGTGAGACGGCCACGCAATGCGGGCCCCATCATCGCCGCGTTGCTGGTGGACCTCCGAGCCCTCGGATGCTTTACCAACGGCGTCATTGAACCAGACGTGACCTCCAGGGTTGTCGCGGCGTTCGCAGCTCAAGGTTACGAGCCGACAGCCGACGGCGAGCTCCGACTAAGGGGAGAGCTAGGCGGCTCCGGATCCGACTGATCGAAGTGGCGAAACTCCCCTGCACTGGGTCAACACACTGTCCGGCAACCTCGGACAAACGATCGCTCAACTCGAGTGGCTGAGCGCTGGTGCCGACCGGATCCGGACGACGCGATGACCGGCGCCGTCAGGTGGGCGGCCGAGGCAGGTGAGGATGCCATTGCACTGGTGAATCAACGTTTCCCGCCGATCACATGGGTTATGGCTGAAAGCGTTCAGCTGCCGCCCGGTTCTCCGGTGGCGGCCGAGCGGCCTGAGCGGTGGATGTGAGCTGCCAACTTGACATACATGTCAAGTTGGCACACCATGGCTCCAGCGACTGGGCGCCGCTGCTGGGGCGGGTGGACCACATCGTCGACCAAATCTCTGCAACGAAGGAGCGCGTCATGCCGCACGACGTGTTTGTTTACGATGCCCTGCGAACGCCACGAGGTAAGGGCCGCAACGGATCGCTACACGGCGTCAAGCCGATCACTCTGGTGGTCGGTCTCATTCACGCCTTGCAACAGCGGAATGCCGGCCTGGATCCGAACAGGATCGATGACCTCGTGCTCGGCTGTGTGTCACCGCTGCGCGATCAGGGTGCCGACATCGCGCGCATCGCGGCGATCTCGGCCGGGCTGCCGGAAACCGTTGCGGGCATGCAGCTCAACAGGTTCTGTGCCTCTGGGCTGGAGGCGTTCAACATTGCCGCTCAGAAGGTTGCATCCGGCTGGGAATCCCTGGTGCTGGCCGGCGGGGTCGAGAGCATGTCTCGGGTGCCGATGTCATCCGATGGTGGCGCCTGGGCCAACGACCCGGAGACCAATCTGACGACCGGCTTCGTCCCACAGGGAATCGGAGCTGACCTCATCGCGACCATCGAAGGCTTCAGTCGGCAGGATATCGATGCCTATGCGGTGGAGTCGCAGTCACGTGCCGAAAAAGCCTGGGCCAAAGGCGCGTTTGACAAGTCGGTAGTTCCAGTCCTCGACCGCAACGGTGTCACCATCTTGGACCGCGACGAACACATGCGCCCAGGGACGACGCTGGAGACGCTCGGCAAGCTGACGCCGGCATTCGCCCAACTCGGTACACGCAGCGGCTTCGATGCCGTCGCGCTGCAGAAGTACCATTGGCTCCAGGCAATCGACCATGTACACACCGGCGGAAACAGCTCCGGAATCGTCGACGGCGCGGCGCTCGTGATGCTCGGCAACGAAGAGGTGGGCAAGGAACTGGGCCTCACCCCCCGCGCGCGGGTCGTTTCGACCGCGGTGAGCGGATCGGAGCCCACGATCATGTTGACCGGTCCGACGCCGGCCACGCACAAAGCGTTGGCCGTTGCGGGATTGTCCATCAAGGACATCGACCTCGTCGAGATCAACGAAGCATTCTCGGCGGTGCCCCTGCGGTTCATGCGTGATCTCGGCATATCGCACGACATCGTCAACGTCAATGGTGGTGCGATCGCCCTCGGCCACCCACTTGGCGCCACCGGCGCGATGCTGATCGGCACGATCATTGATGAGCTCGAGCGCCGCGATCAGCGCCGTGGTCTGGTCACCCTGTGCGTAGGCGGCGGAATGGGCATCGCGACCATCATTGAGCGGCTCTGAAAGGGACTTCCATGAGTAACAACATCATTGACTGGGCCGAAACGGGCGGCGTAGTCACGCTGACCATCGACGACCCGACGCAGTCGGTGAATACCATGAACGCCGCATACCTCGAATCGATGGACGCCACGCTGGCCCGCATCGGCGGGATGGGTGAGGCGCTCAAAGGCGTGATCATCGCCTCCGGCAAGTCCACGTTCTTCGCCGGTGGTGATCTGCACGACCTGTTGGCGGCGCAACCGGACCATGCCGTGCAGCTGACCGATTTTGTGAACGCGGTCAAACGCCAGTTACGCGCGATCGAGAAGCTCGATGTGCCAGTTGTTGCCGCGATCAATGGCAGCGCATTGGGTGGTGGGCTGGAGCTCGCCCTCGCGTGCCATCGCCGAATCGTTCTCGACGGCGAGGGGGTTCGCATCGGTCTGCCCGAAGTGAATCTCGGTTTGCTGCCCGGCGGTGGCGGTGTGGTGCGCACCGTACGTCTGCTGGGTTTGGCCGTCGCGCTGGATAAGGTGCTGTTGCCCGGTACCGCATTCCGTCCGACAGAGGCGCTGCAGCTCGGCCTGGTCGACGAAATCGTGTCCACACCAGAGGAATTGGTGGCTGCGGCGCGCGCCTGGATCGACGCCGCGATTACCGGCATTGGTCAACAAGCGGATCCGGTCGCGGGCATTCCCGGTGGGACCGCCTACGAACCGGCGGTTGAGGCGTTGTTGCCGGGGCGTGCGGCGGGTCTGCGGGCCCGATTTAGGGGCGCCCCGATGTCTGCCGCCGCCAACATCCTGGCTGCCGCGGTGGAGAGCACCCAGGTCGACATCGACACGGCTTTCGACATCGAGACGCGCTACTTCGTCGAGCTGGCTACCGGCCAGATCGCGAAGAACATCATCCAGGGCACATTCTTCGATCGGCAGACCGTGAACGCGGGCGCCAGCCGTCCGCAAGGCTTTCCGACCCACACGGCACATCGGGTCGCGGTGCTCGGGGCTGGCATGATGGGAGCCGGTATCGCCCTGTCCAGCGCGCTTGCCGGCATGGAGGTCGTTCTCAAGGACCTCGAACTGGCGCACGCGGAGAAGGGCAAGGCGTACGCGGAGAGGGTGCTGGTCAAGCAGGTCGCCGCCGGCCGGCGCGCGGCTGCGGACGCCGAAGCGATCCTCGCTCGCATCACGCCGACGGCCGACGTCGCCGACCTGAGCGGATGTGATCTGGTCATCGAGGCAGTTTTCGAGGACCCGGACCTCAAAGCGAAGGTCTTCGGTGAGGTCGTCGACATCGTCTCACCAGATGCACTGCTGTGCTCCAACACCTCGACGTTGCCCATCAGCGCCCTTGCCAGGAGCGTCGGCCGCTCGGCGGATTTCATCGGTCTGCACTTCTTCTCGCCGGTCGAGCGGATGGAGTTGGTCGAGATCATCGTGGGCGAGCGGACCTCCGACGCCACCGTGGCGAAGGCCTTCGACGTGGTGCGCCAACTGGGCAAGACTCCCATCGTTGTCGGGGACGGCCGCGGTTTCTTCACCAGCCGCGTGATCCTCAGCAGGCTGCTGGAAGCGGCCGCCATGGTGGGCGAAGGCATCGCACCGATGTCGATCGAGCAGGCATCGCAGCAGGCCGGTTACCCAGTTGGCACCCTGGCGCTGCTCGATGAGCTGACGCTGACGTTGCCGCACAAGATATACGGGCAGTTCCGCGAGGAAGCACAACGCACCGGCGCGGAGTTCGCCGAGCATCCCGGCGACCGGGTGCTGGAGTCGATGATCGACGATGCCAAGCGCGCGGGCCGGGCCGCCGGAGCCGGCTTCTACGAATACGTCGAGGGCAAGCGGGCGGGACTGTGGCCTGGTCTGGAAGAGGCCTTCGGTCCCACCCGGCCGGCTGAGGATCTGCAGGAGTTGGTGGACCGGCTGCTGTTCGCGGAGGCAGTCGACACCGCGCGGTGCCTGGAGAGCGGACTGCTCCGCTCCACCGCGGACGCGAACGTGGGATCGATTCTCGGCATCGGCTTTCCGGCATGGACCGGTGGTGCAGCACAATTCATCGACGGATACCCCGGGGGTCGCGACGCGTTCGTGACGCGGGCGACGCAATTTGCAGACAAGTTCGGACCGTGGTTCAGTCCGCCTGCATCGTTGTCGGAGACCCAGTCGGTCGCCGTCCGTGCGTAGGGAGCTGTACGAAGGAGACCACGAAGCGTTCAGGTCGGCGTTTCGTGCATTCCTCGACCGCGAGGCGGTCCCGTACGTCGAAAAGTGGGAGAAGCAAGGGACACCTGATCGCGGCTTCATTATCAAGGCAGCCGATGCGGGCTTCCTGGGCTTCGAGTGTCCCGCCGCCTATGGCGGTCTCGGCATTGTCGACTTCAGGTACAACGCCGTGATGACCGAGGAGGTGGTGTGCTCCGGCGCCGCCAGCGACCTGTTCTTGATGCAGAACGATATCGTCGTTCCCTACTTGACCGAATTGACCACCGATGCGCAAAAGATGAGGTGGATACCGAGATTCACGCGTGGCGACGGTGTCACCGCACTCGCGATGACAGAACCCGGAGCCGGCTCCGATCTGGCGTCCATCACGACCACCGCGCGCCGCGATGGCGACGAACTCGTGATCAACGGTTCGAAGACGTTCATCACCAGCGGTGCCACGTGCGATCTGGCGATCGTGTTGGTGCGCACAGGCGAACGAGACGGCCGGGGTACCAGCCTCGTAGTGGTGGAGGCCGGTACACCGGGATTCGAGCGGGGCCGCGCGATGGCCAAAATCGGTCGCAAAGCGCAGGACACCGCCGAGCTGTACTTTTCGGACTGCCGGGTGTCCGTCGCGAACATCATCGGTGAACCCGGCCGCGGGTTCGGTCACGCGATCGCCAACCTGCCTCGCGAGCGGCTGTCCATCGCGGTGTCCGCGGTCGCGTCGGCGCGGCACGCGCTGGCACTGGCGCTCGAACACTGCACGCAGAGAATCGCATTCGGCGCACCGCTGGCGCAGCTGCAATCGGTGCGCGTGGCACTCGGCGAGCTGCACACCGACATCCTGATCATGCAGAGCTACGTAGATCAATGCATCCTGGCACTCAATAGCGGCGAGCTGGCAGCCGAGGAAGCCGCTGGCGCAAAGATCAAGGCCACTGAACTCCAATGGACGGTCGTCGATCGGGTGCTGCAACTGTTTGGGGGCTACGGATACATGGAGGAGTACCCGATCGCGCGCATCTGGCGTGATGCACGCATTCAGCGGATCTACGGCGGCTCCAACGAGGTCTTGAAGGACCTCGTCGGCCGGGCGGTGATCCGGTGACCGGGACACTGGCCGGCCGGGTCGCGCTCGTTACCGGATCTTCGCGCGGCGTGGGTCGCGGCATCGCCGTCCGCCTCGCCGCCGACGGCGCTGCCGTCGCCGTGAACTACCGCCGCGACGCTGGCGCGGCCGACGAAGTGGTGCAAGAGATTTCCGCCGCGGGCGGCACCGCCGCCGCGTTCTGCGCTTCGATAGACGACCCGGAAGCGGTCGCGGCCATGGTCGCGGCTGTGCGTCGCGACCTCGGGCCGATCGGGATTCTGGTGAGCAATGCCGGTACGGCGAGCCGCGGACGCGGCATTGAGGCCACTGCGATCACCGAATTCGAGTCGCTCATGCAGGTGCACACCTTCGGCCCGATCAACCTGGTTCAAACACTGCTGCCGGGCCTGCGGGCCGGCGACCGGGGTGACGTGGTGATGATCTCCAGTAATACCGTCGGACCGGCACCGGCCGGTGCGGCGCCTTACACGATGGCAAAAGCGGCCATGGAGACATTCATCCGGACCTTGGCCCGCGAAGAGCGACCGCACGGCATCAGGGCCAACATCGTCGCGCCCGGACTGGTGGCCACCGACATGGGCCGTCGTCTCGTCAACGCTGCGACGTCGGGTGGCTCGATAGACGAAATGGATCAGTCCGCACCGTTCGGCAGGGTCTGCCGACCCGAAGATGTCGCCGGAGCCGTCGCCTTCCTGGTATCTGCTGATTCCGGATACGTCACCGGCCAGACGTTGACCGTGGACGGCGGTGGAGCGGACGTGTCGATATTCTGAGACTCTGACGTCAACGACCAAGGAGTACCTGTTGCGCGTGCCCACAGAGGACCAACAAGCACGCAGGGACGAAGGTCCGGCGACGGCTCGGGGTGCTCAGCGCAAAAGGGCACTGCTAGCTGCGGCGCGCGCCGTATTCGAGCGCAAAGGCTTCATCGACACGAAGGTTAGCGATATCGTCGCCGAGGCCGGCGTCGCGCACGGCACCTTCTATACCTACTTCGACACCAAAGAGTCCATTTTCAAGGCGGTCTCCTACGCCGTCGTCGACGAGATGCTCGCTGCACTGACGGTGCCGGTTGCCGCCGATGAGTTCCATGACCGCGTTCATGACGCCGTCCGCCGCTACGTCGACGCGTACCGGCCGAATGCGACATTTCTGGCGTTGATGGAACAGGTCGGTACCTTCTCGCCGGACATGAGACATCTGCGCCTGGACGTTCGCAGAGCGTTCGTCGAGCGGACCCAGCGCGGAATCGAGGCGATGAAGGCGCGAGGCGTGGGCGGCCCTGACGTCGACGCTGAATACACCGCAGAAGCACTCGGCGCGATGCTCGAATACACCTGTTACGTCTGGTTCTCCCTCGATCGGCAGTTCGACGAAGACCGGCTTATCGACGCGCTCAGCGCCATCTGGGAGAAGGCCATCCGGACTCGGGTGGCGCCGGCTAGACGTTCCCGTCGTTGAACGGCCGGCGATTCACCTCCGGTCCTTGGTCCTGGCCGAGCGTCGGCCTATCTCGGTGACCGACGGAGGCTCGCCGCAAGAATCCTCATTCGGTCCGCCGTGGTCCGAAACCCCTCAGTCACGCGGGGTGAAAATCACGATATCGGACGCTCTCCCTTGGGAAATGACGGCTGACAAAGGTCGTCGACTAACCGCTCGCGTTTGGCGGATACTCATCGCCACCCGAACCGAGTTGGACTAGGAGAGACCTATGAGGGCGCGCCGACCACTTCGACTGCTGGTGTGGGGCGGGCATGGTTGGGCGGTCAGCGGCGCTGCAGCAGCTCAGCCACGACGAGGCGAGGATTCTGATTCGACGAACTGCCCACTCCGGCACCCGGACACAGGACAGAACAGGAAGATGACACGGCCGATATGGGCGGCGTCGCATGGGGCGGGCGCATGACCGCTGCCAGCGCCGCGGGCCGCTTGTTCCGTCAAGTTCGAACGGCAACCACGTTTGGAAATGGGTGGGTCACGGGGAAGCCGGTGAGGTCAACCGCGTGATCTCCGACCGGTCGTAAGGGACCTCATCGACGGGTTCGCCAGATGACGATGTCGGACATGGTCAGTGCCCGCATCCTTCCGGGCCGCGTTCCTGATCCCCGGGCTGCCCTCGTCCAGTCGCGCGTGTCGGAAAGAACCGGACTCAGTGGAATCCTGCTGTCGGAGCGTCGGGAGTCGACAGAACTCGGTTCGGTCATGAGCGCCCTGACTCAGGTTCGCAATTAGGTGACGGTGTCGACGTGGGGATAGCCAAGGTATCGGCCATCTCTCGGCTTCCGGTGTGAAACCGATTGCGGCGGTTGCATCCACGGCGACGATCCCAGACAGGACACGCTGACGCAACTGCCACTGGCTGAACGCGTCGCGGTCGGCGCGCAGTGTCCGTTCATCTTCGGCGCCACAATGTCCAGGAGAACACCTCGCCTGACGAGGCGATCGGTGATTGCATCAATCGCAAGCTTGCGGGCTCCGAAGCGGGTGGAGATCTGATCGACCGGGTAACCGTTGTAGAGCAGGCCACCATAGGCGCAGCGGGACAGGCCGTCCCACTGCGTGCCTGACCGCAACGGCATGATGATCCAGTCATCGGAAACCTGCAGTCCGTGGGGCTCCCAATCCGTAGGGCTGCATCGGTATCAAGTGGATCGCGCCGTTCTGCGGCCCTTTGCTCCCGACCGGAATGCTCAGATGGAAAACCTTGCCAGTGCAGACCTGAGCGCCCGCCGCGATGATGTGGTGGGGCTGGATGTGGTTCAACGTTCCGATTTGGTCCTCGGGGCCCCAGCGGTTCCAATTCGATAGGTTCGCAGCGAGCTGTTCAAATCATGACGTCACGCAGGACGCATTGACATACAAATGTCAATACCGGGAGCTCAGGCTCTCAAGTGATCGAGTGATGTTAAGGAGATGGCCGTGACGAACGACCTCGCTGCTGTGGTTCGGGAGCTGGCGGACAAACAGCAGATCACCGAGGTTCTTTACCGCATCGCACGAGGGACTGATCGAGGCGATGTCGATCTGTACGCGTCGGGATTTCACGACGACGGCACCGACTATCACGGCCTGGCCAACGGACCGGTGCGCAACATCGTGGCCAACCTGGCACGGTCACCTCTGTTGTTGACCCAGCACTCCATCAGCAATGTCCTCATCGATCTCAACGGCGATACGGCTCGCGCGGAGTCTTATTTCACCTCTTTCCACCAGCGTCGCGACGACCAGGGTCAACTCCATGACGAGATGGTGCGAGGTCGCTATTGGGATCGCTTTGAGCGGCGCGCCGGTAGCTGGAAGATCGCGCGCCGCGTAGTGCTGTGGGACTGGTCTCGGGTGGAGCCGTCCGGCCAGAGTTGGTTCGATCAGATTCGTCAACGCCCTGGTGTCGACGACAAGTTCATCTTCGGACGCCGCGATCGCGAGGACATGACCTATACCGACGCCCTGCCGTTCGATGCCGATGAATAACGGTCAGCTGCTACCGTTGGCTTGAGTCACACACTAGGTACCAAGTAGTGCGACACTGCGACATGAACGGCGGCGGTGGCCTTCAGTGCCGCAGCTGGTCCGGGAATCATCTTCTTCAGGCTCTCCACCAAGCCCGGCAACGCCTTTTCGGTTGGGGCTATCGCCACCTCGGGCTCCCTCTCAACGAGGTGGGACGGCCAATACTCGTGCTGAAATTCGGCGATATACCGCAAGCCCACATCCAGGCGTTCACGGCCGGGCACTCGAAATAGGCGTCAGCCACCGCCACAGCCCCGCGCGCAAGCGCACCGGGGTGTCCTCGATCCGTCGTTCGAGGCCGATGCCCCGAACGCGGCCATCCCCCGCAAATCCGAGAACCGGCGTACCCAAATAGCTGTATCCGCGATAGCGTCGCCTCATGACGGTGACTGGTGAGCGTCCACAGATCCTCCTCGAGGACGTCGATTTCAACCGGCGTGATCATCCCGATCGGCCGCTGCGGCCCATCCCGCCCGGTCGCGACCACTTCGCCGACCAGTGGCGACAGATGCGGGAGGTCCTGTTCGGCGAATGGATCGACATCGACAGAGAGGTCGAACCCAACGACCTCACCCGCCTGCGCGACGACTACTTCTGGCAGCGCGACGAACTCATGATCGGCGTGGTCGACGCGTTCGAACACCTCGGTGCCGAAGAGGGCCGAGCACTCTTCGAGCAGGCGTTGACTCAGGGCATCGCCTCGCTCGACGATCCGCCGCAGGAGTTCGTGGATCTCTTCGAGCATCTGGACCAGCTGCCCGCCCAGTTCGATCTCGTCGCCGCCGAGCGCGGCCGGATGCTGGCGATGTCGAGCACATGGGCCGCCACCACGATCATCCGCTCGTGGGCGTTCTACGAGACCGCGATGACCGGCGACATCTCCGCGGCCACCGGTGCCACCGGTCGCTTCGCCGACGACGGTCCGCGTCGCTTCATCGAAACAGCCCGGGTATTCGCCGAATTCACGCTGCCGGACATCTTCGACCGCCATTCGGAGGCGTTCCAGGATGTGGTGCGGGTGCGGCTGATGCACGCACTGGCCAGCCGCGGGCTACGGCGGAAGTGGGGTGACGACGTCTACCTCAAGTTCGGCGAACCCATTCCGGTGACGTCGCTGCTCGGCTTCGGCAGCGGTATGTTGCTCGGACGCCTCGTCGACCATGCCTTCGGGCGCAAGCTGACCCCGCAGCAGCTCGAGGACCTCGCCGAGTATTCGACCTACTCCGGGCGGTTGTGGGGAGCGCCCGAACTGCTCCATTCGCCTAACGGCCTAGAGCTGATCAAATCGCTGAATTATGTTCTCGCCCGCGGAGGGAACCCGTCGCCGTGGCGGGCCGAGCTTGTCGATGCCATTGCCGGTCCCGCGCACCTGACGACCCTGGCAGATGCGCTTCCCGACCCGATCAAGAAGGTGGTCTCCCGATACGCCAACCAGATCACCGCCAGCATCGCCCTTGCGCCCGCGGGCGTCGTATACGGGTACCAGCAGATCGAAGCCATGGTGGCGGGCACCCTCTTCGAGTCGCTCGGTTACGACTTCGAACGCCGCGTGCGGGTCTTCGCGAATATCACCAAACTCAATGTCGGCATCGCGACCGTTGCCGACAAACTGCCCTGGTCCAACCCGATCCGTGAGCGCAGGAAGAAGAGCGGGGCGGCGGCTCGTGAGCGGGTCGCGATGCTGAACAAGATCGCCCGCGGCAAGCACATCCCACTGACCTTCACCCACCACGACCGTTCGACGAAAGGCGAGGGCTTCACCGGATAGTCCCGACGCCGCCACGCCCGTCCGAGCCCGTACTACGATCGAGGTTCATGACGGACGGAGCACCCCAACCGGCGTCGGCGCCCGGGCAGCCCGCCGAGATCCCTCCGCTCGACGTCGTCGGTTCTGGAATTCTTCCCCCGGTCGATGAGCGGGTGCGCCGGCGGTTTTCGCTGCTCGAGCGGTTCGCGCCGTGGTGGGGATCCCGGTGGGCGGTCGAGTTGTGGTGCACCCCACCGATTCTCGAGTCGAGACTGCGCATGCCACCGGGTGTGTCCCCAGGCAGGCCGGTAGAAGCGTATTGGGATGGGCATCGGGTCGTTGGTGAGGAATGGGGCGAGGGGCCGCCGATATATCTGGTGCACGGTTGGGGCGGACAGCGCCCGCACTTGGCAATGTTCGTCAAACCGCTGGTGGAGGCCGGGTATCGGGTCATCGCGTTCGACCTGCCCAGTCACAACGAATCCGATCCAGGTGCGCTCGCCCCCGGGCGCACCACAGCCACCGAGTGTGCCGACGCGATTGCGGCCATGATCGAGACCCATGGGTCCGCCCACGCGGTGGTCGCTCACTCACTCGGCGCGAACGCGACCGCATTGGCGGCCGCGCAGGGTGCACCGGTGGGACGACTGGTCTTCTTCGCGCCCATGGGCGACTTTCCGCTCTATCTTGACCTGTTCGCCGCACGCCATGGCTTCGGTCGACGTATCCGCACGGGCCTGCACCGTCGTCTGGAAAGACGCATCGCCATGCCGCTGCATGAGACGAATATGACCCGAGTCGGTCGACGGGCCGACTACCCTCCGCTGCTGCTCATCCACGACCCCGACGACCCGGACAGCCCGTATGCCGCCAGCGAGCGCCTGGCCGCGTCATGGCAGGGCGCACAATTCTTGACCACAAAAGGGCTCGGCCGACTGGCCCATTACCGAGTCCTGCGCCACCGACCTGCGATCAGCGCCGGGGTGGAGTTCATCGGCGACCCCCCGCTTCACGGCTGATCCGCCGGTGTCACGTCCGTCCCGGCCCCCTTGATCGACGCCTTCGCGCGGTTCTCGGCGCGGACGGCCCTCTTGCCGCGCACGTAGCCGGTGGCCGAGATCGACGCCGAGGCCAGGGTGTCCTCGCCCTTGACAAACGGATGGAAGCCGACGCCGGCACCGCCGCGGCCCTTCACCGGGATATCGGCGACTTCAGTGACCTTCCAGGCCTTTTCGGACACCGACAGGATGGCCTCGCCGTTGCCGCAGGACACCGGCAGTGCGGCGATCACCTCGTCACCGTCGCCGGCCAGTTTGATCCCGGCCACCCCGTTGCCCGCCGCGCCCTGCGGATTCACCGCGGCCGGATCGATACGCAGGACTTTGCCTCGGCGCGTCACCAGTGCCAGGTGGTAACCGAGCGGGAGCACCCCCGAGCACAACAGCCCGGTGATATCCGGTGCCACCGGAATATCGCGGATCTTGTACGGCAGACCATTTCCGGTGGTGAACTTCACCCGCCCGTCGGTCCACACCGCCCACCCGAGACCCGAGGTGAGCAGCTCCCCGTGGCTGTCGGAGAACACCCCCCGATCATCCAGACGCCAGGCGGCGTTGACCTTTCGTTCGCGCGGGCCGTCCTCGTCGGCGCCCGGCGTCACCGGAACACCCTCGGCGTCCAGCACGGTCCGGCGGTCGAACTCCGGTCCCTTGAACAGCTTCGCGGTCTCGACGAGCTCGGAGTCGATCACCTTCCGGCGCGCGTCCGGGTTGGTCACCAACTCAGTCAATTCGGCGAACTCGGCGTCGAGCTTGTCCGCCTCGGCACGCAGTTCGATGACGTCGAGCTTGGTGAGCCGCCGAAGCTGCAGCGCCAGAACGTAATCAGCCTGGACGGCGTCGATGGCGAACCGCTCCTGCAATCCTTGGCGTGCTTCGTCGACGGTGTCGGAGCCGCGGATCACCGCGACCGCGGCATCGATATCGAGGTGGATCGTCATCAGGCCGGCCACCAGGTGCCGGCGCGCAGTGACTTTCTCCAAGCGGTATTCGCTGCGATGCAGCACCACCGAATCCCGCAGATGCAGGAATGCCGATATCAGCTCGCGGACCGACCACCAGCGCGGCACCCGGTTCTCGTCGAGGGCGACCAGGCTGGCGGCGAAGGTCGACTCCAGTGGAGTCAGCGCCAGCAGCTGCTCGCGGATCTGATCAGCACTGTGGCCGCGTTTGGCGGTGACCACGATGCGGAGCCCGTTGCGTCGATCGGTGAGGTCCGACATGTCGGCCACGCCGGACATCTCGCCGGACTCGACGAGCGCCCGGATCCTTTCCTGCACAGTGTTACTCGCGACACCGGGCGGCAGTTCGGTGATGACGCAATTCTTACCGTCGACGCTCACCGTGCCCCGCACCGTGAATGCGCCCCGGCCGGTGGTGATGTACTCCCGCAGACCAGCCGTGCCGACCACGGTGGCCCCGCACCCCCAGTCGGGTCCTGGAATGAGCTTCACCAACCTGTCGTCGGTCATGTTCGGCGTCTTCAGCAACGCCCGGCAGGCGGCCATGATCTCTCGCGGATTGTGCGCCGGCACCTTGGTGGCCCAGCCCTCGGCGATGCCGACCGCGCCGTTGCACAACAGCACCGGCCACTGGGCCGGCAGCATCGTCGGCTCGGTCCACTCGCCGTCGAACGTCGTCACCATCGGCACCGCGTGGTCGTCGAGTTCGGCGGTCAGCGCCGCGCCGGGAGCCGACAGCCGCATCTCGGTATAGCGGTCGGCGGCGGGAATGTCTCCCTGGATGCGGGGAAATGCGCCTTGTCCGTCAATCACTTTCACGCGCTGGAACTCGGCAGCCATCAGTGCCGCGGCCCCGTACATCGACGCACCACCGTGCGGGTGCAGGTTACCGGTGACCGCCGAGCAGACCTTCGAGGACTTCTGCGGTTTGTTGCCGGGCAGCAGCCTCGAATCGTGCATCTGATAGAGCAGACGTCGTTGACCCGGCTTCAGCCCGTCGAACGCCGACGGGATGGCGCGGTCGCTGACGCTGTAGAGCGCGAACGTCAGCTGGTAGTGGTTCCAGTAGTCATCGGCACTCTGGTCGAGCACCAGATCGGCATTCTGTTCGGGAATGTCCAGCGTGGCAGTCACGTGATACTCCTAGTCGAGGTCCAGCGCAGAGGTGTCGACACGGGCGGCCACATCGGCCATCCACGTGCGCCGGCCCTCGGGCGGTCCGCCGAACAACGTGTGGTGCAGCTTTTTTTCGTCGTCATCGAGATGGACCCGAATCACCGTGCGCCGCTGCGGATCCAGCACGGTGTTCCAGAAGTCGTCGGCGTCCATCTCGCCGAGGCCCTTGTTGCGCTGAACTTCCACCTTGCGTTTCGAGGTGGCTTTCAACTGGGCCACCGCCGCGTCACGCTCGGATTCGTCCTGGCAGTAGATCCGCTCGTCACCGTTCTTGACGACGAACAACGGCGGCATCGTGACGTACACCATCCCGGCTTCGACGAGCGGGCGGTAGAAGTCCAGGAACATCGAGATCAGGCTCGAGTTGATGTTGCCGCCATCGGGGTCGGCGTCGGAGGCGAACAGGATGCGGTCATAGCGGCACTGCTCCGGGTCACATTTCTCGCGCACCCCGCAGCCCAGAATCCGTTCGATCGAATCGAATTCGTCCTTGGCCCGGGCCTTGCTCAGGGCGAACCCGTACACGTTGGGCGGCTTGCCTTTCAGCGGGAACGCGGCCTGGAACGTCGCGTCGCGTGCGGCTTTGATGGTGCCGAGCGCGGAGTCGCCCTCGCACAGGAACAGCTCTGCTCCCGACCCACGCCCAGTTTCCCTGCTGGGTAGCAGTTTCGGTGGTAACGACAGATTCGTGCCGAGCCCCTTGGCCTTGGACGCCGCACGCGACCGTGCCTTGGCGCCTTCGGCGCTGCGCCGCGCCCTGGCGAACTCGAGGGCCAGCTTCGTCCACAGCGACACGGCGTCGCCGTTGGCGGGGTTGGCCGCCCAGACGGTGACACTGCGTGCCACATCCGGAGCCATCGCCACGTTCAATGAGCGCGAGGACACCGCCGTCTTCGCCTGGGAGTCCCACGACACATCGGGGGCACGGGTGTCGACCGCCAGCGCGGTGACCGCAGCGAAATCCTGTGGCTCCGGGCCTTCTTCGCCCTTGGCCAGGCCCAGGTCGCGAATGCGGGACGCCCGTTCGGACAGCGCATCGGACAAGCCTTTGATGGCCGCGGTCAGGTGTGACCCTCCGCCCGGAGTGCGCACGGTGTTACAGAACGCGGCCACCGTCGCCGGCTCGGCCGGACCGGCCGTCAGCGACCACCGGAACGGTGTGGGTCCACGGCCGGTGGTGTATTCGCCGCGGCCCTCGACGACAGCACGAACGGCGGGCGCTGGTGCGTCGGCCGCGGTGCACATGAGATCCAGCAGCGTGTCGGTGCCCCAAGGGCCGTTGAACGGCTCGAGCAACGCCGGCGGGATCTCGTCGCCGGGCCAGCCGTCGTCGACGACGGTCAGCTGCACACCGGGCGACATCCGTGCCGCCGCATGGGCGCGCAGCAGTACTTCGCCGATGTCGATGCTGGAATCGGGTACGACGTCCGAGTCGAACAGGATGCGCACTTCTGTGCCCTGGGCGTCGGGCTTGCGGTTGCCGATGCCTCGCAGTTTCTGTGCGTCGGCGCGGGTGAATGGAGCGTTGGGGTCGAAGTCTTTGCCCTCGAACACGCCGGGGTAGCCGCGCCCGAAGCTCTGCAGGTAGGTCTTTCCGCCCCTACGGACCGAGACGTCGGTACGGGCGGAGATGAAGACGGCGGCGGCGGCGCCGATTCCGTTCAGGCCGGCTCCGGTGCTGGTGGCGTCCGCGTGCACGTCGAACTTCCCGCCGGCACGCGCGGTACCCAGCGTCTTGACGATGCCGTTCTTCCCGGTCGCCGCGTCGGTGTCGACGGGCAGTCCGCGCCCGTCATCGGCAACGCTGACCGATCCGTCGGCGTGCAGTGTGATCGTGACGATTGACCCGCCGTGGCTGGGGTCGGCCACCTCTTCCACCGCGTTGTCGATCAGTTCTCGCAGGGCGGTGTTCAGGACATCCAGACCGAGGTTGACCGCCGGCCGTAGGCGTGTGTGCTGGACATCGTCGAGTTCGGTGATGTCAGCGGCGGTGTAACTCACGTCTCATCCTTCCCATCGGAGCCGTGCAGGGCGCCGGTGGAATGGTAATCGGCCGGTATGACGTTCTTGTGTAACTGCAGGTGGACGCTAGTGGCGCCGGAGCGCCGCGGCACTCCGGCCGCGATTTAGATTGGCACGCTAAGCTTTTCGTTGACTTCGACACGAGCGTGTGGGCAGGCGTGCGCATCGTGGCTGGATGCCCCGCGACTGCACCTGTGCAGAGATACACCGGCGGATGGCGGTGGCCACCAGAATCAGTACCGGGCAGCGGTGTGGCGCGGTGGTGGTGTTGGGTCCCGGGCCGGAACGACTATCCGATACCCACCGCGATCCCTGGATATGGCCCGCCATTGACGAACTGCGACAAACATATCGCTCGTAACGTCCGGCTGCCGACACTGCAGTTGAGAATCGCGGTCTGGTCCGGTGCCGAGCCCAGGACGCGGGACGGGCGCGACGGAATGGAGCAGTTATCGACGTAGGGATTGAACGGGGTGATGCCGTTGTAGCAGGGGGCGGACGGCACCGGACCGGGATCGGCCGATGCTACCGGGGCCGCGGAGAGGACAGCGGCCGCCAGTGCGGCGGCACCGAGGATCACCGGGCCTGCTTTACGGAGAGTGGTCATTGCTGAGACCTCCTCGACAACGCTCTACGTTGAGCGCATCTATAACGTTACGCTTCGGATCCGCACACCGCCTCCATCCGGCATGACAGCCCCGCGCCGGTCGCGGCGAGACCGGGATTCCCCCGATCACGCAGCTGAGGGTCATTGGCGTTCACCACGCGGAAGCGGAACCCAGATGAGTTGTTAGCGTGTCTCACAATCGATTCCACGTTCTCACGGTCGGTTGCAAGCACCGGCCGCAGGGAAATGAAGCAGTTTGTGAGACGGACCCTGGTGCAGCCGTCGTGAGACGCAGCGAAACTGCCCAGGTCAGGGACATGTACCGGGCCAGGCAAACGCGAAGACCTCCAGCATGTCGCCGCCACCGTGATGTGAAGCTCTGTCATGCCGCGGCGCCGAAGATCATTCCGTTCGCCCAGACGGCCCCGCTGATCTCGGTGTGGTTACTGTGGTCGGTGTGCTTCTACGACGTGCCGTTGTCTTTTGCGTCTGGACATCGCCGGCGGGCACCAGTTAGTTCGATTAGATAACCGGGAGCGCACATGCGACGCACATTCCCGCGCCAACTTGCCAGAATTCGCACAACGGTTCGTGTGGTGGTGATCGCCTGGGAGGCCTGGCGTTTCCGGCGCGGTGACGACACGGCGATCGCGCGCCGCCAGCGGGTGCGGTTGCAGGCGCTGGTGCGGCATGCCCGAACGGCGTCACCGTACTATCGCCGCCTGTACCGAGACGTTGCACCGGGGCCGGTTTCGCTTGCGTCGCTGCCCGTCGTGTTCAAGCGCGAGCTGATGACGCACTTCGACGACTGGGTGACGGATCCGGACATCACCATCGCGTCGCTGCGGCGTGACTTCCTGTCCGACCACTCGCTGCTGGGGGCCCGCTACCTGGGCCGCTACTTCGTCGCGACGACGTCGGGAACGAGCGGAGAGCCGGCCATCCTGATTCACGACGACGCGTACTCGGCGTTGTTCCTGTTCGTGGGCCGTCGCGGTGAGTGGCAGTTCATCGTTCGATGGAACTTTCTATGTGGGGTGCTGCGGCGCGGGCTGCGGGTGGCGGCACTGTTCGTCACCGGCGGGCACGTCGGAGCCTCCGCCGCCTGGGCGTTTGTCCGTCGCCGCAGCACCTTCATGGCCGACCGCGTGCGTGTGTTCTCGGTGCTGCGACCGCTGCCGGATCTGGTGCGCGAAATCAACGAGTTTCAGCCAACGGTCCTCGAGGGCTACCCCAGCGCCGTGGCGTTGCTGGCCAGCGAACAACGTGCTGGCCGGCTGATGATCCAGCCCCTACTGGCGATCACCACAGGCGAGCAGCTGACGGCCGCGCATCGCGGCGACATCGAGTCGGCGTTCGGCTGCCCGGTCGAGAACCGTTATGGTTCAGCTGAATTCCCGGGCTTGTCGACGCAATGCCATCACGGTCTGTTCCATGTCAACAGCGACTGGTACCTTCTCGAGCCGGTCGACGAGAACTACCAGCCCGTCGCACCGGGTGTTGTCTCCCACACTGTCTTGCTCACCGACCTGGCCAACCGGGTGCAGCCGCTGATCCGCTATGACCTCGGCGACCGCGTGAAACTGGCCGCCACCCCGTGCGCGTGCGGTAATCGGCTGCCGGCAATCACCGTCGAAGGCCGCACCAGCGACCTCCTCTCATTCGCGGGACCGGACGAAACAGCGGTTACGGTGCTGCCGCTGGCCCTCGTAGAGGTCATCGAGGAGACCCCCGGTGTGCATCGGTGCCAGGCGATCCGGACCAGCGCGCGATCACTGAGGGTGCGACTGGAGATGTCGTCTGACGCCGACCCGGAGCAGATGTGGCGTGCGCTCGATGAGCGGTTGCAGGCGTTCTTCGCCAGCCTGGGGACCGCACCCATCGTGGTGGAACAAGCCGCCGAAGCGCCCGGCCCCGACCCGAGAACCGGCAAGTTCCACCAGGTATGGTCGGATCGCTCATCCTCACAGGGGCCTCCGGCGTAGGCGATCTGCCCGCTCGGTGGCCGCAGAGGTTCGCAGCGGGCTTCAGGTCGCGATGTTGAAGACCCACACCGCAAGCGTGGTGGTGGCCACACTGATCAGCAGGATCGACGCCAGATTCAGCCAGATCCCACCTTTGACCATGTTACCGATGTTGACATAGCCGGTGCCGAAGACGATGGCGTTGGGCGGAGTGGCCACCGGAAGCATGAACGCCGCCGTCGCCGCGAGGGCGACGGGGATCGTCAGCAACAAAGGATCTTGGCCGATGCCCACCGCGGCGCCGCCGATCACCGGCAGGAACGTTGCCGCGGTGGCGGTGTTGCTCGTCACCTCGGTCAAGAAGACCACCGCGGTCGTGATCACCCCCACCAGCAGCACAACGGGCAGCCCCTTCAGGCTCTGCGCCTGCAAGCCGATCCACGCGGTGAGTCCCGAGGAGCTGAACTGAGCGGACAGCGCCAGACCACCCCCGAACAGCAGCAGGACAGCCCACGGGAGTCGTACCGCAGTGGCCCAGTCGAGCAGCCGCTCGCCCATCATCGACCCGGCCGGCAGAACAAAGAGCAGCAGCGCGGCACAGACGGCGATGCCGGCGTCGGAGACCGGAGGCTTATCCCACACCAGCGGGAACGATATCCAGCTGACCGCGGCGAGGACGAAGACCACGGTCACGCGCCGCTCACCGCTGGAGGTGGCTCCGAGTTTGTCCAGCTCGGTGTCGAATAGCTGCTTGCCGCCGGGGATCTCGTCGATCTCCGGCTTGAACATCAACTTGGCCAGCAGCAGCCAGATGACTACCAGCAGGACCGCGGCGAGCGGAAGACCCAGCAGCATCCACTGGCCGAAGCCGATGGTGATGTTCTGCTCATCCTGCAGGTAGCCCACCAGCAACACATTCGGCGGGGTGCCGATGATCGTCGCGAGGGAGCCGGCCGAGGCCGCATAAGCAATGCCCAACATCAGAGCCGTGCCGAAGTTCGATTTCTTCACCTGCTGCTCGACTGCGTCCGTGCCGCCCTCGCCCTCCGCAGAGACCGTGCCGGCCAGCATCAGGACCGAGACGCCGATCGGCACCATCATCACCGCGGTGGCGGTGTTGGAGACCCACATACTCAGGAACCCGGTTGCGAGCATGAAACCGGCGATCACCCGGGTGGCGCTGGTGCCCATCGCCCGCACGGTCAACAACGCGATACGCCGGTGCAGGTTCCAGCGCTGCATCGCCAGGGCGAGCAGGAATCCGCCCATGAACAGGAAGATCACATCGCTGCCGTAGTAGGCGCCGACACCGGAGACGCTCATGTCGTCTACGAGCACCGGAAAGGCGACCAGCGGCACCAAGGCGGTGGCCGGGATCGGGATCGCTTCGGTCATCCACCACATGCCCATCAGGACCGCGATGCCGGCGGTCACCTTGGCCGCGTGGGACAGGTCGGCGGGCAGCAGCAGGTAGACCAGCACCGCAAGCAGCAGACCGCCGCCGAAGCCGATCCAGCGTCGAACGGAGGTCGACTTCTTCTCGGCCGTGTGTTCCCCCGCCGACCGTTCGTCGACCTCGGCACCATCGTTCGGGTCGAGGTCGGTTCGTTCGAGATCTCGGCGAGCGCCGTGGTCACCGAGCATCGGTTACTCCCGAGAGGGTCGCGGCCCGTCGTCCTCCTTGAGGCCTTGTGTCGTGGTGAACACCACCATATGTCTGCGCCCGTGGGGAGGTGGAAACCGCACTCCTGCCCTCACGGATGCAGATTCCACTGGCCGCAATCCTGGGCCAGGACGTCGTTGACGTCGACGCGGATGCCGCCGACCACGGGCCCCGGATTCGAGGCGGTGTCGATGATGCGCTGGTAGAGAACCGCGGCGGGGTAGATCTGACCGCGAGACCAGGACCGGGTCTGCCATGCACACACGTGCCCGGGTGCGCGTGACCGACCGATGACACCGTCGGCGGCGGCCCACTGGCAGGGGTTGATGCCGGCGTAGATACCGGTGCGTTGCACGCCAATCACCGAGTTGATTCCGCGAAACCACGGCAGCGCCAGGTTGTTCCAGGTGGTGCGGTCGATATCGTCGTCGACACTGAAAAAGATCGGTGCGCTGCGGCCGCCGCCTGCCGCGGTGTGCAGGTGCCAGGCGGTCCGCGCGTCGGATACGCCACCGGCGAAGCCGCGGGTGAAGTCCGACGGCGCCGTCCCGCCCGGTTTTCCGTACTGGTAGTTGCTGACGATCACCAATCCGGCGGCGGTCAGGGACTGGGCGTAGGGCAGGGTGATCGGCTGGCGCCGAAACTCGATCCGGGCCGCGACGTCGATACGTAGTTGATCACCCCGGAGTGGCCAGCAGCCCGGATGTGTTGGGCGGGGATCTGTCGCATGGCGTAGTCGATCAGCGTTGGAGCGGCGGCCGAGGCTGTGGGCATGCCGACGCCTGCAGGTGTCGAACGTCGCCGCGAACTGGTGGCCGCAGCTGGGAGTGGCCGGCATCGGGCTGTGGGCCGAAAACGTCATGAACCATGCCAACGACTTGGTCATCGAGCCCACATGCCGCGCATGGTTGGGCGTGAAGCGAACGTGAGGCGGTGCTCAACTGAACCGCGAACACCCCTGCACGAGGGGAATGGCATCACCGCCCCGCAACCGGTGTCGTGCGTCGTTGCCGCCGCCTGTCGTACATGTCTTGATCGGCGTGGTCGAGAACGGCGTCGATGGAGCGCCCGTCGCCCGGTCGGTGGGCTGCGCATCCGATCGTCAAGCCGACCGAGATGTGCGCATCGCCGCCCAGCATGACCGGTTTGTTGTCCAGATCGTCGGTGATCCGGTCGGCCAGGCCGGCCAACTCCGTGTCGTCGAGGGCGTCGGTGATCACCAGGAACTCGTCACCGCCCCATCGGACGACCATGCCTTGGTCTCCGACGGCCGCGCGCGGGCGGCAGGCCACCTCCACCAATAGCCGATCACCGGCCCGGTGACCGCGTCGGTCGTTGACCGCTTTGAACCGTTCGATGTCGCAGAACAGAACGCAATAACCGGCTCCGCTGGCTTCGAGTTGTTCGAGGCGGTTCCATCCGGCCGACCGGTTGGCGAGCCCCGTGAGCGGGTCGGTGGCCGCTTGACGGGCCAGATCGACCTCACGGATGCGGTCGGCGGTCACATCGACGATCTGTGATACGAAGTAGCGCGGCCGATTTCGCGAGGCGTGCACGATCACGACGGTCAGTGCGCCCCACACGATGTGCCCGTCCGCGGCGATGTATGCACCCGCAGACGAACTGCGCCACGCTCAACACGATGACGTCGGTGGTCAGCCACGCCACAAAGGCCTTTCCGGCCACGACCACGACAGCGGCGGCCATCACCCCGTGCCGCCGAACCGCTTGGGGAGTCTGGTCCGGCCGGTGGCGCCGACCTCGTACCGATGCTCAGACCGTCATCTCGAGGATCCTGTCGCCTTGCACGTTTCCCTCGAAATAGCCCAGGCCGTAATCGCCCTTGATCGTGGTGCGGTGCATGTACCGGGCTTCGTTCGGATCGTGACCGGTGACGGCGTGCAGCATCCGCAGGTTGTCCCAGATCACCATGTCGGTGGGCCGCCACGTGTGGAAGTAGGGCTTGATCGCAGCCAGCATCGCCTTGCACACCGCTTCGAGGAGCTGGTCTCCGTCGGCGGTTTCGTCACCCTCGAGACCCTCTGCCATCCACGGAGAGATGTGCAGTACCTTCTCGCCGCTGCGGCGGGTCCACACCGCAGGATGGACGGCACGCGGGAGGTTCTTCTTGCCGAAGTCGATCGTCTCTTGCAGGCGCAGATGGGGCTGAACCTCGCGGAATCCGTCGGTCAGGCCAAAGCGCATGTCCCGGAAGCGCAGATTCAAGCTGTACAGGACGTTGCGGTCCTCGATCTGCTGTCGCAGTGCCGGCGACAGCGCCTGGTAAAGCTCGATACCGTCGGCGAATCCGGTCTGGCCGCCCTCGCTGACGCCGGTCACGCAGCGCAGCACACCCGCGTAGTTGAGTTCGTTGTTGTAGCAATGGTCGAAGTGCCAGGGCAGCCACGACGTGACCTCCTTGCCGTCGACCATGACGATGTTGCCCTCACGCGGTGCCTGGCCGATCTCGACGACGCCCGGATGCAGGGCGCCGTTGGCGCGCGGCACGGACGGAACCGGATGGTCCTTGAGCGGACCGAACACCTTGCTGATCTCGACTTGTAGTTCGGGGTCGGGTTCGACGTCCTCGAACAGGATCATCCCGCGCTCGTCGAAGACGCGGCGGAGCCGGTCGCGGAGGTGTTCGTCTTCCAGCGCTGCGTGCGTGACGCCGCTGACCCGCGCGCCGAACGAAAGGTCTTCCCGCAGGGGTCTGAAGTGGGCGGACGACATGGTGTTTGGTTTCCCTTCGCGCCGAGGTCGTTGCTAACATGTCATTAAGTGATACAGTGAATCACTAACTAACACAGACTGTAACGAGGTGCCGATTGGCCGTCAAGGGCAGTTCGACGGGTGCGCGCGTTCTCACCGTGTTCGAGGCGGTGGCCGCCCATCAGCCGGTGGGTGTCGCGGCCTTGTCGCGGATGCTGGGCATGGACAAGAGCGCGGTGCAGCGCTCGCTGGTGACGCTGTCTGAGCAGGGGTGGATTCAGCCGCGCGAGGACCAGATGACGCGGTGGGAACCCACCGCGCGCGTCCAGCACATCGCCCACAGCGCACGCGCCAAGTCCGACCTGCGCCAGAGCATCCAGCAGGTGCTGGAACAGCTGGCGGTGCAGACCGGTGAGACGGCGATTTTCAACGAGCCGGACGGCCCGCGCCTGGTGGTATCCCAGGTGGCGGAGAGTCAACAGCCGCTGCGCATGGTGCCGCGCATCGGGACCCCCGTCCCCGCGCGCGAGAGCGCCACCGGGCGCATCCTGCTTCCCTTCCTCAGCGACGAGCGGCAAGCCGAACTGCTCGGTGGGCCGCCCGATGCGGCGCTGGCTGCTCTGCTGGACGCGTGCCGCGCCCAGGGCTATGCCGCCAGCGGCGACGTGAACGCTCCCAGCATGACCATCGCCGCGCCGGTATTCGAGGTGGACGGCCGTCCCATCGGGGTGGTCGCGATCAGCGGTCCGGCCGAGCGGATGCAGCCCGACAGCCACTCGCGACTGGCCGCACTGGTTTGTCGGGCTGCCAACTCGCTGTCGCGCGGCGCCCCGAGTTCAGTATCGACCCGAGATGTGACGAGCTAGCCGCGCGCTCGCGGACCCCACGGTTGGACAACCTCCGCGCCGTTTCGTAACCTTTCCGTGACCTGAGGCACATGGGTCGGCATGTTCGACGAAGACGACGTCGGCGGCAGTTAAGGATGCGCACTCGTGAAGTTGCACCGGCCTATCGCGCCGAAATTCGGTCCGAGCAGGACAGCGGCGGCAGCCGCGATAGTGACGGCGCTCTGTGTGGTGTCCGCCGGGTTTGCGTACGCCGAGCCGGAAGTGGACGAGCTGGCCAAGCTGAACGAGCTGACCAGGCAGGCCGAGGAGCTGATCGAAACCGCCCAGTCCGTCCAGCTAGACCTCGACACGAAGTTGCAGCTGCAGAGTGACGCGGAGCGCAGGCACGCCGAGGACCTGGCGGTGCTCGAAGCCACCAACGCGCAGCTGGCCGACTATCAGGGGACCGTCGACAAGGCCGCGGCCGCGTTCTATGCCGGCGGGCGCACCGATAGCGTGAGTGCGTTCTTCACGGCCGCCTCGCCCCAGCGCCTGATTGACGAGTTGGCCTTCCAGCGGACGATCACCGACCAGATGTCCGAGCAGTTGCGGGACTTCCGCGACTCCCAGCGGCAGGCCGATACCGCCGCGGCGGCCTCGGCCGAATCGGCGGCCGCCGCCAAAGAGGCCGCCGACGCTGCGGCAGTCGTGCGTAGCGATCTGGAGACCAAGCAAGCGGAGGTCGAGGGCCAGGTCCGATTGGTCCGGGCGACCTATTACGCGCTGCCGGCCGCTCAGCAGGCTCTGTTGGGACCGGGTGGTGCGATCCCCACGGTCGGGATGGGCGGTCTGGTTCCCAACGCGCGAACGCTGGCGGCGTACATCATTGCCACCTTCCCCGGTGTGCAGTCCATCGGCGGTGTACGCGCTGATTCGCTTCCCGATCACCCCAGTGGCCACGCCCTGGACATCATGATCGGCTCGGATATGGCATTGGGTGACGCGATCAATGCCGACATCCAGAGTCAGTCGGATCGCTTCGGGGTGTCGTACACGATGTGGCGAGTGGCCAACCACTTCAACCACGTCCACATCACGGTCTTCTGACCGCTTAGGCTTCGGCCTCACCCATGTTGACGGTGATCGGCCGGCGGAAGAAGCGCGTCAGCCACAGCAGCACCACGATCCCGATGCCGAACCAGATGATGCCGTACCGGGTGGAGTCGGCCGAAAGGTACAGCCACAGAACGACTGTGAGCAGCACGCCGATTGCCGGCAGCGCGATGTTCCGCAATATCTGACGGGCGCCATGGACTTCGCGGCGGCGGTAGGCGAAGTAGACGATCACGGTCAGGTTCACGAATGTGAACGCGACCAAGGCGCCGAAGTTGATCAGCGAGGCCACGAAGTCGAGGTTGAACCCAATCGCCAGCAGCGACACCGCACCGACGAAGATGATTGCGTACGCGGGGGTTTGAAAGCTCGGGTGCAGGTACCCGAAGAAGCGCCCGATCGGGCCGCGACCGTTGCGCCCCATGACGTAGAGCAGCCGTGAGACCGATGCGTGGGAAGCAAGGCTGGAAGCCACCGTGGCCGCGAACGCCGCCGAGGTCAACAGGATCTTGAACAGGTGCCCGCCGACGTTGAAGGCGATCTCGGGCAGCGCGCTGTTCTCCAGCGATTCCTGGCTGAAGTGCGACACGTCCGGAAACAGGGACTGGGTGAAGAACGCGGTGACGAAGAAGATGGCACCACCGATCAGCAGTGCCAGCATGATCGCTTTCGGCACGAGGGATGCATCCTTGGCTTCTTCGGTGTACATCGTGATCGCGTCGAAACCGATGAACGAGAAGGCCACGATGGTGGCTCCGGTGATCACCAGATTGAGGTGGACGCCCTCGTGCCACAGCGGTTTTGTGGAGAACAGGGTCCCGTTGCCCATCCCGTCGATCAGAGACTTTGCGGCCAGGATGAGGAACACTCCGATCAGGACCACCTCGAAGACCACCAGCAGCATGTTGACCCGCGAGGTGTTGGTCATGCTGAACAAACACATCCCGGTGATGATGGCGACGTAGACGACGACCCAGATCCAGGCCGGGGCCGACGGGAAGAACGAATACAGATAGCTGCGGATGATCAGCGCGTTGACCAACGGCAGCAGCAGATAGTCGAGTAACGCCGACCACCCGATCAGGAAGCCGAGGTTGGGGCTGATGGTCTCGGTGGTGTAGGTGTAGGCCGAACCGGCGGACGGGAAGATTTGTGTCATCCGGCCATAGCTGATCGCGGTGAACATCATGACCACCAGCGCGAAGATGTAGGCGGTCGGGACGACGTTCCCGGTCTCGGTCGAGACGATGCCGAAGGTGTCGAACACGACCGTCGGCGTCATGTAGCCCAGGCCGAGGCCCACGATCGCCCACAGTCCTAGCGTCCGGGCGAGCTGGGTGGTGCCCTTCGGCCCGGAGGCAAGTTGACTCATCTTCGACCCACCATCATCAGATCGTCCGGATTCGTACGCTGTGGCTTACCACAGCGGCGGATGCTCCGGCATTGTTTGCACGACACCAACCCGCTCAGCTTCCCAGGGCGAGAACGTTTCTGCAGTAGACGAGCCCGCGCCCATCGCCCGTGTTAGCGTCACCAAGCATGCGGTACGTCGTCGGTTATGGCCCCCGCCACCGCGGCCTCGATGCGGTCAATCTCGCGGCGACCCTGGCCCGGTCTTCGGGCGCAACACTGGATCTGGTCTCGGTTCTGCCCAGTGACGCCCCGACCTTTCATCGCTACTCACCCGATGACGCGTTCAACGCCGAGCTCGAGGAGCAGGGCCGGGAATGGCTTGCGGACGGGCTGGCACAGGTGCCGGTCGACGTCACGGCCGAAGGTCACCTGCGCAGAGCGGACTCCATCACCGAGGGACTGCTCGACGCCGCGACTGATCCCGACCAGGGCGAGGCGGCGCTGATCGTGGTCGGCACCTTCCACCGCGTCCGCAGCGGGCGGTTCGGGCTGGGAAGTCTGGCCGACGCTCTGCTGCACGCCTCGGAGGTACCGGTGGCCCTCGCCCCTACCGAGTACGAACCCCAGGCCCGTGTCACCCGAATCACCTGTGCGATAGGGATGCGCCCGGGTAACGAGAACCTGGTCGACAACGCGATTCGCCTGGCGGCCGAGTGGAAGGTGCCGCTGCGGCTGATGTCGCTCATCGCTGTCGGCGAGGGTGGTAGCGATGAGCGCCGCTACGAGTGGACCCAGCTGGCGCATCAGCATGCCGCCGCTCTGGTGGACAAGGCGACTGCCGCGCTTGGAACCGGCGCCGTGGTGACGAGTGTTGTGGGACAGGGACATTCGCTTGAGGACGCAGTGCAGGAGCTGGACTTCCAGGACAGCGAGATCGTGCTCGTCGGCTCCAGCCGGCTGGCGCAGCCGAAGCGGCTCTTCCTCGGCCATTCGGCAAGCAAGATCATGCGGGCGTTGGCGGTGCCCATGATCGTGTGGCCGCGCGGCTGACCGGAGCAAATGGCACCTCTGGGGTGAATCGGCTTCCAGCGGGTAGGAGTTGAGAGATGGGTAACGGGCGGCCCAGAGTGGTCATCATCGGCGGCGGGTTCGGCGGTCTCTTCTGCGCGCGTCGGTTCCAGAATGTCGACGCAGACGTCACCCTTCTGGACCGTGCGGCCTGCCATGTGTTCCAGCCGCTGCTGTATCAATGCGCGACCGGAACGCTGAGCATCGGACAGATCAGCCGGTCGCTGCGCGAGGAGCTCGCCGACCATCGCAATGTCACGACATTGCTCGGCGAGGCGATCCGGCTCGACGCCGGTGCGCGCCGAGTCACGGCCCGTCGCCCCGACGAGACAACGTTCGACCTCGATTACGACTATCTGGTGATCGCCGCCGGGATGTGCCAGTCGTATTTCGGCAAGGATGAGTTCGCAACCTGGGCGCCCGGGATGAAGACGTTGGACGACGCGATCACCATCCGGCGGCGGGTGTTCGCCGCGTTCGAGATCGCCGAGACCTTGCCGCCCGGCCCCGAGCGTGACCGGTGGCTGACCTTCGCGGTGACCGGCGCGGGTCCCACGGGTGTCGAATTGGCGGGCCAGATCCGGGAGTTGGCCACGCGATCGTTGGCGAACGAGTTCCACAGCATCCAGCCGGAGGAGGCTCGGGTGCTGTTGTTCGACGGTGGTGACCGCGTGCTCAAGAGCTTCGCCCCCGCCCTGGCCGAACGGGCGCAGGGGATCCTCGAGAAGTTGGGCGTGGAGATGCACTTCGGTGTGCACGTCACCGACGTCAGTCGCGACGGGGTCACCGTCACCTCGAAACACAGTGGCGCGAGCCAGGACTACCCGGCCCGCACCGTGCTGTGGACCGCCGGGGTCGAGGCGGTGCCGTTCGCTCGGCACGCCGCCGAGATGCTCGGTGCCCAGGCCGACCGATCCGGCCGCATCGCCGTAGACGCCGACCTCTCGGTGCCCGGGCATCCCGAGGTCTTCGTCATCGGGGACCTCGCCGGCCGCGACGAGTTGCCCGGCGTCGCGGAGAACGCCATGCAGGGCGGACTGCACGCTGCCGGGTGCATCAGGCGCGACCTCGACGGCGACCCCCGGAAGCCGTTCCGCTATCGCGACCTCGGATCCGCCGCGTACATCAGTCGTGGCCACGCGGTACTGCAGGCCGGACCGGTGAAGCTCTGCGGACGCCTCGGCTGGCTCGGCTGGGGCTTCATCCACATCGCATTTCTCACCGGGGTGCGGAATCGCTTCAGCACCGTCGCGACGTGGCTCGCGGCCATCGCGCGGTCCGATCGCAGCGACCGGACCTTCATCCTGGGCGGCTCCGGCCACCCCGAGGACCCGTACACCTGGGAATCGGTGCACCAGCGCTAGCGCGAGTGACGAATCCGGCCGCGACGAGACGCCGCGGACGCCCGGTTCGGTGTTGTGCAGTCCGGTCCGGTACCGTACGGTCAATCTAGTTGATAAGCCGACCTACAAAACTGTCCTCGCCGTCAGCGCCTGTCGCCGTTCACGAAAGGGTCACGGATGCAGCGGGTTTCAATCGGACGCCGATTGAGCAAACGCTGGATGCTGCTGGTCGCGGTGGTCGTGGTGGCGGTGGCCGGGTTCGCGGTCTACCGGCTGCACGGCATCTTCGGCTCCCAGGACGTCACGTCGACTCCGAGCGGTGCCGGTAACGACATTGTCCCGTTCAACCCGAAGCACGTGGTCATGGAGGTTTTCGGCCCGCCGGGCACGATCGCCACGATCACCTATACCGATGTCAACGCTCAACCTCAGCGGGCCGACGGCGTCACCCTGCCGTGGGCCTACGACACGACCACCACCCAACCGGCGGTCTTCGTCAACGTCTCCGCCCAGGGCGACAGTGACTGGATCGGCTGCCGGATCAAGATCGACGATGCGGTGAAAGACGAGCGAACGGTGCACACGCTCAACGCGTTCACCTATTGCCTGGACAAGTCGGGATGAATCAGCGGATGCTCGATCCGATCGGCGACCGCAGCATCGGGATACCGCCGATGAATGTTCGTAGCGGCTAGCGTCGGCCGCGGCGGTGCTGGCGCTTCTCGTACATGGCCCGGTCGGCCAGGTCGAGCACGGTGTCGACCGAGCGTTCGTCGCCCGGGCGATGGGCTGCACACCCGATGGTCAATCCGACCGAGACCTGGGTCCCGTCGCTGAGCGTCACCGGCTTGTTGTCCAGATCGTCGGTGATCTTCTCGGCCATCCGCTCCAACTCCGGGTCGTCGACAAGGTCGGTGATCACGAGGAATTCGTCGCCACCCCAACGGGTCACCATATCGGCGTCCCTGACGGCCTCGCGCAGGCGGCAGGCGACTTCGACCAGCAACCGATCGCCGGCGCGGTGGCCGCGCTGGTCGTTGATGGACTTGAATCGCTCGATATCGCAGAACAGAACTCCATAGCCCGCCCCGCTCGCATCGAGCTGTTCGAGCCGCTTCCAGCCGGCCGACCGGTTGGCGATCGAGGTGAGCGGATCGGTGGCAGCTTGTCGGGCCAGGTCGGCTTCACGGAGGCGGTCGGCGGTCACGTCGACGATCTGAGATACGAAGTAGCGCGGCCGATCCCGCGGGGCGTGCACGATCACGACGGTGAGTGCGCCCCATACGATGTGACCGTCGGCGGCGATGTAGCGCTTGTCGATCCGGTAGGAACGCCGCCGTCCCTCGAGGCACTCGTTCAGCAGGGCCACGTCGGCGTCCAGATCCTCGGGGTGGGTGATCTCCTGGAAGGTCAGATCGGCCAGTTCCCATTTGCTGTAACCGAGCATGGCCCGCAGCGCCCGGTTGGTGCGTAGGAATGTCCCGTCCAAACCGACGACGGCCATACCGATGGGGGAATGAGCGAGCGCCAGCTCGAACCGCCGCTCACCGAGCAGGTCGACGGTCGTCTGCAGAAGATCGGCCGGTGCCGCGGTGCCGTCGGCAGCCCGAAATCCGTGCGCGAGGGGCCGCGGACGACTCAGGTAGAACCCTTGTGCAGCAGTGATACCGACGGCGCTCACGACGTCGAGCTCACCCTGGCTTTCCACACCTTCGGCGATCACGGTGGCGCCCATCTGTCCGGCGAGCTCGGCGATGGCTTGCGCCAGCCGGCGGCGGGCATCGTCGACATCGATATTACGGGTGATCGACTGGTCGATCTTGACGAATTCGGGTCCCAGCTCGAGCACATGGGAGAACGAGGAGAATCCGGCACCGACGTCGTCGACCGCGATCCGGACGCCCCGAGACCGACAGGGATCGAGTGCCTCATCGAGTGCGCCGTAGTCCATGACGGCGTCGTGTTCGGTGAGTTCCAATACGATTCGGGTCGGGTCGACGTCGCCCAGCAGCTGACCCCATGGCGCGACCGAAGCCGCCGCGGGGGAGATGTTCACCGCCACGAATGCGTCTTCGGGTAACCGCGGCACCAGCGAGATGACGCGGTTGAGGATCGCGGTCTCCAACGCGATCCCCAGTCCCATCTGCGCCGCCCGCGCGATAAAGGCGTCGGGACGGAATGGAGCGTGCGGAAAGCGCGCGAGCGCCTCGACCCCGATCACCCTGCCGGAGGCCACGTCGTGGACCGGCTGAAAGACCACTTCGAAGTCGTTCTGGGACAACACCTTTTGCATTGCCGCGCACTGGGCCGCGGTGGTGTCGGGCAATTTCACCGGGGATTCGAGGAGCGTCCCGATGAGGTCGGCGACCTGGTTGACCACGCGCAGGTCGGTGTCGGCGAGGTACGGCTTGGCCTCCCGGCTGACGGCGCACACCATCCCGATCGTCGCCCCGGTGGGGCTGGGTACCGGCACACCCACATAGGCGCCGAGTTTCAATGCGCGGGTCATCGGCAGTGCGCGGGTGGTCTGATTGGCCGCGGTGTCCGGAATGATCGCCGGCAGGCGCCCGTCGATGACGCGCACACAGTAGGTGTCGGACAGATTGGTTCGGTCACCTGACGACAGACCCAGAGTTTCGGCTTCGCCGTCGAGCACTTCGAACACCTGAATGCCGTCGCGGAAGGAGGACAACCATGCGGTGTCCAGGCCGAGACGGCGTCGCAGGAGACCCAGCAGTGTGCGGACCAGTTCGACAGGGATCTCTGGCCCAACGTCGGAGAGGGGCTCGCCGTCCCCCTCGAACCGCATAGCCATTAGTAGACCCCACCGCTACCGAACCCGCACGGGAATGACGGCGCAAGCCAAGGGATTGGCGGTGCGCCGATGAGCAGCGATTCAGGGGCCGCGGTGGTCGCGGCCGCCGGAGGGCGGGTCGTTCTGCAGGATCCGACCAGCTGTGAGGCCGCGCCGGCCGTCAATGCGGCACTGCGCCGGGTGGAGTCGGACCGTCGCCGACCTGCGGGGGATCGGCCGATGGCTCTCGGACGTTCGCGGGACTGGGCCGGGCCGACTCAGCTGAAGCGCACGTTCATCGTCGCCAGGCCGAAGATCTTCTTACCGCCCGACTTCGCGCCGACGAGCACAGCACCGGAACGGGTTTCGGGGTCCAGCGACTTGATGCGGCCGCTGAACTCGATGTCGGCGCCCTCCTTGGCGGACACCACCGCCGGTTGGGACAGCCGCACCGCGAACCGGGTGACGGCACCGGGATCGCCCGACCACGCGGAGTGATAACCGGCGCCCAAGCCCATGGTGAGCATTCCGTGGGCGATCACGTCGGGTAGCCCGGCCAACTTGGCGATGTCCTCGTCCCAGTGGATCGGGTTGGCGTCACCGGCCACCCCGGCATAGTTCACCAGGTCACCGCGGGAGACCCGGGTGTGATGGACCGCGATCTCGTCGCCGACCGTAACGTCCTCGAACTTGCGGGTCCCCGGCGTGCGGGTCAGGCCGCTCTGGGCGATCCGGGTCTCACCCTCGGGCCGCAGTTCCTTCACGTAGTCGGCATCGGATCTGCCGACCTCGAGAATGTTCATGTCGTGCATCATGGCCTTCTGCACGGCCGCCTTGACGCCGGCGTCGATGTCCTCGCCGGTGACACCGACGACTGTGGTGTGCAGGGTATGCACCCGCTCGCCCGCGGTGTCGGTGAAAGTGTTCGTCACGGTGATGAAGTCTCGGCCCGCGGTCCGGCGGACCGACGTCAGCTCGACATCGATGACCAGCTCGTCGCCGGCAACGATCGGCCGGTGCTGCTCGAAGACTTCCTCGGTCTGAAGGTAGGTGTCGTAACCGACGACGATCGATTCGAACATCCGGCGATTGCATTGCATACCCGGCGCCGAGGTGAACGTCAGCGGTGCGATCACATCCGAGTAGCCCAGTTCGGCGGCCGCGGCGACATCCCAGTGCGCGGGGTGATAGTCCTGCACCGCCCGGGCATATTCCCGCAGCTTCTCGCGGCCGACGAGGTAGGTGCCGTCCATCTGGTAGTAGTGGCCGACCCGCGCTTCAAGCGGCGATGTTTGTGCTGGTGCGGTCATGGATGTGCTCATCTTTTCTTTTCGCTGGTTCGCTGACGCGACCAAAGCACACTAACGCGCGGACAACCGGGCATCACACGCCGATACGATTCGGCTATCCAGGAGCACCGAGCGTACGGCGGTTGGGGACAGCGATGACCGGAACGCCGACGGTATGCCCCTACTGCGGGGCCGACCTCGACGGCACTGGCACATGCGCGCGCTGCGGCGGCGCGCGAACACAGAACGCGTTGACCGGGTGGCGGCCGGATCCGACGGCCCGCTTCGAGGGACGGTATTACGTCGCCGGGCGGCCGACCAACCGGGTCCGCAACGGTCGGGCTCAGTCCGACGACCCGGTCGGCGGTCGGATGCTGCCGGCGTATGTGGAGGTGCCCGCCGCACGGTCGAGTATCAGGTCGACCTGGCTGGCGACCGGTGTGACGACGGCGGTCATCGCCATGGTCGGTGCGGTGATCGGTGCACTGCTGTGGGCAGGCCATCGGCCGGGGCGACCGCCCGAGACCGACTATGTCCAAGCCCTCGAAACCGCGGGGCTGATGAACCAATTCAATTCGCAGGCCAATGCCGTCGCCCACGGGCATGACGTGTGCAGTCAGCTCGAACACGGCGGACCACAACAGGGTGTGCTGGCTGACAAGATCGCCGTCGACTCGTTCTGTCCGCAGTTCAACCAGGGCTTCCGGGTCCTCGAATCGGCAAAAATATCAGGGGTTTTCGTCCTGACCGATAGCCTTGGCACGGGAGCGATCGAAACGGACGGGGCGTCGTGCCGTGGAACGAATGGATACGCCGACGTCGGCAGCAGCACCCCGGTGATCGTCAAGAACGACAAGGGGGAGACGCTCACCACCACGTCGCTCGGTGCCGGGAAGAGCGACGGCGCCAATTGCACGTTTTCCTTCTCATTTCCCATCACCGAGGGACAGGATCGTTACGTCGTATCGGTCGGCAGGCGCGGCGAATTCAGCTACAGCTTCGAACAACTCCTGGCCCGAGGAGTTCAGATCCACCTGGGTCACTGACCGGGTTCGGGCGTCGGCGGCGGGGTCCGATTCGGCCCGAACTTCCCGACGACCCTCGCGCAGTAGTTGCTTACCAGGGGAGCGCGGGCGCCTTTGGGGTAGCCTCACCCGCAGAATGACGGTCCGCCAACCTGATCACTTGATGCCGCGGCAATGTCCGCACTGTGGGTCGACGGTGCCTACAGCGGCGTTCTGCAGCGATTGCGGCGCCGACCTCAGGGGGCCGGAGCCCGGCAGCCGGGCTTTCCTGCGACCCAAGGCCTTCGCCGTGGCTCCCCGTGAGCCGGTCTACCTCCCGATGGTGACCAGTTCGCTGTTCCCGCGGTTGCCCGAACGCATCCGCACTCCGTTTCGGCACGGGATGGCTCTGCTGCTGACCGCGTTGGTCGGGTTCTCCATGCTCCGGTTGCTCGGTCCGCTGGTCATCACCGCCTCCCTCGGCGCGGAGTTGTTGTTCGTGCTGTACCTGTGGCAGTCCGACGTGTTCCGGGACATGCCCCGTCGGGCCTGGCTGCTCGCCCCCGTACTGGGCGTCGTATTCGGCGTGGGGTGGTGGCTGTGGACGGGTCAGATCGTCGCTGACTCGTACGACATCCCGCTGGGCGTCAGTTCGCAACTGCAGCATGTGATCAACTTCGGCCTGGTCATCACGCTGGCCGGGATAGTGCCGATGTTGTTGCCGGTGGTGGTGGTGCGGCTACTGCGCCTGCCCACGCATGAGTCGCTGGATGGTTTCGTCACCGGTGCGCTCGGCGCCTTGTTCTATTCGGGCGCAGGCACTCTCACCTGGTTCGCGCCGCAGTTCACGACGGACATCCTCGCCGACTACGGACCATGGCGACTCCTCGAGGAAGCCATCCTGTACGGCTTCGTCGACCCGGTGACCGCGGCTTCGCTCGGCGGCCTGCTCGGACTGACGCTGTGGATGCGCGTTGGCCGGCCGCGCGGGCGCGGCCGGGTGCGGCCGCGAACGGCCCTGGCGATCCTCACGGTGATCGCACTACTTGTCTATACAGCGGTGTACATGGTCGATGCCGCCCAACTGGAGCGCACCGCCGAGTTGGTGGCCAACGTGGCGCTGGCGGCCATCGCCCTGGTCACACTGCGAGCCGGCCTGCAGATCGCGCTCCTCAACGAAGAGCCCGATCCGCCCGGCGGAGAGCCGATCGTCTGTACCTATTGCCAGCAGGTGGTGCCCGACATGCCGTTCTGCCCGCTGTGCGGGGCGGCCGCGCGCGCGTCGTCGCGCTCGACCCGCCTCCGCCGCAGGACAGCGGCTCCGGTCGAAGAAGACACATCGACCTGACCGGATCAGGCCGGCGGGTCGTCGCGCCAGCTGAAGCTGTCGACGTACTTGCCCATGTCCTGGGCGATCTGCAGGTTGGCCGCCGACGGCGGGCCTGGCCCGAACTCGGGGCTGAACTCCCGGAACGGCCCGTCGGCGGAGGCCACCAGAGCGAGATCGTTCTTGACCGCGGCGATGACGATGACCCGTAACGGGTCTGCTCGCATGTCCGGTTGGAAGTTGGCGACCACGCCGTAACCGAGCTGAAAACCGACTGTGGCGTTCGGCAATTCGTAGGCGACCACTGAGTCGGGGAAATCGTCGGCCATGACCTGCTCGACAACCTGGCGGGCGTCGCGCCCCTCGGCGGGCCGGCTGAACAACCGGAGAGTCCCGCCATCACCGGCGGTCCATTCGGCGCTCACCCCGTTGGGTTGGGTGGTTACGGTGTAGGCCGCGCCGGGTGCCGGATAGGACACCGAGAACTCCCCGTCCGGCGCGACGAAGCGCGGGTTGTTGGCCACCGGCAACCCGGTAGGGGGTCGGCCGCAGTCTGGCGGGCAGACGTAGAGCGGTGCGTTGGTCACCCGGTGGTCGATGACGGTCAGCACCATCAGCGCCGCGACCAGGCCGACGACCCACAATCCGAGGACGAGAAAATACTGAGGACGGCGCTGACGCCGCTCCGTGGTGGTGGTGGCCTTCTCCTCGGTCATCGGCCCGCCGATCGAGCCAGCAGAATGGCTTTCACCAGATTCTCCACGTTGGGCGTCCCCAAGCCGGTCACCATGTCGAAGCCGGTCAGGCTTCCGGTGCTGATCGCGTTGCCACCGAGGCGGATGTCGTGGAAGGCCGGCAGGCGTGAGCCCTGGGCCACCTTGTAGAGGACGGGATTGATGTCCCCGAGCGGCTTGTCACCGATCGCGGACAGTCTCTCGTTGATGACCGCTGCCATTCCGGCCCAGATCGGTGCCGATTGGGATGTCCCGCCGCCGACTTGGACCTGCTGGTTGAACACGATCTTGACACCGGTGTTCGGGTCGGCCACCGCGGAGATGTCGGGCACCAGCCGCTTGCCGGGGGGACCGGCGCCAGGGTCGACGGTCTGCCACGACGGGCGGGCGTACAGTTCCGAGACACCGCCCGCGGTTCCCTGGGTGAGAGGAACGTCGTACCAGGACTGCTCGGCCAGCCAGCGCCCGTCGGCGTCCGTGGACAACCGGGTGCCGCCGACCGCGGTGATCTCCGGAATCGATCCCACGGCATCGACGCCGACATCGTCGGGGCTGGGCGGATCCGCCCAGTTGTGGCCGCCCTTGCACTCCAGTCCGGCGAGGTCGCCGGTGGCGATGAACGCGCTGGTGCCTCGGCGCAGAGCCGCTACCAGGGCCGCGCGCACCGGCGCCAGATCCGCCGCGGTGAACAGGCGGTCGCAGCCCCAGCCGATCGAGAAACTCCAGATCGCGCCCGGATACTGGTGGTCCACCGATTCCAGCAGCTTCGCCAGACTCAGGAAGCCCCCGCCGCTCTCCACCGAGGGCCGGGCATTGACCAGGACCAGCTTCGCGTCCGGAGCGACGGCGTGGATCACCTGCAAGTCCATGTTGGCTTCGCCGCCGCGGCGTTGCGGCATACCCCCGACCACTTCCGGGACGAACGGCGGCAGGTGGAACCACGCGGCGAAGCTGTCCATGTCCTGTTGTAGGAATCCGTCGAAACCGAACACCACGACCGTCTGGCCCTTGCCCGTGTAGCCCTGTTGGGTCAACGGCGTGACGTTGTAGGCGCTGAGCAGCTGGTCGGGTAACAGACCGCCGTCGGGGACGTCGAGCGGCGGGGTCGGCGGGACCGTCTCCCGGTAGGGCAGATAATCGAGGATGCGGCCGACGCCGGACACCTCGCTGCGAGCGGTGGCCGGGATGCCGGGCTGCTGCGGTGAGGCGTAGAACACCTGGCCGGCATGGGGGCCACCGCGGGTACGGTAATCGTGGACTGTGACACCGAACGCGCGGGCTACCGCCGCGGGGGCACCTTCGATGACGGCCCAGCCGTCGCCGTCGCGCCAGCGCACCGAGAGTCCCTGTGTGCGAGCCCATGCGTCGAGTTGGACGGGTGGGGACGGCTGGTGCAGCGTGGCGACGAGTTCGACGAGGTCGGTGCGCGCGGGACCGAGGTCGGTCGACCCGGCGAGTAACCGTGCGTAAGGTCCGCCGATCTGTTCACCACGCATCGAGCCACCGTGTCGGTCGGCGGCGAAACACACCAGTCCCACCACGAGAACCACCGCGCTTGCCAGGGCCTGCACCGCGTACCCGCGCCGTTGTCCGGTCATGTCATGAATTCAACCCTGATAACCGGCTGTGAGGCGATTTCGGCGCGTTTCCGTTCGCGTAGCGACGGTTTGCGCGCCGAAATCGCAGAGTTGGTCAGTCGTCACCTGCGGCCACCAGCGGGCGCAGCCGCACCCCCGGGTTGTCCTCACAGAATCCCTGCAGCCGCCATTTGGTGGTGAACAACGCCAGCATGACGCCGTCGGTGCGGGTGAGGACTTCCATCGACACCTGCTTGTCGACGGCGGCCACGTCCTCGGGATCGATGGCGCGGGCCACCGTGTAGGGCAGTCCCTCCAGGGAGATCGGCGCGCTGAATTCGGTGGCCATCCGGTGGCTGGCGACCTCGAACTGCAGCGGACCCACCGCGGCGAGCACGGGTGCCTGCTCGCCGCGCCGGTCTGAGCGCAGCACCTGAACCACGCCCTCCTGCTCCAGCTGTTCGATGCCCTTCCGGAACTGCTTGTGCTTGCTCGGGTCGGTGCCCCGGGCGACGGAGAAGTGTTCGGGGGAGAAGCTCGGGATCGGCGGGAACTGCACCGGCACATCGCGATAGAGGGTGTCGCCGGGTCGCAGGGCATTCGCGTTGGCCAGTCCGATCACGTCACCGGGCCAGGCGTTGTCCAGTGTCGAGCGCTGTTGGCCGAACACCGACTGCGCGTACTTGGTGACGAACGGCTTTCCGGTGGCGGCGTGGGTGAGGACATCACCGCGCTCGAAGGTTCCCGAGCACACCCGGGCGTAGGCGATGCGATCACGGTGGGCGGAGTCCATGCCCGCCTGCACCTTGAACACGAACGCGCTGAACGCCGAGTCGACGGGCCGTACATTGCCGTCGATGTCGACCTGTCCGCCGGGCGGCGGCGCGAGCCGGACCAGATTGTCCAGGAGCTGGTTGACGCCGAAATTCAGTGCGGCCGAGGTAAACAGGAGTGGCGTCGTCTCGCCGCCGAGGAACGACTCCTGGTCGTGGTCGCCGCCGTCGGCGGAGAGCAACTCGCATTCCTCGACCGCGTTGTCCCAGTCGATGCCGGCGGCGTCGTGCGCGCGATCCGGGGCGATGTGCTCCTCGGGTGCCGCGGTCGCACCGCCGGCCGTGCGGGTGAAGCGAATGAAGTTGCCGGTGCGGCGATCCAGGACACCCTTGAAGTCTCCGGCGATCCCGACCGGCCAGGTCAGCGGGGTGGGTTTGAGCCCGATCCGTTCCTGAATCTCGTCGAGAAGCTCCAGGGCGTGACGGCCGGGCCGGTCCCACTTGTTGATCACGGTGAGGATCGGCAGGCCGCGGTGCTTGCATACTTGAAACAGCTTGAGGGTCTGTGGTTCCAGGCCCTTGGCGGCGTCGATCAGCATGACCGCACAGTCGACGGCGCTCAGCACCCGGTAGGTGTCCTCGGAGAAGTCGGCGTGCCCGGGGGTGTCGAGCAGATTGACGACGCAGTCCTGCCCGTCTGGTGAGTGATAAGGGAACTGCAACGCCGTCGACGTGATCGAGATGCCCCTGGCCTGCTCCATCTCCATCCAGTCCGACACGGTGGCTCGCCGTCCGGCTTTGCCGTGGATGGCACCGGCCTGCGTGATGACCTTCGCGTGCAGGACCAGCGCCTCGGTCAGCGTCGACTTGCCCGCGTCGGGGTGGCTGATGACGGCGAACGTGCGCCGGCGGGCGGCCTCGGCCGCCACCCGGTTCGCCGCGGCCGTCCCGGTGCCGGCCGTGCGGATGTCTAGATCTTGATCGCTCATTGCGTCGTCGATGGTATTTGCCGGCGACGGAAAACCTCTAATCGTGCGGGCGCAGCTCAGGCCGCTACCGGGGCTCGTGCCCGCTCAGTCCAGGCGACCGACGCCGACGATGTGCAGAACGGGAACACCCGCCTCGTCGGAGGCATCCAGGTCGACCTGCACTTCGAAGCCCCAATCGTGGTCACCGGCCGGATCGTCGAGAATCTGTCGCACCCGCCACACATCGGGCCGGCGGTCGATGATCAGCAGGGCCGGCCCCCGCGCATCGGCTCCGGTACCCACGTCGTCGTGCTCGGCGAAGTACTCGAGCCCGACGTCCTGCCAGCGATCAGCGCTCCACCCGGAGCCGGCATCCAGCTCACCCAGGTCGTCCCAGCGACGCCGGGCGAACAGCTCGACCCGCCGGAACAATGCGTTACGAACCATCGCGGTGAACGCCCGGGCATTGCCGGTCAGCGGCCGCGGGCGAGCCGGGACCGCGACCGGGACGTCATGCGGCTGGTCGGGGCTGGTGAGCTGTTCCCATTCGTCGAGCAGGCTCGAGTCGACCTGGCGCACCAATTCACCGAGCCACTCGACGATATCGGTGAACTCCTCGGTCCGAGCGGCCGCCGGCACCGAGGAGCGCAGGGCCTTGAATGCGTCGGACAGGTAGCGCAATACCGCACCCTCGGACCGGGTCAGCCCGTAGACGCTGACGAACTCGCGGAAGGTGAAGGCGCGCTCCCACATCTCCCGGACGACCGATTTCGGTGACAGCGCGGCGTCGGCGGCCCAGGGATTGCTGTGCAGATAGGTTTCGAATGCGTACCCCAGCAGATCGTCAAGGGGCTTGGGGTAGCTGACGTCATCGAGCAGCTCGATCCGTTCGTCGTATTCGATGCCCTCGGCTTTCATCGCCGCGACGGCTTCGCCCTTGGCCTTGTTCAATTGTGCCGCCAGGATCTGCCTCGGATCCTCGAGCGTCGCCTCGATCACCGAAACGACATCCAAGGCAAAGGATTCCGAGTCTGGGTCGAGCATGCTGACAGCGGCCAGTGCAAAAGTCGACAGCGGCTGGTTCAGGGCGAAGTCCGGTGGCAGGTCGACGGTCAATCGGTAGCGCCGGCCGTCGGGGGCGGGCTCGTCGAGCCGTTCGAGGACCCCCGCCTGCAGCAGCGAGCGCGCGATGCCCACGGCCTCCCGGATATGCCGTAACTGGCGCTTACGCGGCTCGTGGTTGTCCGTCAGCAGCCGGCGCATCGCGACAAACGGGTCACCGGGACGGTCGACGACGTCGAGGATCATCGCCGTTGACACGCGCATGTTGCTGGTCAGCGGTTCGGGGACCGCCCCCACCAGTCGGGTCATGGTTGATTCACTCCACGGCACCATGCCTTCGGGTGCCTTGCGGCGCACCAGCTTTCGACGCTTCTTCTTGTCGTCGGCGACCTTGGCGAATTGTTTGAGGTTCTCCACCTCGTGGTCGGGTGCCTGGACGACGACGGTGCCGACGGTGTCGTAGCCGGCTCGACCTGCCCGCCCGGCGATCTGGTGGAATTCCCGTGCGTTGAGCAGCCGCGTACGGGTGCCGTCGTACTTCGACAATGCGGAGAACACGACGGTGCGGATCGGCACGTTGATCCCGACCCCGAGGGTGTCCGTTCCGCAGATCACCGTCAGCAGTCCGGACTGCGCCAGCTGTTCGACCAGCCGCCGGTACTTGGGCAGCATCCCGGCGTGGTGTACACCGATGCCGTGCCGGACCAGTCGCGACAACGTCGAGCCGAACGCGGTGGAGAACCGGAAGCCGCCGATGTGCTCGGCGATCGCGGCCTTCTCGTCCTTGGTACTCACGTTGACGCTCATCAAGGCCTGCGCCCGTTCCAGTGCTGCGGCCTGGGTGAAGTGCACGACGTAGATCGGGGCCTGCTTGGTCTGCAACAGGTCACCGATCGTTTCATGCATGGGTGTGGTCGCATACGAGTAGAAGAGCGGAACGGGGCGCTCGGCGCCGGCCACCAGAGCCGTCGCTCTGCCGGTCCGGCGGGTGAGGTCCGCACGCAGGAAGGTGACGTCGCCGAGGGTCGCCGACATCAACAGGAACTGCGCCTTGGACAACTCGATCAGCGGTACCTGCCACGCCCAACCCCGGTCGGGATCGCCGTAGAAGTGGAACTCGTCCATCACCACCAGGCCGATCGGGGCATCGGCACCTTCGCGCAGCGCGACATTGGCCAGGATCTCCGCGGTGCAGGTGATGATCGGGGCGTCGGCGTTGACGGCGGCGTCGCCGGTGAGCATCCCGACGTTGGCGGCGCCGAACACCGCGCACAGCGCGAAGAACTTCTCGCTGACCAGCGCCTTGATCGGTGCCGTGTAGTAGCTGCGCCGCCCGGCGGCCAGCGCCGCATACAGCGCCCCGGTGGCCACCAACGATTTTCCGGATCCGGTCGGTGTCGCGAGGACGACGTTGGCGCCACTGACCAATTCGATCAGCGCCTCCTCCTGCGCCGGGTACAGCGGAGTGCCGTTGGCCTCGGCCCAGCCGGCGAATGCGGCGAAGAGGCGGTCGGCGTCGCCGCCCATCGCCCGCACCGACGACAGGTCATCCGGATCGGCGAGAAGGGGCGCGGAAGCAGTCATGTGGATACCGGGCCAGCCTAGTCAAGCCGGATCGATCAGACCTTGGGCCGCTCCGGCTTCGACGGTGACTGAGATCGGATGCGCGAGCACCGACTGGTGCATGTAGCCCAGCTCATTCCATGGAGTGGAATCTGGTTGAACGCGACCGCGATCATCGGCGGCTCGCACGCGCAGAACGTGCTCTCCCGGCGAGGCGTCCCAACGGAACTGCCATCGCGCCCAAACGCCGGGACCGCCGGCGGATGTGATCGTCGCCGGCTCCCAGTGTTGGTCGTCGACCCGATACTCCACCCGACTGATCGTGGCCTCGCCGGCGAACGCCCGACCGCGAACGATGTGCGAGCCCGAAGGCAGCTGCGCCGGCCAGGGCAACTCCACCAGGCTGGACAACGCCGGTTCGGTGATCGCCGGGCCGCGAGCCGCACCACCCTCTGGCGGATAGTTCGGTCCGATCATCACGTAATCGACGGTATTCCAGGGAACTTCGAGGTGGCTCGTGGCCACCTCGATCCGGCCGAGCCATTTGATGCTCGCCGCTCCGAGCCACCCCGAAACGACCAATCGTGCCGGGAAACCGTGGTCGGGTGGTAGCTCCTCGCCGTTCATCGCCCACGCGACGATGGTGTCGTCGGCCAGTGCTTTGGCCAGCGGTAGTGGACGGCGGGCGCGGATCGCATCAAGCGATTCGGGCATGACCTCGCGCGCGTCCGCTGTGATGCCGGCAGGCTCCAGGAGATCCCGCAACCGAACGCCCGTCCATTCGGCGGTTCCGATGGCGGTGCGCCCCCACTGGGTCCCGTCGAACACCCGGCCGACCTCCCGCCCGAACTCCACGCGGCGATTCCCCGCGCACTCAATGGTGCGGACAACGGATGTGATCGGGAATGCCCCGCGCAGATCGTGATAATCGAACGAAACCGGATGCCGCACACCGCTGCCATCGATGTGCAGCGTCCACCCGGTGGTGTCGATGGCCGGTGTGGGGGCGTGACTACGTACGAAGAAGCGGTCGGCGCCGACGAGTTCGCCGGCCATTCGGTCCGGGCGGGTCCCGTAGTCCAGGCCCGACCCGGTGTCTTCCATCAACTCCGGTGGTGTCGGCTTGACCAACCCTGATCGGTGAGCACCTGGCATCGCGCCATTATCCCGCGTTGCACGCCACCACCCCGGTCAGGCGGCCACCTTCTCGTAGGCCACCGGGGGTGGGGCGTCTTCGGTGCCCGGCGTGACGGTGCCATTGAGTGGGCAACGGGTCGTCTCGGGCACCTTGATCAGGGCGATCGCACCGATCAGGCAGGCGCCCATCATGTAATACGCCGGAATCAGCACGTCGCCGGTGCTGGTGGTCAGCCAGTCGTTGACCGCCGGCGCGGTGCCGCCGAACAGGGACGTCGACACGTTGTAGGCGATCGCGAACCCGGCATACCGGACCTGGGTGGGGAACATCGCCGGGAAGGTCGCCGAGATCGTCGCCAGCTGCGGCACGTAGAGCAGTCCCAGCACCGCGAACCCGATCACCGCTCCGGCCCAGCCGGTGCCCATCAACAGAAACATCGGTACGCCAGCGACGAACAGGCCGATCAGGGAAAACCACCACAGCGGCTTGCGTCCCACCCGGTCGGACAGCAGGCCGGCGAAGGGGACGAAGAACATCATCGACAGCATGCCGATGATCGGCACCATCAGAGACTGGTCGGCCGAGAGCCCGATTTCGTTCTCCAGGTAGGTCGGCATGTAGCTCAGCAGCGTGTAGTTGACGACGTTCAGTGCGACGACCATGCCGCCGAGTTGCAGGATGGGTCGCCAATACCGGGTGAGCAGGTCGCGGAACTCCGTGCTGGTGTCGTGTTCGGCTTCGCCCTTGGCTTCGAGTTCCCGGAACACCGGGGTGTCCGACAGCCGTGACCGCAGGTAGACGCCGACCATGCCGAGCGGCGCGGCGACCAGGAACGGAAGCCGCCAGCCCCACGCCTGCATCTGGTCGTCGCCGAGCGCCAGTGAACAGCCCAGCATCAGCAGCGCACCGACGGAGAACCCGGCCAGCGTGCCGAATTCGAGGAAGCTGCCCAGCATCCCGCGTCGCCGACTCGGGGCGTACTCGGCCATGAACGTGGCCGCGCCACCGTACTCGCCGCCGGTGGAGAAGCCTTGAATCATCCGCAGCAAGACGAGCAGGAACGGCGCCCACATGCCGATGGCGGCGTAGGTCGGGACCAAACCGACGAAGAATGTCGAACCCGCCATCAGCAGAATCGTCACCGCCAGTACGCTTTTCCGGCCAAGGCGGTCACCGAGTGGACCCCACACGAATCCACCGAGCGGCCTCACCAGGAAGGACACCGCGAACGTCATCAGCGCCAAAAGGGTGGCCTGCTGGGTGTCACCGGGGAATATCGCCGCGGATATGTAGGTGACGCCATAGGCGTAGATGCCGTAGTCGAACCATTCCGTGGCGTTGCCGATGGCCGAAGCGGCAATGGCCTTTTTGAGCACCCCCGGCGGGGGCTCCTTGTCGGCGGCGGGCGGTCGGGGATCTCCGGCGTCCACGCCGAACCTCCTTGGGTAGACGGATGTCGCAGCTTGCGCCGCGTTCAGCGGTTTCCCAGTTTCGCAGTCACGAAAACCCTTCACAAGGACAATGTTCGAATCACGACTGCCGTCCATCGATCATTGCGATGCGACAACCATTGCTGAGCAGTAGGTATTACTGCGCGTCGGACGCCGCACTGTACTGCCGGGGCGACGGCGGGTCTTTCTCGTCGGCCGGGGTGGGTTCCAGGGGCACGCTCCACGAGCGCTGGTGGGGTCCCCGCTTGGCGGGGCGTTCGTCGGCCGGCCGCAACCGGACCACACGACCCACGGCTCGTCGAAGCCCGGGCGGCCCGTCGACCCGGAAGAACTCACCGAACCGGCCCGCGCGATAACGCAACGGCGAGCCGAGCAATTCACCCAGCACCGCCCCGGCCCCGATCGCCAGCGCTGTGGCCGCCGCCGCCAAGGCCTGCGCCGTCCCGCCGGCGTAGTTGTTGTCGACGGCCAGGTAGAACACCGATCGGAAGACGGCCATACCGGGCAGCATCGGCGTGATCCCGGCGGTCGCCGTCACCAGGGCGGGCGCCTGCTGCCGGATCGAGAGGAAGGTGGCCAGCAAGCCGACGCCGGCCGCTGCGGTACCGGTGGCGACCACTTGACCGAAGCGGGCATTCCCCAGGCCGATCAACACCAGTTCGGCGAGACCGGCGACGAGGCCCGCGGTGATCACCGCGCGCGGGCGCGCATAGCTGGCAATGGTCAGGCATGCCCCGGCCAGACCCGCGCCCGTGACCGCCAGCAGAATCGCCAGCGGCTGATTCGGGATCACGAACGATTCGGTGGCGTCGACGTGGAGTTCGATTTCGATGCCTGCGACCGAGGCAACCTGCAGCCCGGCGAGGATGCCCACCACGATTCCGGCGGTCAGGAACAGGACGTCGCCGAGTCGGGCCACCGCGGTGAGCATGTAGCCGGTCAAGGCGTCTTGCACCGAGCCGACGAGCGTCATACCCGACAGCAACATCACGATCCCGGTGGCCACCAGCGCCGTGGGTCCCTGGCCGGCGAACAGATAGGCCGCGATCGCGACGAGGGTGGCGATCAGAGCACCCACGGTCTGCTGAAAGAAGAACGGGGTACCGGCGCGATTCAGCAGCCGGCCGACCCGGTCGATCAGGGCTGAGGAGACGGCGGCCAGTACGCAGGTCAGCCAAGTCCCGCCCAGCATCATCGCAATACCGAGAGCGAAGCCCGCCCATCCCGCGGTCGCGACCCAGCGAGGGTAGGGGTGCGGCCGTTCGGTCAATTCGTCCATGGCCTCGTGGGCTTCGTCAACCGAGACACCGCCGGAGGTGATGCGCCGGACCAGCGCATCGAGTTCGGCCAGCCGGGTGTAGTCGGTCGACCGGGCCTGTACCGACCGCACGATGGTGACCGGCGGACTGTCGGCCGTCGGCAGCGCCGAGACGAAGATCGTGGTGACGAGTACGTCGACCACGCAATCCGTCAGCTGGTAGGCCTGCGCCACGTCTTGTGCGGTGGCGACGACGTCGGCGGTGCCCGAGCCCGACGACAACATCACTTCGGCAAGCCGGATCGTGAGGTCCAGGACCCTGCGGGTGTGGCGGTCGCCCAGACTGGCCGAAACTCGACTGCGCTGACCGGCACCGGACGCCGGATCACGGCGGCCTCGCAGACTGAAATTCAGCCCGCGCCGGCGCGCCGGCCAGTCCGACCGATCCGATGCCATCTAGTCGACGATACCGAGATCCGCTGCGTCAACGTGATCGTCTAGCGCGCGAACGTACGAAATAACAACCACAGCAACGCGTTTGAAAACCGCAGCCGGTGTGCGCCGGTCCGTGGCAGATGTTCGTCTCCTTTTCCGCCGTGAGCTTGCCCGATGCGCGGGAATCAGCGACGGACGGCCCGGGGTTGCCCGCATCCCGACGACGGCGGCCGGCATCGGGCCCGCGAAGAATCGGATGCACTCAGTGCGGGACCGGCGTGCGGCGCCCCGCGGCACGCAGGGCTGCGGTCGGGGCCGCCGGTGCCCGACGTGCCTGACGCCGATCGTGACGCTGAATCCTGCGGCCGAGGACGCGCAGGTCGCGGTTGGTCAGCGAGCGGTTCCGGCGCACCAGGAGATCGAGCTGTTGCCAACTCAGTCCATCGAGATCACCGCGGGAGTCGTGGGTGGCGACGACGATCGAGCCAGGCAGCAGGGGTACCGACTTCGCTGTGAAATTGGTTGTTGCCAAAAGCAATTCAGTTGCGCATTCATTGATGTGACGCTGGCATGCGGCCGTCGACGGGCTGAACCAGAAGTCGAACTGCCGGTCCGCACTGGTCAGGCAGTGAAGCTGGTGGTTCGAGACGAGCTGATTGATATCGGCCTGAGTGTAGGCGCGGGTTTCATAGACGGGGCCGCGGGTGCTGAAGTAGAGAACTGTGTTCATAGGGGTGATCCATTCGACTCTTTCTCGCTGGTAACTGCGATGCCGAGACATCGGCATCTGTTACCAAAGTTACCCGTGTTGCAAGTGGGGCAAACTTAGATATCGGTGTGAAAACGATGTGCTTTGCCGAGAACGGACTGCGTGTCAGTCTTCCCACAGCAACAGTTGGCGCACCGCCGGGCGGGGACCGTAGGGCCGCAGCATCGAACTTGCCGGGCGGGGCCGCACGCGCAGGGGCCACCAGAACCACCGCCCCAACAGTGCGGCGATCGACGGCGTCATGAACGAGCGCACGATCAGGGTGTCGAACAGCAGGCCCAGGCCGATGGTGGTGCCGATCTGACCGAGCACCAGAAGATCGCTGAAGATGAATGACGCCATCGTGAAGGCGAACACCAGCCCTGCGGCGGTGACGACGCCGCCGGTGCTGGCCATAGCCCGGATGATGCCGGTGTTGAGGCCGGCGCCGATCTCCTCTTTGAATCGCGATATCAGCAGCAGGTTGTAATCCGATCCCACAGCCAGCAGCAGGATCACGGCCAAAGCCAACACGACCCAGTACAAGGGCATGCCGAACAGGTACTGCCAGACCAGCACCGACAATCCGAACGAGGCGCCCAGCGACAGCGCCACCGTGCCGACGATGACCAATGCGGCGACGATGCTGCGGGTGATGAACATCATGATGAGCAGGATCAGACTCAGTGCGGCGATCCCGGCGATCATCAGGTCGTACTTGGCCATGTCGGCGATGTCTTTGTAGGTGGACGCGGTACCGCCGATGTAGATGCTCGATCCCGCCAGCGGGGTCCCCTTGATCGCCTCCTGCGCGGAGTGCCGGATCGCCTCGATATGCGAAAGACCTTCGGGTGTAGCGGGATCGACATCGTGAGTGATGATCATCCGGGCGGCTTTGCCGTCGGGTGAGAGGAACAGCCGCAGGCCGCGCTGAAACTCGGAGTTGTCGAAGGCTTCTGGCGGTATATAGAAAGAGTCATCCGTCTTGGCGGCGTCGAACGCCGCGCCGAGAGCGGTCGCGTTCTCCAGCGCCGCCGCGGTTTGATCGTAGATGCCCGACTGGGTGGCGTAGTTCGTCATCGTCAGGTCGCGGTTGGTCTGCTGGCTGTCGATCTGCTGGGGGATCAGGGCCAGCAGTTTCGGCTGTAGTGCATCCAGCTTGTCCAAACTCGCTGTGACATTGGCCAACTGGTCGGTGAGAGCATCGATACCGTCCAGCGCGTCGAAGACCGACCGGAACGCCGCGCAGGCCGGAATGTCGAAACAGTGCGGCTCCCAGTAGAAGTAGTTGCGCAGCGGCCGGAAGAAGTCGTCGAAGTTGGCGATCTTGTTACGTAGATCCTGGGCCACCTCGACGGTTCTGTGGAACGCCTCGACCTGCTCGTGGGTGGCGGCCGAGCTCTGCTGCTGCAGAGCGTACTGCTGTCGCAGGATGTTGATCGACTTGTCGATCTCGCCCACCTGTTTGATCAGGTCGGCTGCGCGGGCCTGCTGGAAAGGCAGGCTGTTGATCTGTCCCAGGCTGCCCGCGCTGATCTGGAACGGGATCGAACTGTGGTCCAGCGGGGTTCCCAGTGGGCGCGTGATGGATTGGACCATCGCGATGCCGGGTGTGTGGAAGACGGCCTTGGCGACCCTTTCCAGCAGGATCATGTCGGTCGGATTCCGGAGATCGTGATCGGTCTCGATCATCAGCAGTTCGGGATTGAGCCGGGCCTTGGAGAAGTGTCGCTCGGCGGCCGTGTAGCCGACGTTGGACGGAGCATCGGCCGGCATGTAGGTACCGACGTCATAACTAGTCTTGTAGCCGGGCAGGGCGAGTAGACCGATCAGGGCGATCGCGAGTGAGACGACGAGAATCGGCCCGGGCCAGCGGACGACGGCGGTGCCGATCCGCCGCCAGCCGCGGGTCTTCGCCCGGTGTTTGGGGTCCATCAGCCCGAAGTGACTGCCGATGGTCAGCACGGCGGGGGCCAGGGTCAACGCGGCCAAAAGCGCGATGAACACCCCGATGGCGGCCGGGGTGCCGAGACTCTGGAAGTAGGAGTTACGGGTGAAATTCAAGCAGTAGACCGCGCCGATGATCGTCAAGCCCGAACCCAGGATGACGTGTGAGGTGCCCCGGTAGGTGTCGTAGAACGCGGTCTGGCGGTCGACGCCCGCGGCGCGCTCTTCGTGATAGCGACCGACGAGGAAGATCGCGTAGTCCGTGCCGGCGGCGATGACCAGAAGCGTGAGGATATTGGTCGAGTACGTCGAGAGTCCGATGAATCCCGAGTTGGCCAGCCACGCCACTATCCCTCGGGCCGCGGACATTTCGATCAGGACGGTGATCAGCATCAGCACCATGGTGACCAGTGATCGGTAGACGAGCAGCAACATGATCGCGATCACCACGATGGTCAGCAAGGTGACCTTGGTCGTGCCCTTGTCGCCCGTTTCGAACTGGTCAGCCACTTGCGCTGCAGCACCGGTGACGTACGCCTTGACGCCGGGCGGCGCTGGTGTGTGGGCGACGATCTCGCGGACCGCGTCGACCGACTCCAGTGACAGCGCCTCGCCCTGATTACCGGCAAGGAACACCTGAACGTAGGCCGCTTTGCCGTCGGGGCTCTGCGAGCCCGCCGCCGTCAGCGGGTCTCCCCAGAAGTCCTGGACGTGCTGGACGTGCTTGTGGTCGGCCTCGATCCGTTGGAGCAAGGTGTCGTAGTACTGGTGCGCGGCGGCTCCCAGCGGTTGATCGCCCTCGATCACGATCATGGCCGCGCTGTCGGAGTCGAACTCCCCGAACACCTTCCCGATCCGCTGGAACGCCTGCAGCGACGGCGAGTCGGGTGAGCTCAGCGCGACGTTGTGGGCCTCACCCACCACCTCCAATTGCGGAACCAGAGCGTTGGTGACGACGGTGATGACCAACCAGAACAGCACGATCGGTATGCACAGCCGGCGGCACAACCGTGCGACCCGGTGCGTCCACGTCTGGTCGGAGACCTGTTGGTCGCTCATCCCGACTTGTCCAGGCAGTAGGTGTGGGCGTTCATCGTGTTGACCGATCTTTCGTCTTTGACGACGCCGTCGATGCTGATTCTGCAGCCGAGCGAGTCACTGTCCCTCTGGGCCGAGACGTTGACGAAGACCGCTGGTTGCGCGGTGGTGGTGTCATAGGACCAGGGCAGCGATACGGCGTCGGCGCGTTGCGGCTGGGCGTTCACGTCGGTGTACGTGATGGTCGCGGTGGTGCCCGGCGGGCCGAAAACCTCGACGACGACTCGCTTGGGGTTGAACGGGACGATCTCATCGGCAAGGGCGCCACCGGTCGAGGTGGGGTGACGAGCGCCGAACACAGCGTGCAGCCTGGAGACGGCGAATCCCGCGGCGGCGACCACCGCCACCGTGACCACCAGCATCCACCCCCGCTGGATCAGAGCTCCGATCGGAAACCTATGCACCCGTTAGCCTTTCGATAACCTGCGTCGCGAAAATCTGGGCGGGTAAGACTTCTTTCGGGTCAGCCGAGGCCGATCACCTAGGCGGTACGGTACGGTACTGGACTGTCGTGGGCAACACTTCGCCTAGTCGATTCGCCGAGTGAGGCTGGGGATGAGCACGTTGTCGACGAGGGTCCGGACGGTCGCCTGCGTCGGGGGCCGGTTCGGCACGATCGAGCGGAAGATCAGATAGCCGGGCATCAGGTCCCAGAGGTCATCGCTGATCGCCGCGGCCTCGATCTCACCCCGGTCGACGGCCTGCCGCAGGATCGTTTCCATCAACGCTTTGCGCTGATCGAGGAATTGATGCTGCATCGCGTCGCGCAGCGCGGGGTCCCGGGACACCTCCATCAGCACCGCGCGGATGGTGGCCGAATGCTGTCCGACCTGCTCGGCGATCACCTTGCCGAGGTGGAGCAAGTCGTCCCGCAGCGTCCCGGTCTCGGGGGGAACCGCCACGCAGCGAATACCTTCGATGAAGGCGGCGAGCACCAGCTCACCCTTCGACGGCCAGCGCCGGTACACCGTCGCCTTGCTGGCTTTGGCCGTCGCCGCGACCGCGTCCACGGTCAGCCGCTCATACCCGTGCTCCTGGAGTAGTTCCAGCGTGGCGGCCAGCAATTCGGCCTCGCGCGGCGACCACGGGGAGGCCTCTGCGGCGTAGTCAACAATCCGGGTCACAGCGCCCACAATAGAGCCGAGGTGGCGGTACGGTCCAGGACAGTACTGTTGGCCGGCCTGTTCACCCGCCGCGCACCGGTGGTTGGCGGTTCTCGCTGCCCCGCAAGACGGCGAAAGCCTCCCTGATCAGTTCGACCTCGCTCGGGCGCTCATCGGAACCCTGGCCCAGCTGCCAGTACCTGATTCCGGCGCTGCGCAGAGCCGCCACCGCGCAGCGGGCGAGCACCTGGGCGGCGAATTCCGAGCGGGGTTGATGTTCGTCGCGGCCCATGCGGTCGACCAGTGCGTCGATGATCTCCTGCTCGAACTGCAGCAGCAGTCCGGGCGTCGACTTCGCAAGCTTGGGCCCAGGCGGTCCGTCGTGAAACAGCCATGACAGGTTGGGGCGGGTTTCGCGCAGCCGGTCGAACATGCTCAGGAAGGACTTCTCGACGGCGTCCAGCGGATCTTCCCCCGCCGGGCGCCGCCTGATATCCGCACCCAGGATCGGCAGCATCTCCTCGATATCGCGGACCAGCAGGGATTCCTTGCCGGAGAAGTAGCGGAAAAACGTCCGCTCGGTCACGCCCGCGGCGTCGGCGATGTCCCTGATCGTGGTGTCCGCGTAGCCGCGCGAGTCGAAAAGGGCATCGGCCGCGGATTGGATGGCGTGCCGGGTCGCGATCTTGTGTTCCTCGCGTTTGCCGAGGCCGGTAGCCATATCAGAACTATGACACCGCTCGCGAGAAAAGTTGTCAGGACTGACACGTTCCCCTAATCTGTCAGTTATGACAGTTTTCGGTCTGCGGATCCCACGTGAGGCACTGATCCGCACGGGATACCTGGTCGTCGGCATCAAGTTCGGCACTCTGTGGCTGGCCCAGGGGACGAGTTCGCCGTGGGAGCACGCGCTGAGACTGGTTGCGCTGATGGCCATCGTCATGACGGTGGCCACGGCCGTACGGTGGTGGGCGGCCCGTCTGGGCCGACCCGTCGCGCATCATCCGATCGGCAGGTTTCTGATGGCCAAGATGGCACTCGTGGCGATGGCCGTGGCGGCGGGCCTCGCGCTGGAGAACTCGGTCTCCAACGTCGATCTCTGGGTCGGCCTCGGCATTGCGGCCGTTGTGGCTGTGGTCGGTCCGCTCATTCACCCGTGGTTGATCAACGGGGCACCAGCCGAACCCGATACCACCAACGCCGCGGTCGCGGCCGTCTAGCGCAGGAGGACATCGCTGTGGAGTTCCAGGGCAAGATCGCCGAGGACATCCGGGATTCCGTCCCGGACTGGGGCCCGTACCGGGGGGCGACGGCACCGGAGGGGGCGCCGAACGTCCTCTACCTGTTGTGGGACGACACCGGAATCGCGACGTGGGACTGTTTCGGCGGACTGGTCGAGATGCCGAACATGAGGCGCATCGCCGACCACGGAATCCGGCTGACCCAATTCCACACGACGGCATTGTGTTCGCCGACGCGGGCGGCCCTGCTGACCGGACGCAACCCCACCACGGTCGGGGTGTCCTCGGTGGTGAACCTGGCCGAGGGCTATCCCGGACAGAACGGGCGCATCCCCGCTCAGACCGCCCTGATGTCGGAAGTCCTGGCCGAGCGGGGATGGTCGACCTACGCCGTGGGCAAGTGGCATCTGACGCCGCCCGAGGATTGCCATGCGGCGGGGTCCAGGCGGTACTGGCCGCTGAGCCGGGGCTTCGACCGCTACTACGGATTCCTGGACGGCATGACCGACCAGTGGTATCCGAGCCTGGTCACCGACAGCCGCCCGATCGACCCGCCGGCGACACCGGAGCAGGGGTACCACCTGTCAAAAGACCTCGCCGACAACGCGATCGGGTTCCTGCGTGACCACCGGGCGGCGGCCCCCGACAAGCCGTGGTTCATGTACCTCTGCCCCGGCGCGGGCCACTCACCCCACCAGGTCGACACCGAATGGGCCGACAAGTACCGCGGCCGGTTCGACATGGGCTACGAGCGCTATCGCGACATCGCCCTGGCCAATCAGAAGGCACTCGGTCTGCTGCCCGACGACACCGAGCTGTCCCCGATGAATCCCTACACGGAATGCACCAGCGCGGCGGGCCTGCCCTGGCCCGAGCACGACACCGTGACGCCCTGGGATTCGCTGTCCGACGACGAGAAGCGGGTGTCCTGCCGGATGGCCGAGGTGTTCGCCGGATTCCTCAGCTATACCGATGCTCAGATCGGCCGGATCCTGGACTATCTGGAACAGACCGGGCAGCTGGACAACACGATCGTCATCGCCATGTCAGACAACGGTGCCAGCGGCGAGGGCGGGCCGTCGGGAACCCTCGACGAGTTCACCCCGATGCGCGGTGGCGTCGATGCGCCTCCGACCGCGGATCGGTACGACGAATTCGGCGGCCCGGGAACCAAAATGAACTACTCGAACGGATGGGCGATGGCGTTCAACACGCCCTACAAGTTGTTCAAGCGGTACGCCTCCCACGAGGGCGGCATCGCCGACCCGTGCGTGCTGTCCTGGCCGCGCGGACTGACGTCTCGCGGTGAGGTCCGCGACCACTACGTCCACGTCAGCGATATCACGCCCACGGTCTACGACCTGCTCGGGATCGATCCGCCCGAACTCGTCAAGGGCATCGTCCAGGAACCGCTGGACGGGGTGAGTTGTGCCGCGGCACTGCGTGACTCGGACACGCCCAGCGACAAACACACCCAGTTCTATTCCATGATGGGTACCCGCGGAATCTGGCATGACGGTTGGTTCGCCAGCGCTGTGCACCCGCCGACCTCGGCGACACTCGGACGCCCGGGCTGGTCGAGGTTCGGCGAGGACCGCTGGGAATTGTTCCGCATCGAGACCGATCGCAGCCAGATCCGTGACCTCGCCGCCGAGCATCCCGACACACTCGACGAACTCAAGGCCCTGTGGCACCAGGAGGCGCTGCGCTGCAATGGGTATCCACTGAACGACCTGAGCGTGGCCGAGCTCGTCACCCGAGGGATGGTCAACGCAGCAGACGCGCCCCGGCACGTTCAGTTCTACCCCGACACGCCCGCCGGCCGCACCCCGATGAGCGGGCTGGTCGGTGGCCGCAGCTTCACGCTTCGGGCGCCGGTGGCGATCGACAGCACCGATGCTGAGGGCGTGATCTTCTCCCAAGGCGACCGATCGGGGGGTCACGCGCTCTACCTCGCCGGTGGCCGGTTGCACTACGTCGGCAACATCGGGGGCGAGGAGCAGGCCCTCAGATCGACCGACCCGATCCGGTTGGGGCGTTGTGTATTCGGCGTCGAGTTCACCCGGACGGGTTCGGGCACAAGGCCGCTCGAAGTCGTTGGCGATTTGGTGCTGACGGTTGATGATCGCGAGGTCGCAACGTTTTCCGGAATGCGGATGCCGGTTCTCGATCCGCTGCAGGCGCTTTCGGCCGGTCGCAGTGTCGGCTATTCGGTGTCGGCTGACTACGCCTCGCCCAATCCCCTGCGCGGCGGCGTGGTCGAGCACGTAACGGTCGACTTCTCCGATGCCGCTGCGCACCATCACGAAGTCATCGTCGAATTGGGCTACAGCCACGATTGAGGCGCTTCGCTACCCGGTAGGCCCGCTGGACGCGGTTACCATGAACCTGCTCTGAGCTGAGTCCGATACCCCGGGGTGCTGTGTGAACACGTTCAAGAAGCTGGCGACAGTAGCGGCGCGCGCCGGCGCGGTGCTGCTGAGCATTCCGCTCGCCGCGACCGCGGTGGCCGAGCCCACAGCCCAGCCTTCGCAGTGGATCGTCGTCGGCGTGCCCGCCGCCAGCGCGACCACCGGCACGCTCACCGCCTTCCAGCGGGTCGGGCAGGACTGGAAGGCGGTATTGGGCCCCACCCCGGCCAAGGTGGGTGAGCTCGGAGTCGGAGCGCCCGCCGACGGTGTCTACCGCACTCCCGAGGGCACCTTCGGCTTCGACCAGGCCTTCGGCCGGCAGCCCGATCCCGGCACCAAGATGCCGTATTTCCAGGCCACCAACCAGGATTGGTGGGACGAGGACGCCAAGTCACCGACGTACAACACCCATGTGCGCAGCCCGCAGAAACCGTCGGGGATCGCCGAGAACCTCTACGACTCAGGTCCGGTCTACGACTACGCGGTCAACATCACCTCCAATCCGCAGCGGATCCCGGGCAAGGTCGCCGGAATCTTCCTGCATGTCACCGACGGCAATCCCACCTGGGGATGCGTCGCCATCGGGCGCGACGAGATGCGGTCGATCCTGAACTGGCTCGACCCCGCCGCGAATCCGCAGATCACCATCGGTGTGGGAGACCCGTCGCTGATTCCGGCCCGGTCATGACGCCGGCGGCGTCCCGGCGCGACGTCTTCAGATTCGCCCTGGCGACGTTCGCCGGCGCGGCGGTCCTCGGAGCACCGAGGGCCTCCGCCGACGGCCTGCGGCTGATCGACTTCGCCGAGCGACTGGTCGCGCCCGAACAGATCAAAGCCGCGGGCTACGACGGGGCGTTGGTGTACGTGTCCGAGTTGCGTCCGGGCGCCACCTTCGATTTCAAGCCGGTCACCCGTGACTACGCCGACGGCTTGATCGCAGCGGGCCTGCACGTCGTCAGCTGCTACCAGTTCGGCAAACCAGGTTGGCCGACGCCGTCGGACTTCACCCGTGGTTACGACGGCGGCGTCGCCGATGCGCAGACCGCCCTTCGCCTCCACGGTGCGGCGGGCGGCCCGGATTCCGCGCCGATCTTCTTCAGCGTCGACGAGGACATCGGCTCAGAGGCCTGGAAGACCACCGCGATCGAGTGGTTTCGGGGTATCAACTCGGTGCTCGGCGCCGAGCGGACCGGCATTTACGGTGGTGCTCGCCAATGCCGCTGGGCGATCGATGACGGCGTCGTCGGGCACTCCAGCACGCCGGGATATCGCTGGGCCTGGCAGACCAAGGCCTGGTCTGGCGGTGCCCGAGAGCCCGCCGCGGTGCTGTTTCAGACCGAGGTGGTGACCGCCTCCGATCCCGGAGCGGTCATCGACGGCGTCCACGTCGACGTGGACGACGTGCTGGCCCCCGACTTCGGTCAGTGGGATCTGGCCCGTTGACGTCCTTGAACGTTGTCCTCACCCTGTGCACGCCGACCGTGGGGGTCGTCGTCGAAACTTGCAAAAATCTCACCGATATCCCCCACTCCCGGTGAACCCACCGCCTAGGTCAGCCAGCGGTCCACCAGATCGGCCCAGCGCCGAGAGACGGCCTTGTCCATGGCGTCACGGCGGCGCCGGGTGTTCACGTCGTCGGGCTCGATCTCGCCGATCGTCATCCGCGCCACCTCGTCGACCTGCTCAGGCTCCAGTCCGAAGGTGAGCAGGACGTCGAGGTCGCGCTCGGTGTCGAGCTCATCGGGCAGCGTGGAGCGGGCCAACAACACAGCGGCGTTCTCCTCACCGGCCTCCAGCAGCATTGCGACCAGGCCGGCCTTTGCGACCTTCACGGAAAGTGCTACGCCGGCCGTCGAATCGACAACTCGATCCCGTTGTCCCGCATGACGCTTCGACACTGCTCCGGCGTGTAGTCGAAGTTCTCCAAATCCTTGATGTAGGAGGCCGGGTCGGCCAGGCCCTCGACGTGGGGATAGTCCGAGCCCATGATGAGCCGTTCGACACCGAGAAGCCGTTGCAGGCTGGCCAGTTCGTCCTCGTAGAACGGCGAGACCCAGACGTGGCGCTTGAACGTCTCGCGAGGATCTTCCTTGTAGATGAACGGAATCTGGCCGTAGGACTTGGTCAATTTCTCGAACAGATGGAACACCCAGGTCGAACCACTCTCGATACACGCCATCCGTAGGTTCGGGAAACGCAGGAACAGGCCGTTGTGCAGATGGTTGGCGAAGGTGTCCTGGATCGCGTCACCGCTGAACAGACTTCGGAATCCGAGCAGCGTCTGGAACGACATCATGTAGTCCGACTCACCCCACGCCGGCATGAATTTCTCGTAGTACGTCTCACCCGAGTGGTAGCACACGGTGATCCCGGAATCGTTGGCGAGCTGCCAGAATTCGTTGAACATCGGATCACCCGGTGGGCGCATGCCGATCTCGGTGGTGATCGGCCCGGGAATCATGACGATGAATCGGGCATCGCGTTCCAGGGCCCACTCGAGTTCGCGTACGGCGTTTTCGGGGCGGCACATCGTGATGTAAGGGGCGGCGAAGATCCGTTCCTGATAGGCAAAGCCCCAGTCGTCCTCCAGCCACCGGTTGAATGCCTTGAACGTCGCCACCGTCGCGTCCAGGTCGGGCAGCAGTGCCTGTTCCATCCCGACCCCGAGGGTCGGCAGCATGATGCAGCCCTGCATGCCTTGGGCATCCATGGCGGCGATCCGCGCATCGCGGTCGCGGTACTCGGCCCGGATCGGTTCCAGCTCACCGAACAGAGAATTCAAGTCCGCGCCCTTGGGGTTGCGGCCGCGGAAGTACTCGTCGAGGGCGCCGGGTTTCCCCACCGGGTCGAATGTCGGGTTCGGGATGAACCTGTTGACCCTGCCGCCGGCCATCAGTCGTTGCCGGCCGTCGAGCTGCGCCCACTGGATGCCGCGTTTCTTGAACGCCGGCTCGATATAGCGGGTGAAGGCGTCCTCGGCCTCGTAATAGTGGTTGTCACAGTCGAAGAACTGGAAGGGAAGTGCAGTGGTCATCGCGGCTGTCCTTTCTGCTATTTCCGCGGCAGGCCCAGAATCATCGAAGCGATGACGGTCAGCTGGATCTCTGGGGTGCCGCCGCCGATGAGCTCGGACGGCATGTCGAAGTAGGGCGCGATCACCGCGGGATCCGAATCCTCCAGCATGGCAAGGCGCCCGGTGAGACCGAGGGTCGCGGTGGAGGCGCGCCGCAGCAGCAACACCATCGCGTACTTGGCAATGCTCGACGTCGGTCCGGGACCCTGCCCCTGCACCAGGCGCAAGGTCTCACGCAGGACCATCGCTTTGATCGCGGTGGTGTGGGCCTCGATGCCGCCGAGCGCCTGCAGAGTCGCATCGTGATCGGGACCGTCGTCGTCGGCCATCCGGCGCAACGCCGCGGAGCGGTCGATGTTGACGTAGTTGCCGATTGCGGTGCGTTCGACGGCCATGGTTGCCACGGCGAGGTCCCAGCCGTGGCCGGGCTGGCCGACCAGCATCTCGTCGGGGACGAAGACGTCGGTCAGGAAGACCTCGTTGAAATCGAAGTGGCCGCTGGCCTGCTTGATCGGGCTGATCTCGACGCCGGGCGAGGCCATGTCGACCAGGAAGTAGCTGATACCGCGATGCTTGGGCGCCTCGGGGTCGGTCCGCGCCAACATGGCGCCGAACTGGGCGACGTGCGCCGACGAGGTCCAGATCTTGTGGCCGTTGACCAGCCAGCCACCGTCGACCTTCGCAGCGCGGGTGCCCAGCGACGCGAGGTCAGAACCGGCGCCCGGCTCGCTGAACAGCTGGCACCACCGTTGGGTGCCGCGCAGAATCGGCTCCGCGAATCGTTCACGTTGTGCGTCGGTTCCGCTGGCGAGAATCGTGGGAAGGATCCACTCGGCGATGCCGAGCGAGGGACGGACCAATCCGGGTCGCTTGTCGAACTCCTCGGTGATGATCACCTGCTGCACGGGGGATGCCCCCACACCCCACGGAGCGGGCAGGTGCGGAGCGACCAGGCCGGCCTTGGCCAGCAGGTCCCGCTGCGACCCGTAGGCAAGGCCCGGTGCTCGCGTGTCGTCGGTCGGCGTCTCGTTCCGCAGTGCCGAGGCCTCATCGAGTGTCTTCGCGATAGCGGCGCGGAACTCCGATTCGACGTCGCCGAGATTGACTGCGGTGGAACGCTTCAGCGTTCGGGCCAGCTCGCCGGCTTCGCGGCCCCAGCGCGTACTGGTTCCCAGCGATGCGGCCAGGCTGGTGGCCCGCCGCCAGTACAGGTGGGTGTCGTGCTCCCAGGTGTATCCGACGGCGCCGAACATCAGCAGTGCGTCCAGCATCAGGTCGGGTCCCGCACACACGGCCATCAAGGCGGCCGACGCGGCGGCCAGTCGGTGCTGCTCGATGCTTTCATCGCTCGCCCGCACCGCATCCCAAGCCGTCGCGGATGCCAGCTCGGCATTGACCAGCAGGACCGCGGCCTTGTGTTGCAGGGCCTGGAACGAGCCGACGGGTTTGCCGAACTGTTCGCGGGTGCGGATGTAGTCCACGGCGGTCTCGACGCCTCTGCGGACCGTGCCCGCCGACGCACATGCCGTCAGCGCGGCCACCACGCAGCGCGCCCGCTCGGTGTCTATCCCGGACACCGCATCGTCGGCCGGACAGTCGGCCAGGATGAGCACGCCGACGTCGGTGCTGAGGTCGGTTCCGCGCTGTTGCTCGAGCTGCAGGCTCTCGTCTGCGGATCGCAGGTCCAGGGCGAACCACAGATCGGCGCCGTCGTCGGTGCGTGCCGGTAGCAAGACATGTTGTGCCACACAGACGCCCAGTGTGCTGCCGGTCGAACCGGACAGGCGCCAGCCCGCGCCATCGCGCACTGCCCGCACCGCGGAGTCCTCCGGCAGCACGACGGCCGCGGTCGCGCCGGCGGCCAGGTCGGAGATGAGTTGCGCTGCCGAGTCGTCGGCCAGGCAGGCGACCGCACTGGCGACCGCCGTGCTCAGAAGCGGACCGGGCAGCAGGGCGGCCGCGGCGGCTTCGATGACGCAGGCCATGTCGCCGAGAGTGCCGCCCTGGCCGCCGGCATCCTCGGGAAGGTGTACCGCGTGGAAGCCGTGAGCGGTGAATTCCTCCCACCAGGTGGGCAATTCGCCGGCGGCAATCGAGTCAAGGGCGGCTCGGGTCTTGTCGATCGGGGCATGCCGTGCCGCGAACTGGGCCACTGCCTCGGCCAGTTGCTCCTGCTCGATAGTGATCGCCACGCTGGTTGGCAGAGTCATGGAACCTTAACTCTCCAGTCCTAGAATTCGGGCCGCGTTGCCGTACAAGAACTTCGGCCATACCTCGTCTTTGAACGGAACCTTGGGCAGATCACTGAAGATGCGTTCCAGTGACAGCCCCATCGGGAAGTAGCCGGCGTAGATCACCTTGTCCGCACCGCGGGTGTTCGCGTAGTCGATGATGGCCTTGGGGTAGTACTTGGGTGCGAATGCCGATGTCGAGTAGTAGAGGTTCGGCCACTTGAGCATCAGCTTCACCGCAAGGTCCTGCCACGGCTCGCATCCGTGGCGGGTGACGAACACCAGATCTGGGAAGTCGAACATCACCACGTCGATCCGCGAAACCTCTTGCGGTGCCATGGGGATTCGCGGACCTGGGACGCCTGCGCAGACGAAGATCGGGATCCCGAGCTCTACGCAGGTGGCGTAGATCGGGTACATCTTCGGATCGTCGATGGGCACCTGCGGGAAGGTGCCCGACGGGAAAACGGATGTCGCGCGGATGCCGTAGGTCTCGTACTCGCGGCGGATCGCTGCCACCGAACCCATCACGTCATTGGGGTCCGAGATGGCGCCCGAGGGGATGAAGCGGTCGGGGAACATCTTGAGCGCCAGCTCCGCCGCCGAGCCCTCGCTCACCCCGATCATCGACTTCTCGATGCCGAACCGGTCCATCTGCTGCAGCAGCAGCGACACCGGGTCGTCGGTGGGAAGGCCCTTGGGTACGTCCTTGAACATGTACTCGACCGGAAAGTCGAAGTCCTCTTTGGACTGGCGGTCCTTGGTCTGCTTGCGGATGAAATCGTATTGAGCGGTTCCCTCGTGGGGAAATCCGATCATCGTGTCGATCACCGGCAGGCCAACCGGTCCGGACATCCTGTCCTCCCATCGCAAGACCGCGGCGGATACCGTCGCGCAGACCATAGTGAAACACCGTTCTACCTCATGTCAAGAATAGGATGCCGTTTTAGCTGGTATAACGCCCCTTCTATGCGCCAAGATGTCGTAGCATCGTAGAAGAGTGTTCTCGAACGGGAGGTGACTACAGTCAACACGCCAGTCCCCGATCTGGTGTCGCCGGCCGGACGTGTCGTCCCGCTCTCGGAGATGACCAGCGGCCAACTCGCGCGTCGCGCGAAGATCATCGAAGTGGTGATCGGTCTGATCGCCGAGGTCGGTGCCGACGCCGTTCAGATGCGCGATGTCGCTCAGCGGTCGGAAGTCGCCCTGGCCACCCTGTACCGGTACTTCAGCTCGAAGGAAAACCTGCTGGCCGCCGCACTGGCGGATTGGCAGAAGCGGTTGACCCGACGAATCCTGGCCGGCGGAGGTCCCTCGGACAGTGATCCGGTACCCGGGGTGTTGGACTATCTGCGGCGTGCCCAGCGGGCGTTCAATCGCAACCCCGAGATGACCGCGTTGATGCTGCAGATGATGACGTCGACGGATCCCGAGGTGCGCTCGGCTCTGGATCAGATGGAGCGCACCAACGTCGAGCTGTTCAACCGCCTGCTGGCCGGCGTTGCGCCCGAAGTCATTCCGCAAGTGACCTTCGGCCTCAACGCCGCACTCAGTGCCGCGCTCGCCGGCTTGCGAGTCGGACGGCTGACGTTGGACGAGTCGCTGAACCATGTCGAGTGGGTGGCGCGTGTCCTGCTCGCCGAGGCGCAGCGGTGACACTGTCCGCACAGTTGTGGGCCGACAACGCCGACCTGGCCGCCGAGGTGCTGGCACATCCATTCGTGCGCGGGATCGCCGATGGGTCGCTGCCGCGTGAGCGGTTCGCGACGTACGTGGCCCAAGACGCCTACTTCTTGGAATCCTTCGCCCGCGCATATGCGTTGGCCCTAGCGCGCAGTCCGGACACCTCGACGCTGCTCGCGTTGGCCGATCTGATCGCCGGCGTCCGGGACGAGCTGAACCTGCACGCGTCCTACGCCGAGTCGTGGGGGATCGACATGGCCGGCGAGCAGCCGCTCGCGGCAACGTCGGCCTACACCGAATTCCTTCTCGCGACCGCGGGGACGCAGCAGACCGGTGTCATCTACGCGGCGATGACGCCGTGTATGCGCCTCTACGCGTGGCTTGGTCAGTCCCTCGACCCCGATTGTGCCGGGCCCTATGGGCACTGGGTGCAGACCTACGCAGATCCGGAATTCGAGAAGATCGCTCATCTGCTGGAACGGCTGCTCGACGATGAGGCCGAGGACACCCCGCCGGTGCGCCGTGCCTACCGGCGGGCTATGGGCCTGGAACTCGAATTCTTCGAAGCCGCCCACAACTCCGGCAGCTGACGGTTCACAGTCACGGCCGGCCTGGCATCAGGATTCGGCGACCAGTCGGCCGGTGACGGCTCCGGCTTTGAGTCGTTCGATGGCATTCGGTATGTCGTCGAAGGCGATTGCCTCGGTGGGGATGGTGAGATCACCTGCAGCCATGAAATCCAGGACCGCTTCCAGGTTTCCAGGGTGGCCACCCCGCGCACCGAGTAGCGCGACCTCCTTGAAGACGAGTTCAGCGGTGGGGATTGTGGCTTCGTTTCGACCCAGGCCGACCTGGATGACGCGTCCCCCCATCCGCACGGCGCTGATCGCACCCGCGGTGGTGCTGCCGACGCCCGCGAAGTCGATGATCATGTCGAGTTGATGTGGCGCCAAGGCGTGCACATCACTGACCACCTCGACGACGCCGCGTTCCTTGGCGAGGTCCCACACCTCGGATCTCGGTTCGGCTGCCACGACCTCGGCGCCGCACAGCACGGCGATTCGGGCGCCGGTCAGGCCCAGGCCGCCGAGTCCGACGATGCCGACACGCTCACCCGGCCTCAGCCGACCGATCTCCACCACCGCGGCGTAGGCGGTCTGGCCCGCGTCGGTGGCCGTCGCGGCCTGGCTGAAGTCCAGGTGGTCGGGGAGCTTGATGACTCCGCTTGCCGAGGCCAGACACTTGTCGGCGAAACCTCCGTCGCACGACCAGCCGGGTGCGCCGGATTCCGTGAGCGCGATGACGACACGGTCGCCGATGTCGAGGCCGGATACGTTGGCGCCGACCGCCGAGATGATGCCGGCCACTTCATGACCGGGGATGATGGGCAGCTTCGGAAGCAGCGCTGTGAGGGTGCCGTCGAGGAAGCCGAGATCGCTGTGACAGAGGCCGGCGGCACGGACGTCGACGACCACCTCGCCCGGCCCAGGTGAGGGGTCGGGGCACTCGACACGTTGCAGAGGTTGGTTCGCACCGGTCAGCTGCCATGCCTTCACTGCGTGCTCCGATCTCCGTCGATTCCGGTAAGCCTGGCGCTTACCTCGCAAAGCCGTTCCGCCAGCGCGCCGTCCCGCGCGAGTCCGGAGGGCTGCTTCACACGGTTGCGGTCGAAGTAACTGCCGGTCCGCTCCGCGACCGCGGGATCAAGCGCCAGATGGGTGACCCGAGAGCCGCCCTCGGCCGGTGAGATCATCACCAGTCGTTTCGTGAGCGCCACGAGCGGGCGCGCGAAGCCGGGGGTGCTGTTCCAGATGTCGGTGGCGACAGCTCCGGGGTGCAGAGCGTTGACGGTGACGCCCGTCCCCTCGAGTTGGCTGGCCAATGCCCTGGTGTAGAGGACGTTTGCCAGTTTTGACCGGTAGTACGCGGCAAAGCCGTTGTACCCCTTCGGAAAGTCGGAGTCGTCGAAACGGGGTGGTGCTGCTCGGTAGTGCCCGGACGACGCGGTGATGACGATGCGCGCCGGTGCGCTGGCGACGATGAGCGGTCTGAGTCGTTCGGTCAGCAGGTAGCCGGCAAGGTGGTTCACCCCAAAGGTGGCCTCGATGCCATCCTGAGTCTGACTGTGGTGCAGGAACATTCCGCCGGCGTTGTTGATCAGAACGTCGAGATGCCCGTAGGTTGCCAGCACCTGATCGGCCAGCGCGTCCACGGCAGTCAGAGACGCGAAGTCTGCCAGCAGCGCGTCGACACGCGGTGCCCCGGCGGCGCGAACGCGGGTGCTGGCCGCGGCGAGTTTGTCCTCACTGCGCCCGACCAGGACCATGTGATGTCCTCGAGCGGCGATCTGCTCGGCACAGTGCAAGCCGATGCCGGCCGTCGCTCCGGTGATCAGAACGGTTTTCACGTGATCGTGGGCAGGCTGTCCCAGCCGCGGCCGGTAGACGTCGACGAAAACCGTGAATTGCCGGTATCTACTTGCCACTCCGGGAATCGGTTGAGGATCTCCTGCAATGCGATCCGCCCCTCCAACCGAGCCAGAGCCGACCCGAGGCAGTAGTGGGCCCCACCTCCGAAGACTATGTGTGGGTGTTGCTCGCGGTGGATGTCGAACACATCGCCATCGGGTGGATGCTGACGACTGTCGCGGGTTGCCGAGGCGAGGAGAAGCAACATGACGCTGCCTTCCGGGACGGTGTGCCCATGTATTTCAACGTCTCTCGTCACGTAACGCGCGACGTTGGGTGCCGGTGTCTCGAAGCGAAGCAGTTCCTCGATCGCCTGCGGAATGAGCTCCGGGTTCTCCGCGAGCTCGCGTCGCTGCCCAGGGTGGTCGGCAAGTATTTTTCCTGCCCAGCCGATCAATCTGACAGTTGTCTCGTTTCCCGCACCCGCCACCACGTTGACGTAATTCAGCAATTCGGCCCGGGTAAGCCGACGCACCGTCCCCGTCTCGTCCTCGAACTCGGCATTGAGCAGGTCGGTCATGATGTCGTCGGACGGGTTCTTCGCCCGCCACTCGATGTACTCGCTGAACATGTCGGCACCCTGGGACAGGCCGTCGAAAGAGGCGTCGAGAGGTCGTCCGTCGCGTGTTCGCATTTGGGCGTTGGAGTGATCACGGACCGCCTCGCGGTCAGCCTCGGGAATACCGAGCAACATGCTGATGGTCTTCATCGGCATCTGTGCTCCGAGGTCCTTGACGAAATCGAAGCGGCCGGTGCCCACCAATGGATCGAGGCTTTCAGCGCAGAACTCGCGGATGCGGGGTTCTAGCGCCTGCACCTTGCGCGGCGTGAACATCCGCGACAGCAACTTGCGGTGGACGTCGTGTAGTGGGGGATCCTCGAAGATCAACACCCCGGGCGGAACCTCGATATTCGCCTTGATGAGTTCTGCAATCGCGGTGCGGGCCGAGCTGAACGTGCGGTGGTCGACGAGCGCGGCCGACACGTCGTCATGACGACTGAGTGCGAAGAAGTCGTGGCGGTCGTTGTAGTAGAGCGGTGCTTCATCGCGCAGCCGGCGAAAAACCGCATATGGATCGGCGTTGAGTGCAAAGTCGTACGGGTCGTAATAGACCCGCTCGGCGCCGGTAACCGTCATGGATCGCCCATTTCTCCAGCACAAACTTATACGATTAAGTAGGCAATCTAACACCCGCGAGTCTGGAAGGGAAGAACCGCGGCTGCCTACGTCGACCGGCGGACCACGAGGGAAGCAAACGCCCGAGTGGGTGCCGCCTCGTCCGGAGGAAAGCCGAGCTCGGTCAGAAAGGCTGTCACTGAAGCGCTGGCGATCGCGTCGGCATCGAAGGCCACCGACGTCAGCGGCGGATCGCTCAGTTCTCCGAAGGCCCCGGCGTCTGCCGCGGTCACGGCGACGTCGTCGGGGCATCGAAGACCGAGCCGGCGCAAGGCCCGCATCACGACGATTGCGGTCGGCTCGGTCTGGGCGCAGACCGCCGTCACCCCTGCGGTGTGCCATCGAGCGACGGCGGCAGAGTCTTCGTCCACTCTCGCCGCGGTGGCCGACAGCACTTCCGGGAGGGCGTGTTCAGCTGCCGTGCGGCGTAGCCCGGCGAGCCAGTAATCACCTTGTGGACGCATTGTCTCGTCGTCGGAATACGCAAATGCCAACTGACGGTGACCTCGCGCCGTGAGGTGCTGCACCCACAGCTCGCCGACGACATCGTTGAGCTCGCCGAGCGCCTGCAGGGTGCCGCTGCCCAAGTAGATCTGTGGGAGGCCCGCGGCGGCCACCGCGTCGAGCACAGTGCCACTCAGGGGAAACACACTGGCTACCGCAACGGGGCGAAGGTTATGAATGGCGGCGATCACGTCGTGCGGATCGTTGGTCTCGATTTGCAGCGAGAGCACGATCCCGCGTTGCGCCAGGGCGGCCGTCAGGCGGCTACCGACTTCCATCAGAACCTCGCCGAGCGCCATCCGCGGAACTACGTAGAGCACAAGGCCGCTGCCACCGACGCGGAGGTTGCGTGCCACGAGATTGGGGCGGTATCCCAGGCGCTTTACCGCTTGCAGGACTGCCGCCGTGGTCTGCGGCGAGATCGACTGCCCGCTGACGTTGTTCAGCACGTAGCTGACGGTCGCCTGTGAAACCCCAGCCGCGCGTGCAACGTCGGCGGCCGTGGCCGGCTTTGCCTCGCGCGGGTTGTTCAATCGCCCTCCGAATCAGTTGTGACCGGGAAAGGCGGCCGGCAGGGAGAACGACTCCCTGCCACTTTCAACATATAGCGCACCGGGGGGCTTGCGGCAAGGCCCCCGGTGCGTTGCAGAATCGCTGCCCTGAAAGAAAACTCACTGCACAGGGGGTATGCGAGTGCGCCAATGTGGACACGATCACGCCGTGGTGATCGCCGGGGGTGGACCCAGCGGGCTGATGCTGGCCGGCGAGCTGGCGCTGGCCGGGGTGGACGTCGCGATCGTCGAACGCCGCACCAGTCAGCAGGTGATCGGCCAGCGGGCCGGCGGGCTGCATTGCCGCACGCTCGAGGTACTCGATCAGCGGGGGATCGCCGAGCGGTTCCTCGCGGCCGGGCAGGCCGTGCAGGTTGCCGGGTTCGCCCAGATCCGGCTGGACATCAGCGACTTTCCCACACCGCACCCCTACGGACTTGCGTTGTGGCAGAGCGATATCGAACGTCTCCTCGCCGAGTGGGTCGGCGAACTCGGAGTACCGATCCGGCGCGGATCGGAGGTGACGCGTTTCACCCAGGACGAGCGCGGCGTGGTCGTCGAGGTCTCCGACGGCCGAATGCTGCGCGCCCGATATCTGGTCGGCTGCGACGGCGGCCGCAGCAGGGTCCGCAAGGCGGCCGGCATCGACTTCACGGGCTGGGACCCGACGACGAGCTACCTGATCGCTGCGGTGGAGGTGCGTGATGAGCCGAAGTGGGGAATCCACCGCGACGCCATCGGCATCCACGGCCTGGACCGGCAGAAGGACGGCGAACCGGTCCGGGTCATGGTCACCGAACGGCAACTCGGGCCTTCCACCCAACCCACATTGGAAGATCTGAGTGCCGCGCTCACCGCCGTGTACGGTACGGACTTCGGAATCCACAGTCCCACATCGATTGCCAGGTTCACCGATGCGACGCGGCAGGCGGCGGCGTATCGGGACCGGCGGGTTCTCCTGGCCGGCGACGCCGCCCATATCCACCACCCGGTGGGTGGGCAGGGCCTCAACACCGGGGTGCAGGACGCGGTCAATCTGGGCTGGAAGCTGGCGCAGGTGATCAACGGGTGGGCACCCGACACCGTGCTGGACACCTACCACGCCGAACGACACCCGGTGGCCGCGCGGGTGCTGCGCACCACGATGGCGCAGATCGCGCTGCTACGCACCGACGAACGCACAAAGGCGTTGCACGACAACGTCTCCGAACTGCTGAGCATGGCCGAACCCCGCAAGCGGTACGCGGCCCGCATGTCCGGGCTCGACATCCGGTACGAGCTTGGCGACGGGCACCCGCTGCTCGGCAGGCGCATGCCCGATCTCGAACTGCGCACCGCCACCGGCTCGGTGCGTATCTTCGAGCTCCTCCACGACGCCCGCCCGGTGCTGCTCGATCTCACCGCACCATCCGAGATCGACATCCACGGCTGGGCCGATCGAATCAAATTGGTATCGGGCCGCTACGGCGGAAGGTGGGAGCTTCCGGTGCTCGGTACGGTCAGCGCGCCCGGCGCGGTGTTGATCCGTCCCGACGGACATGTGGCGTGGGTGGGCCAGCGCTCCCCAGCCGGGCTCATCGACGCGCTCACCAGGTGGTTCGGCCCACCTGTGGTGGCGGCGTAACGCGACGGGGCGCCGCCGGCGATCAACATGGCGACAAGCGTGGAGGAAGTCATGGTGATTGGGCGGGTTGGATCGGTCGTGCTGGCGGCAGGAATCGGGCTGGCCGGGCTGGCCACCGGTACCGCGTCGGCGGCCCCCGAATGCGCCGATTTTCACTGGATCGGCGCAGCGGGATCCGGCCAGCGTGACGGCGCGGGCCTGACCGCCAACGGCGGCATGGGCTCGGTGGTCTACCAGTCCTACCAGCAGCTGAAGGCACAACTGGCCGCCGAAGGCCGGACCATCGACGCCGAGGCCGTGCAATACCCCGCGACGGCTGTCCCGCTGGAGGGCAGCCTGGGCGGCTGGCTCGGGTTTCTCGGCAGCGTCGGCGACGGCACCGAGGCGACCGCCGACCAGTACGAAGCGTTCACCCAGCGCTGCCCCGCCAGCAAGGTGATCCTGGCCGGCTATTCGCAGGGCGCCATGATCGTCCATCGCAACCTGTACGACCTCGCCGACGACCCGCAGCTGGCGGCGGCGCTGCTGATCGCCGACGGTGACCGGCTGCCCGTCGACACGACGATCAAGCTGGGGTCGACGGCCGTCACGGCGGGCCGCGGGGAGGGTGTCGCCCAGGAGCATTCCTTCCTGGCGTCGACCAACACCGCGACGCTGCCACCGTCGATCGGGGTGCGCACCATCAGCGTCTGCGATGTCGGCGACCCGGTGTGCGACTACGACCCGGACGCCAAGGTCTCGGATGCGGCCATCGCCATCCACACGTCCTATGCACCCGCACCGGGCGGTCCGCACGCTTGGGGCGCACCGCTCTACAGCCTGGTGACAGCCACCAAGACGGCGCCGCCGGTGGAGTTGACCGCACACACCGCGTGAGCCGTGTCGGGATGAGTTTCTCGGCACCCATCCGTTCTGGCCATCAGGGAGCTGTCCAGCCCCCGCACGCCAGAAAGGGTTCATCATGAAAATCGTCGTCATCGGTGGCACCGGTCTGATCGGGTCGAAACTGGTGCAGGCCTTGTCCGATCGCGGCCATTTCGCCGTCGCCGCGGCGCCCTCGACAGGGGTGAACACCCTGACCGGCGAAGGGCTGGCCGAGGTGATGGCCGGTGCCGACGTCGTCGTCGACGTCTCCAACGCCCCGGCGCTGGACGATTCGGCGAAGGAGTTCTTCCACACCGCCACCACAAATCTCCTCGCCGCCGAGGAGAACGCCGGCGTGGGCCACCATGTCGCCCTGTCCGTGGTGGGTACCGCCGAACTGGCCCGCCAGAGCGGCTACTTCCAGGCCAAGCTCGCCCAGGAGAAGCTGATCAGCGAAGGCCCTCTTCCATTCTCGATCGTCCACGCCACGCAGTTCTTCGAGTTCGTCAATACCCTGGCCGATTCCGCGACCGTCGGCAATACCGTCGTGTTCCCGCCGGCGTACTTCCAGCCGATGGCCGCTGCCGACGTCGCCGAAGGGGTTGCGATCGCCGCGGTCGGCCAGGCGGTGAACGGCGTCGCCGAAATCGGGGGCCCCGACATGGTTTTGCTCCCCGACCTCATCCGGACCGCTTTGACCGCCCGCGGTGACAGCCGCACCGTCATCGCCGATCCCACCGCCCAGTATTGGGGGATCGACATCGGCGAGCGCACGTTGGTTCCCGGCGCGGGAGCGACGCTCTTCGACACCCGGTTCGCGGATTGGCTTCTGGCATCGGCCGCGCGACCGTGAGCCGGGCGGTCGTGGACGTCTACGAAGCCGTGCGGAGCAGACGGGCGGTGCGCGGGTTTATCGACCGGCCCGTCGCACCCGAGGTTCTGCACCGGGTGCTGGCGGCCGCGTCCTGGGCCCCGTCGGGATCCAATATCCAGCCTTGGCGGATTTACGTGGTGACCGGAGCGCCACTGGCCGAATTGAAGAAGGTTGCCGTCGAACGCGTCACCGCGGGTTATCCCTGGGACGAGCGGGAGTACGAGATGTATCCGGCCGACCTGGCGTCCCCCTACCGAGAGCGCCGATCGGCGTTCGGTCGGGACCGATACGCGCCACTCGGTATTGACCGCGACGATTGGGAGGCGCGGCAACGGGCGGCCGTCGCAAATTGGGACTGTTTCGGCGCGCCCGCAGCGCTGTTCTGCTACATCGACCGTCACCTTGGCCTGCCGCAGTGGGCAGATCTGGGCATGTATCTGCAGACCGTCATGTTGGCGCTGCGGGCAGAAGGTCTGCACAGCTGCCCGCAGATGGCGTGGTCGCAGGTTCGGCACACCGTCGCTGACGTCGTGTCACCGCCCGACGACCTGATCCTGTTCTGCGGGATGTCGATCGGATACGAGGACGTCAACGTCGACTATCAGCGAACTGGCCGCGCGCCCCTTGAGGAGACCGTCACCTTCTTCAGCGGCTAGTCCCACCCTGCAGACCGCATTTTTCACCGGTCCCCATTACCATCGGAGCCGAAAACGGATCGCTGGGGGCAGACGGTGGTGCCTAGCACGAGCGACGACTCGGCCGCGCAACTGCGTGGGCGGGCCGCGGAGTGCCGCACGCTCCAAGATGTGGTCGACGCGGTCCGCTCGGGCGACTCACAAGTGCTGGTGCTGCGCGGCGAGGCCGGTGTCGGCAAGACGGCGTTGGTCGGCCACCTTTCGCAGCAGGCAGCGTCTTTCCGGATTCTGCAGGTCGCCGGTGTCCAGTCCGATATGGAGTTGGCCTTCGCCGCACTGCAGCAACTGTGTGCGCCGCTCATGGAACATCTGGTTGAACTGCCCGCCCCTCAGCGCGATGCGTTGGACGTCGCGTTTGGCCGTGGGGTCGGGGAGGCGCCGGATCGCTTCCTGGTCGGTCTGGCGGTCTTGAGCCTGATGGCCGCCGCAGCGCAACACCAACCCCTGCTGTGTGTGATCGATGACGCGCAATGGCTCGATCAGGTGTCGGTGCAGACCCTGGGCTTCGTCGCGCGTCGACTGCTGGCCGAGCCGATCGCGATGGTGTTCGCCGCCCGTGACGATGGTGCCGAGGTGCTGACGGGGCTGCCCGAGCTCACCGTTCGCGGGCTGTCTGACGGCGATGCCCGTGAACTGCTGGAATCGGCGTTGCTCGGCGGCATCGACCCTTCGGTGCGCGACCGCGTCGTCGCCGAGACGCGCGGTAATCCCCTTGCCCTGCTTGAGGTTCCACGGACAATGTCGAGCACGGAGCTGGCCGGTGGCTTCTGGCTCTCGGGTTCGGCGTCGTCACCGGGCGCGATCGAGACCGGTTACGTGCGACTAATCCAAGGACTGCCCGAGCCGACCCGGCGGCTGCTGCTCGTGGCGGCGGCCGAACCCGTGGGTGATGCAGCGCTGTTTCTTCGTGCGGCCGCGGCACTGGGAGTTCCAATCGATGCGCTGGCCCCGGCCGAAGCCGCCGGGGTGATCGAGTTCGGCCCACGAATGCGGTTCCGGCATCCGCTACTCCGGTCGGCCGCCTATCGCGCCGCCGACCTGGCTGAACGCCGGGTTATCCACCGGGCGCTGGCCGATTCCACCGATGCGCAGGCCGACCCCGACCGTCGGGCCTGGCATGCCGCCAACGCCGCGACAGGTCCTGACGATGCGGTGGCGGCGGAGCTTGCGGGGTCGGCGGCCCGCGCCGAGGGCCGGGGCGGGATGGCGGCTGCAGCGGCCTTCCTCGAGCGGGCGGCCATCCTGACCGCTGATCCGGATCTGCGGGGAGCGCGGGCGTTGGCCGCGGCCCAAGCCAAGCGGGACGCCGCGGCACCGGCAGCCGCTCGCGAGCTGCTCGACCTCGCCGAGCGGGGGCCGTTGTCGGAAGTGCAGCGGGCGCGGGTGGCGCGGCTACGAGCCCAGATGGACTTCGTGCGCAGCCGGGCCGGTGAGGCCGGTGCCCCGGCTGTGCGTGACACCGCGCAAGCACTGCTTGATGCGGCCCGCCGCCTGGAGAACCTGGACGACCACGCATCACGAGAGAGCTACCTGGAAGCACTCGCGGCGTTGATGTATGCCGGCCGACTCGGCGAACCGGATGCGCTGGTCGGTGCCGCCGAGGCGGCTCTGGCCTCGCTGGGCCGGGAAACCGAACTGTCGCGTGCGGTGGACTTCCTGCTCAAGGGGATCGCCGAACGGATCACCCAAGGAGTCCGCGCAGGCACCGATTCGTTACGAATCGGGTTGCACCACATGTGCGCCCTGGCGGCGACCGACGATCGCAACGTGCTGCGGTGGATGGTTCCGGCCTTCCCGATCCTGCAGGAATCGGCCGCCCACGAACTGTGGGACGAGACAATCGTCCAGCAGCTGGCCACCGCCGCGGTGCGAGCCGCCAGGAATGCCGGCGCGCTCGCGACGCTGCCCAAGGCGCTCGTCTATCAGGCGGGCGTTCACCTGGTGGCCGGTGAATTCCATACGGCCACAGCCCTTGTCGAAGAAGCCAACGCGATCACCGCGGCGACGGATCACTCTGCGGCCGTCAAATACCATGCGCTGATGCTCACCGCTTGGCAGGGCGATGCGATCGAGGCCGGCCGGGTGATCGAGGTGACCAAGGCGGATGGCCTCAGAAGGGGCGAAGGTCGAGTGCTCGGCCTGACCGGGTATGCCGCGGCTGTGCTCTACAACGGGCTGGGCCGCTACGACGATGCCCTGGCCGCCGCGCGAACCGTGTGTGAATACGAGGACCTCGGCTTCTACAGTTGGTGCCTGTACGAATTGGTGGAAGCGGCCGCGCGCAGTGGTGACCGGGAGACGGCCGCCGAAGCGATACCGAAGCTCGCCGAACGGGCCGGTGCCAGCGGGACCGATTGGGGCCTGGGCGCGCTGGCCAGCGCCCAGGCGATGCTGGCCGACGATGACGCCGCCGACGCGCTGTTCACCGAAGCCATCGAACGGTTGGGGCGCACCACGATCGCCGTACACCACGCGCGGGCCCAACTGGTCTATGGCGAGTGGCTGCGGCGGGTACTCCGCCGCGCGGATGCTCGACACCACCTGACCGAAGCCTACGAGACATTCGTCCGAATCGGTGCGCAGGCCTTCGCCGAGCGTGCGCGCCGAGAACTGGCGGCCACCGGGGAGCGGGTACGTGTGCAGCAGCCGAGTTCGGGTGGTGGGCTGACCGCCCAGGAGGCGCAGATCGCGCGGCTGGCCGGCGAGGGTCTGACGAATCAGGAGATCGGCGCGCAACTGTTCATCAGCACCCATACCGTCGAATGGCATCTGCGCAAAGTGTTCGCCAAGCTGGGCATCACCTCGCGCAGGCAACTGCGCGCGATGTCCTGGGCCGGTTAGAGCTCGAGCGACCACGGACCCGGAACTACGGACTACGGGTTTTCAAGGGTTCGCTCTCTGGGCGCGGCAGCGAGGCTGATTTCACCAGCAATCGCACCCAGGAGATTGAAACATGACCCCCACGTCCCTTCCTCGGCGAACCGATCCGGACGCCGCCGCGCGATTCGCCCGCGACGCGCAACCCCTGTTCGACGCGCTGCTGCGCCGGGCCCGCGGGCTGACCACGACCGCGGTGGACGCCGAGGATCTGGTCCAGGACACCCTGTTGAACGCGTTCGTCGGGTACCACACATTCTCCGACGGCACCGACTTCAAGGCCTGGCTGTTCCGCATCCTGTACAACCGCTGGGTCAGCACCTACCGGGCCAAACAGCGCCGGCCGTCGGAGGTGCTGATCGACGACGTTATCGAGGGTGACGTGGCCGGCAGCCCGGTCGGCTTGTCCACCGCGTCGCGCTCGGCTGAGGCCGAGGCACTGACCAGGCTGCCCGACCATGCCATCAGGTCGGCGATGGCCACCTTGCCCGCGGATTTTCGTACCGCACTTTTCTACGCCGAGGTGCGGGGCCACACCCTCGCCGAGACCGCCACGATCCTGAATGTGCCGCGGGGCACCGTCATGTCGCGGGTGTCGCGGGGCAGACAGCGGCTGCGCGCCGCGCTCGCCGAGTCCGGGCACGCATCGATCGCGCAGATCGCATGAGTGCCGGCGAACTGGCCGGCCAGACGGCCCTGATCACTGGCGGGACCGCCGGCATCGGGTTGGCATGCGCCCGGCTGCTGACGGCCGCTGGTGCCGCGGTGACCGTCACCGGCAGAGATCACCGGCGCGGTCGGGCCGCGATCGAGAACATCGCCGGTGACGCCCGGTTCGTCCCGGCGGATCTTTCGAAGGCCGCATCGGTGACGGCGCTGGTGGAACAGACGCGGGATATCGACATCCTGGTCAACAACGCCGCAAGCTTTCCTGGGGCGCTGACCGTCGACCAGGACATCGCAACCTTTCAGACGACGTTCGACACCAACGTACGGGGCACGTACTTCCTGACCGCAGGGCTGGTCGGGGGGATGTTGCAGCGACGGCGGGGCAGCATCATCAACGTCACCTCGATGGTCGCATCCAAGGGTGTCGGTGGGGCGTCGACCTACGGAGCGTCCAAGGCCGCCGTCGAATCGTTGACCCGTTCGTGGGCAGCTGAATTCGGCCCGTACGGAGTCCGCGTCAACAGTGTTGCGCCCGGGCCGACCAAAACCGAAGGGGTCGAGGCGCAATGGGGTGACACCAACGACGAGCTCGGCCGAGCATTGCCGCTCGGCCGGACCGCCCACCCCGAGGAGATCGCGTACGCGGTGCTGTTCCTGGCTTCGCCGCGGGCAAGCTTCATCACCGGCTCGACCCTGCACGCAGACGGCGGCGGAACCGCCGTCTGACTCAAAGAGGAGAACGACATGTCCAAAAGCTATGACGCCCAGTGGGAGAACGCCCTGACCGTTGTGCAGGAAGTACAACAGCCGGTCATCCCGGACGGAGCCGACGTGATGACCGTCGTCATCGAATATCCGCCAGGTAGCGCTGGCGCTCCACCGCACCGCCACCCGAGCGGACCGGCGTTCGGCTACATGCTGGACGGCGAGATGCTCTTTGAACTCGAAGGGCAGCCGCCCCGTGTCATCCGCGCGGGCGAAGCGTTCTGGGAGCCGGGTGGCGACGTTATTCACTACTCGGACGCCAACAACCGCGATGACGTCGCAAGCCGCTTTGTCGTCACCATGGTGTGCGTGCCGGGGCAACCGATGCTCGAACTGGTCGATGAGACGGAACTGGCAGAGCGTCGTCACCTTCGGGTAGCCGCACGGCAAGCGCCGGAAGGGAACTGAAATCCCATGTCACGCATCCTGCTTCAGACGACAATCACCAAGTACCCTGACGACTGGGACATCACCCGATTTTCCCTGCTCGCCGCGGAACTGCGGGCCGCCGGCCACGACGTAGTCGCCCGCAACCGCGCGGGCCATGACGACGATCCGGTACTCAGCCGTCTTGACGAACTGGGCTTCGACCAGCTGTGGGTGATGGCGGTCGACACCGGTGCCGGCCTGACCGACACCGAGGTCGACGCCATCACCAGGTTTCGCCTGGCAGGCGGCGGGGTCCTCACCGCCCGCGACCACCAGGACCTGGGTTGCTGCCTGACCCGCCTGGGATCCTTGGGACGGGTCAATGAGTTCGCCGACGCTGGCGTCGGTCAGAGCCACCTCTGCGACGATCGGGACACCCCGACGATTTCGTGGCCGAACTACCACTCCGGGGCCAATGGCGACTACCAGCCGGTCTTCGCCTCGGCGACGGTCCACCCGCTACTGAAGACCCCGCGCACCGCCACCGGGCGGGTCGAATGGTTCCCGGCTCATCCGCACGAGGGCGCTGTCGTACCGAACGCGCCCTGCGCCACCGTCGTGGCCCGCGGCAGAAGCAGCGCGAGTGGCCGCAGCTTCAACCTTGCCGTCGCGCTCGACGGTGAGACAGCGCCCGACGGCACTGTGATGGGGCGGGGGCTGGCCGAATCGACCTTCCATCATTTTGCCGACTACAACTGGGACGTGAACTGTGGCGCACCGTCGTTCGTCAGCGAGCCGCCCGGTACGCAGATCCAGGCCGACCCGCGGCCACTGGTCGCCTTCAAGGACTACATCCGCAACATCGCGGACTGGCTGCATCCCAGGGTCCGCGCCGGCTCGGGGGGGCTCAGCGTGACCCACGCATCGCTGTCGTAGTCTGACGTCTCGGGTGCTTCAGACACAGGAGGCAACAGTGAGCGAACACGAAGTCAAGATGGTCATCCTGTCGACCGACGACCTGGATGAGTCGATCAAGTTCTACAGCGACACCCTGGGCATGGGACTGAAATTCCGCGACGGCACCCACTTCGCGGCGCTCGACGGTGGTCCGATCACCCTCGCGCTGGCGACGGAGATCGACCACCCGATCCCCGGACAGGTCGTCGTCGGGATCAAGACGGCCGATGTCGACGCCGCGGCGAAGGCCGTCGAGGCCGCCGGCGGCGGCATCGTCAAAGGTCCGTACGACGACGCGCACGAGCGCCGTGCCGTGGTCTACGACAGCAAGGGCAACGGCTTGGTGTTCTACAGCCCGCTCGCACCCAAGTAGGCGGCCTTCTCGACAAGGCGCTTGCCGAGCGCGGTGACACGGCGCATGGGTAGGGCGACGAACGGGTGCGGCGCAATGATCAGTGCCACCCGTCCGCCGTCGTCGAACACAGGTGCACAGATCGACGCGATGGGCTGTGGCCGAGGCGCCGAATCGTTTTCGGGCAGCAGGCCGATGGTGGCGCATTCGACCAGCAGCTGATCCAACATCGCTCGCGCGGAGCGAAACCTGTGGGGTCCGGCCGTCGTCTTCGACTGCGTCGGCGCTTGGTGCACCGGCGACACTCTCGACATCACTACCGCGACCCGGCAGGGGGTGACCATCCAATTCGGTGGCGGACCCATGCCGCAGGACTGGTATGGCACCCTCGATGCGATCGCCGTCAAGCGCCTCGACCCGTTGCCCGGCGTGGGTAGGATCGTGACCCTCGAGCAGGTACCCGAAGCCATCGACATGGCCCGGCGACCCGAGGGACCGCCGCGCATCATCGTGCACCCGAACGGAGACACCACGTGAGTGATCTTCAAGATCGCCAAGATATCTCGGACCTTCTGATCCGCTACGCCACCGGTATCGACCGTCGGGACTGGGATCTGTTCCGAACCGTGTTCACCCCCGATTGCCATCTCGATTACGGCGAGATCGGCGTATGGGACGGCGTCGAGGCGGTCACCGAGTTCATGGATGTCGCGCACGCCGCTGCCGGCTACCTCATGCATCGGATCAGCAACATCGCGATTGATCTGCAGGGCGATCGAGCCGTGACCCGCTGTTACATAGACGCGTGGATCATGGCTGCCGACAACAATTCTGGCGTGAATGCCAGGGGCTTCTACGATGACGAGATCGTTCGCACCGACGCCGGCTGGCGGATCGCGCGACGGACGTTCACCACGGTACAGGTGGTGTACTGATGAGTGACGACTTCTCCCGGCGGTACGGGCCGTGGGCCCTGGTCGCCGGAGCCTCCGATGGCGTGGGTGCGGCCTTCGCCGAAGCTCTCGCCGCGCGCGGACTGAACGTGGTGTTACTCGCTCGCCGTCTTCCGGTTCTCGACGAAGTGGCGACGGGTATACGCGATCGCTACGGCGTCCAAACCAAAACGCTGGCAGTCGATCTCGCCAGTCCAGGCGCGGCCGCCACCGTCGCAGACGCCACCACCGATCTCGAGGTCGGGTTCCTGGTGTATTGCGCCGGGGCAGATCCGGATTTCCGGCCCTTCCTGTCCAACTCGATCGAAGCAGCAGAAGCGATGGTGCAACGCAACTGCATGGTACCCATGCAGCTGTGCCACCATTTCGCCGCCGCGATGGTGCAGCGGGGCAGGGGCGGGATCGTGGTGTTCGGCTCCGGGGCGGGGTTCGTCGGCGGGCCCAACATGGTGGCCTACGGTGCATCCAAGGCGTTCGACATGGTGTTCGCCGAGGCACTGTGGAGTGAACTGCACGACAAGGGTATTGACGTGATCGGGCTGATCCTGGGCAAGACCGATACGCCCGCGCTGCGCAAGCTCGAACACCAACGCGGCACGCTCGGGTCCGAAGACGAGTCACCGCCCGATGCGGTGCCGGTCGGCGAGGTGGTCGACGAGGCGTTCGCCAACCTGACCAACGGGCCGACGGTGCTCGTCGGTGAGCAGATGCGCGGCGTGGGGCAACTCTTGGCCTCGATGAACCGTAACGACGCCGCCCGGCTGATGGCGCAGTCCGTCGCCGCGGCAATGGGACCGGACTGAGCCAGAGCCGAGCACCTGCCGCCCGCCTGGGCGAACGGCAACCCGCAGGTTTGGGACGACGGGTGGCAGCACTGGGGCGTCTGGGTCAACGGGGCTGTCAGCTGTTGCGTTCTGAGTGGTCGGTAGTTGTCGGTGGTGTGCTGTAGGAACAGGAGCATGAATCTTGCGGCGTGGGCTGAGCGCAACGGTGTTGCGCGGGTTACTGTGTATCGCTGGTTTCGGGCGGGGCTGTTGGCGGTGCCGGCTCGGCGAGTGGGTCGGCTGATGCTGGTTGGCGGGTCGGTACCGGAGACCGGCCGGCCCGGGCAGACGGCGGTGTACGCGCGGGTGTCGTCGGCAGATCAGAAATCCGATCTGGATCGGCAGGTGGCGCGGGTGACTGCGTGGGCCACCGCCCAACAGATCCCGGTCGACAAAGTCGTCACCGAAGTCGGTTCCGCCTTGAACGGGCACCGCCGCAAGTTCCTCGCATTACTGCGCGACCCGACGGTGCACCGGATCGTGGTTGAGCACCGGGATCGGTTTTGCCGGTTCGGCTCTGAATACGTCCAGGCCGCGCTGGCCGCGCAGGGCCGAGAACTTGTTGTCGTGGATGCCGGCGAGGTTGACGACGATCTAGTGCGGGATATGACCGAGATCCTCACCAGGATGTGCGCTCGGCTGTATGGCAAACGCGCTGCGCAGAACCGCGCTACGCGCGCGCTGGCGGCAGCGGCATCCGATGATGCGGCGGCCGCGTGATGGCGAAGTTCGAGGTTCCCGACGGCTGGTGTGTGCAGGCGTTCCGGTTCACGTTGGACCCAACCAACGATCAAGCCAGGTCGCTGGCGAGGCATTTCGGTGCCCGGCGTAAAGCCTACAACTGGGCCGTCGCCACTTTGAAGGCTGATATCCAAGCGTGGCACGCCACCGGTGTTGAGACCGCAAAGCCGTCACTGCGGGTCCTGCGGAAACGCTGGAACCAGGTCAAGGATGAGGTGTGCGTCAACAGTGAGACCGGCGCGCTGTGGTGGCCCGAATGCTCGAAAGAGGCATACGCGGACGGCATCGACGCCGCGGTGGATGCGTACTGGAACTGGCAGACCTCCCGTGCGGGCAAGCGCGCAGGCAAACGTGTCGGCTTCCCACGGTTTAAGAAGAAGGGACGCGACCCCGACCGCGTGACGTTCACCACCGGAGCGATGCGCGTCGAACCCGATCGCCGCCACCTCACGCTGCCGGTGATCTGATCTGGCCGTGACGCCGCGGGGTCGCGATCCGAACGCCTGGACGGTCGCACCCCGCGGCGTCGCCGCGCGTGCCTTGCTTATGGTCGAACGGTGACGATCACCTATGACGAAGCACTGCGGGAGCAGATCAGCGATCGCTTGGCCGGTCACAACCGCCGCGCGGTGAGCGATCCCACCAAACGGCATGCCGCCGTCGCGGTCGTGCTCGTCGATTCGGCGGCGGGCGAGGACCGGGTGGACCCCGCTCCCGTCGATGACTGGATCGCTGGCCGGCCCATGGAGCCGGGCTTGGACGGACGGATGGTGGGGGTCTCAGGCGGCGCCGCATTCCTGCTGTGCCGCAGGGCATCTCGCCTCAGTGCGCATGCGGCGCAATGGGCACTGCCCGGCGGGCGGCTGGATCCGGGAGAAACCGCGGTGGACGCCGCGCTGCGCGAACTCGATGAGGAGGTCGGCGTCAGGCTGCCCGGGGAATCGGTGCTGGGTCTGCTCGACGACTATCCGACCCGTTCGGGCTACATCATCACCCCGGTGGTGATGTGGGGCGGCGGGCGGCTGGAGCCGCGCCCGGCGCCCGACGAGGTCGTCGCGGTCTACCGGGTGGGGCTACACCAGCTGCAACGACCGGACTCGCCGCGGTTCGTCACGATTCCGGAGAGCCCTCGCCCCGTCGTCCAGATGCCGTTGGGCAACGATCTCATCCATGCGCCGACGGGTGCTGTGTTACTGCAGTTGCGCTGGCTGGGCCTGGAGGGCCGCCACGACCCGGTCGACGAACTCGAGCAACCGCTGTTCGCCTGGAAGTGAGCCCGAAACGCGAATACCGCGCGGCCGCAGTGGTCGCGCGGTATTCGGGCGGGACGTGATCAGGCGGGCGGGTAGACCCCCATGCCCTTGGCCTTCTCGGTCTGCCAGAAGATGTCGGAGATCTTCTCGATGGTCTCGAGCAGCTTCTCGGCCACCGCGGCATCGGTCGACTTCTTGACGTCGCCCGCACCGTGCACGCCGTCCCAGAACAGCTGGTGCAGGTTGGGGAACTGCTCGAAGTGCTCCTTGGTGAAGAAGTCGGCCCACAGCACCATCAAGTGATGCTTGACCTCCTCGGCACGCTGCTCCTTGATGAGGATGGCGCGGGTCCGGAAATGGTCGTCGTCGGAATCGTTGTACTTCTGGATCGTCTTGAGGCAGGACAGTGCCTCGATCTTGGCCTGAGCGGGGTCGTAGACGCCGCAGTACAGGTCGCAATGGGCATGGGCAGGGGTGGCGTTGGCGAAAAGTCTTTGCAGCATGGGCTTAACTTACCCTTTCACGATGGGCGATAACCATGGGCTCGGTTACTGGCCGTTGCGCCGGTTTCTGGTGGTCGAGGACTCCATGAGCCCCACGCTTCGCCCTGGTGACGGGCTGTTGACGGTTCGCGGCGGCAACCCCCGGGTGGGCCAGATTCGGGTGTTCCCCGATCCGACGTTGTCGTCGCGGTGGCTCGTCAAGCGGGTCGGAGAAGTTCAGGGGCGCGGACCGGAGACGAGCTTCCTCGCGCGCTCGGACAATCCCGGCGCGCCCGGCGTCGTCGACTCCCGCCACTTCGGCTGGGTGCCGGTCTCCGGCTCCTACCGGGTGGTGTGGACGGTGCGCCGCCGGAAACGCTGACCGGAGTTTGACCGGCGTACTGGCGAGGTATCCGAGTCCCATGAGTATTTCGGACAAGATCAGCAACAAAGTCGACGACCTCGCCGGTAAGGCCAAGGAGGGAGTCGGCAAAGCCGCCGACGACAAGAGCACCGAGAACGAAGGCAAGATCGACCAGGCCAAGTCGAGCCTGAAGGACGCCGGTGAGAAGGTCAAGGACGCCTTCAAGAACTGAGTCCGTTGCACAGCGGTCCTGCTGACGCAAGACTGCACTGTGCCCATCGGACTGATCTGCGCCATTCCCCAAGAGCTCGGCCACCTGCGCACGCTGCTGCACGATGCCGCGCCGGTGAATGCGGCCCACACCGAATTCGTCACCGGGACGCTGGACGGCTACGACGTCGTTCTGGCCGGCTCCGGCATGGGGAAGGTGAACAGCGCGCTGGTCGCGACCTTGCTGGTCGGTAGGTTCGGTTGCGGCACAATCGTTTTCTCCGGAGTGGCCGGCGGGCTTGACCCAGAGTTGGCGGTGGGCGATGTGGTGATCGCCGACCACGTTGTTCAGCATGACGCGGGCCTCATCGAAGGCGATCGGTTGCAGACGTACCAGGCCGGTCATGTGCCGTTCATCAACCCGACCGATCGGTTCGGCTATCGGGTCGATCCCGATCTGCTGGCCTGTGTCGTCGACCGGCTCGACGACTTCACCCTGCCCGCGCTGTCCGGCGCCGCGGGCGGCACCGACCGGCCGGCCCGCATCAGGTTCGGCACCGTGCTGTCCGGCGATCAGTATGTGCACTGCGAGGCGACCAGGCAGCGGCTGCACGGCGACTTCGGCGGGGTCGCGGTGGAGATGGAGGGCGGCGCTGTCGCCCAGGTCGCCGAGGCGTTCGGGGTGTCCTGGCTGGTCATCAGGGCGCTGTCGGATCTCGCCGGCCATGACTCGGGGTTCGAATTCCTCGCGTTCGTCGAAGAGGTCGCCGCCTCATCTGCCGCGATCCTGCTTCGGTTGCTACCTGTGCTCGCAGACTGACCGCAGCACCTCGATGAGCCGGTCGACATCGGCGGTGTGTTGTAGGGAGCCAGGCCAATTCGTGTTCCGCCGGCCTCACCCAAGCCAAGATGTCGAGCGGTCTCGTAGGCGTAGAACGAACCCGATGGGGCGTTGATGTCGTGGCGAGCCAGCACGTCGCTGATCTGGTTACCGTCCAGCCCGTCGACGGTGATGAGCAGGGTCGGGGTTCGCCGCGCAGCCCGTGAATAGACCGTCACCGTGGGCAGCGTCTGCAGGGCGGTCTCGATGCGCAGCCGAAGCGCATCTTCGTGCCGTTGTGTTGCCGACATGGCGGCGACCAGCCGATCACGGCGGGTGCCGGTGGAAGGGGTCATGGCGGCCAGGAAATCGACGGCCGCGGTGGTGCCGGCCATCAGCTCGTAGGGCAGGGTGCCGTGCTCGAAGCGCTCCGGTACCCGGTCCGGCGCCGGGAGCAGCTTGTCGGGATGTAGCTCGGCCAGTAGGTCTCCGCTGCCCACGACGACGCCGCAGTGCGGACCCAGAAACTTATAGGGCGAGCACGCGAAGAAGTCGGCACCCAGGTCGCGGACGTCGACCGCGCTGTGGGCGGTGTAGTGGACGCCGTCGACGTAGAGCAGGGCCCCGGTAGCGTGGGCGCGCGCCGCGATGGCCCGCACGTCGGGCATCGTGCCGATCAGGTTGGAGCCGGCGGTGACGGCGACGAGGCGGGTCCGTTCGCTGAGGTGAGCCTCGACGTTCTCGACCGGTAGCTCGGCCGTCGCGGGATCGAAATCCACCCACCGAACGGTCGCGCCGGCGCGGGTGGCCGCGATGACCCAGGGCCGGACGTTGGCGTCGTGGTCGAGGCGGGTCACGACGATCTCGTCGCCCGGGCGCCATCGTGTCGCCAGCGTCCGTGCGATGTCGAAGGTCAGCGCGGTCATGCTCCGGCCGAAGATCACCTCGTCAGGGTCGGCGTTGAGCAGGTCGGCGAGCGCTTCCCGGCAGCGCCCGACGATCTGCTCGGCGTTGCGCGCCGCGGCGGTGGTAACTCCACGGTTCGCCAGGGGGTGGATCAAGGCGTCTCGAATCGCGTCCGCGACGGCGATGGGAGTCTGCGTTCCGCCCGGCCCGTCGAAGTACGCGGTGCCGCCGTCGAGCGCCGGGAAGTGGGCGCGCAACGCCGCCACGTCCAACTGGCTGTCCGACGGGCTCATCACCGAAGCTTCCCATCGGGGGCGGCGGCGCGCGTGGCCAGCGGGCTTACTGGGGGTGGGCCGCCAGATACTCGCCGACTCCGATGGGCGCGTCGGCGACGTAGCCGATGGGCAGGACGACGTCCCCGTCGACGGTCACGCAGTACACGTCCCAGCGGTAGAAGCCGGCGAACGAGGCAGGATCGGCGGCCAGCACCGCGGCGTAGTCCTTCACGGCCGCCACGTACTGATCGGCATGGTTATAGCGGTAGATCGCGTGATCGGGGTCGGCGCTGAAGCCGTTGGCGGCCAGGTAGCGACCGGCCGCCAGGATGCTGTCGCGCGGCGAGTGGATGTCCCCGCCCTCGCCGTAGCCGGCGAACGTCGACGGCAGGAACTGCATGGGGCCGTCCGCGCCGGCGGTGCTCAACCCAGCGATGCTGCCGAGGCGGGTTTCGATCAGGTTGATCGCGGCCAGGTAGTTCCAGCCGACGCCGGTCGCCGATTCGGCGTCGCGGTAGTAGCCGAGGAGCTCCTCGGCCGGGGCCGGTGCCACGATGTGCCATGCCGGCAGCGTGTCCCGCACATGAGCCATCGCGGCGAGCTGGCGTCGGGCGTCGATGTGGCGGTCGTAGGCCTCGACCAGGGTTTCCGGGATCCGCGGGCGGACCACGCCATCCCATTCGGGGTGACGCCCTATCGCGCGATAGGCGGCCTGCTGGCGGCGCGCGGCGGCCACCAGCGCGGGCTCGGGTGTGGACGGATCACGGATCGCCAGCTCGTCGGAGACCAGGTCGTCGGCCAGCTGAACCGGATCGGGCGCCAGCCGCGGTTGGGCGCCCGCGGCCACGGCGTCGGTCGGCGCGTCGAGCGCGACCGCGGGAACCGATGAGATGGGCACGCGAGCCGCGGTTGAGACCGACGGAGGTGTTGGCGACGGTGTGCAGGCAGCGACCGCGAACAGGACCGTGGCGGACATGAGTGCCCGGAGTCGGGTGCGGACCGCTGCAGTCTGTCGCACCGCGACGACGAGGACAACGAATTCGGTCTGCGATGATGGGGAGATCATGCGGTTGGATCTCACCTTCGTCACCGCCGGCGTGCTGGGCGTTGTCGCGACCGCGGTCATGGTACTCGGCGCCACTGTCGCACAGGACTCGGCCCCGCGAATCATGTTGACCGACAACACCGTCAGCGTCGAACCCCCGGCTGTTGCGTCCGGCGACGGATCGCTGGCCGACGGTCAGGTCCTGACCCCGTTCGACGTGGAGAATCCCGCCGTCGGGCGCCTGGATCCGCGGTTGCTGACCGCGATCCAGCAGGCGGCCACCGCGGCATCGGCGGATGGCATCACCATGACCATCAACTCGAGCTGGCGTTCGCCGGAGTTCCAGCAACGCCTCCTCGACAACGCCGTGGCCACCTATGGCAGTTTGGCCGCCGCCCGCGAGTACGTGGAGACCCCGCAGGCGTCCAAACACGTCATCGGCGAGGCGGTCGATGTCGGCGGAGTGGGGGCTGACCAGTGGCTGATCGCCAACGGCGCACGGTTCGGGCTGTGCCGCATCTATGCGAATGAGCTGTGGCATTTCGAACTGGCCACCGACGCGGCGGGGAACTGCCCGCCGCTTTTGCCCAACGCCGCGGGCTGATTCCGGCCCCGTCGTCGGCCGAGCGTAGTTTGATCGGCTTATGAGGAGTCTGGACGAAATCCGCGCCGCACTCGAGGCGTGCTACGCCGCGATCGAGGGCCTGTGCACCGACCTGAGCGACACCGAGTGGAAGGCACAGTCACTGTGCCCGGACTGGGACATGCGCGGTGTGGTCCAGCATGTGGCCAGCATTGAAGCGGTGATGGTGGGGTGGCTGCCGCAGGACGACAAGACACCGCCGCCCTTCGAGCGGGCGGCGGAGTTCCTGGCCGGGACCGACGATCCGGCAGTGCTGGCCGAGAAAGTGCGGGCGGTCTTCGACGAGCGGCGTCGCGATCTGAGTGCGCTGACCGCCGCCGACCTCGACCGGCCGTCATGGATGCCCGTCGGCCCCGGCACCTATGGGCGGTTCCTGGAGATCCGGGTCTTCGACTTCTGGGTGCACATCCGTGACATCACGATTCCGCTGGGGCGCCGGACCGACGACGCAGGCCTTGCGGCGGAGCTGGCGCTGGCCCAGGTCGAGGGCTCCATCGGGTACATCGCCGGCAAGAAGGTCGGTGTGCCCGAGGGCAAGAGCATCAGCTTCTCGCTGACCGGTCCGCTCGCTCGGCAGATCAACGTCGCCGTTGACGGACGTGCCAAACAGGTTGAGCACCTGGATAATCCGGATGCCACCCTGACCACCGACTCCACCACCTTCATCATGCTCGCCTGCGGGCGCATCGACCCGCAGGCTCAGATCGACTCGGGTGCGGTCAGCTGGACCGGTGACGCCGACCTCGGTGATCGCGCCGCCCGCAACCTGAGGTTCACGATGTGACCAGACGGCCGGAGTTCGTCGATTTCCACTTCGACGTCATGTGCCCGTACGCGTATCAGACGTCGCGCTGGATCCGCGAGGTGCGCGACCTGACCGGGCTGGTGGTGAACTGGCGGTTCTTCAGCCTTGAGGAGATCAACCGCCAGGACGGCAAGAAGCACCCGTGGGAGCGGGACTGGTCCTACGGCTGGTCGATGATGCGGATCGGCGCCCTGTTGCGCCGCCGATCGATGGCTGATGTGGAGGCCTGGTATCAACGTGCGGGCCGGGCGCTGCACGTCGACGGCCACAAGCCACATGACCCGGCGGTGGCGCGGCATCTGCTCACCGAGCTCGGGTTCGATCCGGGACTTGTCGACCAGGCCATCGCCGATCCCACCACCGGTGACGAGGTGCTGGCCGACCACCGCCGGGTGGTGGATGCCGACGGCTACGGTGTGCCGACGCTGTTCTTTCCCGATGGGCAATGCCTGTTCGGACCGGTACTCATCGACCCGCCGACCGGGGAGGCGGCGGTCCGGTTGTGGGACGCCGTCGCCGGATGGCTCGAATTCCCGCACCTGTACGAGCTTCAGCGGCCCAAGACATCGGCCGACGAACGGGCGATCACCGAGACGTTCCGCCCGTATCTGGAGGCGCGCGACTGGGTGTCGATCAACCGCGGCGAAGTCATCAGCTTCGGGGACTGATTCCGCAGGGATGCAGCGCTTTCGCGTTCGCGTCGTTGCCACGACTGACACCGAACTCGCGGTCGAGCCGTCAGTGCGGTGATTCCACGGTGAAGGAGTTGATAATCCGGTCGAAATCCATGTCCGCTTGATCCCAGGATTGGATATAGGTTTCGGCGCTGAGCGAATAGCCTTGCCGTCCGATGAGCACATAGATGTCGCGCGACTTGCCCCCCGGCCGCATTTCTTTGACGACGTCGATCGCGGACACATCGTTGGGCAGGGTGATCGGGCGGCGAGACACCACCACCATCGTCAGGCCCTGCGTTTCGAGGTAGCGCTCGTCATGGTCCAACATCGCGTCGACCATCTCATCGACGGAGTCGAACTTGTCGGTCTGAAACGAATGAACGCCCACCTGCCGGGGCGGGTTGGAAGCCCTGAGCTGGATCCATTCCGGCTCGGCGGTGTCGATGTCGTAGCTGCTGGGGTAGGTAATCGACCAGTGATAGACCGGATTGGTGTACAGCACCGTGGCCGGTGGTTGCACAGAGGTCGTCAGCGCGGGGGCGGGCTGGGCTGGTGACGGGCTTGTCTGGCAACCGACGACAGCGACCAAGTTCGACAAGAGAACGGCAATCAGGAACCTCACCACAACGACCTCCCCCCCGGGGGTTCTCCATTGCCGGCGTGCAGGCGCCGGAAATTTCGGCACGGAGTACGGCGTGGCCGCCACGTTGCCGGGGTGAACCCTCGAACTATTGAGGATAATTCGACGAAACGGCCCGCGTGCTCGTTCTCCCGAGATCCCCACCAGCGGGACTCTGCGTGCTCGCTGCCATCACACCGAGCGCTTCCTCCCTGATGACGACGAAGGCGGCGAGGTCTTGGTGTGCGTGTCGCCGTTGTCATTGGACGGCTCGGACAGCGACAAAGCGAAGATCAACGACATCAGCCCGAAGATGATCACCGCCGAGCAGATGTCGAACCACTGGAACGGGAAGAAGGAGCCGTCGATCGAGAGCACCAGGACTGTCTCGGCCAATCCGAACAGGGCGAGGAACATGCCGATACGAAAGTGGGACAGTCCCCGATGCCGTTGTGTACGGCGCAGTTCCACCGCGAGGGTCAGCAGAAGCAGCGGTAGCACCTGGGCCAGCGTGCTCGCGGTATCGCTGTCGACCAGGACGATGCTGTGCTCCGTGTGCATACCCCCGCCGGTCACTGCGTCGAAGTATCGGTCAAAAGCATTGTGCCATCCGTCTTTCAGACTACTTCGAGCCACTCCTGGTGTTGACCGGGGTGTCGTTCGAGACCGAGCTACCCTCCGAACAGTGTGCCGAGCCCGGGCAGCGACGGCACAGTTCCGAGGAGGTCCAGACCCTTCCAGATGGTCACCTGGTTCGCGGTGAGCACCGGCTTGCCGACGGCGTCTTCGAGCCGGCCGATGATCGCCAGCGTGTGCATCGCGGTGTCGGGCACCAGCACCGCGTCGGCGTCGCGATGGTCGGCCGCGGTGACCATCGCGACCACCCGCTCGGCGGTCAGCGTGCCGACCTCGGCCGCCGAGTAGATGCCGTGGCTGCCCATCGCGACGACCTCAGCGCCGCCGGCAGAAAGAAACCGGACGAAATGCTGCGCAACCTCGTCGGGATAGGACGCCGCGACCGCGACTCGCCGGATTCCCAAGCGCCCGAGCGCATCGACGAATGCGATCGATGTGGAGGAGGCGGGAACCCCGGCTGCCGCGGCGACCGCGGACACCTGGTCCAGCGCACCGGCGGGGCCGAACACGAAGCTGCCCGACGTGCACGCCCACATCACCGCGTCCGGTTGTGCGGCCGCCAGTTCGGTGGCGCCGTCGGCGAGCCGTTCGGCGCTGCCAAGGTCGAGCAAGGCGTCGACCCGATGGGCGTCCTCGCCGACCGAGGTGATCACCACCGGCAGCCGCAACCCGCCGTCAAGCCGATTCTCGAGCGCGGGGAAGTCGTCCTCGGCGCTGTGGCCCGGGTAGAGGAGGCCGACCGTCGGCACGTGGCTCATCGCTCCAGCAACTGCTGGCCGGGACCGACGGGCTTGCGGCCGATGAGACTCAGCGCCAGCCACATGGTGACCTGGTTGGCCGACAGTACGGGCTTTCCCAATTCGGCTTCCAGCGTTGAGATCACGTCATAGGTCGGCAGGTTGGTGCAGCTGATGAACACCGCTTCGGCGTCGGTGGTGTCGATCTCGCGGACCAGCCGCGCGGTGGCCTCGTAGGGCACCGTCCAGATGTCCGAGATCAGGCCCAACCCGGCGGCGGCGGTGACCGATATCGCACCCTCGGCGAGATAGCTGGTCAGGCCGACGGTCAATTCCGCGACGTACGGTGTGGCCGTGGCGATTCGGGTGATGCCGAGGTGGCGCAGCGCGACCAGCAGGGCGCCGCTGGTGGTAAGTGCCGCCGGCGCCCCGGCATGCATCATGGCGGCCATCAGTGCCTCTTGCCCGGCCAGCCCGCCGATGAAGCTGCCCGATGTGCACGCGTATGCGGTGACGAGCGGTGAGACCGCGGACACGTCGGCGACGCCGCGCGCCACCAACTCCGGATCGGAGACGTGCACGGCCATTTCGACCGTGGCCCGCATCGGTGCGTACGGCATGCGGGTCAGGTGGAGGCTGACGTCGTCGGGCAGCCAGCGCCACAACTCCCGGTCAAGGGCGAAATCGTAGGGCACCACAACACCAACTCCGACCTGCTCCAGAGGTGGCGGGTGGTTCATTTTCATAGTGTGGGGGCGGTTCGGGCGTGTCGCAACTCGATTGTTGACAATCCGACGCCGGGATTCCTAGCCTCGGACCCGTGCCCCCTGTCCGACCGGTTGTCGCTGTGGTGTGCGCCCAGTCGAACGATCGGCCACCGGGGCTCTCGGCGCCCGATGTCGACTTCCGTTTCTGCACCGCCGACGGGCTCGCTGAGGCGGTCCGTGGGGCCCGGGCCTTGCTGCTGTGGGACTTCTTCTCGACGGTGGTTCGCGATATCTGGTCTGACACAATCGATCTGGAGTGGATCCACATTGCCGCCGCGGGTGTAGACACCCTGCTGTTCGACGAGCTGCGAGAATCCGACATCGTGGTGACCAACGCCCGTGGTGTGTTCGACCGCCCGCTGGCCGAATACGTGCTGGGTGCCGTGATCGCCCACGCCAAGGACAGCCGCACGAGCTTCGACTTGCAGCGCCGCCGTGAATGGCGGCACCGTGAGACGCGCAGCGTCACCGGGGCCACCGCCCTGGTGGTCGGTACTGGGGGGATCGGGCGCGAGATCGCCAGGCTGCTGCGTGCGGCGGGCCTCGTGGTGCGCGGTGCCGGGCGCAGGCCGGTCTCCGACGATCCGGATTTCGGTACGGTCATCGACAGTTCCGACCTGGCGGCCGAGGTCGGGTGGTGCGATCACCTGATTCTGGCCGCGCCGCTGACCGCGGCGACGCGGGGTCTGGTCGACGCACAGGTGCTGGCCGCCATGAAATCCGATGCGCATCTGGTGAATATCGCGCGCGGACCGATCGTCGACGAGGGGGCATTGCTCGAGGCGCTGTCGCAGCGGCGCATCGGCGGGGCGACCCTGGACGTGTTCGACACCGAGCCGCTGCCACCCGACCATCCCTTGTGGGACGCGCCGAACGTGACCATCACCGCGCACATGTCGGCCGATGTCGTCGGCTGGCGCGACACTCTGGCCGCGCAGTTCGTCGAGAACCTCCGTCGGTGGATGTCCGGTGACCCGCTGCACAACGTCGTCGATAAGCGGCTGGGCTACGTTCCAGGTGGCGTGCGATGATCACCGAGGCGACCGAACTCCTTACGGGATATCGCAATCGAACCATCTCACCGGTCGAGGCCACCCGCGCCGCGCTGGCGGCCATCGACACCTACGATCCCGTGGTCAATGCCTTTGTACTGGTGGATGCGGAAGGAGCACTCGCCGCGGCCAGAGCGTCCGAAGCCAGATGGTGGGCCGGTGAACCACTCGGCCCGGGTGACGGTATCCCGACGTCGATCAAGGACGCGCTGTGGACCCGCGGATGGCCAACCCTTCGGGGCAGCAACCTCATCGACGCGGCGGGTCCGTGGGATGAGGATGCGCCGTGTGTTGCGCGACTGCGCGAGTCGGGCGCCGTCTTGCTCGGCAAGACCACCACTCCCGAGTACTCGTGGAAGGGCGTCACCGACTCGATTCGCCACGGTGTGACCGGCAATCCGTGGGATCCCACCACCACATCGGGCGGATCCAGCGGCGGCAGCGCGTCGGCGGTGGCGCTGGGCATGGGTCCGTGGTCGGTGGGCACCGATGGCGGCGGCTCGGTGCGGATACCGGCCGGATTCACCGGGACCGTCGCGCTGAAGCCGACTTACGGACTGATCCCCCTCTATCCGCCGAGCCCGTTCGGGACACTGTCGCATGCCGGGCCGATGACCCGGACCGTGCGCGACGCCGCGGTTCTGCTCGACGTGATCACCGGTTTCGACGCTCGAGACTGGTCGGCCATGCCGACCCCGACGGCCTCGTTTCTCGACGGACTCGACGACGGCGTGGCCGGCATGCGTATCGCCTACTCGCCGAATCTTGGTTTCGTGCACAATGATCCGGAGATAGACGAGGCAGTGCGGGCCGCCGCGGAGCTGCTGGCCGAGGCCGGGGCCAACGTCGAGGAGGTCGACCCGGGGTTCTCCGATCCCGTGCAGGCCTTTCATGTGCTGTGGTTCTCCGGTGAACACAAGGTGCTCGAAGGCCATGGCGCGCGGGACGACTTGATCGGCCGGGCCGATCCCGGGCTGCTGCGCACCGCGGCGATCGGCGCGACACTTTCGGCATCTGATTATCTGGATGCGGTCGCCGAGCGAATGCGGTTGGGGCAGTTGATGGGACAGTTCCACCGAACTTACGACGTGCTGATCACGCCGACTCTGCCGCTGCCCGCGTTTCGCGCCGGACAGGATGTCCCCGACGGATCGACATCGCCGGATTGGACGAGTTGGACGCCCTACACGTACCCGTTCAATCTGACCCAGCAGCCCGCGCTGAGTGTGCCGTGCGGATTCACGTCCGGTGGTCTTCCCATCGGTCTGCAGATCGTCGGTGCCCGGTACGCGGATGAACTGGTGCTCCGGGTGGGTCAGGCCTACCAGTCGGCCACCGACTGGCACCGGTGCACCCCGAAACTGATTGCGCAGGAGGATCGATGAGCAGACTGATCACCGTCTCACTAGACAAGCGCGGCGTGAGCTGCACCGCTCGGTTGCTCGACGAGCAGGCGCCGCGCACCTGTGCGGCGGTGTGGAACGCGCTACCGCTGTCGGCGCCGGTGTTCCACGGCAAGTACGCCCGCAACGAGATCTATACGCTGCTGCCCGCGTTCACCGCGACCGAGCCCGGCAAGGAGAACACGACGGTCACCCCGATCCCGGGTGATCTGTGCTGGTTCTCGTTCGACTCCGATGACCTCGGCAACCCGGCGTACGGCTACGAGAACTCCACCGGCACCGGCACCAGCGGCGCCATCGTCGATCTCGCCCTGTTCTACGGACGCAACAATCTGCTGATCAACGGGGATCAGGGTTGGGTCCCCGGGAATGTGTTCGGCGCCGTGATCGACGGTCTCGATCAGATGGCGGCGGCGTGTCAGGGCCTGTGGATGGGCGGCGTGCGGGGCGAGACGCTGTCCTTTCGACGCGTCTGAACGCATCCTCGCCGGACCTGTGACGTCCGCTCAGCCGGTCGGGGTTGCGCCGAGGACCCGCTGCAGATCGCCCTTCATCGCCTGCAGTTGGGCGCCCCAGTACCCCCAGCTGTGGGTGCCGCTGGGCGGGAAGTTGAACACCGCGTTGCGGCCGCCCGCGGCCAGGTACTTGCGCTGGAATTCCTTGTTGGTGTCCAGGGTGATGTTCTCGAGGTACCCCGCGGAGAACAACCCGCCCACGTTGACGTCGTCGCCGTAGTCCAGATCGGACGGGGCTCCGGTCCCGCAGTAGATCCACACGGCGGTGCCGTTGGCCACCAGCCGGGGAATGTTGACCATCGGGTCGTTGCGCTGCCAGGCCGGGTCGCCGCTCGGACCCCACATGTCGGTGGCCCGGTAGCCGCCCCCGTCCTTCATCGCCAGCCCGATCAACGTCGGCCACAGGCCCAGCGAGGGGTTGAGGAAACCGGACAGCGACGCGGCGAAGATGAACTGCAGTGGATGCCAGATGGCCAGCGTCAGGGCCGCGCTGCCCGACATCGATAACCCGACGACTGCGTTGTTGATGGGCGTGATCGCTCGGTTGGTGGCCAGCCAGGTGGGCAGCTCCTGGGTCAGGAAGGTTTCCCACTTGTAGGTCAAGGTCCCATTGGACCCGGCCGCGGGCCGATACCAGTCGCTGTAGAAGCTCGATTGGCCGCCAACCGGCATCACGATCGACAAGCCGGACTGGTAGTACCACTCGAAGGCGGCTGTGTTGATGTCCCAGCCGTTGGCGTCGTCCTGAGCTCGCAGTCCGTCCAACAGGTAGACCGCGTGCGGGCCGCCACCCTGGAACTGAACGCGGATGTCGCGGCCCATGGACGGGGATGGCACATCGATCTGTTCGACCGGCAACCCCTCGCGTGAATAGCCTGCCGCGGGCGCCGTCTGACCGACCAGACCCACCGCCCCGGGAGCCAGCAGGACTGTCGTTGTGACGACCGCAGCCCGCCGCACCCAGCGGACCGCAGCGCGCACGGAGGTCATCACGCCCAGCAAGGTAGCAACGTAAGCGGACCAAGATCTCCCTGGCACACCTCCCGTAATGGCTTTGTGATCAGAGGAATTCGCACTCCCGGTCAGGCCGCCCTGGCGCGTACCCCAGTACGGGTTGGCGACTTTCGCGATCGCAGAAATCCGCCGCCCAGGGCCACCGACCACGGCCGTCGGCCCAGACCAGTTGCAGAGCCCGGATGGGGCCGTAGAGGGCGACGGCGCAACCCAAGTGTGCGTCGGGATGGTCGACCTCGACGACCTCCAGCATGGGACAGCCGCAGAGGGTGAATTGCCGGCCGGCGGTGAGGTGCGCACCGCGGAGAACGTGTTCGGCCGACCCGTTGAGCACGCGCAGTGCCCGTTGCGGTGACACGTTGGTGATCAGCAGTTCGGGCACGTCGTAGTCGCTGAGCCCGACGGTGTAGGCGAACGGCATCCGCGGGGATTCGACGTACTGCACCGCCCAGCCCTTCCGCAGGATCTTGGCGCGTACCTCGTCGAGGTAGTCGGCGACGGTGCTGCCCGGGTGGTCGCACATCCAGCACATGGCGGCGCTCCTTTCGGCGGTCTTCGAGGGTTCATGGAAACGATGCACCGAGGTACCGACAAAAATCCGAACACACGTTCGGCCGATTCAGCGCGTAACCCAACTCCCGCCCTGCAGAACGTCGGTCACCGCCAGATCGTCGTCGAGCGCGACCAGGTCGGCTCGGGCCCCGGCGGTCAACTCGGGGGACGGAAGTCCGAGAGCACGAGCGGGATTCAGCGACGATTGCCGCACCGCGAGCTGCAGTGCCTCGTCGCGGGGTAGTCCGCTGTGCGCGACCGCGAACCCGAACACCCGGTCCATCGTGGCGGTGCTGCCTGCGATGGTGGCGGTACCGGCCAGGCGGGCCACGCCGTCGGCGACCTCGACGTCCATCGGCCCGATCCGATAGCGCCCGTCACCCATGCCGGCCGCGGCCATCGCATCGGTGATCAACGACAACCGATCGGGGCCGGCGGACCGGCTCGCGTGCCGGTAGAGCGCGGCATCGACGTGCACACCGTCGGCGATCAACTCCACGGTCACCCGCGAGTCCTCCAGCAGTGCGATCACCGGGCCGGGCTCGCGGTGATGGATCGGGCGCATCGCGTTGAACAGATGGGTTCCCACCGTCGCGCCCGCGGCGATCGCCGCCCGCGTCTGCTCGTAGGTCGCCTCGGTGTGTCCGACCGCGGCCACTGCGCCGGCGTCGATGATCTGCTCGATCGCCAGCAGCGCGCCCGCCCGTTCCGGTGCCAGGGTGACCATTCGGATCGTGCCGTCGCCGGTCCGGAGCACAGTGTCGAGTTCAGCGGGATCGGGGTCGCGCAGCAGGACGGGATCGTGTGCCCCGCAGCGTGACACGGCCAGCCAGGGTCCCTCCAGGTGGATACCGGCGATCAGCCCGTCATGTACATGGTCGGCCAGTTCCCGGACCTGGTGCAGCAAGTCGGCCGGACCGGCCGAGACCAACGAGGTGACCAGCCTGGTGGTGCCGTGTCGCCGATGGAGGTCCACCGCGGCCAGCGTGGCGGCCCGGGTTGCCGTGGAGAAATCCCAGCCGCCACCACCGTGCACGTGGGTGTCGACGAAACCGGGAACCACGGTGATCAGGTCACGCTCGGCCGGCCCGGGCGGCGGACCCGATCCCCTGGCCCGAATCGTGGCGCCCGCAACCTCAATCCAGCCCGGCCGGAACAATTCCCGGCCGGTGATCAGGGTTTGGGCGGTGAGCAGCACTCAGATGCCCTGCCACTCCGGTTTGGACAGGTACGTCTCCCGGTAGTAGTCGGCCAACTGCAGCCGGCGAGCCGCATTACCGTCGAGCAGCACGGTGACGTGTCGATGGTGCTGCAGGATGGTCGCGGGCCACATCGCGCTCACCGGGCCCTCGACGAGGTGGTGCACCGCTTCGGCTTTGCTGCGGCCGGTGGCCACCAGGATGACGTGGCGGGCCGCCATGATGGTGCCCAGGCCCTGCGTCAGGCAATGCGTCGGGACGCGGTCGACATCGCCGTCGAAAAAGCGGGCGTTGTCGATACGGGTCTGCCGTGTCAGCGTTTTGATGCGGGTGCGTGAGGCCAGTGACGACCCGGGCTCGTTGAAGCCGATGTGGCCGTCGGTGCCGATCCCCAGGATCTGCAGGTCGACACCACCCGCGGCGGCGATCGCCTCCTCGTAGTCGGCGCAGGCCGCCGGAATGTCGTCGGCCAGTCCGTCGGGGCCGTGTACCGCACCCGGTGCGAAGTCGACGCGCGAGACGAAAACCGTGTCGATGACTTTGCGATAGCGCTCAGGATGATCGGCGGGCAGCCCGACGTACTCGTCGAGGGTGAAACCGCGCGCCTGACGAAACGAGAGGACACCAGCGGAGTACCTCGCGGCCAGTTCGTCGTAGATCGGCAGCGGCGACGAACCGGTGGCCAGACCGAGTACGGCGCTCGGTTTTCGGGCTAGTAGCGACTCGATCGCATCGGCCGCGATGGTGCCGATCTGTCGGGTGTCCTCGAGGATGACGACTTCCATGGACCTGCCTGAGTCTAGTTGACTGCTGTGAAAAGTGCTGAACCAGAGCCTATTTCAGATCCGCTGCGCACCTCCTCGGTTACCATGACATTACCGGGCTCGCGTTCGTCCACGACGACCACCGCAACAATGGGATTCAGGCCGGCCGCCACCACAGCCGGTACGTCATAGGTGATCACTGTCTGGCCAGCTGTCACTGTGTCGCCCTCGGCGACATGGGAACTGAAACCGGCGCCATTCAGCGACACCGTATCGAGTCCGAGATGGACCAGAATGCCCACCTTCTCACTCGTCATGACGATGAAGGCGTGCGGCATCAGCTTGAAGAGCTGTCCACTGACCGGTGCCACCGCGTCGACCACCTCGCGAGGCGGGTCGACGGCGGCGCCGTACCCCACCATGCCCTGAGCGAAAACGGGATCGGGCACGTCGCCGAGGGTGACGGCGCGTCCGCGCACCGGTGCGTGGACCGGCGTAGTGCTCACATCGACTCCTCTCCCACTGATGGTCTTCGAGAATAGAGAGTCAGCGCACGCGGGCGTGGCGGAAAACATCGTCCCGTGCGCGCGGCTTTGTCTAAGCTTCGCCTGTGCTGCGACAAAGGGAGGCCGGCCGGTCATGAGCGAACCCACCAAAGACTCAGGGGCACAGCAAAAGTCGGTGCGACACATTCCGGGCTTCGCGCAACTGCAACGACTCGGCAAGAGCCTGATGCTGCCGATCGCCGTCCTGCCCGCGGCGGGCATTCTGCTGCGCCTGGGCCAAGACGACCTGCTGGGCCGAATCAAGGCACCGGTGATCGGACCGTTCTTCCAGGCGATGAGCGCCGCGGGCGGGGCACTGTTCACCAATCTGCCGCTGCTGTTCGCCGTCGGCGTCGCGATCGGCTTCGCCCGCAAGGCCGACGGTTCGACGGCGCTGTCGGCCGTCGTCGGATACCTGGTGATGCAGGCGGTGTTCAAGACGATGTCGCCGTTCGTCCTCGCCGGCCAACTCGACAAAGCCGGCGAACAGGCGCAGATCAACTACAGCGTGTTCGGCGGGATCGTGGTCGGCCTGCTGACCGCTTGGCTGTTCGACCGCTACCACACCATCACCCTGCCGCCCTACCTCGGATTCTTCGGCGGCCGGCGCTTCGTGCCGATCATCGTGTCGCTGGTGACATTGGTCGTCGCGTTCGCGATGAGCTACTTCTACCCGGTCTTCGATGCCGGGCTCACCGGACTGGGCCACTTCATCGGGGGCGCGGGCGCGCTCGGCGCGTTCGTCTACGGCTTCGCCAATCGCATGCTGATACCACTGGGCCTGCACCACATCGTCAACTCCTATGTGTGGTTCATCTACGGCAGTTACCCGACCGGGGACGGCCATGTCGTCACCGGAGAATTGAGTCGATTCGCGGCCGGTGACCCAAGCGCGGGTCTACTCACGTCTGGTTTCTACCCGATCCTGATGTTCGGTCTGCCCGGCGCCGCCCTGGCGATGATCCACGTTGCGAACAAGAAGCAACGCAAGGTCGCGATCGGCATCCTGTCGGCAGCCGCGCTGACCGCGTTCCTCACCGGCGTGACCGAGCCGCTGGAGTTCGCCTTCATGTTCGTGGCGTTCCCGCTCTACATCGTGCATGCCCTGCTGACCGGCCTGTCGCTGGCAATCGCCTACCTGCTGGACATCCATCTCGGGTTCTCGTTCTCGGCGGGCTTGATCGATCTGCTGCTGTACGGCACCGCGCCCGCCGCCAAGAACATCCCGCTGCTCATCGTCATGGGGCTGGTCTTCTTCGTGGTGTATTACTTGCTGTTCCGGTTCGTCATCACGCGGTGGAACATGCGCACTCCCGGTCGCGAGCCGGACGCGGAATTCGACGCCGAGGAGCGGGCCAACCTCAGCGAGGGCGCGGAATCCGCCACTGCCGTCGACGTCGGCGGTGCCGTATCGACCGCCCCCGCCGCGGTCGACAGCATGGCCGAGCAGCTCATCGCGGCGTTCGGCGGCCGGGAGAATCTGCGGAGCGTCGATGCGTGCATCACCCGCCTGCGCATGGAGGTGGTCGACACCGGCAAGGTTGACGAAGGCCGATTGCGCCTGCTGGGCGCGGCCGGCGTCATCAAGTTCGGCACCAGTGTTCAGGCGGTGTTCGGCACCCAGGCCGAAGCCCTCAAGAACGAAATCACCGACGCCCTCTAGTCCTGCCGCCGAAGCCCGGGAGTGTCGCACCCGGGGTGCACAGATCGCGCAGAGGAAACGCATAGGCGTCGAACCTTTATCGGCCCGTGTTCTTGCCGTGACCCAGGTAGCCCATTGTTACCGAAGTGACATTTGTGGCTCGTGGTGTCGAGCCATTCCAGCGTCGAGCCGAACCAGCCGGGGTAGGGACGAGATGACCGTTCGAAGATTCAGTGCCCAGTTCGTTGCCGTGTCGGCGGGGGTGGTCGCCGCCACCGCCGTCTGGCCCGCCTCGGCCGGCGCCGACCCGACCGACCCGGCGTACAGCAGTGTTCTCAACGCGGTGGGTATTGGAAACAACGGCCCCATCACGCAGTTGATCGAGCAGATCGGACAACAGATCTGCCCGCTGATCGTCAAGCCCGGCGGCAACCTGGTGTCCAACGCGACGACGGCCAGTGGCCACGGCGGACTGGCCTCCCAAGTCACCGGCTTCGTGGCGGAGCAAGCCATCAAGTCGCAATGCCCCGCGGTGATGACCGAACTCGCCAACGGCAACTTCGCGCCGCTTGTCCAATTGCTGAGCACCGCCAATCAGGCTTCGGGCACCCTCAACACCCTGAGCGGCACGGCGGTGCCGTCGCTGCCATCGGTCACGCTGCCACAGACCGGATTGCTCAGCCCCTGACCAGCGCGGCGATCGGGCTAACGTCGGTAGCCCTCACGTCGATAACGTGGTTAGGTGATGGCGGGTCGGGAGTGATTCGTCGAGGCGGAAAGCACGGACTGTGAAACAACGGATTCTCATCGCAGCGGGTGTGGTCTCGCTCGCCCTCGGCTCCGTGGCTTTCGCCGCGCCCGCGTCGGCCGACTGCCCCGCCGGGACGGTGCCGACCCGATTCCCCGGGGTGTGCACCGCCGGACAGTCCGGCGGCCAGCTCCCCCAGGCCATCGGCCCGTCGGATGTCACGACGAACTTCCAGCCCAATCAGATTCCCTCGATGAACGGCGTGCCGTGCAACTGGAACCACGCGGTCACGTGCTGGGGCATGGCGCAGAACGCCGGGTAGGCGACTCGGGGATCGGGTTCCGGCGGGCAGGAGCGAAGCGACCCGGGGATGGGGTTCCGGCGGGCAGGAGCGAAGCGACCCGGGGATGGGGTTCCGGCGGGCAGGAGCGAAGCGACTCGGGGATCGGGTTCCGGCGGGCAGGAGCGACGCGACCCGGGGATGGATTCAGTGCACCGGCAGCCGCCTGGCCGCCGCCTCAAGCTGTTCGAGGGCGGGTTGCAGCGCGGCGGTGAAGTCATCGATGTCGCCGGCGATCTCCGGTGTCGTCGATACCCCGAAATCCAGTGACCCGCAATAACTCAGACAGGTGATGTTCAAGCCGACGTCGAGCATCAGCGGTCCGATGGGCACCAGCGTCTCGACCCGGGCACCTGCCAGGTACAGCGGAAAATCCGGTCCCGGCACATTGGAGACCACCAGGTTGATGGGAACGACCCGGTCACCCAGATGGGCCGCGGAGTACGCCCGGACCGCCAGCCCCAACAACCCCGGCGGTGTGGTCTCGGTCAGCCCGACGAGCTGATGGTCCGACAGTGTCCTGGCCATCTCCTTGGCGCCCTTGGAGCTTTCGTAGATCGTCGCGAGTCGTTCTGCGGAGTCGGCGATATCGGTGGCCAGGCGCACGGTCGTCGACGTCATCTGGTTCGCGCCGGTGGATGCCTCGGTGTGCGTGGACACCGGCACCTGGGCGACCAGCGGCCGGTCCGGCAGCTCGCCCCGGGCCTGCAGATACTCCCGCAAAGCACCCGAAATGAGAGCCAGCACAACGTCATTGACTTTGACGTCAAATGCCTGTTTGACGGCCTTGACCCGGTCGAGCGACAAGCTGGTGTAGGAAACCCGCCGCTGCATGGTGAGCTGCGTGTTGAACCGGGTGGCCGGCGCCTCGAAGAAATTGGGTGGCTTGTTGGCCACCGTCCGGGCGGCCAGCTGCTGGGTCACCGTCTGCTGCACCACCCGCAGCACCCGGTAGGGGGTCATCACCGCGATGTTGAACAACGCACCCAGGGCGCGTCGCTCGATGCCGGGCAAGCGCGCGCCGGTGTCGGTTGCCTCGGCGGTCGGCGGTCGGGGTGCTTCGGTGACGTCGAGCAGGATCGAACTCAGCCCGGCCCCCGACACCCCGTCGATGACGGCGTGGTGAATCTTGGTCAGGTAGGCGATGCGACCGTTCGCCAGGCCTTCGACGAACCACAGTTCCCACAGCGGGCGGTTGCGGTCGAGCGGGTAGGACATCAGCCGCCCGATCAGCTCCTCGAGCTCGGATTGTCCGCCGGGCGCGGGCACCGCGATGTGCCGGATGTGGTAGTCGATGTCCAGCCGATCGTCTTCGACGAGCCAGGGGCGATCCAGGCCGTGGCGGGCGCCGGCGATGCGATGACGCAGGATCGGCAGCTCGGGCAACCGTGCGGCGATCAGTTCGCGTACCGCCTCGAAGCCGAAGCCCGGAGCTCCGGTGGGGTCACAGATTCCCAGCGCACCGATATGCATCGGGCACGTATGGGTATCCGCCCACCAGAACGCCGCGTCGAGACCGGAAAGGCGCCGCATGCCGTCAGCGTAGAGCGATCGTGTTGACTACTTCGCGGATTCGCGTTGCGGCGGCGGTGCTGCATCGGATGCCCATGCGCCCCGGTGTTGCCGCAATCACGGCCAGGCAAACCATCGGGCCCGACGTCCAGCGATCGCACAGCATTGCGCAACCGGGTTGGCGGTCACCGCGCTGATACGCTGCCAGGGTCGTCGGTGCCGAAATCCCGGGGACGCAGGGTCCGGCCCGCCTGACGAGATGACGTCGAAAAGCAAGCAACAATTGGGAATGGGTGTCGTGCGAACCGGAGAGATCAAGGCTCTTACCGGTCTTCGCATCGTCGCCGCCATGTGGGTGGTGCTCTTCCACTTCCGCCCGCTGATCTGGGAAGCCTCCCCGCGCTTGAAGGACGATCTGGCTCCGCTCTTCAACGCCGGAGCCCAAGGTGTGGACCTGTTCTTCATCCTCAGCGGCTTCGTGCTGACCTGGAATTATCTCGACCGGATGGGATCGCATTGGTCGGGCCGGGCCACCCTGCACTTCCTGTGGCTGCGGCTGTCCCGGGTATGGCCGGTGTACCTGGTGACGATGCACATCGCGGCGCTGTGGATCATTTTCACGCTGCACGTCGGCACCGTGCCGTCCCCGGATGTCTCCGAGCTCACCGCGATCAGTTATGTGCGCCAACTCTTCATGGTTCAGCTGTGGTTCGAACCGTTCTTCGACGGCACCAGCTGGGACGGGCCCGCCTGGTCGATCAGCGCGGAATGGCTGGCGTACCTGCTGTTCGGCGCGATCATTCTGGTGATCTTCCGGATGGCGCGGGTGACGCGGGCGCGCACCCTGTTGCTGCTGGCGTTTGTCGCCGCCCTGCCGCCGACGGTCCTGTTGCTGGCCAGCGGTCACTTCTACACACCGTGGAGTTGGTTGCCGCGCATCGTCGCCCAGTTCGTGGCCGGCGCGCTGGCCTGCGCGGCGGTGCGGCGGCTGCACCTCGGCCACCGCGCGCAGCATGTCGCCGGCTACACCTCGATACTGCTGGTCGCCGCGATCGTCGGCATCCTCTACTACTACGACGCCAACCCGGTCGCCGGGATGGTCGACCCCGGCGGGGTGGTCGACCTGTTGTTCATGCCGCTGGTGGTCGCGTTGGCGATCGGCGTGGGCAGCCTGCCGGCGCTGCTGTCCACCCGGCTGTTGGTCTACGGCGGACAGATCTCGTTCAGTCTGTACATGGTCCACGAGATCGTGCACACGTCGTGGAACTGGGCGGTGCAGGAGTACCACATCGACCTGCCCAAGGCGGTCCAGAAGCTGATCGTCGTGGGACTGATCGCCGCCGCGATCGCCTTCGCGATGCTGCTGTTCCACACGGTCGAGGAACCGGCCCGGCGCTGGATGCGCAGAATGATCGATTTCCGCGACGTCCAGCACGACAAGCACATCGGTCTGCCCGGGGCCGAGGGGGGCAGGCTGGCCTCCATCGACCACGCCCGCGACGCCCGTCCGCCGCAGAACCCGGCTCGGGCCGGATAAAGTGTCGAGCCCAGCCTTGCTGTGCGACAACACCTTCCGTGACTAGCAGCGGTGGGTCGGTGGGCAGCCCGAACGTGTGGGCAGTAGGCTGCCTGGGTCGGGCACGATTTTCAGTGAGGTGTCATTGACCCGCAGGGAACGACTTACCCGCGTCGCATCAGTCGCGGTGACGGCTGTCGTGGTGCTCGCCGGGATTCTCGGCTTTTCACAACCACCGCTGCGCTATGACCTGGCCGGCCGCGGCTCGCAGTTCAACCGTGTCGCGGTGATCGGCGACTCGTACACGACCGGCACCGACGAAGGCGGACTCGGGGCGAAGTCGTGGACATCGCAGGCCTGGCTGCTGTTGGCCAGCCAGGGTGCCAGGATCGACGCCGATGTGGCCGCCGAGGGCGGGGCCGGCTACGGGATCAGAGGCAACCACGGCAGCCTGTTCGAGGACCTCACCGCGAGGGCCGTCAACCACGACGACGTGCTCGTCGTGTTCTTCGGGTCACGCAACGACCAGCCTGTCGACCTGCACAGGTATCCGGCCCTCGTCGGCCAGACATTCCAGATCGCCCGCCGGGTGGCACCGACGGCCAAGTTCCTGGTGATCGGCCCGCCCTGGCCGACAGCCGACCCACCGCCGGTCGTCCTGACGCTCCGCGACGACCTGCGCGCGCAGGCCAAGGCTGCGGGCGCGATCTTCATCGACCCACTCGCCGAGGGGTGGTTCGTCGGGCATCCCGAACTCATCGGCGCGGACGGCGTTCATCCCACCGATGCCGGCCATGCCTACCTGGCCCAGAAAATCGCGCCGCTGATCCGCAGTCAGCTGGCCATCCCGCTGTGAGCGGGCAGCTCAGGGCGCGATCCACGGCTGGCTGTTGCCGAGGTTGTTCGAATCCACCTGGTAGCACTGCTGCGGGGTATTTAACCCGAACGCGCCCCCGGTCTCGCAGCGCTGACCGCCACCCCACGGTGTCCACAGTCCCTGGCACCCGGCACTGGCGGTGGGCGGGGCATCAGTATGGGAACGTTTCGGACCTCGGCATCGCGTTCGCCGCCTCGTCGTGATAGACCGATTAGCTGATGGGCAGACGCATGGAGCTACGGCGTCGCCGGGGCTTGCGGCTGACATCGCTCCTGGTGACGCTGGTCGTGGCCATGTCGATATTCACCGCGGACCGGCCGACACCGGCACAGCCGTACAACCTGATCCCTGGCCCATTTGCCCGGCTACTGGCCCAGGCCGTCGACCTTGGGCCGGCTCGTGCCGAACGTGTCCAGCTGACTGCCGAGTTGCGAGAACCTGCCGAACCGGCGGCCCTGCGCACATGGGCGGGCTCCCACGGCCTGACGGTGCGATGGCGTGACGGTGATGCGTGGGCGGTCCTGGAGGGCGCGGCTGATGCGGTGGCCCGCGCCCTCGACGTCGCCGTGCACGACTATCGCCGCACCAACGGACGCGTCTTCTACGCTTCCCGGCAACAGCCCGCCGTGCCACAGCAGCTGGAGCTCGAGGTCTCTGAGTTGGGCCGGATACTCGGATACACGCCGTATCACGAAGGCACGCCGCCGAGCCCGCCGCTCGACGTCCCCAACGGGGGGCTGATTCCGACCGAACTGCTCAGCGCCTATAACGTCAACCCGCTGTCTTCCGCCGGGTACATCGGAAGTGGGCAGACGGTCGCGGTGTTCACCTTCGACGGTGTGGACCAGCGCGACCTGGACAAATTCTCCGATTGGTTCACGCTGCCGAAAATCAATCTGGAAGTGATGGGCACGATGCCCGCCCAGCGGCGCGGGGAAGCGACCATGGACGTGGAGTTGGTTCACGCGATCGCGCCGTCGGCCAAGATCGTTCTGGTCAACGCCCGGCCCACCGCCGAAGGTGATGGGCCGTATGTGAAGCTCGGCAAGCTGATGGAGGACGTCGACGCCCGCTACCCCGGGGCGGTGTGGAGCTTCTCGATCGGATGGGGCTGCGATCGCCTGCTCACCCGCGCGGATCTGGCGCCGGTGCGCTCGGCGCTGGCCCGGGCCCACCGCAACGGCACGACGGCCTTCGTCGCCAGCGGTGATCTGGCCGGACTGGAATGCAAAGGCGGACACGACTGGTCGGATCCGCCGAGCCCCGACGACTTCGGCGTCGACGTGCTGGCGTCGCTCCCGGAGGTGACCGGCGTCGGCGGGACCACGCTCTCCACCGACGCCCACGGGCGGTGGCTGGCTGAACAAGGCTGGTACGACGTTCCCCTCACCCAGGGCAGCGGCGGCGGCGCCTCCGTCCTGTTCGCCCGCCCGTCGTGGCAGGAGGCCGGCCAGCGTTCCGGCCCACGGGACAAGCGGCTGGTCCCCGATATCGCCGCGGTGGCCGACCCGTTCACCGGAGTCAAGTTCGTGTTCGACGGCCAGATCCGGATCGGCGGCGGCACCTCGCAGGCGGCGCCGATCTGGGCCGGGCTGGCCGCGGTGATGAACCAGTTCCTCACCGCGCGCGGGCTGGCGCAGCTCGGTGATCTCAACCCGCTGTTGTACGAGATCGCCAACGGGTCCCAGGTGCCGGCCTTCCGTGACATCTACCTCGGCGCCAACGCGGTGACGCCCGTCGTGCCCGGCTACGACATGATCACCGGACTGGGAACCCCCAACGTCGACAACCTGATGAAGGCCGTCCTCGTGCTGAAGTCGTTGCGCCGATGACCGAGACCGTTGCCGGGCCGGACAGTCCAAACTCGTTCGAGGGCTACGCGGTACCCGGCCGCAGGTACCGTGCGCGTAAAGAGCGCGGCCCTGGATACTTCGTCACCATCGGGATCTGGGTGGTCGTTCTGGTGGCCGCCATGATGGGCGTGAGCGTCCTCGCAACGCAGATCACCCCGCCGGGCACCACCTATCACTGCCCGCCCGACTGTGGCCGTCCGCCGACGGGACTGCCGGTGGCGACCAATCCGCGTTTCTTCGCGCCCGATGGAGCGTTCTCGGTGTCCTACCCGGCACCCGGAACCGCCTACGACGTCACCATCGAACCCAACGGGGTGCGCGCCGAGTTGACCGTTGGTGACGGTGGGACGTTGCGATTGTTCAGTGAGCCGGCCCAGGGACGCCAAGCCCGCCAGGTGGCCGACGACCTGCTGAACCAGGTGTACCCCGACGCCGTGAAGTCCTACGAGTTACCCAACGCGATCCTGGGGTACCAACCCGGCTACGGCGAGGTCGCCGACGACTGGCCGAAGGGGACCGCGACCGGCGCCGAGCATCTGCGGATCGTCATCGTCGTCGCGGTGAAGAACGACCTGGCGCTCGTCGCCGGTGCGGTCGGGCCGTTCCATCAGTTCGGCCCCGACGACGGACCGGGGCCGCCGTCGCCGGCGAACCTCGACATCGCCAAGGACATGGGTAAGTACGTCAACAGCTTCATGTGGCGCGGCGACCCGCCCCGTTGATGAAAACGGTCAATCCTGAACGGCTTTGGCGACCGCGATACAGGTGGTCAGCCAACCGGGGCTCGCCTGGCCGGCGTCTCGCACCGCCCACATCGCATTGAGCACCATCCGCACCACCACCCAGGCTCGCGCCCGGTCCTCGTCGAACCCGGCGGCGTCGACCAGCGTGTAAAACCGCCGGCGCACCCCGACCCGGATATCGCCGGACATCTCGTCGATGCGGTTCCACAACATCGGGGCAATCTCGTAGTGCGGGTCACCGTTGATCGGTTTGGGGTCGATCACCAGCCAGGGCTGCCGTCGACCGGCCAGCACGTTCTGGTAGTGCAGATCGCCGTGGATGACCCGCGCGGAGCTCGCGGTATCGGTCGCGAGCTGCGTGCACAGGCTCAGCGCCTGTTCCACCAGCCGGTGCGGGATCGGGGCGCTGCGCGGCAGCGCGGCCAGGTCGGTGGTCCACCCGCCGATCAGGGACGCCAGCGTCCACAGTTGCGGCAACGCCGGGACGTGAAGGTGCCGGTACAGGCCGGCGACGACATGACAGGCCTCGACGTCGGTGAGCCGGGTCAGGTCATCGGCGCCGAGCCGCTCCAGGAGCAGTGCCCGGCGGCGGGGGTCGGCGCGCAACAAGCGGACCGCACCGTCGCCGCCCCAACGCCGCAGCGCCAGGTGTTCGTGTTCGGACTCCTCGTCGGGAAAGGTGAGTTTGAGCACCGCCGCGGCGCGGTCCGACGTGCGGACCGGCAACACCAGCGAGCAGTAACCTCCAGTGGCCGGGCCGTCGGGCCGAAGCTGCCACTCGGCGAGGATGTCGCGGGCCATTGCGGGCAGCGACTCGACCCACGCCGCCCACCCGAGCCCACGGCCGGCCATCGCCCGCACCCCGGCGGGCAGGTCGGTCACGTGTCGGGTTCGTCGGGGTGCTCGCTGGGCGGCGGCTTGTTCAGCCAATCCTTCAGCCGAAACAGCTGGCTGGCCACGATTCCGAGGCCGACCAGCAGCAGACCGACGACGATCCAGATGGTCATCGCCATCGAGCCTACGCACCGTGTCGCTGTTAAGTAGCCAAGCCGCCTAGGCTGGCCGCCGCGGCGTTGCCGCTACTCTGACCCCGGTGTCCGAAGCGTCCGCCGACCAGGTGCGCCAGTTGCGTGCCCGCCTCGACGGACTGACGATCCGTGACGCCGCGCGGCTCGGTCGGCGGCTGAAATCGCTGCGCGGTGACGTCTCGGCGCAGACGCTGAACCAGATCGCCGATCAGTTCACCGCCGCCGAGGCCCTGATCGCCACCCGAGTCAGCGCGGTACCGGCGATCACCTACCCCGACCTACCGGTCAGCGACCGTCGCGCCGAGATCGCCAAAGCCGTCACCGAGAACCAGGTGGTCGTTGTCGCCGGCGAGACCGGCTCGGGCAAGACCACCCAGCTGCCCAAGATCTGCCTCGAACTCGGCCGCGGGGTGCGCGGGACCATCGGCCACACCCAGCCGCGACGACTGGCGGCACGAACGGTGGCCCAGCGCATCGCCGACGAACTGGGCAGCCCGTTGGGTGAAACGATCGGCTACACGGTGCGATTCACCGACCAGGCCAGCGACCGCACACTGGTCAAGCTGATGACCGACGGCATCCTGCTCGCCGAGATCCAGCGCGACCGGCGGCTGCTGCGCTACGACACGCTGATCCTCGACGAAGCCCACGAACGCAGCCTCAACATCGACTTCCTGCTGGGCTATCTTCGCGAATTGCTGCCTCGGCGGCCGGATCTCAAGGTCATCGTGACCTCTGCGACGATCGAACCGCAGCGGTTCGCCGCGCACTTCGGCGGTGCGCCGATCGTGGAGGTGTCGGGACGCACCTACCCGGTGGAGATCCGGTACCGGCCCCTGGAGGTGCCGGTGGTCGCCGACGATCTCGACGACCCGGACGATCCCGACCACGAGATCGTGCGCACCGAGATCCGGGATCAGACCGAGGCCATCGTCGACGCGGTCCGCGAACTGGAGGCCGAACCGCCCGGCGACGTGCTGGTGTTCCTGTCCGGGGAGCGTGAGATCCGGGACACGGCAGAGGCTTTGCGGGATTTGAAGAACACCGAGGTGCTCCCGCTGTACGCCCGACTGCCCACCGCCGAGCAGCAACGGGTGTTTGCGCCCTCGCGTGCCGGCAGGCGAGTTGTGTTGGCCACCAATGTGGCCGAGACGTCGCTGACCGTGCCGGGTATCCGCTATGTCGTCGACCCGGGAACGGCCCGCATCTCCCGCTACAGCCGGCGCACCAAGGTCCAGCGACTGCCGATCGAACCCATCTCGCAGGCCTCGGCCGCGCAGCGGGCCGGCAGGTCCGGGCGTACCGCTCCCGGAGTCTGTATCCGGCTGTACTCCGAGGAGGACTTCTCGGCGCGCCCGCGCTATACCGATCCGGAGATCCTGCGCACCAATCTGGCCGCGGTGATCCTGCAGATGGCGGCGCTTCACCTCGGCGACATCGAGAGCTTTCCGTTCCTCGATCCACCCGAACGCCGCAGCATCCGCGACGGCGTCGCGCTGCTGCAGGAACTCGGCGCGTTCGACTCTGCCGGTGTCATCACCGATCTCGGTCGCCGGCTTGCGCAGTTGCCACTCGATCCCCGGCTGGGCCGGATGATCCTGCAGGCCGACACCGAGGGTTGTGTCCGTGAGGTGCTGGTGCTGGCGGCCGCGTTGTCGATTCCCGACCCCCGGGAGCGGCCCCGCGACCGCGAGGAGGCGGCCCGGCAGAAACACGCCCGGTTCGCCGACGAGCATTCGGACTTCGTGTCGTTCCTCAACCTGTGGCGCTATCTGCGTGAGGAACGGAAAGTACGATCCGGCAATGCATTCCGCAGAATGTGTCGCGAGGATTTCCTGCACTACCTGCGGATCCGGGAATGGCAGGACCTCACCGGTCAACTGCGCAGCATTGCCCGCGACATCGGGATACGGGAATCCGACGATCCCGAACCGGCCGACCCGGCTCGGGTGCATGCTGCGTTGATCGCCGGCCTGCTGTCGCATATCGGTCTGCGCGAGGGGGATTCGCGGGAGTACACCGGTGCGCGCAACTCCAGATTCGTCATCGCTCCGGGATCGGTGCTGACCAAACGGCCGCCGCGCTGGGTCGTGGTGGCCGACCTGGTGGAGACCAGCCGGCTGTACGGGCGCATCGCCGCCCGGATCGAACCCGAGGTGGTCGAGCGGGTGGCCGGACATCTGGTGCAGCGCAGTTACAGTGAGCCACACTGGGATGCCAGACGCGGCGCGGTGATGGCGTTCGAGCGGGTGACGCTTTACGGGCTCGCTCTGGTGGCGCGCCGGCGGGTGGGCTACGCCGCCATCGACCCGGTGGTCTCCCGGGAGCTGTTCATCCGCCACGCGTTGGTGCAGGGGGAGTGGCACACCCGCCATCACTTCTTCGCCGACAACGCGAGATTGCGAACGGAGCTGGCCGAACTGGAGGAGCGGGCCCGCCGCCGCGACCTGCTGGTGGGTGACGACGAGATCTATGCGTGGTACGACGGCCGGATTCCACCGCAGGTCGTCTCCGGTCGGCACTTCGACGGGTGGTGGAAAAAGCAGCGCCATCGAACCCCGGAACTGCTGACGTTCACCCGCGACGATCTGCTGCGCGTTGATGACGCCTCCGCCGAACGGCCCGACAGCTGGCAGGCCGGGGACCTGTCTCTGCCGCTGACCTACCGGTTCGAACCCGGTGCATCCGACGACGGGGTGACGGTGCACATCCCGGTGGAAGTGCTGGCCAGGCTGGGCGGCGACGAGTTCGGCTGGCAGGTACCGGCGTTGCGCGAGGAATTGGTGACGGCACTGATCCGGTCCCTGCCGAAAGACCTGCGGCGCAACTTCGTTCCGGCACCAGACACCGCACGGGCGGTGCTCGCCGGTATCGGAGGGCAGGAGCGAAGCGACCCGGGAATGGGCAGCGAGGCGGGCCGCGAGCCGCTCCTGGAGGCACTACAGCGTGAACTGCACCGGCGAACCGGCATTCTGGTGCCGATCACCGCGTTCGACTTGGACAAGCTGCCGGCCCATCTGCGGGTGACCTTCGCCGTCGAAGCCGCCGATGGCAGCGAGGTCGCTCGGGGCAAGGATCTCGAGGTGCTGCAGCGTCGCCTCGCCGGGTCGGCCCGCAAGGCGGTGGCCGACGCGGTTGCCAGTGACCTGGAACGAACCGGACTTCGCGGGTGGCCCGATGATCTCGACCGGCTGCCGGTCAGCGTCGAGCGCACGGTAGGGGGCCACATCGTGCGCGGCTACCCGGCTCTGGTGGACGCCGGCCCGGGCGTGGACGTCCGGGTGTTCGCCACCGCTGCCGAACGCGACGCGGCGATGAAAGCCGGAATCCGGCGGCTGTTGCGGTTGGCGGTGCCCTCGCCGGTCAAATCGCTGGAGAAGGCCCTCGATCCGCGCACCCGCCTGGTCCTGGGGTCCAACCCCGACGGCTCGCTGGCCGCGCTGCTCGACGACTGCGCCGACGCTGCCGTCGACGTCTTGGCCGCCCAGCCGGTATGGACCAGAGCCGAATTCACTGCGCTGCGTGACCGGGTGGCGGCGGCGCTGCCGTCAACCACCACCGACATCGTCGGACGGGTACAGAAAGTGCTCTCGGCCTGGCAGAGCGTACAGCTGGCCCTACCGGACACGCCGTCGCCGGCACAGGCCGACGCCGTCGCCGATATCCGTACGCAGCTGGAAGGATTGGTCGCCGACCGGTTCGTCACCGCTGCCGGTGCGGCCCGCCTGGCCGACCTGACCCGCTACCTGACCGCGATCGTCCGTCGACTCGACCGGCTGCCGCAGGCCCCGCAGGCCGACCGTGACCGGATGCAGCGGGTGCATGTCGTCGAGGCGGCGTACTCCGAGCTTCTGCAAGCCCTGTCGCCGACGCGTGCCGCAGCGGCCGATGTTCGCGATATCGCCTGGCAGATCCAGGAATTGAGGGTGAGCCTGTGGGCTCAACAGCTGGGTACCCCGCGGCCGGTCAGCGAGCAGCGGATCTACCGGGCGATCGACGCCGTCATGGACTGACGGTATTGCGGTCTGCCGGGCTGCCGCGGCCGCGCAACACCCGCAGGGCTCGCCAGACCTTGTCCGCTCCGTATTCGGCCGCCAGCAGCAGCACCGCGTGGATCTGTTCGGTGCCCGCACCGGATGTGGTCGCCAAATCGACGTGCAATGACAAGGATTCATCGAGTGTCTGATTGAGCACATCGACGGCGATGCAGGCCAGTGCCCGTTCGCGCGGCGAAAGATCGCCGTTGCTCCACCGTTGGTCGAACTGCTCGGCATAGAAGGCGGCGAAGTCGGGATCCAGTTCGGCCAGTTCGGCACGGACATCGTCGGGCAGCGGCTGGGCTTCGGTTTTTTGCGGATCGGGCGGGGGGCCGGGCTGCAACTGCTGCAGTTGTTGCAGCGCCACCGCGGCCGTCGGGTATCCCGCGTAGGCGGCGAGATGGCGAACGGCGGCGATGCACTCGGCGATCGAAACACCGTTCGCAACGGCGGTTTGGGCATGGGTGAGGAGTGGGAAGCCGATGTTGGCGGTGCACAGATCGGCGGCCAGGAACACGAAGGTCTTCTCGCGCATGGTCAACTGCGGTAACGACCATGCGTGCTGGCCCATCTGTGCGGCCATCCGGCCGAAGGCCGGGTCCAGAGCTTCTACTTGGCTTTGATTGACCAGCTTCATCGTCCCACCTTCGTGTGTGCGGTTTCCGACATCTGGGAGCGGGGCGGCGGCAGCTGAAACACCTTGCGCCGCACCGCGTCGAAGGCGGGGGTCGGCAGCAGCCGGGCCAGACCGGCCAGCACGAGGGCGTCCTTGCCGACCAGGTAGGTGCCGCGCGGTCGCCGCTTGGTCAGCGCCTTGGCCACCACCGCTGCCACCACCGACGGCGCGCTGCCCCGCCGTTCGTTGGCCAGTGCCGCGGAGATCATCGACGTGTACGCGTCCCGATAGAGTGCGGCGCCCTCGGCGGAGAACTGCGAGGTCACCTTGGCCGCATCGCTTTCCAGTTTGTCGACACCGTCGGTGTGGATGCTCGCCGGTTTGATGATCACCACCCGGATTCCCCACGGCGCGAGCTCTTGCCGGAATCCATCGGCGAGCGACCTGACCGCGGACTTCGACGCGGCGAGCGGGCCGCCGAACGGCGGGGTGACCAGGTCGCCGATGGAGCTGATCACCACGATGCGACCGACGGCCCGGCGCAGCAGCGGGAGGAAGCCCTGCGTGACGGCGACCTGCCCGATCACATTGACTTCGAACTGCCGGCGAAGGTCGTCGAGCGGCAGGAGTTCCATGGGCCAGGCCACGCCGATCCCGGCGTTGTCGACCAGCCCGTCGAGTCCGGCGGCTCCGACATGCTCGGCGACGGTATCGACCGCGGCGGTGATCTGATCACCCTTGGTGATGTCCAGCATCAGCGGCGTGATCGCGGTGCTCGAGGCCGGCCCGGCGTCAGCGCGCAACGACTCGCCGTCCTCGGTCCGGCGGACGCCGGCGTACACGTGCCATCCGTCAGCGGCCAGCTGCAGGGCGGTGGCGCGGCCGATACCCGATGACGCCCCGGTCACGACGACATGTTTGTATTCACAGCTCATGGCTCCACGATGGCGGTCGCCCCGCACCGGGCGCATCTGTCACATGACTGGATTCAGGGCAGTTTCAGGCCGGTCAGTTCGTGTCGTCCGGCCACGCCCAGTTTGGGAAAGGCCTTGTACAGGTGATATCCGACGGTCCGGGGACTCAAGAACAGCCGGGCACCGATGTCTCGATTGCTCAGGCCGGCGGCGGCCAGCCGAACCACCTGGAGCTCCTGGGGTGTCAGGCCGGCGTCGTCACCGTCGGGCAGCCCGGCGGCGACACGTTCGCCGGCCGCCCGTAACTCGGTGCGTGCGCGCTCGGCCCATGACCGCGCGCCGATCAGTTCGAACTCGCGAAGCGCGGAGCGCAGCGGTGGGCGAGCCTCGGAGCGACGCCGGATCCTGCGCAGCCACTCGCCGTAGAGGAGTTCGGTTCGTGCCCTGGATAGCGGCTGATTGATCTCGCGGTGCAGCCGCAGTGCGGCCTGGAAGTGGGATTCGGCATCGTCGTCGGACGCCAGCAACGCGCGGCAGCGCAGCAGGTTGGCCCGCGCCACCGGGTTGTCCGGGTCGGTTGCCGCGGCCTCGGCGACCGCCAGGGCTACCGCGGCCCGCTGCGGTTGCCCGCTGCGTGCGGCCGCCTCCACCCATTCCGGTGCGGCCTGCCCCGCGAAGGCCGGATGTTGCCGCAGCCGGGTGGGCAGCGCCTCCAACCGTGCCAACGCGGCCTGATACCGGCCATAGCCGAGATCCAGCACGGTCAGGGCCAGCGCCGCCGTCCCGACGTTGGCGGAATGTCGTTGAGCACCAATAGACATCGCCTGCTCGGCTAGTGCGGCACAGCGCCGCTCATCTCCGGTCGTCGCGGTGATGAGTGCCAGCACACCGCACAGGTTGGCCGCTGAGTGCTCCTGCTCGGTGTCCTGGGCGATGCGGATGCCCTCTTCGGCGGCCTGCAACGCGTCGTTCAGGCGTCCGGTCGCCAGCGCGGCCTGAGCCTGGGTGAGCAGAATGTGGGGCAGACCGCCGATCATGCCGCGCTCGCGCGCCTCGCCGAGCATCCGGTCGCTCTGTGCCAGCGCCTCGTAGGCGTCGCCGATCACCATCCGGAGAAAGACACTGTGGCCGGGTAGGTTGCCCACCGTGGCACCCGGAAGTCCGGGACGAATCGCCCGCACCACCGGTCCCAACGGCGGGATCTGTTCCGCCGATCGGGACTGCATTTTGGCCAGTGTGACGGTCGCCGCCAGCATCGGGCGCAGCCAATGGTCGGCCGGCAGTGGCATCGCGTCGATCATCGCCACGGCCCGCGCCAGGTCGGGCGCCTCGTCGGCGAAGTAAGCCATCCGCACCGCCTCGATGAGCATCCCGCAGGCGTCCTCCGGACTGCTCTGCCAGATCGATGCCGCCCCGTCGATGAGCATCTCCGACGCGTGCCGGGGGGTGCCCCGTTCGAACTGAACGCGGGCGCGGACCCGGGCCAGTCGGGCCAAGGTCGCCGCATCGGTCACCAGCTCGGCGGCGCGCTGGGCCAACTCCTCAGCCCGGTCGAGCTGGCCGGACTCGCGGGCACTGTGCGCGGCGGCGGCGAATCGTTGACCGCGGGCCACCGGGTCGGCGGTGAGGTAGGCGGCCCGCTCGTGGGCGGCCGCGCTCGCGGCGTACCCGCCGCGGCGATCGGCCCGCAACGCCGCGGCCTCCAACTCGGCCGCCGCCACTTCGTCATGGCCGACGGCTGCCGCGGCGAGATGCCAGGCCCTGCGGTCGGTGTTTTCCGGTGATGACGAGGAGGCCGCGAGTGCGCGGTGGACGGCGTTGCGTTCGGCGATCGTCGCGCTCCGATAGACCGCGGAGCGAATCAGCGGGTGGCGGAACACAACTGTGTCGGTGGACACCCGGACCAGCGCCGCCCGCTCCGCCGATTCGAAGTCGGCCAACTCCAGGCCCATCTGATGCATCGCGGCGGAGATCACGCCGAGATCGCCGGTGTCCTCGGCAGCCGCGATCAGCAGCGCCTGGCGATTCGCGGACGTCAGCCGGTCGAGTTGTGCGCCGAATGCGTCGAGTACCCGCCGGCCGGCTGGTGACATGCCGGCGGCCACCGTCGGTGTCGCGGCGTCCCGGGCTGCGGTGTCGGAGACCACCGCAGCGAGTTCGATCAGCGCCAGCGGGTTGCCGCCGGTTTCCTCGATGAGACGGTCCCGAACGGCGGGTGCCAGCCCGGGGGCGGATTCGGCCAGCAGTGCACCGGCCGCCGAGGCATCCAGACCCGCCAGCGGGAGCAGGTGTGCGCCGGTGAGGTCGACCGCCAGGTCGTCGCGAGCCGCGACCAGCAGCACCAGGCCTTCGGCGCCGAGGCGCCGGCCGGCGAACAGCAGGGCGTCCAACGACTCGCGGTCCAGCCACTGGGCGTCGTCGATCAAGCACAACAGCGGGCGGTGGCTCGCTACTTCGGACAGCAACGTCAGCGTCGCCAGACCGGCCAGAAAGCGGTCCACCCCGGGTGCGTCGGCCAACCCGAAGGCAGCGTGCAAGGCGGCTTTCTGCGGGCTCGGCAATATGTCGAGGCGATCGGAGAAGTCATGCAGGAGTGAGTGCAGGGCCGCGAACGGAAGGTTGGCCTCCGATTCGACTCCGGCGCACCGCAACACCGTGAAGTCCGCGGCGTCGGCGGCAATGTGATCCAGCAGTGCGGTCTTGCCGCTGCCGGCCTCGCCCTGCACCACCAGCAGCGCGCTGTGACCGGCGCGAGCCTCGGTGAGCAGCCGGTGTATGACGGCCACTTCGTCTGCTCGCCCGTGCAGCACGTGTCGAACGTAGTTCATCGGGGCAGGTGCGCGCCAAAGCTGAAACGCAAGCGGGGCACCCCTTGAGGGTGCCCCGCTTGGGTAGTCCGTTGACGATCAACGGCTTCCGTGCACAGTCGTGTCCACGTGCGGCGCGGTCGCCGACGGGCCGATGTTGTTGACCCAGTCGTTGTGACCGAGGTCGGCCTGCGCGGGCGCGGCGAGGCCGAGAACGGCGGCGGTCAAGGCGCCCGCGATCGCGGTGCTGAGTGCGTACTTCTTCATGTCTATCCCTCTTCCTCAACGGCCGGAATGGATTTCCGTGCCGCTGACTGACCCAACGCCGCCAGGGGGCGCCGTAATTCCGCTGGCAGCAGATGATCGCCGGTTGGCAGGAATTGAGTCATATCCACCGATCGGGGACATCGGGTTCCACCCGACGATCCACCGGCCGCCCGACAGACAACGCCGCCGGAACGCGAGAGCGTTGAGGCACTGGCGAAACACGAGGGCCGACACCAAAGCAAGTCGGCCACAACGAAGAGGACGCGATCTCTCATGACCACCATGACCTGGATGAAGAGACTGGCCGCAGGCAGCGCACTGGCCGCCGGCTCCGCACTGTTCGCCTTTGGTTCCGCCACCGATGCCTGGGCCGAGAGCGGCTCGTTCGACAACGGTTCGAACCTGAGCCAGCCCACCCACCACCAGACCTTCCCCGGCCAGTACAACCAGCCCGTACCGGGCTCGATCGAGCACCACCATCACCAGTGGAACCACGCTGGATAGACCCCCACAGAGACCCCCCAAGAAGCACTCCGGGGAGAAGCATCGCTTCTCCCCGGAGTGCCATGTGTGTCAGTTTCGGCTCCTAGCATGAGGCCATGCCGACACCGGTGACCAAACCCATCGACCTGGTGCTGGCCGGCGGAGGGGTGAAGGGAATCGGGCTGGCCGGCGCCGTGGTCAAGCTGATGGAGGCCGGCTACCGCGCCTACCGGGTCGCCGGCTCCTCGGCCGGCTCGATCGTCGGCTCGATTGTCGCCGCGGCCGCCAAGAACGACCAGCTGACCCCGCAGGAGGTCCGGGATCTCACCCTCGGCATCGACTACCGCAAGTTTCTGGACCCCGGCCCGCTCGAACGTGTCCCGCTGTTGGGTCCATCCTGGGCGATTCTGCAGGGCACCGGTATCTACCAGGGCGACTATGCGCACCGGTTCATCGCCGACCAGCTGCTCGACCTCGGTGTCAGCACCTTCGGCGACCTGCGGCTCGACGACGACCAGCTGCCCGAGGAACAGCGGTACCGCCTGGTGGTGACCGCCGCCGACGTCACCACGGGCCAGTTGGTCCGGTTGCCGTGGGATTACCGCCGCCTCTACGGCCTGGACCCCGACGAACAGCCCGTCGCCGACGCGGTGCGCGCCTCGATGTCGATCCCGTTCTTCTTCCGGCCGGTCACCCTCACCAGCGCGACGGGACGCGAGTCGACCCTCGTCGACGGTGGGCTGCTGTCGAACTATCCGATCGACTCGCTGGACCGCCCCGACGGCAAGCAACCGCGGTGGCCCACCTTCGGGGTGACGCTGTTGCCCGACCTGCCCGAGAACGACGACAAGGTGATCCCGGCGCTGGCGCCGCTGCGCCTGTTCGGTGGTCCCAGCCTGCTCGAAGACGTCATCATCACCATCCTGGTCGGCCGCGACCAGGCCTACCTGAACCTGCCGTGGGTGAGCGCCAGAACCATCCGGGTGGACTCGACGAGCGTCGGCGTGCTGGATTTCGACATCACCCACCGCCAGATCGACGCCCTCTACGCCGCAGGCTACGACGCGGCCACCACGTTCCTGTCGACCTGGGACGAACGCGCATACGTCGAGCGGTTCCGCTGACCGTCCTAGGCTCATAAGGGTGGCGCCCGACGAGTCCGACCGACTGTCTGCTGACGATGCGCGCATCCTCGGCCTGGAATCCGCGTCGATCACCGGCCACACCCTGAAACTGGTGGTACTCGAGCCCGGCGCCGGAGCTCTCGACCTCGAGGCATTGCGCTCCGCCGTGGTCCGGCGACTGCCCAGCCAGCCGCGGGCCACCCACCGGGTCGACACCTCGGGGCCCGAACCGCGGTGGGTGCCGGCGGGCGACTTCGACATCCGAGAGCACGTCCGGCGACGGGTGGATGCCCGCTGCACCTCCACCACCGACCTGTGGCGCATCGTCAGCGCCCTGATGTCGGAGCACCTGGACCGCAGCAGGCCGTTGTGGACCTTTGATGTCATCGGACCGCTGGCCGATGGGCGGGAAGCCATTGCGGCGCGAATTCACCATGCGATGGCCGATGGTATCGCGGGAGTACGGTTTCTGAACTCGGTGCTCTTTGGTCCTCGTCAGGAGGCGGCAAGTGCATCGGAAAAGAGCCCAGGACAACATGATTCGACCGTGTTGACGCCGCTGGAGGAGGCCCGGCGGATGCCGGCGGCCCTGATGCGCGAGCTTGGTCATCCGGATGACTATTCGCCGTTCGACCGACCCGTCACCATCGCCAGGGAGCTCGCATTTGCCGTCGCCCCGCTGGCCGAGTTCAAGGCGATCGGCGGATCCCGGCCCGCCGCCGCCACCGTCAACGACGTTCTGCTCGCGGTGATCACCGGCGGGCTGCGCCGCTGGTTGGGGGCGGCCGGTGCGCGGAACCTGCGTGCGCAGATCCCGGTGAGTCTGCACCACCGTGATGAGGCGGCCGGTGATCTGGCCAACCGGGACTCATTCCTCAATATCGATCTGCCACTGGCCGATTCCGATCCTCTGCGGCGGCTGGACAAGATCAGTGCCGAGACGCGCGAACGTAAACGACTCGATGACGCCGACGAGATGTACGACCTGTTTCATGCCCTGGGATGCATCAAAAGGGTTGGCGCGGTGGCCCAACGGCTAGCCGGCAGTGCGCACGAATTCAGCCTGTCGATCTCGAACGTTCCCGGACCCCGTGATCCGGTTCAGGTCACCGGTCGGCGGGTGCAGAACCTGTTCTCGTCGTCCGAGCCGGCCGCTCACCATGCCCTGCGGATCTCGGCCATCTCGTGCGCCGGCGATATCGGGATCGGGCTGTGCACCGATCCGACCGCGTTGCCCGACATCGCCGCACTGGCCGGCTGTGTGGAGGCCGCCTACGACGAGCTGCGGGGCGCCGCGGGAATCTGACGGCAGGCCTCGACGAGCGCACCGAACCGATCGTCGTCGGCGTCGTCGGCGGGCACCGGGAGGTTGATCCCGCTGCACAGTCCCGCGTACCACTGCGCCAGTACCGCGGGAATCTCGTCATAGGTGCCCTGTGGAACCAGCCGATCCATCACTTCGTCGGTGAGAACGCTTGGCAGATCATCCCATTCGGAACGCTGCGCCATCGCGCTGAGCGCGGCCCCGACATCGGCCAGGTCAAAGTGCTCCAGCTGCCGCCGATAGGCCGGCGTGCTGTAGAGGAAGGCCAACTCCGAGCGGCGCTGGTCGCGCACTGCTTCGACGGCATCGCGGGTAGCAGCCGCCATGACATGGGGGTTGGCCACCACCGCCGGCTGGCCCGTGGCGCGGCCGGCGCGCGCCGCGCCCTCGGCGAGTGCCGGCAAGGTGCGGGCCGTCAGGACGACGGGGTGCGAGTTGGTCGGATGGCAGACGAAACCGTCCGCGAGCTCACCGGCCATGACGCACATCCGGGTATTGACCGCGCCGGTCCAGATCTGCGGAGGGAGATGATCGAGCGGGCCGGGGTTGAAATACGGCTGCAGACGCTCGAATCGGTAATGTGGCCCAACGTAATCCAGCTTCACTCCGGTCTGGAAGGACGTGAAGATGGCACGCAGCGCGCGGATGTAGTCGGCCAGGCGGGCGACCGGTTCAGACCACTGCGCCGAGAACCTTCCGACGATGTTGCCGCGTACCTGGGAGGCGATGCCAAGCTGGAACCTGCCGCCGGAGAACTTCGCGAGATCCCAGGCCGCGTACGCGGTGATCATCGGGCTACGCGGAAAGGCCAGTGCCATGCTGGTGCGCACCACCACCCGCTCGGTGTGCTGCAGGGCCATGGCGGCGACGGTGAAGGGATCGTGGATGGTTTCCGAGACGTGGATGACGTCGAAGCCGAGGCGCTCGGCGCGGGCGGCCCACACACCGATCTCACCGGGGCCCATCGTGGCGGGTGCCGAGGTGACCAGCTGCATCGCGGTGCTCATCGCGCCAGCCCGTTGGCGATCAGCGCGGTGGTCTGCTCGACCCATTGCTGGTCGAGTTTGCGCTCGTTGGCCAATGCCATCATGACCGTGCCACCGATCGTGTCCAGAAGGATGCGGGCATCGATTCCGGCGGCCGCGCGACCCGCGGCGGCGGCCTCGTCGAGGAACTGCTGCAGCCGAACGTAGGTGCTGCCCTGTAGCCGCCCGAGCAGGCGTGCCGACAGTCCCGGCTCGGCGGGTAGTTCGGCCATCAGCCCGGACATCGCCGTGTGGACGGCCGGACTGCTGAACAGATCGATGCTGGCCAGCAGCAGGCCGCGGATCCCCGACTCGACGTCACCGGTCAACGGCAGCTCGGCACCGGGGGGAGTCGGGAACACCGCTTCGTAGACGAGTTCCACTTTGGTGGGAAACCGCCGGTACACCGCGGGTGGGGTGGCGCCGGCGCGGGCGGCGACCAGCGGAATGGTCAGCCGCGCATAGCCGATCTCGTCGAGCAGCTCGACGGTGGCGCGCAGGATCGCGTCGTCGATGCGGCTGTCCCTGGGCCGTCCCAGCGGCCGCGGGTTCGTACGCGGCTTCTTCGTTGACTCCATTACGTTAAGATCGTAATGTAATCCGTCGTTCGGGGCTACCTGCCCTACTGCGCCGGGAGGTGGCCGACATCGCCATCGAAACACCGCCTCGGCCCGTTCCGATCCGGGCCATGAATCTCGCCTTTCGCGCCGCGCGGCGCATCGGCGGGCATCCGCTTCCGCTGCGGAAGTCGGCGCTGATGGACCGTGCCAGCCGCGGCGCGGGCGGACTGACCGACTTCGGCGATTCGCGCTTCGAGGCGGGGCTGGACCGGCTGATCGCCTCGCTGGAAGACGAGGACCGCCTCAACGGGTTCGGCCGGGTGCTGGCCGGCGCGCACCTGTCGAACCTCCTTCGTCAGCGGCTGCTGTTCACCGAGCACGTCCGCACCCATCCGGAGATCCGCGACGAGAAGATCGAGCGCCCGATCTTCATCATCGGGGCACCCCGTACCGGTACCACCGTCACCCACCACCTGCTCAGCCAGGACAACGGATTTCGGTATCCGCTGACCTGGGAATGCGACGAACTGCACCCACCGCTGGACCCGGCCACCATGGACCGCGACCCGCGGATCAAGCGCAGCGAGACGCAGATTCGGCGCGCCATGGCGCTTGCGCCCAACCTCGACGCCGCCCACCCGGTCGGCGCGTGGGAGGCGCAGGAATGCGCACTGTTGCACGCCTACGCCTTCCACAGCGACACCTTCCACGTGATGTTCAACTGCCAGGGCTACGCCCGCTGGCTCACCGAACAGGACCTGCGGTGGGTGTACGAGGAACAGAAACTGCTGCTGCAGTACATGCAGAGCGGCGGTCTGCGTCCGAGTACGAGCTGGCTGCTCAAGACGCCCCCACACATGGAGAACATCCACAACATCCTGGCCGTGTTCCCCGATGCCCGCTTCGTCACCACCTACCGCGAACCCACCGAGATCGTCGCCTCCGGGTGCAGCCTGGCCGGCACCGTCTTCCACATGGCCGAAGATCACCCCGATTGGCATGACCACGGTCGATTCATGCGCTGGCGGACCACCAGGATGCTCGAACGCAACGTCGAACTGCGCCGCCAGTATGCCGATCTCGCCGACCGGTTCGTCGACTTCCCGATGCGGCGCATGGTGACCGATCCACTGTCGTGTGTCTCGGAGATCTACGCCCGCTTCGGGATCGAACTGACCGAGCGCAACCGCGTCAAGATGCGCCGTTTCGTCGACGAACGGGGGCTGGCCACCCGCAAGCCGCATGTCTATCGCGCGGAGGACTACGGGCTCGACATCGACGACCTGTGGCCGCGACTGCAGTTCTATCGAGATTTCTACGGAATCGAGGACACCCGATCGTGACGACCGACGACCGTGATCAGCTCCGGAGGGCCTGGCGGGCCTTCAACAACCTCAACACCGAACTACTGGAACTCGCGCTGGCCGACGACGAGCTGGACGCCGGATCGGCGGGATCCCTACTGGCCCGCCTGATCGGCCACATCCAGTACATGGGACTGGTGTTGAGCAGCGACCCGGCCCGGCCCACGCTGATCAATGCCCAGTACTCGCCGTGGAATTGGGGCCACTCCAATCCGGACACCCTCTACCTTTCGGCGCGCATCGACGACAACCACGACTACCGGATATCCGGCACCCTGGGATCGGTGTCGCAAACCACGTTCGGCGTCTACACCGGCAAGGACGATCAGGGCACCGCGGTCAAGGTCCTCGCCGAGGATCTCGACGTCGACTCCGATGGCACCTTTGAACTGGTCTTCAGCCGAGAACAACAGGGCCGCAACTGGTTCGAACTACCCCGTGGGGCCGAATCGTTCTGCTGCTACCAGACCTACGGCGACTGGGACCGCGAACGAAAGGGCGTCATCCGCATCGAATGCCTCGGCGATGTCGCTGCCGCGCAGCCCCGGCCACTGGGTGCTGCGATCGCCGCATTCGACGCGCACCTGACCGAATCGCGGGAGCTGTTCACCATGTGGGTCAAGGACATCCCGTCCCGGGTGTTTGGCGCGCTTCCCAAGAATTTCGCCATCCCGCCCATGCAACCTCCGTCGGCGATGGCCGGCGCCTGGTTCGTGCCGATCGCCTGGGAGCTCGGCGACGACCAGGCGTTGGTGATCGACTACGAGATTCCCGACGGCAGCCCCTATGCCGGAATCTGTCTCACCGACCGGTGGAGCGCGATGATTGACATCGAGACCAGGCAGACCAGCCTCAATCTAGGCCAGTCCCAGATTGTCGACGGGCGGGTGCGGATGCTGCTGTCCACCAGCGACTTCGGTGTACCGAACTGGCTCGACGCCCGCGGCTACCGGAGCGGCGTGGTGACCTGGCGGGCCAGTGCGTCGAGCCAGCCGGCCACCCCCGTCGTCACCGTCATCGGCACCGGCGAGATCGATGAGTACTTCGACCCGTCCGAACGCATCACTCCCGCCGAGCGGGCCGAGGCACTGGCGAAACGGCACACGCATTTCGCCGAGCGCAACACACCCTGATCCGGACGTTGGGCTGTGGCGGCGTTCAGGACCACCGGCACCATCCTCAGTGAGCTTCGGCCCTGTGGGCACCTTCGCTGCACTGCCTAGAGTCGGAGGCCGAGCATTCCCGGCGGAGGCGACATGGACAGGGTGGGTGCGGTCATCACCGCATTGGACGATCCGCAGACCCGCGAACCGAGCCGGTCGGGCGGTAAGGGCGCCAACCTGGCTGCCATGACGTTGGCGGGCCTGCCAGTGCCTGACGGTTTCGTCGTCACCACCGACGCCTACCGAACATTCATCCACGATCACGGGCTGGAGTCGGTGATCGAACGCGAATTGCGTGGTCTTGCCGAGCAGCCAGACGCAATCGATGCGGTGTCGCAGCGGCTGCGCGGGGCGTTCGAAGCATGCGATGTACCCGCAGGCGTGCGAGGCCAGCTCGAGACCGCCTACCTCGACCTCAACGAACCGCCGGTGGCTGTGCGTTCCTCCGCCACCGCCGAGGACTTGCCGGAGGCAAGTTTCGCCGGCCAGCAGGACACCGTGCTCGACGTCACCGGGATCGAGGACCTCTGCTGCGCATTGCGCCGGTGCTGGTCGTCGTTGTGGACGGCGCGGGCGATCTCCTACCGGCAGCGCAACGAGATCGGGCACACGGGCGTCGCGGTGGCCGTCGTCGTCCAGCGGATGGTGCCGGCGGACACCGCGGGAGTGATGTTCACCGCCGACCCGGTGTCCGGGCGGCGCGACCGACTGATGATCGAGGCAGCAGGCGGACTCGGCGACGTGGTGGTCAGCGGACACGTCACTCCACAGCGGTGGGTTCTGGACCACAACGACGGGTCGGTCGTGTCCGAACCGGAAGGGACTCCGGTGCTCGTCGAGGACCAACTGCGGACGCTGGCCGGTCTCGGCCGCCGGGCCGCGGACCTGCTGGATGGTCCGCAAGACCTCGAGTGGGCCTTCGATTCGGGAAACTGCTGGCTGCTGCAGTCTCGCCCGATCACCTCGCTGTTCCCGCTGCCGCCGGCTTCTCCGGAACCCGGGCTGCGGGTCTACCTGCCGGCGATGCTCCTCGCGCAGGGCATCGCCGAGCCTTTCACCCCGGCTGGCAATGCATTCTTCGGTGCATTGACCGCTGGATGGATCCGATATCTGGTCACCGGGCGGGTGGTCGTCGGCGATACCCCGCCTGCGTGGCTTCCCACCGTGGCCGGGCGGCTGTTCATCGATGCCACACCCGTCCTGCAACGGCGGCGGTTGGCGGCCCGCCTGACCTCTCGGCTCACGCAGAAGGAGCCGACCGCCAGCGCTGTTGTCGACCAATGGCTTGCCGAGAACGGTGCACGGCTGCTCCGTCCATCCGGGGGGCTCCCGCTGAAGGGGATGACCCTGTCGGGATTGTCGAACCTGGCCCGGATGGCCGCCGTGTTGGCGGCCCCGGGCCGCGCCCGGCGCCGGGTCCTGGCCGCGGCCGACCTCGACTTGATGGGGTTGCAGCGGGAGGCCGCCGGGCTGAATTCACCAGCGGCACAGCTGGATTTCGTCGAGAACGTGCTGCCCGCCCGGACGTGTGAGTTGGTCGTCAAGCAGTTGCCGGTCGCTTACGGCGAGCAGTTCGCCAGAGTCCTGGCCGAGGGTCTGGTGCGGCGTTGGCTGGGCCCCGACGCCGATTTCGACCCGGTGCGGCGCTGGTTGCCGCACGACCCGACGGTGGCGATGGGGGCTGAACTGGCGCGTATCGCCCGCGAAACCGCCGGCTCGGGCTGCGGGCCTACCGACGTCCGGATCACCAGCTTCCTGAAGACCTATGGTCACCGTGCGCCCGATCGGGAGATCGACATGGGGCTGGCCCGGTTTGCGGACGACCCGTCGTTCGTCCTCGACCTGATCCGGCAGTATCAGCGTGCCGGCGGCGAGCTGACCAGCCGGCTCGAGACGGGTGCTGCCCAGTCCGCGCGTGCGGCCGACGACCTGGTGGCGCAGGTACGACGCCGCCGCGGAGCGTGGCGGGCACGGGTGTTGCGCAGCGTTCTCAACCGACATCGGGAACTCGGCGGTCTGCGGGAACGACCCAAGTTCGACATGGTGCGGGCGGTTGCGCTGGGACGCGGCGTGCTGGCGCGGGTCGGTGCGACGCTGGTGACCCAGGGATCGCTCACCGCGGCCGACGATGTGTACTTCCTCACCCCGGCGCAGCTGCGCGCGGCGGTGCACGGACCGCCGGTCGACCTGCGCGCCGTTGCTGCGTTGAATCGCAGGGACTTTCGCCGCGAGCTGCGCCGCCGTGCGGTGCCGCGCATCTTGGCCAGTGACGGCGAGGCGGTGTACGGACCGCGTCTGCGGCCAGGTTCGGATTCGAAGCGGCGCCTCGTCGGGACAGCGGTGGCACCGGGGTCGTACGAAGGTGTCGTACGCGTGCTCGATTCCCCCGTCGGCGCGACGCTGCAACCGGGTGAGGTATTGGTCGCCGCGAGTACCGATCCGGGCTGGACGCCGCTGTTTCTGGTGGCCGGCGCGCTGGTGATGGAAGTGGGTGGCACCATTTCGCACGGCGCGGTCGTGGCGCGTGAGTACGGTGTCCCCGCGGTCGCCGACGTCCCGGGCGCGACTGATCGGCTGCACACCGGCCAACGGGTGCGAGTCGACGGAAACGACGGATCCGTCACCGTCCTGGACACCGAGCCCGAGATGTGAGGGAGCGTTACCCGCCGTTCCCCCGATCGGAGGACAACCGAATCAGCCCGACTGTGGGCTGGTCACCCGACAGACGGCGGCTTACTCGTGCGAGATGGTTAGAGCACAGCACAACCAGCCGGTCCCCGACACCTCGATCCATCATCACCACCAGTGGAATCGCCATCGCGGCTGACGAGCCGGGCGACCACGGAAAGCGTTCGGGTGCGAGAAGTTCTCAGCACTTCTCGCACCCGAACGTTCCGTTATGCAGGGGTGAGCGTCACTTGTAGGCGACCGCCGCGCTGGAGGCGCCATCCAGCGGCAGGACGTCGAAGCTCCGGAAGCCGGCCGCGCTGCACCACTGCCGGAAGTCGGCGGCGGTGTAGTCGAAGGCATCGCCGAACTCGATCAACATGTTCAGCGACATCATCAGCCCGAAGGTGTTCTCCCGGCGGGCGTCGTCGATGAGGGATTCGACGACGATGAACGCACCTCCCGGCGGGAGGGCCTGATAGGCCTTCGCGATGAGTTCCTGTTTCCGCTCGAGATTCCAGTCGTGCAGGATCATGCCCATCGTCACGACGTCGGCCGGCGGCAACCGGTCGGCCAGAAAGTCGCCGGCGGCCGCGCGCACCCGGTCTCCGAGTCCGTCCTCGGCGATCCGGCGTGCGGCGATCTCGGTCACCGCGGGCAGATCCAGGCTGACGCACGCCAGGTGCGGATGTCGGGCGGCGACGATGCGGGTCAGCAGGGCGTCGGCACCGCCGACATCGCACACGCTGCGGTACCGATCGAACGGGAACCGCTGTGCCAGCAGCTCGAAATTGGTCCGAGACGACGAATCCATGGCCGCGACGAACGCCTCGAGGCGGTGCGGATCGGCATACAGCGTTTCGAAGAAGGGCCGCCCGGTGTGCTTGATCTCGCTTTGCGCCTGACCCGTCTGCAGCGCTTCGGTCAGGTCGCCCCAGAAGCGGTAGTTGCGCTGATCCCAGATCTTCAACAGTCCGCCCAGGTAGGAAGGGCTGTTCTCGTCGAGGAATTGGCCGGTCTCGGCGGTGTTGCGGTAGCGGGCTTCGGGGCCGTCGCCGTCGCGGTCGAGTAACTCCAGTGACACCAGGGCGTCGAGGAAGTCGCGCGCCGGCCGCTCCACGAGACCGAAGCGCTCACTGATGGCGGTGGCCGTCAACGGGCCCCGGGCAAGTTCGGTGAACAATCCGAGGCCGACCGCGGACAGCAGCACTTTCGCAGCGCTGTAGCCCGAGCCGATTTGCATGATGCGGTCGAAGTTCACCGCCACCGACCGTACCCCGAGTGATTTCGGCGCGCTTTCGTTCGCTTAACGGCGGTTTTCGCGCCGAAGTCGCTAGACCGCCAACCCGTCGGCCACCCGGGCCCCGCCGTCGGCGCTTGCGTCGTCCAGGACGAAGTCGGCAACCCGGGAGCGGTGCTGTTCGGCGCTGCCCAGCAGTGCGGCGTCGGTGGCGGCACGCTTGAAATACAAGTGCGCCTGGTGTTCCCAGGTGAAGCCGATACCGCCGTGCACCTGGATGGTGTCGGCGGCGATGCGGCTGAGCGCCGACGACGCGGTGGCCTGGGCGATGCTGACGGCCAGAGCCGGGTCATCGGAGCCGTCGGCCAGTGCCCACACCGCGTGGTAGGCAGTCGAGCGGGCGTGCTCGAGGTCGACCAGCATGTCGGCCAGCTTGTGCTTGATCGCCTGGAAGGAGCCGATCTGACGGCCGAACTGCAGCCGGGACTTGGCGTACTCGACGGCCAGGTCGAGCAGGTGCTGGGCGGCGCCGACCTGTTCGACGGCCAGCAACGCCGACCCCACCTGCAGCGCATGGGTGATCACCCGTTCGGCCTCCTCAGGGCCGGCCAGCAGCCGGGCGGGGGAGTCGGTGAAGGCGATCGTGGCCTGCGGGCGGGTCAGGTCCAGGGTCATCAACGGGGTGCGGTCGGTGTCCTTGGCGTCCACCGCGTACAACCCGATGCCGCCGGAACCGGTTGCCGCGACCAGGATTTCATCGGCGGCGGCACCGTCGACCACCCGCTCGACGGTGCCGGTGACCGTGTCGCCGCTCGCCGTGACGGTCACCGCGGCCGGATCGAATGCGCCGGCCTCGTCCGCGACGGCGAATGCCGCCGTGCGGGTGCCCTCCACCAGCGCTGCCAGCAGCTCGTCGCGGGCCGGGCCGGCCGGACACGCCACCAACGCGGGAACGGCCAGATAGACGGTGCCGAACAGCGGGCCGCAGGCCAGGGTGGCGCCGAACTGCTCGACCGCGATGGCCTGGTCGACCAGCGAACCGCCGACCCCGCCGTCGGCCTCCGGCACCGAAAGCCCGAGCACGCCGAGCTCAGCGCCCAGCCGGTTCCACACCTTGGTGTCGAACGGCACGTCGGCTTCCATCAGCATGCGCACGGTCGCCTCGTCGAAGTTGTCCGCGCAGAATTTGCGCACGGCGGCACGCAGATCCTGCTGCTCGTCGGTGAACGTGAACTCAGCGTTCTCAGCCACGGGGGATCTCCTTCCACGGCATTCCGGCATCGGCGCGCAGGTCCCCGGGCAGGCCCAGGACCCGCTCGCCGAGGATGTTGCGCATCACCTCGGTGGTGCCACCTTCGATGGTGTTGGCGCGGCTGCGCAGGTAGCGCTGCTGGATCGGCCCACGCCAGTCGCCGGCGTCGCCGGAGCCGTCGGCCAATGCATAGCTGTCGTACAAAATCCCTTCTGGTCCAAGCAGATCCATGCACCATTCGTAGATGTGCTGGTTGAGAAGGGCGCCGACCAGCTTGCCGACCGAAGCCTCCGGGCCGGGGCCTCCTGAGGTGGCCGATGCGCGGGAGCGCTCCGAGGTCAGTCGCTGGGCTTCCGATCGTAACCACAACTGCGACAAGCGATCCCGCAGGACGGGGGTATGCAGGTCTGGGCGTGACGCCCACAGGGTCGTGGCGTCCTTGATGGTGCCGCTGCCCCGGCGGCTGCCGCTGGCGCCCAGTGCGCTGCGCTCGTTCATCAGGGTGGTCATCGCGACGTTCCAGCCGTTGCCGACGGCGCCGAGACGGTGGCTGTCGGGGATGCGGGCGTCGGTCAGGTAGACCTCGTTGAACTCGGCCTGCCCGGTCATCTGGCGCAGCGGACGGGTTTCCACGCCGGGGGCGTGCATGTCGAGCACGAAGTAGGTCAGGCCCTTGTGCTTGGCAATGTCGGGGTTGGTGCGCGCCAGCAGCAGGCCCCAGCGGGCCCGGTGCGCCAGACTGGTCCACACCTTCTGGCCGTTGATCACCCACTCGTCACCGTCCTGCACCGCCGAGGTGGCCAGCCCGGCCAAATCGGAGCCGGCGCCGGGCTCGGAGAACAACTGGCACCAGATGTCCTCGGTGGTGGCCAGGGGTCGCAGCAGTGCCTTCTTGAGGTCCTCGGTCTGGGCGTGCTCACGAACCGTGGGTGCGGCCATGCCGTAGCCCATCGGGTTGAGGCCCAGCGGTACCGGGCCACCGGCCCCCTGCAGAATCCGGTCGGCGACGGCCTGCATACCGCGGGACAGACCCAGGCCGCCGAGGCCTTCGGGGAAGTGCACCCAGGACAGGCCGGCGTCGTAGCAGGCGCCCAGGAATTCCGGCATCGGGACGTTCTTCGGGTCGTGGTCGGCCACGACCCGCCGAGCCAGGTCCGCGACCCGGTCGGCATCAGCGACGGTGCTCATGCGCGATCCGCCTTCGCTACTCGCTCTGTGCTCATTCCGACACGATAAGGAACCCGGTGGTGTCAGTTGTTGGCAGGTGTCAAGTTTTGTCCCGTCGCTCGATATCGAGCCTGCGGTCAGCGCGGGCGGTGGGCTCGGGATCGCGCTCTGAGCGCAGAGTCGACGCCGTGGTTGCAGAGTCGATGCGCGTTATTGTGGGCGGAGTGCGGCAACTAGAACGTGTTACAGTTCGCCCGCTGGAGGAGGCGCCATGACGGTAAAGCCGAACCGGACAGGCTCCCTATATCTGGTCACCGTGGCCTACGCGGTGGCGATCGCTGCCGGTGCCGCCTGGCTGCTGTGGGGCCCATCGGCGACCGGGCGGCTGTGGCTAGACGCATTCATCGCCGACGTCATAGCGACCCTGGTGGTGTTCGTCTTCTCCCGCGCCTATCGCAACTCCAGTTTCTACGACGCCTACTGGAGCGTGATCCCGCCGCTGTTGCTGGTCTACTGGTGGGCCGCCGGGCCGCTGGGATGGGATTCCGTGCGCTGCTGGTTGGTGACAATCGTGGTCGCGTACTGGGCGGTGCGCCTGACCGGGAACTGGGTGTACAGCTTCCCGGGACTGCACCACGAGGACTGGCGTTACCCGATGTTGCGCGCGAGTGCCGGCCGCTGGGAATTCGTCGCCGACCTGTTCGCCATCCACCTGATCCCCACCGTGCAGGTGTTCCTCGGGATGCTGCCGGTCTACATCGCGGTCACCACACCCGGCCCGGGCCTGGTGTGGCTGGGCTGGGTCGCGTTCGTCGTCGGCATCGCGGCGGTGACCCTGGAGCTGGTCGCCGACACCCAGATGCACCGCTTCGTGCGCGACAAGCAACCCGGCGCCGTGATGGACCGCGGGCTGTGGTCCTGGTCGCGGCACCCGAACTACTTCGGCGAGATCAGCTTCTGGTTCGCGCTGGCACTGTTCGGGGTGGCCGCCGCCCCGGCATCGGCCTGGTGGCTGTTCGTGGGGGTGGCCGCGATGGTGGCGATGTTCCTGGGCGCCAGCATCCCGATGATGGAGAAGCGCAGCCTGGCGCGCCGCCCGCAGTATCAGGACGTCATCGACCGGGTGCCGATGCTCATTCCCCGACCACCCCGAAAGGCCGTCGCATGAACAAGCCGAAAGTGGTGATCGCCGGGTTCGGTGACAGCGGGCTGCTCACCGCGATCCGGCTGGGCCGCCACTTCGACATCGTCGGCATCTCGGCGAAACCGGCACTGCTGAGCGGTCAGGAACTCGGCCTACGGCTGGCCCGCCCGAAGGACTGGGCCCGCGACAACTGGGTGTCGTTCGACAAGTACCGGGCACTCGACCGGGTGCGCACCGTGCAGGCCACCCTCACCGGCCTGGATCTGGAACACCACACGGTGCACGCCACCACCCCGGACGGGACGCCGGTCGACGAGACCTATGACTTCCTGGTCATCTCCACCGGGGTGCGCAACGGGTTCTGGCGTCAACCCACGGTGCAGACGCCTGCGGAGATCGCCGCCGATCTGACCGCCACCCACGATCGGCTGGGCGCTGCGCGATCGGTGATCATCGTCGGCGGTGGTGCCGCGGCGGTCAGCGCCGCCGCCAACATCGCCACCGCCTGGCCCGGCAAGAAAGTCGACTTGTACTTCCCGGCCGAGCGGGCCTTGACCGAGCATCATCCACGAGCATGGGAACGCTTGCGGGACAGTCTGATCGGGCTCGGCGTCGGTGTGCACCCGGGGCATCGCGCGGTTCTTCCCGAGGGGTTCGACGGCGACGAGATCACCGACGCCCCGGTGCAGTGGAGTACCGGGCAACCACCCGCACACGCCGATGCGGTGCTGTGGGCGATCGGGCGGGTCAAGCCCAACACCGACTGGCTGCCGCCCGAACTGCTCGACGAGCAGGGCTTCGTGAAGGTGACTCCGGAACTGCAACTGTGCGGCCATCACCGGGTGTTCGCGATCGGCGATGTGGCCGCCACCGATCCGCTCCGGGCCTCGGCCCGGGCCAGGGCCGATGGCCTACTCGCCCACAACATCAAAGCCACCCTGGCCGGCCGTCCGCTGAAAAGATATCGGGCGCCGCGGCGGCGCTGGGGGTCGATCGTCGGGATCCAATCCGACGGGCTGGAAGTGTTCGCTCCCAACGGCACCGCCTACCGGTTTCCGGCGTGGTCGATCGACCGGGTGCTGATGCCGTGGATCGTGCGCTGGGGCATCTACAAAGGTGTGCGGAAGAACCAGCCGCTGAGCTGAATGAGCTGAAGCGGGCGTTCCCGGAGTTGTCCACACTGGCGAGGCTTGCAGCATGATAGTGGACAACTGCAGCTATCGACGAGAGCAAGGCTGTCACTCGGCGTGACATATTCGGCGGCTATCGGCTATCGGCTATCGGCTATCGGCTATCGGCCGCGGCCGGCGAGGTCGACCATCCGTTAGGTCACCTGAAGTGGCGCCGTGACGACGCCGCCGTCGGGCGAAGCCAGCCCATCCCACGGGACTTGGACCGCGCGAGGGATTGGACCACCATCACGTCGCGCTCGCTCTAGCCGTCGCTAATGGGGAAGGCGGGGAGTCCATCCTCCAATGCGAGCGGGATTTCGCGGGCTGTGCGGTGACCGTCAGGCAAACACGTACGGCAATAGTGGTAGCCACTGCGTTCGATCTTGACGCCTAGGATCGGGTCTCGCTTGGTGTCCAGGTGCGCTGTGCTGGCCTTCCAGCAACGGCGCTTGCCAGCGACGGCCGGCCAGGCCTTCCTGAGCGGGCGATAAAACGGACTCGCCCGACGCAAAGGGCCAGCGCTTACCTGCGTCGAGCGAGGCCGACTGATCCAGGGACGCGGCTCGGGTGAAAGCCTTCTTGGACCCGAGTCCAGGTCCCAGGTCATACCCTCTTCAGGCCCGTTCAGGCCCGAGAAAAATGGCTCAGCACCCACCCACCCCGGCCCTACCAAGCCCTCATCTTGAACAGCCTTCCAGCCTCCCCCTCGTCGTGAAGCGTCAGGACGATCTCACCCTCCTCAAACGCCGGCCCGCCCGTCTCCGGCGGCGGCGTATCAGAATCGATTAGAGTGATGATCTGTTGGATGCCCGCGTCGGCGTACTCGCGGATCACATCGAGTAAGCGTTCTTTTTTTCGGGGGTCCAAACCCTCAAAAACGCCATCATGATATACGAATTGTGGATAACCCATCGGGTTATGGGCCCTCGCGACCGCCAAGTCAAAAGCTACGCACAACAATTTTCGGTAGGAGGTACCTTCGTCAGCACTCGTTGGGTTTCCCTTTTCGTCTAAAATATCTGCACCGAATTCAAGGTGATAGTTGTGGTTCAGAGACACGGAAATCAGCGCATCTCTATCGATGACCGTCCTGACAATATCGTCGAAGTTGGTTCTAACCGCGGCAAACAGTCCGTCGCTGTCGGGAGCTCCCTCGAGTTCGACGTTCTCTTCTATCCCTATCCGCAGCGCATCGATCTCCGCTTCAGTCGCTCGTATTTCAGCTCGAAGCGTCTGCAGTTGCTGAATCGCCGCGCGTTGCGCATCTAGAGCCAGCGCGTCGGCGCGGATTTCAACCAACTTGTCTGATAGCTCCTTGTATTTTTCAAAGCTATCTGTACTTGTGAGGAAGGCGAGCGATTCAGACCTTCGTCGACCTAGCGCGTTAATCTCCGAGTTAATCTGCGTCAACTCCGCTTGGGTTTCGGCACGGTCTTCTAATAGGTACTGGCGACGTTCTTCTGTTATGGAAATGTTGAACTTGATCAGCTGCTCGAAACTAACCTTCAACTGATCGCCAAACAGTACACCAGCTTCTTCAAATAGCTCAGCAGCTGCGTCAGGGTCGAACAAAATCTGACCTTCATCTATTGCAGCACTAATGCGTTTTAGACTATTCCGCAAAGTGTACCGTCTCGCATTCAGCGTCGCGAGCTGCTCGTCGAACTGATCTACAAGTTGCTTGACACGTTCCTTGTCCTCAACGCGGAAGTCGAATGAGTCCAACATCTCCTGCGTGCGCGCAATTTCTTTCCGCTTCAGCGACAACATGCCATCGATCTTTCCGACATCGGAAACCGATCCGCCGGCTTGAGCTTCGATAGTGGCAACAGTGTCTTTTAAACCGTCTAACGCTTCTTCTTTTCTGTAACACTCCGTGATGCGAGCGGAATCAAAGCCAAGTATATGCGCAATGAAGGGCTTCCAATCGGAGTGTTGAGAGGCGTATCGATGAAGCTGGAAGACATCGGCATAGTCCGCCTGGGTACGCAGCAAATATCCCAAGCCTTTGCGAAAATTCCATGGCTTCAAATCCACGAGGTCTAGATATCCGTCCAAAAGCGATTGAGCTCTCTCAAAAGGAACATTGAAATGATCCCAATCTTCTTCACGGAGATCGAGCATGTCCTGACGCGGGTCCAAATGTCGTTTGAACGATATGCGACTGGCCTCGGCGACGCTGCGCCGAACTGTGAGATATCCCCCTCTTGACAATCGAATCTCTAGAAAAAAGACAAAGTCAGCGAACTGGTCATACTTGAAAAGGAACATATCTTTGTCGCGTCGCGAGAGCAATGTGAAGTCAATAATTGCGCCGAGAGTGGTTTTGCCGAGATTATGCGTATCGCGCTTTTTGTTCTCTGGTGTTCTTATTTCTGCGATCACAACATTCAGGCCTTCACCGAAAGTGATGGGCGAGAAGGCAGTCGGTCTATTTGCATACAGTCTCGATAGCTTCATCTTGGGCCTACATATTCAAAAGAGTCGACCTTCCTGCGATACTCAACAAGGCCAAGAGCGTAGAGAAGGTTTATCGCCGGCACGAAAAGCACTTCGCCGCCTTTAACCTTTCGTTTAGCGATTTTTACCAGGTCAGCGTACGGAGCGATGCGTTGGCGACGAAGCTGACGAAGGAGTATGGACGAGACACTCAGAACGGTTTGGTCGGGATGGTCATGCTTGGACGGGATCAACATCGACACCCCCCCCAATGTCACAATTCCAATACATATAAAATATTATCGCGCGAGTCAACCGTTGGTTTGAGCGCAAAATCGCGTCCCGGCCGATCAAAAGCTTCATCAGATACTGCAGCACAGCGTCGAAAGTGTGGTAGTCGCTTCGCTTCGCCACAATTTCAAGTTCAAATTCCTCGCAAGCCGACTCATACAGTGCCGTAATACTACGATTCTGCGGGTCTGCAAGGAACTCCTGAATTACTGCAGTATCCGGCAAATACCGTCTTCGCAAGGTCTTGCCGTAGTCCGGTGTCATATTATTGCGCTCATTTTTGTCGGCGTACGACGTGCGTTCCTCCGGAACCTGGCGAACGGCCTCCGCCACAGCAGACGAATGTGTTGCCAGGGCTTCCACTACTTCGGAGATCGCGTCCGGGGATACCAGGAGTGGAAAGTCAAAGGGATCCAAATTAGCTATTGCGGGAATTTCAGGGAAAAGTTTCATATATAGCTCGAGCTGTTCCACACCAACCAAGAAAATTGATTCGGTTGGAATTCCGCATTCATTGGAAATATGGTTCCTAATGCGAGCTTCGGCGTTTGCGGTCAACTTTCGATTCGAGAACAGTATATAATGGTTCAATTCCCCAGACACGCGTAATTTCTTGATGCGAGGGATCTCCTCAGCAAGAGTGTTCGACTCGCTACCAGGGTTGAAAAAGTCAGTCTCCGAAAAAGACTTATTGAATCCATTCGTGTGCTTAGCCTGCACGACTACCCTTCCCTTCCACGGGGCAGTCGTACTGGGATGCATTTGCGCGGTTCCTTCAAACCTCGCGTCACGGCCACCATCCCGCCCGGTTGCGAAGTTCTGCGTTCCCACGCCTAGGAGTCGATGGCATACCAAGACCACCAGCGTCTCAAATTGTTCAGGGGACAGATCCTCGTACACATACCTCACGCAGTCCCTCCTGTGCGCGCCCTTGACTCCCACATTTCTTCGGCGCCAGGGCACCGCTGAGGTAACCAGGCTCTTCACGATTGACGGTGTAGTTGTGGTCTGAATCCGCCGGTTTCCAGTAGCGATCGGGCGATGTAGTTGGTGAGGTTGCGGAAGCCCAGGGCCGATCCGCGGAGG
>NZ_JAPJDO010000003.1 GCF_026242045.1 Mycobacterium pinniadriaticum
ACACCCCTTCATGGTTGACCCCGCCCGTCTGCGACGCAAGCACCTCACCAGGCCGAACACCACGGCCAAATTTTCATCCTCCACCACCGGGCGCAGCCCCCCAGACAGCTGCTCGCGGTTCAGATACCTCCGCGGCTCAACCCCACTCGTGGTTCATCGCGCGGGACTGGGTGACGTCCTCAATCGAGGCGATCGGCCGCAACCGCGGCCGGGTGACGGCGATGAGTAGCATCGCCGCGCCCGCGGTGATCGCCCCGAGGGCGAAGATGATGGTGTAACTGCTTTCCGGGGGGTGGCCGTGGTGTGATCGGCCCAGCAGGACCGCGACGATCGCGGCGGCGATCGAACTGCCGACGGTGCGTGCGATCGCGTTCATGCTGGTGGCGACACCGGTCTCGTCGGCGTCGACCTCGCGCACCACGAGGGCGGGCAACGCGCCGTAGGCCAGGCTGATGTAGGCGTTGGTCAAGACCCCGGCGGCGATGACCTGCCAGGGCTGGTCGTGCAGGACGGCCAGCAGGACGAACCCGATGACGCCGGTGGCGGCGCCGACGACCAGCACCGCCCGAGCGCCGAACCGGTCGATGTAGCGACCGCTGATCACCGCGGTGAGGAAGCCGGCGAGAGCGCCGGGCAGCAGGAACACCACGCTGGCGCCCAGTACCGTCGCGCCGAACCCGTAGCCGTTTTCCGCCGGCGCTTCTACGAAGCCGGTCAGACCGAGGAAGGCGAAGTACAGACCTGTCCCGACCAGGACGGTCGCCAGGTTGGTCAGCAGGATCGGGCGGCGCGACAGCATCGCCGTCGACACCAGCGGACGGGCACATCGGCGCTCCCACCACCACCAGATGCCGAGCACCAGCCCACCGGTGACCACGCAGCCGATCGTGCGCGCCGAACCCCAGCCCCAGTCGTGGCCCTGGGTGATGCCCAGCAGCACGGCGGACAATCCCAGCGCCAATCCGGCCGCGCCGGCCCAGTCGATGGTGCCGTCGGAGCTGCGCGGACGGGCCGGGATTACCAGCACCGCAGCGGTGATGACCAGCACGGTGAACACCGTCGTCAGCCAGAACACCCGGTGATACCCGGCGTCGCCGCGCATCAGCAGACCGGTGACGACCAGGCCCATGCCGCCGCCGAATCCGAGCGACCCGGACAGCACCGCCATGGCCCGCATGAGCCGGTCGGCCGGTAGCTCCTCGCGCAGGATGGCCACCCCGATGGGGTACAGCGCATAGGACGCCCCCTGCAGCACCCGCGCCATGATCAGCAGTGGCAGCGAGGCCGTCAGCGCGGCCAGCAGCGAGCCGACCAGCACCACCGCGAGCACCGCCAGCAGCACCCGCTTCTTGGGGTACAAGTCGGCCAGCCGCCCGATCAGCGGGGTGGCGGCCGCGGCGGCCAGCAGGTTGGCGGTCACCGCCCAGCTGACCTCGACGGGCGAGGCATGCAACTGCCTGGCTATCACGCCCAGGACCGGCACCACAGCGGTCTGCAGCACCGCGACGGTCAGCGCGACGACGCTCAGGGTGGCCACGAGCAGCCCCGGGCGGTGATACCCCGCGCCGCGCTCGGTTCGGTCGGTCTCGAGATCCGACACGTGCCCTCCGTCCTGCCGTGTGCGCCGACCCAATGATTATGTCGGCTAAGCACCGGTGGCTGACACCGGAGTGCGCTGTGCGAGGATGCCGGGATGGCCACCCGACCGGCGCATTTCGTATCCGATCCCGACGGTATGTTCCATCCCACCGAGAACGCGCGAAGCCGCTGGGGCGACGACATGCTGAACGGCCCGGCCGTGGTGAGCCTGGCCGCCTTCAACCTGGAGCAGCGGTTCGGATTGCCGGGGTTCCTGCCGGCCCGTCTCACCGTCGACCTGTTCAAGGCGGCGCGGCGGGTCCCGACGTCGGTGCGCCCGCGGCTGGTTCGCGACGGTCGCCGGATTCGCAACGCCGAGTGCGACATCGTCCAGGGCGAGGTGATCGTCGCACGCGCGACGCTGGTGCAGTACCGCCAGTCCGAGCCGCCGCCCGGGCAGGAGTGGGGTGGCGAGGCGTCGTTGGCGTCGTTCACCCCGCCGGTCAAGGGTGAGCCGCACGCGTTCTTCATCGGCAGCGACGGCGCGGGCTGGAGCCCCAGCGGGGAAGCGCACCAGAACACCTCCCGCAAGCGCGTCTATCACAACCCGATCGACGTGGTGGCCGGCCACGACATCACACCGTTTGTCCGCACGGTCGTCGTCGCCGAAGCCACCAGCCTGGTCAGCAACCTCGGCACCAAGGGAATCGGCTATATCAACGGCGACCTCACCGTGGCGTTGTCCCGGCTTCCGATTTCGGAATACATTGGTGTGCAAGGTGATTCGCACTGGGTTGCGGAAGGGGTCTCGGTCGGCACCGGAACACTCTTCGACGATGACGGCCCGTTCGGCACCGGCTTGGTCACCGCGATCGCGAATCCGGCGGCTCAGATCGACTTCAGCAGACCCGACGCCATGCCGAAGCTGAGCGTCTGAGTCACAACAGGGCGCGCAGCTGATCGTGGGGCAGCGCCGGTGAGCGGTGGCCGTCGCGGCCGACCATGTCGGCGTTGACCACCAACGCGTTCAGCACGGCCTCCTCGACGCTGTGCACGACCGCGGCGTAGAGGTCGTCCATGCGTCCCCACGGCATGAACGTGAGTCGGCCGAACTCGTCGTCACCAACCTCGCCGATGGGGAACCGGCTGGCCAGATCCGGTGCCGGCGCGGTGGAGAACGCCAGGAAGATGTCGCCGGAGAAGTGACTACCCGTGGTGCCGGTGCGGGCCAGGCCCAGCGGCACCCGCCGGGCGAGCGCCTTGCACTGGCCGGGCAGCAGCGGCGCATCGGTGGCGATCACCGTGATGACCGAGCCCGCGCCCGGTGGCGGACGGTTGAGGTCACGCTCGAACCAATCACCGTCCAAGGGGTTGTCGGCGCCCAGATCCGGTCCGACGTGGCGCCCCGCGACGGTGAGTTCGTGGCGGGCGCCGAAATTGGCTTGAACGAGGACACCGACGGTGAATGAGTCCCGGCCGTAGCGCACCAGGCGTGACGCGGTGCCGTTGCCGCCCTTGAACTCGTAGCAGTTCATCCCGGTCCCGCCGCCGACCGAGCCTTCGGGCACCGGACCGCCGGCGGCGTTGTCGAGCGCGGCTTCGGCGTGTTCGGGTCGGACATGGCCGCCGTTGATGTCGTTGAGGTAGCCGTCCCAGGTTTCGGCACACACCGGCAGCAGCCACTGACGCGCCAGAACGGGATCGATGCGGTTGACCCAGGAGATCACCCCGGTGTGGCAGGCGCCGACGGCATGGGTATTCGACAGCAGGACAGGAAGATTGAAGGCACCGGACTCTTCGATCCAGGTGGTTCCGGTCATCTCGCCGTTGCCGTTCAGGGAGTACCAGCCGGCCGCGCACGGCTGCCCGAGGCCGGCCCGGCCGCGGGGGAGGATCGCGGTGACTCCGGTGCGGACCGGGCCCTGGCCCACCGTCATCGCACCGTCACCGGCCACCAGTGTCGTGACACCGACTTCGACGCCGGTCACGTCGGTGATCGCATTGAGCGGCCCGGCTTCGCCGGAGAACGGAATTCCGAGTCCGCGGGCGCGGGGCCGGCCGTCGGTGGTGAAGGCCGCTGGAGACGTCATCGGCCGACCTTACTGTCGACCGTGACCGGGCTCTACCGGAGAAAGACCACGGACGCCGGGGAAGGCCGCTACAACCTTCCCCAGCGCCGCCTGGCGCTCGCACCACACCCCCCAAGTCGTGGTGCGAGCCATCAGGCGATCCCGGCACCCCCGACGGAATCCGTGTCGCGACTGATGTTGGAGCCCAAAATATCGGGCTTCCATCTACCCGCGCACGCGTAGTCCACTACTCGATTTCAGGTTCCTCTCAGGTTGCCTACCTGTTTCAGCGCAGCGGCGATACGCGGGGCATGATCGTCGGGACCGGCCGACGACGGAACGGAGTTGTTGATGACAGGGCGCGCCGATGTGCTGGTAACGGCCGAGGCGCTGGCCGACAGCTTGGCAGCCGGTGCGGCGGTGACGTTGCTCGACGTCCGCTGGACCTTGAGCGAGCCGGACGGAAGAGCCCTCTACCTGCGGGGACACCTCCCCGGTGCGGTGTATGTGTCCCTCGAGGATGATCTGACCGACCATGCGGTGGCTGGCCGCGGCCGCCACCCGCTGCCGTCGGGTGCGGCCCTGCAGGCCGCCGCGAGACGGTGGGGCGTCCGCAGCGGGATTCCCGTCGTGGTCTACGACGACTGGAACCGGGCGGGATCGGCGCGGGCCTGGTGGGTGCTGACCGCGGCCGGGATCGCCGACGTGCGAATCCTCGACGGCGGCCTGTCGGCGTGGCAGGCGTCCGGCGGTGCCATCGAAGCCGGACCGGTCGATCCGACCCCCGGCGATGTCACAGTCCGCCACGACGACCTCTACACCGGAGCGCTGTCCACCTTGACCGCCGACGAGGTGGGTCACCGCCGGCTGCTCGACGCGCGCGCACCCGAACGCTTCCGCGGCGAGGTGGAGCCGGTCGATCCCGTCGCCGGCCACATACCCGGCGCGCAGAACCTGCCGAGCACGGCACTCCTCGGCGGAGACGGCGCATTCGTCGCCGACGCCGCGCTGGACGAGCTACTCGGCGAGTGCGGGATCGGGCCCGACGAATCGATCGGGGTGTATTGCGGTTCGGGGATCACCGCGGCGGTCGCCGTCGCCGCGCTGACCGCCACCGGCCGCGACGCCGCGCTGTTCCCCGGATCCTGGTCGCAGTGGTGTTCGGATCCGAACCGGCCCGTCGCCCGCGGGCAGTGACATGGCGACGTTCTGGGTGTATCTGAAGATTCAGGCGATGTGCCTGGTGTTCGGCATTGTCGGGCCGATATTCCTGTTCGTGTATTTCGCCGCACAGCCGGACCCGACACTGAGGTGGATGTACTACTGGGGGCTGGTGATCACGGCGATCGATGTGCTGGTGGCCCTCGGCCTCACCGACCAGACCATTCGCGCCCGTCAGGCTACTCGCGAGAAAGAGAGCCGATCATCGTGACCAGTCGCGGTCCGTTCGACGGCAAGGCGGTGATCACCGGTGCCGGCAAATCCCAGGTCGGCCGGCGACTGGGGCGTACCGGACTGGAGTTGACGGTCGAGGCGGTGCTCCGCGCCATCGCCGATGCCGGTCTGGCCGTCGACGATGTCGACGGCATCGCCAGCTACCCGGGTGCGGTCTCCGGGAACCCGGGCTTTTCGGGTGCCAGCGTCACCGAGGTGCGTACGACGCTCGGACTGCGCAGCAGGTGGTACATGTCCGGGCTGGAAACGGCAGGGCAGATCGGGCCGGCGATCGAGGCGTGCATGGCCGTCACACTGGGTCTGGCCAACCACGTGGTGGTGTTCCGCTCGGTGTGGGAATCGACGGCTGCTCAGCGGGCCGGGGGCGGGCACGCCTCGGTATTGCTCGGTGGGGGCGGCAAGCTGCCACCCCAGATGGAATGGACCGCACCGTTCGGTGCATTGTCGGCGGCCAACTGGCTGGCGATGCCCGCGCAGCGGTACATGCACGACTTCGGGCTCACCCGTGAGCAACTCGGTGCCATCGCACTGACCGCCAGGACCAACGCGGGCCGCAACCCCGATGCCGTCTACCGTGACCCACTGACGATGGCGGACTATCTGAGCGCGCGGATGATCTCGGAACCGTTGTGTCTGTACGACTGTGACGTGCCCTGCGACGGGGCCACCGCCGTCATCGTCTCCCGCCGGGATGCCACGAGCGGCTTGCCGCGTCACCCGCTGACGGTGGAATCCGTGGGTCCGGGGATGTTCGAAAGACCAACCTGGGAACAACGTTTCGACCTCACCACGATGGCCGCCCACGATTCGGCCGCTACCCTGTGGGACAACACGGGGTTACGGCCGGGTGACGTCGACATGGCCCAGCTGTACGACGGGTTCAGCTTCCTGACGGTGATGTGGTTGGAGGCATTGGGATTTTGCGAGCACGGTCGTGTCGGCGAGTTCATCGAGGGCGGGCAGCGGATCGCGCTCGACGGGCCGCTGCCGTTGAACACCAGCGGTGGTCAGCTCTCGGGCGGCCGCCTGCACGGGATGGGTTTCCTGCACGAGGCCTGTGTGCAGCTGTGGGGAGAGGGCGGTGAGCGCCAGGCGCCCCGCACCCCCGAGGTCGTCGCGGTCGGCGTCGGTGGCGGTCCGGTGGCCGGTTCGATGCTGGTGAGCAGCCGATGAGCTATCAGCGACCGGATCTGCGGCTGGCGCCCAGCCTCACACCGGAATCGGCGGCGTTCTGGACCGGCGGGCGGAACGGGGATTTACTCATCACACGCTGTCGCGCATGCGGGCATTACTTTCACCCGCCGGCGCCGGCCTGCTGGCGTTGCCGAAGCACTGATGTCGGCCCGGAAAAGGTGTCCGGGCGGGCGACGGTGGCGGCGTTCACCGTCGACCGCCAACCGTGGATCCCCGGCTTCGAACCGCCCTATATCGTCGCGATCGTCGAACTCGCCGAGGAGCCCGACGTGCGGCTGATGACCAACGTGGTGGACGTCGAAGGCGAGCACATGCGGGTCGGGCTGGAGGTGGAAGTCTTCTTCGAAGACTGGACGTCGTTGTCCGGCGGGGAGGACACTCGCGTGTGGATTCCGCTGTTTCGGCCCGTCGCCAACTGAGGATCGGGGCTCAACCGTTGGAGGACAACGGGATCAGGTCAGTCGCGGACCCAGACGGAGATGTAGCCGATGGGGATACCGGTGCGGGTGGCGATGCATTCACGGGCCGCGAGCTCGACCTTGTCCCGCGAAATCGCCTCGGTCGCGTCGTTGATCTCCGGAACCCGGATAACCCAACGGTTGGTGTCGAATTGGATGTCGATCTCGAAGCACTGACCGGCCATCGGCCGCAGGACGTGTTGGGTGCGAAGACCCCGTTGCCTACGGGTAGAGAAGCCGCGAGTTCGGTAGTGAGTACGCATCTTCATACTTTCCGGAGCAATTTTGGGCCGCCGGAAAACATACTCTTCGAATGCCGGAATACAAAATCGTTCGCGTCTGTGGATATATGGGTGTATGGACCAAGACGACGACACCGCTTCGGAACGGATCGACGCGCGGATTACCGAGCTGGACGATTGGCGTGGTGAGACACTGGCGCACATTCGTGCGGTAATCAGGCGTGCCGACCCCGAGGTGGTCGAGGAGTGGAAATGGCGCGGTGTGCCGGTATGGTCGCACGCCGGCATGATCTGCACCGGCGAGACGTACAAGAATGCGGTCAAGATGACGTTCGCCAAGGGCGCGTCACTGTCAGATCCGTCAGGTTTGTTCAACGCCAGCCTCGACGGGAACACCCGTCGGGCCATCGATTTTCACGACGGTGATCCCGTCGACGAGGAAGCACTGACCGCGCTCATTCAAGCGGCGGTGGAATTGAACCTGTCCACGAGATCGCGCACGGGCAAGCGTGGGTGAGGAGTCCGGGCGCCAATTGTTCTGGCACCGAACATCATCAATTGCGGGCGCTGGGCGGACAGATACCGGGTAGCAGACCGATGGCGGTTGCCATGGCGCCCTGGTTCAGGCAGGCGTTGACCCCGGAGTCGGGTGGTGTGTTGGGGCCCCGACTCCCCGGACACACCCCGGGCGGCAGGCCGATGGCGTTGGGCATGGCGCTGTGGTTCTGGCAAGCGGACAGGCCGGAATCCGGTGGTGTGTTGGGTCCCTGGGTTACTCGGCATACACCGGGTTGTAGGCCGATGGCGTTGCCCATGGCGCTCTGATTCTGGCAGGAGGTCATCCCGGAGTCGGGTGGTGTGTTGGGTCCTTGGGTTACTCGGCATACACCGGGTTGTAGACCGATGGCGTTGCCCATGGCGGCCTGGTTCTGGCAGGCGTTCATCCCGGAATCGGGCGGGCTGCTGGTGGTGGGCGAGGGCGTCGTCGTGGGACTGTCCGCACCCGGTTGCTGAGTGGTCGTCACGCACGGCAGGGGGTTGTATCCGCCACGCTGAAAGCACTCGGCCATGGCAATGTCGCTCGGGGCGACGACCCGGACAATGCCGAATCCGGCGACGACGGTCGCCATCGCCATCGCAACTCCGCACCGGCTCCACACGCCTCGGCGCACCGGCGCCTGGGTCATCACGGCAGTCTGGAAAGAACGTGAAGCAGGGCCCTACTCGAACTTGACGTGTGGGTCACTAGTGGATGATCCCCGAAAACCCGCCGCACGGCGACTCGCTCATGAGTTCTGGGTGTCAGCGACGAGGACTCGGTAGCGGCGGATGCTGAATCGCCACAACCCGTCGACACGACGCAGCTCGTCGTCATAGCTCCCGATGAGCTGACGGGTGGTGCCGTCGCGAAATTGCAGAGTCTCCAGACAGTAAGACCGTGTTGGCCGCCATCGTCCTGTCGATGACAATGGCACCGATTTGGGTCATGAATGCCATTTGGGACAAGCAGTCCAGATAGTCGTTCAGCACCTGGCGGGTGACCGCATCGCTGTAGCTGTCGAATCGTTCGCGGATCCCGAGGCGATCCTCGATGGGGCCGGAGAACATCAGAGTCGTTCCTTCCGCCGCGGGGGTCGTCTCGAAGGTAGCCGATCGGCTACGCGGTGGACGGTACTTTGGTCGCCGCACGAAAAGCGTCACAGTGACGAATTAGGCTGGAGGAGTTGATCTTTCGCGGAAGCGGGGTAGCGGGGTTTGTTGTCGATTCCCGCAGCCGGAGACCGAGGCGGGGCAACGTTGCCAACGGGGACTCGCGCCGATCGGGTGTCGGCCCGCGGTCGCGGACCGGCACGGGCGTACCGGCCGCTGACACGGCAAAACGTCACAGTGACAAATTGTGCGACTGCCGCGGGTGTGACCGGCCGGCGAGGAAGCGATGGACGTCGGGCCGGTCCGGCCTGGATTCGCAGTTGACTCAAGCGATGGGAACGTCGGCGCCGGGCAAGTCTCGTCGGCCACGGTCTGTCATTGGCGGATGCCGACCGCGTCTTGGGTGCCGCGGGAGGGCCCTTAAAAGGCGATCGCTTGATGTCGTTCGTCGCGCCATCCAGGCAGTGGTCGCGCCCGATTCGGATATCCGCTGGTATGCGTTTTGCCGATAAGCCACATTATGTCAAGTAAACGTCGCCGTGTTCATCCGATGAATCGTGTGGCGCCCGAAGTGTCTTGTCTCGGTATATCTGGCGGTTTTCGCAAGACATCTGGCGGACTTCGGCGTATTGCCATTTTCTCAGTGAATCTGGCGGTGCACACTGGCGCCTCGTCGGGAAGCGACGATCCTCACGGCTGAGGCGCCGAGCTGGTGTCACTGTTCAAGGTGATTGGCGATATGCACTCGGCAATCGCTATGGTCGTTTCATAGGGCGCCTCAACCATTGGGCTGTGTCCGCAGTCTCTGATCTCGTGAACGGCGATGTTTGACATCTGCCGATACGGCGCAGCTGCGACGATAGGAAACAGTTGGTCGTTTGTCCCCCAAATTACGCGGACCGGCATCGACAGGGCCCGAACACGAGTTTCGGGAGTCGGTTCTGAAAGTAGAAACATGTCGAGTGCCTCATCGCAGCCCTTGAACGACGACCACGTCATTCGCCGCAGATCGCCAATGAAGGTGTCTGGAATATGATACCCCGGCGAAAAGAGCGGCCGGAGGCCGCGCGCCAACAGTCTTCGAGTCGCGAATGTGCGGAGCAATATCCCAAAGCATGGGGTAAACGCAAGGCGACCCAAGCGATTGAGGTTCTGATGGCGGAGTTCAAGGGGGACGTCCACGAGAACCAGGCCCGCAACTAGCGATGAACGCATTTGGGCCAGCGTCACGGCCACAAAACCTCCCATTGACTGGCCAACGATCCATGCACGATCTACGCGCATCTGATCAAGCGCAGCTCCGACAAGCGTTGCCGCTGCGTCTATGGAGTAGTCACCACGATGCTTCTCGGAGGCACCGTGTCCCGGCAAATCGACCCGTATGACGTGAAACCGGCCGGATAGCTGGTCGGCGCAGGCTTTCCACCATCGCATCGAACCACCAAAGCCGTGCAACAAAACCACCGTCTGTAAGTGTTTTCGACCCTGCTCGTGAACATGGAGGTCGCCGCCAGGGAAGCGCAGGACGCTGCCCTCAGCTGGTTCTGCCGGCCTCACTTCACGTTTGGCCCACCATACGAGCCAAGCTACGCTCAGCGCAGCGAGGGCCATGAGCGCCGCGCTTGCGGCGATCATTTTTCCTCGAGAACGCTCACGGCGACATTGGTGAGTGCCTGAATGTAGGCCTCACCGCGGTCTGCCTCAGCACGCCGGGGATCACCGAGAACTCCTGTGGGTGTGAGTTCGTCGATCGGCGTCCCATCCGCCAATAGTGCCTCGACACCCGCTCCCATATCTCCGGTGTATCCAGCCTGTGCGCGATCCATCTGGACGAGATCGGGAGTCAGCTTGAGCATGATCGAGGTTTCCCATTCACCCGCGTGGGCACCGCTCTCCTCAGGTGGGATGCCGAGATTGGCAGCCACTCCGACTGTGCCCTCTTGAAGCACCTGACGGCTGAAGTTCGATACGACACTTATTACGGATACCCCCTTCAACTCCATACAGTCCTGGACTGCATGTGCAAGAGGTTCGATATTTCCTCCGTGAGTGGGCACGAAGACTATTCGTCGAAACCCGTGCCGTGCAAGTGAGTGCGCGTACTCGACCGCGATCCGCCTTACCGTTTCCTTGCTCAGCGTCATGGTCCCGGCGAAGGGCATGTGATGTTCGGCGAAGCCCACCCGCACGGTCGGGATGAGAATCGCATTCAGATGTGCTGCAACCCGGTGCCCGAACTCATCACCGAGAAACGCGTCCGTGCCAATCGGGAGATGTTCTCCATGTTGCTCGAGCGATCCGAACGCTATTACTGCGGTATCCTGACCGCCGTCAATCGCGGCTCGAACTTCAGGTGAAGTCATCTTCTCCAGCTCACGTACCTGCATCATTGCCTCCTTGACATCTGCTCGCATCCAACCGAAATGAGATTGGCCGCTGGATCGGTCCGGCCTGACCGGTTTGGGTTCTCAATGGAATTGCTTGGGCGATGGATGGAGCGTATCAAATTACTTGCATGGTGCAAGCTATGCCTCTCGATCACTGGTCCCGGCTACTGCGCCCCTGGCTGTCATCGTGCCCGTCATGCATCCAGACACTTTGAGGCCGAACCTCTTCGGATGCGTTCCCCACAGGCGACGTACGAGTACGGTCAACGCCGGAGACTGCCGCCAAGTTCTCGCCACCAAAGTTGCCAAATTCGAGAATCGCGCCTGCCGCCTGTTCGGCAGGCACCGACCGCTCACGAATCCCTGGTGCCACCTTCGCAACCGGCGATTGCGAAGCCTTCGCGGCCGTCGTACCTGCTGCCCTTCGTCAGAGCAGCGGGGTTCACTATCCTCGCTGCAGCACAACGCAATCAGGCGACGATAGCCTTGTTCAAAAGCAATGTAAGTTCACCGAACACCCCTGCAGGATGTCCGTTCCGACTTGCCGGTGCTTCGGCCGCCCATTTCGGCGGAATCCTCGCTGATTCCACGCTGCAGTGACATTGGACCAAAGACCGCAACAAACTACGATAGTCTTCTGCGAGATTCTGATTCCACCGTCACCTTCACGGTCAACGCTCATCTGCTTCAAGCGGATAGCTCGGCGACGATGAACTTCACTTCCGTGCGACTCGGTGTTTGAACATGCCTACTTGCTGCGCGAGCGTGTCGAAATAGAGTTCAGAACGAACGATGTTGGCACCCTGACGTTTAAGCGAGTGGACTGCCGGCCAGCGGAACCCACTAGCATCTTGACAGTCCGACAGGATCACCTCTAGGAGTATCGATTCCTCCCGAATCCCCGACCGCAGGACAGTTGCCTCTAAATGAGGATGCTTGGCGCTCAGCCGAGACGCAGGGAGCCCCCGGGGCTTCTCATCCGCTCGCACGGCGCCATCCGCTGCGAATTCAGCAATGAGGTACGTAGATCCGACGCTGGGCACGGAATCAATGTCTCGGTTCTCTGTGTTTTTGGCGGCGAGATGGCGGCTCGGTGCCATCTCCGCACCCGGGCGCGCACCAGTCCGGAGAAGCCGTGGCCACAGCCATGGCTGGCGAACAGCCGCGTTCACCACCGGCCGCGAGTCGGCGTAGTGCACACGTTCGACGCCGCACCCGTCAGCCAGAACGAATCGGTCCATCCCGCGCCACTGCACTTGCTGCCGTCCCAAGGTACCGCGAAACACATGATCAATGATGACGCCGTCTGATGTTGCTACCCAATCGATTACTTGCCCGCGCATGTCGGGAAGAAGGGAGAACAAGCTCGCAAAGCCTTCCTCGGCCTGTTCGATACCGTTGGTCACCGGAAGTAGTGGCGCGATCAGTCTGATTGTGGGAGCGAATAAATCAGAGAACGTTGCGGGTGCAGGAGTTGTCCATGCGGCGGAAAACCGCTCTACAAAACGCTCGGCTTCGGTCGTTTGATGGTCCCGGTCCTGTGCGGCCTTGCGGCGGCCCTGGTATGACTGCACCGCGTCAGACTAGGGCAATAACTTGCATCATGCAAGCTACTAGGTTATCGTCACAGCGTGCCCAAACAGACCATGATTCGCGCGGCAGCAGTACAGCTTGAGGCCGAGGTTGGCGATATTGACGCCAATCTGACGATGTGCGAGGCCCTGATAAACGATGCAGCGGTGGAAGGAGCGTCATGGATCGCACTTCCCGAGTTCTTTTCCACTGGTGTGGCGAACCTTCCCGAGCTGGCCGAGAATGCGCCGTCGACTGACGGTGCTCCGACTCAGTTACTGCGGGCGATGGCCCAGCGACACAACGCATATATAGGTGGCTCAACGCTCGTCCGCGATCACGACGGCCATGTGCGGAATGCATACTTTCTGGCAGGTCCGAGCGGCCGCATTCTCGGTCGTCACAACAAGGACATCCCTACAATGTGGGAGAACCGGCTGTACATCGGAGGTGACGACCCGGGTCGATTGAAGGCCGACGATCTCACAGTCGGCGTTGCGCTTTGCTGGGAACTCATGCGGACCCAGACCGCAATCCGGCTCGCCGGTCAGGTAGATCTGGTGATGAGCGGTTCGGGTTGGTGGAGCATCCCAATGTGGCATCCAAAGCGGCTATTTCAGACACTTCAGAAGGCGAACGAGCGACGCGCGATCGAGGCAGCCGGAACGTTCGCGCCCTTCGTTGGAGTACCGGTCATCCACGGTGCCCACTGCGGCACCGTCAGTTGTCCATGGCCATTGAGCTTTCTGATCTACCAAGGTCATTTTCAAGGTGGCGCCATGATCTGCGATCACCGCGGAAGGCTGATCGCAGCCCGATATAGAAGTGACGGACCTGGCGTAGTCGTGGCCGATGTCATCCTTGAGCGCGCAGACCCACAACCGACGCCGCGCGGCTACTGGCTTCAGCAGCGCGGCAGCGTCGCTGCTGTCTGCTGGGAGTATCAGAATAGACTTGGCCGCTGGCAATATCGTGGTGCTAGACCGCCGAAACGATCGTTAGAGACGAGCAACGTGAGTCCGTCATTGTGAGCGGACTGCAGTCTCCACGAGACGAAGGCCCACTGGCGAGTATCAACCCATCGCCGATGGTTAGATCGGTGATCGTCACGCGGCTCGCGGTAGGAGCGCTGACTTGGATAGCACCTACGGTAGCGGGACAGCTTTTCGGCCTTACGATTACGGCCGACGGACGATATATAGCCCGCTTGTTCGCGACACGAAATATCGCTATCGCGGTGCTCCTGTTTCGGGTACCGAGGGTGAGTTCGACACTTCCGGTGCAGCTCAGCGTTGCTGTCGACGCCCTGGATGTGGCAGCAACAGCAATGTCACTGCATCATGGTGAAATGCGTCGGTACAGTGCCCTACGAGTGGTTCTGTCCGTTGGTGTCACCGCGATAAGTGGGCTACTTGCGCTGATGAAAAGCTGATCCAGGCGCACCGATTGCCAATGGCTGTCGCGATGGCTTGCCTCTCGTCACTTCTCGTAGTAGCAACCCGCGCATCGATACCAGACAGGCGTTTGCACTCCATTACTGGCTTGATGCAAGCAATCGATTAGACTAGAGCCATGCCTCTAGGCGCCGACTATCCGGGTCAAGATTGCTCGATCGCCAGATCGCTTGAGGTAGTGGGCGAGCGCTGGACATTGTTGATTCTACGTGACGCTTTTCATGGTCTGACGCGCTTCGATGAGTTCCAACGCAGCCTAGGCGTGGCCTCCAATATCTTGTCTGTTCGCTTGAACAAGCTGGTCGATCTCGGCATTTTGCAGACCGATGACACCGACGCGGTAGGCCGACGACGTGGTTATCATCTGACGGAGAAGGGTGCCGCCTTAAACGGTGTCCTCATCGAAATGATGCAGTGGGGAGACCGTTTCGAGCCCAGTTCGAGTGGACCGACAACGATCATGGTTCACGATGAATGCGGTCGTGCTGTTAGCGCGGAGCATCGTTGCAGCTGCTGCGGAGGGATTATTGCGCCGGAAAACACTCACCTAGCGCCGGCCCCTCAACTACGCGGACCCGACGGCCGACCGTTATCACGGACGCTACCTCAGTTGGCAGCTTGGGGTCCCGCGTCTGAATAAGCTCATCCCGGTTCGCTGCGATGCGTAGTGCTGCCTTATTCCGCGGTCTTTCCTGTGGATGAGTGCGCGATAAAGTCGTCGAGCCCGCGGGTTCCGTTGGTTCTTCCGACGGCCGCGGACGCACCAATCGCGTTGATTTCGAACGCAATTAGTCTCAGGATAGCGAGTTCAGCCGGACGCGCTTGCGGTCGTGGGGAGGACCTTCGATGAGGTCGTGCTCGCTGCAGCGGTCAAGGTAGGCAGACAGCTTGGTTGCGGATCGAACGGCGGCCGACACGGCAGTGCCGTCTTTGGTCAGGGCTTCCAGTTGCCTTCAAGGTGTCTTCGTCCGGGCGGAAGGTGATCGTGTCGGCCATGGCAACACTGTACGACGGTGTGTAAGACAATTGCTCGTGTTCAAGTAGGCGGCCCAGCGTCCGCTCCCGGTGTGAGTCGCCAATCCACGTTGTCCGTGGGTCGCCGGCCTACCGCAGCGCAATCCCGTGTCGGCGCGCGCTGGCTTCCAGACGCTTTTGTTCACGAGCCAGGCGTCGACTGACCTCCCGCAACCCGTTGATCTGCTCGTCGACGCGGGCCCGTTTTTCCGCCAGCAGTCGCGCGGCGTCCGCGCAGTCGATGTCGCTGGCGCGCACCCCGCCCAGGACCTGTCGGATCTCGGCCAGCGAGAATCCCATCGATTGCATGCTGCGGAGCAGCTTGACGTCGTCGACGAGCGACTCGGGATACTCCCGATAGTTGCCTGGGCTCCGCGGTACGTCGCCGAGCAGGCCCCGTCGCTCGTAATAACGCAGGGCGTGCCGACCTACGCCGGTGCGTGCTTCCAATTCGCTGATCTGCATCGAGGCTCCGGGCTTGACCATAGACCTTGGTCTATACCTTAGCCTCCGGTTGACCGTGAGGAGGTCCATGTACACCTTGGCCAAGGCCGCCATCCATATCGACTGTCCGGTCCCGATGGTCTTCGCCTACGCGGCCGACCTCGAGAACTTCGGTGACTGGTTCCCCGGGGTGATCGCTGTTGCCGCCAGGGACGAACTCCCCTTCGACGCCATCGGCAAGCGCTACGCGGAGACCGTCGCGGTACCGTTGCGCGGGAAACGGGATGTCCTGCTACGGGTAGTCGATGTCAAACCACCGCGACGCTTGGTGACCGAGGGCGACCTCCCGATGGTATTGCCGCGCATGGAGATCGACGTCGAGGACTCCGGGATGGGTTCCTGTGACGTCCGGTGGCGTATGGTGAGCCGGAACCGCAGTGCCGTTGCGCGACACAGCATTCTGCCGATTGCCGGGTGGCTGATGCGTCGACGCGCCACCACCGGACTGCGCACCCTGAAGACGCGGCTGGAAGGTCAGCGGGCGTGAGCCGGCGCGGCAATCGTTCAGCGGGCGAGTTCTCGCAGATGGGTGCTGATCGCGGCGCGTATCGCTGTCGGCGAGTCCAGTGGCGGTTCGGAAAGTGCGTGCAGGGCAAGCCCATCGATCAGAGCATGCAAGCGCACGGCCTCGACCTCGAGGTCGCGCTGTCCTGACACGAGTTGTGCGGTGTTCAGTTTCGTGAGCACCTGATGCACCGCGTCGCGGACGATGAGGTCCAGCTCATTGGCTTCTGCGGCGACCTGCGGGCTGGCGACGCGCCGTGTCAGCAAGGCGAACCACACCTGTGCCTCGGCCTTGCGTTGCCGATCAAGGGGAAGCATTTCTTCGATAGCTTGTTGGAGCACACCGCGATCGGGGCTGTCCAGGTCGAGGGCGTATATCCGTTGACTGATCGTCGTGAGCATCTCGCCGGTCGCGAACAGAATCAGGTCGTCCTGGGACCGGTAGTAATGCCGAAGCGCCCCCACCGACCAGCCGGCTTCTGCGGCAAGGGCGCGAACCGTTACCGCCCCCATACCGTCGCGCAAAAGGATCCGCCACATCGCGGCGGTGATTTCGCGACGGCGTTCGTCGTGGTCAACCTGTTTGGGCAAGGCTCGCTTCGCTCGGTTCGGTGGGAACGGCTACCCACCGCTCGTACCTGGATGTGCTGCGGCCTTTTTTAATACGGTGTACTGTTACGGCGCTGTCGTTCGTCTGGTGATGGTACCAACCCATGTTGACCAGGAAGGGGAAGGCGACCCGATGAAGAACGTGATGGTGGTGGCTGCCGCGAGTGTGACCGTTGTTGGGTTGAGCTTCGCGTTGGCCGGCTGTGGATCGAAGAGTGGGAGCGAGGCTTCGTCGGCGAGTTCGTCATCGGTCAGTTCGTCGGCGTCGGTGACGTCCTCATCGGCCGCGCCCGCGGCGGCCGGGATGACGATCAATGACTACATCACGAAGAACAACATCGCCGAGACGCCGATCAAACCCGATGAGCCCGGCACCCCGAACTTTGATTTCCCGTTCCCCCCGGGTTGGAGCCCGGCCGGGGACAAGACCCCGGAGTGGGCGTACGGGGCGATCGTGTACGACAAGCCGGCTGATCCCAGTGACCCGCCGACGATGTACGCCATCGCTGTGAAGCTGACCGGTGACGTTGATCCGGCCACGGTGTTGGAGTTGGCGCCGAGCCAATTGCAGGGTCTGCCGGAGTTCTCCCCCATCGGTGAGCCGAACAAGAGCTCACTGTCGGGCTTCGACGCCGTGCAATACGCCGGCACGTACATGAACGACGGTAAGAAGCGCGTCGTCGCTCAGAAAACCGTGGTAATTCCGGGCAAGGATGCGTTGTTCGCCCTGCAGCTCAATGCTGACGCTCTTGATGGCCAACAGGACGTGATTCTGGATGCGGCCAAGGTGATCGACGAGCAGACGAAGATCACCGCACCGGCCTAGTCGGCTGGTCAGTTGTTTTGAATCCCAGGTAGGCCCTGCTTCGCGACGGAGACCCACAACATGAAAAGCCGAATCACGGTTCCAGGTTTTGTGCTCGCATCGGTTTGCGGTGCAGCACTGATGTTCTCGCCTTTGGTGGCCACGCCAGTGGCGCATGCGGCCTGCAATGCCGGACAGGTCGCCGACCCCCGTACCGGCGTGTGTTGGTCGCAGGCCCAGAGCACGTTGGGGATCAGCGGTACCGGCGGCATCTGCTTGCCGGGCCGGCTGGGCCTGTGCATGGCGGCCCTGCAGAATTCCACGATCCCGGGTGCCAACCTGGCCGTACCCGCGCCACCAGCCGGGCCGGCGCCCAGTTCTTGGCCGTGACAACCACCGCCGAACCTCGATCACCACACCTGGCGGCGCTGAGGGGACACGTCGAGACACGATGACCTCGTGATTCGAAGCGTCGGCCGGGCCGGGCCAATCAAGGTCGCCGCGCGAGTGCTGTGGCAGCTCAAGTACAACCTGCTGGCCGTGCTGGTGGTTGCCCTGATCTTGATCCCCATTCCCGACACCCCCGAGCTCCTTCGGCGGCCGTAGGGTAACGATCCAAACTCAGACCGGACACGGCCGGCGTTGGGTACGCCGTCGACCACAGGAACATCGTTAACATCGCGCGGTGCACGATTGGCTTTCCGCTGCCGGTGTCCGGCGGTCACGTGCGGTCACTCGCCGTGACGCGCTGCGCTACGCCACGGCGTTGGCCGGGATGGGTGCGGTGTCACTGGGGCCTGGCATGCCTTCGGCGGCGGCCGCGGCCCCCACATTGATCGACTTCGCCGCCAAACAGATTCCCGCACAGTACATCCGCGCCGCCGGCCACTCCGGGGTGGTCAATTACGTCTCGCTGTCGCGGCCCGGCTCGTCGTTCGGGGCCAAACCCATCACCCGGCCCTACGCCGAGTCACTGACCGCGGCGGGCCTGGTCATCGTGAGCAACTACCAGTACGGCAAGCCGGGAGGGACGGCGCCGTCGGATTTCACCCGAGGCTACGCCGGCGGTATCGCCGACGCGCGCACCGCCTGGCAACTGCACAGGGCGGCTGGAGGCGGCCAGAGCGCCCCGATCTTTTTCACGATCGACGAGGACATCAACCGCGACACATGGAACCGCGTCGCGCTGCAGTGGTTTCGCGGAATCAACTCGGTGCTCGGTGTCCAGCGCACCGGCGTCTACGGCGGCCTCGACGTGTGCGAGTGGGCTGCTGCCGACGGTGTGATCGGAAGGTCGAGCACACCCGGTCGCTGGTGGGCGTGGCAAACCAAAGCCTGGTCCGGTAATCGGGTCCACCCCGGTGCCGTGCTCTACCAGCGCGTGGTGAGCACCGCGTCGAATCCGGGCCCGCGAGTCGGCGGGCTCGAAGTCGACGTCAACGACGCCCTGGCCGCCGATGTGGGCCAGTGGAATCTACATCCGTGAGGTCACGCCGCCGCGGCGTCCTCGTCGATGACGCACGACGGGCAGTCGGGGTTGTCGATGTCGAAACGCCCGCAGTTCGGGCAGATGAACGGAATCAAGAGCTTTCCTTCCGCTAGCGATCCGACGTCGACGTACCGCGACGCTGGCACATTGTTACCCCGCGCCGTGCCGCTCGAAACTTCACGGCAGGTCAGGCAGGAACTCCACCCGGAAAATCGGATAGTCCTGAGCACATGACTCGAAGTCATTGGCCGGCTGGGTGTGCTGCACGGGTATGTGTGGTCGGGCACCGGGCACCTGTTGTACGTACGCCTTGAGCAGTGGTGCGCTCGACTCACCGGGGATCTCGGTCAGGTGTACCCGCCGTCGGCCGCGATGGTCGATGACGGCGTATCCGTCGTTGGCGCGGACGTTGCGTACCCAGTTGCAGGTGTTGCCGAGCATGGATCCGAGATACGCCTGGCCGTCGACCATGGCCATGCCGAGCGGAAATCGGGTGGCCTTGCCGCTCTTGCGGCCCGGCACCTCGAGGGTCACCCAGCGGCTGCCAGGTCCCAAGCCTCTGCTGAACACCCACCCCCACAGTCGCGCGAACCGCCGCGCGGTGGAATTTCCCTTGGCACCGGAATACATACTGCGGAGCGCCTCGTCGCGCCATTCCCGGATCGACCGACCGATCTCCGGCATCTTCATCGGCACTCCTGTGGCTCATATCGGGCCCCGCTCTTTTGTCACCGGTGACCACTCGCTAGCGTCAGTTAGACATACGAACGGAGGGTCAGATGCCCGAGCGGATACCGATGGTGGACTATCTGGTGCTCGACGACGGTGAACCCCACCTCGTCGCCCATGAATGCACGGCATGCGGTGCTCGGTTCTTCGACCGGCGTAACGCCTGCGCGAGCTGCTTCGGTACCGATTTCAAGACAGTACCGGTGCCCACCGAAGGCACTGTGCGCACGTTCACCATCGTCACCTTCGCCGCGCCTGGCGTGCCGGTCCCGTTCGTCGCGTCCGTCATCGACTGCGACGACACCCAGGTACGGGCCAACCTCGTCAACGTGGCGCCCGATCCCGAACACGTTCACGACGGCATGAAGGTGCGTCTGGCCACGTACACGCTCGGAGAAGACACAGAGGGAACCGAGGCGATCGGTTTCGGCTTCGAGCCCGTCGCGTGACCCCCCACCGAACCGACCCTGCCAAGGAGATGCGATGAGCGCCAGTGATGAGATCTGGATCCTCGGTATCCGGATGACCAAATTCGGCAAACACGCCGACAAGGACACCGTCGATCTGGCGTCGGAAGCGGCGATGGCCGCACTCGCCGACGCCGGCCTGACCATGGCCGACATCGGGGTGTTGGCAGCCGGGAATCTCATGAACGCCAGCGCCGGTATCGGCCAGCAGCTGCAGAAACAGATCGGCCAGACCGGCATCCCGGTGTACAACGTGGCCAATGCCTGCGCCACCGGGGCCACCGCGCTGCGGACGGCCATCATGGCGGTCAAAGCCGGCGAGGTGCGCTACGGCATGGCGGTCGGCGTGGAAAAGCTCTCCGGCGCCGGCCTTCTCGGTGCCGGCGGACGCAGGAAGGACGACGCTGACGTCTGGTCCCCGTCGGGCCGCTTCGGCGCCGTCGCCCCGATCGACGGGCGCATCGGCACCGAGTCCATGCCCGGCGTCTTCGCGCAGATCGGCACGGAGTACGGCCACAAGTACGGCGGTACCAGTTTCGAACTCTTCGCCAAGATCAGCGAAAAGAACCACGCCCATTCGACACTGAACCCGCTGGCCGCCTACCAGAAGCGATTCACACTCGAGCAGATCATGAACGACGTGATGATCGCCTACCCCAACACCCGCCCGATGTGCTCGGCCAACTGCGACGGCGCTGCCGCGGCGATCGTGTGCAACGGCGAAACGCTGAAATCGCTGTCGCTGGAGCAACGTCGGCGCGCGGTCAAGGTGTCGGCCTCGGTCCTGACGACCGATCCCTACGAACCGGGCTGCCAGGTCCTGCCGAACGTCAACACATTGACCCGCAACGCCGCGGCCACCGCCTACGAGCAGGCCGGCGTGGGACCCGCCGACCTCGACCTGGTCGAGCTCCACGACTGCTTCGCGACGGCTGAGTTGGTTCACTACGACAACCTCATGCTGTGCGAACAGGGCGCCGCCGCCGACTTCTTCAACTCCGGTGCCACCTGGCGTGATGGGTCGACGCCGGTCAACGTCTCCGGCGGTTTGCAGTCCAAGGGGCACCCCATCGCCGCGACCGGCATCGCCAACATCTGGGAAATCTGTCATCACCTTCGCGGTGAGGCCGGTGATCGCCAGATCGCCGACGCCAAGGTGGGTTTGGCGCACGTGATCGGTCTGGGATCAGCCTGTGGTGTCCACATTTTGGAGAAGTCCGCGGCCTGATGCCAGACCAAGAACTCGCCCACTACGGTGGCGGTGTGGCTGCCGTCGACGTCGTCATGACGACGGCCGAGCTGCGCGTGAGCCGCTTCACCCTGGCGCCGCACGGGGTACTCCCCTGGCACCTGCATACTCAGATCACGGACTATTTCGTCGGCATCACCGGCAGTGTCCAGGTCGAGACCCGTGAACCGGTCGAGCGGATCGACCTTGCCCCCGGCGTCGAGTTCCGGGTTCCGCCACGGCGGCCCCATGTCGTACGCAACACCGGGGACGCGTTGGCCACCTACCTCATCGTTCAGGGAGTCGGCCCCTACGACCGTATTCCCGCGCCGCCCCCCGGCGAGGAGTGAGCTGCCTATACCGGCCCGTCCGGAAAGTCATGCCAGCGGCTGATTTTCCAGACCCCGTTCTGTTTGACGAACCATCCCTCGTAGTTGAGTGCCGCGACGGCCGCGAACGCCGTTCCGTTCGCGGTATTGGTCAGCAGCCCGACCACGCTGGCTCGCGCCGTCGTCTGCGTTTGTTCGAGGAACACCATGTTCGACATCAGGTGGCGTCGCTGATTGCCGCTTGTCCTGAAGGCGGACATCCGATCTCGGGAGAAATTGCGGAAGTCCGCGCCGCGCAGCTCCACTGGCTCCAATCCGGGAACACCGGCTACGAAAACCGCCTCGTCAGTGAACAATTCGAACCACTCGTCCGCCAGATAGTTGTCGTAGGCCAACGCATAGGTATCGACGAGATTCTTGATGGCCAGCCGATCGCGACAGTCGAAATCCGTGCGGCCGGCCGCGCCGTCGGCTGAAAAGGTCCGCAGCGGTTCGGCGTGTTCGTGAACCATCAAGATCACCTTATCCAACTCCCGGCATCGCGCGCCGGGTTCGAATGTCCCTCGGTTTGTCCCTACGCTTTGGCTATGGCCCGATTGAGCCAGAAGTCGACAGTGTGGTCCAGCCTGAGCGAACGGGCGTCGTCGGTGAGCTCGGCGGCACAGCGCCGCGGCGCCGCGCTGCTGGACCGGGCACCGGCGCCGGTGCAGAAGACCTGGCGTTTACTCGAGGGCACCGTACGAGAGTCGATCGAGGACCGCGTGCCCGGCTTGGCCGCCGAGGCCGCCCTGTTCACCTTGATCTCACTGCCGGCGCTATTGCTGGCCATTGTCGGCTCGCTGGGGTTCATCGCGGGAGTTCTTGGTCCCGCCGGCAACAGGGAGTTGCGCCGGGTGCTCGACCTGCCCGAGTCCTTCCTGTCCGAGCGGACGTTCGCCACCTACCAGCACGTCGTCGACACGGTGCTCGCTCAGCAGCGCGGGGACGTGGTGTCGCTGGGCATCCTGCTCAGCGTCTGGGGCGGCTCCCGCGCGGTGAATCGGTACCTCGAGACGATCACCCTCGCCTATGACCTTGCGCCCCGACCGGCGTGGAAGCGCCGGCTCTTGGCGCTGGGCCTGACCATCGGGGCGATGTTCGGCGTCGTGGCGATCTTGCCGCCGCTGGTGCTGGGGCCACGGCTGGTGCTGTGGGCGGCGCCGGCATCGCTCGCCGACCCGACGTTGCACATTCTGCACCTGCTGTTCTGGCCGGTGGTTGTTCTTCTCGTCCTCGCCGCTGTGGCAACCCTCTATCACGTTGGTGTCCCGTGGCACACGCCGTGGCGCCGTGACCTGCCCGGGGCGGCCCTTGCAATGGTGTTGTGGTTGTTGGCCTCGGCGGGGTTGCGCGCCTACATCACCTTCACCGTGCAGAAGGGTGCGGTGTACGGCCAGCTGGCCGTCCCGATCGCGGTAGTCCTGTGGACGTACATCACCGCGCTCGCGGTCCTGCTCGGCGCGGAATTCAACTCCGAGATCGAACGACTGTGGCCGCACGAGGAATATCCCTGGCGGCTGCCGCGTCTGACACGCGGCCGAAACAACCCGCGGCTACGGTCTGTGCAGGACGGTGACGAGAGGAGTCGACGATGAGCGGGCAAACCCGGGGCACCTACCGCACGATGGCCGAGGGCACCGCGGAGGACTACGCGCTCATCGATCGCGCGGAAGCGGCGAACAACGCCGGACTGGTCCCCCGCGTCCTCAAGCTGGTCGAGGCGCTCGCCGACGGGCGGCAGGCATATCCGGTCACTCGCCTGGAGCACTCACTGCAGTCGGCGACCCGGGCCTTCGACGACGGCCGTCCCGTCGAGTATGTCGTCGCCGCGCTTCTGCACGACATCGGTGACACCTACGCGCCCCATGCACACGGCGCATTTGCGGCGGCGGTGATCGCACCGTACGTGTCGGAGAAGACGGCCTGGATCCTCAAGGTGCACCCCGAATTTCAGCAGTATTACTACGCCCCGCACATGGGTGGCGTCCGGGATGCCCGGGAGAGGCACCGCGGCCACCCCTGGTTCGACGATGCCGTGGAGTTCTGCGAGAAGTACGACCAGAACTGCTTCGATACGGAATTCGAGAGCCGGCCGCTGGAGTTCTTTCGCCCGATGGTCGAGGACGTGTTTGCCCGCGAGCCGTGGGCATTCACCGGCAGCTAGACCTGGCCCAGGGGTCGGCAGGTGTTCGACACCGGATTCCAGTACTGGCCTTCCGGGCAGTTCAGTGCCACCACCGGCGGCCGGCAGACATTGGCGACGGGATCCCACCATTCACCGTTTCGGCAGTCCAGCGGTACCGCCGAACCCAGAGCGGGGGCCATCAGCGACAGGGCCGCGATTGGCGCAAGCGCGGCCGTCACGATTGTCGAACGACGAATGAGCTTCACCATGGCCTCATCCTGCCCCATTCCGGGGCGTACCGAGACGCGTCGCTGAAGGTATGTCAGTTACCCGGCCCGACAGTGGCCGCGGCCTGCACCACGGTTGCCGCCGGAGCGGGTTCACCCAGCTTGCTCACCACGAAGTCGGCGGCCTGATCGGCCATGCCGTTGGTCTTGTACGAGCTGTGAGCGGAGCGATCCAGGCCGCCGGGGTAGCACACCGGGTCCCCCGTGGCGCACAGCTGGATGGTCTTGCCGGCGTACAGATCGCCGATGGTGATCGGCGGTGCGCTGCGGTCCGCCAGTCCCAGGAACCAGGCGTCGGGTGTACCGAAGAGGGCGACCGCCGCGACGTGGGATGCGACCGAGGCGGGCATCGGCCGGGAGATGCTGGCGGGCAGCGTGATTCCGGCCGGCACGGTGCTGGAGGTGGTGTAGCCGGCCACCGCGGCTCCCTGCGAGTATCCGCCGAGCACGATCTCGGTCGCCGGGCATTGCGCGGCGACCGACTCAATCCTGTTGGCGGCGTCGGCAATCCCGTCGACGGCTTGTCCGAAGTTCAGCGAGGCCGGATAGTTCACTCCGTAGGCCTCAACTGCCTTGCCCGGCAGCCTGGCGTTCAGCGCGTCCACAAAGGCCTGCCCGGTGGCGCCCACACCGGGTGCCTCGAAGGTGCCGCGGGCGAAGACGACCTCGACTGCGGCGCAGGAGTCATCGGCCGCGTTGGCGGTCGCCGCGGGGCCGGCCAGCAGGGTGCCGACGACGGAGAGTGACGCGAAGGCCCCGACGAAGGCCGCGTGCTTGGCCTTGGCGGGGCGGGTCAACGGTGCTGTGCTCATGTGAGCTACAAGGCGGTATCCCCTACCTGCGATTCCATCAATGCCGAGTGATGTATCTCACCGGGGCGCAGGCTCCGTGCGGGGATGGTTACCTGGGCCGCAAAGCGTTTGATGTGGTCGGTGTTTACGAGTCGTAGGCCCGAAGTAATGCCCGGGTGCGGGCCCGGCCCTCCGGTGAGGGGTCGAACGTCGCCGCGACGTACTCGTCCACGCCTGCCGCGCTCAGTTCGTCGAGCCGGGCCCGGACGGTGTCCTCATCGCCGATGATGGCGGCGTCCTGCGGACCGGCATAGCCCTCGCGATCGAGCATCGCGCGGTACGACGGCAGCTGGCCGTAGATCGCGAACTGTTCGGCCGCCTGCTTGCGGGCGGTGTCGACGTCGTCGGTGACGCTGATCGGCAACGAGGCGGCGACGTGCACCGCGCCCGCGCGCCCGGCGTCGGCGGCCGCCTGGCGCAGCGCCGGGCCGACGTGCTCGGCCAGTGTCTTGGGCCCGGTCATCCACGTGCAGGTGCCCGACGTGCGCCGGCCGGCGATCTTCAGCATCTGCGGGCCCAGCGCCGCGATATAGACCTCGGGCGCAGGCGCGCCCGCGATCATCAGCGCCCCGCGGGTGGTCACCGTCTCCCCCACCGCGTCGGCGGGTTCGCCGGCCAATAGTGGCAGCAGCCCGTCGAGGTATTCGTTGAGCCTGCGGACCGGCTTATCCCACGGGATACCCCACATCCCCTCGGTGACCGCCTGATGGGTCATGCCCAGGCCGAGGGTGAAGCGCCCGCCGGAGGCCAGGCTCACCGTGAGGGCGCGCTGGGCCATCAGCATCGGATGCACATTCTGGATGGGCACCACGCCGCTGGCCACCTCGATCGTGTCGACCTCATGTAACGCGACCGCCAGAACGGTGAGAAGATCTGGCTCATAAGGCAATTGGCTCATCCAGACCCGCGTGAAACCCTCGTCCCGCAGCATCGCCAGGTTGGCGATGGTCGCGTCGATCGGCGATTCGATCCCCGGTCCGCTGAGTTGCCCGAACATGCTCACCCGCATAACCCCAGCATGCATCGTGCCGGGTGATTCGTTGCGATTTTCGCGCAGCGGGCTCAGCGGGCGGTTGCACACACACCCCCCGGCGAAACCGCGCCAGGGTTTGAGCAGTCTGTCCTGGGTGGCCGCCAGGAACCCGGAACGCGCCCGGATGTGTTCGATGAACAGCAGGCGCCCACCCGGGCACAGGACGCGCGCGATCTCGCGCAGCGCTCGTTCACCACGGTGTCCACCGATGCGTCGGCGAACGGTAGCCGTTCGGCGGGAGCGTCCACGATTCGCGCCCACAACCTCCGCCGCCGCACCTGTTCACGATCGCACTCCCTATCGCTGAAGACAGACGGCAGCTACCGGACTGTAGCCACCGTCTGTCTCAGCCGGGATCGCTCTTGAATTGACTTGTGCGCCAGATCCTTTTCTGACTTGGCGTCAGGACTGCATCGTCCCGAGGGTCACCTGGGCGGTATGGGAACCACCCGAGGGATCCTGGTAGGTCAGGGTGACGCTGTCACCCGGCGCCTTGGAGTGAATCGCGGCGACCAGAGACTCCGGGCCGTCGATCACCAAGCTGTCGACCTTGGTGATCACCGCACCCTTGGGCAAGCCGGCCGTTGCCGCCGGGCTGCCGTCGGCGACACCCGCGACCATCGCGCCCCCGGCGCTGTCGTCTGGGCTGAGCTGGACGCCGAGCGCGGCGTGCTGCACGGTTCCGGTCGAGACCAGCTCGTCGGCAATGCGTTTGGCCTGATCGACCGGGATGGCGAAACCGAGGCCGATCGAACCGGCTTGGGCCCCCGGCGAATCCTGGCCGCCGCCCAACGACGCGATCGCCGAATTCACACCGATCAGATCGCCGTTCATGTCCACCAACGCCCCGCCGGAGTTACCGGGGTTGATCGCCGCGTCGGTCTGGATGGCGCTCATCACCGAATGCTGACCGGTCTGCTCGTCACCGGTCGCGACCGGGCGGTCGAGCGCGCTGATGATGCCCGTTGTCACGGTGCCCTGCAGGCCCAACGGCGATCCGACGGCCACGACGTCCTGCCCCACCTTCAAGTCCTTGGACGAGCCGATGGTGATCGGGGTCAGGCCCGACACGTTCTGTGCCCGCACCACCGCGATGTCGTCGGCGGGGTCGGTGCCCACGACGGTGAACGGCACGGTGCGGCCGTCGGCGAAGGTCACGGTGGCCTCGAGACCGCCGCCGGCCTGCGCGGCAGCGGCCACGACATGGTTGTTGGTCAGAATCAACCCGTCGGAGCTCAGGACGATCCCGGATCCCTCTTCACGCTGCTGGCCGCTGCTGGTCTGCAGCTTCACCACGCTGGGCAACACCTTGGCCGACACCTGCTCGACGGAACCTGCGGGCACCTGGCCAGCCGGATCGCTGGCGATCGCCCCGGCCTTCGGTGCGGGCAGGCCGGCGGCAACGGGCGTGGGCGTCGTAACCGCGGGCGTCGGGGCCGCGGAATGGTCGACCACGGCGACAGCTGTCGCGGCGCCGGCCGCCATGGCCACCACGGCCGTGCCGGCCACCAACACGCCGACTCGCGTCTTCTTTCGCGACAGTGGCTTTTGCTGTGATGCAGGCCGCCCGAATTGATTGGGCATTCCCGGGTGAGCTCCGTACGCCGGCGGATACATCCGAGTTGTCGTGGCAGAGTCGTAGCGTTGTTCATACCGACCGTGGCTCCACTGATTCGAGTTAGTGTGATCCACAGCATCTTTCGATTGCCACTGGTAGTGGTTCTCCTGTGGTGAATTCCCTGACCGGTAGCTCATCGCGTTCGACTTCTCTTTCTCGTCACAATGCAGGTGCGCGCCGCTCGGCGCCTGCAAGCAGCTTTCCTGCGATGACTGAAGCTTTGCTGAGAATCAGTTCAACGGCACCCAAGACTTTATTAACGGATCAATAACGGCCACCGGTAACCCAGTTCCGGCCAACGCGGCTGTAGCGTGGCCAGCGTGAATTCCTCCCGTCTGCCCTCCGCCGTCGCGCTTGCCGCGTCGATTGCGATGACGCTGGCCGCGTGCGGCTCCACCACCAGCACCCCGTCGGCCAGCACGTCGTCGACCGCTCCAGCGGTCGCGTCCTCGGTCACCCAGGCGGCCGGTCCGGACAGCACGTGCCCGACGACACCGCCCGCCGACCCGGGATCGCCGCAGTGGACACTGCCCGGCGCCACCGGCAGCGTCGCCGTCACCGGCTCCACCGATACCGCCGCACCGGTGGTCACGGTGACGGCGCCGTTTACCGTGGACGCGACCCAGGTGCACACGCTGCAGGCGGGTACCGGACCGGTCGTCGCCCCGACGGCCACGGTCTCGGTCTGCTACATGGGCGTCAACGGACGCGACGGGACGGTGTTCGACAGCAGTTACCAACGCGGCGAACCGGCCGAGTTCCCGCTCGACGGGGTCGTGCCGGGCTTCCAGAAGGCCATCGCGGGCCAGACGGTGGGGTCCACCGTCGCCGTCGCCATGGTCTCCGCCGACGGCTACCCCGACGGTCAGCCCCGAGCGGGCATCCTCCCCGGCGACACCCTGGTCTTCGCGATCAAGATTCTCGGCGCCTCCTAGCGGAGGTCACGGTAGGCAGGTCGGCTGAAGACCGTTGACCAGCGCATAGATAGCGTCCTTTTTCTGGTCGGCGTAGTCGATGGCGGTCCACGTCGACGGTTGCGGCCAGGCGAGGGACACCGTCGGCCCGTAATCCCCGATGCCGAACCCGGATCCGTAGCCACCGGAAATCTGGAACAGCGCCTCCACCGCGTCTCGCATATCGTCACTGGCTCGGCGCAGAGCGACCAACGCGGGCGCGAGCCCGGGCACGATGTCGGGTCCGTTGACGTCTTCCATGTAGTGGACGCCGTGGCTGACCATGGCGAGCTTCACCTCGGCGTCGCGCTTCTGTGTGGCACCGCTCGCGTAGGGCGAGCTGATGACGATCCGCACACCGCCGATACCCGCGTTGATGTCGTCGTCGAGGCTCTCGCGAACCTGGTCGAGAACCCCGCAGGGCACCCGCACCGGATCGGCGCCCGCCGTCGGTGCCTGGCTCAGGGTGGCGCCCGCACACGCGACGGCGATGGCGATCATCGTATGGGCGCGAGGGCGCGGCAGTTGAGTTTGCTTCATCGTCCACCTACGTATCCGAGCATCGATGTGATGCCCGTATATAGGTGGGATTGGGGGCTGCGTTACTCCCGTCCGGGAATTAGCCGGGAGCTACACCCAGTTCCACACCGACATGTCGCCGGGCGGGTAGTTCATGCAGACGTCGGTGGCCTTGGCGACCACGCCCTTGTTGTTGAAGAACAGCTTGGCCCAGTTGCCCCAGCGGGTCGCGACGAACTCGTAGTAGACGTTGGTCGCGGTGTTCTCCGAGTACTGGCGGCGGGCCGCTGCGTCGAGCGAGAAGAACCAGTGAATGCGGTCGAAGGCGAGCTGCTGGACATCGCCCGGCCGATTGCTGCGGTCGATCATGTACCGCTCGAAGTACACCGGGCTGGTGTCGCGCGCCGCGGCCATGTACTGCTCGACATCGCACTGGGTGATGATGATCCGGTGCGGGATCGGGTAGTCGTCCGTGGCGTCGGCATTCGCCGGGCCGGCCGAGACGACCCCGGCAACTGCCATCGCGCTGAGCGCAAGTCCCGCCAACTTCGCGCGACTCTTCAAACCAGCCATCGTTCTCCAACCCCAATCGCTAAAACCTTAAGCGGACTAACTATATAGCGGTCCACTGCGCAGTATCCACCCTAGGTCCGCGCTGGACGGCGTTTGTGACGAGTGAGACTCGCTGCCAGGAACCGCTCAGCCGCCGTTGGTCACCGGGTTGGATGACAGCGGCATGAAGGCGCCGTTGAGCCACACGCCCCAGCGACCGCCCCACATGTGGGTCCACACGACAGGCTGGCCGTTCCAGACCTCAGCGGGCTTGCCGGGCGCCCAGGCCGGCACCGGGTCGCCGACGTTTTGGTCCGGCGGCGGCGGGTCGGCACTGGCCGGCGCGATGCCGATGGTGAGCCCAACCGCGAGCGCGCCGACAGCGGTCAGGGCGGTTTTGATCAAGGTCATGAGCACGACTCCAGCGGTCCGATGTCACCGACGATACTTAGCAAATATAACCAGCAGGTGGTGCGGATAATCCCCTACCCCGCAATCCGGTGAGTCGCGGAGCTACGGCGTCGGCGCGGGTGTGGCAGTAATCGGTGCCGGTTGGCCCGGCGTGTCGTATTCGTAGCCCGGTGGCGGCGGCCCGCTCAGGGAGTAGTAACCGGGCGGCAGGGCAGGGGTCCCTGGCGGCGGCGGTTTACCGGGGCCGTACTCGCTGGGGGGCGCCTCTGAGCCGGGTGCGGTGTATGACTTGAACCCGGGCGGCAGCGGCGGCGGGGCGCCTGATCCGGGCGGCGGCGCGACTGAGCCGCCGGCATAGGCCTCGTCCTGGGGGCCGTAATACGGGTCCTTGACCTGATGCCACATATCTTTGAGCGAGCCGAGGACGCCGGGAGTGTTCTGTGAGCCGTAGGTCGGGTTGGCGATCTCGGGCACCGAGGGTGTCACGTTGGGCGGTGGTGGTGGCGGAGCGGCCGGATCCACCGGCATTGCCACCGGCTGACCCGGTGGGACCGCTGCGGGATCCGACGGGACCGGAATCGGCGTCGGCGTCATGGGGTCGGCCGTTGCGATGCCGGCACCGGCGAATGCGGCGCCGAGGGTCAAACCCGCGATGAGGACGGCGCGGACGAATGGCGCGGTGCGGTGCCCATCAGTCATGTATCCGGCAGTCCTCTCGGTTCCCCATGCGTAGGGGCATCGTCGCACACATCGGCCGTCGGTGTGCCAGGGCGAACCCCGGTACTCCCTTCCTATCGCCGGCGCCACGTCCGCCGTTTCAAGCGTTCCCCCTGGTGCCCGACGCATCGGCGGGCACCAGGGCACTGATCAGACCGTGTTGGTTTCCGGGTTGCTTTCGGTAATGCCGGTGGCCGAGCCCTTGAGGTGGCGGGTGAGGAAGCCGATCGACGTGATCGCCGCGACGACACCGATCACCCCCCACAGGACAATGGGGAACACCAGCGCGCCGAAGACGAAGTCGTAGGTCACCGCCAGGTAGAGCGACCAGATCACCCGGTAGACCGACCAGAACGCCAACAACCCGGTGCTGATGCCGATCGCCAGGCTGTACTGACGGTCGACGCGGTCGATCTGCTGCGCGATGTTCGTCGGCACGATCTTCATTGGTTCTTCCTCTCGTTACCCGCGGCCGGTGTGGCGGCGTTGGGGGCAAGTCAAGGACGCGCGGTCGGCTACCGATCCCAACTCATTCGGAGAAATCGGCGGTGAACCATCGATCCGGATGGATGGTGAACAGCACGGTGTCCTGCTCGTCCAGCGAGCGGGCAAACGCGCGGCCGGCCTCATCGCCGAGATACCGCACGGCGATGGCTTCCCGGATCTCCAGCGGGGTGGGTGCGGTGACGGCGACCACGGAACCTTCCGCCACGACGTACCGGTACGGCGGCTCCTCGTGTTGCACCACCAGCGTCACCGCCCCGGCATGCTTGATCAGCCGGGCCTTCCGCCGTGAGGCGCCGATGGTGATCCGGATGTTGCCGCCCGGCGCGTAGTCCTACCAGATCGGAACACTGGCCGGAGGCCGGCTGTCGGCCGCGACAGACAGTACGGCCACATGTTTGGCGGCCAGGAACTCCTGGCGCTCGGCGTCGGTCAGTTCTCTGGGCATATAGCGCCAAACCCGTGCCCGCGCCGGGCTATTCCGGTCGACGCGCCGTCGCCGGTTTCGTCGGGATGGTTCGGTAGGGTCTCGGCGTGACTTCGAGCCCAACCCTCAAACCTGTAAACGCCCGTCTGGCTGAGGAACTCGCGGTGGCCGAGACGCAAGTGGCCGCCGCGGTCCGATTGCTCGACGAAGGCGCGACCGTGCCGTTCATCGCCCGCTACCGCAAGGAAGCCACCGGCAGCCTCGACGACGGGCAGCTGCGTGACCTCGAGGAGCGACTGCGATACCTGCGCGAGCTCGACGAACGGCGAGACGCGGTGCTGGCATCCATCGACGAGCAGGGCAAGCTGACCGAGGAGCTACGGGCGGCGCTGCTGCGGGCCGACACCAAATCCCGGGTCGAGGACATCTATCTGCCGTACAAGCCGAAACGGCGGACCAAGGCGCAGATCGCCCGGGAAGCAGGCCTGGAGCCGCTGGCCGAGCGCCTACTCGCCGACCCGGCCGTCGACCCCGAAACCGCCGCAGGCGCGTTCGTCGGCGCCGAGGTGCCCGACGCGGCCGCCGCACTCGACGGCGCACGGCACATCCTTGTGGAGCGGGCCGCAGAAGACGCCGAGCTGGTCGGTGCGATCCGGACCAAATTCTGGGCCGAAGGCTCGTTGCGGACCGCTCCGCACTCCGAGGACGCCGCAAAAAGCCCCGCGGCACAGAAGTTCCGTGACTATTTCGAGTTCGCCGAACGGCTGGAGGACATGCCGTCGCACCGCGTACTGGCGGTCATGCGCGGCGAGAAGGAACAAGCACTCGCCTTGCGTTTCGACGGCGGCAGCGATGACGCCTACGAGGTGATGGTCGCGCGGGCACTCGGGGTCGACCTCACGGCCGGCGCAGCGGCGACGCCGTGGCTGGCGACCACCGTCCGGTTGGCATGGCGAACGCGGCTGATGATCTCCGGCGCGGTCGACGCGCGAATGCGGTTGCGCCAACGCGCCGAAGATGACGCCGTCGCGGTGTTCGCCAAGAACCTCAAGGATCTTCTGCTGGCGGCTCCGGCCGGCACGCGTACCACACTCGGGCTGGATCCCGGCTTCCGCACCGGCGTCAAGGTTGCCGTCGTCGACGGCACCGGCAAAGTGCTCGACACCTGCGCGGTCTACCCGCATCAGCCGCAGCGCCAATGGGATTCGGCCAAGGCGACGTTGGCTGGGTTGGTGGCCCGCCACGGTGTCGAGCTGATCGCCATCGGCAACGGCACCGCGTCGCGGGAGACCGATGCACTGGCCGCCGAGCTGATCGCCGATATCCGCGCGACCGGTGCGACCGCCCCGGTCAAAGCCATGGTCAGCGAGGCGGGCGCGTCGGTGTACTCGGCGTCGGCCTACGCCGCCCGCGAGTTGCCGAGCCTGGACGTGACGGTGCGGGGCGCGGTGTCGATCGCGCGCCGGTTGCAGGATCCGCTGTCGGAATTGGTGAAGATCGAACCGAAGTCGATCGGCGTCGGCCAGTATCAGCACGACGTCACCCCGGGCACCCTGGCCCGCAGCCTCGACGCTGTGGTGGAGGATGCGGTCAACGCCGTGGGCGTGGATCTGAACACCGCGTCGGTTCCCCTGCTGGCGCGGGTGTCGGGCGTGTCCGAGTCACTGGCCGAGGCCATCGTCGCCCACCGGGAGAAGGCCGGGCCGTTCCGCAACCGCGCCGCACTTCTCGACGTCGCACGTCTGGGCCCCAAAGCCTTTGAACAGTGCGCGGGCTTCCTGCGGATCCGTGGCGGCGACGACGCCCTCGATGCCTCGGGTGTCCATCCGGAGGCCTATCCGGTGGTACGGCGGATTCTGGATCGCTCGGGAATCGCCCTGGCAGAACTCATCGGCAACGAACGCTCGTTGCGATCGCTGCGGGCCGCCGACTTCGCCGACGACCGATTCGGTGTACCGACGGTGACCGATATCCTCGCCGAGTTGGAGAAGCCCGGACGCGATCCGCGGCCGGCGTTCTCCACCGCGACGTTCGCGGCCGGGGTGGAGAAGGTGGCCGATCTGAAGGTCGGGATGGTGCTCGAGGGTGTCGTCACCAATGTCGCGGCGTTTGGAGCCTTCGTCGACGTGGGTGTGCACCAGGACGGCCTGGTCCACGTGTCGGCGATGGCGGACCGATTCGTCTCCGATCCACACGAGGTGGTGAAATCCGGTCAGGTGGTGCGGGTCAAGGTCATCGACGTCGACGTCGACCGTCAGCGGATCGGTCTGAGCCTGCGGCTCGGTGATGCGCCAAAACGCGGCCAGGCCAAGCGAACTGAACGAAGCAGCGCCGCACCGGCGCGCGGTGAACGCCGCCGGCCCACCCGCGGTGATGACGGCCCTCGGCGGGACGGCAACCGGTCATCCGGGTCGATGGCGCAAGCCCTGCGCGACGCCGGTTTCGGGCGCTAGATCTGCGCTGTGTCCCCCGATCGGTGGACACCGCAGTCATCCGGAATTGCGGCCGATCGGTGGACAGTCCGAGACGCTTCCGCACGTCATAGTTGCCTGGTGAGCCGTCAAGCAAGCGGCGGCTCTCCCACTGATAAGGATGGCAACGGTGAACAGCAGCATGGACTTGTCGGAACGTACGGCCGCGGCGTCGAGCGCGATGGGAATCCGCCCTGCGTATTTCGTTCAGCAGTCGAACGGAGGCTTCCGGCCGACAACCTCGGCGGCGGCCTCCTGGAGTGACGGGGTGCTCAGCGGTCAGGCGATTGCCGGACTGGCGGCCTCGACCCTGGAGCGGAAATACGGCGCCGTCGGATACCTGCCGGCCCGGCTGACGCTCGATCTGCTCAAACCTGCCCGAGCCGTTCCGACCCATACCCAGACCCGGCTGATTCGGCAGGGACACCGGATGCGCACGGCCGAATGCGACATCATCCAGGACGATTGGATCGTGGCGCGGGCCACGCTGCTGCAGTATCGCCAGACGTCGGTGGGCGCGCAGTGGGTATCCGGGATGAACGTGATCGCGCCGGACGGTGCCGAAGATCTCGCCCTGCACATCGACAGTGACGGGACCGGGTGGGTTCCGATGGGCCAACGGCACCACAGCACCGGACGCAAACGCGCGTACTACGGCGGCCTTGATGCGGTGGCAGGCCTGGCAGCGACTCCCTTCGTCCGCTCGGCGGTGGTTGCCGAGGCGGCTGCCAACCTGGTGACCGATCTGGGCGCCTCCGGAATGGGCTATGTCAACGGTGACCTGACCGTGGCGCTGGCGCGCCTGCCGCGCGGGGTGTTCATCGGCGTTCAGGCCGACACCCATTTCTCCGAGAACGGCGTGTCGGTGGGCAACGCGACCCTGTTCGACGACGACGGCGCGTTCGGCAGCAGCATGGTCACCGCGATGGCCGGCCCCGCGGTGCGCGCGGAAGGCAACGGACGGGGTTAACCCTTCGGCGCACCCTGTGCGCCACCCGCGCCTCACTAGAGTGCAGCAGATGAGCCTCGTCATTTACCAGCTCGACGGTCATATCGCCACCATCACCCTCAACCGGCCGGCGGCGCGCAACGCCATCAACGGCCCGCTACGGCAGGAGCTCAACGCCGCGTGGGACCGGTTCCGCGACGAGGAGCAGGCCTGGGTGGGGATCCTCACGGCAAACGGCGACGTCTACTGCGCCGGCGGTGACCTCAAAGACGGCGAAGGGTCGGTGGGCACGTTCGGCGGGACCTTCTGGGAGAAGCCGACCATCAATAGCTTCGAGTCGGGAATGGAACTGTTCAAGCCGACCATCGCCGCGGTACACGGACCCTGCGTCGGCTATGGCCTGACCGGAGTGTTGTTCTGCGACTTCGTGATCGCCTCGACCGAGGCCACCTTCTGCTACCCCGAGGTGGCCCTGGGCGTCCCGACCATCGTCGGTGCCATCCGCCTGCCTCATCGGGTCGGCTGGGCCAACGCCATGGAACTCCTGCTGACCGGTAAGCCGATCAGCGCCGAGCGCGCCAAGGAGATCGGACTGGTATGGAAACTGGTCGAACCCGAGGAGCTGCAGGCTGAAGCGCAGGCGTGGGCCAGGACCCTGGTCGAGGCCGCGCCGTTGGCGCAGCGGGCCACCAAGGAGGTGGCCTGGCGCACCGCCGACATGGGCTGGATCGAGTCGGTGCGGTTCGGCGAGGTGATGCGCAAGGTGGCCGGAGCGACCGAGGACGTCGCCGAAGGCCTGAAAGCGTGGCGGGAGAAGCGCCGGCCGCAGTGGAAGGGGCGCTGAGTGCCGGTCTATCGCGGCGGGTCAGGCGCGGGGGCGTGCAACCAGCGCCGGTAGATGCCGTCGAACGTGCCGTCGTGCAGTGCGCCGGCCAGCCATGAGTCGACTGGTCCTTCGATCGGGCTGTCCTCGGGCAGAAGGTAGACCTTGACCTCCGAGGTGAAGGGCCGCTCGGGGTGTTGGGCGACCAACCCGGGGTGCAGCGAGGCCTGGTAGACCGCTTCCAGGGCGTCGGTGACCATGACGTCGGCGTCGCCTGCGGCTAGCTGGTCGAAGATGGTGGTGTTGTCGCCCCAGATGATGATCTTGGCACGGGGAAAGTTCTTCCGGGCGAATTGTTCGTTGGTACCGCCGCTGTTTTCGATCACGCGCACGCCGGGCTGGTCGATCTGCTCGATCGACGCGAACCGGTCGGCATTGCCCGCCGCCACCACCGGTGTTTTTCCGCTGGACAGGTACGGCTGCGTGACCTCGGTGATCCGGCGTCGTTCGGGTGTGTCGGTGATACCGCCCATGGCGATATCGCACATGCCGGGCGAGGTCAGGTCGGCGATCAGGGTCGGCCACGTGGTCGCGACGAATACCGGCTCTCGGCCGAGGTGGGCGGCGAGGTCAGTGGCCATGTCGATGTCGACGCCGCTGTAGCGCCCGGTCTCCGGGTCGCGGTGGGTCAGCGGCGGGTAATCGCCGGTGGTGCAGACCTTCAGCGTGGCTACCCCGCCGCCGGCGGCAGCCGGCGGAGTCCCGGCGGCGGACATCGCGATCACCCCGGCCAGGGCCATCGCGGCAAAGCTCAATGGCCGCACCATATCAGTGCACTCCCAAAGTGCCCGTGAGGTATGCGGAGCGGCAGGCCCGTCGGGCCAATTTGCCGCTCGTCGTTCGCGGGATGGCTCCGGCCGGCAGCAGCCGGACATCGGGTGCCGCAACATGGTGGCGCTCCGATACCGCCGCGCGGATCGCCGCGATCGCGGTCGCCGGGTCATTGCGACTGGTACCCGCCGCCCGTTCGGCGACGACGACGAGTCTGTCTGCGCTGTCTGTGGTTGCCGTACCGGGAATTTCGTCGGCCGGCACCGAGAACGCCGCCACGTAGCCCCGCCGCACGATCGGCGAGGCGCCGGCGGCGGTCTTCTCGATGTCCTGCGGATAGAACGTCCGCCCGTCGACCATCACGATGTCGGCGAGGCGGCCGGCGACATAGAGTTCGCCGGCCAGATAGAAGCCCAGGTCGCCGGTGCGCAGCCAAGCGGCGTCGGCGGGCACCCCGTCGGCGTGGCTGTTCGCGGCCAGCCGGCGGGCGAGTCGGGCGCCGAATGTCTGCCGGGTCTCCTCGGGTTTGCGCCAGTAGCCGCGCCCGATGTTCTCGCCGTGCAGCCATATCTCGCCGACCCGGCCGTCGGGCAGCTCCACGCGGGTATCGGGGTCGACCATCACCGCCCACTGGCTGCGGGCCACCTGCCCGCACGACACCTGGGTGACGAAATCGAGGGCATCCTCGCCGACTTCGATGGCGAGCCCGGCCGCCAGCTGATCACGGTCCAGACGTAGCACGGTGGGCGTCGCGGTGGGCGCGATGGTCGCGACGAAGAGGGTAGCCTCGGCGATTCCGTAGGAGGGCTTGAACGCCGTCCGCGCCAAGCCGTACGGGGCGAAGGCCGTGGTGAAGGTGCTGATGGCCTCGGCGCTGACCGGTTCGGAGCCGATGATCATCACCACATTGGCCAGATCGACCTCCGCACCGGCGTCCGGGAGCCCGCGCTGGGCGGTCCATTCGTAGGCGAAATTCGGTGCGGCGGTGACGACATGGCCCTCGCGGGAGCCGTCGGACAGCGCACGGATCCAACGCTGCGGTCGACGGATGAATGCGGTAGGTGAGAGCAGGGTGGAATGCCCACCGTAGACCGTCGGGAATCCGATCATCGACAGTCCCATGTCGTGGTACAGCGGTAACCAGCTGACGCCGTGGGTGTTTCGGTCGAGCAGGTCGATCGACAAGATCATCTGGATGAGGTTGGTGCCGACCGCCCGGTGGGTGATCTCGACGCCCACCGGCGGACGGGTCGAGCCCGAGGTGTACTGCAGGTGTGAGACGTCGTCGACATCGATGACGGTCGGGATGAAGTCGTCGGCGGCCGAATCGCTGATCTCGTCGATGACGAGGATCCGCGGCTGCCTGGTGGTCGGCAGGTTCGCCAGGAAGCTGCGTACGCCGTCGGCGGCGGCTGCGGTGGTGAGCACCGTGGTCGGTTGGGAGTCGCCCAGAGCCGTGTCGAGACGCTCGGCGTGACCGGGCAATTCGGGAGCGAACAGCGGTACCGCTATGGTCCCCGCCTTGATCGAGGCGAAGAACCCGGCGATGTAGTCCAGGCCTTGCGGGGCAAGGATTGCGACCCGGTCACCGCGGGCGGCGGTGCCCTGAATGTGCGCCCCGATGGCCTCCAGGCGGGTGCCGAGTTGGGCCCAGGTCAGTTCGGTGACTTCGGGATCCGCAGAGTGACTGTGATCGAGATAACGATAGGCAACCGAGGCGGGGATGTTGGCGACGTTGCGTTCGATCAGTGAGATGAGCGTGACCCCGGGCGGAAGTACGACACCGCCGTCGGCCGCCAGGCAGTCTTCGATCTTCAGCAGGCCATCGGGCGCCTCGGTGTGGCCGCGATCCATGGCCGCAGTCTATGCAGCTATCGTGAGTTCGATTCCGATCACGACGACCGCGGGGAGAGCATGCCGAGCTGGATCGCACAACTGGTCCAACTCGACCGCAGAGGCGACGATTTCCGCGCGTCGGCCGCATTCGGGGTGGGTCCCCGCTTATACGGTGGCCTGATCGCCGCACAGGCGCTGGCCGCCGCGGCCGCCACCGTCGACTCCGGCCGGTTGCCGCAGTCGCTGCACGCCTACTTCATCAAAGGCGGGCAGGTTGGCGTGGACGTCGAGTTCTCCGTCGAGATCACCCGTGATGGCCGTTCCTTCAACACCCGGCGCGTCACCGCGCTGCAGGACGGTGTGGCGATCTTGGAGATGATGGCGTCGTTTCACCTACCCGAGACCACCACCGACTGGCAGCGTCCCGAGCCGGCGAGGCTGGCGCTGTCGGATGCCACAGTCGTCACAAAGCTGCCCGTGCGTTGGGCGGATCACTTCGAGATTCGGGTCGCGCCCGGCCACGACGGACATGACGAGTGGCCGGTTCAGCCCTTCTGGTTCCGAACCCGAGAACCTGTGGAGAACGACGCGGTGCTGCGGGCGTGTGCGCTGACGTTCATCTCCGACATGGGCCTGGTGTCCTCGGCCCGCCCGCGGGACCCCGCGCTACCCGGGCCGCGCGGCGCGGCCAGCCTCGACCATGCGCTGTGGCTGCACCGGCCGACCGACCCGCATCAGTGGCATCGCTACGACACGACCGCGGTCAGTCACAGCGACGCGCGGGGCTTGGCCCGCGGGTCGATTCACCGGGCCGACGGTACGCTGATCGCCAGCGTCGCCCAGGAATCGCTCTGGCGAATCTGAGCCCGCTGGTTCCGGTTCTTCCGGCACCGGAATCCGCAGGACACAGCCAGGCCGGGGCAACCGCTCAGCCAGCCCGAAACAATGGTGTTTAGCCAAGACCGGCGGCGGGAACAATCTCGCATTCGACCGCGTTGACGCGACGTCGAGTGCGTAAGAACGAAAGGCACGGACCATGACGGTTGATTACGACGCCCCCCGCCGTACCCAGGCCGAGCCCGAGGAAGAGTCCCTCGAGGACCTGGCGGGCCGGCGTAAGGACACGGCGACGGCCGTGATCGATGTGGACGAGGCCGACGCGGCTGATTCGTTCGAGCTGCCCGGCGCCGATTTGTCCGACGAGGAACTCACGGTTCGGGTGATCCCCAAGCAGTCCGACGAGTTCACGTGCACCAGCTGCTTTCTGGTGCACCACCGCAGCCGGTTGGCGGACGCGTCGAGCATGACCTGCACCGACTGCGCCTGACGGTGGCCTGATCCGGCCACGGCGCTCTGGTAGACACGGACGCGATGCGGAAGTGGGTTATCGGAACGTCAGTCGGATTGGTGGTGTTGTTGGTTGTCGTATCCGGCGCCTACACGTTGTCGAAGTCGCGGACCTATCAACTGGCCGGTGAGATCGTCAACCGTGTGGACACCGCTGAGAAGGTGGTGGCGGTCACCTTCGATGACGGACCCACGGAGTACGCATCTGAAGTCCTCAATATGCTTGCAGCGAAAAAGATCCCGGCAACCTTTTATCTTGTTGGCGCCGATCTGGACCGGAATCCGGACGAAGGTGCGGCAATCGCGCGAGCCGGCCACGAGATCGGCAATCACACCTACACCCACCGCCGGATGATCTTTGTCTCGACCCAGACTGTTGCCGACGAGATCGAACGAACCGATGCGGCTATCGCACGGACCGGGTATCGCGGCCCGGTGACGTTCCGACCGCCCTACGGCAAGAAACTCTGGACGCTCCCTCACTACCTTGCCGAACACGGACGAACTACGGTCACCTGGGATCTCGAACCGGATTCAGCCGGCGCGCCCACAACCGAACAGATCGTTGCGGAGACTGTTGACAACGTCCGCCCGGGGTCGATCATTCTGCTGCACGTCATGCTGAAGAGCGGCTCGGCCTCACGCGCCGCGGTGCCACTGATCATCGACCGGCTCCATTCCGAGGGCTACCGGTTCCTCACCGTCAGCGAACTTCTCGCCGTCAACGACGGCGTGCCAGACCGCTAGGCGATGACCCGCACCAGGTAGGGGGCCATATCCTTGGTGCGCACCGGGGACACCGCGACGGCGGTGTCGGTGACCTCGAGCATCTGTTGGTTGCCGAGGAACATCGCCACACTCTGCGTGCCTTCGGGTCCGTAGAAGATCAGGTCACCCGGCAGGGCCTGGTCGGCGGTCACGTGCTGGCCGACCTTGTACATATCGCCCGAGGAGCGCGGCAGTTTGGCGCCGACGCCGGCGTAGACGTATTGGATCAGACCCGAAGAGTCGAATCCCATCACGCCTTCGCTGTCCCCCTTGCCCAACGTCGGGCCGTTGATGTCGCCGCCGGCCCACGCGTAGGGCACGCCGCGCTGGGCGAGGCCGCGCTCGATCACCAGGTTGACGTACTGATCCCGGCTGACCGGCGCGGCAGTTGCCGTCGGGGCCAGCAGGCCGGGAATGGCGAACAGCATCACCACGCTGATCGCGAAGGCATACAAGCGCTTCCTCATCATCTTCATCTCACTTTCCGGCGCCCTGAGCAAAGCTCCATCCTGTTCACAGAGGCCACTTCTGTAACTTCTACAGCAAATGGCTGACGGCCGCTGACCACGTTCAGCGGCTGAACAGGGCATTTAGCCGATCCGTGATGCAACAGTGTCCGAAGTGGTGTGCATCCTTGCCCGATCGGTTGCGCTCAGCGCAGCCGGTCGCGCACCCGGTAGGTCGAGGGCCAGGATTTGCGTGAGTCGTCGCCGGTGAGGGTCATGCCCATTCCGCCGACCTTGACGTCGTAGGCCTCCTTGCCGGCGCCCACTTCGCGGTTGGCGTGCTCCTGTGCCAGGTAGTAGAGCTCGTCGATCGCGGCCTCGCTGTAGGCGACAAACGACGTCTCGCGGACGACGTCGTCACTCGGGGTCATCTTGTCGGGCAGGATGCGCGATGCGAGTGCCGCCAACCCCATGAAGGTGAACGGGATGACCCAGTAGCACAGGAACGACAACGGGGTCTTGGTGTCGAGGATCGTCGCGTCGCCCTGCACGATCGGCGGGATCGCCGAGGACACCGTCATTCCCGCGAAGGCGGCGATCCAGATCCAAGTCAGTAGCGAGGTGATCCGAGCGAACAGTGCACTCTTGACCACCTCGTCGGGCCGGCCGGCGGCGGCGAACTCGCGCACGAACGGCCTGCCGATCAGCGCGCCGGTCAAGGCGACCAGGAAGATCCCCGCGTTGCTCAGCGGTTGCATCCAGCGCTCCATGAATGGTTGGCTCGCCGCGAACGTCAGCATCGCCAGTATGGAGAACGTTGCGACAGCACCGATTTCAAAGGTCAGGCCGGGTGCATTCCTGGTGCGACCGACCACGAGCCCGATGACGGCGATGCCGAGGGCGACGAGTACGGCTGCCTCGAACGGGACGTTGCCGACCAGGACCCAATAGACGATCCACGGTGCGAAACCAATGAGAATGCCCACGGTGGCCCAGTGTATGGTCGAGCGTTGGGCGACTGCTCAGCGGCTGCCCCACGTTACTGAGACGGCAGTTGTTGTGCGCGTTTCGCGGGTGGACCGACAAACAACGACAGTTTCGGCACGCCTACTCCCCCGCCGGGTTCACGATCAGCATCGCCACGTGCAGCGAGGTCCTGGACTCCGCGTCGTCGAGATCCAGGCCGATGATCCGCTGCAGGGCGTCCAGCCGGGCATACAGGGTCGGCCGCGACATGTGCAACGCCCTGGCCAGTTCGGCCTTGTTGCCCCCGGCGGCCAGGAAACGCCGCAACAACTCGAAGGCTTCGTCGCCGTGTTTGGCACGGTGCGCGAGTAGCCCCGCCAACTCGGTTTCGGCGAAGGCCTGGACCCGCGGATCGGTGCGGATCAGCGACAGCAGGCCACGCAGCCGGACATCCGATGAACGGTGAAAAGGCTTGTTGTGCAATGGCATCGACATTGCGACCTCGGCAACGTGACCAGCCTCGCGCAATCCGCCCACCGCATCGACCAGCCGGCTGGACTCCGGGCCTGCGCCTATCACGCAGTCGTCGGCGCCATCGAGGCGGCAGACGGCCCGCCGGATCGCCGAACATACCTCGTGCAGTGCGGTTTCCAGCGCACCGGTGGTGCGCTGCGGTGCCAGGACCAGGTCGATCTGCCCGTCATCGCGGGTGGACGTCAGACCGGTGTGGCCCGCGGCGCGCACCGCATGCATGATCGCGTCCAACGTGCGCAGCCGCCGCTGTGCCACCGCGACCTGATCCGCACCGGCACCCTCACGCAGCCGCACCGTCATCGGTACGTAGGTCAGGGTCGGCCGCAGGCCCAGCCCGTGGGCACGCGCCGTCGCCTCGGCCTCGTCGGTGATCCGGCCGTGGCGCAGATCATCGACCAGGCCGCTCTGCGCGCGAAGTTCGAGCGAGCTGCGGTTCTGCTCGACCATCCGGTGCAACGCCAGCGCCTGGGCGGCCCGCTCCAACGCCATCGTCGCGCGCGCGTTGGCTGCGATCCCCGGGGCGATCAGACGGCCCCACTCCTCGCGGTACGGGCCGACCGGGCAGGCCGTCCAGGCGTCACCGGTCGCCAGCCGGGACCGCCGCTCCCAGTCCGCCAGCAGGACCGCCGTCGGGACGCCCCGGCCGTCGAACGCGAGCACCTGCCGGTTGAGGTCTTCCAGCACCACCGGGGTGTCGAGCATCTCGGCGGCGGCGCCGACAATCTGGTCAGCGGAGGCGCGGCGCATGCTCAGTGCGGTGAAGGCCTCGTGCACCCGCTGCCCGTAGGCCACTTCGGCGTACTGATCGGCGACGATCCTGCGGTGTACCTCTTCGGTCACGTCGATGAAGCGCACCGGCCGGTGCAGCACGATCACCGGCAGCGACAGGGCTAAGCCGATGGCGCGGACCGACTCCGGGAGGGCGTCGATGTGCAGCCCGAGTTCGATGACGACGCCGGTGGCACCGGCGTCGGCCAACCCGGGTAGGTACGCATCCCGTCGGGCCGGATCGGCCAGCGCCTGACCCGTGGTCAGAACCAGTTCCCCGCCGGTGAGCAGACCGGACAGGTCGGCCAGGTCGCTGACGTGCACCCAGCGCACCGGTTGATCCATCGGCCCGCTGCACACCACCTCCGGGTCGCCGGCGCGAACCGACGGAAGGTCGAGGATCTCGGACAGAGTGAGCTGCATTTACATAGTGTAAGGAATAGCTGTTGAATCCTTACAGATCGTCGTGTCTCGTGGTGGTCGGTAGCCCGCAGAATCGCAGGTATGACTCTCCTCGCGCCCAGCACCCGCGTTCGCACCATCGCCCACTGGGCCGGCGGGAAGCACTTCCCCGGCGGCAGCGACCGCACGGCCCCGGTGACCAACCCCGCCACCGGCCAGGTCACCGGCCAGGTGGCGCTCGCCGACGTCGCGGCCGCCCGCGCGGTCATCGACGCGGCGGTGGCGGCGTTCCCGGACTGGCGGGACACCTCGCTGGCCAAGAGGACCGCTGTGCTCTTCTCGTTCAGGGAGCTGCTCAACGCCCGCAAGGAAGAGCTGGCCGCGATCATCACCGCCGAGCACGGCAAGGTGCTCTCCGACGCCCTCGGCGAGATCAGCCGTGGCCAGGAGGTCGTCGAATTCGCCTGCGGCATATCACATCTGCTCAAGGGCGGGATGACAGAGAACGCCTCGACCAACGTCGACGTCGCCTCCATCCGCCAGCCGCTGGGCCCGGTGGCGGTGATCAGCCCGTTCAACTTCCCCGCCATGGTGCCGATGTGGTTCTTCCCGATCGCCATCGCCGCGGGCAACACCGTGGTGCTCAAGCCCTCCGAGAAAGACCCGTCGGCGGCGCTGTGGATCGCCGACCTGTGGGCCGAGGCGGGGCTGCCGGCCGGCGTCTTCAACGTCCTGCAGGGCGACAAAGTCGCTGTCGACGAGCTGCTGACCAACAAGGCCATCAAGGCGATCTCGTTCGTCGGCTCCACCCCGATCGCCCAGTACGTCTACTCCACCGGGACCCTGCACGGCAAGCGCGTACAAGCCCTCGGCGGGGCCAAGAATCACGCGGTGATCCTGCCCGACGCCGATCTGGATCTGGCCGCCGACGCGATGGTCAACGCCGGCTTCGGTTCGGCCGGCGAGCGCTGCATGGCGATCTCGGCGGCCGTGGCCGTCGGCCCGATCGCCGACGAGCTGGTCGCCAAGATCGCCCAGCGCACAACATCGTTGAAGATCGGCGACGGCACCCGCAACACCGATATGGGCCCGCTGGTCACCAAGGCCCATCGTGACAAGGTGGCCTCCTACATCGACGCCGGCGAAGCAGACGGCGCCACGATCGTCGTCGACGGCCGGGGTACCCAGGTCGACGGCGAGGCTGAGGGGTTCTGGCTGGGCCCCACCCTGATCGACAACGTCACCCCCGAGATGAGCGTCTACACCGACGAGATCTTCGGCCCGGTGCTCTCGGTCGTAAGGGTCAAATCCTACGAAGATGCAGTGGCGCTCATAAACTCCAACCCCTACGGCAACGGCACCGCGATCTTCACCAACGACGGTGGCGCGGCGCGACGTTTCCAGAACGAGGTCGAGGTCGGCATGGTCGGCATCAACGTGCCGATCCCGGTGCCGACCGCCTACTACAGCTTCGGCGGATGGAAGAGCTCGCTGTTCGGCGACACCCACGCGCACGGAACCGAGGGCGTGGGATTCTTCACCCGTGGCAAAGTGGTCACCACGCGGTGGCTCGACCCCTCCCACGGCGGTATCAACCTCGGCTTCCCGCAGAACCACTGAGCTCGAAAGAGGCACGCACCGATATGACCGCCACCACTTCTTCTCACCTCCTGCCCAACGGACTCGACCTCGACACCGCCCGCGCCGAGGCAGCGCGGGCCTACGAACTGGACCGGGCGCACGTCTTCCACTCCTGGTCGGCGCAGGCGCAGATCAAGCCGATGACGATCGTCGCGGCGGAGGGCTCCTACGTCTGGGACGGCGACGGCAACAAGCTGCTCGACTTCTCCTCCCAGCTGGTGTTCACCAACATCGGCCATCAGCATCCGAAGGTCGTCGCCGCGATCGCCGAGCAGGCGGCCAAGCTGTGCACGATCGCACCCCAGCACGCCAACGCGGCCCGGTCCGAGGCGGCCCGGCTGATCGCCGAGCGCACCCCCGGTGACCTGAACCATGTGTTCTTCACCAACGCCGGCGCCGACGCCGTCGAGCACGCCGTCCGGATGGCGCGGCTGCACACCGGTCGCTACAAGGTGCTCTCCCGCTACCGCTCCTATCACGGCGGTACCGACACCGCGATCAACCTGACCGGCGACCCGCGCCGCTACCCGAACGACTACGGCAGCGCCGGCGTCGTGCACTTCAACGGGCCGTTCCTGTATCGCTCCTCGTTCTTCGCCGACGACGAGCAGCAAGAGTCCGAGCGGGCACTGGACTACCTCGAGCGCCTGATCGCCCACGAGGGGCCGGCGTCGATCGCCGCGATCATCCTCGAATCGGTGCCGGGCACCGCCGGCATCATGGTGCCCCCACCCGGGTACTCGGCCGGGGTGCGGGCGATCTGCGACCGCCACGGCATCGTGTTCATCGCCGACGAGGTGATGGCCGGCTTCGGCCGGACCGGAAAGTGGTTCGCCATCGACAACTTCGATGTCGTGCCCGACCTCATGACGTTCGCCAAGGGCGTGACGTCGGGGTACGTGCCGCTCGGCGGCGTGGCCATCAACGACGCGATCTATGCGACGTTTGCCGACCGCGCCTATCCCGGCGGGCTGACCTACTCGGGGCATCCCCTGGCCTGCGGGGCGGCGGTCGCGACGATCAACGCGATGGAGGACGAGGGCATGGTGGCCAACGCCGCCCGGATCGGCGAGCAGGTGCTCGGCCCGGGTCTGCGTGAGCTGGCGGCCCGCCACTCGTCGGTGGGTGAGGTCCGCGGCCTGGGCGTGTTCTGGGCGATCGAGCTGGTCGCCAACCCGCAGACCCGGGAACCGCTGGCACCGTATGGCGGCTCCAGCCCGGCGATGAACGAGGTACTGGCCGCGTGCAAGACGGGCGGCCTGCTGCCCTTCGCCAACTTCAACCGGATCCACGCCGTGCCGGCCTGCAACATCAGCGACGCCGAGGTGGCCGAGGGACTGGCCATTCTGGACAAGGCGCTGGACGTCGCCGACGGGTACCTCGTCGGCTGAAATCGCCGCCGGGCGGCCTAATAGGGCGAAGTGTGCTGGGTGAGGACGAACAGCATCAAACCCAGGCACAGCAGCACGTTGATCGCGACCAGGATCGCGGCGGCGAAGACGATCCCCTTCACGCAACGCTGTTGCGCGCGACCACGTTTGGAGCGGCGTCGTTTCTCGCTGAGCAGTGCGGTCGCGGTGAGCGCGAAGGTGACGTCGATCCGCTCGTCGTCGGTGGGCGTGCCGCCCTTGACGATCTGTTGCAGCCGTTCGGGTGGAATACCCACACCGACGCCGGCAAAGTCGCGGCTGAGCCGCTTCATCTGTCGGGGGCTCGATCGATAGCTCGGCAGCCTCGGATCGGACCAGTCGGTCATAGCTGTCAGACTCTAATCCCAGCCGTGGCGCGACGCGCGCGAAATGCCGAGGCCGAGCGTGACTCTCACAACCCGGGTTGGTCCTCGATGATGCCGAGCCAGATCTGGGCCACATCCATGGCCACCTTCTCGCTGATGAACGCGTGCTGGGTCCCGGTGTAGATATCGCGGAACGCACGCTCCAGGCGGCTACCCTCCCGGATCGAGGTCGTGCCAGCGGACAGGTGGGCCCACTCGGCGGCGGCTCGCGCCACGTCGGTCGCATAGACCGCGGCCACCCGCATATCGGCCCGCAGCGCCGGGGTGAGTTCGTCGCCGGCGGCGACGGCGGCTTCGGCGGTGCCGAAGGCATCCAGCACCAGCAGCCGGGCGGCCCGCCACGCCGCGACGTGGTGGGCCAGGTCCTTCTGGAATGTGGGGCGGCTGGCCAGTGACGCCATGTCGCTCATCCGGAATTTGGTGGCGGCCAGCTCCTGGACGTCGTCGAGCATGCTCTTGGCCACGCCGAGCGCCCACGATGCGTGACCGGCCGCGGTCACCGGCATCAGCCCCATCCGGGTCGCCGGCGAGCTTCCCCGGTATGGGACCCGGGAGAACAGCGGAAAGGTCCGGCAGGTGGGCACGAACACATCGTCGAGGTCGTAGTCGTAGGAGCCGGTCCCCTTGAGCCCCTGGACATGCCAGCCGTCGGAGAACGCGACCTCGGCGCGCGGGACCACGGCCACCAGCATCTCCGGCATGCCTTCGCTCGCCCAGCGCATCTCGCCGTTGTCCATCGGGAAGAAGCCGGCGCAGACGTACTCCGAATGTCCGGTGCCCGACCCGAAACTCCACGAACCGGTGAGCCGGTAACCGCCGTCGACCGCGGCGCCCTGGCCGTTGGGGAAGAACTGGCCACCCATCGTGACGCGGTTGTCGTTGGCGCCGAACACCTCCGCGAATCCGTCGTCGGGCAGGTAGGCCGCCGCGGCGAACGACGACGGCAGATTGGCGATCCCGATCCACCCGAAGGATCCGTCCTGCCAGGCCATCTCGATCCAGGTTTCGATCATCTCGGTGAACGACGGCTCCACCCCGCCGGCCGCGACGGGGTTGAACGACGGCATCAGCCCGCTGGACCACATCTCGTCGACGACGGCCGGGGCGATGGTGCGCAGCCGCTCGGATTCGCCGGCCTGGGCCAGCACCAGCTCCCGCATGCCCCGCGCCAACCCGACGAGCTGGTCCCCCGATTGAAGCGTCGACGTCATTGTCATTCCGATCTGTGTCGCGGCGGCAGTGAACACTTTCGAAATAATGTATAGCGCCGGTTCGATCGGCGCGGCGATTACCAGACAACCCCATCGGTGGCCGATGCCAGGGCCGTCCGGCCCGGCGCCGACTGGTGGCTCCAGTACAGGTTGGTGTGGGCGATCACCTGCTCGGGCGGTGGCGCGCCCCAGGCCGACAGATCTTCGGTGGTGTGCGCATCCGTCACCAGGGTGACGTCGTAACCGCGGGTGAACCCGCCGTGAATAGTCGATCGGACGCACTGATCGGTTTGGGCGCCGGTGACCACCAGATGCCCGACGCCCAGTTGCGCGAGCGCCGACTCCAGGACGGTGTCTTCGAACGAGTCACCGTAATTCTTGGCCACCAGCGGCTCGGACTCTGCCGGCGTCAGCTCGCTGACGATCTCCCACTGTTGGCTTCCCGCAGGCAGATCCGCGTCGTCGTGCTGCACCCAGATGACGGGTACACCATCGTGGCGCGCCCGATCGACGAGTGCCGCGATGTTCGCGACGACCCGATCCCGCTCGTGAGCCGAGGCCACGACATCGTTCTGTACGTCCACGACCAGCAGCGCGGTGTTGGGCCGGTTCGGCAATGTGGTCATGACCGTGATCGTAGGACCGGGCGGCATTTGCTCGGCGAGCGGTGCGCACGATGATGCGCGATAGTTCACGGGAGTGACTCGTGGACCTCGCCTCGCCGAAATAAGGCGGTGTCAAGCTTCGTGTCCTCACCGGTGATCGAGAAGCGGTCTGGAGCAGGAGAAGGCAATGACGGATGTCGTGAACAACGCCCCGGGCGACGTCGCCGCACGACCGCAGGAGCACAGCCGCACCGGTTTGTCTGCGGATGCCCTGCACCGCGCGATCGCCGATCACCTGGCCTATTCGATCGCCCGCCCGCCCAGCGTGCTGACCCCCGAGCACTACTATCGGGCGCTGGCCCTGGCCGTGCGCGACCGCATGCAGCAGCGCTGGATGGCCACCACCCAGGACTGGCTCACCGGCCCCGAGAAGGTGACGTGCTATCTGTCCGCCGAGTTCCTGATGGGGCCCCAGCTGGGCAACAACCTGCTCAATCTGGGCATCGAGACCCAAGCCCGCGAGGCCCTGGCCGCACTGGGCCAGGACCTCGATGCGGTCCTGGCCTGCGAGGAGGAGCCCGGCCTGGGCAACGGCGGATTGGGCCGGTTGGCCGCCTGTTACCTGGATTCACTGGCGACCCTGCAGCGCCCGTCCATCGGATACGGAATCCGTTACGAGTTCGGCATTTTCGACCAGGAAATCCAGGACGGCTGGCAGGTTGAGAAGACCGACAACTGGCTCGTCGGTGGCAATCCGTGGGAGATCGACAAGCCAGATGCCAGCTATTTCGTCAACTGGGGCGGGCACACCGAACAGTACAGGGACGTCGCCGGCAATCACCGGGTCCGCTGGGTCCCGCGACGGGTGATCAAGGGGGTCTCCTACGACACCCCGATCCAGGGATATGGCGTCAACACCTGCAACACACTGACACTGTTCAGTGCCCGTTCGGTGTCGTCGTTCGCGCTGGACGCGTTCAACACCGGCGACTTCTACAAGGCCGTCGAGGACGAGGTTCTCTCGGAGAAGATCTCCAAGGTCCTCTACCCCAATGACGAGCCCGAGGCCGGCAAGCGCCTGCGCCTGCAGCAGCAGTACTTCTTCGTCAGCTCCTCCCTGCAGGACATCCTGCGGATCCATACCGAGCGGGCGGGCCTGCCACTGTCGGCACTGCCGCAGAAGTGGGCCATCCAGCTCAACGACACCCACCCGTCGATCGCGGTCGCCGAACTGATGCGGCTGTTGATCGACGAGCACCACATGGACTGGGACGAGGCCTGGGACATCACCGTCGCCACGTTCGCCTACACCAACCACACGCTGCTGCCCGAGGCGCTCGAAACCTGGCCGCTGGGCATCTTCAGCTCGTCACTGCCTCGGCATCTGGAACTCATCTACGAGATCAACACCCGGTTCCTCGACGAGGTGGAAGCCAAGTTCCCCGGCGACGAGGAGCGCGCCCGGCGGATGTCGCTGATCGGCGAGGGCGGCGGCAAAAGCGTCCGGATGGCGCATCTGGCCACCGTCGGTAGCCACGCCGTCAACGGTGTCGCCGCGCTGCATTCCGAACTGCTGAAAGCCAGTGTGCTCAAAGACTTTTACGAGATGTGGCCGGAGCGGTTCGGCAACGTGACAAACGGTGTCACCCCGCGACGATTCGTGGCACTGTCCAACCCGGGGCTGCGAACGCTGCTCGACGAGACCATCGGCGACGGCTGGCTGGCCGACCTGGACCAGCTGCGCCAGCTCGAGTCCTACGCAGACGACTCGGCCTTCCGTGAGCGGTGGCGAACAGTCAAGCGCGCCAACAAGAGTCGGCTCGCCGAGTTCGTGCATTCGACGACCGGCATCGAGTTGGACCCGACCTGGATGTTCGACATCCAGGTCAAGCGCATTCACGAGTACAAACGCCAACATCTCAATGTGCTGCACATCATCACCCTGTACAACCGGCTCAAGCGCAACCCCGGCTTCGCGATCGCGCCGCGCGCGTTCATCTTCGGGGGCAAGGCCGCACCGGGATACTTCATGGCCAAGCGCATGATCAGGCTGATCACCGCCGTTGGTGCCACGGTCAACAACGATCCCGACGTCAACCGCTACATGCGGGTGGTGTTCCTGCCGAACTTCAACGTCAAGAACGCCCACCTGATCTACCCGGCGGCCAACGTGTCCGAGCAGATCTCGACGGCGGGCAAAGAGGCCTCCGGCACCGGGAACATGAAGTTCATGATCAACGGCGCGCTGACGATCGGGACGCTGGACGGTGCCAACGTCGAGATCCGCGAGGAAGCCGGCGCGGACAACTTCTTCCTGTTCGGCCTCACCGTCGAAGAGGTCGAAGCGCTACAGGCCGACGGCTATCGGCCGACGAGTTATGTCGAGCGCGACCCGGAGCTGGCGGAGGTCCTCGAATTGATCGCGCAGGGCACGTTCACCCACGGCGATCCTGATGTTCTGCGGCCGCTGGTCGACAACATGTTGCACCACGACCCGTTCCTGGTGTTGGCCGACTACCGTTCCTATGTGGACTGCCAGGCCCGGGTGAGCGCCGCCTGGGAGGACTCCGAGACCTGGTCGCGGATGTCGATCCTGAACAGCGCCCGCAGCGGGAAGTTCTCGTCGGACCGCGCGATCGCCGAGTACTGCGACGAGATCTGGGGTGTCGGTCCGATGCCGGTGAGCCTGTAGCTCGCAGAATCGATGCGTGCCTGACATCCCACCGGAGATCCGCAAGGCCGCGGCCGTCATCGCCATCGCGATCGTGCTGGCATCGAGCTTCGCCGCCGCCTACACCGTCGCGCTCGGCCGGCCCGCGCCCCGCAACCTGCCCGTCGGCGTCGTCGGATCGACGGCCGTCACGGCGCCGTTCGTCAACGCGTTGCATCGCAACCCCAGGGAGTTCGACGTCCATCAGTATGCGACGCGCGGGGACGCGATCACCGACATCAACCAGCAGCGGATCACCGCCGCCATCGACGCCACCGCGGCACCGCCCGAGCTGTTGCTGTCCAGCGCCAGTGACCCATCGGGTGCCCGCGCCCTGATTCAGCTGGATCAGACCCAACCCGGCCGGTTCATCCTGCCGGTCGTCGATCTGCATCCGCTGCCACCGTCGGATCCGATGGGAATGGCGACGTTCTATCTCGTCATCGCGGCCACGATCCTGGGCTTCATCACCATGTTCCAGCTGCGGGCCAACGTCAAGGGTCTCAGCCTGCGGACCTGGCTGGCCTGTGTGGCGATCCTGGCCGTCGTCGGCGGTGCTGCGCTGGCGGTCGTCACCGGGCCGGTCCTGGGCGCGCTGAGCACGCCGTTCGGCCAACTGTGGCTGCTGATCTCGATGCAGATCGGGACCGCCGCCCTGTTCAATTCGACCATGCTGGTGTTGATCCACCGGTGGGCCATCATCCCGACCTGGCTGCTGTTCATCCTGCTCGGCAATACCTCGTCGGGAGGCGCGGTGTCGGCGTCGCTGTTGCCGCAGCCGTTCGCGTTCTTCAATCACGCACTACCCAGCGGGGCGACCGTGTCGGCGATACACGCGGCGACCTACTTCCCGGACAGCCAGCGGACGCTGCCGTACCTGATCCTCGGCCTGTGGTTGGTGGGCAGTCTGACCGCACTGCTGATCTCTTCTCGCGCACTCCATCGCACGCCCGCGGTGTGAAGTCCTACCCTGGAAGCATGATCCCGGCCGGCCGCATCACCTCGATCTGGCGCTATCCGGTGAAATCGATGCTGGGCGAGCGGCTGGCCCAGGCGCAGATCGGCGAGCTGGGTCTGCACGCCGACCGCACCTGGGCGGTCCGCGACGTCGAACTCGACGCGACGACCAGCGCCAAACGCCTGCCCGGACTGCTGTTGTGTACGGCGCGCTACGCGCACCCGCCACCGCCGGATTCCGGGCCGGGACGCGCACCCGAGGTCATCATCGCCTTCCCGGACGGCACCGAGATTCCTAGCTCCGATCCCGCTGTCCACCAAGCGCTCTCGCGCTACCTGAACCGGGAGGTCGAACTTCGCCCGCTGCCGCCGCTGGATCGCCGCGACCAGTACCGCGGGCCGATGGCCACCAAGACCGACCTGCGCACGGTGTTCGGCCTCGAGGATGGCGAACCCCTGCCGGATCTGTCGATGTTCCCGGTCCGCAAACTCGCCGATATCAGCCGCTACGCCACCCCGGTCGGCAGCTATGTCGACGCCTACCCGGTTCACGTCATCACCGAGCAGAGCCTGGCCACCGTCGCCGCGCTGGCACCGGATTCCGATTTCGACGTCCGGCGATTCCGGCCGACGATCGTCGTCGACTCCCCCGGCGCGTCACCTCAGCCGGAGTGGGAGTGGTGCGGCGGAAGGCTGCGCGCGCCGCACGCCGAGCTGCAACCGCTGATCCCCACCATCCGCTGCGTGATGCCGTCTCACGAACAGCCCGAGCTCAAGCGGGACAAGGAGATCACCCGGACCATCGCCGCTCACTCGCGGCGCTGCCTCGGCGTCTACGGCAACATCACCCAGGCCGGACAGATCGCGGAAGGTGATGTGCTGCAGCTGGATCCGCCGAACCGGTCGGCCGCCGGATCCGGCGCGACCAAAGTGAAGCGAGCCCTCATGCGGGCGGTGTCCGCGGCCATCCCGACCGGGAAGAGGAGTTGACGATGCGTCATGCCGTCGGTGCACTGGGGTTGCTCATCGCACTGTTCGGACTGTTGTTCACGCTCCAGGGCTTCGGTGCGGTTCAGGGCAGCCCGATGAGCAACACCACGACGTGGTCGGTGCTGGGGCCGATCATCGCCCTGATCGGCGTCGGGTTGGCCGTCGCCGCCTGGCGACGCAGACGTTAGGCCGCACCACGCAAGAGCCAGAAACGGCTGAAAACACTATGATCCCAAGTGAATACGACGACACGGCGCCGTGCGACACGAATCATTTCCGCAACACCGGCCGCGAGGTCCGCCCAATGGTGAATCGTGAGGATGGCCATAGCGGCGTCGACGGCACCGGTGCCGATCGGCAAGTGTTCCGCGGCCCCTCGGACCGCCGGGGCGCCGGACCTGGCACGTTGGGCGATCATCACACTGCTCGGCTCAACTGCGACGACGACGCGTGGAGTTTCGTAGGAGCCGGTCCCGGCGCCGATATTCGCAACCGACCGCATGTCCGCAAGGGCTTGCTCGATGACGGCTGCAACGCGATGGTCGGGCCGGCGGGTTGTCGAGTACGTGGACCCGGTTCGGTCGTAGGTGCTCATTGGCGAATCCGCAACTCGTCAGCTTCGGTCGGGTCTCACCCTAGGCCAGTCGTATACGACCAGGCAGCGGACATGCCCTCTGGTGAGACTCCGCACGCCGCGTACGCCGCCCGGTTTCTACACAAGTTCTGATGCGGTGGTCAGCCGCCGGCGCCACCACACGATGCGCTCGGTGTCATGGAGCGAGAACTGTGCGAGGCGCTCGACATCGGGCGCCGGCGCCATGGGTGCCACCGGCAGGTAGCCGTCGGCCGGAATCAGCGTGCGTCCCGCCGAGACCACGTCACCGGCCAGTACCGTGGCGGTGCCCAGTCCACAGGCGAACCGAAGGTCGGGCAGCGCACCGGCCAGCGCCAGCCCGCCGGCCAGCCCGATGCTGGTTTGCCGATCCCCCGACACCACGCACGGCAGGCCGCAGCGTTCGGCGAACCGCAGAGCCCGTCGCACACCTCCGAGAGGGCCGACGGCCAGGACCGCGATGTCGGCGATCCGCGCCAACTCGGCCGCTTCGACGTCGACGTCCGCCGCGTCGACCGCGATCGGCACGCCGACGCGAAGCCGCAACGCCGCCAATTCCCCGGCCGTCGCGCATGGCTGCTGCACGAACTCCAGCCCGCCGGCCGCCGCGTGCAGAACCGGGATGGCGGCGGCCGCGCCCTCGACATCCCACGCCCGCTCGACGGCGCACCGGATCGCTCCGGACGCCCCCAGCGCCGCCCGCACCGCCGCGAGCCGGTCGGCGTCGTCGGCGAGGGCGTCCGAGCGCCCGGTGACGCGCACGTCCGCCGCGAGGCAGCCGCTGCCGGCGACGATGACACCGGCGTCGGGGGGGCTCACCGCGGGCACCGGTACCGACACCGCCACTCGCCCGCGGACCGCGTCGGGCCAGCCGACGGTGCCGCCCTCGATGGCCGATGTCAGCCACCGCGCGGCCGCCAGGTCGGTGCTCGCGCGGGGCGGGCAGAATTCACCCCACCCCTGCGGGCCCTCGATCAGCATTCCCTCGCAGTCGTCGAAGCCCGGATAGCCGTCGCGGGCCGGGATCGCGAAGACCGGCGCGCCGTCGAAGTCGATCAGTGCCTTCACTGGCGGTGTGCCTACGACGCGGTCCCCGATGGCGACCAGTAGGCCAGCATCTCGGCGAAGGTGTCGAAGGCGGGCCGGGACATGCCGTACGTGGCCTCGAAGTGGATGCTCAACGGGAATCCGAGGTCGGCGACACCGTCGATGATCCGCTTGTACAGGTCGACCAGCAGCCGGCGCTTGACGTCGGGATCACTGCCGGCCAGCGTGCGCACGAAATCCTGTTCGGGTACGACGGCGGGGTTGCCGGGATCCTGGATCAGCCAGTTGATCAGCCCCACCCGGCCCTCGACCTTCGGTACGAAGCCGAACGACAACAGGATCTCCGGACGGTAGTCGGTGGTGGCGGCGAACTCGGTGAGGAATCCGACGATGGCGTCGGAGTAGAGCAGCTGTGTCATGCCATAGGTGGCGCCGCGCCCGCATTTGAAGCCGAACCGGCCGGCCTCACCGGTTCTGGTCGGGATCAGGATCGCCCCGCGGTTGGGGACGAGGTCGGCGAAGATCGTCAGCGCGTCGGTCGGTGCCACGCCGGCGCCCTCGCCGTCGGCCATGGTGCGCGGAACACCGACGAAGACGATGCCCTCCATGCCCGCGGCGAGCAGATCGCTCAGCCGTTTGCTCAGCGTCTCCTCGTTCATGAACGCGGTCACCTGCGTGCACAGGCCGCGCACGCCGGGCAGTTCCGGGGAGATGCGCGACCAGTAGTCGAGCACATCGAGCTTGGGCTTCATCTCGACCGGACGGCCGTCGTCCTCTTCGATCATCCCCGGGATCATCACGTGCCCGATGCGGCCCTGCAGACCGGTCTCCGCGGAGAATTGCACGACCTTGCGTGCCTCCGCCAGAATTTCGTCCGGCGTGCGGTCGGTGTTGGGCGGCACGAGTTCGAGCGCGACAGTGTTGAGGGGCACGAAACTGCTCCTGACGAGACGACTGGGTCCCCCGGGGGTGCGAGCCGGGATGGCCGCCGGACGCGATCCGCCGATCACCATACAGACACCCCGGTCACGACCCGACGTCATGCCGACGGTGATGCGCGTATGCCGCGCCGGGGAACCGACGAGCGGGTAGCTTCTCCGGTGCCGGCGCGATAGTGCCCAGTCCATCTCCGAGGGCCTCGATCGCCCCGCTGAGTCCCACCGCCAACCCCGCAACGGCACGACAGCGCATCCCTGACCAGCGACGACGGAAACACAGCCACAAACTCTTGACTGATTCCAGAAAAGAGACGAGTATTTCACCGTGACCTCCATGTCGGATCTCGCCGACCAGCTGCGAACGGTGCAGCTGCGGGTCACCCGACCCCGCGTCGCGGTACTCGAAGCGGTTCACTCCCACCCGCACGCCGATACCGACACCATCTTCGGGGCGGTCCGGGCGGGCCTGCCCGACGTGTCCCGCCAGGCCGTTTACGACGTCCTGCACGCACTGACCGCCGCCGGGCTGGTGCGGCGCATCCAGCCCTCCGGTTCGGTCGCCCGCTACGAGGCGCGCGTCGGCGACAACCACCACCACGTGGTCTGCCGCTCCTGCGGCGTCATCGGCGATGTCGACTGTGCCGTCGGGGACGCACCGTGTCTGACGCCGTCGGACCACAACGGTTTCGTGCTGGATGAAGCCGAGGTCGTCTACTGGGGCCTGTGCCCCGACTGCTCGGCCCAAGAAACGTCGCGACCACAACCGTGATCGCAGCCCAAATCACCACCCCCGAAAGGAACAGCAGTGCCTGAGGAAACTCCCCCGATTGGAGAGGCTCAGACCGAGCCGGCCGAAAGCGGTTGCCCGATGCGCATCAAGCCCCCCGTCGAGGGCGGCAGCAACCGGGACTGGTGGCCGAACGCGGTCAACCTGAAGATCCTGCAGAAGAATCCGCCCGCCATCGACCCGACCGACGAGGGATTCGACTACCGCGAGGCCGTCAAGACTCTCGACTTCGACGCCTTCGAACGCGATTTCGACGCCCTGCTCACGGATTCGCAGGACTGGTGGCCCGCCGACTTCGGGCACTACGGTCCTCTGTTCGTCCGGATGGCGTGGCACGCCGCCGGCACCTATCGGGTGCAGGATGGCCGTGGCGGCGGTGGGCGCGGGATGCAGCGCTTCGCGCCGCTGAACAGTTGGCCCGACAACGTCAGCCTGGACAAGGCCCGCCGCCTGCTGTGGCCGCTCAAGAAGAAGTACGGCAGCAAGATCTCGTGGTCCGACCTCATCGTCTACGCGGGTAACCGGGCCATGGAGCACATGGGCTTCACGACCGCAGGCTTCGCCTTCGGCCGCCCGGACTACTGGGAGCCCGAGGAGGACATCTACTGGGGCGCCGAGGCCGAGTGGCTGGGGTCGCAGGACCGCTACGCCGGCAGCGACCGGACCAAGCTGGAGAACCCGCTGGCCGCCAGCCACATGGGTCTGATCTACGTCAATCCCGAAGGCCCCGAAGGTGTTCCGGACCCGATCGCCGCGGCGATCGACATCCGGGAGACCTTCGGCCGGATGGCGATGAATGACGTGGAAACCGCGGCGCTGATCGTCGGCGGCCACACCTTCGGCAAGGCCCACGGTGCCACCCCTATCGTCAACGGAGTGGAGCCCGAAGCGGCCCCGCTGGAGCAGATGGGCCTGGGCTGGAGCAACCCCGGTGTAGGCAACGACACCGTAAGCAGCGGTCTCGAGGTGATCTGGACCCACACGCCGATCAAGTGGGACAACAGCTTCCTGGAGATCCTCTACGGCAACGAATGGGAGCTCACCAAGAGCCCGCAGGGCGCCAACCAGTGGAAGCCCAAGGACGACGGCTGGGCCAACTCGGTGCCGATGGCACAGGGCAGCGGCAAGACCCACCCGTCGATGCTGACCACCGACCTGTCGATGCGGATGGACCCGATCTATGGCGAGATCACCCGCCGCTGGCTGGATCATCCCGAGGAACTCGCCGAGGAGTACGCCAAGGCGTGGTTCAAGCTGCTGCACCGCGACATGGGTCCGGTGGTCCGCTACCTCGGACCGCTGGTGCCCAAGCAGACCTGGCTGTGGCAGGACGTCATTCCGGCCGGCAAGAGCCTGTCGAACGCCGATGTCGCCACCCTGAAGAAGGCGATCGCCGACTCGGGTCTGACTGTGCCGCAGTTGGTTTCGACCGCATGGAAGGCGGCGTCGTCCTACCGCAGCAGCGATATGCGTGGCGGTGCCAATGGTGGCCGCATCCGGCTGCAGCCGCAGCTCGGGTGGGAGGTCAACGAGCCTGACGAGCTGGCCCAGGTGATCAGCAAGTTGGAAGGTATCCAGCGCACCTCCTCGGAGGCCGGCGTCGACGTCTCGTTCGCCGACCTGGTGGTGCTGGCCGGAAACGTCGGTGTCGAAAAGGCCGCCAAGGCAGCCGGTTTCGACATCGAGGTGCCGTTCACCTCGGGGCGTGGCGATGCCACCCAGGAGCAGACCGATGTCGAGTCGTTCGCTTACCTGGAGCCGAAGGCCGACGGGTTCCGCAACTATGCGGGCAAGGGGTTGTCGCTGCCGGCCGAGTACCAGCTCATCGACAAGGCCAACCTGTTGAATGTGTCGGCACCGGAGATGACGGTGCTCGTCGGTGGTCTGCGGGTGCTCGGCGCCAACTTCGGTGGCACCAAGCTGGGTGTGCTGACGGACAAGCCGGGTGCGCTGACGCCCGACTTCTTCGTCAACCTGCTCGACATGGGCACCAAGTGGGCGCCGTCGCCGGCCGATGACGGCACCTACGTCGGCAAGGACCGCGCCAGCGGCGCCGACAAGTACACCGCCAGCCGGGTGGACCTGCTGTTCGGGTCGAACTCGCAGCTGCGGGCGGTGGCCGAGGTCTACGCCGAGGACGATGCCAAGGAGAAGTTCGTCAAGGACTTCGTCGCGGCCTGGGTCAAGGTGATGGACGCCGACCGGTTCGACGTCGCCTGATCTCAGCGGTAAACGAAACCCCGCGGGCTTGTGCCCGCGGGGTTTCGTCGTGCTCGGTGCCGAACGTGCGGCTAGCGGCAGGTGTTGGCGCTGACCCAGCGGCCATTCCAGCCCACACATCCACCGACCGGCGGCGGGGGTGGCGGAGGCGGCGGCGGGTAGTCCTCGGGCAGCGGTGCGTAATAGGCCGGTGGCGGCACATACGGCGCCATCACCTCGGACAGGTTGGCGCAGCCGCTGACCGAGACCCGCCGCCCCGCGCTGGCGCATACGTCGGCGTGCGCCTCACCGCTCGGCTGGATCGTCACGATGGCGGCGGGAACCCCGGTCAGCGCCATCACGACCGCTCCGGCGGCCCCCCAGGTTCGCATTGAATGTCGTTTCATCCTGCGCGTACTCCCCTGTTTGTCGTGTGCAGTGGAGTATATCGACGCTCGCTGTGCGACGACCCGCCGTCAACGCCGGTGCCGGCGGGCGCGTCGGAGCCGGAGAACCGCCGCGGCCGCGACCAACACGATCAACGCCGCGAACCACGGCCAAGCGCTGGTGCGGTACACCCAGCCGGCCAACGCGCCCTGCAGCCGCCCGGCCGCGGCAATAATCGGATCGGCCGGATTCCCGTCGGCGCCGAGCAACCGGATCTCGTACAGGCCGTAATAGCCCACGTAGAGGCCGACGGCGATCAGTACCACGCCGCTGATCCGGCTGATATGAGGCAGGAGCTTCCGGATCCGGTCGACCAATGCCGTACTGGTCAAGGCGATCCCGACGGCGAGTACACCGACCACCAGTGCCAGCCCGGCGGCATAGGCGGCGTACACCAGCACCGCATCAGCCACCGAACCGGTGCCCACGGTGCTGCCGGTGACCGCGAGGAACGGCCCGATGGTGCACGACAGCGATGCGATGGCGTAACCCACCCCGTAACCGAACATCGAACCCAGCCGAGCCGTCGGCGCCCACCGCCAGCCGGGTCCCGGCGCGCCCAGAGTCAGCTCACGGCCGCTCAGCAGCCAAACGCCCAGAATGACAAGCGTGATGCCGATGACGATGGTCGCGTACGGCAGGTAACGCTGCACGACGGTGGCTACCGGCACCGTCAACAGACCGAACAGGCCGAACACCGCGAGAAAACCCAAGGCCATGGCTGCGGTCGCCGCCAGCGCGCGCCCGACGGCGGCAGTCCGGCCCGGGTCAGCACCCTCACCGCGCACGACAAGGGTCAGGTAGGCGGGCAGCATCGCGAATCCGCAGGGGTTGAGCGCGGCGACCATCCCCGCGGCCAGGGCCAGCCCGGTCAGGTTTGCGTCCACGGGGCAACTCAGGACACCAGCGCGCGCACCCGGTCGCTGAGCTCCTGTTCGGACATCGCCGAGGTCGGGTTGTTGACGAACGTCGATGTCCCGTCGGGACGGAGGAACACATACGCGGGCTGCCACGGCACGTGGAACCGCGCCCAGATGGATCCGTCCGCATCGTTGAGGTTGGTGAAGTTCAGGTTGTACTTCGACACGAAGGATTCCATCTGTGCGACGTCGGAACGTGCGGCGACCCCGACGAAGGTGACCTCCGGGTTGGCGGCGGCCACCTGACTGACGTTCGGAGCTTCCTGGTTGCAGAACGGGCACCACGGGGTCCAGAACCACAACACGGCCGGCTTGCCCTGCAGGCTGGCGCCGGTGAAGGTGGCCCCGCTCAGCGTCGTGCCGGTGAAGTCCAGCTGGTCGTCGGCAAGCGCCGTCACGGGGGTGGCGACCCCGACGGTGAGGGCGGCGATCACCACGGCAAGGGCCCGAAATACAGGTTGTGTCGAGAGTTTCACGGTATGACCTCCTGGCCGGCGGGGCAGACTGCTCTTTGTGTCACGATTCCCCGCGATCGCCCGGTTCAATCGAATACCCGACTGGCATTGACAGTTTACGTATCGTAACGAAATATAAAGTGCGTGACAACACCGGATCGGCACATCGCGGCGACGGGTCCGGAACCGGTGCGCGGCCGGCCCCGCAACCCGCGGACCGACGAAGCGATCATGGCGGCCACCCGCCGCTTGCTCGTCGATGTCGGCTACGACCAGGTCTCGATGGAATCGATCGCACGCGCCGCCGGCGTGAGCCGCCCGACGATCTACCGGCGCTGGCCCTCCAAGGCGCACGTGGTCTTCGAAGCGGCATTCGGCACCGACAGCAGTAGCGACGGGTTGCCGCGAACGGGAGACTTCGAGTCCGACCTGCGCGAGTTCGTGCGGGGTTCGGTGGCCTTCTGGCGCGAGCCGGTGGTCGAAGCCGCGACCATGGGCATCCTCGCCGACCGCCACCGCGATGCCGAATTGCACATCCGCACACAACAGCTGCTCGACGACAGGATTCGGGGCGAGCTGGCCGATCTGGTGCGCGACGGCGCGGCACAAGGAGTTGTGCGCGCCGATATTGACGCCGACACGCTGTTCAACGTGCTGGTCGGGACGACCTTCTACGGCGCCCTCGTGGACGGCCGCGACGAAACCGACCATCTGGTCGACACACTGTGCTCCCTGGTCATGCGGGGCGCGCAGGTACGAGAGAAGGAATGCTGATGTCCTACGACGAAAAGACGGCGGCCCAGGACGAACTGTCGACGGCCTTTCACGACCTGGTCGACGAACTCGGCTCGCTCGAGCGCAAATTCCTGGCGGCCGATCCGCCGCTGGAGGAGGCCGACATCCTCGACGGATATCGGCTCACGTTCAGCCTGCTGCGGGTGGCCGTCGACGCGTATGTGTGGGGTGACAAGGACAATCCGCGATTCGTCGATGTCATCGGGCCCTACCAGCGCTGGGGCGGTGACAACTCCGACGCCTTCTATCAACTGGCTCCGATCGACCCGAATCGCACCTACCGGGTCACCGGCAATCGCGGCGATTCGGTCTACCTGTCGATCACCGTCTACGGCGGTCCGGACGACGGTCACTACAGCAACCGCATCGTCGGAACCATGAACGACCGATCCCTGGAGTTCGACGGTGAGGGCAACTTCGCGTTCACCATCAGTCCCGACCCGCAGCCGGGCGCCTGGCTGAAACTCGAGCCGGACGCCGTGGTCGCGCTGACCCGCGACTACCTCGACAACCCGGAAACCGACCGTCGGGTGCAGTGGAAGATCGAGGCCGTCGACCCGCCCGCCCGCAAGCAGGAGAGCCGCGCCGACCTCATCCGCCGGCTACGCGCGGCCAAAACCTGGCTCAACGAACAGTGCTCGTTCATCCCGACCCGGGTGGAGCCGGCGAACGAGATCGCCGAACCGTACCCCGTGCCGCAACAGACGTACGGCTGGGCCGCCGGCGATGCCGCCTACGCGATGGGCGCGTATGAACTCGCATCCGGCCAGGCGCTGGTGATCGAGGGCACCTCGCCGCCGTGCGTGTTCTGGAACCTGTGCCTGTGGAACCCGTTCCTGCACACCTACGACTACACCTACGAGCGGGTGACGATCAACGGCGCTCACGTCGCCTACGAACCCGACGGGTCGTGGCGAATCGTGGTCAGCGACACCGATCCCGGCCACCCCAACTGGGTGTCGACGGCCGGGCGCACCAAGGGACTGATCTGGCTGCGCTGGTTCCTGCCCGAGGAGACCCCGAAGCGACCGTCGTGCCGGGTGGTCGACGTCGCTGACGTAGCTGGGGGCTCCGCATGACCGCCGGCGTGCAGCGCCCCAAACCGATCAGGTTCACCGATCTGGCCCAGCCGGTGTTCCCCGCGGCCGCCCAGCCGATGCGCGAGGCGCTTGCCGGTTACGGGGCGGCCCTGCAATTGACGTCCGAGGCGCTGCTGACCACGGCCAGTGAGCGCACCGGGCTCGACTGTTGGGGCGACGGCGGATTCCGCGAGCGCCTCGATGTTCTGACGGCCTCGTTGCGCGAGGAATCCGGGCTGTCCGACGTGGGCGTCGCCGTCGTCTTCGAGCAACTGGTCGGCAATCTGGTCAACCGGCTGCGACTCGAGGAGCTGATCGCCGCCCATCCAGAGATCGAAGACATCCCGATCGAGCGGCCGATCGTCATCTGTGGGCTGCCCCGCACCGGTACCACTCACCTGCACAACCTGATCGCCGCCGACCCCAATCTGCGCTACCTGCCCTACTGGGAAAGCCTGGAGCCCTTCCCCGGCCCCGACGATGACGAACAGGCTCGCCGCGACCGATGCTCGGCCGGCCTGGATCTGGTGGACACCTCGATGCCCGAATTCAAGCGGATGCACGACATGACCGTCGATCATGCGCACGAGGAGATTCAGCTGCTGGCCAACGACATTTCCGGCATGCTATTCGAAACCACTTACTACCTGCCGACTTTCGCGGCGCACTACAAGGCGCACGATCAGGGCCCATCGTACGCATACCTCAAGCGCCAACTGCAGGCCATGCAATGGCTGCGGGGTGCAACCCGCTGGGTGCTGAAGTCCCCGCAACACCTCGAACAGTTCCCCACCCTGTACGCCACTTTCCCCGACGCGATATTCGTTGTGACGCATCGCGATCCGGTGGAGGTGACCCGCTCGATGGTCACCATGATCGCGTACGCCTCGCGAATGGCATGTGCGCGGCCGGATCCGGTCAAGATCGCACGATACTGGCTTGACCGGGCCGATGATCTGTTCAGCGGATGTCTGCGCGACCGCGACGTGCTGCCACCCAGCCAGTCGATCGATGTGCGGTTCACCGACTTCATGGCCGACGAGCAGGGCACCCTCTCGGCGATCTATGCGCTGGCCGGTCAACCCTATGGCGACGACGTCCGCGCGGCGATGGCCGACTTCATCGCCGAACATCCGCGTGGACGATACGGAGAGGTGATCTACGACCTCGCCGATGTCGGCCTCGACGCGGCCGATGTCGCCGAGCGGCTCAGCGCCTATCGGGACCGGTTCATCGGCTGAAGGCCCGCAGTTCGGCATAGGCCTCGACCAGTGCGGCCAAGGAGTACCGCCGATTACGACCGCTGGGATTGGGCAACACCCACGCGGTCGCGCCCGCCACGGTGTCGCGTTGCCGTCCCCAGCTCACCGTGGCCGAACCGAGCACAACCGAGATGGCCGGCTTGCCCAGGAAGGCCAGCACGCGGGGCGAGATCGCACGCATTTTGGTGTCGAATGAGGACAGCGCCGCCCGGATTTCGTCGGCCGGCACATCGTCCGCCGCCGCGGTCGGCCGGGCGACGACCGCGGTGATGCCGCAGCCGTAGTTCAGCAGGGCTCGCTCCTCGGCGGGCGTCAACTGCCGGTCGGTGAAGCCGGCGAGATGGATGGCCGACCAGAAGCGATTGGTGGGGCTGGAAAAGTTGTGCTCGTCGGCAACCGCGGTCAGCGCCGGGTTGATCCCGCAGAACACGACGTCCAAACCACTGGCCAGAATGTCCGGCCGATATGTCGGTGCCGGCCCGATCGCCATCGCACACCCTCAGCGCACGGTTCGCGAGAGCCGGGCCAGTCGCGTGCGATCGACCAGCACGCAGCCGTGCACGTCCGCGAGCTGCTCGGCGGCCCTCGTGTAGCACTGATTGGACACCACCATGGTGCCGGCGCAGTCATGGACGGCGGCACCGGCCACCACCTGCTGGATCGCGGCACCGTTGACCACTCGGCTCTGGCGCTTGCATTGCACCGCGGTTCTCAGGCCCTCCCGGGTAGCGATCAGGTCGACGCCGAAATCGCCGGTCGCTCTGGTTAGTTCGACGGTGTAGCCGACACCGCGCAGCACGGCCGCGACATACCGCTCGAATTCCAGCCCGCTCATCGCGTCGACCGCGGCTTGTCCGGTGGCTCGATACAGTGCATCGAGCCTGGTCTTCCGGCGATGCTCGAGCCAGGCCAGCAGTGCCCGCCACGCGCACACCACCGCTGCCAGCGCGCTGAATACGGCCAGCGCCCACACCACTTTGTTGAGCAGGCCGACGAACACCAACAGCGCGGTCGTGACAACCCACAACCCCAGCCATTGCAGTGCCGTCCTGACCGCGACCGCATCCTCGCGCACGGCGCCACCGTAGCGTCACGCTCGGACAACCGGTTCGGCGACGGGTGACAGCGGCCAAATCGTGACCGGTTCGCATCGAGTTTGGCGCAACGACAGCAATACAGTGCTCAGATGCTCGCGATTCTCCGCTTCAATTTCGCCTCTCCCGGAGGCGAACCCGCTGTACAGGGTGAATTGCTCTCTGCTGCACTGGAGTTGGCGCAATTCGGTGACCGGCACGGGATCGCGGCGATCAGCGTCGATGAGCACCACGCCACCGGACATGGCTGGAGTTGCAATCCAGTGATGATCGCGGGCATGTTTCTGGCCCGCACCGCCAACATCTTCGCGAGTATCGACTGCGCCCTGGGGCCGCTGTGGAACCCGGTCCGGATGGCCGAGGACATCGCATTGATCGACGCGATGAGCCGTGGACGTCTGCACACCACCGTCGGCCTGGGCTACCGGGAGGTGGAGTACCAGACCCTGGGGGTGGACTTCGCGCGCCGCGGCGAACTGATGGACGCGCTGCTGGAAACCCTGTTGGCATCCTGGAGTGGGGGCTCTGCAGTGGTGTCGGGAACCTGGTCCAAGCCGCACCCACCGTTGTACGTGGGCGGCGGGGTGCGGGCCACCGCCCGGCGGGCCGTCCGCTTCGGGCTGCCCCTGAGCCTGCCCGACCACCGGCCCGACCTGGCGGAGTACTACACCGAGCTGTGCCGGGAGTCGGGGCAGCGACCATTCGTGCTGATGCCGCCGGCGGTCAACCGCGGGATGATCTACCTGCATGAAGATCCCGAGCGGGCCTGGGCCGAACTCGGCGAGCACATCCTGTGGGAGGCGGTCACCTATGGAGGGTGGTCGGACGACCCGTCCCGTTCCGTCATGCATCTGCCGGGTGTACAGACCCTGGAAGAGGTGCGTGCATCGGGCCGGTACCGGTTCCTCACTCCCGACCAGTTGATCGACGAGGTCCGCGCATCGGCAAACTACGGCCCGATCGTCATGCATCCGCTGGTCGGGGGCATGCCGGTGGAGGAGGCCTGGAGGTCAGTAAGTCTGCTTACGGACGAGGTTCTGCCTGCCCTGCGCTAGCCGTTCTGCTACTCGACGTTGCCCGATTTCGGCGCCCCGCCCGAAAGTTGGTTCTTAACAGAGTTTTAGCCACTGCTCCCGGTGACCTTAAATTTGCGGCATAGCGTACGGGTCAGGTTGAGGCAGCCGTCAGGCCGCCACACACGCAACAGGACCGAAATGAGGCAGCCCATGACGAGCTTCACATCGCGGTACGGAAATCCCGCCGTCGACTACCAGGGCGCCCATATTCGAGCACACTCCCGCCATATGGCAACGGTCGTCGCGGTGAGTGGGCGCATTGATTCCGCCAACGTCGACGATGTCACCGGCTATGCGAAAAGACTGATCCTCGCCGATATGCCGTTCGTTCTCGACCTGTCCGGCGTCAGCTCTTTCACCCCGCAATCGATCCGTTTGCTGTGCGACATCGACGACATCTGCGCGTCGGTGGGCGTGGAGTGGGCCGTGGTGGCCAGCGACGCGGTGAACCGCCGCCTTCGGCGCGACAGCGACGTCGTCTTCCCGGTGGTCGGCTCGGTGGCCGAGGCGGAGCACGAGTTCGATGATGCGATCCTGAACCGTCGCCGGATGCTGCTTCCGCTGCTTAGCAAGTCTGCATAGTCGAGTTAACTTTTTGGGTGCGGAAGCGCGGCCGGGTTACCCTCGTTGACGTGGGTCGAATGACGAACGTATTGACCGCCGCCGTGCTGGCGGTGGCGACCAGCGCGGTGTCCATCGGTGTCGCGAGCGCCGACCCCACCCCCACCCCGGCTCCCGCGCCTGCTCCCGACGCGACGCCTTCTCCGGCGCCTGCGCCCGAGGCCACACCGCCGTCGGCGCCCGACACGACGCCTCCCCCGTCGCCCGCGCCCGACGCGACACCTGCCGACGGGCCGAAGACCGTGATGGACCACGACGGCACGTACAAGGTCGGCGTCGACATCGTCCCGGGCACCTACTCGACGGCCGGACCCATCGAGGGCGGCGCGTGCTATTGGAAACGGACCGGCGGGCCCGACGGCCAGACCACCGTCGACAACGGGCTGACCAAGAAGCCACAGGTCATCCCTGTCGATCCCGGTGACGTGTCGTTCAAGACCGACGGCTGCCAGCCGTGGACGCTGACCGATGCCGCGCCACCCGCCGCCGCCGGACCACTGATGTCACAACTCAAGTTGCGTCATTATCTCGACACGCTCAACGGGATGGCCGGGGCCTCCGGCCAAGGTCAGTTGCCGCCCTACTGAAACCGAAGGCTCGGGCCGGCTACTTGGCGGTGGTCGGCGTCGCGGACATCGGGGGCGGGCAGGCGTTGTGGTCCTGTAACTCCTCGCCGCCGGCGGGGGTCCCGCTGTCGGACCGATCGGCCAGAATCACGAAGCCCGGCCTGCCGGCGGCGTCGGTCGCGCCGACGACCACCAGCGTGTGCAGTCCCATAGCCGCGCGAGCCCCGGGCAGGCCGTCGGCGAGCAAGGTGAACGGGTTGGCATCCAGATCCGCGCCCGGGACGCTCATCGCCCAGTAGCTGTGGCCGACCAGCGGGACCGCAAGCGGCGACCACACCGGGCCGATGCCGCCAGCCGCCGCGCGCAGCGCATCATGGACATCGGAACGCACGCAGTCGATGTGGATGTGCAGTTGGTCCTGGGTGCGTGCCACCTCGGAGTTGATCGCCAGGCTCGTCCAGTCGCGGGCGATCGTTCCGCCGGCGCGTTGTTCGACGAACGAACGCGCCGGCCACGCCGCTGCGAAGTAGTTCGGCGTGCCGGGGTCCAGCAGTTCGGGGCTTTCTATCCCGCTGATCCGGGCAGTGGGAATCAGCAGATACTGGCGCTCGCCCACCAGATCCTTGAGCACGGCGTAACCGCCCTGCTCACCGCCGCGGAGATCGACCCGAGAACACGGCGCCGGGTTGTGGTGCTGTTGTTCGTCGACAACACACTGGTCGTGAACGATGGTCCACAGTGCGTTGGGGTCGGCCGCGGCCGGTGCCGGTCCGATCAGGCATACCGCTAATACCGCCGCCAGCGGCACGCGGCCGCGGATGTGTCGCACGGCCACACCCTACGGCCGGGAGCAACAGCGCTGCGCACCTGCTGGAGCAGCCGCATATACGGGTATGAAGGATTATCTGAACCGCAGATGCGGATACAGTGGTTATCATTCGGGTATGCCGATGCTGCGGGTGCGGGAGGCCGCCGAATTGCTCGGCGTCAGCGACGACACGATTCGGCGGTGGATCGAGGACGGCAGTCTGCCCACGGGCAGCGACCAGTCCGGCCGAAAAACCGTCGACGGTGCCGCTCTCGCCGGGTATTCGCGCAAGAATGCCGCCGCGACGCCGAAGGATCCCCTCTCGGTCGCCAGTTCCGCGCGCAACAGGTTCGCCGGGCTGGTCACCCGGGTGGTCGCCGACACCGTGATGGCTCAGGTGGAAATGCAGTGCGGTCCCTTCACCGTCGTCTCGTTGATGAGTTCGGAGGCTGTCCGGGAACTGCGCCTCGAACCGGGAAGCGTCGCGGTGGCTGTCGTCAAGGCCACCACCGTCATCGTCGAGACATCAGGAGACTCGTGATCAAACGGCTGCTGCCGGCAATGGTTGCCGGGCTGCTCGTCGCCGCCGGCGCGGGCTGCGGTTCCTCGTCCCAGCCGTCCGCCACGGTGCCGGCGGGCCAGCAGAAGATCACGGTGTTCGCCGCCGCATCGTTGAAGAAGACCTTCACCGAGATCGGCGATCAGTTCAGCGAGGACAACCCGGGTGCCACGGTGGATTTCTCGTTCGCCGGTTCCTCAGGTCTGGTGACCCAGCTGACCCAGGGTGCCCCCGCGGACGTTTTCGCCTCGGCTGACACCAAGAACATGGACAAGGTGGCCCAGGCCGGCCTGCTTGCCGGTGATCCGGTCAATTTCACCTCGAACACGCTGACCATTGCCGTCGCGCCCGGAAATCCGAAGGGCATCAACACCTTCAGCGACCTGACCAGACCGGGCCTGGCCATCGTGGTGTGCGCTCCGCAGGTGCCGTGCGGATCGGCCACCCAGGCTGTCGAGACCAGAACCGGGGTGAAGTTGACGCCGGTGAGCGAAGAGTCCTCGGTCACCGACGTGTTGAACAAGGTGGTCACCGGCCAGGCCGACGCCGGACTGGTCTACGTCACCGACGCGGCCGGCGCCGGCGAAAAGGTCAGCGCCGTGCCCCTCCCCGAGGCGGCCGGCGTGGTCAACACGTATCCGATCGCGATTCTCAAAGAGGCGGGAAATCCAAGTCTGGCAAGCAAGTTCGTGGATTACGTGACCGGTCCGCTCGGCCAGCAGATCCTCGCGAAAGCCGGGTTCGGCAAACCCTGACGACGGAGCCGCCAGGCCGGCGACATCGGAGACTGTGGCAGGCTCGACGCCGTGGACCTGCCCCGCCCGGACGTCGACACCCCGCACCTGGCCGACGTGGTGCCGTCCGTCCTGGCGTCGATGGGGGCGGACGGTTTCGAGCCTCGTATCCCCCTGCCGCAGCCCGTCTGCGGAGCATGCGTCCTGCTGATCGACGGGCTGGGCGACGACCTGCTCGACGCCCACGCCGATGACGCCCCAGTTCTGGCCGGGCTGCGCGGCCGCACACTGCACGTGGGGTTTCCCGCCACCACCGCAGCCGGCCTCGCCGCGGTGGGTACCGGCCGTCCCTCGGGCGGGCACGGGATGGTCGGATATTCGTTTCGGCTGCCCGATGTCGGAGTGATCAATGCGCTGCGGTGGCGCCCCCACCCCTGGGGCGAGGACCTGCGGGAGCGGTCCGTGCCCGAGGAGGTGCAGCCGCTGCCCACCACGTTCGAACGGGCGGCGTCGGCCGGCGTCACGGTCAGCGTGGTCTGCGGCGCGGAGTTCACCGGCTCCGGGCTGACTCGGGCGGTGTTGCGCGGCGGGCGCTACGTCGGTGTGCACGGCCTCGGGGACCTGGCCGCCGCGGTCCGCACCGCGGTGGCCGGTGGCGGTTTCTGCTACGGCTACCACGGCGATCTGGATCTGCTGGGCCATCTGTACGGTCCTGGCTCGCCGGCCTGGCGGATGCAGCTGAGGCAGGTGGACCGGCTGGTGGAGTCCGTCGTCGAAGGACTGCCGGCCGGTGGCCTGCTCGCTGTCGTCGCCGACCACGGCATGGTGGCGATCGACGACGGGGATGCCGTCGACCTCGACGGTGCCCCCGCACTGCTCGACGGTGTGGCTGGCATCGGGGGCGAGGTACGGGCCCGCCACGTCTATGTGCGCGACGGAGCGGCCGGCGACGTGCTGGCCGCGTGGCGGGAGTCGCTGGCGGACCTCGCCTGGGTGGTTTCACGCGACGAGGCGATCGCCGCGGGCTGGTTCGGTGACACCGTGGACGACCGCGTGCGGCCGCGGATCGGTGATGTGGTGGCCGCTGCCACCGGGCGCGCCGCGCTGCTGCGACGGAAGGTCGAGCCCGCGGAGTCGGCGCTGATCGGCCAGCACGGGTCACTCACCAGTGCCGAGCAGCGGGTGCCGCTGCTGCTGGCCTACGGCTGAGCCGTATCCTCGGACAGCGCGGCCAGCACATCATCGGCGGGCGCATCCCATCGGTCGAGGTTGACCACGCTCGCCAGCGGTCTGCGGCGAAGCGGCCCGTGCCTGCCCCGGGGCCAGCTGACGACGACGTGGCCGGCGACCAGCCAATCGTCGGGCACCCCGATCGCCGCGCGGAGTAGGTCCGCCCCGCCGTAGGACGCCCACCCGGTCGGGCACGCCCCCAGGCCCTGAGCCCGGGCGGCCAGCAGGAAGTTCTGCATCGCCGGGAAGATCGAGCCGCCGAGCAGCAGCTCCGAGGCCGTCGGGTAATGCTGCTGGGTGAACAGCACTGAAGTGAATTCTCCTGCGCGGTCGTGTAATTCGTAGGTCGCGCGGTTGTTGCGGGCCTGCCGGCCGGTATCGTCGGGTGCGGGTCGGCTCATGCCGTACACCGGCTCGATGACTTCCAATGCCCGCGCCGCGGCCTCGGCGACGACCGCGCGCTGCTCGGGTGAGCGCAGCACCACGAACCGCCAGCCCTGGGCGTTCGCGCCGGAGGGCGCCCACGTCGCTGCCTGCAGGCATCGGCTCAGCGTCGCGTCGTCCACCGGCTCGGTGGTGAAGCGCCGGATGGTTCTCGCGGTCGACATCACGTCCCAGATATCGCTGCACGTTGCCCTCAACACGTTCCTCTCCGCGCCGGCCCGGGGAAACTCCGGGCCCCGCTGAGACTACGGTCTTGGGTCGTGATCGTTCTGCTTCCGCCGTCGGAAACCAAGCGCAGCGGCGGCGACGGCCCCCCGCTGCGGTTGGGCGAGCTGGGCAGCCCGGCGCTGCACCCTCTGCGCCGGGAACTGGTCGACGAGCTCATCGCGCTGGCGTCCGATCCCACCGCGTGCCGTCGTGCCCTGGGCATCTCCCCGGCACAGGACGCCGAGATCGAGCGCAACGCCACACTGCTGCGCTCACCGACACTGCCGGCGATCAACCGCTACACCGGCGTGCTCTACGACGCGCTGGATGTGGAATCGCTGCGGGGTGCCGCCGCGGCGCGTGCCCGGTCTCGGCTGGCGATCGGCTCCGCCCTGTTCGGCTTGCTGCGGGCCGACGAGCGAATACCGGCCTATCGGCTGTCGGCCTCGGCCAAACTCCCCGGCAGCGCGACCCTGGCGGCTCGCTGGCGGCCCGTCCTGGAACCGGTGCTGGCCGAGCTGGCCACCACCGAGCTGGTGGTCGATCTGCGCTCGGGGTCCTACGCCGCCCTGGGCAGGCTGCCCGACGCGGTGGACGTCGATGTCCTCGCCGAACATGCCGACGGACGACGCACCGTCGTCACGCACTTCAACAAGGCGCACAAGGGTCGGCTCGCCCGGGTTCTCGCGACGACGCGCTCCGAACCCGGTGACGCGGCCGCGGTGGCCGCCGTGGCCCGCCGGGCGGGCATGCGGGTCGAACGGACCGGCAACGAACTCACTGTCATCGTCGCGGCCTGACCAGTGTCAGGATGGTGGGCGTGAGTACCCGCTGGCAGAAGTCGACAGCACCGCGCGGTGATGATTACGACGCGCGCTGGACATCGCTGGCGGCCGCCGGCCAGAACATCCACGGCGAGGCCGATCTCGTCGAAGCCCTGCTGCACGAGTCGGGTGGTCGCTCGGTACTCGACGCGGGATGCGGTACCGGGCGGGTCGCGATCGAACTGGCCAACCGCGGGGTGTCGGTGGTCGGTATCGACGCCGACGCCGGCATGCTCGCCGCCGCACGGGCGAAAGCGCCGCAGTTGCTGTGGATCGAGGCCGACCTCGCCGCTTTGGAGTCCGCGGACGTCGACCGTGTCGACCTCGTCGTGTTGGCCGGCAATGTGATGATCTTCCTGGAACCGGGCAGCGAGGCGCGGGTGCTCGCGGAACTGGCGGCCCGGCTCAACCCGGGTGGGCTGCTGGTGGCCGGATTCTCGGTGCGCCCCGACCGGCTGTCGCTACAGCAGTACGATCAGGCCGCACAGTCCGCCGGACTGCTGCCGGAGGCCCGGTGGGCGACCTGGGACCGCGCACCGTTCGACGGCGGCGATTACGCGGTGTCGGTGCATCGGTTGGGCCGTTCGCTAGGCTGACCGAACAGGCGCTGGCGAAATCGTCGTCAAAACCGAGGGTGGCCAGTGCGAAAAGCGTTCGCTAGGCTCGGTACTCGGCGCCGCTAGGTCGAGTTCAAGATCGTTGCTGGCGGGTTGGGGTACCGGCCGGGTCAGGAAGGGATGGGTCGATGAGATCGGCGTTCTCCGCCCGTCCCGCGAACCAGTACTACACGTTGACCGCGTTGCTGGCGGCCCGTGGTGGGCAGACCTACACCTCCCGGGTGATCGCGGGCTGCGTCTTCACATTGGGCCTGGTGGCGTTGTTGACGATCGGCAGTTCGGCGAGCCTGCAGTGGCCGGGCAGCCGAATCCCGCTGATCGTGGTCACCGTTCTCTGCTTCGCGTCGACGTTGATCTGGCTGCGGCATCGCTGGCCGACCCGGACCGAATCGGGGGTGCTGGTCGGACTCGCGGCGGTCGCCATTCCGATCGGGACCGTCGTTCCGGTGATCCCGATGTACGGATTGCTCGGCTCGACGTCGTTCGCGCTGATCATCGGCTACACCGCGCTGTTCCACGGCCCGCGGCTGCTGGCCGCGATCCTGACCGTCGCCGCCGCCACCCTGGTCTACCTCGGCGTGCGGATCGCGCACGACGACCTTCCGCTCGCCCTGGCCGGTGTCGCGTTGATGCTGCTGCTGTACGTGTTCGCCGCATTCTCATGCCGACTGGTGGTGTGGCTGACCGGCACCGAGGACGGCGCTGACGCGGTCGAGCCGCTCACCGGGCTGCTCAACCGCGACGCTTTCTACCTGCAGACCGCGACGTTGCTGGCATCCCGAAACCGCGACGACGACCGCTACCTCGTGATCGCCGTCGTCAACATCGACAGTTTCGCCGCGATGGTTGCCGTCGCCGGGAATCGCGGGGTCAACCGGGCGCGGATCGGCGCCGGTCAGGCGCTGCGTGAAACGGTGCGCCGCGACGCGATCCTGGCCCACGTCGGTGAAGCCGAATTCCTGGTCGCCGACTGCTTCACCACCTCGGATTCGTCACCGTTGATCGAGCGCATCCGCGGTGCGATTTCGGCGACTCCGGGCGGGATGACGGCCAGCATCGGGGTGGTCAGCACGCCGCTACGTCCGCTGGTGGAGCACCCGCCGCACGAGATCCTCGACGAGATCGTCGCGCTGGCCACCACCGCGATGTACGAGGCGCGCCGCGCCGGCGGTAACCAGGCCCGCTACGTGGTACGGCCGAATCTCAGCGTCTCCGACGACGAGGCCGGCGGACACGACACCCCGCTGCTCTAGCCCCTTCAGCGCGTGGCCCGGCGCACGTCGGCGGGTGCCCCGACCGAATCGGGGTCGACCTCCACACCATAGGACGTGATCGATGCGATATCGGCGCCCGTGAATCGGCAGATATGACAACTCGAGACGATGGTGACACCGTCCGGCCGCTGGTAGCGGCCCAACACTTCCACGACGACGGTGTCGTCCTGCTCCACGGTCAGGCACCGGTCCCAGGTCGCGACGGTGCCGGCCAGACCACCGGCGGTCTCCCGGCACGTTGCGGTGACCGCGTCGGCACCCTCGAGGACGGAGTAGCCGACGATCGTCCACTGAACGTCACGGGCCAGATGCCGGAGGGCTTCATCGAATCGGTGCTGGGCGAAGGCGCGGGCGATCTCGGCCCGTTCGGGGGGTCGGCTCACGGTGCTAACGCCGGGCGCCTCGGGTGGCGCGTTTGACCCCGGTTCGCTGGGAGGATTGTTGCTGCCCGTTGCCACGATGGCCGAGCTCGTGGATCACCAGCGCGGCGCCGCCCGCGGCCAGGATCGGCCATTCGACCAGACCAGCGACGCCGACCGCCGCCAGGGTGAGCGCCGCGGCGACCGACGAGCGGCCGCCCCCCTTGACGCCGTTCTTCACTCCGGCCGCCGCTCCCTCGACCGCGCCGATCGCTCCGGTCACCACCGCGCCCCCGACCGCACCGGCGGTCGCGGTGGCCGCGTCCGCGACGCGGACGATCCCGCGCCGGGCCTCACCCACTACGTTCATGACTGCTCCCGTCCAACTCCCTGCTGTCGAGGCTAATCGCCGGTGGGGTTCCGGCGGTAGTGTCTGCTCAATGAGCTCCGGCCACGAACACCCACCCGCGCGTGACCTGCCCCCCGGCATGGCCGGGCAACTGGACCTGCCCTACGCGGGTCTGGCCTCGTTCGGACACCGCCCGTTTCTCACCGAGCCCGAGCAGTTGGACAGCTGGCGGCCGGATGTGGCGATCGTCGGGGCACCGTTCGACATCGCCACCACCAATCGGCCCGGCGCACGCTTCGGCCCGCGGGCGATCCGGGCCACCGCCTACGAACCCGGCACCTACCACATGGATCTCGGGTTGGAGATCTTCGACTGGCTGGAGGTCGTCGATTTCGGCGACGCGCACTGTCCACACGGACTCACCGAGGTGTCGCACGCCAACATTCGCGAGCGGGTGCACACCATCGCCTCCCGCGGCATCGTCCCGGTGGTGCTCGGCGGCGATCACTCCATCACCTGGCCGTCGGCCACTGCCGTCGCCGACGTGCACGGCTACGGCAACGTCGGGATCGTGCATTTCGACGCCCACGCCGACACCGCCGACATCATCGACGGCAACCTGGCCAGCCACGGCACCCCGATGCGCCGGCTGATCGAATCCGGGGCGGTGCCCGGAACCCATTTCGTCCAGGTCGGCCTGCGCGGCTACTGGCCGCCGCAGGACACCTTCGAGTGGATGCAGGACCAGGGCATGACCTGGCACACCATGCAGGAGATCTGGGATCTCGGCTTCAAGGAGGTCATGCGCCGAGCGGTGGGCGAAGCCCTCGCCAAGGCGGAAAAGCTCTATGTGTCAGTCGATATCGACGTCCTCGATCCCGCTCATGCGCCCGGCACCGGAACCCCCGAGCCGGGCGGGATCACCAGCGCCGACCTGCTGCGCATGGTGCGGCAGCTGTGCTACGAGCACGACGTCGCCGGCGTCGACGTCGTCGAGGTCGCACCGGCTTACGACCATGCCGAGCTGACGGTCAACGCCGCACACCGCGTCGTGTTCGAGGCACTGGCCGGCATGGCGGCGCGCCGCCGCGACGCGGCCAATGCCAAACCGGGGCCGCCGTCGCCGTTGGCCACCTAGTATTCGGATTCGGCGGCCAGGAGCTCGGCCAGATAGGAGTCGGGCCCCGGCTCGGCCAGCCGCTGCCGGGCGAACCGCCGGACCCGCGCACGTGATTCCGCGGGTTCGGTCACCATCGCCCCGACGCTGACCACGGTGATCGACCAGTCCTGGTCCCACGCGGTGGCTTCGGTCACCGGTTGATCCGTCGCATCAAGCAGCCCGATCATCGCCCGGCCCGAATCATCCAGTACACCGGCTGCCGTCAATGCGCCGCTGCGGAATTCGACCGGGATCCCCGCAGCCGAGCCGGGGCCCACCACCGAGACGTGCAGTACCGCGCTCACCCGACCGCCGTCGGCGGTCACCGCCCAGGTGATGGTGTCCTCGGCGGCGTCGAACACCCCGCCGGGCACCGCGGACCAAGCTATTGATGCGGTACCCCGCGCGATCGGTCCGACCGGTGCGGCTCCGTTGTCGGATCCCGCGGCCAGCGCGTAGTCGTCGGGGTGACCGGCGGGCGCCGGTTGCCCGGTCATCTGCTCGACCGTGTCGGTCAGTTCGGCCCAGCCCGGGCCCTCGACGCCGACCTCCTCGGCGAGCTCAACGCACCTGACCACCAGGTCCACCACTCGCGGATCACCCAGCAGCAGATGCGTGCTGAGGGCCCCAGCGTGTGGGGACAGTAGCGCGGCGATATCGGCGTCGAGGGTTTCGGATCCCACGAAGTCCTCGACCTGCGCAGTCACCGCAGCGATCTCGGCGTCCAGCAATGCCGGGTCCAACGAAGCGATGCCGTCGCGAATGCTGGCCGGCCACCACCGGCGCAGCCAGTGCCCGAAGGCCAGGCGGCGAAGCCCATCCAGTGCACCGGGGCGCACCTCGACGCCTGAAAGATCCATTCCTGCAGCGTGTTCCGGTGGTCGCGCGGTGGCCTCGGCCACGGCGCGGTGCCCGGACTCGCCGACCACCCGCCACAGCCAGTCGGCTCGTACGGTGTCGGTCAGGGTGATCTGGGCTTGTGCGCCGGGCTCGTCGACGGTCCAGGCCAGCACCGCACCGTCGACTTCGGCGACGGCGACCAGGGGCACCGGGGCGACCGTGGGGCCGGTCCGCCACAGCCCGGATTCGGCGACCAATCTCATGAGGTCACCTGGACTTCCAGCATCGACTTGATCCGCTGGCGATGATCGAGGCTGACCGAGCGGGCGACCCCTTCCAGCAGAGCGCGCAGATCATCGACGTCGCCGCAGGACTCCTGCCAGACGTCACGGCCATGCAGCCGGGCCCATAGCCGGTTCAGATATGGCCGGGCGAAGCACGCCAGGTCTTCGACGATCTGACGTTGACGCGGATGAACCGGAGCCGCACCGGCCAGCACCCGGCGGGCATGCAGCACATACGCCTCCTTGCGCAACCTGGCCTGAATCGTCGCGGCCAGTTGATACCGGCTCACCGCACGATCGTCGAGTGGGCTGAGCTGACCGGCGACCTCGATACCGGCCACCAGCGCGGCCTGCTTGTCCTCGCCGAGGAAACCCCATGGCGCACAAGCTCGGTCGACCTCCTCGGCGCACAGCAATGGCACGTCGGGCAGCTCGTCGCGATCCAGGGCGCGGCGCAGGGTGGCTCGGACGCGGTCCACCACACTGCGGTCCAGGGGCCGGTCACGTTCCACCCCCCCGATCAGCGGGGGTGGATGCAGGGGCAGTGCCGTCGTCAGACCGAGTTCGAGGATCGACCACGGCAGCGCCGAAGGCTGCGTGCGTGCCCGCGCACCCAGGTTGTGGGGTGTGGCGTCGGCGATCAGTGCCGACCAAACCCGTTGGCGGGCAACGGTGGCGCGATGCCCGTCGGTGGGTCCCAGTACCGTTGTCAGACCGGCCAGGAAGGGTCCGCTCATGCTGTCGTCGGCGCGCACATCGGCCCAGCTGTCGCGTAACTGTGCGGAGAGCCGGGCGAGAACTTGCGGCGAGCCGACATGCTGGTTGAGCACCTCGACGGCGGTGCGGTCGCGATCGTCGTGGACGGTGCGCAGCGTCTCGGCCGCTGCCTGCCGCCCACCAGCGCCGGGCTCCCCCAGGGTCACCGCCAGTTCAAAACACACCGGGAAATAAAGGTCTTGGGCATTGCCGGTGGTGATCCGCAGCCGACGCCGTTCGAGCTTCATCAGCTCGAACCATGCCGCCGTCGACCGCAAGCGGTCGGCATGACCCATGATCAGGTCAACCATTCGGGCCGCGGTGCCAGCGTCGACGAAGGGGGCGGAATACGCGGGGTTACTGCGCAGCCGCAGGACCAGCGGGTCGATGATCCGCTTCACCGTGCGGCGCAACGGCCCACCGTCGTCACCGCTGAGGACTTCCACGCCCGGCCCGACCGCCCGCCACGCGCGGTCGATCACCGCGCGTCGCGGCTGCGACGTGCCGACGGCGGTGACCGTGTCCGGGGCGGCGCTCATCCGGACAGGATAAGGGCAGCCCAAAGTTGGGTTCGGTAGCCGGTGACGGTGGGCAGGCTGCCGACCATGTCTGATGCACTGCTGGGCGCCATCGCCGTCGTCTCCGCCATCACCCTTGCCGCGATCATCGTCGCGGCCGGTCTCGCCGGCCAACCGCCCCGGCCGGCACGCCCACGCCGAGCTCGCTGCCCGCGCTCGATCGGCGTCGGTACCGTACAGATGGTGGCGGACGCGGACGATCCCGTGATCGTCATCGAGGTGGAAAGTGTTGCCGGCCAGCGCTTCACCGGACGGCTGTGCCACGGCCACGGCGATCCGGTGGTCTCGGCGCTGAGGCCGGGGGTGATTGTGTTGGTGTCCTTCGACCCGGCCAGCCGCAACCACCTCTCGCTGGCCGACGACGCCATCGCGGTGCGGGCCGCCGTCGACCACACGCTGGTTCGTCAAGGCGTGCTCACCGACGATCAGCTGGATGTGATCCGGTTCGGCACCCGTTCGTGCGGGGTGGTGACCGGGATGCGGCCCACCGGCCGCGAGCGGGCCGCCTACCTCGAGGTGGAACTCGACCTCATGGTCACCCGCCCCGGTGGTGGTCAGTTCCCGGCCCGCGAAACCACCCTCGTGCCGGAAACCGCGCTGCTCAAGGTCTCCCCCGGCAGCATCATCGACGCCTACTACCTGCCGGAGGACGAATCCGCGATCGCGGTGTGCGTGCCACCGGCGTGAGCGGGTCACCGCGCACCCCCGACCGCGAACGTGACCAGCGCAGCCCAGTACAGCGGGCTGGCGGTGACGTCGCCGTCGCGCCACCGGCGCATCTGCTCGCGCTGCCACCTGTTGAGACTCAACACCGCGTCGTCATCCTCGTGCGCCTTGTCGACGGCGATGACGATCTCGGCCATCGGATCCTCGGCGCGGACGGTGAACCGGCGATATCCGGCGGTGGTGGGCAACGACCACAGCGTCGCGGTCACCAGTTCGCTGCCGCACAGAACCATCGCGGCGACCAGTCCGGTCGCCTCGTCGAATTGATAGTCGCCGCCGGAACCGCACGCGAGCAGCGCGACCCTGGGCGGCGCCGGCAGTGCGGCGGCCATCAGGTCGGAGGCCAGCAGCGGGCGGTGATTCCCGACTGGTTCGGCGGCACCCTCGGCCGCGGCCGTGCAGGCCAGATGCAGGGCGGCGCGATCGGCGTAGCCGTGGGCACGGTCGGCGGCGCTGGCATGGCCGACGAACAGCAACCGGCTCGGGGCGCACTCCAGGAGCGTGGCCAACCAGGTTCGGTCGGCGTCGGTGCGGCGGAACAACTCCACCGCGGCATCGACCTGGGGCAGTACCGGACGGCGCGCGAGGAGTTCGCCGAAATGGCGGGACAGCGCAGTCTGGCTCGACGGCCGGCCCAGCACCGAGCCCAAGGGTGAATCCGGCCGCTGACCCGGAACGCGGGGATCGACCACCAGAAGTGCTGGAGCGCTGCGCCTTTCGCGCCATTGCACCGGTATGCGCGGTGCATGCGCGATGTTGGGTGGCACGGCCAGCACCACATCAGCCAGCTCCATGAGACGCAAGCCCTCGGTGACGGTGTCGATATCGTCCAGCTGCCACCGAATGCGGGCCGCGTTGGTTCCCTTGAAGGTGACCGCCGCCTTGCGCGCGGCGATCAGCTCCTCGGGATCCGGACCGGTCAGCGGAACCGCCAGCAGGCCCCACGGGATGCGCGCCAGCCGGGCACTGGGAGAGATGAACAGCACGGGCCGCGGATCGGCGACGCAATCCGAGATCAGTTGCCACGCCGGTGCGGATATCAACAGCGCGCCCAGGATATAGGCGAGGGTCAGCTCGCCCTGTGCGGTGGCGAACGGCCCGCGGGTCAGCGCCCGGTCCAGCGCCTCGGTGAGGCTCTCGTCGCCGTCCGGGTCTGGTAATGCCGCTTGGAGTTCCTTGAGCGCGGCCAGCACGATCGGCTCGTGCAGCACCCACGTCACGGTCCCCCCGGGCTGGCCGATGATGCGCAGGCTGGCATAGGTCGCGACTCCGACGTCGGCAAAGCGCAGGACGAGCGTGGTGCTCATGGCCACGTCGACCACGCGGCCCCGCCGGAGGTGACGGCCTGGCCGTAGCGGTTGTGGGCCAGCAGTCGGTAGCGGGCGAGGATTGGCGCCCCGCCGGGGTCCATCTGTAGGGGTGGCAGCGGTCCCAGCGTGGTGAGCGTCAGTGCGTCGACCGAGTACCCGCTGGCGGCCAACGCCTCCTCGTCGAATGTCTCCACCGGCGCCACCGCAGTTGCCGGGGCATCCCACCCGCTGTCTTGCGCACGCGGTTCGTGGGCAAAAGTGCCACGCGCACAATGATATTCGATCAGTTCGCTGAGGAGTGCGTCGTTCTCCGACTCCCACGCCACCGAGAACGCGCCGGCCAGCATCCGTGCCGACACCGCCGACGCCCATCGCCAGCGCGCGTCGGCGTCCGGCATGGCGTAGCGCACGGAGTCCACGGCCAGGGCGGCGGGAATCTTCAGTTCGGCAGCTTTCTCCAGTTTGGCCATGGCGTTGCGGTGGCGCTCACTCCCGGCCTCGAACCGGGTGAGGCCGGCGGAGGCCACCTGGCTCTCCTGGACCTGCTGCCAGCTGTCCCACGGATCGCCGGCACCGTCGACGTTCAAGTCGGCCAGGGCGTCGGCCCGCCAGATCGAGCCGAGGTGGTCGTCGAGGCGGGCGTACTGCAACCAACTCGATCGCGGCCAGTCGTCCAGGAACGCGCGAGCCTCGGCCACCCGGTCGACCGCCTCGGCGAAGCGTCCCCGGAACACCGAGATCCAGCTGCGTTGCAGCAGGATGCGATGGATGTACAGCGGGCGGCCCAGCTCTCGCCACTGTGTTTCGGCATGTCCCCAGGATTCGTCGGCCTCTTCCAGCCAGCCGAATCCCAACCGGGTGAGTCCGAAATACCACCAGCACCGGGCGACGTCATGGGCGCGTGAATGCTCGGCGATCACCGGATAGGCGGACCCGACCAGTCGCTCGGTGGATTCGTGGTCCCCCCGCATCCAGGCGGCTGCGGCAGTCTCGAGTTCAGCTCGCGCCCAATACAATCCCCACTCCCGGCGCTGCGCTCGGGCGCCCGCCCGGTGTAGCCACTGCTCGCCTTCGCCCAGTCTGCCGGTCTCCACGCAGAACCGGCCGTAGGCGATTCCGGCGGCAACCAGGAGCTGGTCGGCGTCGTCGGTGCCGTCGGTCAGTCCGTCAACGATCGGGATGATCTCCTGCCACAGTGCCGAGGCCGGTACGTGCAGATCGTCGTCGCACAGCGCCGTCGCGCACAGCACAGCGGCCAGGGTCGACAGATGGCGCTGTTCGGCTTCCAGGTCGGGGAGCTGTTGCCCGGCTTCGTCATCGTGCAGGCCGGCGAGCTCGGTCGCGGCTTCTTCGTGATCGCCGGCCGCCGCGGCCAGGCCGGTGCGCAGGTATCGGGCCCGCAGGGTATAGCGGGCGACCAGATGGCCGGTCGGCGCGCCGTCGGCGTACTGGGCGAGGCAGTCGGTCATCCGCCGGAGGCACTCGCGGGTGCCGTCGTAAGCCGTTCTGGTGAGGTAGATCTCGCCGAGCTGGGCGTAGACCTCGAGGGCCAGGTCGTCGCGACCCTCGCGTTCGATCTCCGGCATGAGCGACAGCAGCAGCTCCTTGGCCACCTCCTCCTTGGCGGCAAGCGCGAGCTGGCGGGCCCGCTGCAGCTCAGTGTTGATGGACACGGCTGGATCATAAGTCGGCCGAACGGTTCGGAGCCGCCGAGACGGCGGACGTGCCCGGCACGTCCGCCGTCCCTCTCCCGCGATGCCGGCCACCTCAGCTGCAGGTGACGGTGATCTCGAACTTCTTGCTGATCATGCCGGCCATCGGGTTCTTCATATCGGCGCCGGCCGCCTCACCGGTGATCGTGTAGGTGTTGCCATCCACCTTGACGTCGGCAGAACCGGTCTTCATGCCCATGTTGTCGCTCACCGCGAGTGCGTTGCCATCGACGACCATCCCCAGGGACTGCACCTTCGGCGGCTGACCGTCGGTCATGACCACACCGAGCCCCTGCTGACCACCGACCGCCCCACTGGCGATATTGATCGTGTTGCCCTGCTTGACGCAGGTCACGGTGTTCAGGTCCAGGCCCTGCAGGTCGTTTCCCTCGACCTTGACCGACGTCTTCCCGCCGGAGGCGACCGCGGCGCTGGTGGGCGCGGGACCCGTCGCCGAGCTGGTGGGATTGGTGCTGCTGTTGTTGTCGGAGCAGGCCATCAGGAGCATGCTGCAGCCGACCACGCCGACACCAACCGCGAGAATTCGTTTCACCTGTATTCCCTTCGTTCGCGCGGCGCCTCGGTGGCACCGTCACGAACCAAGTACAGGCTCCGGTGGTCGCTACCGATCCCAAACTTTTCGCGACGCGGCGGCCGTCGAGATCGACGAAATGCGGGCGTTTATTCGCACTTCCCCGGCGATTTGTCGGTTTGGGCGTGAACGACGGGGCTCAGGCTTTGGCCAGCTGCTTTTCGGCGTAGCGCTGCGCCCATTCCTTGCGGGAGCGGATGGACACGTCGACATCGGCACCCTTCGCGCGCAGCCCTTTGACAGTGGCGTCTTTCTTGGCGGTACGGGCGAACGGGTCCCAGCTGAAGAACCGGCAGGAGTTCTCCCAGGTGATCTTGTTGATGTCCGAGTCCGAAGCGCCCGCGGCGTTCAGTTCCGCAAGAACCTGCTCGGGTGCGTCGGGCCAGAAGCAATCCGAGTGCGGGTAGTCGCACTCCCAGGCGATGATGTCGATGCCGATCTCGTGGCGGAGTTTCAGCGAGGTCTTGTCGGTGACGTAGCAGGCCAGCGAGTGCTCGCGGAACACCTCACTGGGCATCTTGTCGCCGAAGTCGCGCCGCAGCCATTTCTGGTTGGTGTAGTGGCGGTCGCTGCGGTCGAGGTAGAACGGGATCCAGCCGATACCGCCCTCGGAGAAGGCGAACTTCAGGTCGGGATAGTTGCGCATCGCCGGTCCCCACAGCAGATCCTGGGCGCACATCGCCGACACCTGGGTGGCCAGGATGATCATGTTGTCGATGGGCGCGTTGGGCGCCATGCTGATCGCGCCGAACCCGGTGCCGATGTGCAGGCACATCACCACGTTCTCCTCGGATAGCGCCCGGAACACCGGACCCCAGTAGTCCTCGTCGTGATAGCTGGGCAGACCCTCCAGATGCGGGAGTTCGGGCATGGTGACGGCCCGGCAGCCCTTGGCCGCGACCCGGCGGATCTCGGCGCACATCCCCTCGGGCGTCCAGGTCGGCAGGATCGCGATGGGGATGAAGCGGTCCGGATAGGAGCCGGCCCATTCGTCGATGTGCCAGTCGTTGTAGGCAGACACCATCACCAGGGTGATGTCCTCGCGAGTCATGTTGAGGTGCCGCGCGGAGAAGCCGGTGAACGTCGGGAAGCACATCGAGGCCAGGATGCCGTTGCGGTTCATGTCGCGGACCCGCTCATGGACGTCGTAAACGCCGGGGCGCATCTCGGCGAAGCCGGCCGGATCGCGACCCCACTCCTCGGCAGGCCAGGACACCACCGCGTTCAGCCCGCTCACGCCCTGCGGGCGGCCCTGGTACATCCACTGGTCGACGCCCTTGTCATCGGTGACGACGATCGGCGCGTCCGGCTTGTACTTGGCCGGGACGTGGTTGAGGAACATGTCGGGCGGCTCGACCACATGGTCGTCGATGCTCACCAGAATCAGGTCGTCGACGTTCATGTTTCAAGTTGTACCCTCGATAACCATGACCGTCTCCGCACATTCGGCCAGAGGTTTGGCCGAAACGGCCAAGATGCGGCCGGGGGCGCAACCGGCCAACATCGGCCAGGTGGAGCTGCGCCGGGGCGGGCGGGTCCTGGCGGGCAGCTACCTCTACGAGGGCGACCTGCTGGTCACCGGCTGGCATTTTCACGACATGCACCAGGTCGAATACGCGATCGGTGGGGTGGTCGAGGTCGAGACGGCATCGGCACACTATCTGTTGCCGCCCCAGCAGGCGGCCTGGATCCCCGCCGGGCTGGAGCACCAGGCGACGATGAATCCGTCGGTCAAGACACTGGCGGTGATGTTCGACCCGGAGCTCATCCCCAATCCCGGCGATCGCGCCCGGATTCTGGCGGTTTCCCCGCTCATCCGGGAGATGATGCTCTACGCACTGCGCTGGCCGATCTACCGCGCCGACGAGGACGAAGCGTCCGACCTGTTTTTCGGCACGCTGGCCAACCTGGTGGCCGAGGCACTGGATCACGAAGCGCCGCTGAGCCTTCCGAGCTCTGACGACCCTATCGTGGCGGCGGCGATGGCCTACACGAAGAACCATCTGCAGTCGGTGAGCCTGCAAGAGGTCTGCCGCGCGGTCGCCGTCTCCGAACGCACACTGCGACGCCAGTTCCAGAACGAGGCGCAGATGTCCTGGCGCACCTACCTGTTGCACGCCAGGATGTTGCGGGCGATGGCACTACTGGCCGGCCCGGCCCAGAGCGTGCAGCAGACCGCCACCGCCGTCGGCTTCGACAGCGTGGGCTCGTTCACCCGGGCCTTCAGTCAGTTCTGCGGGGAAACCCCGTCGTCATACCGAAGGCGTGTCGCCAGCACCGGTGTGTGACGTGTCCGCGCGCCGGCGGGTTCGCTCATGCCAGCGCAGACGCAATAGCAGCAGCCCGCGGTGCGCCTCGAACCCCAGCGACAACGGATGGCGCCAGGGACCCGATCGTGTCCGTCGTGTTTGTGCCACGACACCACTGTGCCACCCGGCCGACAGCGGCCGCCGCGACACGCGCCGCACTGTGCTGGTTGTCACCTGAAGTTCGTTGTCTGTCAAGAATCCTCGTCGGCACCCGTGATCGCAGCGACCAGCGGGCCGAGTTCGCCGCCGACGGCCCCTCGAACCTCCTGGCCGGCCCGTTTGGCCGACTCGTTGACGTCACCGCGAGCCGCGGTCGCCGTGGCCCGCAACTCCTCGATGTTGCGGCCCAACGCTTCACGCACATTGTGCCCCTGGGTGGCGGCGATCGCCACCGCGAAGGCGCCGTCGAAGGCCGAGCCCGCCACCGTGCCCTGGGCGGAGGCCAGGGAACCGGCGACCTCGCCCGCGTAGCCGAGGATCGCCACCGGAAGGGTGGCCTGATGCCCGACGAAGGTTGTGACAGCGGCACGAAGCCGTCCGCCGGCTTCGCCGATCACGTCCTGTACACCCGTGCCGGTGCGCTCCCAGGCCGCGGCGAGGGTATCTCCGTCTTGAATGGCACCCGCGAACGTGGCCGGTGCGTGCGCGACGGCGGTCGTGACATCGGTTGCAGCATCGATCAATTGGCTGCTGAGGGCCTGACCGACGGCGATCTGGCGCTCGAGGACCTGGCGAATGACGATGTTCATCCGTGATTCGTGATCTTCGTCGCCGCCGACCTCGCCCGGCAGGAGGTCCTCGTCGGGTTCGTCGGCGGCAATCGGTGTGGCGTCGTCATCGACGGCCGGAACGGCGGAGACTGTTTCGAACTCGGTCGGAGTTTCAGACATGCGGCCAGTCAACCCCGCCGGGCCGACCGGACGATATCGGCGAGGTGACGGGCGGGACTCCGGAAGGCGAAGAGAAAGCGGCCCGGCCGTCCCCGGTTACCAGAGTGCCGTCAGTTGGCCTCCAGGTAGTTGCCAGACAGTGCCCCTATTCTCAGTTTTCGCGTCCCGGCGACTGTGACGCTGCATGTCGGAGACCAGCGTGGAGGACGATCGCCTATGACCAAGCTCATTCGACTCGGGCTGGGAGCCCTCGGCCTCGGTGCGATGTCGATCACGGTGGGGTCCGGTGTCGCCCTCGCCGACGACTATGCCGGGCAGTCGTATTCGGACGCCTCCTCGGCCATCAGCGACGCCGGCGAGACGCCCGTGGTCGCCACCTCCGTCGGGGACGGGGTCAGCCAGAGCGACTGCGTGGTGACCCGCTCGCAGAAGGCGTCCTGGCTCAAGGGCGACAACTTCTCCCCCGTCACCGACACCGTGCTGCTCTACCTGAACTGTGACGCCAAACTCGCCAGCGCGGGCAAGCCCGGCAACTCGTTGGCCAGCCCCGAGGGCCAGGCGGAGGAGGCATCCGAGGAAGAGCAGGCGGCCAAGGAAGCCGCCGCCGCGCAGCAGAGCGAATCGAGCGAACTGCTCAGTCCCGGCGGCGACTGAGGATCGCGCCCGGGTTGCCGCCTGGCGCCGCGGCGGCGAGGATCCGTGAGAATGGACGCCAAACTTGCCGCTGACCTCGCCGACCTCGACGCCATCGGGCAGGCCGAGTTGGCCGCGTCGGGAGGGGTGTCGGCGGTCGAGCTGCTCGACGCGGCGATCACCCGCACCGAAGCCACCCGCGGGCTCAACGCCGTCATCACCGATCTCTTCGAACGGGGACGTGATCAAGCGGCGGCGCTCGACCGGGCCGGAACGTTGCGCACCGGTGCGAACGGTCCGCTCGCCGGAGTTCCGTTTCTGCTCAAGGATCTGGGCGCATCGCTGGCCGGTGTCCGCGAGTCGATGGGTTCGCGGGCACTGCGCACCTACGTCGCCACCGAGACCGCATGGATCGTCGAGCGCTACCTGGCGGCCGACCTGGTGGTGTTCGGCAAGACCAACACCCCGGAATGGGGCAACCACTGCACAACCGAGCCGTCGCTGTTCGGCCGCACCGCCAATCCGTGGTCGCCGGACATCACCCCCGGTGGCTCCAGCGGCGGATCGGCCGCCGCGGTGGCAGCGGGGGTGGTGCCGGCCGCATCGGGGGGTGACGGGACCGGCTCGATCCGGGTGCCCGCCGCCTGCTGCGGACTGGTCGGACTCAAACCCCGACGGGCCCGGACGTCGTTCGCGCCGTCCGGGCACCTCTTGGAAGGGCTGGCCGTCGAGCACGCCCTGACCCGCACGGTGCGCGACAGCGCCGCCCTGCTCGACGCGGTGACCGGAGGGGCGCCCGGTGATCCGTACAACGCACCGTTGCCGGCGACGCCGTTCCTGCGCGCCATCGACCAACCGCCGCCACCGCAGCGGATCCTGATCGCCACCGGATCCCCGTTTCCCGCTCCCCAAACCGATCCACGCGTCGTTGCCGCCGTCGAAATCGCCGGGCGCGCACTGGAATCGATCGGCCATCACGTCGAACCGGGAGCGCCCGGATTCGACGCCGACGCCGTCGCCGGCGCGATCGCGGTGCTGCACAACGTCAGCAACGTGCAGCTGTACAACTTGGCCCGATCACACCTTGGCCGCGACCCGTTCGAGGACGAATTCGAGGCAAGCAGTTGGGTGATGATGCGAGAGGGCTTCACTACCTCCGGCGTCGACTACGCCGATGCCATCGACATCATCCACGCTCAAACCCGACAGTTCGTCGCGGGCCTGGGTGCCCACGACGTGCTGCTCGTCCCGACGCTGCTGGCGCCACCACCGCACTATGGCGTCCTCGATCAGCCACGAGGCACCACCCGGGCGTTCTTCGACGTCGAATTCGCCCATACCGGGTGGACGACCATGGGCAACGTGACCGGCTGGGCGGCCATCTCACTTCCGCTGGCGGCCACCGAGGACGGCCTGCCCATCGGTGTTCAGCTGATGGCGCCCGAGGAGACCGTCCTGCTGCAGCTGGCCGCCCAGCTCGAGCAAGCCATCCCCTGGGCGCAGCGCCGTCCGCCGGGCTGGCTCGGCACCCTCGCATCCTGAGCGATACCCCTTTGGGTGATCCGCACAGCGGCCGTCGGCCGCGTGACACACTGTGCCCATGGTTGTCGCTATCGCTCGTCCGAAGTTGGAGGGCAACATCGCGGTCGGTGAGGACCGCCAGATCGGTTTCGCGGAATTCGGCAGCGCCCACGGGCGGGCGGTCTTCTGGCTGCACGGCACCCCGGGGGCCAGGCGCCAGATCCCGGTGGAAGCCCGGGTCTTCGCCGAGCAGAACGACATCAGGCTCATCGGGGTCGACCGGCCCGGCATCGGATCCTCGACCCCGTTCCAGTACGACAACGTGCTGGCCTTCGCCAACGACCTGACGATCATCGCCGACACCCTCGGCGTCGAGAAAATGGCCGTTGTCGGGTTGTCCGGCGGCGGTCCGTACACCCTGGCCTGCGCCACCGCGATGCCCGATCGCATCGTGGCGGCCGGAGTGCTCGGCGGGGTGGCCCCGACCGTGGGCCCCGACGCGATCAGTGGTGGGTTGATGAAGCTGGGTACCGTCGCAGCCCCGATCATCGAGGTGGCCGGGGCGCCGCTCCGGCTCGCGGCCGTCAGCCTCATTCGGTTGATCAGGCCGGTCGCCGAGCCCGCCCTCTACATCTACGCCGGGATCTCCCCGGAGGGCGACCGCAAGATGCTGGTTCGTCCCGAATTCAAGGCAATGTTCCTCGACGATCTGCTCAACGGCAGCCGTAAGCAACTGGCGGCCCCGCTGGCCGACATCGTGGTGTTCGCCCGGGACTGGGGTTTCCGGCTGGACGAGGTCAAGGTTCCGGTGCGGTGGTGGCACGGCGACCGCGATCACATCGTGCCGTTCGCGCACGGCGAGCACGTGGTGTCCCGACTGCCCGACGCCGAATTGCACGCGCTTTCGGGCGAGAGTCATCTCGCCGGCCTGGGCCGGGCCGAGGACATCCTGCGCACCATGCTCGAGCTCTGGGACCGTGACGAAAACCCGTGACCGGGTATTGATTCGCCTCCCCATCGCCGCGACGGCAGCGCTGGCCATCCTTCCCGTTTCAGCGCCCGCCGCGCGCGCCGACTCCCCTGCTCCCGCGGATTTCGTGGCGCTGTCCGACGTCGATCCGTCGATCCTGCAGGAGATCCGGTACGCCACCGCGCACGACTTCATCGCCCGATCCCATCGACGGGTACCGCAGCCCGATGTGCATCCTCACCCGTGAAGCGGCCGAGGGGCTGCGGCGCGCCCAGCAGGATTTCGCTGGGCTCGGCTACACCCTCAGGGTGTACGACTGCTACCGCCCACAGCAGGCGGTCAACGAATTCGTTTCGTGGGCAACCAATCTTGATGACCAGAGAATGAAGGCCGAGTTCTATCCGCGGGTCGACAAGGCGAATCTGTTCGACGACGGCTACATCGCCGAACGCTCGGGGCACAGCCGTGGTTCGACCATGGACCTCACCCTGGTCGGCGTTGCCGGCAACGCCGACCCCGCCCTACGTCCCCGGTCAGCCGCTGATGGACTGCACTGCACCACAACAGGTTCGGTTTGGTGACAACTCCATCGAGTGGTGGCACTACACCTATCAGCCGGAGCCATACCCCGACACATACTTCGACTTCCCGGTCGATCCGGGGTCACTGGATCACGGCTAAGCGGTCAGTCCCAGTAGGGTGCGGCGCAACAGGTGCATCGCCACCGTCGTGGATCGCTCGCGGATGTCGGCCCGCTCCCCCGGCAGGCGCACGGGCCGGCTCACCGCCGTGCCGTCGCCGAGCATCACACAAAACCACACGGTGCCTACCGGTTTGGCCTCAGTTCCGCCACCGGGCCCGGCGATCCCGGTGATCGCGACCGCGGTGTCAGCGCCGAACCTGCGCAACACGCCGGCCGCCATCGCCTCAGCCACTTCCTGGGACACCGCGCCGTGCGCCTCGATGAGGGCCGGGTCGACGCCGAGGACATCCACCTTGGCCTCGTTCGCGTACGCCACGACCGCGCCGGCTACATACGCCGAAGAGCCGGGCCGGTCGGTGAGACGAGCGGCCAGCAGGCCGGCGGTGCACGACTCCGCCGTTGCGATGCGCCGGCCCGCCAGCAGGGCGGCCACCTGGTCGTCGATCAGCGAACCGTCCTCGGAGAACACCATTTCCCCGTGCCGGACCCGCACCAGGTCCATCAGCTTTTCGTAGGTCTCGGCACTGTTCGGCTCGTAGCGGGTCACCATCTCCACTTCGCCCCGGCGCAGGCAGGTGGTGATCTCGAGGCCGGTGAACCCGGGAATGCTCTCGGCTTCGCGCAGTGTCTCGGCCAGCCCGGACTCGGCCAGGCCGAACATCCGCACCGTGTCCTGGCGGTAGACCGTCCGCCCGGCGATGGCCTGCTGGACGGCTTCATCGGCCATGGCGGCCGGCCACATCGCCTGAAGTTCGCGCGGTGGCCCGGGGAGCACCAGCACTGTCGGCGCTCCGGGGACCACGACGCCGGGGGCGGTGCCCACCGGGTCCAGGACGTGGGCATCCACGGGCACCATCGCCTGCTTGCGGTTGGCCGCGCGTACGGCGTCGAAATCGACGCCGGTGAACCGGGCCATCAGGTTCTTCAAGATCGCCGTGATCTTGGCTTCCAGTTCGGCATCGAGCCTCAGCTCACGACCGCAGAACCGCGCCACGGTCGCGACGGTCATGTCGTCGGCGGTCGGGCCGAGGCCGCCGGTGGTGACGATCAGGTCGACACCTTCGGAAGCCAGGAACCGCAGCTGCGCCTCGATATCGGCCGCCCGGTCACCGCAGATCGTGATGTGGGCCAACTCGACGCCCAACTCCAGCAAGCGGTCGGCGACCCACGGACCGTTACGGTCAGCCACGCGTCCGGTGAGAACTTCGGTGCCGGTGACCACGATTCCCGCGCGCGTACCCATACCGTGGGAGATTACGCAGGCGCGCCAAGTTCTCGGACAGCGACCGTGCGCGCGATACCCGCAACTACCGCGTGTCGTCGCGCCAACGCGCGCCTTCGCCCGGGAACGCCGCTCAGCGGGGCGCTGCGCCCGGAGTCCGGACCACGAGCGGGACAGCCGGGAAGGCGGCGGCCATCTCGGTGCGCGACTTGCGCAAGGCCGAGGTGCCGTAGCCCTTCTTCCGGTGGTCGGGATGGATCCAGATACGAACGTTGACCTCGCCGCCGACCAGCTCGCCGAACACCATGCCCACCTTCTGCTCGCCATCGATGGCGACGAACCAGGCAGCCTCCTCGGCGCTCAAACGGTCACGTGCCGAACGGATCTCGTCATCAAGATCGCCGGCGGGCGCGCCCGAACCGTCTCCGGCGGAACCGATCTCCTGGGTGCGGGTGGCGAAGATGTCGCGGTCGGATTCATCCGAGAACGGGCGCAGTTGCAGGCTCTCGTCCAAGCTTGCCGGGCGCTCCCCGAGGGTGAACGACAGCTGGCTGTTGAGGTCGTTGAGTTCGTCGGCGATGCGGTCGCGGGCATCCTTGGTCACCTGGTCGAAGGACAACCCCAGGACGGCCTCGCTGCCCAGCCGAGAGGTACCCAGCAGCGCGGTGATGGCGTCCACCGCCGCCGCCCGATCATCCGCGTCGACGATGACGTCGAGCACTTCGTGACGGCGTTCGAGGGCGTTCAGCAGAGCATCGGCAATCTCGCGGCGGGCGGCGGCGCGGTCGTGATCGGTCATGGCCCCAGCGTAGATCGGCGCGGCGAGTTCGGCGGGGTCCACACAAACTCCGGCAGATGCGGCGACCGCACCACCGCTCTGCCAAGATGAACGCGCGACAGATGATCGGTTGCGCTGGGTGCCCTGTCGCAGATCTCGACACGAGGAGCTTGGGGACGGTGGCGAAGACCCTCGGGACGATCTTCGTCATCCTCGTGCTGCTGGTCTGCGCCGGCGACCTGCGGGTGTTCAGCGGTCCGCAGCCGCACTCGGCGCAGGACATCGAACTGGCCGACGGTTGGCGACTCGCCTCGGCGCGCGGCCTGCCCGACGGCGGCGCGGTGATCTCGGCGAACGACTACGACGCCGCGGCTTGGCACCCGGTGCGCCGCATGCCCGCCACCGTCCTGGAAACGTTGCAGGACGACGGCGTCTACCCGAATCTCTATTACGGCAAGAACCTGCTCGAGGAAGTCCCGCAGGACCTCTACAAGCAGGACTGGTGGTATCGGACTACGTTCACCGCCCCGAGCGACCACCCGACTTACCTGCTGGATTTCCCGGGTATCAACTACCGCGCCGAGATCTGGCTCAACGGTCACCGCGTCGCCGGCAACGAACAGATCGTCGGCATGTACACCGACCACGAACTCGACGTCACGCGCTGGATCACCCCGGGTGGGCCCAACACCCTCGCGGTGAAGGTCACCCCGGAACAGGCCGTCCAAGACGTCGACGGTGTCGAACTCGCCGACAGCTGGTACGACTGGATCAACTGGCGATATCTGGGCTATCAGGGGCCGGACAAGAATCCCGCCAACGGCAATTCCTTCGTGCCCGACCGCAACGCGGGGATCTGGAAACCGGTGTACCTCAAGACATCCGGACCGGTGTCGATCGGTGACGCCACGGTCAACACCGAGCTCCCGCTGCCCGACACCGACAGTGCCCGGCTGACGGTCTACGCGCCGCTGCGCAACTACTCCATCCGGCAAGTGCGCGGCGTGCTGCGCGCCACCATCACCCGCAACGGCAGGGCCCCCATCCATGTCGACGAGCCGGTCGCGTTGCTGGCCGGCGAGGAGCGCGAGATCACGCTGAGCCCCGACCGGTTCGCGGCGCTGGTCGTCGACCACCCCGACCTGTGGTGGCCCTACACGATGGGCCGACCCGACCTCTACGATCTGAGGCTCGAATTCGTCCAGAACGACGCCGGCAAAGAAGTCGTCACCGAGGTTTCCACCCTCAAGTTCGGTATCCGCACCATCACCCAGGGCCGCGACTCGGACGACTCATTCGCCGACCTGGGCACCGGCGGGAACTTCTACCTCCAGGTCAACGGCAAGAACTTCCTGATCCGGGGCGCCACCTACACTCCGGACCTGCTGTACAAGTACGACCCCGACCGCGACGCCGCGATCCTGCGCTACGTCAAAGACCTCGGGCTGAACATGCTGCGACTGGAGTCCAAGATCTCCTCGCGCCGTTTCGTGGAGATGGCCGACGAACTCGGCATCCCGCTGATGTACGGGTGGATGTGCTGCAACCAGTGGGAGAAGTGGCAGCAGTGGGACGACGAGGACTACCGCGTCGCGCAGGAAAGCCTGCGATCCCAGATCACAATGCTGCGCCCGCACGCATCGGTGTTCGTCTGGGCCAACGGCAGTGACGGGCGCCCTCCCGCCGGAGTGCTGACCGATTACCACCAGATCCTGTCCGATCTGCACTGGCAGAACGCCACCGTGGACACCGTGTCATCGCTGAACCGAGACGCCGACGGCCAGCAGCTGTGGGACGGCATCCAGATGGCCGGCCCCTATACGTGGCGCCCGCCGTCCTACTGGTTCGCCGGCCAGTACGGGGCCGCTCGCGGCTCGTCGGCCGAACAGGGTGACAACGAACACATTCCGCCATTCGCCAGTCTGCAGAAGTTCATCCCGCCCGACAAACTGTGGCCGATCAACGACACCTGGTTCTTCCACGCCGGATCCGATCCGCAGAACTCGCGCCTGGTGAACGTCCAGCGTGTCATCGACCGGCGTTACGGTCCGTCTACCAGCGCGAAGATGTTCGCCGACAAGGCCCAGCTGGCGCACTACGAGGCCACCCGCGCGCAGTTCGAATCCTTCGCCGCCAACGGCTGGGACGGGCACAAGATGACCATCTACTGGATGCTCAACAGTCATTGGCCGTCGTTCTTCGGCAACATCTTCGACTACTACCTGCGCCCCGGCGGCGCCTACTACGGCGCCAAGAAGGGCCTACAGCCACTGTCGGTGGTGTTCGATTCCTACGCGACCGGCAACCACCGCCAGGCGCACGTGACCGTGGTCAACCAGACTCCCGGCTCCCGGGAGAACCTGCGGGTCCGGGTCCGCACCTACGACGTGAAGGGCGCATTGCGCGACGACCGGGCGGCCGACGGCATCAGCGTCGACCCGGGTGGTGCGGTGCAGGCGATGACACTGCCGCCCGGTCCGTCCGACTCCCCGGTGTTCTTCGTGCGCTGCGAACTGCTCGACCCGGCCGGCGACGTCATCGCCGACAACGTGTACTGGCAGTCCCGGCGGGTCGACGACGTCGGCCCGCCCGCCAACGACGCCGCATTCAACGCCAATCAGGTGAGCTGGGCCGACATGACCGCGCTGAACTCGATGCCCAAGGTGCCGCTGGACATCACCGCCGCCGCCGGCCGGGACGGCGGGCGCGACGTCACGATCAGCCTGCACAACCCGACCTCGCACATCGCGTTCTTCGAACGCGCCGAACTGCTGCCAAGTGCACTGGCCGACGAGATCCTGCCGATCGAGTACGACGACAACTATGTCACCGTGTTCCCCGGCGAGACCGTCTCGATCACCGGCCGGGCACCGGATTCGGAACCCGCCCCCGCCTGGGTGAGGGTCACCGGGTACAACGGCACATCGGTGGTCGTGCAGATCCACTGACACCCGCGCGCCGCTCGCCAAACGCGTGGGTGGCCTAGATTCGGAGGTAGCACCGCCGAACAACAGCATCGGAAGGACGGATTTTGCTGCAACACGCCTTCGTCGTGGCAGCCGCCCTTGCCGGTGCGGTGTTCGCCGCCGTCGGCATCGTCGTCCGGCAACGGGCCACCATGGACGTGCCCCACGATCAAGGCGTCAGCACCGTGATGGTGTCCACGCTGCTTCGCCGCCGGCTCTGGTGGGCCGGAACTGCCGCCGCGGTAACCGGTTACGCCTTTCAGGCGGTCGCGCTGGCCTTCGGATCCATCCTGCTGGTGGCCCCGCTGATGGTGTCGGCGCTGCTGTTCGCACTGCCGCTGAGCGCGCGACTGGCCCACCGGCGAGTCAGCCGCGCCGAGTGGGGCTGGGCCTCGCTGCTCACGGTCGCGTTGGGGGTGTTCGTATCGCTGGCGCGCACCAAGCCCGGTGATTACGACGGTGCGACGCTGCCGGCCGTGATTGTCGCCGGGATCAGCCTGCTGTTCGTGTCGGGCTGCCTGCTGGGGGCGTTGCGGCTGTCCGACTGGCGCCGCGCCATCCTGCTGGCGGTGGGCGTCGGCGTCCTCTTCGGTGTGGTGGCGGTGCTGACCAAGCTCGTCATGCACATCGTCCGCGAGGGCAGCGTGGTGCGGTTGCTGACCACGCCGGTGCTGTATGTGGTCTTCGCGGTCGGGATCATCGCGACCCTGCTTCAACAGTCGGCCTTCCACGCCGGCTCGCTGCGGGCCTCGGTTCCCGCGATGCTGGTGCTCGAACCCGTGGTAGCCGTGCTGCTCGGTGAGGTCGTGCTGGGCGATCACCTGGCGGTCAGTAAACCGGTCGCGGTGGTGCTGGCCATGGCCGTCGGCGCCATGGCAGCGGCCACGATCGCGCTCGGGCGCGACGAGGGCGCCTGGGAAGACGAACTGGAGGCAACGGCCCAGACGCGCGGCAAACACGGCGGCTAGTCGGTCCAGGGTCCGATGCCGCCGATCGCGTCGATCCGGATGCGGGTCACGTATCCCGGCGGTGAATCCTCGGGCGGGAACGTCACGTCGTCGTCGGTGACCATCGTCGCGGCGAGTTCCCGCAGGAGTCCGGGTGCGCCGCCCTCGACGACGCGTGCGGTCCCGGTCACGATGAGGTACGGACGTCTCACACTGCCCGGTTCGCTCGAAACGATCGTCAGCGCGACGCGACCGTCGCGGCGCACGTTCCGGACCTTCTTGCGGTCGGCGAGGCTGGCGACGACAAGCTCGTCGCCGTCTTCGCCGGGCTGCAACGCCACCCACACCAACGACACCTGGGGGCTGCCGTCCGGGTTGAGGGTGACCAACGTGGCGTCGGCAGCGGAGCCGATCAGAGCGCGCGCCGCATCGTTGAGCTTCATGTGGGTGTGCAACACGACACATCGCCGGGCATTCCCGACAAGATCGGCATGATGGTGGGGTGACCCTGTCATCGGATCCGCTCGTCCAGATCGCCGGCAGCCCGACGGGGCCGACGGTCGGCGCGTTCTTCGACCTCGACGGCACTCTGGTGGCCGGATTCACCGCAACCGCACACGCCAGCGACCGAGTCCGCCGCGGGCAGGCCAGGATCGGCGAGGTCCTCGGCGTGATCGAGGCATCGCTGCGCTACAAGCTCGGCCGCATGCAGTTCGAGCGGCTGCTGATCCGCGCGGCCGGTTACCTGCGCGGCGAGTCCTTGGCCGAGCTCGATGAGATCGGCGAGCGGCTGTACACCGAACAGGTCGCGGCCCGGGTGTATCCGCTGATGCGCGAGATCGTCGCGGCTCATCAGGCTCGCGGGCACACCGTTGTGATGAGCTCGTCAGCCCTGACCATCCATGCCGAGCCGGTGGCCCGCGCGCTGGGTATCGAGGAGGTGGTGTGCAACACCTTCGAGCTCGACGACGCCGGCCGGCTGACCGGAACCATCAACCGGCCCATCGTGTGGGGACGGCAGAAAGCCACTGCGGTGCAACGGTTCTGCGCGGACAACGACATCGACCTGGCCGCCAGCTACTTCTACGCCGACGGGGACGAGGACGCCGCGCTGATGACCCTGGTCGGCCATCCCAGGCCGGTCAACCCCAGGCCCGGCCTGGCGGCGAAGGCCGCCGCCAACGACTGGCCGGTAATGCGGCTGACCATTCCGGGCCGCAAGAGCGGTGCGGCCAACGCGATCGGCCACTTCCCCGCACTGGGGCGGGCGGCCCTGGGCGCGGCGTTCGCGTCCCTGGCGCTGCGGACGCGCCGGCGGGACTAGACCCGATTGCCTCGTCGACGCGATCAGGGCATCGCGCGGTGCGGAACGTCGGTGATCAGGCCACCGTCGACCACGTATTCCGAACCGGTGGAGAATGACGACTCGTCACTGGCCAGGAACACGATGAAGGTGGCCACTTCCTCGGGCTTGCCGGGACGGCCCAGCGGGGCGCTGACCATGTCCTCGGGAAGGTGCTTGGTCATCGGCGTGCGGATGAAGCCTGGGTGCACCGAGTTGACCCGAATGTTGTCGGACGCCAACTCCAGGGCCGCGGACTTCGTCAGGCCGCGAAGGCCCCATTTGGACGCCACGTAGCTGTGCACCCAGGAAGCGCCACGCATGCCCTCGATGGACGACACGTTGATGATCGAGCCACCCCCAGCGGCCTTCATCGGCTCCAGGACAGCTTTGATCCCGAGCAGCGCCCCGGTCAGGTTGACGTCGAGGACCTTTTTCCACCGCTCCACGTCCAGCGACTTCAGTGGCGCGACCTGAACGATGCCCGCGTTGTTCACCAGCACGTTGACCTTGCCGAATTCGGTGACCGCAGTCTCGACGGCGGCCTGCCACTGATCGGCATCGCTGACGTCGAGATGGACGTAGCGCGCGGCGTCACCGAGCTCGTCGGCCAGGGCCTTGCCCTTGTCGTCGAGGATGTCCCCGATCAGCACCTTGGCGCCCTCGGCGACGAGCATTCGCGCGTCGGCGGCTCCCATCCCCTGAGCTCCGCCGGTGATGATGGCCACTTTGTCGTCTACGCGTCCCATGAGGCGACACGCTACCGTGCGGCACTCCGACGAAGTAGAACCTGTTCCAGTTTCGCCGCGGAGTGCGCATACTGAACCCACCGCAGACCCCAGTGTGAGGAGAACCCATGGCCATCCGCGTTGCCCACATCGGCACCGGAAATGTCGGCCGGATCGCCCTATCCGAGTTGATCGAGAACCCGGGCTTCGAGCTCACCGGGCTGTGCGTGTCCGCCGACGAGAAGGTGGGCAAGGACGCGGGAGAACTGGCCGGCCTGGACGTGAAGACCGGCATTCTCGCGACCAAGGACCTCGACGCCGTGCTGGCTACCGAACCCGAATGCGCGGTCTACTGCGCAATGGGAGACAACCGCATGCCCCAGGCCATGGAGGATGTTCGCAAGATCCTGGCCGCCGGCATCAACGTGGTGGGCTCGGCGCCAGTGGTGTTGCAGTTCCCATGGCACGTGATGCCGGACAAGTACATCCAGCCCCTGGAAGAAGCTGGCCGCCTTGGCAATTCCAGCATCTACATCAACGGCGTCGACCCGGGCTTCGTCACCGACCTGGTCCCGCTGGCGTTCGCCAGCACCTGCCAGAGCATCGAACAGGTGCGCTGCATGGAGATCGCCGACTACGCCACCTACGACGGGGCGATCGTCATGTTCGACGTCATGGGCTTCGGCAAGCCCCTTGACGAGGTGCCGATGCTGTTCCAGCCGGGCGTGCTCGGCATCGCCTGGGGCTGTGGTATCCGGCAGCTGGCCGCGGGGCTGAACATCTCGCTGGACTCGATCACCGAGAGTTACGAACGGGAGCCGGCCCCTGAGGCTTTCGACGTCGCCGCCGGCCACATCCCCAAGGGCGGCGTGGCCGCGGTGCGCTTCGAGATCAAGGGCATGGTCGGCGATCACGCCGCGATCGTCGTCGAGCACGTCACCCGGCTGCGCGAGGATCTACGCCCGGACTGGGCGCAACCGGCCCAGCCCGGTGGGTCCTACCGGGTGGAGATCACCGGCGAGCCGTCCTACGTCGTCGACATCTGCCCCACGAGCAAGAAGGGCGACCACAACTATGCCGCGATCGCGGCCGGCGCCGGTCGGATCGTCAACGCGATCCCCGCGGTGATCGCCGCCCCGCCCGGTATCCGGACCACGCTGAACCTGCCGCTGGTCTCCGAAGTGGAGTTGTTCTCGGCGCCGTAGCCGCCGCTCGCGGTGGGTCGGCGCGGGGCCGGGCCTGGTCGAGAACTCAGGGGCGATAGCCCGGGACGATCAGGATGCCCGGATAGTTCACGTAGTAGGACAGGCAGGTCGGATTGTGGCGGCAGGCGATGATCGCCCCGGCATCGGGCGCCGCGCCGATCACCTGGGTCTTACGCGGCGGCAGGTTGCAGTTCACGACGTAGGGGTTGAGCGGGTAAACACCGTTGATGCAATCCGATTCAGCGGCGGCCGGCGCGATGCCTACGTACTGGGGCGCCACGGTCAGTGCCGCGGCGGCCATCCCGGCCAACGCCAATCGTTGGATTCGAAGCCTTGCGGTAACCATGGTCGACCCCCGTCGTTGACCCATGCCCTGCTCTGGGCACACAATCGACGCTACTCCTTTCGGTGTCATCCCGAGGTCGGAGCCGCGATGTCTGTGCTCACCGGTTTGTTGACCGCATGCAGTGGTTTCCTGCTCGCCGTGTTGTGGATGGATCTGATCTTTGACAGCCAGGTCCGCTCGGCTCGCCGCCGTGAGCAACTTACCGAGGCGACACTGGCGTCCATCGCCGGCTACTACCACCGGGCCACCACCACATCGCAACCGATGGGCCGCCTGATCGCCGCCGTGATGGTGGTCCTGCTGGCTGCTCTGCTCGGGCAGGGGCTGTTCGGCGCCAGCCCGGGGTGGCTACTCACCGTCTCGGCGGCCCTGGCCGGCGGTCCGATCCTGCTGGCGCTGACCCGCACCGTGCCGAACGCGGTGCGGCTCGGCCAGCGCAGCGGCACCGCCGTCGACCAGACCCGGCTGGCCCGGATGATCTATCGCGACCACATCGTGTGCGCAGTGTCGTTGCTGGCATTTCTGGTGCTCTGGCTGGGTTGGCCGCATCGATAGCCATTCGTCGGTCCCCTGATGGCGGATACCTGGAACTGCCGCTCTACCGACGTACTAAACTAGAACACGTTCCAGTCTGCTTACGCCCCCGCTTGAAGGAGCCGGTCCATGCACACTGCCCTCTGCGACGAGCTCGGAATCGAGTTCCCCATCTTCGCGTTCACCCACTGCCGTGACGTCGTCGTCGCCGTCAGCAAGGCCGGCGGCTTCGGGGTGCTCGGTGCGGTCGGCTTCACACCCGAACAGCTCGAGATTGAGCTGAAGTGGATCGACGAGAACATCGGCGACCACAGCTACGGCGTCGACATCGTGATCCCCAACAAGTACGAGGGCATGGACTCGACGGATCTGTCCCCCGAGGTCCTCAAGAAGACCCTGAACGACCTCGTGCCGCAGGAGCACATCGATTTCGCCAAGAAGGTCCTCGCCGATCACGGTGTGCCGGTCGAGCACAGCGACGACGATGCGCTGCAGCTGCTGGGCTGGACCGAGGCCACCGCGACGCCGCAGGTCGAGGTGGCGCTCAAGCATCCGAAGTGCACGCTGATCGCCAACGCCCTCGGCACGCCGCCGGCCGACATGATCAAGCACATTCACGCCGAGGGCCGCAAGGTCGCGGCGCTGTGCGGGTCGCCGTCGCAGGCCAAGAAGCACGCCGAAGCCGGGGTGGACATCATCATCGCCCAGGGTGGCGAGGCCGGCGGGCACTGCGGCGAGATCGGTTCGATCGTGCTGTGGCCGCAGGTCGTCAAGGCGGTGGCACCGGTGCCGGTGTTGGCCGCCGGTGGTATCGGCAGCGGCCAGCAGATCGCCGCCGCCCTGGCGTTGGGTGCGCAGGGCGCATGGACCGGTTCGCAATGGGTCATGGTCGAGGAGTCCGAACACACCGACGTTCAGCACGCCGCCTATGCCAAGGCCGAGAGCCGCGACACCGTGCGCAGCCGCTCGTTCACCGGCAAGCCCGCGCGCATGCTGCGCAATGACTGGACCGAGGCCTGGGAGAAGGAAGGCAACCCCAAGCCGCTCGGAATGCCGTTGCAGTACATGGTTTCCGGGATGGCCGTCGCCGCCACGCACAAGTACCCCAACGAGAGCGTCAACGTCGCGTTCAACCCGATCGGACAGGTCGTCGGACAGTTCACCAAGGTCGAGAAGACCTCGGCGGTGATCGAGCGCTGGGTTCAGGAGTACCTCGAGGCCACCAGCCGGCTCGATGAGCTCAACGAGGCGGCGTCGGTCTAGGACGCCCGGGGAGGTGCCGCCGGGGTTCTGGCCTTGGCGGCACTTTCGCTGTCAGCCGGCCGGGTAGAAGTCGTTTCCGTTGCCCCAGTCACCGGAGTGCATGGATCCCGGCTGCCAGCCCCGCGCGCCCAGGCATAGCATCGGCAGGCCGTCGGGTGACTGCGCCGCGGCCTGCGACCCCGGGCAGGGGGATCCGACCTCCTGGACCCCGTAGATCTTGGGTGACAGGACCCAGAATCCGACACCTTCCGGCGGCCGGTCCATGCCGATCGGCGACTGCCCGGGAATCCAATGGCAGGCCAACGGTTCGCCACCGGGCCCGCGCCCGAAGATGAAGCGGTCCCAGCGGTAGCAGGGTGCGTTCAGGTAGGCGTCGTAGCTCATTCCCGGCGGATCACCGGGGAACGGGCCGTGAGGTTCGTCGGCGGCGGCGCTGGGCGCCACTGCCAGCGCGGTCCCGGCGACGGCTGCTGCGATGACGAATGCGCGGAGCATCTATCCACCCTCGAGGTCTCATCCGCGGGGCCCTGTGCCCCCGCCGGTCCCGCGCTGAGCCTAACGGCTGTTGCGGGTGTGCTTCGGGAGAAACCACAAAGGCGTTGCCGGCCGGCGCCGATCGTGACGGCGCCGCAGATTTCGGCTCCGTCGAATGCTCCCCGCATCGAAGCTTGCTAAGCTGCGGCGATTGCGTCGTCGGGGGTGAACATGGCGACGGGAGATTTTCTGTGAATGAGGCATGTACTGCCGTTCGCGGTGCCGACATGATGACGACACCGGCGCACCGGGTCGGGCATACAGTTGTGCTCACCACACGGCCGGGCCCCGTCACCCCCGTTGACACACTCGAGGAGTTGCGCTGATGGCAGAGGCCCAGTTCCGGGTCACGGTGGTCGCCGATCCGGAGTCACCACACGTGGTGGCCGCCGGTGAGATCGACCTGGCCAATGTCGGCGAGTTCCAGGATGTGATGGCCACGGCCGCGACGGACTCCCCCCGGCTGACCGTCAACCTCGCCGAAGTCACTTACTGCGACAGCGCGGCGGTGCGCGCCTTGTTTGCCCTGGCGGCCACGACGGAGCTCACGATGATCGTGGCGGCCGAGGGGCCGATCAGGACGCTTCTCGGGATTTCCGGCCTGGACCGGGTGGCCACCGTCGTGATGAAGGAGTAAGGCGCACTATGCCCGTCCCCCCGTTTCACCCTCGTGGCCTGACCCAGCAGGGTGAGCTGTTCGAGCGGATTCTCGAACGTGTCCATCTCGACCTTCCCGAGGCCGTCGGCCTGGCGGTCACCGTGCATGACAAGCGTCTTGACGAGGACGAGATGACGGTTCTTGCGGCCCGCGGTCGTGGCGGTGAGATCGTGGCGGCGCAGCTGGCCGGCCTCGGCGGTCCGGTCATCGATGCATTCGTTCATCAAGTACCGGTGCTGAGCCTGGATCTGTGGGCCGACGAGCGATGGCCGGAGTTGACTCTGGGGGCGATGGAGGCCCGGGCAGCCGACTACGGCGACGTGTGGCGTCAGGTTCGCGGCTCGGTCGCGGTTCCCGGGGTATGGAAGGCCGACGGCACGGTCGTGTTGTCCTGCGTGCTGGACCGGCCGGCGACCGCATCCACGGTGACCACACTCATCGGTTACGAGCAGCTGGTCTGCTCGGCGATGGTGTCCGCCGGCGCCGAGGACGGCACCGCGATCGCCGACATGCTGGCGGTGCTGCAGTCGCGTGGCGCGATCGAGCAGGCCAAGGGCGCGATCATGGGGCGGCTGGGGTGTGACGCCGACGCGGCGTGGGCGACGCTGCGCCGCGCCAGTCACGAATCCAACGTGAAGTTGCGGTCGCTGGCGGTCGCGCTGGTGGAGCACATCAGCGGGTCACCGGCCGAGCAGCCGGCGGCGGGCTCGCCCATCGTTCCCGACGACCAGGCCCGGCACGCCGCGGGCCTGTTGTGGGCCGTTCTCACCCACGAGTCCAAGCCGGTCGAACCGGCGAGCTGAGCATATGCGTGACGCGCATCTCGCCGATTGATCTCCGAAACGCCGTTGCATGACCGCCGGAATCGCGGCCGGAGGTGGTTCGCTTAGGCGTGACACGCCGCAGCAGCCGGAGGAATCCCATGTCCGCTCACGATCCGCTTCCCACGTCCCCATCGACGCGATTGTTGCCGTGGCTGGGCATCGGTGGGGCTCTCACGGCGGTGGGACTGGTGGTGGGCGTCACCGTGTCGTCCGGCTCACCGGAGGCGCTGCCCGTCGCGCAGGCGGCACCATCCACAACGACGACCACCACGACGACGACGTCGAGTGCGCCCGAGTTCTATCAGGCCGACTCGCGGGGTTATGTGGATACCGGAGCCCGCTGCGACGAGAACCAGACGTTGATGGCCTATGGCCGCACCGCGAAATCGCTGGTTGTGATCTGCGTGAACGCCGACGGCGGACTCGAGTACCGCGGTGTGCGCCTGTCCGACGATGCTCCCCTGCACCTGCCGATCACCCGCAGCTCCGACGGTACTTTGATCGCCAACAACGACGGGGTCACCTACGCGGTGTCGCCCACTCAATTCCTGGTCTCCCAAGGTGACGACGTCATCTACAAGGACTCGTGGATCGAGTTCAAGGAAGCCAGCTTCTCCCCGGCGAGCACGACCACCTCGGGCAGCGCGACGACAACGGTGAGCACCACCACGGTGACCGTGACCACCTCGGTCACCCCGAGCACGACGGAGTCGGACGGCTAGGTGTTGCGGCCGCCGTTGACGCCGAGTATCTGGCCGGTGATGTAGCCGGCTTCCTCGGAGATGAAGAAGGAGCAGGCCGCGGCGATGTCCCCGGGCTGCCCCATCCGGCGCACCGGTGTGGCGTCGATGGTGGCTTGAATGTCGCCCATGTTGCCGCGGGCTTCGGCCTTGCGCAGCATCGGGGTGTCGATGAAGCCGGGCGGGACGGCGTTGACGGTGATGCCGGCCGGGCCGTACTCCAGGGCAAGGCTTTTCGTCAATCCATTGACGCCGGATTTGGCCGCGACGTAGGCCGACATGTACGGCACCCCGGAGTGCGTGCTCGAGGAGGAGATGTTGACGATGCGGCCCCAGCCGGCCTCGATCATGTCGGGCAGGACGGCCTGGATGGTGTGGAAGACGCCGTGCAGGTTGATGTCGACGATGTTCTGCCACTGCTCGAAGGACAGGTCGAGGAACCGGCGAAAGCTGTCTTTACCCGCGGCGTTGACCAGGATGGTGACCGGACCCAGCGCGGCGTGGATCTCGGCGAGCGCGGCGTCGATCTGGGCGCGGTCGGTGACGTCGGCGACGTAGGAGAAATCCGTCTCCGAGGGATTCAGGTCGATCGTGGCCACGTGGTAGCCGTCGGCGCGCAGCCGATTGGCCACCGCCGCACCGATACCCGAACCGCCACCGGTCACCAACGCCGTCTTCGTGGTGGACACGAGTTTCCCCTTTCCTGCGGCGTTGCCGCCTGGTCTACGAAAAATGTTGTGAAATCTAGGGAGTTCGTCGAGGCGTGCGCAATCCCAGTGCACGCCGACCCGCATCGACGAGCTGGCCGTGCAGCCACTCCTCGTCGGCGTCGCGTCTGGGATCGGCCGAACCGGCGATCCCGGCGAACACGAATTGCGCCCGGATGAACCCTTCCGGACCGGGGTGGACATCGGCGAGCAGTGCCATCTGGCGCGAGATCATGTGCGCCCACTCGCGGTTGGCCTTCAACACGGTGTGCACGCTCGGATCGGAGGCCAGCACCGAGACCAGCATGGGATTCTCCACAGCGAGGCGGGCGTAACCACTGAGCATGTATTCGGCGCGAGCATGCACACCACGCTTGCGCTCCGCCTCGTCGACCACGGCCGTCAGCTTGTCGATGATCGGCTCCAGAATCGCGGTCAGTAGCTGTTCCCTTGTCCGAAAGTGGTGGTAGATAGCGGCTTTGGTGAAACCGAGTTCGTCGGCGATCATCTGCAGCGAGGTGCCGGCGTAACTGTGCCGGATGAACAACGCGATCGCGGCATCGATGAGCCGCTGCCGGGTGTCGGGGGTGGTGGCGACCACAGCGACCGTGCCCATCGCCGGCTCCCTTCACCACCAAGCTTTACGATCGGCTAGTAATCTACCATACGATCGGCTAGCCTCGTCCTTGTCGATCGTATGGCAGCACGAACGTCGTGAAGGGATCCCCAGTGACTGATGTCGACAGTGTGAACTTCTTCATGGATCGCGATCTGGTCGCCGATCCGTATCCCTATCTGGAAGCTCTGCAGGCCCGCTGCCCGGTTTCGCGGGAGCCCCACCAGGGCGTATGGATGGTCACCGGCTGGGAGGAAGCCACCGAGGTCGCCGGTGATGCCGACCGCTTTTCATCCTGTATCGCCGTAACCGGACCCTTCCCCGGTTTCCCGGTGCCTGTCGAGGGCCGCGACGACGTCACCGAACTCATCGCGGCGCATCGTGACGAGCTGCCGTTCAACGATCAGCTGCCCGCGCTGGATCCGCCCGTCCACACCGATCACCGCGCCCTGCTGATGCGGCTGATCACCCCCAAGCGCCTCAAGGAGAACGAGGACGCGATGTGGACGATGGTCGACCGCGCCCTCGACGACTACCTCGTCGGCTCGACCGGTGAGCTCATTTCCGGCTTCGCCCAGCCGTTCACGCTGATGGTCATCGCCGACCTGCTGGGCGTGCCCGACGCCGACCGCGACGAGTTCCTCAACGAGATGCGCAGCGGTGCGCACCACGGCGGCGGTATCGGCAGCGTCAAAGGCGAGAGCCTCGCCAAGTCCCCGCTGGAATACCTCTACGACAAGTTCAGCGCCTATATCGAGGACCGTCGCGCCAACCCGCGCGGCGACGTGCTCTCGGGAATGGCCGCGTCGACCTTCCCCGACGGCTCGGTGCCCGACCCGGGTGACGTGGCCCGGGTGGCGGCAAATCTGTACTCGGCGGGTCAGGAGACCACCGTGCGATTGCTCAGCGCCGCCCTGCAGATCCTCGGCGACCGCCCCGATATCCAGGCGGAGCTGCGTGCGGATCGCTCCAAGGTCGCCAACTTCATCGAGGAGGCACTGCGGTTCGAGAGCCCGGTCAAGGGGGACTTCCGATTGTCCAAAGAGCCGGTCACTCTCGGCGGGGTGGACGTTCCCTCCGGCTCCACGCTGATGGTGGTCAACGCCGCGGCCAACCGGGATCCGCGCAGGTTCACCGACCCCAACACCTTCGACCCGGCACGGTCGAATGCCCGGCAGCACATCGCATTCGGCCGTGGGATTCACACCTGCCCCGGCGCCCCACTGGCCCGGGCCGAGGCGCGCGTCGCGCTTGAACGTCTGCTGGATCGCACTTCCGACATCCGGATCAGCGAGGCGCATCACGGCCCCGCCGATGCGCGCACATACAGCTACGTGCCCACCTATATCCTGCGTGGGCTCACCGAGTTGCACCTGGAGTTCGACCTGACATGAAAGCCAGCATTGACGACGGCCGCTGCCGTGGCCACGGGGTGTGCACCACGATCTGTCCGGAGGTCTTCGCCATGACCGATGACGGCTACGCCGAAGCCATCCTGGACGAGGTGCCCGCCGAGCTTCAGGACAGTGCCCGCGAGGCCGCCGAAGCGTGCCCCGAGAGCGCGGTCATCCTCGACTAGTAGTTCACGATTGAGCGCCAATAGTCCTCTGGTAGCTCGATATTCGAGCGCATGACCATGGCCAGACCGGTGGCCATCGCGATCCCGAGCAGTCCGAGCCACAGCCCGGCCAGCCCGATCGCCACCCAGACGACCACCGTCAGCGCGGGCCACGGTGTCACCACGGCCAGCAGCGGCGCCAGGAAGAAGCCGGTGCCGACGAACCATGCCGACCCGGCCCGGTCGGACTTGAGCACGAAGCGAAGCCAGCTCGGGATACGGTGCGGATCACTGTTCATGACATCCACGGTCCTCGACTGAGGTAAGTGCCGCAATTACCTTGGGGGTAATGGCATAGCCCACCGACTTGGGAGATGCTGGCGGGATGGGTGGCACGACATTCGGCGATCTACTGCGCGACTGGCGCCGGCGGCGTCGGCTCAGTCAACTCGACCTGGCCGTGGAAGCCGACGTCTCACCGCGGCACGTCAGCTTCGTCGAGAGTGGTCGCTCGAAGCCCAGCCGGACGATGGTGCTGCGGCTGGCCGACGCGCTGGCAGTGCCGCCGCGCGAGCAGAACCAGCTGTTGCTCGCCGCCGGACTCGCACCGGCCTATGCCGAACGGGCGGTCGACGACCCTGGGATGGCTGCGGTGCGCGCCGGCATCGACCGGGTGCTCGCCGCCTACGATCCGTATCCGTGTCTGGCAGTAAACCGCAACTGGGATGTCCTGCAAGCAAATCCGGGCACCGCGACACTGCTCGACGGGGTGGCCGGACATCTGCTCGAAGAGCCCAACGCGCTTCGCATCGCCTTACATCCTGACGGCCTGGCGCCGCGGATCCGCAATCTCGGGCAGTGGCGACATCACGTGCTGGGCCGGCTGCGCCGAGAGGCGGAGGCCGGCGGTTCGGCGGAACTGCTGGCCGAGATCGAGGCCTACCCGGGCGGTGCGGACGAGGCGACCGATCTCGGCGGCGTCGCGGTGCCGCTCGAACTTTATCGCCAGGACAGGGTGCTGCTGACGTTCATCTCGATGGTGACGACGTTCGGAACGGCACTCGACCTGACCGCCGCCGAGCTGAGTATCGAGGCTTTTCTGCCCGCCGACGAGTCCACCATCGAGGCCCTACGGCACTCGCCACCGCCGTCCTAGAACACGTTCTAGTTGCGAGTTTCCCAAAGCCACCACCGAGGCCTCCGTACGTGGTGTAGGCATGGATCACCGGGCACTAGATGACTTCGTATGGAGGTGCGCTTTTATGCCCAGCCCTAACCTGCCCCCCGGTTTCGACTTCACCGATCCCGACCTGAACAATGAGCGGCTGCCCGTCGAGGAGCTTGCCGAGCTGCGCCGGATCGCCCCGATCTGGTGGAACGAGCAACCGAGAAATGTCGGCGGTTTCGACGACGAGGGCTATTGGGTCGTCACCAAACACAAGGACGTCAAGGAGATCTCGCGGCGCAGCGACATCTTCTCCAGCCTGGAGAACACCGCTCTGCCCCGATACCCCGACAATGCGGCGGTGTCACACAAGGACACCGGCCAGTTCGTCCTGCTGAACATGGACGCACCGCACCACACCCATCTGCGCCAGATCGTCTCCCGCGCGTTCACGCCACGCGCCGTCGAGGCACTGCGTGCCGATCTGGCCGCGCGGGCCGAGGCGATCGTCAAGGCTGCTGCCGCGGAGGGGTCCGGCGACTTCGTCGAACAGGTTTCCTGCGAGCTGCCGCTGCAGGCGATCGCCGATCTGATGGGTGTTCCGCAGGACGAGCGCAAGAAGCTGTTCGACTGGTCCAATCAGATGGTCGGCGAGGCAGACCCCGAGTTCGCCCGCAACGATCCCCAGGGCGCCGCCGGTGAGTTGATCATGTACGGCATGCAGATGGCCGCCGACCGGACCGCCAACCCGCGCGACGATCTGGTGACCAAGCTGGTGCAGGCCGATGTCGAAGGGCACAAGCTCTCCGACGACGAGTTCGGATTCTTCGTCATCCTGTTGGCGGTCGCCGGCAACGAGACCACCCGCAACTCGATCACCCACGGCATGACGGCCTTCACCGATTTCCCGGACCAGTGGGAGTTGTACAAGGCGCAGCGTCCGAACACCGCGGTCGACGAGATCGTCCGGTGGGCGACCCCGGTGACCTCGTTCCAGCGGACGGCCTTGGTAGACACCGAGTTGAGTGGGGTCACGATCAAGAAGGGTCAGCGGGTGGTGATGTTCTACCGCTCCGCCAACTTCGACGAGGAGGTGTTCACCGATCCGTTCAGGTTCAACATCCTGCGCGACCCCAATCCGCACGTCGGCTTCGGCGGCACCGGCGCCCACTACTGTCTCGGCGCCAACCTGGCCAGGATGACGATCGACCTGATGTTCAACGCAATCGCCGACCATATGCCGGATCTGACCCCGCTGGCCGGGCCGGAACGGCTGCGGTCGGGCTGGCTCAACGGCATCAAGCACTGGCAGGTCGACTACACCGGAGCCGGCGCCGGCCGATGAGGGTTCTGCCGGTCCCGGCCGGCACTGATCGCACGGCGACGCAAGCCGATACAGTCGAGGCGTGACGGATGCAGCCTGGAGACTGACCGCCGGCGAGGGCGAACTGCAGATACTGACCGGGGTCACCGGGCCCGCGGCCAAGATGGGCCACCGGCTGACCATTGCCTTCGCGTCCTGGCGCGCCGATGTGCAGTGGCACGGCAAACAGCCGGTCTCAGCCGAGCTGGTAGTCGACGTCGATTCGCTGCAGGTCCTCAAGGGTGAGGGCGGGGTCACGCCGCTGTCCGGACCAGAGAAGGGGGTCGTCCGGGCGAACGCTCTGAAGGCCCTGGACGTCAAGAAATACCCGCGGATCACGTTCGTGACCGAGGACATCACCAAGACCGCAGATGGCTACCGGCTGGACGGCACCGTCGAGATCCACGGCACGTCGCGGCCGCAGAGCGTCGACCTCGCGGTGGAGGATTCCGGTGGCGTCTGGACGATGTCCGCTTCGGTACCGGTGATCCAGACGCAGTTCGGGGTCAAGCCGTATTCGCTGTTCATGGGTTCGCTGAAGGTGGCCGACGAGGTAGACCTGCGGTTTTCCGCCCGCCAGCCGAAGTAGCGGCGCCGAGATCGACGAAATGTCGCCGATCACTCGGCATTCGTCGGCCAATCGTCGGTTTGGGCGAGAATGATTGGTCTGACCACTTGACCTCTGGCCGGATGGGCGCCATGCTGGGGTCATGGCACTGCAACCGGTGAGTCGGCGCTCGGTTCCCGAGGACGTCTTCGAGCAGATCCTCGCCGATGTCCTCAGCGGTGAAATGCAACCCGGTGAGTCACTTCCCAGCGAGCGGCGACTGGCCGAAGTGCTGGGCGTCTCGCGCCCGGCAGTCCGTGAAGCGCTCAAGCGGGTCGCGGCCGCGGGTCTGGTCGAAGTGCGCCAGGGCGACGCGACCACGGTGCGCGACTTCCGCCGCCACGCCGGACTCGATCTGCTCCCCCGACTGCTGCTGCGCAACGGGCACCTGGATGTGTCGGTGGCCCGCAGCATTCTGGAAGCTCGCCTGCACAACGGGCCCAAGGTGGCCGAGTTGGCCGCTCGCCACCGCCCGCCGGGGCTGGCCGATGTGCTCGAGCAGTCGATCTCGGCGCTGGCCCGCGACGAAGACCCACTCGAGCAGCAGCGGCACGCCCTGACCTTCTGGGACCACGTTGTCGATGGCGCCGACTCCATCGCATTCCGCTTGATGTTCAACACATTACGAGCCGCCTACGAGCCGGCACTGCCGGCCCTGGCCACCCTGATGGCCGCCGAGGTCAGCCAAACGCAGGCATATCGCACGCTGGCTCGCGCCATCGTCGCCGGTGAGCCGACCGCGGCGGCGACCGCCGCCCGCGAACTGCTGGAGCCGGCGACCACCGCGTTGGTCTCGGCCTTGAATGCACTGGAGGGGCAACCATGAGCGCGTCGCCGAAGGCCCGCCGCGGGCTGTCCCTGGCCGACGCCGGCCGCGAGTTCTGGCGGCATCCCACACCGTGGCTATTCGCCGTGGCGCTGACAACGGCCGTGGCCGCCCGGATCACCGTTGGCGACTGGCAACTCACCGACGCGGTGGTGCCGGTCGCGATCGCCGCAGGATTTCCGTTCCTGGAGTGGATCATTCACGTGTTCGTCCTGCACTGGCGTCCGCGCCGCGTCGGTCGATTCACCGTCGATCCGGTGCTGGCGCGCAAACACCGCGAGCATCACGTCGCCCCGCGTGACGTTGGCCTGGTGTTCATTCCGCTGCAGTCCGCGATCGGCGCGGTTGCCGCGGCGGTGGTCATCGCCTGGCTGTTTCCCCGGACCGGCATGGGGTTGACATTCCTGGTGGTGATCCTGACCTTCGGATTGCTCTACGAATGGTGCCACTACCTGGTCCACACCGACTACAAGCCGAAAACCGCTGTCTATCGGGCGATCTGGCGCGACCACCGGCTGCACCATTTCAAGAACGAGCATTACTGGTTCGGGGTGACCACACCGGGCACGGCGGACCGGCTACTGCGCACCTATCCCGACCCCGCCGTGGTGCCCACCTCCCCGACCGCCAAGAATCTGCACGCGGCCATGTGACGGACTACCCGCGAAACCACCTGGGCTAGTGCGTGTCAGGCGTTGACGACGACCGGGTCACCGATGTGGACCTGGTCGAAATACCACGCGGCGTTGTCGGGGCTCAAGTTGATGCAGCCGTGGCTGACGTTCGAATAGCCTTGCGAGCCAACGGACCACGGCGCCGAATGCACGTAGACCCCGCCCCAGGTGACCCGGACCGCGTCGGCCACGGTGAGCTTGTAGCCCTCGGGATCACTCAGCGGGATGCCGATGGTGCGGGAGTCCATCACCACCGATGATTGCTTCTCCAGAACGTTGAAGCTCCCTATCGGGGTCGGGAAGCGGGATTTGCCCATGGACGCCGGCATCTGGCGGACCACTTGCCCGTCGATGCTGACCGTGAACGTGTGTGCCGAAATGTCGGCCACTCCCAGCACTTTTGAGCCGGTGCCGAACGTGCGCGGAATCCCGCCGGCCATCATCGTGATCTCGGAGTGTGCCGGCCAGTATTGGGCCGGCACGAACTGCACCGTCTTGTCGTCGAGCCACTCGAAGCGCCCCGCCACGTTCGCCGGTGACGTGACAGTGATCGATTGCTGGGCCGCCCAGCGGTCGGTCACCGGCGAGGTGAAGGTCACGGTAATCGGCATCGCGACACCCACCACCTGACCGTTGGTGGGCTGCACGGAGGCGATCGTCGTGCCGTCGACCCCAGGAGCAACCGCGGCGACACTGGTCTGCACCGAAGCGGCCATCGCCAGCACCGCGATCCCCGCAGCGGCAAAAGCTCGTCGAACTACTCTGGCCATGGCTCCCGTCCTCGGCTGGGCGATCAGCAAAGCCCCAGTCTAGATGGTCGGCGGGACTGCGCCCGCCAAACATACGGTGACATGCTGGAACTGCGGAGGCCCGGGCGCCACACGCGTGAGGTCACCGGATGTCAGCGAAACTCGGCGGCTATCCGCCGTGAAGGCGTTCCCAGATTCGGGTACGCAACGACGGCTTGGGTTCGGCGACCGGCGGCACGGTGGCCTGGGGCAGCGGCGGCGGGGCATAAGCGGCGTCGGGCGGCTCGAAAGCGGGGTCGGCGGGCACGTCGGCGGGCGGAGCGTCAGGCGGCGGAACGTTCATCGTCATCGCCACGACCGGAGCGTAGTCAAAGCTGGGCTTGGCTTCCTGCTGCTCCGGAGTCGAGGACAGCGCCTGGGGTTCCGGAGCGGGAACCGCCGGAACACTGTCGGGCAGCAGGGCGGGTGTCTCGGCGGTGTTCAGCACCTCGTGGTGGTCGGCCCGCACTCCGCGGTCGGGCAGCAACTCAAGTCCCATTGCCACCGACGCCGACGCCACGAACGCCACCACGCCGCCGGCCAGGAGCGCGGTCGCACCGCGCAGGGCCTTCGAGTCGCGGTGGCGCGTGACCGGAGCGGGCGGGAATACCAGCAGCGGATCATCGGCGACTCCGATGCCGTTCACCGAAGCCAGGGCCGCGCCGCGGGCCAAGGCCAGCTCCGCCTCGGCCGGGGCGAAGACCGGGATGTCCAGGATCTCTTCCAGGCGCCGGGCGATCGATTCCGGGCCGTCCCCCGAACCCAGCAGCACCAGCCCGTCGGGCTGCCAGTCGCTGCGGGCCAGGTTGTCGGCCAACCAGCCGATCAGGCCCTGGTCGGTTTCCAGGTCGTGGCTGATCATGGTCTGCACCGCACCGTCGTGGGCGTCGACGACGAGGGCGACGACGGTATCCGGCTCGACGACGCACACCGCGGTGACATCCGAGCCGATCACCTGTCCGATGCCGTGGGCGAACGCTTCGGTGGCCTCGGGTAACCGGACCGGGATCACGTTGTCGAATCCGCAGTCGGCCAGTGAGTCGAGCAGCAGCGAGGCCTCGATCGAGGCGTCATCGCTCCATGTCACCCCGATGGACTGCAGGCGTTGACCGCCCACGATGGCTTGGGTGCGGGACAGCGCCTCGGCCACGAACTCCGAGGTCGTCACCGGGGTGAATCCGCCGCGGCGCACCTCGAAGGCGTCGTGGCCTTTTGTGGCGCCATCGGCGCCGTCGCCTTCGACCAGGACGAGCCCGACGGTGGTCGGGGTCATCGACAGTCCCAGGACGGTGTCCAACTGAGGCGCTCCTCTCCGGTCCTGACTTCGCCGACCCCGCGCAGCACACGCCAGGGCGTCGAAGCCTGGTGTGACACATCGCGCTGGAAGCACCGGAAGTGAACCGGGACAGCGTGGTCGTCATCGATCTCCGTGGAGCCTACCCGCAGTCGCCTATACCGGCGAATGAGCACCGCGCGGTTCCGCTCCGGCCACGATGCGATAACGGGCGGGCATCCGCCTCCCCCGGCTAAGGGCCAGCTCGCGATACGGCACCCGGTATAAGGTCGGCGTCATGGAACACGGCCATCACCAGGAAATCCTCAACGAACTCCGCCCTCAGCACCGCGCTCTGCGGCAGATGATCCCGGACGTCTACAAGGCTTTCAACGATATGAGCGGCGCGGCGCTGGGCGCTGGCGCGCTGGAACCCAAGATCAAGGAGCTGATGGCCATGACGATCGGCCTGGTCCACGGCTGCGACGGGTGCATCGCCTCGCATGCCCGCGGTGCTGCGCGGGCCGGCGCGACGAAGGAGGAGGCGGCCGAGGCCATCGGGGTCGCGATCATGATGCACGGCGGCCCCGCCACCATTTACGGGGCGCGAGCCTACGAGGCCTTCTGCGAGTTCGCCGACGCCGCGGCGTCGAGCTGACCGGTCAGTCCTGCCGCTGCGGCAACGTGGCCACCATCGGGGTGTCCACGCCCACCGGGCCCAGCTCGTAGGCCCCGCCCGGGTTCCCGATCGGCGCGTCGCGGCCCGGCAGGATCTCGGTGAAAAAGGCGGCGTTGTCCGCGAGGAACTTCTTCTCCTCCTCGGGCAGGTCAGCCTCGAAATAGATGGCGTCGACCTCACACAGGATCCGGCACGCTCCGCACTCGACACACTCGGTGGGATTGATGTACATGGTCCGGTCGCCCTCATAGATGCAGTCGACGGGGCATTCCTTCATGCATGCCTTGTGCTTGACGTCGACACACGCACTGCTAATCACGTAGGTCATGGCGGAAGTCTATCTGTAACTGCCCGTACCAGACATGGACGGAAGGCCCGCCACGCCGGGGACCAAAGTCCCGATCTGCCCGGGACGCGGCGACGCTCAGCGCGGTAGCGCGGCGGTGACGTCGACCCACCCGGTGGGGTCGTTCCGGTGGTCGGTGACGTCCCGGCATTCGCCGTAGATCTGCATCGTGCCCCGGTCATCGCGGTCAGAGTTGCGGAAGAAGATCACCGTGACACCGTCTCGGGTGAAGGTCCGGCCGCCGGGATGACGGCTGGGCCGGATCGCCTCGGTCCACCCCCGCCCGGCCATCGCTTTGGCGATCGCACCGAAGTACTGCGGGGTCTGCATGACCCCCGGTACGTCGAAGTTGAGGTAGATCGCACCCTGGTAGGGCGGCTCGTCGACGTTCTTGCACGACATCAGCAGATAGCTCGCGCTTACACCGGAGAGCTTGCCGGTGCCGACGATCTCCCCGGCCGGTTCGAGGACTTGGAGTTTGGCCTGTTCGTCGGTCAGCGGGTCTGCGACCGGGTCGACCGCTGCGCCCCGCAGATCCCGAAACCTATGGAGAGCAACGAAACTCAGCGCCAAGACGAGGCTGACGAGCAGAGCCGCCGTGATGAGCAGCCGAGCGGGCTTGGCGCGAAGGCCGGTTGCGGCTGGCATCACATCAGGACAACGGTGTACAGCTGTAGGGCCGTTGGTCGAAGAAGTGGACCGCCGGCATTCCGTCGACGTAGGTGTACTCGACATCGGGACCCCAGGTGGTGCCCGGAACCACCCACGGTGGAACTCCGGCCGGGTAGGCGACGGTGACATCGGTGTAGAACCGTGCGTTCGCCGGGCAGCCGGGCTTGTCGGCGGGGGCCGGATTCCAGGCGTGCACCACGATCGGGTTGTACAGGTGGGGGCCCTGAGCGCAGTTCGGCTGGCACCGAACGGCATTGTCCGTGCCGGTTCCGGTGGCGCCGTCAGCTCCCCACGTGCTCCACGTCATGTTCTCCATGATGCTGGTGGAATCGCACCCGTACACCACCTGCTGCGGCTTTTCCTGCAGCGGCTGGCTCGGGTCATAACAGCTGCCGAACACGTAGACGATCCCGTCCTGGGCCGGGTCCGCAGCGGCGGTACCGGCGGGGCACAGAATCATCGCCAGCGCCGCGGCGCCGATCGTCACTGCGCGCACGATTGATCTCCCTCACCGATACCGACGACGCGCGCATGCTAACACCGGCCGGGGACCATCGGCCCTATGCGATGTGGGCGTTCGGCCCGCGACGTCACCCGGGCACCGCCCATATCGTCAACGACGACATCGTGATTGTGGCGCACGCCGGGGGATGCGTCGATGGTGTGCCCGTTTCACCCAGGTTGGTGAGGCCGGGGGCTGGCGGCCAGCCGTCAGCCCTTGGCCAGGGTGAACTGGCAGATGTCGGTATAGCCGTCGCGGAACAATTCGGCGCAGCCGGTCAGATATTTCATGTATCGGTCGTAAACCTCGCGCGACTGCAGCGCCACGGCCTCTTCTTCGTTGGCTTCCAGAGCTGCCGCCCAATGGTTCAGGGTGCGGGCGTAGTGCAGACGTAACGGGTGTACCCGGTTGACGGTGAATCCGGCGCGGGTGGCGTGTTCTTCGACGACCTCCACCGTGGGCAGGCGGCCACCGGGGAAGATTTCGTCCATGATGAATTTGAAGAACTTGAGGTGCCGCATCGTGATCGGCATCTCACGCGCGATGAATTCTTCGTCGCTGGGCCGGACAATGGTATGCAGCAACATCACGCCATCTGCCGGAAGCGACTCGTAGGCCATTTTGAAAAACGCGTTGTATCGGTCGGTACCGAAATGTTCGAATGCGCCGATCGAGACAATCCGGTCCACCGGCTCGTTGAACTGCTCCCAGCCCTCGAGCAGGACCCGCCGGGACCGCCGACTCTCGGATTCGTCGAAGAGCTGCTGGACATGCAGCGCCTGATTCTTGCTCAGGGTCAACCCGAGAACGTTGACGTCGTAGCGCTCGAGAGCGCGCATCATGGTCGCTCCCCAGCCACAGCCGATATCCAGCAACGTCATGCCTGGTTGCAGCCCCAACTTGCGCAGTGACAGATCGATCTTGGCGAATTGCGCCTCTTCCAGCGTCATGTCCTCGCGTTCGAAATAGGCGCAGCTGTAGGTCTGCGTCCTGTCCAGGAAGAGTCGATAGAAATCGTCGGACAAGTCGTAATGGTGCTGCACATCGTCGAAGCGCGGCTCCATCCGGGCGGAATTCGCGGGTGTATTCAACTGCATTTTCCTGTTCTCGCGTCTGCATCCCGGCCCACCCCCTCGAGACCGATCACACTCCCCAGGTGACCTAACCCTGGTAGCCTACGGGACTAACCAGCGGATCCCCACTTGAGCAAACTGTCAGCCAGCTGAGCGTCAGCTGTCGTGAGGATTTCTCGGTATCGTTTTCGCTGCCATAAATCAGCCGTCCTTCCTCGTCGAGCCACTCGTTCACGGCCGTGCCCGTCACCGTTGCGTCCGAACCGGGCAGCACCGCGGTGGGCCCGGTCTTCATAGACCTTTCTTCATTGGCCTTCGCCATCTCCTTCGCCGCGGCCCACGCGCGCTCGGCGGGCGCCGGCTTCTCGGCCCGCCGCGCTGCTCGACCCTTTCGGAGCGTTCCGGAGTACTCACGATGAGAATCCCTTCTGGTCCGGTGCGCGATGGCTGAGGCGGGACTGCAATGTTGTCGAAGGGACTGCCCAAATGTGTAACCCGCCAAACAGCGTTGTTGCGCTCAGCAACACCACGAACGGTCAAAAGGGCGTCCGCGTGCCGCACGGGCGGCTTTTCAGGCAAAGTTGAGTCATGGACGCAAAGCCTCCGCTTCGCCGCGGCCGCCAGCTGCTGATCGTGCTGGCGGCCCTTCTGCTGGTGCCGGGCCTGCTGGCCGGGCCCGCGCACGCCACGCCGGCGCCCGTCGTCCCGACCCCCCTGGCGCCGCTGGACCAGTCCGCAGTGCTCGGGCAGGTCACGCCGGGGCTCGTCGATATCAACACGACGCTGAACTACCAGGGCGCGGTCGGCGCGGGCACCGGCATCGTGCTCGATCCCAACGGCGAGGTGCTGACCAACAACCATGTGATCGAGGGCGCGACCGAGATCACCGCCACCAGCCTGGCCAACGGGCGTACCTACCCGGTCGATGTCATCGGCTATGACCGCACCAACGACATCGCGCTGATCCGGTTGCGCGGTGCCAGTGACCTTCCCGTCTCGTCACTGGGCACGTCGTCTTCGATATCGGTGGGCGATCCGATCGCGGCGATCGGTAACGCGGGCGGGACCGGCGGAGCGCCGAGTTTCTCGCCCGGCACCATCACCCAATTGGGGGCATCGGTGCGGGCTTCCGACGAGTCCGGGGGCGGCTCGCGCGATCTCACCGATCTGATCAGGGTCGCCGCCGACGTCCGGCCCGGTGACTCCGGCGGCCCGCTGGTCAACGCCACCGGTCAAGTGATCGGCGTGACCGTCGCGGCCACGCTGACCTACCGGATGGGCAACGTGCGCGGCGGTGAGGGCTTCGCCATCCCGATCGACCGGGCGCTCGGCGTGGCCGGCGCGATCCGGTCCGGTGGCGGGGCCGGCGTGCACATGGGTGACACCGCGTTCATCGGTGTCGGTATCGCCGACGCGTCCGACGGAGGACCCGCCGGAGCCGTTGTCCGCCAAGTACTTCCAGATACCCCGGCCCGCGGCATCGGCATCATGAGCGGCGATGTCATCGTCGCGGTGGACGGAGTCACGATCAATACCGCCTCTGATTTGTCCAATGTGATGGACGCCCACCATCCGGGCGACACCATCGTGCTGACCTGGCTGGACCGCGCTGGTAACCCGCAGAGTGCCGGCGTCGTCCTGAGCGCGGGACCGGTGGGCTGACCTCAAGTGTGCAGCTCGGCGCGCAGCTGCATCAACCGCAACAAGCCGGCGCGCCCCGTCACGGGTGCGTAGGCGTTGACCATGTCGTCGACGAACGCGGCGCGCTCGGCTTCGGGCAGCAGGTCGGTCCAGGCCGTGCCGCCGACCGTGCACCACGCCGTGAACTGCTCGGCGGATCCGAAATCCCACTCGTGGTCGCGGACCGTCACCGACTCGACTCGGAGGCCGCTGGACTCGGCCAGCTCGCCGAATCCTGCCGGATCGGGATGGACGAATGGTGCGCTGAATCCGGTGAAGTACGCCGCCCACCGGGGACTGCGGGCCACGAGCATCGCGGTCGATTCGATGCTCGGACGCGCGCTGTCGCAGACCAACTGAACCAGGGCCCGCCCACCCGGCCGGAGCACGGCGGCGATCCCGGCCAGAGCGTCGCCGAGCCGGGGCACCCAGTGCAGCGCGTTGAACGAGACCACCATGTCGAAGCTGGCGCCGAACGGCAACCGGAGCGCGTCGGCACAGACGAACACCGGGCCGGCCGGTGCGCAGTGGCCGACCTGGCCCGCGGTGGCCACCATCCGCGGCGAGGCGTCGACGCCGACGACGTAGCCCCGCGGAAGGCGGGTGGCGAGCTCGCGGGTGAGGAATCCGTCGCCGCAGCCGATGTCGAGCACCCATTCGCCGCCCTCGATGACGAGTTCGGCCAAGCTCTCGGACGCCACCGCACGCTGCAAGCCGCTGACCCGGCGGTAGTCCCGGCCGCTCCAGTCCGCCACCGACACAGTTAACGTCATGGTCGACATCGGCGGCAATATCCACAAAGGACGGGTTCCCATGAGTACTGCCCTGGCGCGAGGCACGGTAGCGATGATGGCGGTGCTGGCCGTGGCGACCGCCACTCCCGCGCAGGCCGATTCAAGCGAACCGCTGTTCGATCTGGTCGATGCCGCGGCCCAGCGATTGCAGACCGCCGACGCGGTAGCCGCCAACAAGTGGTTGACCGGCGGCCCGATCACCGATCCCGCCCGGGTCGAGCAAGTGTTAGCGGCGGTGTCGTCGGACGCCGAATCTCGGGGCCTGGCGACCGATTACGCCACCACGGCATTCACCAACCAGATCAACGCGACCGAGGCGATCGAGTACAGCCGGTTCGCCGGCTGGAAGTTCGACCCGGCCGGCGCGCCGAGTTCGGCGCCGGACCTGTCGGCATCGCGATCGGTCATCGACGGGCTCAACCATCAGATGGTCGAGCAGATGGCCGCCCAGTGGGCGCTGCTCAACTCGCCGGGTTGCCGATCGGCCCTCGATGCCGCCAAGAACGCTGTGGCCGACCAGCGGCAGTTCGACGACCTGTACCGCACCGCGCTGGATGTCGCCACCCGGTCTTATTGTCCTGGCGACTAATTCGCCGGGTGCGGGTTGCCCAGGTATGGGAACACGTCGAGGGTGTCGGTGTGCGGGGCCAGCCCGCTGGGTGGGCAGTCGCCTTTGGTCAGGAAGGCCAGCCGGTAGTCGATGACATCGTCGGTGAACACCCGCCCGTTGGGGTATTTCGCCGGCTTGGACGGGTCGAAGTGCAGCATGTCGGGCAGGGTGCCCTCGCGGTCGATCTCCGCGACGGCCTCCTCCTCGGTATAACCGCCGGTGTGCCCCATCAGATGGACGAACTGCCCGGTCCAGCGCGCCCGGTCGTTGACCGGGACGCTCGCGTTGTACTCCACCTTGGTGTCGTCGGTGTTGAAGAAGCTACTCACCGACGGATGACCCGCGCGGTCGACGTGAAGCAGTTCGCCATTACGTTTCACGCTGCACCGACCCCAGATTCGGATATCGGGGTTCGCGCCGAGTTCGGTCGTCGGCAGCTCGATGGCAATGGAGAACACGTTGGCGGTCAGGTTCGAATCCACCCCGGTCCACGGTGACGTTCCGCCGAGGTGCGGCGCGGTGAAGTTACGGCCGCCGGTGATGTCGAAGAGGTTCTTGATGCCGTCGAAGTCGAAGAAGAACGCGTCACTGCGCGCCCCGGCCGCGAATGTGCAACCCTCCGAGTGGTGGACTTTGGCGGTCGAGCCGAACGACACCTCGACGGCGTCGAAGATCTTCTCACCCAAGGGAAGTGGTGATTCCGCTTCCGCACCGACGGCCCTGAAGACATCGACGGTCTGACGCCCGTCGACAGGTTCGGAGAACACGAAACTGAAGGCGATGTCGTTGAGGAGATCGCCGTCGTTGTCGACCGCCAGCCGGTAGACGGCGTCGGGGTGCAGCGCATCGGCGTTCGGATTCGCGTTGAGGATCAGCACCGTTCGGGTCGCGTCGGCGGGAGACTGAAACGCATACAGGTCGCACAGGTCCAAGCGCTGGTCACCAAGCGGCGGGCCGAGGCTCAGGCCGGTGAAATGATTCGACATCGCAAAATTCCTCCGCCGCTATTGCTTCGGGCCTCAAGACCCCGATCGGTACTCTGCCGGATCAGTTCTGCCGGGGCAACAGCTCGTCGATGAAACGGTCGATGAACTCGTCAGCGGGTGTGTCGCCGACGGGCCGGATCACGAATTTGCTCAACCCCGCGGCGATGAGACCGTCGAGCTGGCGGTGCAATTGCGGCCAGTCGCCGGCGACGAGATCGGCCGGATCCACGTCAGGACGCCGGGAGCGGACAGCGGTGGCGATCTCGTCGCGCAGGCCGCCGTCGGCGACGCCGAGACTCAGCCCGTAGTGATCGGGTTCGATGGCGCGGCCGGCCTCGGCGGCGGCGCGCTCGATGCTCTCCCGTGCGGCGCCCGCCTCGTCCGGGGTGAGGAAGCTGCCCAGCCAGCCGTCGGCCAACCGCCCGATCCGACGGAATGCCGCCGGCGCCGACCCACCCAGCCAGATGTCGACCGGTACCGGCGGACAGATGCCCAGCGAGGCGGAGGTGAGCTGAAAGAACTCGCCGGCGAAGGTGACCTCGTCCCCGGTGAGCAGCGCGCGCAGCACCTCCAACGCCTCGTCGAAGACGGCGGCTCGGCGGCCGTCGGGGACACCGAACAGATTCCATTCCGCCTGCGATGCCGGACGCAAGCCGAAGGCGGGCAGAACCCGTTTGGGGCCCAGGGCGGCCAATGAGGCCAGCGCCTTGGCGACCAGCACCGGATTGCGGCCCGGCAGCACCGCCACCGAGGTGCCGACCTTGAGGCGGTCGGCGCGGCCCAGGGTGTACGCCATGCCGGCGAACGGGTCGACGGCCGGGCTGTAGACCAGCTCCGAGAACCACAGCGAGTCGACGCCGGCGGATTCCAGCCGGTCGACGATCCGGGGAAGATCCGTGACTTCGCTCGCCAATCCCAGGCTTGCGCCGAACCGAATCTTCACGTCGTCCACGTGGTCACCGTAGCCCGGCCGGATATGGCGACACAGGCGCGGATGTCCGTTGTTTCGGCGACCTTCGACCGTAACCTGAGGGTGTGACGAATGTTACAGATGTTACTTCTGGGACTTCCAAGTGCCGGAGGTAACGCGGCGCCAGTTCGTCCTCGGGCTGCTGGCCTCGGCCAGCCTCGTCGGGACGTCCAGCGCGATCGCGATGTCACAGGCCAGCCCGCGGCTGACCACCAGGACTCCCCCACCGATCGGGGCGGCACCGCTGCTGCCCCCGCCACCGCCGCTGGACCGGGTGGCGCTGCCGGGTGGCGGTGAGCTGACCAAACTGCCCGGCAACGGCGATCTGTTGGCACTGACGGTCGACGACGGGGCCAACTCCGAGGTCGTGCGGCTCTACACCCAGCTGGCCAAGGACACCGGCATTCGGTTGACGTTCTTCGTCAACGGCGTCTACGACTCCTGGCGCGACAATGCTGCCCTGTTGCGGCCGCTGGTGGACTCCGGCCAGATCCAGCTCGGCAACCACACCTGGTCACATCCGGACCTGACCACGCTGAGCAAGGCCGAGGTCGCCGCGCAGTTGCAGCGTAATGACCGGTTCCTGCGCACCACCTTCGGTGCCGATGCCACACCGTATTTCCGGCCGCCGTACGGCAATCACAACGACGCCGTCGACAGCGTCGCCGCCGATCTGGGCTACCGGGTCCCGACGCTGTGGGCGGGATCGTTGGCCGACTCCACGCCGGTAGCTGACGACTTCATCGTGAAGATGGCCGATCAGTACTTCATTGCGCAGAACATCGTCCTGGGCCACCTCAACCACCTGCCCGTCACCCACGTCTACCCCGCCCTCGTCGACATCATCCGGTCACGGAACCTGCGCACGGTCACGCTCAACGACGTTTTCCTGCAGCCGGAGATACCGCACGTCACATCGGCTTGATTCCCGGGTCGCTTCGCTCCTGCCCGCCGGATCCAGTTTCCCGGGTCGCTTCGCTCCTGCCCGCCGGATCTAGGATCACGCTCATGGAAGGCTCCGTGACCGTGCACATGGCCGCTCCGGCCGACAAGATCTGGAATCTGATCGCCGACATCCGCAACACCGGCCAGTTCTCACCGGAGGTGTTCGAGGCCGAATGGCTAGACGGCGCCACCGGACCGGCACTGGGCGCGAAGTTCCGCGGACACGTCCGCCGCAACGAAATCGGACCGGTGTACTGGACCACCTGCCGCGTCACCGCCTGCGAGCCGGGACGCGAATTCGGCTTCGCCGTCCTCGCCGGCGATAAGGCACTCAACAACTGGCACTACCGCTTCGACCCCAGCGGCGACGGGACCGACGTGACGGAGTCCTTCCGGCTCGCCAAGTCCGCCCCGATGCGGGTGTTCTGGATGTTCGGTGGCTACCTGCGGGGCCGGCGCAACCGGCGAGACATGCGCACCACGCTGGAACGGATCAAGAAAGTCGTTGAGAACGAGTGAATCTCGGCCATCAGCCACGACCGGTTTGATAGAACCGGTGCATGGGTCGATGGTCGCGCGAAGAACTTGAGACGGCGTTCGAAGAACACAAGCGGGTTGTCGTCGGTATCGGCGAGAGCTGGGACTGGTCCCGGTTCGCCGATCAGTTCACCGAGGACGCCACCTACGTCGAGCACTCCTACGGCACGTTCCAGGGGCGCGAGGCGATCCGCAACTGGATCGTCAACACCATGAACACCTTCCCGGGCACCGAGATGCCGCTGTTCCCCTCTACCTGGCATTCCATCGATGTGGACAAGGGTTGGGTGATCTGCGAGTTCCAGAATCGGATGCGCGACCCGGGCGACGGCAGCATCCACGAGGAGCCGAACCTCTCGGTGCTCAAATACGCGGGCGACGGGCTGTGGAGCTACGAGGAAGACGCCTACAACCCGATGAACTTCATGCCCATGGTGCGCGGCTATATCGAGACCTCGAAGCGGCTGGGCACCATCTCCGACGATGCGGTGCAGTTCGCCCGCAACATGGGGTGGGATCTGGCCTGACCCTGGCGGTCTCAGTTACCGGCATGTTTGAGCCCGGCACCGCACAGCGGGATCACCACGTCGCCGACGGCCAGCCGCTCGCGGACCAGCTGCCAGCCCGCTCCTGATCGGCTCGCGGCGCTCGCCGCTGCGGCATAGCAGACCGCCGCGGTGGGTTCGACGAACAGGCCTTCGCCGCCCGCCAGCGCGCGGCGGCCCGCGGTGACGGCCTCGTCGTCCACGGCGACGATCGTGCCGCCGGACGCCTGCACGGCGGCCAGGATCTGCGGGGCCCGCGGTGGTGCGGTGATCGCGATGCCCTCGGCCAGTGTCGATCCGGCCGTGAAGTGCTCGCCGTGCCATGCCGCCGCCAGCGGCGCGCAGCCGGCGGCCTGCACGGCCAGCAGCGCTGGCATCCGGTCGGCTCGCCCGGCGGCCACCAGCTCGCTGAACGCCAGATAACAACCCAGCAGCAGAGTCCCGTTTCCGACCGGCACCAGCACCGCCGAGGGCAGGCGGCCGCCGCTCTGCTGCCAGATCTCGTAGCCGTAGGTCTTCACCCCGTGCACGAAATACGGGTGGTAAACGTGACTGGCGTAGAACACCCCGGGGCGTTCGGCGATCTGCATCGCCGCCGACGCGGCATCGGCACGGCTGCCCGGTACCAGCGTCAACGCGGCCCCGTGCGCCCGGATCTGGGCGAGTTTCTCCGGTGACGTCGATGCCGGGACCACCACCTCGCAGTCGATGCCGGCCCTGGCGAAATAGGCCGCCGCCGCCGTCCCGGCATTGCCGCTGCTGTCGACCACCGCCCTGCTGACCCCCAGGTGTGCGGCCAACGAAGCCAGGACCACCGCGCCGCGGTCTTTGAATGATAATGTCGGACTGAGGAATTCGAGCTTGAATCGAGCCGGCAGGGTCCGCGAGGACACCATCGGGGTGTGCCCCTCGCCCAGGCTGATCGAGCCGTCGACCGGTATCGGCAGAACCTCGTCGGCTGCCGGGCGCCAATTCCCACCGACGTCGAGCAGCCCGCCGCAGGGGCAGCGCCACGCCAGCTCCGCGACCTCGAACTCCCGCCCGCACCAACCGCATGCCAGCGGCGGGAGATTCACGGCTCGATGCCCTTGCGCTCGTCGACAACGAACAGCACCAGGGTGACGAACAAGACGGCAGCGGGTAGCCAGATCGCCTGCACGCTCCACGCGCGGGTGGCGAACGCACCTGCCAGTGCGCCTCCGGTGAAGAACAACGTGACCGCGGCGTAGGTGCGGAAGGCGCGCCGCGCTATCGCATCATGGTCCACGAACCCGGTATATCCCGATTCGATCAGCCGCATCAGATTTCCGGTCGTGGCCACCGGCAGGTACACGAAATCGCCGATCTTGCGGAACAGCCCGATCTGCATCGCCGCGACGAACGAGATCGGCACGGTGACGTAGCTGTTCGGCACGGTGCCGGGCACGAAGCCGATCGTCGCCAACACGATCGCCTGCGCGAGCATCGTCCAGCGCAGCGGATGTTTCAGGTACCGCTCCACCCGGCCCGACTTCAGATGGGAGGCCAGGCCGACACCGGCGACGAACGCCAGGATCGGCCAGACGTGGGCCAGCGCATTGGCCGGCCGGCCCTGGCTCAAGTGCAGCGCGAAGAAGATGACATTGCCGGTCTGTACGTTCGCGAACACTCCGCCACGGGCCAGGTAGGTGTAGGCGTCGAGGAATCCGTTGGCCACGGTGAGCAGCAAGGCGAACCGAAGGGTCGTCGAGGTACGAGTCATCGTGTCAGCAAGCCTGCCCGAATCAGGAAACGATCACGACGGCGGGCGTCGAACTCTACTGTCATCGGAATGGGCATAGGCACCCGAGTCAACGGTCAGCCGCCTCCCGGCATGGCGCTCGACGAGATCAACCTGGGCACCTTCGAGTTCTGGATGCTCGACGACACCATCCGCGACGGCGCGTTCGCGACCCTGCGCCGCGAGGCTCCGATCAAGTTCTTCCGCGAGGTCGAGTACGAGGGCGTGCCGGTAGGCCCCGGCCACTGGGCGCTGACGAAGCTCGACGACGTCTTCTACGCGAGTCGCCACCCCGAGATCTTCAGCTCCTACCCAAATATCACGATCGGCGATCAGATCCCCGAGGTCGCCGAGTACTTCGGCTCGATGATCGCCCTGGACGATCCGCGGCACTCGCGGCTGCGCAATATCGTGCGCAGCGCATTCACGCCCAAGGTCGTGGCCCGCACCGAGGCGTCGGTCCGCGACCGCGCACAGCGCCTGGTGTCGGCCATGATCGCCAACCACCCGGACGGCAACGCCGACCTGGTATCGGAGCTCTCTGGTCCGCTGCCCCTACAGGTCATCTGCGACATGATGGGTATTCCGGAGGAGGACCACGACCGAATCTTCCACTGGACCAACATCATCCTGGGCTTCGGTGATCCCGACCTGACCACCTCTTTCGACGAGTTCCTGAGGGTGGCCTTCGATATCGGCGCCTACGCGACCGCGCTGGCCGAGGACCGGCGGACCAATCCCCGTGATGACCTGACCACTGCGCTGGTGGCGGCCGAAGTCGACGGTGAGCGGCTGACGTCGGCCGAGATCGCCTCGTTCTTCATCCTGCTGGCCGTCGCCGGCAACGAGACCACCCGCAACGCGATCAGCCATGGCGTGCTGGCCCTGACCCGCTACCCGGAGCAGCGCCGCATCTGGTGGGACGATTTCGCGGCCGTCACCGACACCGCCGTCGAGGAGGTGGTGCGCTGGGCGTCGCCGGTGATCTACATGCGCCGCACCCTGACCCGCGACATCGAACTGTCCGGGGTCAAGATGGCCGAAGGCGACAAAGTCACCATGTGGTACGCCTCGGCCAATCGCGATGAGGACAAGTTCGCCGACCCGTGGCTCTTCGACGTGACACGCAATCCGAACCACCATGTCGGGTTCGGCGGCGGGGGCGCCCACTTCTGCCTCGGGGCGAACCTGGCCCGCCGCGAGATCGCCGTGGTGTTCGACGAACTGCACCGCCGGATCCCCGACATCGAGGTCACCGACGAGCCGGCCATGCTGCTGTCGTCATTCATCCACGGCATCAAGCGGCTGCCGGTCGGCTGGCCGGCGACCTGAAGTGGTGGCGCAACCGGTACCGCGCTCGTAACGTTGACGGGCATGAGGCAGCGGCTGCACTGGTTGACGATGCACGGGGTGGTTCGGGTGGCGGCCAATTGGTCGGCGCGGCGCGGTGATCCGCAAGCCCAGATGGTGGCCGACCCGGCGATCCGCGCCGACCCGGTGCCGTTCTACACCCGGCTGCGCCCACAAGGCCCGATGATCCCCACCCGATTGGGATATCTGACCGTCGATCACGGCGTGGCCCACGAACTGTTGCGCTCCGATGCTTTCCGGGTGGTTGACTTCGGCGGCAATCTGCCCGCTCCCCTGCGCTGGCTGGAGCGTCGGACCCGCGACGATCTGCTGCACCCGCTGCGCCCGCCATCGCTGTTGGCCGTCGAGCCGCCCGAGCACACCCGGTACCGCAAGACCGTCTCGTCGGTGTTCACCACCCGCGCGGTGGCCGCGCTGCGCGATCGGGTGGAGCAGACCGCCGTGGACTTGCTCGATGGGCTGGCGGCGGGTCCCGGTGTGGTCGACGTTGTCGAGCGGTACTGCTCGCAGCTACCCGTCGCGGTGATCGGCGACATCCTCGGTGTGCCGGATGCGGATCGGCCCCGAATCCTGGAGTTCGGTGAGCTCGCCGCGCCCAGCCTCGACATCGGCTTGTCATGGCCGCAGTACCAGCGGGTGCAGCACGGCCTCGCCGGGTTCAACCAGTGGTTGTCCGCGCACCTGCGGCACCTGCGCGAGCACCCCGGCGACGATCTGATGAGCCAGCTGATCGCCGCGTCCGAGGATGGCGCCCACCTGGACGAGACCGAACTGCAGGGCGTTGCCGGACTGGTGCTGGCCGCGGGGTTCGAGACCACGGTGAACTTGTTGGGCAACGGAATTCGGCTGCTGCTGAACTCGCCGGACCAGCTCGCCCGACTACTTGCCGAGCCGTCGCTGTGGCCGAACGCCGTCGAAGAGATACTGCGGCTGGAGTCCCCGGTGCAGCTCTCGGCGCGGGTCGCCCTCACCGACACCGAGGTCGCGGGCACACCCGTGCGGGCCGGCCAGATGGTGGTGATCTATCTGGCCGCCGCCAACCGCGATCCCGCGGTGTTCGACGACCCGCACCGATTCGACGTCGAACGGCCCAATGCCGGTAAGCACCTTGCCTTTTCCGGTGGCAGACACTTCTGCCTGGGTGCGGCGCTGGCGCGGGCCGAAGGAGAGGTCGGGCTGCGACGGTTCTTCACGCACTTCCCCGATGTGCAGCTGGCCGGACTGGGCAGCCGTACCGACACCAGGGTGTTGCGCGGCTGGGCCGAGCTACCGGTCAGCCTCGGCTCGGCTTCCTTTCGCCCAAACCGACATTTCGCAGAGAAAGTCTGAGTAAACCCCGGCACAACGTCGAGTTCGACGGCGACTACGTCTGTAAACCGCTCAATGCCGACAGCATGCCCGCCGCCGACCGCGGCCAGGTGAAGCTCTCGGCCCGGCGCCGTGCGCAGAACCGCCGGTGCTGCTCGGGACGGTCGATGACACCGGCGACCGCCTCGGCGATGGCGTGGGGGTCGTTGTCGGCGCACGCTCCGCTGTCGGAGGTGAGGATCTCGGCGAGCGCGGAGGTGCGCGATACGACGGCCGGAGTTCCGCACGCCAGCGCCTCCAGCGCGGCAAGGCCGAACGTTTCGTGCGGCCCGGGCGCCAGCGCGACGTCCGCGCTGGCCAGCAGCGTCGCGACCGCGTCGCGTGACTCGATGAACCCGGTGAAAGCCACCGGCAAGCGCGCGGCGTGGCGCTGCAATCGGGCCCGCATCGGTCCGTCTCCGGCGACCACCAGCCGGGCGTCGACACCCGAATCCCGCAGAGCGGCAAGCGCATCGATACTGCGGTCGGCGCGCTTTTCCACCGAGAGCCGACCGCAGTGCACCAGCAGAACCTGGTCAGGGGCGGCCCAGCGGTTACGGGTGAGCGTGCAGAATCGGTCGGGGTGGAACATGTCGAGGTCGACACCCAGTGGCACCGTCAACACATTGGTGGCGCCGATGCGGTCGAACTCTTCCCGGGCAAAGCTGGTGGTACACAGCACCGTGTCGTAATTGGCGGCGGTGCGACGATTGGCCACGTCGGCGAGCCGGCGGGCCAGTCGTTTGGGCATGATCTGGCCGGTGAGCCGATCAAGGCGCTCGTGGGAGATCATCACGGTCGTGACACCGTGGCGAGCGCCCCATCGGCCCAGCGACCGCAGGGTGAACCGGTCCGATACCTCGACAGCGTCGGGTGCCAGCCGCTCCAGCAGCGCGGTAACCGGTGCGGGCATGACCGCGCGATAGCCGGCGGTGAAGGGAATCTGCCTGGCAGGAACCGTAATTCGAGTGACACCACTGGGAAGCCGGGTGTGAGCTGCGCCGGATCCCGGCACGATCAGGAACACTTCGTGTCCGGCGGCACAGTATTCGGCGCCGAGACGGTCGATTGCGGTGCGCAAGCCGCCCGACCGGGGACCGTAGAAGTTCGCGACCTGCGCGACCCTCATCATGGCCGTATCTGAACCCGCCGCGGTGTGCGCATGGCGACGCCCGCCCTTCGGCGTCCTGAACACGCGGTGAACACCGGCGACCAGACTACCGTTGATCACGTGCAGATTTCGGATGCGTTCCAAGCGGTGGCCGGCGCGGTGAATCGGGGCGCCACCGCCACGATCACCTCGCCGCGTTGGGGCCGGATCGTCGGCCTGGGCCTGACCACGATCAGTTACACCGGCCGTCGCAGCGGGCGCACCACCACCCTGCCGGTCGGATACCGCCGCCGGGGACAGGACATCCTGATCGGCGTTGCCATGCCAGACCGAAAGACGTGGTGGCGCAACTTCACCGGAGAGGGCGCCCCGCTGAGCATTCTGCTGTCCGGCACCGACCGTCCGGGCCATGCCGTGGCGACCCGGGATCCCCGCGGTCGGGTGACGGTCACGGTGCGTCTTGACGGTTAGGCAACCGCCACGTCAGTGCACCAGGTAGCGAGAAAACCAGTCCTGCAGGCGAGTCCACGCGTCGGCGGCGGCAACCGGGTTGTAGCGCGGCCCGGTGTCGTTGAAGAACGCGTGGTCGGCGTCGGGCTCGACGACGAGCTCGTTGACCAGACCGGCCTGGTCGAGCGCTGCCTTGGCGGCCGGCTCGGAGGAGGTCACGCGCTGGTCGAGCGCGCCGTAGAACCCGAGGACCGCGGCATCCTTGGATCCCGAGAAATCGGGGTTGTCGGGCAGCGGGCCGTAGAACGGTACCGCCGCCGACAGTCGCGGTTCACCGGCGGCCAGCAGCCGCCACACCAGGCCGCCACCGAAGCAGAACCCGACGACGGCGAGCTTCTGGCCGGGTGCGCGGCGCGCCACCTCGTCGAGTCCGGACCGGAGATCGGCGATGAACCGCTCGGGTGCGATAGTGCCCAACGCCGCGGTCGCGGCGGCCGGGTCGGCGAACGTCGCGGTCCCGCCCTCCTCGGAGAGTAGGTCGATGGCCAGCGCCGAGTGGCCGATTCCGGCCAACCGGCCCGCGACCGAGCGAACCCAGCCGTTGAGTCCCTTGTTCTCGTGGATGACCAGCACCGCCCCGCGTGGGGTGGCGGCCTGCGCCCAACTGCCCTGCAGACCCGCCCACGTCACCGGTGTGGTGGGCAGGGCGTCGGCCATTCCGGGCGGCGGCGAGGTGGATGCCGGAGCCGAGGGCGATGTCGAGGACGGCGACGTCGCGGGCCTCTCGCTGGTACAGGCGGCGATCAGCGCGCTCGCGGCGGCGGTACCGACGCCCAGCAGCGCCAACCGCCGCAATGCTTCTCGCCGGCTGAGCAAGCCGTCGACGTGATCGGTGGCGATCTCTTCGGCGATATAGCGCTGTAGTGGAGTCACCTTCTTGAGTATGCGCCCATTGGGTAGGCCTGAGGGCGAGGGCATGATCATCAATGGAGGTGGAAGCGTGGCAGAACACCAGGTAGCGGTGGGGCCTGAGGCGTTCGAGCAGATCGTCGGGTTGCTGGACTATCCGATGTCCGTGGTCACGACGAAGGTCGGCGACGAACGTGCGGGCTGTCTGGTCGGGTTCAGCACTCAGGTGTCGATCAAGCCGCCGCGGTATCTGGTCGGGCTGTCCAAGCTCAACCACACCTATGAGGTCGCCGGCCGCGGTGCGACGCATCTGGCGGTACACCTGTTGGCCAAGGAGCGCCAGGAACTGGCCCGGTTGTTCGGCGGTGACACCGGTGACCGGATCGACAAGTTCAGTCGATGCCGGTGGTGGAACGGTCCTGAAGGGCTGCCGATCCTGTCCGATGCCGCCGCGTGGTTCGCCGGCCACATCCTGGGCCGCTTTGATCTGGGCGATCATGTCGGGCATCTGATCGAACCAGTGGCCGGCGTCGCCCCGGAGCGCCTCGGGGACCTGGTGACGTCCAGCGACGTCAAAGACCTGGAGCCCGGGCACGAGGCGTAAGAACTCCTCGGGAAGTACACAGATCTGAAAAAGTGTGCACTAAATCGTTGACACCCGTCGGGGTGAACGGTTCTATTGACGTCCGTGAGCTACGACACGATCATCCGTAACGGCCGCTGGTTCGACGGAACGGGCGCCCCGTCGGGGATCCGGGATATCGGCATCCGGGACGGCCGCGTCGTCGCGGTCAGCCTGCGTCCGCTGGACGTGACCGGCTGCGCCGATGTCATCGACGCCGGTGGCAAGTGGGTACTGCCGGGGATGGTCGACGTGCACACCCACTACGACGTCGAGGTGCTCGGTGGCCCGGGCCTGCCGGAATCGGTGCGCCACGGCGTCACGACCGTCCTACTGGGTTCCTGCTCGCTGTCGACGATCCATGTCGGCGGCAGCGATGCCGGCGATCTGTTCGGGCGGGTCGAGGCGATCCCCCGTGAGCACGTCATCGCCGCCATCGACGGCGCCAAGACATGGACCACCGCCGAGCAATACGTCCAGGCCCTGGAGTCCCGGGCGCTGGGCCCGAACATCGCGGCTTTCATCGGCCACTCCGATATGCGCACCGCGGTGATGGGACTGGACAGCGCAACCCGCAAAGATGCACGCCCCAACGCACGTCAGCAATCCGAGATGGAGCGCATGCTCGCCGAGGCACTCGACGCCGGGTTCGTCGGCCTGTCCTCGCAGCAGTTGCTTTTCGACAAGATCGACGGCGACACCTGCCGCTCGAGGACGCTCCCGTCGACCTACGCCAAACCGCGCGAGCTGCGCCGGCTCAAATCGCTGCTGCGCAAACGCGGCCGGGTGCTGCAGTCCGGGCCTGACATCCAGAATCCGCTCAACCTGATATCGCAAGTGGCTCAATCGCTTCCAGTGTTGCGGGACAAGCTCAAGACCAGCCTGCTGTCGGCCGCCGACGTCAAGGCCAATCCGTTCGCGATCCTGATCATGGGCCCGTTGGCCAAGGCGGCGAACAGGTTTGGCGGCGACTTCCGCTGGCAACACCTGCCGGTTCCGTTCGAGGTCTACGCCGACGGCATCGACCTGGTGGTGTTCGAGGAGTTCGGTTCCGGAGCCGCCGCCCTGCATCTGCGCGACGAGGTCGAGCGCAACGCTCTGCTGACCGACGAGGGCTACCGGCGCCAGTTCCGCAAGGACTACGACACCAAGTTCGGGGTGCGGGTCTGGCATCGCGACTTCTTCGATGCCGAAATCGTTTCCTGCCCTGACGAATCCGTGGTCGGCAAGTCGTTCGGGCAAGTCGGCCTCGACCGTGGCGGGCTGCATCCGGTCGATGCGTTCCTGGACCTGGTGGTCGAGCACGGCACGAAGCTGCGCTGGCGCACGACCATCTCCAACCACCGCCCGGAGGTGCTCAAGAAGCTGGCCCGCGACCCCGGTATCCAGATGGGCTTCTCCGACGCCGGCGCGCACCTGCGCAACATGGCGTTCTACAACTACGGCTTGCGGCTGCTGCGCCATGTGCGCGACGCCGAGCGCAGCGGGCGCCCGTTCATGTCCGTCGAACAGGCCGTCCACCGGATGACCGGCGAACTCGCCGACTGGTACCAGATCGACGCCGGTCACCTGCGCGAAGGCGACCGGGCCGATCTCGTGATCGTCAATCCCAAACACCTCGATCGCCACCTCGACGACTACGCCGAGGAGCCCGTCGAGCAGTACGCAGGCCTGCCGCGGATGGTCAACCGCAACAACGACGCCGTCGACCTGGTGCTGATCGGCGGCCGTGCCGTGGTGCGTGACGGCGAACCGACCGACGTGCTCGGCGTGCACCGCACCGGGAGTTTCCTGCGGGTGGGCCGGCCGACGCCGGCACCCGGAACGACGACGGAATCGGAGCTGGCCCATGTCAATTGACACCTCGGCGGTGCCCACTGAGGTCGCCCAGACCGTGCTCGGCATGTGGAAGGCCCTGTCGAACCGCGACTGGGAGGCGCTCAAGACGTTCCTGTCCGATGACTGCATCTACGTCGACATGCCGGTCGGCCCGATCGCGGCCGCCCGCGGGCCCGAGGACATCGTCAAACGGCTCAAGGTCGGCCTGGAACCGCTGGCCGGCTACGAGAACCACGACGGCGTCCTGGTGAGCAACGGCGTGGACACCATGTACGAGCATTCCGAAACGTGGACGTTCGCCACCGGCGAGCAGGGAGTGCTGCGTTTCGTCACGGTCCACAAGGTCGAGGACGGCAAGATCACGCTGTGGAAGGACTACTGGGACATGAACGGGCTGACCAGCTTCGCGCCATCGGACTGGATGGAGCAACTGGCTCAAGCCGACATGAGCTGGATGTTCGATGCCACCGGGCTGATCTGAGTAACCCGCCTTGGAGCCAGCGGGCTGGGGTACCTAGCAGGGCCGGCTTCTCTATGAATTGGCTGAGAACTTACCGGAACCTCCACGTAGGGTTGCTGTGGGTATCTGAAATTTGACAACAACGCAAATTTCACACTCGGAGGTCCCATGGCTGGTGGTCGTCGTCGGGTCGCAGCAAGGCGCACGCAGGCGACGGTTGGGCGCCGTGTGCCGTTCGGTTGGCTGGGCGCAGGCATGTTCACAGTGGGGCTCGGTGCTGCCGTACTTGGTGGTGCCGGGGCCGCGCACGCCGACGCCAACGGATCAGGCTCGGCAAGTGCGCATTCCAGCAACTCCAGGCCATCGAGCGCCGGAAGCTCCAGGCCATCGAGTGCCGGGACCATCAAGAAGCACACCGTCCATCGGGTGTCTGCCACCGGAACGACCCGAAAGACCACAACAGCCGGATCACCACGTCACATCGCTTTCTCGGCCAGGACGACGTCGAGGGCCGCACACTCGACGGCTGCCGCTGCAGTCCCGGCCGCCGACGTTGGTCCGCAACATGTTCTGAGCGGCGGGGAGCTGTTCCTCGGCGGCAATTACATTGAGCTCGGCTTGAGTTCGGTCGGCTCGTTCGGCTCGTCGACCGGCAGGCCGGCCGGCTTCATCAGCGGCACACCGCCGGGTGACCACCCAGACAGCATCGGCTTCGTCTTCGACGCCGACGGATTCAATTCCGGAGCTGACAAAGCCCTGGACTTCTACGTGCCGGACGCACCCGAAGAGCGGTGGTCGGTGGGATTCAACAACAGCAGTTACGCCAGTTTCAGCGCTCTGGCCGGAGACTCGTCCAACACATCTGGACTAACCGATGTCGCCATAGCCGACGGATCCAGCGGCAATACCCTCTCGGGGACATTCTCCGCAACGGTGGGCGGAGTTCTCAGGGTCGTTCAAGTCCACACGTTCAAAGTGGACGACAACTACTACAAGACCACGGTGACACTGACGAACGTCTCCGGCGAGACGCTTCAGAACGTCGAATTCATGCGCTCCTTCGATCCGGACGGAACGCGTTCGGTGGGTGGCGACAACACCACCGTGAACACGATCCTCGGACAGATCGCCACCGACACGTTCGCGTCGGTGGCCTCGGCGAGCCTGGAAGGCGACGCCTACCAGGTGCAGACCGGTCATCGGGCGGTGGGGTACTTCTACTCCACCGATGCCAGCGCAATCGTCTACACCGGCGGTTTCACCAACCCAGATCCGTACGAATTTGACGACGCAAACCAGGCCACCAACTACACGACGACAGAAGATGATGCCATTGGCATCATCTTCAAGGTCGGCGATCTCAAGCCGAATGCACCGGTGACCGTCAGTTACTACACCGGTGCAACAATCGACGACAACCCTCGCGTGATCGAGGACGACACCGGTGCCCGACCCATCAAGACCGTCGCCTCCACCAACCCATTCATCACAAAATTCAACTCGTTCCTCCAGTCGGACGAGTACAAGAACTGGATGACACTGGCCGGCGGCATCTCATCCTTGGTCGGGCTGAAGGCTCTGGGAACGGCAGTCAACTTGGTCAACTCCGCCGTCCACGTCTACGAGGGTGACTGGTTCGCGTTCGGGATGGACGGTGTCCAGGCCGCCGGAGAGGGATTGATGGCGGCCGGCGCCAAGAGCAAGATCGGCTTCGTTTACGCGGCCGGGGCCGCAGTCGCGACGATCGGATACGTCGCCGAACTCGCTCACGAGACCGACTGGTCAGACCCCGGGGGGACGGTTAATTACGCAGTGACACATCCTGCCGAGACGATCACTGAGTTCGCCAAGGCCACTGTGCAAGTCGGGGCCCACGTGGGAGCGACCGTCCTCGGTTCCCTGGGCGGATTTCTGGGGATCGTCAGAGGCTGACCAGTTTTCGCCCGGGCTGATGTGAGTAGCGAGGGCCCTGCCCAAACCCGACTCGACGGTCCCGGCGCGCCGCTAGGCTGAGCAGGCTGGACGGGCACCGATCGTCAGGAGGCAGGGATGCGCAGGATCGTCATCGCTTCGGTAGTCGCGAGCGGGCTGCTCGGCGCGGCAGTCCCGCTGGCCGCGCCGTCCTCGGCCACCTCATGCCACGAGGCAAGCTGCGTACCGAATGTGGCCCGCAACGTTGTCGGCGGCGCGCCCTGCACGCCGAGCCCGTCGTACGTGTTCGGGTTCGACGCCCAGAACGGCACTCTCATCTGCGCGGCCAGCGGCGTCTGGATGTCAACGGGTCCGCTGGTCGGTGAGGCTCAGGTCGCACTGCCCTGCGCCACACCGGGCACCACCGCTCAGGAGCGGATGGCCGGCAACGAGTGGGAGATCAAGGTCCCCGGCGTGCCGCTGCAGTGCACCGGCCCGGCCGGCATCTCGAAGTGGACGCACTTCGCCCCCGCTTGATCACGCACCGTCACTACAGCCGCCACAGCACGACCACCAGGGCGATCAGCCCCAGCACCGCGATCAGGCCGGCCATCACCCCCGAGATCGAGTACGGCATGGGTCCGAGTTGCGACCTGAGCACCTTCATCTCCTGGTGGTGCTGAATCCAGGCCAGCGTCAGCGCGATCAGGCCCAACAGGATCAGCAACAATCCCACCACCCAGGGACTGACGATCGGACTGCGCCGGTTCTCCTGCTCGGCCAGATACTGGAAGAACTTGAAAATCGTGAATCCGAAAGCGATCAGAGACGTGCTCGTGCGGATCCACGCCATCAGCGTGCGCTCGGCGGCCAGTCGCATGCGCTCGACCGCCAGTCGTGTCGTGGTGTCCAGCTGACGTTCGGACATCGGACTCTCCTCGGTTACCCGTCGTCACAGCGCGTAGACGCGTCTGGCATTGTCACGCCCGATCAGGTCTACGACCCGGATCGCATCGGCTTGGCTCCACTGCCCCCGCTCTACGAAGCCGGTCAGCACCGCGGCCATCCCCGCCCGCCACAGCAAGGAACCCAGATAGTGCAGTTCGGCGGGGCCGAAAGCGTCCGACGAGTAGAGGATCTTGCGGAACGGGGCCAGTTCCAGTGTGCGGGCGATGAATGCCTCTGCACGGGCACCCAGATGATTGACGCTCAGCCCGACATCGAGATAGACGTTGTTGAACGCCTGCGCCAGATATCCGGCCTCGCGTTCGTACGGATAGCAGTGCAGCAGCACGATCGGCGTCGAGCCCGACTGGCGCAGGAAGTCCAGCAGCAGAAGCGGATTGGTGCGGTGCAGATCGCAGTCGCGATCGCCCAGGCCGACATGGAACTGAAGGGGTTTCCCGAGCCGCAACGCCTCGTGCACCCCGAATCGCAGCAGCACCCGGTCGGTCAGCCGCACTCCCCCGGCATCGCGCCAGCGGACCGCCGCGTCGGTGACGGCACCCGGGTCGGGTTCGGACAGGTCCCCGTCGAATCCGCCGCGGTACGCCAGGACCGTCTTGGTGGCAACCGCATTCGCGCTGCGCTCGTACAGGATTCGCCGAAACTCGGCGGCGTAGTCACCCGGGGCCGCCGCGGCCTGTTCGGCGACCTGTTCGAGCCGCACGATTTCACCGACGGCCCCGCCGGAGCTGCGGGCCATCTCGGGCAGGCCGGCGACGGCGCCGGGCAATCCGGTGTCGATCAGCCAGTCGCTGACCCCTGCGGCGGGCAGGAACACCTGGGCCAGCTGGTCTTCGGTCATTGCCCCGCGGCGTTCCCAATAGCTATGCGGATCAACATGTTCGGGCAGCCCGATCAGGGGTGCGCAATGCGCTCGCACGGCGAAGCCGAGCTGGGTGTCGAAGCCGGAATCGAAGTCTGCCAGTGGCTCGATGTTGGCCTCGTTGAGCCCGTTCTCGAATCGCCGGCGATCACCGGCCGTCAGCCAGTAGCCGTGCACGTGATTGTCCACCAGGCGCACGTCGGCAATGCGGTCGGCAAGCGCGGATACGTCGGCGGCCATGACCACTCACAGACTCCAGGCCATCCGGAACTTCTCGGTCAGCTGCTCGGGGTCCAGATGCGAATAGGTCTCATGCTCGTACCGGCGAACCGCGACGAGCACGTCGACCGCAGGATCACCGAGGATCGCGCGCAGTCGGGCCGAAGTGTCCAGTGCCGCGATTTCCTCGGCCTGGTCGGTGCTCAGCAGAACGGTGCCGGCAGCCTCGCGGTCGGCACCGGACAGGGTGGCCGGATCGACCGGGGTCTCCGGCGGCAACGGCGCGCCGTTCTCGATGCCGTCGAGGGCCAGCCCGAGGATCGCGGCGGTGGCGAAGTACGGGTTGGCCGACGGGTCCACGATCTTGACCTCGACGTTGGCCCCGTATGGATTGCCGGGCCTGCCGTGCAGGAAACGCACGGCCGCTTCCCGGTTTTCGGTGCCCCAGCAGGCGTATGCACCGGCCCAGTTGCCTGGCTTCATTCGCAGCCCGGACACGATCGAGCCGCAGAAGATCAGCTGCGCCTCGGGTAGCCCGCTGACGATCCCCCCGATCGCGCGCTCCCCTTCGGGGGTCATGCCCTGGGCGCCGGTGCCGCCGGCGAACACCGGCGAGTCCCCGCGCTGCAGTGAAAAGTGTTGGTGGGCACCCGAGCCGACACTGCCGGCGAAGGGCACCGGGGACAGGCTCACCCGAACGCCGTACTTGCGGGCCACCCTGCTGATGATGATCCGGGCCAGGATCAACTGGTCGGCCGCGACGATCGGCGACCTGGGCGTCAGCGAGATCTCGAACTGGTTGATGCCGTACTCGGGGTGGAACTGTTCGATGCCCACCCCGGCGGCGGTCGCCGCCTCGGTCACGTCCCGGACGAAGCCCTCGTGCTCCAGCACACCGGCGAGGCCGTACTGGGCCCACAGGTTACCCGGCAGGCGATTGCCCTCGGGGTCCACGAGCAGGAATTCGATCTCATGCCCGACCAGGGCCCGCAGACCCGCCTGCGACAAACGGGATTCGATGCGCGCCAAGGTGCCGCGCGCGCAGGACGGGATCGGGTTGCCGTCCTGGTCGAAAAAGGACCCCGGCGCCCACGCCAGGCCGTCGTCGAGGGTTCGCAACGCATCCAGATCGATGCGCACCCGTTCGTCACCGACGACGCTGATGCCCTCGGTGAACGCGATCCCGGCACGGTCGATGCCGAATCCATGCCACACCGGGCTGGCGCCGAGCCCCGGGTCGGCGAACGCGGCGGTCCGGCGAATCGGCACGGTCTTCGCGTGAGTCAGGCCGGCGGGGTTGACGACCGTTCCGACGACAGTCCCCACACCGTCGGCTTCCAGTTGGGCGATCACTGCGCCTGCGAGCGGTGTGGTCATGGCAGCCATTCTGCCGACTTCACCCACAATTAGCTCGCACCGTATTGGGCTTCCCCACGCACGGCTCGCCATTTCGGATGTCCGGGACGTCTCGGCCGGTGGGACCGGAGCGATTTCGTCCTGTGGGTGAACGCGGCCGGGCGGAATCGAATGCACCGATGCCCCCCGCGGAGAACTGTTCGTTGCCACAATCAGCAATCTGTGACTTTCCTAAGAGATTCCGGGCAACTTCTTGCGGATTCAATGCGAATCGTCTGAGATTTGACGGAAGCGAAAATTGGGGGATTTTAATGGCGAAGAATCGTCGTCACCGCGCTGCGAAGCGCGTTCCGTTCAGCTGGCTAGGGGCCGGCGCGGTCACCATGGGATTGGGTGCCGCCGTACTCAGCGGTTCGGGGGTCGCCCACGCCGATGACGGCGGATCTCGTCCAGCTAAAGGGCATTCCGGAACGGCGCATGCCGCTCCCCGAAAGGATGCCGGGCACCGGACATCCACAACGAGCGCACACCGCACATCGATCCCGACAACCGTGCTGACTGCACACGGGCGCTCCGGCGCCGGCAGCGACGTTGCCGACATTCGCGTAGCACACACCAGGGCCAACAGTCAGACAACTGAGCCGCCATCAGCGACATCAGTGACAACCCCTGCGGCGCAGGGTGAACAGGAATCATTTGCTGTCGGTAAGCGAATCAAAATCAACCCACCGGGCAAACCGGACACAGCTGCAGCTACACCGATAGCTTCAGCCTCGGCGAACCCACTCGCCGGATTCCTGCACAGCATCGCCTCTCTGCTCGGTGTCAACAGGCCGACGGCGCCCTCCAATCCGATCGGCGCACTCCTGTGGGGCCTCATGCAGCAAGTAGCCTCCGCGGTCGGAGTCGCGCCCAAAGCAGGCACTCCCGCTGTCAGCGCACCCCTCGCCACCACCGGATTGGTCACCGGGACACTGGGATTCATCGATAACAGCGGTCAAGCCCTCACCTATACCTACACCGACCCCGCCAACGGCACCGTGGCGGTTGCCGCCGATGGAACCTACAGCTACCTACCCACCGTGGACGCCCGCCTCGCTGCGGCCGGTGGCACCGGACCCGCCACCGATACATTCACCGTGACTGCTTTCAACGGCATCGCGTCAGCGCACGAAACCGTCACCGTGCCCATCAGCCCGGACATCCCGGTCGCCGGCACCCCCACGGTGGGGGCACCGGACCCGATCACCGGTGCCATCACCGGCGCCGTGACCGCCACCGACCCGGCCAGCCAACCCCTGACCTACAGCATCACCACCGGCCCTGCCAAGGGCACCATCACCGACTTCGACAGCAGCACCGGCGCGTTCACCTACACCCCCACAACCAGCTCCCAGTTGGCCGCCGAGATCGCCGGTGCGGTCGGCGCCGACACCTTCACCGTCTCCGCCAGCAACGGCGCAGCCTCGGCCACGGTCACCATCCATGTTGTCGTCGACCCCGGCACCCCCCAGGCTGACAACCCGACCATCGACACCACCGACACCCGGACCGGAGTCGTCACCGGCACAGCAGCATTCACCGACCCCGCCGGTGGAGAGTTGATGTACAGCGTGAGCACCAACCCTGCCAACGGGACAGTCACCGTCGACAACGAGGGCTTCTACACCTACACCCCCAACGGCGACACCACTGAGACCGTCGACTCCTTCGCCGTCACCGTCACCAACGGCGTGCACAGTGCCGCCGAGACCATCTCGGTGCCCATCAACACGCAAGACGCCATCGTCGGGACCTGGGAAATCACCTCCGAGCCGGACACGTCGCCCGCACCCGACAACTGGATCGCGACAATCACTCGAACCGGCGATGAATACACGCAGACGATCGTCTGGACGTACAGCGGGGGTGAAACGGACACTTGGCATTACGGGACGTTCACCCGAACCGACGCCGGAAACTACACCGCGACTAGCGGTGAGGGTGGTGATACGCCTGAGGGCGAACACATTGACGAGTGGACCGCCGCCGACGAACTTCACTGGCTGCAGGATTCCTACGGCGACGACGCCGTCATCAGCGACCTGGTCTACGACCCGTACACCCTCTGGACGCTGAACATCTCCGATGAAGGCAACACGTTCACCGAAACCCACAACGTCACCGAGACCTACACGGTCACACTTCCTGCAGACCACACTCTCGACGGATTCGGCGAAACCTCCTTCACGACGGACGGCCTGGTCAACGTTTACACGTTCGACGATTCCTGGTCCGAGACGCTCACCGCCACCTTGGTGTCCGACAGCACCGTGGTGGACGTTCCCGAGCCGGGCACCCCGATCGTGAGCGCCGCAGATCCCGACACCGGGGTCGTCACCGGCATGGCGGTCTTCACCGACCCCGAAGGCGCCACACTCACCTACTCTGTGTCGACCGGCCCGACCAAGGGTGTAATCACCGAATTCGACAGCGGAACAGGTGCATTCATCTACACCCCCGACGGCGACGCGTCCGGCACCACCGATAGCTTCGCGGTGACCGCCAGCAACGGCATCTACCGAGCGACGGAAACCATCTCGGTGCCCATCACCAGCGCCACCCAGGATGCGATCGTCGGGGTCTGGAACGTCACAAGCATCACCGTCGCCAACAGCGACGGGTCCGATCCTGAGGCTGTTGAGATTCCCGAAGGATACGAGTACGCGTTCACCTTCACCGTGGCCGACAACGGGTACACCGCGGCGATCGAGTTCGCCGACGGAAACGACGCGTCAGTCACCGTGCCCCTCGGCACACTCACCGAAACCGTTGCGGGCACCTATACCGGATCAGCGACAAGCGAAGATCCACAGGCCGTGATCGATTCTTGGTCCGGGCAGGGTATATCGGTAGAAGTAAGCGACTACGAGTCGGCGACGAAATCTACGGTTGTCATCGCAGGTGACGGCACGATGATGACGTATACCCTTGAAGAGCACGATAGTTACACCATCACCCTGCCCTCGAACATCACCTACGCAGACGACAGCGCAACGTTGCTCTCGAGCGACGACTCAACCAGTGTCTACGCAGTCGAATACTCCCAGTTGGTGACGCTCAGCGCCGTCAAGGCCGTTGATACCCCCGTCGCGGGCACTCCGGTCGTGAGCGCGGCCGATCCCGACACCGGGGTCGTCACCGGCATGGCGGTCTTCACCGACCCCGAAGGCGTCGCACTCACCTACAGCGTGTCGACTGACCCCACCAAAGGCATCATCACCGACTTCGATTCCAGCACAGGCGAATTCGTCTACACGCCCAACGACGATGCCACCGGTATCCGCGACACCTTCACCGTCACCGCCACCAACGGCATCGCCAGCGCGACCCAAACCATCGCGGTGCCCATCAACAGCGCAACCCAAGACGCCCTCGCCGGCACCTGGGAGGTCACCGGTACCTATGTTGACGGCGAGCTCACCTCCGCGCCCGCGGACTTCGCCACGCTCAACTTCAGCGATACGGGTAACGGCTACGCCTCGGAGATGACCTTCAGCGGAACAACGGCCGAACTCACCACCTGGCTCGGCGCTCCTGAACCAGTGATCTTGTTCCAGACCGAGCCGGGAACCTACTCCGGTTCGTACGTGAACGGCTCCTCGTCAACCGTGACATTCACGGCTAGCCTCTCCGACGACGAACTGACACTGACGTGGATCATCGGCTTCGTCGATTTGAATGATCCGCAGAATTCTTACACCAGCCCTTTCTTCACCGCCGTGAAGACCGAAGACGTCATCAACCTCTGAGCCCCCTCGGCAGCGGTGCCAGCGGGCAATCTCAGGCGCGACTGGGCAGCGTGAGCTTGCAGCTCTGACCGATGTCCAGCGTGCTGAGCATGCGCCCCATGCCGACCCACATCGCGCACGACAGGGTCAGGTCAGCCAACAATTCGTCGCTGAAGTGCTCGCTGGCGCGGTCCCAGAAGTCCTCGTCGTACTTGAGTTTGGCCCAGTCGGTGCCGAACCGGTGAGCGAACTCGGCGGCGATGCGCTCCTGCTCGCTGTAGCCCTCCCAGGTCCGCCACTCCAGCGCGTGGTTGTAGAGCTCCTCGTCGACTCCGACGGCGGGGCCGTCGGCGTCGCGGGTGTTCTGGCACAAGACACATTCGTTGTCGTGGGCGATCACCGCGCGGGCGAGCTCGCGCACCCGCATCGGCAGGCGGTTCTTGTCGCTGTAGACCGCAGTGCTGAAGCCCGCCATCGCGGTTCCCAGGTCCGGGGACTTGACGATCCAGCCGGCGACGTCGTCCTCGGCGAAGTTTCCGATTCGGCTCATGGCGCGATGGTACGCCGCACGAGACGAACCTGGAACACGTTCTAGTTTTTACAGCCGAGGCTCGGGGTCAGCTCGGCGGGCGGGACACGCACTGCGTGGAGTAGAGCTCGACGCCCAGTTTGTCCATCAGCTCGAGCTGTGTCTCCAGGTAGTCGATGTGCAGCTCTTCGTCGGCCACGATGCCTTCGAAGAGGTTGGCCGTGGTGGAGTCCTGCTTCTCGCGGCACAGGATGATGGCCGGCTTGAGCCGGCCGACCACCTCGTACTCGATCGCCAGATCGCTCTCGAACTGCTCGCGCAGCGTCTGCCCCACCCGCAGCGAGCCCAGCCGCTGATAGTTGGGCAGACCGTCGAGGATCAGGATGCGGTCGGTGATCGCCTCGGCGTGCCGCATCTCGTCGAAGGATTCCTCCCTGGTGTGCTTGGCCAGCTCGGTTAACCCCCAGTTGTCCTGCATCTTTGAGTGCAGGAAGTACTGATTGATGGCGGTCAGTTCGCTGGTCAGCTGCTCATTGAGCAAGCGAAGGACTTCCGGATCACCTTGCATGACGTCTCCCCTGGGTGGCTGTGCAGATCACCCTAGTGCAGCGCCACCGGGAGGTCGGTCAGCGAAGCCGAACAATACCTTGTAGGTTCACCTAACTAAGGTTAGTCTCCACTAATAAGTCCGATGCGACGCCGCCTACGACGAGAGGGAAGCGATGTACGTCTGCCTCTGCGCGGGGGCGACCAGCGCGACCGTCAAAGAGGCAGTTGCCGGCGGGGCGTGCACGTCCAAGCAGGTCGCAGCGGCCTGCGGGGCGGGAGGCGATTGCGGTCGGTGCCGTCGCACCGTACGAGCCATCATCGAGCAGCACTTCGCCGCCGCCGGCGAGTCGTCATGTCGGCAGTGCACTGCCAGCTTGTTCTGTCAGCTGCACGCCGGCCCCCGCCGTGGCCCGGCCCGGGTCGGCTGAGCTACGACCGACCGCGGTGGAAGTCCGCCAGCGCCTCGGCGTTGGCAGCGGCTCCCATCAGCTTCTCGAAGAACGCGTTCTCCCGTGCGGTAGCCTCGGCGATCCCGGGGCGCAGCGGTTCGACCATCGTCTGCTTGACCGCAACGAGGCTTGAAATCGGACGGGAGGCAAGGACTTCCGCGTGTTTGCGTGCATCGGCGATCAGTGCGTCGGGTTCGCTGACCCGCCACACCAGGCCCATCCGCAGCGCCTCGGCGGCGTCCACCCACTCCGAGGACATCAACAACCACGCGGCGTTCTGGCGACCGATCAACTGTGGCAACAGATATGACGAGGCTGCCTCGGGCGCGACCCCGAGGCTGGTGAAGGGACACTTCAGCCGTGCGGTCGTCGACATGAACGCCAGGTCTGCGTAACCCAGGATGGTGGTGCCGATACCGAGGCCGACACCGTTGACGGCGCAGATCAGTGGCTTGGGAAACCGGCTCAGCGCATCGATCAGCCCGGAGAAGCCATGTCTGCCCTGCACGAAGTGGGGATCGGTGATGCGGGCCTGCATATCGCCGAGGTCCTGGCCGGCGCTGAACGCGCGCCCGGCCCCGGTGATCAACACGACGGCGACCTCGGGATCGTCGGCGGCGGCCAGCAGCGCATCGGCGGACGCGTCGTAGAGCGCCTCGTTGAAGGCGTTGAGAGCCTCAGGACGGTTCAGGGTGATGGTGCGGACCCGGTTCTCGTCTTCGATGAGCACTGTCATGCCGTGGAGCCTAAAGCGCGACGATGTCCGACAGGGCGGAGGAGCCCGACAGATGAGACCCGGCCGCGACGATACCCGCGGCGGCGCGTTACCGGCGAAAATTCCGCTTTTGAGGAGTAGTCCTTCGGGTTTATCTCAATGATCGGTGTCAAGTGGCGGCGACAGCCTCTGAAGGAATTGGTTACCGCGGGAGCAGGCCCGCAACCCGGCGCGCTGATTATTGCAAGGACCTGGACGGCAGATGGGATTTACCTGAAGGTTAATTTTTTGGGCAATGCTTCCGAAAAGCGTGCGGTACCCTACCCGCCTTTGCTACGACTGTTGACTGCCGACAACTAAGATAGCTCGACACGTGGTGGGGAGCCTCGCATGGCAAATGGGCGCAGGTCGAAAATCGTAGCGACGGCTCACCGTACCAAGGGGCGTCATCGCCGTGCCCGGCAGCGCCGCACCGAAACCTACGTCTGGCTGGGTGCGGGCGTAATCACAATCGGTGTCGGTGCAGCACTGGCCAGCGGCTCCGCGGTGGCCCACGCCGACACCGGATCAGGCCAGACACATACAGCCTCGGCACGCCACACCACCAACTCGGCGAAAGCCACAGCATCAGCAGGTCCGCGCAGTGGTCGAGCCTCGACTATCAAGATTCTCGGGTCGGCGAAGGTCCACACGCTGACCCACACGCCGCCGCTGCCGGGGTCGGCGGCTGCCGCCGTCGGGGTTTCCAGCGTCGCGGAATCGTCGGCTGCCACGACGCAGCAACCGGTGACCATAACCGCTGCGACGGTCCGAGCCACGGGGTCGCTCAAGCCGCGACCGAGGGCGGTCAGGCTATCGAGCACCACCGAACCCGCACCCAGCACGTCGACAGTCTCCCTGGTTGCGGCCGCGGTTACCAGCACTACCATCCCCCCGGCCAGCCCAGGACGCACTCGGTTTGAGTGGCGGAATTGGTTGGCCTTCGCGGCGCTGAAGAACGATGGCTCGGTCATCACCTGGGGAACCTTGGGCAGCGGGGGTGATAGCAGTGCGGTGGCCGACCAGCTGGCCAGTGGGGTGACCGCCATCTACTCCACCGATGGCGCGTTCGCGGCGCTGAAGAACGACGGTTCGGTCATCACCTGGGGATTCTCGAACGAGTACAACAACGACGGGGGTGATAGCAGTGCGGTGGCCGACCAGCTGGCCAGCGGGGTCACCGCCATCTACTCCACCCATAGCGCGTTCGCGGCGCTGAAGAACGACGGCTCGGTCATCACCTGGGGAAGCCCGGGCGGCGGGGGTGACAGCCGTGCGGTGACCGACCAACTGGCCAGCGGGGTCACCGACATCTACTCCGCCCAAACCGCGTTCGCAGCGCTGAAAAACGACGGCTCGGTCATCACCTGGGGAAGCCCGGGCGGCGGGGGTGACAGCCGTGCGGTGACCGACCAACTGGCCAGCGGGGTCACCGACATCTACTCCACCTATGGCGCGTTCGCGGCGCTGAAGAACGACGGCTCGGTCATCACCTGGGGTTCCCCGGACTATGGGGGTGATAGCAGTGCGGTGACCGACCAACTGGCCAGCGGGGGCACCGACATCTACTCCACCAGGTTCGCGTTCGCTGCGGTGAAGAGTGACGGCTCGGTCATCACCTGGGGAGACCCGGACTATGGGGGTGATAGCAGCGCGGTGGCCGACCAGCTGGCCAGCGGGGTCACCGCGATCTATTCCAATGACGGCGCGTTCGCGGCGGTGAAGAGTGACGGCTCGGTCATCGCCTGGGGATGGTCGGGCGGCGGGAGTGGTGATAGCAGCGCGGTGGCCGACCAGCTGGCCAGCGGGGTCACCGCCATCTACTCCACCTATAGCGCGTTCGCGGCGCTGAAGAGTGACGGCTCGGTAATCACCTGGGGTTATTGGGGCTTCGGGGGTGATAGCAGTGCGGTGGCCGACCAGCTGGCCAGCGGGGTCACCGCCATCTACTCCACCTATGGCGCGTTCGCGGCGCTGAAGAGTGATGGCTCGGTAATCACCTGGGGAGACCCGGACTATACGACCTTCGGGGGCGATAGCAGTGCGGTGGCCGACCAGCTGGCTAGCGGGGTCACCGACATCTACTCCACCTATGACGCGTTCGCGGCGCTGAAGAGTGATGGCTCGGTAATCACCTGGGGAAACCCGGACGACGGGGGTGATAGCAGTGCGGTGGCCGACCAACTGGCCAGCGGGGTGGTGTTCCTCGCTAGTCCGTTCGAGGATGCCCGGTGCACGGAGTGCGGGTCGGGCAACGGCGGCATCGGTGACGGCGGCGGCATCGGTGACGGCGGCGGCATCGGTTCAGGTGATCAGCTGACGGTGGCGGAGTTGTACGACAATCTTGTGGAGGATCAATTCGACACGATCAGGGCTGAAGTCCGTGAAGGCCCCGACGGCACAAGACGGATGATCGTCTATATGTCGGGCGTCCAGGGTGATTCGATAACTTCGTGGGCAGATGGCGGCAGCGGCTATGCGGGTGCGTCAAACCCTATCGTGAGCGGTTTCATCGACACCGCCGTAGCCGACTGGGATCCTGACGAGATCATGCTCGTAGGCTTGAGCGGCGGTGGCATACAGATGCAAAACTATGCCGCGTTCGGCGCGAACAAGGACAAGGTGAAGGTTCTTGTGCTTTTTGGAGCGCCGCTCCAGACGATCCCTTTCGGCATTGCCTCATTGGCCATCGTCGATCGTTCTGACCAGCTGTGGGCCCTCGAGACCGGATTCCAGCCACTTGGGCTTGCCGCCTATCAAGCATCTAGTTCCGACCTCTGGTCTGTGTACTACGCGGGAAAGTTCTACCCGTTCTACAACTCACACCACCTAGGAACCTACAAAACGGACGCGGTCGACTTCGACCTCTTCTATGTGGCGACGCCGGAGGCTTCAGAAGCCGACAAGGCAATCTACGAACGCATCCAGGACTTCAACGGATCCGTTGTCGGAGCCCTGCCACCAGTCTCGACCGCTGTGACACAGCGGGTGGTTAATGTCGTGTGGGCGGCAGTCCAGTGGGGTGTGCAGACGGCGGTCAACACAGCCCTTTTGGCCGGGCAGATGGCGATCAGCACCGCCCAGTGGGCCGTGCAGACGGCGGTCAACACCGCCCAGACGGCCGTGCAAGGTGTCTCGCATGGCGTCGATAACGTGCTTCACGGGCGATGGCCCTGGGAGTGATTCGGCGCTGCGAGCCCAATCGACAATTGAGCGGCACTTGCACCGCCCTGCCGATTCGTTGCAGGTAGACAGCCGGTGCAGCTAACCGTTGCCGTAGACCCGGGTCGGCGCAACCAGGACGGCGACCCGGGCCTCCTCGGTCATCGTCTGGTCATATTCGGCCCAGTTGTCGTGGGTGCCACCGCACGCGGTGAACACATCGCGCAGCAACTGCCGGAGCCGCTCCGGCCCGCCCAGCCACGCGGGTCGGTCGTCGGGACCCGCGATCTCGGCGTGGCCCTCCACCGTCGCCCATCGCCAGCCGTCGCGGAACGTCAGGGTGACCGTGGGGCGCGCTCGCAGATTCGCCAGCTTGACCCGCCCATAGGTGACGAATGCCAGCACCGGCTCACCGGTGGCCGGGTGCGGCAGGATCCCGGCGTTGATCAGGGAGGCCTGGATGGTGTTGTCGGCGCGCAGCGTCGCGACCACCGCCAGGCCGCGGTCGGCGTGCGCCAGCGCGACGGCCTCGTCCAGTGTGGTCATGTCGGCCCGTCCTGGAAGGGGCTGCGATAGAGGTAGCGGCTGGTGGGCACTGCATCGATATTGACGTTGGCCCCGAATGCCGCTGTGCTGGCGACCATCTGCTCCATCCGATTCTGCAGGTCGGCGTCATCGGCGGCGCCGAAGAACGCATGCAGGCTGCCGACCGCCTCGATGGGAAACAACTCCTCGACGATCGCGTTGATCACGGGCGCATCCTCGGTGAGCGCGCGCACCACGTAGTTCTGTACGTAGCCGAAGGTCGACTGGGTGGCGATCGCCACCGGTGTGTGGTTGCCGTGCCAGCGCGACAACCAGGTGCGCTCGTCCATCTCGGCGGGCCGCCGCAGCAGCGCCATATTCGCCAATCCGGGCGAGCGCGCACCGGGCGGTGCCGGCGGTGGCGGCAACGGAGCCGACTCCGTCACCAGGTAGGCGGCGATGTAGTCGCCCAGGTGGCCGAGCAGCTCCAGAGCCATCAGGAGCTGATCGCCGTAGTACTGCTGGGTCCACATGCTGACCAACGCCTGCACCGGCGGGTCCAGCGTCGTCAATGTCATCAGAGAGTCGCGCACGTCGGCGTCGCGGACGTTGACCGTCAACCCGGGCAGGCCCAGCGCAAGCAGTTCGTGTGCCACCGGGCCGCACAGCTGTTCGGCCCACTCGTCATCGGCGGTATCACTGCGCAGTGTGACTATGACCTTCTCCATGGCGCCGAACCTACCCGGCGGGCCGTGTTCGGCAGCACGTCGATCCCACTTGTCAGCAAGGTATGCGGCGTAGGCTGGGCCCGCCGCATCGTCAGGGAGGACCGAGATGGCGAAATCCTCGTCGCACACCAGCAAGACCAAGCCCGCCAAGGCGGTCTCCGCTGCCCCGGTGATCCCTCCCGAACCACACCTGGCGCGCGAGTATCTCCCCATCCCCGACACCAAGTACGTCGGGTTGACCACCTACGACGCCAAGGATCCCAACACCAGCTACCCGCCGATCACCACGCTGCGGCCACCGAAGGGCGCTCCGAACGTACTGATCGTGCTCATCGACGACGTCGGGTTCGCCGCCTCCTCCGCCTTCGGCGGACCGTGCAACACGCCGATCGCCGAGCGGCTCGCCGGAAACGGTTTGAAGCTCAACCGCTTCCACACAACGGCACTGTGCTCCCCCACCCGCCAGGCGCTGCTGACCGGACGCAACCACCACTCGGTCGGCATGGGTGCCATCACCGAGATGGCCACCTCCGCGCCCGGCAACAGCAGCATCCGGCCCAAGGACAAAGCGCCGGTCGCCGAGACGCTACGGCTCAACGGATACTCGACCGCACAGTTCGGCAAGTGCCACGAAGTGCCGGTCTGGGAAGTGTCGCCGGTAGGACCGTTCCACCAGTGGCCGACCGGGTCGGGTTTCGAGTACTTCTACGGATTCATCGGCGGCGAGGCCAACCAGTACTACCCGGGGCTCTACGAGGGAACGACACCGGTTGAGCCGCCCCGCACCCCGGAGGAGGGCTACACGCTCACCGAGGACCTCGCTGACCACGCGATCACCTGGGTGCGCCAGCAGAAGGCATTGATGCCCGACAAGCCGTTCTTCATGTACTTCGCCCCCGGTGCCACCCACGCCCCGCACCACGTACCCGCGGCGTGGTCGGACAAGTATCGAGGCCAGTTCGATCAGGGCTGGGATATCCTGCGGGAGAACATCTTCACTCGGCAGAAACAGCTGGACGTGATCCCCGAGGACGCCGAGCTGACAGTGCGCCACGACGAAATCCCGGCGTGGGACGCGATGTCCGACGAACTCAAGCCGGTGTTGGCCAGACAGATGGAAATCTACGCCGGCTTCCTGGAACAGACCGACCACGAAGTGGGGCGGGTGGTCGACGCGCTCGAGGACCTCGGCGTGCTGGACGACACCCTGATCTACTACATCATCGGCGACAACGGCGCGTCGGCGGAAGGCACCCCGGTCGGCTGCTTCAACGAGATGGCCGTCCTCAACGGCATGGCAGGCATCGAGACCACCGAGTTCCTGCTGTCGAAGATCGACGACTTCGGCACCCCCGACGCCTACAACCACTACGCGGTGGGCTGGGCGCACGCGCTGTGCACTCCGTACCAATGGACCAAGCAGGTGGCCTCGCACTGGGGTGGCACCCGCAACGGGACCATCGTGCACTGGCCCGGCGGCCTGTCCGATTCCGACGCCACACGAGATCAGTTCCACCATGTCATCGACGTCGTCCCCACCATCCTCGAGGCGGCCGGACTTCCGGCACCGTTGAGTGTCAACGGAATCCAGCAGGCTCCGCTGGAGGGCGTCAGTATGCTGCCGACGCTGCGCGATGCGGGCTCGGCCGAATCGCACCTCGTGCAGTACTTCGAGATCATGGGCAACCGGGGCATCTATCACAACGGCTGGACAGCGTGCACCAAGCACCGCACCCCGTGGAAGGCCGACACGCCGCCGGCCTTTGACGCCGACCTCTGGGAGCTCTATGGTCCCGAGGACTGGAGCCAGGCGCACAACCTGGCTGCCGAGCAGCCGGAGAAACTCGCTGAGCTGCAACGGCTTTGGCTGATCGAAGCGACCAAGTACAACGTCGTACCGCTCGACGACCGGTCCTTCGAGCGGATCAACCCCGACATCGCCGGCCGCCCCCAACTCATCCGCGGCACCAGGCAGCTGCTCTTCGACGGCATGCGCGTCGCCGAGGGCTGCGTGCTCAACATCAAGAACAAGTCACACTCGGTGACCGCCGATGTCGTCGTCCCCGAGTCAGGGGCCGCCGGGGTGATCGTCACCCAGGGCGGACAAGTCGGCGGCTGGGCGCTCTACGCTCACGACGGGTACCTGAAGTACTGCTACAACTTCTTCGGCATCCACTACTTCTTCGTCTGCGCCGACTCACCGCTGCCGGCCGGTGAACATCAGGTTCGGATGGAATTCGCCTACGACGGCGGCGGTTTGGCCAAGGGCGGTACGGTGACCCTGTACCACGACGGAAAGCCGGTCGGATCCGGGCGAGTCGAGGCCACCATTCCGATGGGCTTCTCCGCCGACGAGGCCTGCGACGTCGGGCGCGACACCGGCTCACCGGCCTCGCCGGACTACGGGCCGACCGGCAACACCTTCACCGGGCGCATCGACTGGGTGCAGATCGACATCGGCGATGACGACCACGATCACCTGATCACACCGGCGGACCGGCTGAAGCTGGCGATGGGCAAGCAGTAGCGTCAGTCGCGGAGCCAGCGCGGGGTGATGAACACCCCCTCGGCCTCCACAGTGATGCCCTCGGCGTCGGAAATATGGCCCGAAACATAGGTTTTCACACCGTCAACGCGGGTGATCGCCGCTTCCGAATGCAGCGGCCCTAACGGCGTGGCCCGCAGATATCGCACGGTGATGCTGCCGGTGAAGCGCGGCTTGCCGTCCGGGCTGGCGGCCTCGCCCAGCACATGGTCGAGGACAAGCGCCGACACCCCGCCGTGGACGTGTCCTGGCGGGCCCTCGAAGGCCGCACCGAGATGGAAGTCGGTCCACCGCCGGCCATCGTCGTCGCGGTGGATCACCAGCGGCGGAGCACTCGCGTTGCGCAACCCGATGACGGCATTGCCCCAACTCATGCTCTGCCCGGTGGTGGTCCGCCGGACACCGAAGGCACCGTCGATCTGCTTGTCGCGCAACCGGGCGGTCGCCGCGTCGATGTCGGCCCTCACTGCTGCGACGGTCTCGGCGTCCACCTCGGTGCGGATCGTCGCGTCGACCAGCTCCCGCACCGAGATGGCCAGCGGCTCGTAGGTCGCCCGCAGCCGCTCGATGTCCTCGGCGGACAGATCCGCGACGGTGAATTCCAGCACTCCAGCACTAGAGCACGGTGCTGAGACGCTGTCGAACCGTGGTCCCGGATGGCGGCTAACACGATTGACACACGGCCGTTCCCTGGATGGAATGCGGGCGTCGAGAATCTCCAGATAGCGACGGACAGCGACGGCGTAGTCGGCTCGGGTCGCGCCCCGCCGTCCCGACGCTCCAGGAGGTCTGTCGATGAGCACCGACGTCACCGAACCCGCACCGCCGGTCCCGAGTGAGTTGAAGATTCCGTGGTGGACCCGAGGTGATCTCAACGCGTTCTTCGGGCTCGGCTTCAACATTCTGGTCAACGTCCTGACCCTGACCACGCTGATGATCGGCGTGATCAAGATGCCCGCCGGCGATGTGCTGGGCACTGTGCTGCCAGCCCTCGGTGTGGCCCTGGTGCTGGGCAACCTCTACTACACGTTCCTGGCGCGGCGGCTCGCACGGAAAGAGAACCGCACCGACGTGACCGCGCTGCCGTACGGCCCGAGCGTGCCGCACATGTTCATCGTGGTCTTCGTGGTCATGCTGCCGGTGTATCTGGCCACCAAGGATGCGGTCCAGGCCTGGCAGTCCGGTCTGGCCTGGGCGTTCATGATCGGCGTCATCGTCATCATCGGCGGGTTCGTCGGCCCCTATATCCGTAAGCTCACTCCTCGCGCGGCGATGCTAGGCACCCTGGCCGGCATCTCGATCACGTTCATCTCCATGCGCCCGGCCGCCCAGATGTGGGAGGCGGCGTGGATCGGTCTGCCAGTGCTGGCGATCATCCTGATCGGCTTCTTCACTGACGTGAAACTGCCGGGCAACATCCCGGTCGGGCTGGTGGCGCTGCTGGTCGGCACCGCGATCGGCTGGATCGGCGGTTTCATGTCGGCACCCGATGTCGGCCAGGCCGTCTCCGACATCGCGATCGGCATCCCCGACCTGCGGGTCGACCTGCTGTGGTCTGGCCTGGCGCACCTGGCCCCACTGCTGGGCACCGCGATCCCGCTGGGCGTCTACAACTTCACCGAGGCGATGAGCAACGTGGAAAGTGCAGCGGCCGCCGGGGACAACTACAACCTGCGCAGCGTGCTGATCGCCGACGGTGCCGGTGCGGTGGTCGGGTCGGCATTCGGCTCACCCTTCCCGCCCGCGGTCTACATCGGCCACCCCGGCTGGAAGGAGGCCGGCGGCCGGGCCGGCTACTCACTGGCCAGCGGCGTGGTCATCGGGCTGCTGTGCTTCCTGGGCCTGTTCGGGGTGCTGGCCACCCTGCTGCCAGTGCCGGCGATTGTGCCGATCCTGCTCTACATCGGTCTGCTGATCGGGGCGCAGGCGTTTCAGGCCGTGCCCCGGCTGCATGCGGTGGCGGTCGTCGCCGCGCTGCTGCCCAACCTCGCCCAGTGGGCCAGCGGCCTCATCGACAGCGCTTTGAACGCCGCCGGGACGTCGGCCACCGAGGTCGGCATGGACGCACTGGGCGGCGCCGGCGTGGTCTACGACGGGCTGCAAACCCTCGGCGAGGGCGCCATCCTGGTCGGCCTGCTGCTGGGCACCATGGTCACCTTCATCCTGGAGAAGAAGTTCCGCTACGCCGCGCTGGCCTCGGTGGTGGCCGCGGTGCTGTCGTTCATCGGACTGATCCATGCGCCCGAGATCGCCTGGGCAGCGAATCCTCAAGTGGCACTGGGCTATCTGTTCTTCGCGGTGGCGTGCTTGGGGTATTCGATGCTGCCCGCCGCCAATGAGCCCGTCACTGTCGACGAGGCGGACATCGTCGCCGGCCACTGACCTTTCTTGCGCCAGCAGACGTAAACGTTCCCGACGCGCCGGGTTTTTCGGGGCGTTTGCGTCTGGTCGTGGGGACAACTAATCCGCGACGAAGGGGACCTCGGCGCCGTCGGCGAGCACGATGTAGATCCGCCGCCACGGATCGGTGTCCACCAGACGCCACTGGTGACCGGACCCGACGGTGTCCTCGGCCAGCAGCACATCGCCGGGCGCCAAGGTGAATTCCTCCCCGTCGCGGGTGGTGAACAGCAGGGTTCCGGCGAGCGTCACGACGAGCTGGCGCGCCGGCGCGGTGTGCCAGGCCAGCGTTCCGCCGGCGGCGGTCTCCTCCGCCGTGACCCGGGTCGAGGACATCGCAACCGACACCTGGTCGTCGTTGCGCCCGGGCGCGAGATCGAGACGGCCGATCTGGACGTGGGACTGCTCGTCGGCTCCGGTGAACAAACGCACGCAGCGAATCACGGTGGGCACCCTTTCGTTCGGCTCGGTAGCAACGGTATCCGGACCTGCCGCACTAACCTAGGCTGAACGGCATGGCGGTTCCGCTCGACGACATCGAGCCGTACTACGACCTCGGGGATTACCACCGGCCCGTCGACACCCCCTCGCCGCGGGCACAGGTCTGGTTCGACCGCGGACTGGTGTGGGCCTACGCCTTCAATCACGAGGAGGCGATCGGATGCTTCGAGCGTGCCCTGGCCGCCGACGCCGACCTCGCGATCGCCCGCTGGGGCATCGCCTATGCCGTGGGGCCCCAACTACAACAAGGCATGGGACGCCTTCGACCCGGTTGATCTCGCGGCTTCCCTGGCCCGAGCCCGGATGGAACTGGACCTGGCCGCCAACGGCCGCGCCAGCGCCGTCGAGCGGGCGCTCATCACGGCGCTGGCCACCCGATTCCCCACCGACGATCCCGAGGACGCCGAGGCGTTGGCGGCCGGGCACGTCGCCTACGCGGACACCATGACCGAACTGGCGCAGGCCTATCCCGACGACGTCGACGTGCAGGCTCTGGCCGCCGACGCGCTGGTCAACCTCACCGCATGGGCGTTGTGGGACACCACAACCGGTGAACCCGCCCCGGGTTCGCGGATCGTGGAGGCCAAACGGCTGATGGACCGGGCGTTGAGCACCGATGCCGGTCGTGCCCATCCCGGTGTGCTGCACCTCTACATCCATGCGATGGAGATGTCGGCGCACCCCGAGGACGCGCTGCCCGCCGCCGACCTGCTGCGCGGATTGGTCCCCGACGCAGGCCATCTGCAGCACATGCCATCGCACATCGACGTGCTGTGCGGGCACTACCGGGACTCGGTTCTGGCCAACCAGTCCGCGGTGGCCGCCGACCGGCGCTTCGTCGAACATGCGGGGCCGCTGAACTTCTACTCGCTCTACCGGGCGCATGATCTGCACTTCATCGTCTACTCGGCGATGTTCGCCGGTCAGTCACAGATCGCGCTGCAGGCCGCCGACGAGTTGTCCGGACAGCTGACCGCCGAGCTACTGTCCATCGAATCCCCGCCGATGGCCGACTGGCTGGAGGCGTTCGTCCCGCTGCGGATGCACGTGCTGATCCGGTTCGGCCGATGGGACGAACTGATCGCCGAGCCGATCCCCGACGATCCCGATTTGTACTGCAGCACAACGGCGACCATCCATTACGGGCGTGGTGTCGCACACGCCGCCAAGGGACAGCTGACGCAGGCCACCGCCGAACGTGAGGCGTTCACGCGGGCCTACGCCCGGGTTCCGGAATCGCGGTACCTGTTCAACAACACCAGCCGCGACATCCTCGCCGTCGCCGCGGCCATGCTCGATGGTGAGATCGCCTACCGCAAAGGCGATTTCGAGGATGCATTCGAGCACCTGCGCCGCGCGATCACACTGGACGACAACCTGCCCTACGACGAGCCCTGGGGCTGGATGCAGCCCACCCGGCACGCCTACGGTGCGCTGCTGATGGAGCAGGGGAAGCTCGAGGAGGCCGCTGCGGTGTATGCCGCCGACCTCGGGCTGGATCCGACCCTGAGCCGGCCTTGCCAGCATCCCGGCAACGTGTGGAGCCTGCACGGCTACCACGAATGCCTGCAACGGCTCGGACGCAGCGACGAGGCGGTGATCATCGGGCGCCAGCTCGAACTGGCCAAGGCTCGCGCCGACGTGCCGATCTTGGCGTCGTGCGCTTGCCGGTTGGAGGTCTTCGACGAGGATTGCTGCCGCTGAGCCGGTCCGGCCCGACGTAACCTCAACACGTGCACGACGGCTCAGAACAAGCCGCGACGGTCACCGCACGGGGCGGCGGCTGGCCGCAGCGGATCGCGCAGTTCGTCCGTTCCGCACCGGTGACGTTCGGGTGGCTGACGGTGCTGTTCTTGACCACCGCCGTGGCGCACCTGCTGCCCCGCTGGCACCTGTTGTCGTTGCTGCACAAAGACTCCACCAACCTGCACCACCTGGCCTCCGATCCGATCCGGGTGCTGATCACCAGCCTGCTGTGGATCGACGGTTTTGTCTGGTGGCCCTACGTCCTGGTGTTCGGTGCCTTCCTGGCGCCGGCCGAACGCTGGTTGGGTTCGGCGCGCTTCGTGATCGCCGGACTGACCGCCCATGTCGTGTCGACCTACTGCAGTGAGGGCTTCCTCTACTGGCAGATCCAGGAGGCAGCGGTGTCGCCGAGGTATCTCAATGCCCGTGACATCGGGGTCAGCTACGTCGTCGTCGGCATCATCGGGCTGTTGACCTACCACATCGCACGACCGTGTCGCTGGCTCTATCTGGTTGTCGTGGCGGGCGGGGCCGTTCTCGCGGTGATCGTTCTGCACCCCACGTTCACCCAGGTCGGCCACCTGACCGCCCTGTTGGTCGGACTGGCCTGCTATCCGCTGGCCCGCGGACGGCCGGGCCCGGCAGTGGATCCGTCGCGGCTGCTGCGCAAGAGGCGCCGTGCGTAAAGTGGGACAACATGGCGCTCGACGACCAGGACATCCGCCGACTCGGGCGCTGCGTCGAGCTCGCCCGGGCCGCCGTGGCGGCCGGTGACGAGCCGTTCGGTTCCCTCCTCGTCGACGCCGACGGTCGCATCCTGTTCGAGGACCACAATCACGTGGCCGGCGGCGATGCGACCGCACATCCCGAGCTGGCGATCGCACAGTGGGCGGCGGCCCACCTGTCCCCCGACCAGCGCGCCCGCGCCACGGTCTACACCTCCGGTGAGCACTGCCCGATGTGTTCCGCCGCACACGCGTGGGTTGGCCTGGGCCGCATCGTGTTTGCCGTGGCCAGTGCGCAGCTGAGCAGGTGGCTCGCCGACTGGCGGGCCCCGTTGCCGCCGGTGGCGACACTGCCGATCAGCGCCATCGCCCCGCAGCTGACGGTCGACGGACCGGCCGCGCAGTACCGTGACGAGGTGATGGCCCTCTACGCCGCGAAGTTCCGGCCATGAGCGAGCCGGCCTGGATACGCCACGCGATCTGGTGGCACCTCTATCCACTGGGTTTCGTCGGCGCCTTCCCCGCCGCCAAGCCACCGGCGCCCGGCGAGCATCGGCTGACGCGCATTGTCGACTGGCTCGACCACGCGGTCGAGCTCGGCACCTCGGGCATCGCGCTGGGCCCGATCTTCGCCTCTCGCACCCACGGCTACGACACCACCGACCACTACCGCATCGATCCGCGCCTGGGCGACGAGGCCGACTTCGACCACTTGGTCGCCGAGGCCCACCGGCGCGGGCTGCGTGTGTTGCTGGACGGCGTGTTCAATCATGTCGGAACGGATTTCGGCCGGTATCGCCGCGCCATCGACGACGGTGACGCCGATTCGGTCGGGTGGTTCCGCGGCCGCCCGGGCCGATTCCACACCTTCGAAGGGCACAGCGAGCTGGTCACCCTCAACCATCGCAACCCGGCGGTCATCGACTACACCGCCGACGTGATGAACCATTGGCTCGGCCGCGGTGCCGACGGCTGGCGGCTCGACGCCGCCTACGCGGTACCGGAGGCGTTCTGGGCGGACGTGCTCCCCCGGGTCCGCGACCCCCATCCCGACGCCTGGTTCGTGGCCGAGGTGATCCACGGCGACTACACCGCGTTCGTCGCCGGTTCCGGTGTCGACTCGGTGACGCAGTATGAGCTGTGGAAGGCGATCTGGAGCGGCCTCAATGACGGAAACTTCCACGAGCTGGACTGGGCGCTGCAGCGGCACAACGACTTTCTGTCGCACTTCGCCCCGATGACATTCGTCGGGAATCATGACGTCACACGTATCGCGAGCCAGTTGCGACGACCCGAGCATGTGGCACACGCCCTGGTGCTGCTGTTCACCACCGGCGGCGTGCCCACCATCTATGCCGGTGACGAATTCGGATACCACGGCGTCAAGGAAGAGCGGGCCGGCGGTGACGACGCGGTCCGGCCCGAGTTCGGCACCGCGGCACCCCAGCCCGACGCCACCGGTCGCGAGACTCTGAACCTGCACCGGTACCTGATCGGATTGCGCAGGCGGAACCCATGGCTGCACCGGGCGAAAACCACTGCGCTGCAACTGGACAACCGATTCTATGCGTACGAGAGTCGGGACGGCGACGACGCACTGATCGTCGCGCTAAACATCGACGACGCGCCGATGCGCCTACCGGTGGCGGAGCTCACCGGCAACCAGGCGCAGCTGGTGGGCGGCACGGCGGCACCACCGGCGGAGATCGTCAGCGAGGTGGTGGTCCCGCCGCAGGGCTGGCTGGTGCTGCGTCCCGGTTAGAGCAGCTCCAGGGTCCGCGGGTCCTGCTGCCCGCCGTAGAAGGCATCCAGAACCGCCAGGAAATCAGCATTGTCCGTGGTGGCCCGGGCGAACAAGGTCATCGATGAGCACACCTTGAGGTTGTCCGGCCAGCCGAAGATCTCTTCGATCGAGAAGTCTTCGATGGCCACCACCAAGCGGGCACAGTCACGCAGCCGCGCTCCGAGCACCGGATGTGCCAGGTAAGCCTGCGCCTCTGCCAGCGACCTGATACCGAAACGCTTTGCCGTAGAGCTTTTTCCAAGCGCAGAAAGCTGAGGAAAGATGAACCAGATCCAGTGGCCGCGTTTGGCGCCGGCACGCAACTCGGTGATCACCCGCTCGTAGACCCCATCCTGGGCATCGACGAAGCGCTGCAGATCGAAAGGGTCGTCCATACTTCAACCGTATCGTTGCCCCGGCGTGATCGTCCCGTTATTGACGACTGATTCAAAGTCGTTGGCGGAACGATGATCCCGAGTCCGGCGCGACTCCCGATCGTTAGCGAACCGCGACTTGGCGCACCGACGCGCGTACCGGGCCCAGGGTGGTGCGCGTGATTAGCTACCGGCGCACAGCACTTCTCCGCTGTGAAACGCGTACGAAAGGTGATGGTTTCCGTCATGAAGATCGTCGAGATGATGCGAGGCACTTGGTTGCGCCGCCTGGCCGCAGCCTTCGTGGCCGCACTCTTTCTGCCCGGCCTTATCGGCGTTGTCGGCGGGTCGGCGACCGCGGCCGCCTTCTCCAAGCCGGGGTTGCCGGTTCTCTACCTTGATGTCCCGTCGGCGTCGATGGGGCGCAACATCCGTATCCAGTTCCAGGGCGGTGGGCCGCACGCGGTGTACCTGCTCGACGGTCTGCGGGCCCAGGACGACTACAACGGCTGGGACATCAACACCCCGGCGTTCGAGTGGCTGTACGGCTCGGGCCTGTCCACCGTCATGCCGGTCGGTGGCCAGTCGAGCTTCTACACCGACTGGTATCAGCCGTCGCAGGGCAATGGTCAGAACTACACCTACAAGTGGGAAACGTTCATGACCCAGGAGTTGCCGGCCTACCTGCAGGCCAACTACGGCGTCGACCCCAACGGCAATGCCGTCGTCGGTCTGTCGATGGCCGGTAGCGCGTCGCTGACCTACTCGATCTATCACCCGCAGCAGTACGTCTACGCCGCATCGCTGTCGGGCTTCCTGAACCCGTCCGAGGGCTGGTGGCCGATGCTGATCGGGCTGGCGATGAACGATGCGGGCGGCTACAACGCGCAGAGCATGTGGGGCCCGTCATCCGATCCGGCCTGGCGGCGCAACGACCCGATGGTCAACATCAACCAGCTGGTCGCCAACAACACCCGGATCTGGATCTACTGCGGCACCGGTACGCCGTCGGATCTGGACACCTCCGGTGGCGGCGGCAACCTGATGGCAGCCCAGTTCCTCGAAGGCTTCACATTGCGCACCAACAAGACCTTCATGGACAACTACCTGGCGGCCGGTGGACGCAACGGCGTGTTCAACTTCCCGGCGAACGGAACCCACAGCTGGGGCTACTGGGGACAGCAGCTTCAGCAGATGATCCCGGATATGCAGCGGACCCTGGGGGCCACCCCGACCGCCGGCTGATCCTCGCAGCACACCAGTGCGCCTGTCGCCCTCCGGCGGCAGGCGCACTGCGTTGCGCGACGGCGCTGGGGAACAAAGCAAGGGTCCCCTAGGTTGAGTCGATCAGACTTAACTTTGGAGGATTGATGGCTGAAGCCAACACAGCGCGGCGTCCCGTGCCCGTGCTTTTCCTTAGCGACCCGATCGTGCTGCCCGGAATGGTGGTGCCGATCACGCTCGACGAGGCCGCCCGGGCTGCGGTCGACGCGGCCCAAGCGACGGACTCCGGCCAGCTGCTGATCGCGCCGCGCCTGGACGATCGCTACCCCACCTATGGCGTGCTGGCGTCGATAGTGCAGGTGGGCCGTATTCCGGGCGGCGGTGCCGCTGCCGTCGTGCGGGGTGAGGGCCGGGCCCATATCGGGTCGGGAACCACCGGCCCCGGCCCGGCGCCGTGGGTCTTGGTGGAGGAAGTGACCGAGCCCGAGGTCACCGACGAGACCAAGACACTGGCCGCGGAGTACAAGAAACTGCTGCTGGCGATGCTGCAGCGCCGCGAGGCGTGGCAGATCGTCGACGTGGTCAACAAGATCACCGACCCTTCGGCACTGGCCGACACGGCCGGCTACGCGTCCTATCTGTCCGACATCCACAAGCGGCAGCTGCTCGAAACCGAAGATGTCGACCACCGGCTCCGACTGCTGATCGACTGGACCGCCGAACACCTCGCCGAGGTGGAGGTCAGCGACAAGATCGCCGAGGACGTCCGCGAAGGCATGGAGAAGACGCAGAAGGAGTTTCTGCTGCGCCAACAGCTCAATGCCATCCGCAAGGAGCTCGGGGAACTGAGTCCCGAGGGCGGGGAAAACACAGATGACTACCGTTCCCGCATCGAGGCCGCCGACCTGCCAGACAAGGTTCGTGAGGCCGCGCTGCGCGAGGTCGGCAAGCTGGAACGCTCCAGCGAGCAGAGCCCCGAGGGCGGCTGGATTCGGACCTGGCTGGACACCGTGCTGGACCTGCCGTGGAACTCCCGCACCGAGGACTCGACGGACCTGAACGCGGCCCGGGAGGTGCTCGACGCCGACCACCACGGGTTGGACGACGTCAAGGACCGGATCGTGGAATACCTGGCTGTGCGCGCCCGTCGTGCCCAACGAGGTCTGCAGGTCGTCGGCGGCCGCGGCTCGGGTGCGGTGATGGTGCTGGCCGGTCCGCCCGGCGTCGGAAAGACGTCGCTGGGTGAGAGCGTCGCCCGCGCGCTGGGCCGCAAGTTCGTCCGCGTGGCGCTGGGCGGTGTGCGCGACGAGGCCGAGATCCGCGGCCACCGAAGGACATACGTCGGCGCGCTGCCCGGTCGCATCGTCCGGGCGATCGGCGAGGCCGGCTCGATGAACCCGGTCGTCCTGCTCGACGAGATCGACAAGGTCGGCTCGGACTACCGCGGCGACCCCGGTGCCGCGCTGCTCGAGGTCTTGGATCCGGCCCAGAACCACACCTTCCGGGACCACTATCTGGATCTGGATCTGGACCTGTCCGACGTGGTGTTCCTGGCCACGGCCAACGTGATCGAGAACATTCCCTCCGCGCTGCTGGACCGCATGGAGTTGGTGACCATCGACGGTTACACCGAGGACGACAAGGTCGCCATCGCCCGTGACTACCTGTTGCCTCGTCAGCGCGATCGCGCCGCGCTGACCCCTGAGGAGGTCACCGTCACCGATGCTGCGCTGCGCAAGATCGCCGCGGACTACACCCGTGAACCCGGTGTGCGTCAGTTCGAGCGGCTGCTGGCCAAGGCGATGCGGAAAGTGACCACCAAGCTGGCCGAACAACCCGAACCGATCGTGATCGACGAACCCGACCTGGTCGAGTACCTCGGCCGGCCCCGGTTCACCCCGGAGTCCGCCGAACGCACCGCGGTGCCGGGCGTCGCCACCGGCTTGGCCGTCACAGGTCTGGGTGGCGATGTGCTCTACATCGAGGCCGGCGCGGTCGACGGTGAGCCGAGCTTGCAGCTGACCGGCCAGCTGGGCGATGTGATGAAGGAGTCGGCGCAGATCGCGCTGTCCTACGTCCGTTCGCATGCCCGGCAACTGGGTGTGGAGCCCGCGGCGCTGGACCGCAAGATCCACGTGCACGTGCCGGCCGGGGCGGTGCCGAAGGACGGTCCGTCCGCCGGGGTGACCATGGTGACCGCGCTGGTGTCCATGGCCACCGGGCGGCAGGTCCGCTCGGATGTCGGGATGACCGGCGAGGTCACCCTGAACGGCCGGGTGCTGCCCATCGGCGGTGTCAAGCAGAAGCTGCTGGCCGCGGGACGCGCCGGACTGTCGACGGTTTTCATCCCGCAACGCAACGAGGCCGATCTGGACGACGTTCCGGCCGAGGTGCTCGAGGCGCTGACGGTCAAGCCGATGATCGATGTCGCCGACATCGTGGCCCAGGCGCTGGAGCCCCAGGCGCAAGCCGCCGCGGCGTAGATTCCCGCGACCAGACGCAGAATCGCGCGGATCCGCATGGATTTGTGCGATTCTGCGTCTGCTGGGCGTGGTAGGAAACATCGCATGGCCTACGACGAAGACCTGGCGAATCGCCTGCGGGAAGCGTTGGCCGCCGAACGGGGTGTCGTCGAGAAGCGGATGTTCGGCGGGTTGGCGTTCCTGATCAACGGGAACATGGCGGTGGTGGCCAGCGGGCACGGCGGCCTGATGGTGCGGGTACCGCCCGAGGACACCGCCGGTCTGCTGGCCCGCGACCACGTCGAGCCCATGGTGATGGCCGGGCGCGAAACCCGCGGCTGGGTTCGGGTCGATGACGGTGGCCTGCGAACGACGCGCCAACTGCGAAGCTGGGTCGTCCGCGGCGCCGACCACGCAAAATCCCTGCCGCCGAAGTAGCGGCCCGTTTAGTCGGGCGCGTCTCGCGGGTATCGGGTGCCAGATGGATGATCCAGAGGCTCGGAACCTCGTACAGCGGCTTCGCCGGCACGCTGGCACCACGTACGCCGCTGAAGCGGGGATCACCCTGCGGGACGCCCCGATGCCGCTGTTCCAGCTGTTGGTGCTGTGCATGCTGGCCAGCAAACCCATCGACGCCGCGATCGCCACCCGGGCCGCACGGGAGCTGTTCCGGGCCGGCCTGCGCACGCCGCGTGCGGTGCTCGCCGCTGACCGGCCCACGATGATCGCGGCGTTCGGCCGGGCGCACTATGTCCGCTATGACGAGAGTTCGGCGTCTCGGCTGATTGACCTCGCCACCCGGGTCGACAAGGACTACCGCGGTGACCTTCGAATGCTGGCCCGGCTCGCCAAACCCGACGTGCGGGCCGCGAAGCTGTTGCTCAAACAGTTCAACGGCATCGGCGACACCGGCGCCGACATCTTCCTGCGCGAGGTGCAGGATCTGTGGCCCTGGGTGCGGCCATATTTCGACAAGCGGGCGCTGGCCGGCGCGGACGCTCTCGGACTGCCCCGCGACGCGGCCAAGCTGGCCGCACTCACCGGTCGCACGATCGCGCCGCTGGCCGCGGCCCTGGTGCGGATCACCCTCGACGACGGCGTGCGCGATCAGGTCTGCTCGGTGCGCGCGTAGCCCTGTCCGTCACGGAGCGAGCAGTCGCTCTCGGGCCGTTGCGAATTCGGCTTCGGTGAGGTCGCCGCGATCCCGCATGGTCTTCAACATCTGCAGCCGTTCGGCGACATCGGGCTCGAGATCGGTGGGTTGTGGAGCGGCCCGCAGGACGGGCTCGTCGTCGATCAGCTCGACATGGTTTGGCCGGCCCGGATCGACGCGGACCGCCACCCGATCGTCCGGCTCGGGAACCTCGCCGAGGGTGAACGTGCCGGTCAGCTGCGCCTCGTAAGGTGGCGCACCGTCGGATCGTTCAATTCTCAGCCGCAGGACGCGCCGGCCGGCGTCCTTGTTGACCACGACGTTGAACATGGGCCGGATCACCGCGAGCACGATGCCGGCGCCCCGTACGCCGTCGCGGCGCAGCCGATCCACCCGCGACACCGCGACCACCAGCCAGCTCGCATAACCGAGGACGACGGCCGTCCAGACCCCGAGCCACCACGGCGACAGCGGAGCTGTCCAGTCCGCGGCCCACGGCACCACCGACGAGATGATCCATCCCGGCAGCACCGGCAGCGGCGCCCGACGCGACATCATCAGGAACACCACGAACTGCGCGACATAACCGGCGAGCCACACCCCGAGCACCCAGCCGGTGGCCGGCCCACTGCCCGCCTGGTCGAGCATTCGGGCGCCGACCAGGGCCGGCACCACGATCAGCACCCACCACAACGCCGAGAGGCCCGCGATCGTCCGCGACATCACCGGGCCACGGTATACCGGGTCACGACGAGCTCAGGACCGCGCCTCGGCGGCGACCAGCCGCGCCGTGGGCTCGCCGTCCGGGGCGAGCACGGTGACCAGGCCGGCCGACCCGTCGACGCGGACCCGCATACCGGTGCGCAGCCTCAGCGCGCAGTCGCCGATACCGGCGACCCACGGCACACCGATCATCGACGCGTCGGCCAGTACCGATCCACCGTCGGTCAGCACGGCTGCGGGTGCGCCCAGCAGCGCGACGGGTTCGACGTCGGCGGAGCAGATGACCGCGATCTCGCCGGCCTGCAGTCCCACCTCGGCGGCCGAGTCAACCACCCGGATGGCGCCCTCGACTATGCCGGGAACCACGCTCGTGCCGCGCAGTTCCTCGGCGACCCGGGCGGGATCAGGGGCGACGACCGCCCGCCATCGGGTATCGATCACGGCGGGCGGCCGGACGGCCTGCAACCGTTCCCGCTCGGCGACGCGACGTTTCACGCGCAACCGGCTGTCGGCGGGCGAGGCCAAGGCCTCTTCGAGGGTCAGGTAGTAGATGTCATCACGTCCCGCCAGCATGTCCTCGGCCACCAGGCGAGCGCCCAATTCCCGCACCGCCAATCGCAATTGATGGGTGAAGCGCAGGGTGGTGTCATACGCCGACACCCGACATGCCTGCGCGCCTGGCATTTTCGGCTCCTCGTCGTGCACATGCGAACCCGGAACCCGTTCGGCTGCGGCGAGGAGGGCGTCCGGATTGTCGGCCAACACCGGCGCCGCCAGCTCGGCGGCCCCCGGCCCGCGGTGGCCGATATGAGCCAGCACGGTGTCGAACGCGGTGGCCAACATCGGCGCCGCGGCGCGCGCGGCTGCCACATCGCCGGACTCCAGCGCGGTCCGCGCATAGGGGTGCGCACGCAGCACACGCGCCAGAGAATCGATCTCGGATCGAATGCTCACCGTCTCACCCGCGCCGTCCAGCTGCGCCGGGGCCACCTCGGCGAGCAGCACGGCGAGCGCGGTCAGGACCCACCCTTCGTGGACTCGACTGCGCAACAACCGGATTCGCGCCGCAAGCTGGGCGTCGTGCAGCACACCGAACCTGGCGGGGCCGCGCCGCTCGGCATCGGAGTCCGCACGGTAGGCCCGCAGGTGCCTGCCGTACATCCGCGCCGAAGAGATCAAGCGGGTCGTCGACATGGCGCCGGTGATCGACACCAGCCGTCCGGGAGCGACACCAGGCCGGCCCGCCGGGGCACGAAGTCGGCGGGACAGGCCGGCCGCCCGGACCGGGAGTCGAGGTTCGGCGGCGGCCAGGGCCGACGAGCCGAGATAGACCCGGTGACCGAACACGGCGAACAGCCTGCTCTCCCATTCGCCGGCCACCGGGTCGCGCAAATCCAGCAGCTGCGACAGCGTCCGTCCGGCGGCGCGCAGTCCGGTCAGGTGCACATCCAGCGACATCGGGCTGAGCGGTTCGGCGGTGGCGTCCTGCAGTGGAGTCACGACGAACTCTGCGAACCGCGGGTCGATGCGGTCGTCGAATTCTCCGTCGGCACCGTCGAATGCCGCGCCGACCAGGTTCGGGCCGCCCGCTCTGGGCACATTCGCGACCGGCATCGGGATTCGTCCGGGCGCGGCGACCGCCCCGTCGGGGCCGACTTTGCGGCCTTCCAACCCACGTACCGTGTCGGCTACGGCATCGGTTGCACCCCAACCGCATTCGAATCCCCACACAGTGGGCAGGGCGGCCAGGTCCATCGGCGGGCACAGCTGAGGCCAACCGGGCACACCGCGTACTTTCGGCCGCGGGTCGGCACCGCCGAGGACCTGCTGCGCCGCGACGGCCGTGATCGAGTCGGCGGTCGCGAGGTCGACCACGCCGGTGCGGTCGGTGCCGACGGCGGCGACCAGGAATCGGATCAGGTCATCGACGTGCAGCACATGCGGCACCGCGCCGGCGCCGACCTCGAGCAGCGCGGCCACCGACCGGCAGACCAGCGCGTCGGCCTGCCGGCCCACCGGCGCCGCGATCCGCACGACGAGGTTCGGCGCCCATCCCGTGCTGACCAGGTCTTCGGCTTGCTGCCACGAGCGCGGTGCGAGCAGCGCCAGTGACGGGAATACGATCCGCGAACCGCCCCGCGCGGCCGCGTCGCAGACGCGGGCGACTTCGGCGGAGCGAATCGCATCCCGGCCCGCGGGGGGCAGAAGAACGACCACGTCGGCCTTCTGGGCCAACGGGTACAGGACCGGGTGGGTCAGGGCGGCGCAGAAGAAATCGACGCCGGGATCGAGGTCACGGTGGGGTCGTTCGGCGATGCCGTGGACCTGATGGCCGGCCGCCAGCAAACTTTCGGCGAGGGCGCGACCCAGCTCTCCGGTGACCTCGGTGAGCAAGATCCGCATGCCAGGCCCCATTTCCCCCGTCCCGCTCCGACGAGAATAGGCAGGTCCCCGGGAAATTATCGACCTTTGGCCGCTGCCCGACAAGGTCAGGCGAGGGTGGCCCGACCGTCGACGTGCACCCGCACCTTGGCTCCGGCGATGTCGTCGGCCACGGTCACCGCGGCCGCTTCGGGATCGTCGATGAGGGCGAGCGCGCGGGCATCATCGCCGGTCCGCACCGCGAGGAACGTTTTTTGCGGGCGGCCGTCGCGGTCGAACGGTGTGGTCCAGGACTCCACGGTCCCGTCCCCCTCCCACTCGACCAGGGCCGTTCGGGTGGGCTCGCGGTCCACCGCCGGCTGGACGTCCTCCCAGCGGAACGCGGCCGGCGGCGGGGTGGCGCTGTAGACCCCGAAGCTGTGCTTGGTGAGGTAGCCGCCGTTGGCGGTGATCAGGCCGTGGGCGGCCGGGTTGGCGCGCAACAGCCCGGCCATCGTGGCGATGGAGTGCATGACGTAGTTGTTCCACGGGCCACCGGCGAAGGTCAGCCCGCCGGTGACCGTCAACGGCCGCCCAGGGTCGTCGGTGGGCAACCCGAGCTCATGGGCGGCCACCTGAACCGCCGACGGGAAACACGAATACACGTCGATGTGGTCGAGATCGTCGACACCGATGCCGGCCAGTTCGAGCGCGCGGCGGCCGGCGATCCGGATCGCCGGGGACCGGTGCAGTTCGTGGCGTTCGGCGACGGCGTAGGTGTCGTGAGAATCGGTGCCGGAGTACGGAAAGACCCACTGATCACGCGGGATCTGGAGGTAGGTCGCCTTCTCAACGGAGCACAGGACGACGACGGCGGCCTGGTTGACCATGTTGTTGGAGTTCATCAGCTTCGGATAGGGCCAGCTGATCATCCGGTTGTCCGAGCTGGGCTGCCCGATCTGCTCGGCGCTGCGGGGCTGGCGGCTCCACGCGTGCGGGTTGGCCGCGGCCACCTCGCTGAACCGCGCCCACAGCGCGGCGATCCGGTGCTGATGCTCGTCGACGGTCTCGCCGTTGGCGATCCGCAATGCCTGCTCGAACAGCGGATAGACGAACGCAGGGCGATCGAGCCCGATGCGATCCTCGGCCGGGCCCGACATCGGGACGTCCTCGCCGCCCGGCGGCACCGGCACCGTGTCGTCCTGGCGGGTCCAGTCCGGTTTGATTCCCTTGGCGCGCAAACGCATTCGAGTGCGCCAGGATTCACCCCCGGCCAGCAGGACGACGTCGGCGCGACCGTCCTGGATATCCAGGCACGCCTGGTTCACCAGCGACTGCGGGGTGTTGCCGCCGACCCCGGTGTAGCGGGTCGCGGCGTCGGCGGCGCCGATCCGCTGCCCCAACAGCGCTCCGGGATCGCGGTAGCGCCATGAGAGCAGGTTGACCACCCGGATCGCGTCGACGGCCTGCAGCACCCGCGGGTCGGCGGCCTCCCGCGCGGCGGCGACCATCAGGTCGACCGGCTCGACCTGCAGTTCGTCGTCGCGTTGATTGACCTGACCCGCGCCGACCAGGACCGGCGTCCGAGCATCCATCGACGGTCCCTTCCATAGTCGCGGCGGCGTTGTCCGGTTTGACGCCCGTCAAAACGTAGCATCGCGATGCCGGCAGCCCGACGGGTGCCTCCCGCCGTCGCCGTCGAGCATGCCAGGATGTCGCCATGACGGTCGTTCTGGTACACGGCAATCCGGAGACCGAGGTGATCTGGGGCTCGCTGGTCGAGACACTCGGGCGCGACGACGTTGTGCGGTTGTCCCCACCCGGATTCGGTGCCCCGCTACCCGAGGACTTCCCGGCGACGATGGTGGCTTACCGGGACTGGCTGGAGGCCGAGCTGGAACGCTTCGACACCCCAGTCGACGTGGTCGGCCACGACTGGGGCGGCGGGCACGTGCTCAACGTCGTGATGCACCGCCCGGAACTGGTGCGTAGCTGGGCCAGTGACATTCTGGGCGTGATGCATCCCGACTACGTGTGGCACGACATGGCCCAGGTGTGGCAAACCCCGGGCGCCGGAGAAGAACTGGTCGAGGCGATGGTCGGCGGCCCCTTCGAGGACCGGGTCGCCCAGATGACGACGTTGGGCATCTCCGACGCCGTCGCCACCGAACTGGCGCTGGCACAGGGCCCGGAGATGGGCCGGGCGATCCTGGCGCTATACCGCTCGGCCGCTCAGCCGGCGGTCGCCGAGGCGGGCCGGATGCTGGCCAACGCCACTGCGCGTCCGGGGTTGTCCCTGCTGGCCACCGAGGACCATTTCGTCGGCAGCGTCGAGCAGCGGCGCGCGGCGGCCGGGGAAGCCGGGGCCCGCACCGAGGTGCTCGACGGGCTCGGGCACTGGTGGATGCTGCAGGATCCGGCGCGGGCGGCGCAGGCCCTGACCACATTCTGGGATTCGCTCGACTAGGTCATCTCGGTACACGGGCTCAAACCGGTCGATCGCACCCCAAAGGATTTGCTTCTCCCCCAGCTGGGTAAGCGAACTCGTCCCCAAACAAGGAAGTGAGGGCCGCATGCCTTTCGGACCGAAACGGATTTCCCGAGCCACGATGACATTCGTCGGCGGAGCTGCAGTGCTGAGTTTGGCCGTCGGATGCGGTGGCAACGGCGGTTCCGGCGAGACGTCGAGTTCGACGACGACCACCCCGTCGGTCAGCGTCGAGGTGACCTCGACGGCCCCGGCCAGCACAGCGACGACGACCGCACCCGGCGGCATCAGCGGTGGCGGGGATGCCAACGGCGGAGGTGGCGCCATCCCGGGCGGCCCGACCGGTAGCGGCGGACCCGGTGGCGGCAGCGGGTCGATCCCCGGCGTCGGTAGCGGCGGTGGTGGACCCAATGGCGGCGGTGGCTGCATCGACGGTGTCGGCTGCATCGGAACCGGCGGATAAATCCGCCGGACACTCACGCGTCGGCCGGGCCGACCCGGTAGATCGACTTGAGGGCGAAGAACGCCTCGAGCCCTTCCGGCCCCAGCTCCCGGCCGATACCGCTGGCCTTCACTCCCCCGAACGGGGCGCGGAAGTCCAGCTGATAGTCGTTGATGCCGACGGTACCGGTGCGCACCGCCCTGGCCACCTCGGTGGCCCGCTCGTCGTCGGTGGACCATACCGTCCCCGCCAGGCCGAACTCGCTGTCGTTGGCCAGGGCGATCGCCTCGTCGTCACCGTCATACGGGATCACCGCGAGCACCGGGCCGAAGATCTCCTCCTGCGCGATGCGATCGGCATTGTCGACGTCGGCGAACACCGTGGGCGAGACGAACCACCCGCGCTCTTGATCGGCTGGGATCGACCCGCCCGCAACGAGTTTGGCCGAACTGTTCTTGCCCGATTCGATATAGCCGAGCACCCGATCGCGCTGGCGGGAACTGACCAGCGGGCCGATCTCGGTCGAGGTGTCCAGTGGGTCACCGACTTTCAAGGCGGACACCATGTCGACGAGCTTCTCCACTACCTCGCCGTAACGTGACCGCGGCGCCAGGATCCGCGAACTGAGGTGGCAGGTCTGGCCGTTGTTGACGAACGAGGCGGTGCGCAGTCCCTTGATGGTGGCATCGAGGTCGGCGTCGTCGAGGATGATCGCCGCGGACTTTCCACCCAGCTCGAGGGTGACCGGGCGGAGCAGTCGGCCACACACTTCGCCGATGGTGCGCCCGGCAGCGGTCGATCCGGTGAAGGTGACCTTGTCCACGCCGGGATGGGCCACCAGGTAGGCACCGGCGGAGGCGCCACCGGGCACGATGTTCAGCACGCCGGGCGGCAATCCGGCCTCCGCGGCGGCTTCGGCGAATACCAGGGCATCCAAAGCTGTTTCGGGAGCAGCCTTCAGCACCACAGTGCAGCCGGCAGCCAGTGCCGGCGCCAGCTTGAATGCGGCCAGCGCCTGTGGATAGTTCCACGGCACGATCGCGGCTACCACCCCGATCGCCTCCCGGCGCACTACGGTGTGCCCGATCATGCTCGGCCGGATCTCCTCGATCGGCGTGTCGGTGATCAGCTGGGCGTAGTAGCGCACCAGCGCGGCCGGGAACCGGCCATTGGCCCCGCGGGACAACGACATCGGCATGCCGTTCTCCCGGGTCACCAATTCGTCCGTGGTGCGGGCGCGCCGGTCCAGCGCGGCGGCGAAAGCGCTGAGCACCTCCGCACGGTGATCCGGCGAGGCGGACTGCCAGCCGGGCAGCGCGGCCGCGGCCGCCGCCACCGCCGCATCGATATCGGCGTGGGTCGCGCTGGCGCCATCGCCCAGTGGCTCACCGGTGGCGGCTTCGATCACCGGCTGCACCTGTTCGGCGATCCGGAACCGGCCGCCGATGAAGATCTGCGCCGCCGTGCTCATCTGCTCGCTCCCGTCGTCTGGGTGTCGCCGGCGGTGGTGAACAGCACCCCGTCGGCGATCAATTGGTCGATGTCACCGTTGGCCATGCCCAGAACGTCCCGGCACACCTGGCGCGTGTCGGCACCGGGAAGCGGCGCCGGGCGCTGCGGTGCGGATGGGATATGGCGATACGGTGCCGGCCCCGCCTCGGTCGACAGCGGGACGGCGAACAGCGGGTGGGCCATGTCGCTGAACACTTTCCGGGACCGAAGCTGCGGATCGTCGTGCAGGTCGGCGGCACGATTCATCGGACCGGCGGGCACCCCGGCGGCCTGCAGCGCCTCGGCGGCCCGAATCGGTGGCCGGTCCCGTATCCAGGCGGCCAGCTCCTGCTGTCCGGTGACAGTCGCGATCGCGTGGCGATCGGCATCCGAGCGGATCGACACCACACACCATTCGTCGTCACCGGCACACGGCAACACCAGGTGGGTCGCCGGATCCGGATCGAGGAGTTGGGCACCGCCGGCCACCGCGGCCAGGGTGACATAGAGGGTGTCGAGCTGGTTGATGACCGCTTCGGCCTGCGACACATGGATACGGGCGCCGACACCATCGCGCTCGCGCCGGATGAGCGCGGCCAGGGCGCCGATTGCGCTGATCCGTCCCACGACATGGTCGGGAAAGATCGTCGTGGCGTCGTAGAAGGCGTGCCGGGCTGCCGGGTCGGTGGACTCCTGTGACGTCCAGAGCTGGGTGAGCCCGATGGTGGCGCGCACCAGCGGCCCGTAACCCATTCGCGTACTCCACGGGCCGGTGTCACCGAACGCACTGCTCTCGGCGAGTACCACCGCGGGGTTGAGTTCTCGCAGACGCTCATAGGAGAAACCCAGTGCCGGTAGGGTTCCCGGCTTGAAGTTCGCGAACACGGCGTCCGATGCGGACACCAGCCGGCTGAACACTTCCGCTCCGGCCGCCGTGCGCAACTCCAGCCCCACGCCGAGATTGTTGCGATGTGCCCGGGCGAAGGATTCGCTGATCTGTTGATCCGGCCCCTTCTGGCGCAGCCCGTCGGGATAGCTCGAGCTCTCGATCTTGATGACCTCAGCGCCCATGTCGGCGAACAGCCGGCTGAATTCCCCGCCGGCGACGATGACGCCCAAATCCAGGACCCGAATACCCGCCAGCGGCCGGTCCGCGACCCGCCTCGTCGCCGCGGGGGTGAATCGTGGTGATTCCCAAGCGCTGTCGTCGGCGCTGAGCCCGGGCGCCGGAGTGCGGTAGCCGGCGTGGGCACCGTCGACCACCCAGTAGCCCACGGGTACCCGGGCGGTAACACCGGGGGCCAACTCGGCATCGGCCAGGGCGCCGACCGCCGCGAGGTGCTCGGAGGTCAATGCCTGCGCTGGAGTCAGCACGGCGGCGATCGGCACCCCGTGTGCCTGGCCCTCGGCGACCAGCTGCTTCATCGTCTTGTCGGCGAACAACGCGGCCATCAATTGGCTCAACTCGCCAAAGGCCCTGGTACGCGCTGCGATCGAATCGAAGCGGGGATCTGCGAACTGCTCCGGCTCCCCCAACCATGCCCACATCCCGTGCCACTGGCGCGGCGCCAGGACGCACAGGCGGACGTAGCCGTCACGGCAGGCGAAAATCGGATAGGAGTCCTGATTTCGGGGTCGGCCGCGCCACCGCTCGGCGGCATTGCGCGCGGTGGCGGCCTGCCCCTGGGTGCCGAACGGTGGATCCAGGGTCAGGACCACCGCGTCGAATCGGGAAAAGTCGACGTAATCGCCCGTTCCGCAGCGCAATCGGTGGAAATAGGCGACCAGGACCGCCCAGGCCGCCTGCACCGCGGCGGTCGCCGAGGCGATACCGTCCGGAGGGAGCACCGGGATACCGGTGGTCGGGCCGGAGCGGGACAGCGCGCTGCACATGGCATACAGCACGGCGTCGGTGGCCCGCCAGGACGCCCTCGGGCCGCAGGCGCCGAAGTCGGTGACCGACATGGTGACCAGCTGCGGAAACTCGTCGGCCAGCACGGCACACGACGTCCCGAACGCCGCCGCCAGGCCGGGGTTTCCGCTGTCGACGACGATGTCCGCACCGGCGACCAGCTCGAGAAACGCCCGCCGGTCGGCGTCATCGGCGGGGTCGAGGACCACGCCGCGCTTGTTGGCATTGTGCAGGGCGAACGGAACGCTGAGCCCGTCCAGCGCGGGGCGGGTGTGCCGCGCGGGGCTGCCTCCGGGCGGCTCGATCTTGATAACGTCGGCGCCCAGGTCGGCCAGCAGCCGACTGACCGCATCTGCCGTCTGGTCACACAGGTCGAGCACCCGCACCGAGGCGAGAAGCGGTTGCGACGCGAGCACGTCGGTCAGCGTAATGGAGCCCCGTGTGAACAAACGGTGCCCTGGCGGCACGGTCGCGCCGATCGGGGTTTGATGGGAAACATGGAGTCGATAAGCGAACAGACCATCGCCCAACTCGACGGCTGGTGGCGCGCGGCCAATTATCTTTCCGTCGGCCAGATCTACCTGCTGGACAATCCGCTGTTGCGAACTCCGCTGGCCCCCGAAGACGTCAAACCTCGCTTGCTCGGCCATTGGGGCACCACCCCCGGGCTGAATTTCCTCTACGCCCATCTCAACCGCGCCATCACCCAGCGCGAGCAGTCGACGATCTACGTCACCGGCCCAGGGCACGGCGGACCCGGCCTGGTGGCCAACGCGTACCTGGACGGCACCTACAGCGAGACCTACTCCGACATCACACAGGACACCGAGGGGCTGCGCCGGCTGTTCCGGCAGTTCTCCTTCCCCGGCGGCATCCCGTCACACGTCGCCCCGGAAACCCCCGGTTCGATTCACGAGGGCGGGGAGCTCGGCTACGCGCTGTCGCACGCCTACGGCGCCGCGTTCGACAACCCTGATCTGTTGGTGGTGGCGGTGGTCGGTGACGGCGAAGCCGAGACGGGTGCGCTGGCGACCAGCTGGCATTCCAACAAGTTCCTCAACACCGCCAACGACGGCGTGGTGCTGCCGATCCTGCACCTGAACGGCTACAAGATCGCCAACCCCACCGTGCTGGCGCGTATCCCCGAAGAGGAATTGCGGGCTCTGATGGTCGGATACGGCCACGAACCGTATTTCTTCGAGGTGCCCGACGATGGCGCTACCGACCACACCGACGCGCACCGGCGGTTCGCCGCTCTACTCGATGAGGTGCTGGACCGGATCGCCGAGATCAAGGCCCACTCGACAGAAGACCGGCCGGCCTGGCCGATGATCGTGTTCCGCACCCCCAAGGGGTGGACCGGTCCGGCCTACATCGACGGCAAGAAGACCACCGGATCGTGGCGCGCACATCAGGTCCCGCTGGCCAACGCCCGCGATACCCCCGAGCACCTTCGGGTGCTCGCCGACTGGTTGGCCTCCTACCGCGCCGACGAACTGTTCGACGCCGAGGGCAGGCTCGACCCGCGCATCGCGGCGCTGGCGCCGCGTGGTGAGTTGCGGATGAGCGACAACCCACACGCCAACGGCGGATTGCTGCTCAAGGATCTGCGGCTGCCAGATTTCCGGAGCTTCGCCGTGGACGTGCCCGCACCCGGAGCGAGCACCGCCGAAGCCACCCGGGTGCTCGGGCAATGGTTGACCGAGGTGATCCGGCTCAACCCGGACAACTTCCGGATCTTCGGGCCCGACGAAACCGCCTCCAACCGCCTGCAGGCGGTCTTTGACGTGACCGACAAACAGTGGGACGCGGAGTTCTTCGGCCCTGAGGTCGACGAGCATCTGGCCCGCGCGGGCCGGGTGATGGAGATGCTGTCCGAACATCAGTGCCAGGGCTGGCTCGAGGGTTACCTGCTGACCGGCCGGCACGGGCTGTTCAACTGCTACGAGGCCTTCATCCACATCATCGATTCGATGTTCAACCAGCACGCCAAGTGGCTCAAGGTCACCAATCACATCCCGTGGCGCCGTCCCACGGCGAGCCTCAATTACCTTCTGTCCAGCCATGTTTGGCGCCAAGACCACAACGGCTTCAGCCATCAGGACCCCGGCTTCATCGACCACGTCGTCAACAAACGCGCCGAGGTCGTGCGGGTCTACCTACCCCCGGACGCCAACACCTTGCTCTCGACCTACGACCACTGCCTGCGCTCACGCCAGTACGTCAACGTCGTGGTCGCCGGCAAGCAGCCGCATCCCAACTTCCTCACGATGGAGCAGGCGATCGCGCACTGCACGCGCGGGCTGGGCATCTGGGAGTGGGCCGGCAACGAAACGGTCGGGGACGATCCGGATGTGGTGATCGCCGCCGCCGGCGACGTACCGACCCTGGAGGCGCTGGCGGCGGTCGACCTCCTACGCCGGCACCTGCCGGATCTGCGGGTCCGGTTCGTCAACGTGGTGGACCTGATGCGGCTGCAGGACGACACCGAGCATCCGCACGGGCTGTCCAGCCGTGAGTTCGACATGATCTTCACCTCGGACAAGCCGGTCATCTTCGCCTACCACGGCTATCCCTGGCTGATTCACCGCCTGACCTACCGGCGCAGCAACGACAGCCGTATCCACGTCCGTGGGTACAAGGAGGAAGGCACCACCACGACACCCTTCGACATGGTGATGCTCAACGACTTGGACCGCTACCACCTCGTCATCGACGTGATCGACCGGGTGCCTGAGCTGGGGTCGCGGTGCGCGACCCTGCGCCAGCAGATGGCCGACAAGCGGCTCGCCGCCCGCGAGTACACCCGGGCCCACGGCGACGACATCCCCGAGGTGCGCGACTGGGTGTGGCCGGGCGCGCGTGGCATGCAGGTCGGTTCGGCGGTCGACGCGACGACGGCCACCGGCGGTGACAACGAGTAGCGACAGATCGGGGTCCTCGGCGCTCGCAGGTACACTTGGCCAGGTTATGTCCGAGCACAGCGCGGTGGCCGCGCATTCCCATCCCGCGCTCTCGCAGCTGGCCGCGCTGCATCATTTCCGGATCTACGTCGATATCGGCGTCGTGGTCGTGGTGCTCGCGATGACCAATCTGCTCGCTCACTTCACCACGCCGTGGGCCAATATCGCCGTGGTGCCGGCCGCCGCGGTCGGGCTGCTGCTCCTGGTGCGGTCACGGGGACTGGGCTGGGCTGAACTCGGGCTGGGCCGCGAGCACTGGCGCTCCGGCGCGCTCTACGCGCTGGGGGCGGTCCTGCTGGTGGTGACCGTCATCGTGGTGGGAGCCCTGCTGCCCTGGACTCGGCCGATGTTCCTGAACGACCGGTACGCCACGCTGTCGGGTGCGCTGATCGCCTCGATGATCATCATCCCGTTGCAGACCGTCATCCCCGAGGAACTCGCGTTCCGCGGGGTGCTGCACGGGGCGCTCGACCGCGCGTGGGGCTTTCGCGGCGTGGCGGCCGCCGGGTCCTTGCTGTTCGGCCTGTGGCATGTCGCCACTTCGCTGGGGTTGACCAGCAGCAATGTCGGGTTCACCCGGCTTTTCGGCGGGGGGCTGCTCGGTGTGCTGGCCGGGGTGGTCATGGCCGTGCTGGCCACCGCGGCGGCCGGGTTCGTCTTCACCTGGCTGCGGCGGCGCAGCGGCAGCCTGATCGCACCGATCGCGCTGCACTGGTCACTCAACGGTCTCGGGGCGCTGGCCGCCGCGCTGGTGTGGCACCTGTCGACCTAACCCCGGCGTCTGGCCCGGAACTCCCTGTTCTTCAGCTTGTTGCCGCACGTGGCCATGTCGCACCACGTCCCGCCGTGATTGCGGGACCGGTCATAGAACGCCCACCGGCAGTCCTCGTTGCCGCAGGCCTTCAGGTGGGTCCAGGTGCCGTCGCGCTGGGCGTCGGCCACGACCAGCAACAAAGAAAGCAGCCGGCCCTCGAGCGAATCGGTGTCGGCGGCCACCCGCAGCGTGCCGCCCGGCCCCAGGCGCACACGGGCGGCGGCGGCATCGGCGATCCGGTTCAGCGAACCCAACTGCACACCGGTGGGCGCCGGACCGCCGGCATTGTGCACGAGCATCGCACGCAGGGCTTCCCGCACATCGCGGATGAAGACCAGGTCATCGGTGCTCGCGGCGGTGCCGGGTGGCAGCAGACCCTGGGCGCGTAGCCAGGGCTCGGCGTCCACGGCGTGCGCCAACCGGTCGGCACCGGATTCCAGGTCCACGGTGTTGACCAGCGCCTGGATCCGGGCCAGCGGCTGCGGTGCCGGCTTGCCCTCGCTATCGCCGAGCCACTGCGCAGGGGCCTGCGTCATGCCACGAGCCTAGAAGCAAGTGACCAGTAAATCAACTTGACTGGTCATGCGAGACCGGTGTAGCGTCCTGACTGGTCATAAGAGACGGCAACGACGTCGCCTCGGAACAGGAAAAGCCCATGGGGCACAGTCATTTTCAGGATAACTTCCGCGACACTAACACCCGACTACCGGGCGGATTCGACGCCCCCGTGTCGGCCGACCCCCTCCGGGGCGCGTCAGTTTCGGCCCGGATCCGGGCCCGGTTGTTCGCCGGCCGCCTCGATCGGGATGTCGACGCGGGTCTCCTACCGCTTCCTGGCAGCCCGCTGGCCGTCCATGTGGCGCGTCTGACCTCGGTCGAGGAGCGCGAAGCCCTCGCCCGTTCGCTGCGCCAAGCGCTCACCGAATCGCACGAACGTCGGAGCTACCCGCCCCGCATCCCCGTGCATCCGGAGCGGCTGGCTACCTGCCGCGGCGTGATCGACGAGATCACGTTGCTGCTGCACTCGCCGCGCCCGGTGCACGCGCGGGGCATGGCGCGGCTACGGCTGCTGCTCTCCGACGGCACCGGGCCGCTGTACCTGCGCGGCCGGGGCAGTCTGGCCGCGCAGCTGCGCGGCGTACTGGCCGCACTGTAGAGCCCGATCGGCACCGGGCTAGGTGCGCAGCTAGACATCCCAGGACCGTAGGTTGTCAAGCCGCTTGAATGTTTGGTCCTGGTTGACGGTGTGTCCAGGCCTTGTGTTCGTCGTAGCTGGTGTGGTGGCGTAGGCAGCCGTGCAGGATGCCGACGAGGCGGTTGCCCAGTGCGCGTAATGCTTGGTGGTGCAGATCGCCGGCGGCGCGGTGTTGGTCGTAGAACGCGCGGGCGCCTGGATTGTTGGTTAGGGCGCAGAAGGCCCATTGGTCGATGGCGTCATAGCGGCGCCGGTTGCGGACGTGGCGGGCCAGCACTGCACGTTTCTTGCCCGACGCGACGGTCAAGGGTGATGTTCCGGCGTAGTTCTTGCGACACTTGGCGTCGCCAGCTCGGCTTCGAGGTCGGCGATCTGATGGTTGAGCTCAGCGATGATGCCCACCGCGGCACGGGTGGTTGCCCCGAACGCGGCGGTGACCGCGGCTGGGGCGGCGAGCTGGTCGCCACGCAGCATCTCCTGAATCTGCAGCGCACGGGTGTCCAGATTGCGTTGTCGCCCAGCGGCTTTGAGCGCTGATCTGATCTTGGACAGACTCAGCCGTGCGGCGTCGGCAGGGGTGGGAGCGCGGCCCAGGATGGCCAGGGCGTCGCGGTCGGCCAGGTCGTCGAAGGCCTCCAACGCCGCGGGGTAGTACTCACGCAGCGCCGAGCGCAGCATGTTGGTGTTCCTGTTGCGGGCCCAGATCAGGCTCTGGTGACCGCGCGCCAACACCTTGATTGCCTCCACGTCGGGGGTGTCCCCGGCGATCGGGCGGTGATTGTCCCGGTCGGTGCGCACCAGGTCAGCAAGCAGTTTGGCGTCACCTGCATCGGACTTCGCGCCCGAAACCTGATGGCGGTCGCGGTAGCGGGCCACTGCAAGGGGGTTGACCGCATACACCTCGTAGCCGGCCCCGGCCAGCGCCTCGACCCACAGGCCGCGGTCGGTTTCGATGCCGATCACCACCTGCTCTGGCCCTTCGGCGTGGGCGGCCATCAGCTCGTGGAACTTGCCGATCCCGGCGAGTCCTTCGGGCAGCCGCCGCGACGCCATCTTCGTCCCGTCGGCGTCCATCAGATGAATGTCGTGATGGTCCTCGGCCCAGTCGTCTCCAACGAATATCGTCAACTCGCCTCCCTGCTTGATGTTGGGGTCAAACCTGTCGAGCCAAGAGGCATCCGGCGGCGACCTAATGGATCAGTGCTCGAAGCACGACACCCCATGAGCGCTATAAATGACCTCACCAACCGGCCGGGGCACGATCTAGCTCTAGGAGTCGAAACCCACACCCGGGCGAACGAAGTGCTCACCGGCCGGCGGCTCGGTTGACCAGCCTCCCCCGACGAGAGTCAAACACCCGTCAACGGCACGCTGATCGATTCCCATTAGGGCAACAGCACCGCGGCTCCGGCGATCCGCCCCTCGGCCAGATCGGTCAAGGCCCGATCGGCCTGTCCAAGCGGATATTCCGGGGTGGTCACGTCGATGTGATGACGGCCGGCAAACGCCAGGAACTCGCGGGCGTCGGCGCGGGTGTTCGAGGTCACCGACCGAACTTGGCGTTCCTGGAACAGGTGTCGTTGATAGTTCAGCGTGGGGATGTCGCTGAGGTGGATACCCGCGATCGCCAGGGTGCCGCCGCGATCCAGGGCCTCCAGCGCCGGCAACACCAGGTCGCCGACCGGAGCGAACAGGATCGCCGCGTCGAGCTTGACCGGTGGCGGGTCGGCGGCCCCCTGGGCCGAGGCCACGCCCAATCCCAGCGCGAGGTCGCGGGCGTCGGCGCCCCGGGTCATCACGTGGACCTCGGCCCCCTGCGCCAGGGCCACCTGCGCGGTGATGTGCGCGCTGCCGCCGAAGCCGTACAGCCCCAGCCGCCCTCCGGCCGGAAGTTCGGCGCGCAGCAGTGACCGATAGCCGATGATCCCCGCGCACAGCAGCGGCGCCAATTCGCTGTCGGTGTAGCCGTCGGGTAGCCGGTGTGCGAAAGCGGCGGGAACAGTCGTGAAGTCGGCGTAACCGCCGTCGGCATCCCAACCGGTATAGAGCGAATTCGGGCACAGGTTCTCCGCATCACGGCGGCAGTAGTCACACACCCCACACGTGTGCCGTAGCCAGGCCACTCCGACCCGGTCCCCCACGGCGAACCCGTCGCCGGCATCCGGGCCGATCGCGACGACCTCGCCAACCACCTCGTGCCCCGGGGTCACGTGCGCACGGTGCACGGCCAGATCGCCTTCGGTCACGTGAAGATCGGTGCGGCACACCCCGCAGGCCCGTACCGCCACGAGTAGTTCGTCGGCGGCCGGCCGCGGGATGCTCGCCGCGGTCTCCAACTCCAACGGCCGGGTGCGCATCGGCCCGGGCCGGCGCACCCGCCAGGCGCGCATCGTGGTCGGTTCTGTTGCCATCTCCCCATCGTGCAACGTGGGCTCAGACGTGGCGACACCGCCGGCCCCCGGGAAGGACCAATGGCCCTCGATCAAGGCCTTTCGGAGCCTGTGCCAACACGGCTTTCGGTGTGACGGTGAAGGAGGAACGCAGGCAGGTCTAAGGAGCGAGCATGGACAAGGAACTGCCGGATAGGGAGACCGTCGAGGCGGCACTGGCGCTGGCGGTCCGTGCCCCGTCGGTACACAATTCCCAGCCCTGGCGCTGGCGGGTTGGCGACGAGAGCGTGCACATCTACGCCGATCCGACACGCCACCTGCCCCGGATCGACCCGGAACGACGCGACCTGATGCTCAGTTGTGGTGTGGCACTTCATCATTTCACCGTCGCCCTGTCGGCACTGGGCTGGGCCGCGGAGGTGCAGCGCTTCCCCAACCCCGCCGATCCGGATCATCTGGCCAGCGTCTCGATCCTGGGTCCCGTCCTCAGCGAGCAGGACATCGCGCTGGCCGCCGCCATCCCGCGGCGACGGACCGATCGGCGCTGGTTCTCCAGCTGGCCGGTGCCCACCGGCGATATCGCCTTGATGGCCGCCCGCGCCACCCAGTCGGGTGTCACGCTGCGGCGGGTCGAAGACGAAGGCGAACTGGCACAGGTGGTGGCGCACGCGGTGCGCGAGCACATCAGCGATCCGGCATACCTGGCCGAGTTGTCGATGTGGAGTGGCCGCTACGGCACACAGGCCGGTGTGCCCGCCCGCAACACACCCCCCGCCGAGCCGCACGGCAAGTTCGCACCGCGGGTGTTCGCCAACCCGGTGCTCCAACAGCCCAGTGGAATCGAGGCACGCGACGACGCCGGCGTGGTGTTGGTCCTGGCAACCGCAACCGACAACCCGGAGTCGCTCTTGCGCGCCGGCGAGGCCACCAGCGTCGTGCTGCTGACCGCAACCGCGCTGGGGCTGGCCAGTTGCCCGCTCACCGAACCCCTGGAGATCGCCGCCACCCGAGCCGAGGTGCGCGCGAAACTGCTTGGCGGCGATGGCTTTCCACAGATGTTGCTGCGGGTGGGCTGGGCGGCGCTCAACGCCGACCCGCTGCCGGCCACGCCGCGCCGGATGCTGTCGGATATCGCGGCGCGCCTCGACGGGTCACCGCTGGGAGTTGCCGGCCAGGTGTGATCGCCGGGCCGGAAGCACCTAGGTCTTGCGGACCTTGTCGACCACCCACAGCAGGATCACCGAGCCCAGGATCGCGGTGAACAGGGTGAACCACCACCCGCCCGCCGCGGTGTCCAGGAAGAAGCTCAACAGGAACCCACCGACCAGTGCCCCGACGATCCCGATGACGATGTTCATCAGAATGCCGGAGCCGCGGCCCTGGACGATCTTGCCGGCAATCCAGCCCGCAAGCGCACCGATGATGATGTAGCCGATCCACCCGACGCTGGTCAGCGTCGTCGAACGGGCGAGGAATTCAGTCGCTGCCACCATGTCCATGACGGTCTCCTCGAGGTCGCCGGCCAGCGGGCATGCTGAGCCGCTATCCCTTTGGTATACCGCCGGCAGGTAACGATTGGCCGGTCGAAACGGCCACGATCACCTATTGTCCCGGTGTCATCCCCGGAACCGGGGTCTCCACCGGGACGGGAACCCCGACGGGTACCCGCCCACCCGCAACCGGCGCCTCGGCGTCAGGCGGCGGAGCGTTGGGATCCGGTGGTGGCGGAGGCGGCGGCGGCGGCGGGGCGTACGGCTGGATCGACTCGGCCAACGCCTTGGCCGCTGCCGGGTCGATCGGGTCCTTGCCGGTGCCCAGCCAGACCACGAACCAGCGCTGGTTGCGCAGCTCCTTGGGGGCGTTCGGCACGGCCGTGCCGACCACACCGGCCCAGATCTGGCCGTTGGGCTTGCTGGTGTCGGTGAACTTCACGTCATAGGAGGAGAAGTATCCCGGCATGTCACCGGCCTGCAGGGGGCCGCTCTGCTGGTTGATCCGGACACCCGGGAACGGCATGAAGAACTCGCCCATGTCCGAGGCCAGCCGGACCGCGGCCTTGTTGTTGTCCTGCTCGGCGCCGGCGAACAGTTTCAGGTCCAGTCGGCCCAGGATGACGCTGGTGTCGTTGGCCGTCGGTGCGGGCTGGCCGTTCTCGGACGGTCCGGTTTCCTTGCTCAGCAATGCCTGGCCGTAGTTCAGCCGGGACGCGTCGGAGACGATCCAACCCGCGGGAAGCAGGTAGCTGAACCCGCCCGCTGTGTTCGGGATGCGGCCGGGCTCCAGCGGAGGTGGCGCGTTCGGGTCCACCGGCGGCGCGTTGGGATCCACTGGTGGCGCGTTGGGATCAGCCGGCGGCGGCGGTGCGTTGGGATCCACCGGAGGTGGCGGCGGTGCGTTGGGATCAACCGGAGGTGGCGGCGGGGCGTTCGGATCCACTGGAGGAGGGGGAACGTCGGTCGCCGGCGGGGCGGCGGGCGCCTCCGTCGCGGGTGTCGGCGTCGCGGGATCGGCGAGGGCCGTCGTCGACGGCAGGGCGATCGTGACGGCGCTCGCCGCGGTCACCGCGGTGACCGCAAACGCCGTCCACAGGCCCGGACGTCGCTGAATCGGGTCCGACTGCGTCATGGCGATGAACCTACCGTGTTACAGCCGTGACGCAAGTGTGGCCTGCTCACGATGTGGCGCCCAACTGTGCTGTGGCCAGCTCACAACATTCGACGAAATCCCAGGTGGAAGACCGGTACCGACGGTACGCGGCGCCGGGACGGTCGCTCAGGTTCCCAGGGAGTCCACAGCCGGGCGGGCGGCCGCGTGTAACGCGACCTCCAGCGCCTTGACCGTGAACCACACCTCGTCCCCGGCCGCCAGCCGCAGGCCGGCGGCCGACTCGGCGGTGATGTCGGCGGCCAGCCCGGGCGCACCGTCCGATTGCTCCTCGGCCCGCACCCGGACCCGCGCGCCGTCGGCGTCCAGCTCCGCCACGCGGACCAGGACGCTGTTGCGCGGGCTGCCGTGCGGCGGCTCCCGGTACACCGCAACCGCGGCCGGGGAGAACACCGCGACCAGATCGCCGTCGAGCGGATCGGCGACCTGCCGCCCGTGCCACAGGGTGCCGTCGGCGGCACGCAGGGCCTCCCGGCCGACCGGGGCACCACGCACCACGTTCACACCCGCGATGCGGGCGCCGAACATGCTGCGCGGCGCGGCCAGCACGTCATTGACGGCACCGATCTCAGCGACCCCGCCGACCTCGAGCACCATCACCCGATCCGCCAGCGTCAGCACGTCGAGCAAGTCGTGGGTGATCAGTACGGTCGACCGGCCCGACGCCGAGGACACTCGGCGCAGCAGCGCCCGCACCGAGGCCGCCACCGCGACGTCCAGCCCGGTCAGTGGCTCGTCGAGGAGCAACACCTCCGGTTCGGCGGCCAGCGCCCGGGCGATCGCCACCCGCTGGGCCTGCCCGCCGGACAGCTGGGCGGGCCGGCGCTCGGCGAGGTCGGCCACGCCGACCTCGTCCAGCCATGTGGTCGCGCTGCGGTGCGCCGCGGCGCGCCCGGCTCCGCGACTGCGCGGAGCGAATGCGACATTTGCCCGCACACTCAGATGCGGGAACAACAGCGGATCCTGCAGCAGCAGGCCGACACGCCGGTCATGGGTGGCGACCGCAACGCCCGCCGAGGTGTCGGTCAGGGTTCGACCGCCGAGCCGGACCAGGCCCGAATCGGGTTGCAGCAGACCGGCGATCACATGCAGCGTGGTGGACTTTCCCGCTCCGTTGGGGCCGAGGATCGCCAGCACTTCCCCGGCGGCGACCTCGAAGGCCACCTCGAAGTCGCGTTCGGCCATCGCGGCGCGGAACTGCAGGTCAGCCATCGCCGGCCCACCCGGACAGGCGGCGCGCCCCGAGCCCGAGCACGACGATCGCGGCGACGACGACCAGCAGGATCGACAGCGCCACCGCCGCGTCCGCGTCGCTCTCGCGTTGCAGGTAGATCTCCAGCGGCAGGGTCCGGGTGACGCCCTGGCGTGACCCGGCGAAGGTCAGCGTGGCACCGAACTCCCCCAGCGATCTGGCGAAGGCCAGCACAGCTCCCGACACCAGACCCGGGGTCAGCAGCGGCAGGGTCACCCGCCACCACACGGTTGCCGGGCGGGCGCCCAGTGTCGCGGCCACGACGTCGTAATCGGCCCCGGCGGTGCGGGCGGCGCCCTCCAGGGCGATCACCAGGAACGGTAGCGAGACGAACGTCTGCGCCAGCACCACTGCGGTCGTGGTGAACGCGATCCTGATGCCGGCCGCTTCCAGGTAGTGCCCGAGCAGCCCCAGGCGACCGAAGGCGTACAGCAGGGCGATCCCGCCAACGACCGGCGGCAAAACCAGCGGCAACAAGATCAACGGACGTAGCCCCCGGACGATCCGCCCGTCGTTGCGGGCCAGCACCAAGGCCATCGGCACGCCCAGGACCAGGCATAACGCCGTGCTCGCGGTGGCCGTGCGCAGGCTCAGCAGCAGCGCAGCCTGCGACGGCGTGCTGGTGATCAGCGACCAGAAATGCGTCCAGTCGACCCTGATCGCCATCGCCACCAGTGGCAGCACCACGAACGCCGCTCCGAGCACGGCCGGGAGGTACACCCAGCGTGGCAGCGGTGGCTGCGTTCGGTGTGCCCCGCTGCGCCTCACCCGTCACACCCTAGGTCGAAGCGACACGCCGTGTCCGGATCGTGTCGCTACCACATTGGCCGAATTAGCTACCGTCCAGTAACATTTCTCTCCGATCGACACCAAACGCAGATGGGATCCGGCCCATGGCGTGGCACGAGGAGGTCAAAGGCGATGGACGTGCTGGTCACTGGTGCTGACACTGAACTGGGTCGCACGATCGCGGAAGGTTTCCGCGATGCCGGTCACAAGGTCGTCATCAGCGGCGCGCGCCGCGACGATCTCGAGGTGGCCGCCAAGGAACTCGATGTCGACGCGATCGTGTGCGACACGACCGATCCGGCGGCCCTGGCGGCGGCGCGCAGTCAGTTTCCCCACCACCTGGACACCATCGTCCACGTCCCCGCCCCCGCCTGGGTCGGCGGCGATCCGCGCGCCTACACGCTGTCGGACACCGCACGGGCCTGGCGCACCGCGCTGGACGCCACGGTTCTCTCGGCCGTGCTCCTGGTCCAGAACATCGGCGATCACCTGCGCTCCGGTGGTTCTATCGTGACCATGGTGCCCGACAACCCGCGTGACGGCGGCGCCGACGCGGCCGTCAAAGCTGCGGTCTCGAATTGGACTGCGGGCCAAGCGGATTACTTCGGTACACGCGGCATCACGGTCAATACCGTGGCCTGCGGCCGCGGTGCGGCTCCGTCCTACGACGGGCTGTCCACCACCCCGCCGTCGGTGGCCGCGGAGATGTCCCGGCTGGCGTTGTTCCTCACCACACCGGCCGCGCGGCACATCACCGGGCAGACCGTGCACGTCGGCCGGGGCGCGCTGGCCAATTTCGGCTGACCGGGACGGGGCCGAAAGGCCGCCGACGGACTCGACGGAGCCGAAAGCTCGGCAACCGACTCTGGTTCACCTGTCGTTCGCCGGCACGTACTAGCGTCGGTCGGGTGACGATTCGACTTGGTCTGCAGATCCCGAACTTCTCCTACGGCACCGATGTGGCCGAGTTGTTCCCGACGGTCATCGCGCAGGCCCAGGAGGCCGAGGCGGCCGGATTCGACTCCGTGTTCGTGATGGATCACTTCTACCAACTGCCCATCCTCGGTGCCCCCGAGGAGCCGATGCTGGAGGCCTACACCGCGCTGGGTGCGCTGGCCACCGCGACCCAGCGGGTGCAGCTGGGCACCCTGGTCACCGGCAACACCTACCGCAACCCGACGCTGCTGGCCAAGGCCATCACGACGCTGGATGTGGTCAGTTTGGGCCGGGCCATCCTGGGCATCGGCACCGGCTGGTTCGAGCTCGAACACGACTCACTGGGTTACGAATTCGGCACCTTCACCGATCGATTCGACAAGCTCCACGAGGCCTTGGAGATCATCCTGCCGATGCTGAGCGGGGACCGGGTCAGCATCGACGGCAAGTACTACAAGACCACCGAGGCGTTCGCCAATCCCCGCTTCCGCGAGCACATCCCGCTGATGATCGGCGGCAGCGGGGAGAAGAAGACCATCCCGCTGGCCGCCCGCTACTTCGACCACCTCAACATCATCGCCGGGTTCGACGAGCTGCCCCGCAAGGTGCAGGTGGTCAAGGACCGCTGCGAGGAAATCGGCCGCGACCCGAGCACACTCGAGACCAGCATGCTGGTCTTCGGCATTCTCGACGAGAACGTCACCGCCGATTTCATCCCGGAGGACGTCAGATCCCGGACGGTGTTCGGCGGCCCGGAACAGGTCGCCGAACAGCTCAAGACCAAGGTGCTCGACGCCGGCATCGACGGCATCATCCTCAGTCCCGTCACCCACCTCGACGGCTACCATCCCGGCCGACTGGCCGCCGTCGCCGAGGTGTTGGGGCCCATCCTGAGCGGGTAGCCACCCCTCGTGGCAGATATCACCTGATCCACCCGAAGGCCGGCGCGAAGTCTGCGAGCCGGGCGACTACCGTAGACGTTGTCCTGTGCATGTCGTTGAGGAGCAGAAATGACCCACCCCGGTGCCACTCCATCGGATAAGCACAAGGTCGTCATCATCGGATCCGGCTTCGGCGGACTGAATGCCGCGCAGAAGCTGAAGAACGCCGACGTCGACATCAAGCTCATCGCCAAGACCACCCACCACCTCTTCCAGCCGCTGCTGTATCAGGTGGCGACGGGCATCATCTCCGAGGGCGAGATCGCCCCGCCCACCCGGGTCATCCTGCGCAACCAGGAGAACTGCCAGGTTCTGCTCGGCGAGGTCACCAATATCGACATGGCGAACAAGACCGTCGACTCGATCCTGCTCGGCCACACCTACCGAACCCCGTACGACACCCTGATCGTCGCCGCGGGCGCGGGTCAGTCGTACTTCGGCAACGACCAATTCGCCGAGTGGGCGCCGGGTATGAAGACCATCGACGACGCATTGGAGCTACGTGGCCGCATTCTCGGCGCTTTCGAACAAGCCGAGCGGTCCAGCGACCCGGTGCGGCGTGCGAAGCTGCTGACCTTCGTCGTGGTCGGTGCCGGCCCGACCGGGGTCGAGATGGCCGGGCAGATCGCCGAACTCGCTGATCACACCCTCCGCGGAGCGTTCCGCCACATCGACTCCACCCGGGCGCGGGTGATCCTGCTGGACGCCGCGCCTGCGGTGCTGCCGCCGATGGGCGAGAAACTCGGCAGGAAGGCACAGGAGCGGCTCGAGAAGCTGGGTGTGGAGATCCAACTCAATGCGATGGTCACCGATGTCGACCGCAACGGGATCACCGTCAAGCACACCGACGGCACGATCAACCGCATCGAGTGCGCCACCAAGGTGTGGTCGGCCGGGGTGTCGGCCAGCCCGCTGGGCAAGATCATCGCCGACCAGTCGGACGCCGAGATCGACCGGGCGGGTCGGGTCAAGGTGCTGCCCGATCTGTCGGTGCCCGGACACCCGAATGTGTTCGTGGTCGGCGACATGGCGTTCGTCGAAGGCGTCCCCGGCATGGCGCAGGGGGCCATCCAGGGTGCCAAGTACGTCGCCAACATCGTGAAGGCCGAACTCAAGGGTGCCGACCCCGCCGCCCGGGAGCCGTTCAGCTATTTCGACAAGGGATCGATGGCGACCGTGTCTCGGTTCAGCGCGGTGGCCAAGATCGGCAAGATCGAGTTCGCCGGGTTCATCGCGTGGCTGGCGTGGCTGTTCTTGCACCTGGTCTACCTGGTCGGGTTCAGGACCAAGATCGCGACCATGCTGTCGTGGACCACGACGTTCCTGGGCCGCGGGCGCGGTCAGCTGACGATCACGGAGCAACAGGCCTACGCCCGCACCAGAATCGAGCAGCTGGAGGAGATCGCGGCCACCGTCGAGGACGAGAAAGCCGCCAGCTGATCAATCGGCACACGCTGGGAATTGCCGGTGAGCGCACCCGAAATCGGCCTGCCCGTCCGCCCGCTGCCCTAGCATGATCAGCGATGACAGACTCATACCAAGGGGGCCTGATGACATCCAGTCGTTCCGTGCGACGTGCAGCCGCGGCAGCGTTCGGCGCCGGGGCGGTGTTGTTCGCCGTGGCCGGCCCGGCCGCTGCCGATCCGCCGCCGAACTGCACCACGGCGGACATGACCGGGATCATGGCGGGCGTCTCGGCGGCGATGTCGAGCTACTTGTTCACCCACCCGGACGTCAATGCGTTCTTCACCGGCCTACAGGGCCTGCCCAAGGCGCAGATGGGCACCCAGACGCAGCAGTATCTGGACGCCAACCCGCAGATCCGCGCCGACCTCGACGGCATCCGCCAGCCGTCGACCGATTTCCGCGCCCGCTGCGGTCTTCCTCAGCGCCCGCTGGCCCCCGGCGTCGTCTGACGGCCCCTCGGCCCGGCCCGGCGCCGCTGCGGCGGCGCACCCTAAGGTTGTCGGCGTGGTCGTGAAGCCCGACGAGATCGTCTATCGCGTACTGCAACGGCTGCCGACCCGCATGCTCTCGCTGCGCACGATCGTCATCGTCGCGGCGCTGTCCGTGGTGATCCTGGTACTCACCCTGGGCACCTGGGTGTGGGTCGGTGTCACTCATGACCAGTACAGCCAGTTGGACCGGCGGCTGGACTCGGTCAGCAGCCTGGGCGATTTCAGTTCACTGCTGACCACTGCGGGCCCCGGCGGTATCGGCACACCCACCCCCGACGGGAATCTGGTGCGAACGATCCGGGTCGGGACCATGACGATGTCAGTTCCCCCCGACGTGGTGCTGCCCGAGCTGGGCAACGGCTATGCCAACACCACCATGGACGGCGTCGAGTACCGGGTGCGCACCTTCTCGGTGGGCGGGGCCACGATCGCGCTCGGCGCACCGGTGGCCGAAACCCAGCGCCGGATCGCCGAACTGCACCTGCGGGTGCTGCTGATCTGCGCCGGGGTGATCGCCGGCACGGTCGTGATCGGCTGGCTGATCTCGCTGATCATGATCAACCCGTTCCGGGTGCTGGCTCAGCAGGCCCGCGCCATCAACGCCCAATCGAACCCCGACGAGGTTCAGGTCCGCGGCGTGAAGGAGGCGGTGGAAATAGCCGAGGCAGTCGAAGGCATGCTGGCGCGGATCGGCGACGAACAGGCTCGCACCAAGGCAGCGCTGGAGTCGGCCCGCGACTTCGCCGCCGTCGCATCACACGAGCTGCGCACCCCGCTCACCGCCATGCGCACCAACCTCGAGGTGCTGTCCACCCTGGATCTCGGGCCCGAACAGCGCACCGAGGTGATCGGCGACGTCATCCGCACCCAGAGCCGGATCGAGGCCACCCTGACCGCCCTCGAGCGGCTGGCTCAGGGCGAACTGACCACCGCCGACGACTTCGTCCCGTTCGACGTCACCGAACTGCTCGACCGGGCCGCGCACGACGCCGAACGCATCTACCGCGACCTCCGCGTCTGGCTGGTGCCCTCGCCCGCCGTGCTCATGGTGGGGCTGCCGGTCGGACTGCGGTTGGTCATCGACAACGCGATCGCCAACGCCGTCAAGCACGGCGCGGCCACCGAGGTCCAGCTGTCGGTGGCCAGTTCGGCCGACGGCGTCCAGATCACCGTCGACGACAATGGCAGCGGGGTGCCCGAAGCGGAACGGGCCGCCGTGTTCGAGCGGTTCTCCCGCGGCTCGACCGCATCGCGGTCCGGCTCAGGGCTGGGGCTGGCTCTGGTCGCCCAGCAGGCGGAGCTACACGGGGGCACCGCATCGTTGACCACCAGTCCGCTCGGCGGTGCCCGCCTGGTGCTCAACCTGGCCGGTCGTCACGAGTAGAGCCGTGCACCCTGCCAGGTCGACAGGCTGCCGCCGGCGGCCAGGTTGAGGGTGATCCCGGCGGCATCGACGGCCGGGTCGGGGTAGCGCAGTTCGCTGACACAGGCCAGTGGGGCGCCGAGGACATCGTCGGCTACCGACCCCTGGCCCAACTCCACCCGGTGCCGCAGCAGCGGCGTCGCGGCCACGTCCGCATACAGCGCACCGCTCCAAAAGCCTTCGCGCTCATCGGTTCTGCCGATCTGTACCCGTTCCCGGATTCGTACCCGGCTGGTCTCCTCCAAGCAGACGCGCAGCTCGCTGCAGTGCCGGGCGTCGGCGGCGACGATGGTCGGCTCAGGGTCGAGGTCGAGCTCACCGGCGGCCTCGATGTGCCAGCACGCCTGCGACTGCGCGGTGGCGGCACCGGGCAACACCACGCTGGCTGCCGCGGTGCGCAGCCGCAGCCGCGCCCCCGCCTCCACGATCAGCCGGATCGCGATCGTGTCCCCACCCAGCGGAGTCGCCGCCGCCGACACCAGGTGCACGGTGTCGGGTTCGGTGTGCCGGGCGGCCAGGGCGCCGCGACACTCGATGCGCGGCAGCCGCCCCGGCTGCGCCACGACCACGACGTCGGAACGCATCGCCACTCAGGCCGGCTGGTCGACGCGCAGCTGCTCGCGCACCCAGGACAGGACTGGCGAGGCGGCCGGATCCTCGGTCAGCGAGATCAGCACCGTCGGCCGGCCCTCGCGCACCTTGGCGGCGTCGCGGCGCATCACCTCGAGGTCGGCACCGACCAGCGGGGCCAGGTCGGTCTTGTTGACCACCAACAGATCCGAGAACGTCACCCCCGGACCGCCCTTACGCGGGACCTTGTCGCCGCCGGCCACGTCGACGACGAAGATCTGCACGTCGATCAGCCCGGACGAGAACGTCGCGGTCAGGTTGTCGCCGCCGGATTCGACCAGGATCAGGTCCAGGTCGTCGTGACCGGCGATCAGGTCGTCGATCGCGTCCAGGTTGGCGGTGATGTCATCGCGGATGGCGGTGTGTGGGCAGCCGCCGGTCTGTACCGCGGCGATCCGGTCGTCGGGCAGCACGGCGTGCCGGCGCAGGAAGTCGGCATCCTCGGTGGTGTAGATGTCGTTGGTCAGCACGGCCAGCGAGAGTTCGTCGCGCAGCTGGCGACACAGCGCGGCCACCAGTGCCGTCTTGCCCGAACCGACCGGGCCACCGATCCCGATCCGCAGCGGCTCCCCCGGCACTCGGGTGCGCTTCGGCCGATCGGCATGAGTATGAGGCTGGCCGTCAATGAAATGTGGAGGCATACAGAATCTTTCAGGAGACGAACAGTGGACGATCTCGTTGCGTATGACGCTCGGCCAACTCATCGAGCAGCGGGTCGGACAGGTCGGCGAGGCCGCTGCTCGCACGCTCGGCGGTGTGCTCGCACAACTCCGCCAGGCCGAAGGTCAACGCCGCGACATCGGCGGGATCCAGGGCCAGCAGCCGCTGCGCGGCCGTGGCGCTGCCGGTCATCGTGGTGTACACGATCGACAGCGCGGTCTGCTCGGGTTGCAGCCCGCTGACCGCGCCGACCCGGCCCGCGGTCACCGGCAGGTGCGGGCGCGGGCCGAGAGCATCCCAGGCCCGTCCAGGCCCCGGGTCCGGCCAGACACGCCTGGCCAGTCGCAACAGCCCACGGCCTTGCGCGCGGGAGGCCTGCCGAGCCGCCGGTGCCGGTGTGCGGGCATCGGTTTCGGCGTCGGCGTCGGCGATGGTCAAGTCGCCGCGGTGCACGGCGGCGGCGACCGACGCCGCCACCAGGCCACTGGTGCGGATCCGCCGACGCAGGTACGCCTCAAGTGTGCCGAGATCGGTGACCAGCCGGCTGGTCACCGCCTCCTCCACCCCACCGGAGTGCACGTGGCCCCCGGTCGGTAGCCGGGAGTCGGCGAGAGTCAGCAGAGTGGCCAGCGACGAGGGCGAGCGAAGCGACGGGGAATGTGTCGCCATCAGAACAGAAAGTAGCGCTGCGCCATCGGCAGCTCGGTGGCGGGCTGCTCGGCCCACACCTCGCCGTCGATGCGCACCGTGAAGGTGTCGGGATCGACCTCGACATGCGGCATCGCATCATTGAGCGGCATCTGGGCCTTACCGACGTGCCGAACATCCTTCACCCCGACCAGGCGGCGATTCACCGCGATCCGATCGCCCAGCCGGTCCTCCAGGGCCTGCGGCGCGACGAAGTGCACCGAGGTGGCCGCCGCGGCGGCGGGTGCGGCCCCGAACATGGGGCGCGGCAGTACCGGCTGGGGGGTGGGGATCGAGGCGTTGGCGTCGCCCATCGCCGCCCAGGCGATCATGCCGCCCTTGATCACCAGATGCGGGCGTACCCCGAAGAATTTCGGCTCCCACAACACCAGGTCGGCGAGCTTGCCGGGCTCGATCGAACCGACTTCGGCGTCGAGACCGTGCGCGATCGCCGGGCAGATGGTGTATTTGGCCACGTACCGTCGCGCTCGGTTGTTGTCGTTGCCCTTCGCGCCGGTGGGGTCTCCGCTCAGTGCGCCGCGGCGCTTCTTCATCATGTGAGCGGTCTGCCACGTCCGCATGACCACCTCACCGACGCGGCCCATCGCCTGAGAATCGCTGCCGATCATGGAGATCGCGCCGATGTCGTGCAGCAGATCCTCGGCGGCGATGGTCGACGGTCTGATGCGACTCTCGGCAAAGGCCAGGTCCTCGGGGATGCTCGAGTTGAGATGGTGGCAGACCATCAGCATGTCGAGGTGCTCGTCGAGGGTGTTGACGGTATGCGGCCGGGTCGGATTGGTCGAACTCGGCAGGACGTTCGGGTGGGCGACGATGGTGATGATATCGGGCGCGTGGCCGCCGCCGGCGCCTTCGGTGTGATAGGCGTGGATCGACCGACCGGCGATCGCGGCCAGGGTGTCCTCGACGAATCCGAGCTCATTGAGGGTGTCGGTGTGCAGTGCGACCTGAACACCGTATTCGTCGGCGACCCGCAGGCACGCGTCGATCGCCGCCGGCGTCGAGCCCCAGTCCTCATGCAGCTTGAATCCCGAAGCGCCGGATCGCAACTGCTCACGCATCGAGTCGAGCCTGATCGAGTTGCCTTTGGCGAGCAGGGCGATGTTCATCGGCCAGTGGTCGAGCGCCTCAAGCATCCGGGCCAGATGCCAGGTTCCCGGGGTGACGGTGGTGGCCTTGCTGCCCTCCGCGGGGCCGGTGCCGCCGGCAATGATCGTCGTGATGCCCGCGCAGAGGGCTTCTTCGAGAATCTGCGGGCAGATCAGGTGGACGTGGCAATCGATCGCGCCGGCTGTCGCGATCAACCCGTTTCCGGCGATCACCTCGGTCGCCGGACCGACGACGAGGTCGCCGTTCACACCGGGCATGATGTCGGGGTTGCCGGCCTTGCCGATGGCGGTGATGCGCCCGCCGCGAATGCCGAGGTCGGCCTTGATGATTCCCCAGTGATCGAGAATGGTCACCCCGGTGATGACGGTGTCCGGCGAACCTTCGGCGCGAACGGTCTTGCCCTGCCCCATCGACTCGCGAAGCACCTTGCCGCCGCCGAACACGGCCTCATCACCGGCGAGACCCGGTCCGCCGCTGCGGTCTTCGGTGATCTCGATCAGCAGGTCGGTATCCGCCAGTCGGATCCGGTCACCCGTTGTCGGGCCGTAGAGTTGAGCGTATCGCGCCCTTGACATTTCGGTCATCGTGGATCCAGTTTGCCGGGAGGATTGAGGGTCAGCCCATGCACTTCGCGGTACCCGCCCAGGGGCACCAGCCGAACCCGCTGTGCCACACCGGGTTCGAAGCGCACCGCAGTGCCCGCGGGAATATCGAACCGACGCCCGTGGGCGGCAGCGCGGTCGAAGGACAGCGCGGCATTGGCCTGCGGCAGGTGCACGTGGCTGCCGACCTGCACCGGCCGGTCGCCGGTATTGACGATCTCCAGTTCGATGCGCGGGGCCCCCGCATTGAGCTCGATGTCGCCGTCGCCGAGGAAGACCTCTCCGGGTATCACGCTGTCCTCTCTCGGCTCACGGGATCGGATGGTGGACGGTGACCAGTTTGGTTCCGTCGCAGAAGGTGGCTTCGACCTGGACGTCGTGCAGCATCTCCGGAACGCCCTCCATCACCTCGGCGCGGGTGAGCACTTCACGTCCGCTGACCATCAGCTCGGCGACGGTGCGGCCGTCGCGCGCACCCTCCAGGACGTGGTCGGTGATGAGCGCGACACTCTCGGGGTGGTTGAGCAGCAGTCCACGCGCCTGCCTGCGGCGGGCGAGGTCGGCGGCATACGAGATCAGCAGCCGGTCGGTTTCATGCGGTGTCAGGCGCATAGAGGGCGATCCTGCCACGACACGACGCGATCAGCAGGTCGGCCGGTGGCGCTATTCCTGCGTGGGCTCGGGCTCGAGGTTCTGCAGCCGTACCTGACCACGGGCGACGATCCGGTCCTCGTCGTCACGGATGGTCACCAACCACAGCTGTTGACGCCGGCCGCGGTGTACAGGCTCGGTGACCCCGTACACGGTGCCTGCCGAGATCGCCCTCAAGAAGTCGGTGTTGTTGTTGACGCCGACGACGTTGCCGCCACCGTTGGCGGCGAGCCAGACGAAGGCCGATGTGCTGGCCATCGACTCGATCATCGAGCAGTACACCCCACCGTGGACGATGCCCATCGGCTGCAACAGCTTGGGCTGGACCTCCAGCTGCGCCTTGGCGCCGTCGGGAGTCAGTTCGGTGAACACCAGCCCGAGTTCGTTGTCGAATGGGGCGGAGAAGGCGATCTGCTCGATCGGCGACTGCTCTGATTGCACGCATTTGTGTCTACACGAACACGTTGGCGAGATGAGGGACGGACCCCGCGCGATGAGACGCGGGGCCCGTCCTCGGAATGGACCGGGGGTCTCTGCAGCCCTCAGGACTCCGGCACGGTCCGTTCGTCTGATGGTGTCAGCCTAGGCAAGGCTTGCCTAATCGAAAAGCCCTACCCGGTGCGCCGCAGCGCCCTGACCGGCAGCCCGAAGCCGATCAGCGCGTCGAGCACCAACTGGCCGCGCCTCATACAGGTGAGCTCGCCGGTGCCGGCGAGTTGGGGCACCTGAGTGGCGGTGATCACCACCGCCGAGCCGACCATCTGCCACATCGCCGCCGGTGTGAGCGCACCCCGGCTCAGTTGATTCAGGCATTCGAAGATCGGTTCCAGCGATCGGTGGCAGCGGTGCGCGGTCCAGGTCGCCAGCGCGACTTCGTTGGGCAGCCGGACCACGTCGGCCATCGCCGGATCGTCGGGCAGCACCCGCAGCATCGGATCCACCACGGCGGCCCAGTCGATCGTCCCTTCGGAGTCCACATGCATCCACAGGTTCCCCGGGCCCGCGTCCCAGGCCCGGCCCTCGAGCACGAACAGCGTGACCACCCGGCCCAGTACGGCGTGGGTGAACGTGGCCGCCAGTTGCTGGCCGACGGCGCGGCGGTCGCCGAGCTCGTCAACCGAGGCCTCGAACATGTCGGCCAGCCGGTCCGTCGTCGTCACCGAGTCCAGCGGCCACCACCGGCGCCGCGACACATCGGCCATAACCGCCACCCCGTGCACCCGCGGGGAATCCGGGGTCAGCCGGCGCAACCGGCCGCTGGATTCGTGCAGGGGCAGCATGCGGCGAATGGTCATTCCGTCGATCAGCGGGTCAACCACGGCTGTGGTCACGACACCTCCTTCGCTAGAGTTAGGCAAGCCTAACCATAAGAGAGCTGAAAAGGTTAGCATTGCCTAATGTGAATGCCGTCACAGTTTTTCCCAGGCTGAGCAGGCTGTCCTGCGGTTACCGGACACCCGGCGGCGTTCTGGGAACGCCAGCGGTGTCCGGCGAGTTGATCGAGAAAGTTGCATACGACGCCCGGTAGTAAACGGGCGTACTCTTGTTTCACTGCTACGGAATGAACGGATATGGCCAAGTTGACTCGTCTCGGCGAACTCGAACGCGCGGTGATGGACCACCTGTGGGCCGCTGGTGAGCCGTTGACGGTTCGCCAGGTGCACGAGGCCCTCTGTACCGAGCGCGATCTGGCCTACACCACGGTGATGACCGTCCTGCAGCGCCTCGCCCGCAAGAACCTGGTGTCGCAAATCCGCGACGACCGCGCCCACCAGTACGCGCCGGTCCAGGCCCGCGACGAGCTGGTCGCCGGCCTGATGGTCGACGCACTGGATCAGGCGGCCGACTCCGGTAGCCGGCAGGCCGCGCTGGTGCACTTCGTCGAGCGGGTCGGAGTCGACGAAGCCGACGCCTTGCGCCGCGCCCTGGCCGAATTAGAATCCAGGAACCGTTCAACCTGGCCGGCTGGCGGCGCGCCCGGCGTCTGAGAGACACTGTCAGCGTGTCCGCGCTGGCCTTCACCTTCCTCGCCTTGATGCTGGTCGGTCCTGTGCCCGCGCTGCTGGCCCGGGCGTCCTGGCCGATGCGGGCGCCGCGAGCGGCGATCGTGTTGTGGCAGTCGATCGCGGTGGCCGCCGTGCTGTCGGCATTCAGCGCGGGTCTGGCGATCGCGAGCCGGCTGTTCGATCCCGGTATCGACGGCCGCCCGACCGCGACCATCACCAGCGAGATCGGGGTCCTGGGCTGGCCGCTGTGGCTGGCTTATGTCCTTGTCTTCGCCATCACGCTGTTCATCGGCGCCCGCTTGCTGGTCGCGGTGATCCAGGTTGCGGTGGCCACCCGGCGCCGCCGGGCGCATCACCGGATGGTGGTGGACCTGCTCGGCGACTGCCGGCACGGTATGAGCGGGGTGCGGGTTCTGGACGTTGCCGAACCGCTGGCCTATTGCCTACCCGGGGTGCGCAGCCGGGTGGTGCTCAGCCAGGGCACCCTGTCGGCGCTGAGCGATAGCGAACTCGTGGCGATCCTCAGCCACGAACGCGCCCACCTGCGCGCCCGTCACGACCTGGTGCTCGAGGCGTTCATCGCCGTGCATACCGCCTTCCCCCGCTTCGTCCGCAGCGGCAGCGCGCTGGCCGCCGTGCGGTTGCTCGTCGAGATGCTCGCCGACGACGCCGCCGTGCGCACCGCGGGACCCACTCCCCTGGCTCGCGCCCTGGTGGCCTGCGCGTGGGGACGTACGCCGTCCGGCGCGCTGGCCGCCGGTGGCCTCGGCACGGTGATCCGGGTGCGGCGACTGTGCGGCCGGGGAAACAGCCTGTTGCTGTCGCTGGCCGCCTACACCGCCGCCGCCGTCGTGTTGGTGGTTCCCACCGTCGCGGTCGCGATGCCCTGGCTGACCGAGCTGCATCGGCTGTTCCTCTCCTGAAATTAGCTGTGCCACAAATAAATTCACACAACTGAAAGGCGTGAGATGAGCTCACCGCAGACTGACGGCACCACCGGCACGGCGCAGATCGGCGTCACCGGATTGGCGGTGATGGGCTCCAACATCGCGCGGAACTTCGCCCACCACGGCTACACCGTCGCGCTGCACAACCGCTCGGTCGCCAAGACTGATGCGCTGCTGGCCGAGCACGGCACCGAGGGCAACTTCGTCCGCACCGAGACGATGGCCGAATTCGCCGCCGCCCTGGAGCGACCCCGGCGCGCCCTGATCATGGTCAAGGCCGGCGACCCCACCGACGCGGTGATCAACGAACTCTGCGAGGTCTTCGAACCGGGCGACATCATCATCGACGGCGGCAACGCGCTGTACACCGACACCATCCGCCGGGAGAAGGCGGTGCGCGAGCGCGGCCTGCACTTCGTCGGTGCCGGTATCTCCGGCGGTGAGGAGGGCGCCCTCAACGGGCCGTCGATCATGCCCGGCGGTCCCGCCGAGTCCTACAAGTCGCTGGGCCCGCTGCTCGAGGAGATCTCCGCGCACGTCGACGGCGTTCCGTGCTGCACCCACATCGGCGCGGACGGGGCGGGCCACTTCGTCAAGATGGTGCACAACGGCATCGAATACTCCGACATGCAGCTCATCGGGGAGGCCTATCAGCTGCTGCGCGACGGGCTGGGCCTCACCGCACCCGAGATCGCCGAGATCTTCGCCGAGTGGAACTCCGGCGACCTGGACAGCTACCTGATCGAGATCACCGCCGAGGTGCTGCGCCAGACCGACGCCAAGACCGGCAAGCCGCTGGTCGACGTCATCATCGACGAGGCCGAACAGAAGGGCACCGGCCGCTGGACGGTGAAGTCCGCGCTGGATCTCGGGGTGCCGGTCACCGGTATCGCCGAGGCGGTGTTCGCCCGCGCGCTCTCGGGCTCGGTCCCCCAGCGCAAGGCCGCCTTCCAGGGCGAGCGAAGCGACGGGAAAGGGCGGGGCTTGGCATCGGGCGACCTGGGTGAACGACCCACGGACGCAAAGCAGTTCATCGACGACGTCAGCAAGGCGCTGTACGCGTCGAAGATCATCGCCTACGCGCAGGGCTTCAACCAGATCCAGGCCGGCAGCACCGAGTACGACTGGGAGATCACCCTCGGCGACATGGCCACCATCTGGCGTGGCGGCTGCATCATCCGCGCCAAGTTCCTCAACCGGATCAAGGAGGCGTACGACGCTGACGCCCAGCTCGCCACGCTGATCGCCGCACCGTACTTCCGCGAGGCGGTCGAAGCCGGCATCGACAGCTGGCGTCGCGTCGTGGTGACCGCCACCAAGCTGGGCATCCCGGTCCCCGGCTTCGCCTCGGCACTGTCCTACTACGACGCGCTGCGCACCGAACGGTTGCCGGCGGCGCTGACCCAGGGGCTGCGCGACTTCTTCGGCGCGCACACCTACGGCCGCATCGACGCCGATCCCGCCGCCCGCTTCCACACCCTGTGGAGCGCAGACCGCACCGAAGTCGAGGCCTGAGCGCGGGCAGTACCCTGAGGTACGTGCAGTTTCTCGACGGCCAGCGGCCCCCGTACGACCTGACCTACGACGACGTCTTCATCGTCCCGAGCCGGTCGGACGTCGCCTCCCGATTCGACGTGGACCTGTCGACCGCCGACGGCACCGGCACGACGATCCCGGTGGTCGTGGCCAACATGACGGCGGTGGCCGGACGGCGGATGGCCGAGACCGTGGCCCGCCGTGGTGGCCTCGTGGTGCTGCCCCAGGACCTGCCGATCGATGCGGTGAAACAGACCGTCGGCTTCATCAAGAGCCGCGACCTGGTGGCCGACACCCCGGTGGTCCTCGCACCCGACGACTCGGTCTCCGATGCGGTTGCCCTGATCCACAAACGGGCCCACGGCGTGGCGGTGGTGGTATTCGAGGGGCGGCCGGTCGGGCTGGTCACCGAGGCCGCCACCGTCGGTGTCGACCGGTTCGCCCGGGTACGCGACATCGCGATCACCGATTTCGTCACCGCGCCGGCGCACACCGAACCCCGTGAGGTGTTCGAACTGCTCGAGCACGCTCCCGTGGACGTGGCCGTGCTCACCAGCGCCGACGGCGCCCTGGCCGGGGTGCTGACCCGCATCGGTGCGGTGCGCGCGGGCATCTACACCCCCGCCGTCGACGCGGCGGGGCGGCTACGCATCGCGGCCGCGGTGGGTATCAACGGCGACGTGGCCGCCAAGGCGCAGGCGCTGGCCGAGTCCGGGGTGGACACCCTGGTGGTCGACACCGCGCACGGCCACCAGTTCAAGATGCTCGACGCGATCAAGGCGGTGTCATCGCTGGATCTCGGCATCCCGCTGGCGGCGGGCAATGTCGTGTCGGCTGAAGGGACCCGCGACCTGATCGGAGCCGGGGCCTCGATCGTGAAGGTCGGTGTCGGCCCCGGCGCGATGTGCACCACCAGGATGATGACCGGAGTCGGCCGTCCGCAATTCTCTGCCGTTCTCGAATGCTCTTCAGCGGCACGGGAACTCGGCGCTCATGTCTGGGCCGACGGCGGAGTGCGGCATCCGCGCGACGTGGCGCTGGCGTTGGCCGCGGGCGCCTCCAACGTGATGATCGGATCCTGGTTCGCCGGTACGTACGAATCCCCCGGTGATCTGATGCGCGACCGCGACGGCCACCCCTACAAGGAGAGCTACGGCATGGCCTCCAAACGGGCGGTGGCCGCCCGCACCACCGCCGACAGCGCGTTCGACCGGGCGCGCAAGGCGCTGTTCGAGGAAGGCATCTCGACCTCGCGGATGGCGCTGGATCCCGACCGCGGCGGGGTGGAGGATCTGCTCGACCACATCACCTCCGGGGTCCGCAGCACCTGCACCTACGTTGGTGCGAACACGATCTCCGAGCTGCACGAGCGGGTGGTTCTGGGCGTGCAGTCGGCGGCCGGCTTCGCCGAAGGGCATCCGCTGCCCACCGGCTGGTGAACGGAGCCGCGTCCGCCAAACCGCTACCATAGGGTCTGTTCAGGCCCCACCGAGGAAAGGGATCCCGTGCCGCAGGCACCCGTCGAGGCCCCCGCCCAGGAGGTTGCCTCCGGTGAGCGGCACGCGGAGGATTCCGACGCCGAACCTTCCACTAGTCGGCCGGGCACACGGCCCGGCGACCTGAAGGCACGAACCCGGTGAACGTCCTCTATACCTCGTTGAGCCTGCTGGCGATCGTCATTCTGACGTTAGGGACGGCATTGTTCGTGGCCGCCGAGTTCTCGCTGACCGCCCTCGAACGCAGCACCGTCGACGCCAACGCCCGGGATGGCGACCGCAGGGACCATTTTGTCCAGCGGGCCCACCGCACACTGTCGTTCCAGCTCTCCGGCGCGCAGCTGGGCATCTCCATCACCACCCTGGCCACCGGTTACCTCGCCGAACCCGTGCTCGCCCGGTTGTTCGACCCGGTTCTGGATCTGCTGCGCGTGCCCGATAACGCGGTACCGGGAATCGCACTGGCGCTGGCCATCCTGATCGCCACCTCGCTGTCGATGGTGTTCGGCGAGTTGGTGCCCAAGAATCTGGCCGTCGCGCGCCCGGTGCCGACCGCGCGGGCCACGGCCGGATTCCAGCTGGCGTTCGCCACCGTGATGACCCCGGCGATCAAACTCACCAATGGCACCGCGAACTGGATCCTGCGCCGGCTGGGTATCGAACCCGCCGAGGAGTTGCGCTCGGCGCGCTCCCCCGAAGAACTCGGCGCCCTGGTTCGCAACTCGGCCGAGCACGGCTCGCTCGACGAGACCACGGCGGCACTGGTGAACCGATCACTGCAGTTCGGCTCGCGGATCGCCGAGGAGTTCATGACGCCACGCACCGAGATCGAGGCGCTGGACGCCGACGACACCGTCACCGATCTGGTGACGGCCTCGGCCGACACCGGCTTTTCCCGCTTTCCCATCGTCAACGGCGACCTCGACGAAACGATCGGCATCGTGCACGTCAAACAGGTGTTCAGCCTGCCCTCCGCCCAGCGGTCGACGACCAAGCTGGTGTCGTTGGCGATCCCGGTGCCGACCGTGCCGTCCACCCTCGACGGTGACGCCCTGATGGCTCAACTGCGCGCGCACGGCCTGCAGACCGCCATGGTGGTCGACGAGTACGGCGGCACCGCGGGCATGGTCACCGTGGAGGATTTGATCGAGGAGATCGTCGGCGACGTGCGCGACGAGCACGACGACTCCACACCCGACTTCCAGAAGTCCGGCCAGGGCTGGCGGGTCTCCGGCCTGCTGCGCATCGACGAGGTCGCCGAGGCGACCGGTTTCCGCGCCTCCGAAGGTGAGTACGAAACCATCGGCGGGCTGGTGCTGGAGACCCTGGGCCACATCCCCGAGCCAGGTGAATCGGTGGAACTGTCGGCTTTCGATCCCGACGGCCCCTTCGACGACCCGGTCCGCTGGCGCGCCACCGTCATCGAGATGGACGGCCGGCGCATCGATCAGCTCGTGCTCACCGAGGTGGGCCGCTCCGGTGACGGCGACGGGGAGCGCTGATGGGCGGCGACATCTTGGGCGTGCTGCTGACGATCGCGCTGCTGGGCGCCAACGCGTTCTTCGTCGGATCGGAGTTCGCGCTGATCTCGGCGCGCCGCGACCGGCTGGAAACCCTTGCCGAACAAGGCAAGCGCAGCGCGGTTACGGTGTTGCGGGCCGGCGAGCAACTGTCGCTGATGCTGGCCGGTGCCCAGCTGGGCATCACGGTCTGCTCGATCCTGCTCGGTCGGGTCGGCGAACCCGCCGTGGCCCACTTCCTGGAGAAGCCCTTCGACCTGGTCGGGGTGCCCGACGCCGTTCTGCACACGGTGTCGTTCGTGGTGGCGTTGGGCATCGTCGTGACGCTGCATGTCCTGCTCGGCGAGATGGTGCCCAAGAACATCGCCATTGCCGGGCCGGAGACGACCGCGATGCTCGTGATACCGGTCTATCTGGTGTACGTGCGGATCGCCCGGCCGTTCATCGCCTTCTACAACTGGGCAGCCAACACCACGCTGAAGATCTTCGGTATCGAGGCCAAGGACGAGCTCGACGTCACGGTGTCCACCGTGGAGCTCGCGGAGATGATCGCCGAGTCCCGCTCCGAGGGTTTGCTGGATCCCGAAGAACACATGCGGCTGACCCGCGCGCTGCAGATCCGCAACCGCGTCGTCAACGATGTCGCGGTTCCGATGAGTGAAATCCGGGCGGTACCGGTGGCCGGGCCCGGCGCCGGTCCCACCGTCAGCGCGGTCGAGCAGGCGCTCACCGAAACCGGCTACTCCCGCTTTCCGGTCGTCGGCGGCGACGGGACCATGATCGGGTACCTGCACATCAAAGATGTGCTCAGCCAGATCGACGACCCCGATGCGGTGGTCGATGTCGCGTTGGTGCGCCCACTGCCCCGGGTGGCCGCCGACATGCCGCTGCCCGACGCCCTGTCGTTGCTGCGCCGCGACAACAGCCACCTGGCCGTGGTCACCGCGGCCGATGGCAGCCTCTGTGCGATGGTCGCCCTCGAGGACCTGGTCGAGGATCTGGTCGGCACGGTGCGCGACGGGATGCATCGCGCCTAGCCGCGGCGCGCCGCGGCATCGGCCCGGTGGGCCCGGGCCCCGTAAACGGATGCGCGCCGTTCGCCGGGCGCCCGCCAGCGCCTCGTTGAGTCGGCGGACCTCGTCGCGCAGAGCCTCGATCTGGTCTGCCGTAGCGGCATTGGTGGCGGTGTTGTCCTCGGACACCCGCTCGACGATCCAGGACGCGACCGTGGCGGTGATGACACCGATCAGGCTTATCCCGCCCACCATCAGCAGGGCCGCGATGAGCCGGCCGACAACCGTCACCGGGTAGAGGTCCCCGTATCCGACCGTGGTGATGGTGGCCAGCGCCCACCACACGGCGTCGCCGAAGGTGACGATGTTCGCGCCGGCCACCGCGCGCTCGACGTCGAGAACCGCCAGCGACGAGGCGTAGACCAGCAGGATCGCCACACTGGTGGCATAGATCACCACTCGCCCGCGCAGCGCGTTGCCGAACGCCCGCTGCAGGGTGAACACCAGCAACACCAGCCGCAATACCCGCAGCGGCCGCAGGAACGGAAGCGCGACGGTGGCCAGGTCGAACAGATGCCCGAAGAACCACCGCAGCCGGGCCTCGGCCAGCACCAACCGGATCACGTAGTCGCCGACGAACAACACCCACAGCACCGACATGGCAGTGTCCAGCCAAACGCCGGCAGCACCACGAGGCTCGGCCAGCACCTGCAGCGAGTACGTCACCAGGAAAACCACCGCAACCGCGGCCAGCGGCCATTCGCAGCGTTGTTCCCACCGGTTCAGTCGGGACTGCGGTTGGGGCAACGCCATCGATTCATCCTCTGTAATTCGGGTCCGGTTCCCCGTTATGCGTTCCCGTTCTGCTCCTCGATCATGTGTGCTGGTCGCGCCCCGGATAAAATGCGTGGGGTCCCGGCACGGCAAGTCGATGGCCGAGGAGGACACCCGATGCCACACGTGCTCGGCGAGGCGGAATGGACCGCGCTGGCGGCCACACACCGTTCCCGGGTCGAAACCTTCACCGGGCCGCACCAGCGTCGGTCCGGCCGTGGTGAGGCGCACCCGGTGTGGGACTTCCTGTTCAGCTATTACAGCCTGCGGCCCCGTCAGCTGCGGGTGTGGCACCCCGGCTTCGGCGCGGTGCTGGCCGGGACGGGTGCGCACGAGTATCTGGATCGCGCCGGCTATGTCCGCGCGGGTCACGGAGTGACAGTCGGGCTGCCGTATCTGAAGGCCCGGCTCGAGACCGTGCGCTTCGTGGCCGACTTGCTGCGATCCACCCAGGGGCGCGCCCCCCAGTTCGGCTGCTTCGGCATGCACGAGTGGGCCATGGTCTACCGCACCGATGCCGTCCGACACGGCCGGGTGCCACTGCGACTGGGCTCCGCGGGCACCGACGCGGTGGTCGAATCGATGTCGCTGCGCTGCACCCACTTCGACGCCTACCGCTTCTTCACCGACGACGCAGCTCCCCGCAACTGCGGGACACCCAGCCGAGCCGACCAGCGGGACTGGGAGCAGCCCGGCTGCCTGCACGCCAACATGGACCTCTACAAGTGGTGCTACAAGCTCAGCCCGCTGGTCGGATCGGACCTGCTGGTCGACTGTCTGCAGCTGGCCGCCGAGGCCCGCGAGCTCGACATGCGGGCCAGCCCCTACGATCTGAGCGGACTGGGATTCGAGCCGATCACCGTCGAGGAACCCGCCGGACGAGCGGAATACGTGCGGCGCCAGACAGGTATCAGTGAGCGCGCCGCACCGTTGCGCCGGGCACTGCTGACGTGGTGTGACCGGCTTTTGCGCCGGAGTGTGGCCTGCACCGCCTACGACAGCCTGTCGGAGGGGTCCCTACCTGCGGGTAAGATGAATTGATTGTCGTGAGGGAGGACAGATGACCGATCGTGTGCCCGTGGGCAACCTGCGCGTGGCGCAGGTGTTGTACGACTTCATCACCAACGAGGCACTGCCGGGCACCGGGATCGACCCCGACAGCTTCTGGTCCGGTGTGGACAAGGTCGTGACCGACCTCACCCCGCAGAATCAGGATCTGCTCGCCCGCCGTGACGAACTGCAGGCGCAGATCGACAAGTGGCACCGGCAGCGAATCATCGGCGGCATCGACGCCGGCGAATACCAGCAGTTCCTCGCCGACATCGGCTACCTGCTGCCCGAGCCCGCCGACTTCACCATCACCACCTCCGGGGTGGACGACGAGATCACCACCACCGCGGGACCGCAGCTGGTCGTTCCGATCCTCAACGCCCGTTTCGCGCTCAACGCCGCCAATGCCCGGTGGGGCTCGTTGTACGACGCGCTCTACGGCACCGACGTGATCGGCACCGAGGACGGCGCCGAACCGGGCAGCAGCTACAACAAGGTTCGCGGTGACAAGGTCATCGCCTACGCACGCAACTTCCTCGACCAGGCGGTTCCGTTGGCGACCGGCTCGTGGGCCGACGCGACGGGAATCAGCCTCGCCGACGGGGCGCTGGAGATCACCCTGGGCGATGGGCAATCCACCCAACTGGCCAGCCCGGAGAAGTTCGTCGGCTACACCGGCGAGCTCGGTTCACCGGCGTGGTCGGTGCTGTTGGTCAACCACGGCCTGCACATCGAGGTCCTGATCGACCCCGAGTCACCCGTCGGTGCCACCGACCGGGCGGGCATCAAGGACGTGGTGCTGGAGTCCGCGATCACCACAATCATGGATTTCGAGGACTCAGTGGCGGCCGTCGACGCCGACGACAAGGTTCTCGGCTACCGCAACTGGCTGGGCCTGAACAAGGGTGACCTGGCCGAAGAGGTCAGCAAGGGCGGCAAGACGTTCACCCGGGTGCTCAACGAGGACCGCACCTACAAGGCGCCCGACTCCTCGGAGTTCAGCCTGCCCGGCCGCAGCCTGCTGTTCGTGCGCAATGTCGGGCATCTGATGACCAATGACGCGATCATCATGGCCGGCGACGGCGACGAAGGCACCGAGATCTTCGAAGGTATCCAGGACGCCCTGTTCACCAGTTTGATCGCGCTGCACGGCTTGCGGGCCGAGGACGGCAGCCCGAGGCAGAACAGCCGCACCGGCTCGATCTACATCGTGAAGCCGAAGATGCACGGCCCCGACGAGGTGGCATTCACCTGTGAGCTGTTCAGTCGGGTCGAGGATGTGCTGGGCCTGCCGCAGAACACGATCAAGGTCGGCATCATGGACGAGGAACGGCGTACCTCGGCCAACCTCAAGGCATGCGTCAAGGCCGCCGCCGACCGGGTGGCGTTCATCAACACCGGCTTCCTGGACCGCACCGGCGACGAGATCCACACCTCGATGGAAGCCGGCCCGATGATCCGCAAGGGCGCCATGAAGACCCAGCCGTGGATCCTGGCCTACGAGGACCAGAACGTCGACGTCGGCCTGGCGACCGGGTTCTCCGGTCGGGCCCAGATCGGCAAGGGCATGTGGGCCATGACCGATTTGATGGCCGACATGGTCGAGCAGAAGATCGGGCAGCCGAAGGCCGGTGCCACCACCGCGTGGGTGCCGTCGCCGACGGCGGCGACCCTGCACGCCATGCACTACCACTACGTCGACGTCTACGAGGTACACAAGGAGTTGGCCGGCAAGACCCGCACCACCCTCGACGAATTGTTGACGATCCCGCTGGCTGCCGAGCTGGCCTGGTCGCCGGAGGAGATCCATGAAGAGGTGGACAACAACTGCCAGTCGATCCTGGGTTACGTGGTGCGCTGGATCGACGCCGGTGTGGGTTGCTCGAAGGTGCCCGACATCCACGACATCGCGCTGATGGAGGATCGCGCCACGCTGCGTATCTCCAGCCAGCTGCTGGCCAACTGGCTGCGGCACGGCGTCATCACCGAGGACACCGTGCGCGAGAGCCTGCGGCGGATGGCCGCCGTGGTCGACGACCAGAACGCCGGAGATCCCGAATTCCGCCCGATGGCGCCGGATCCCGAGGGCAGCATCGCCTTCCAGGCGGCCCAGGAGTTGATCCTGGCCGGTGCGGCACAGCCGAACGGCTACACCGAGCCGATCCTGCATCGGCGTCGCCGGGAGTACAAGGCCAGCATCGGCGCCTGATCGCAAGCCCGCACCGCACGACCGTTGACACGAAAGAGGATTAGGCACCGCCATGGGCAGGCACAGCAAACCCGGTCCCGGGGAGTCCTTCGGAGATCGGGACGAGCCTGCCGATCAACCGGAAAGCCCCACCGGCCGGTTCGCCCGGCCCGGTGACGGTTTCGATCACGGTGACACCGGTGACGGTGCCGACAACGACGATTACCAGCCGTCACCGCTGACCGACACCGCTCGACGGAGGATCGCCGCGTTCGAGGGCGGTCACCGCAGCGAGGGCGGCCGCCGCGGTGTGAGCATCGGGGTGATCGTCGCCCTGATCACCGTGGTGGTGGTGGTCGGAGCGGTGATTCTCTGGCGGTTCTTCGGCGACGCACTGTCGCATCGGTCGGCCGATGCCGCCCAGCAGTGCCTGGACGGCACCGTCAACGTCGGGGTGGTCGCCGACCCGTCGATCGCCGCCGACGTCACCAAGTTCGCCGACAGTTTCAACGCCGTCGTCACCCCGGTCGGCGATCGCTGCGTGAAGATGGTCGTGACGGCGGCTGATTCGGATCAGGTGGTCGACGGGTTCGTCGCCGACTGGCCCGGAGATCTCGGTGAACGCCCAGCCCTGTGGATACCGGCCAGTTCCATCGCGACCGCGCGGCTTCAGGCCGCCGCCGGCAAGGAGGCCGTCAGCGACGCGCGCTCGCTGGTCAGCTCGCCCGTCGTGCTGGCGGTTCGCCCGCAGCTCAAAGACGCATTGGCACAACAGGGTTGGGCGGCATTGCCGGGTCTGCAGAATGACCCCGGGGCGCTGGACGCGCTGAACCTGCCCGGCTGGGGTTCGCTGCGGCTCGCGCTGCCGACGGTGGGCAATGCCGGGGCCACCTACCTGACCGCTGAGGCCGTCGCGGCGGCGTCGGCTCCGGCGGGGGCGCCGGCCACCGCCGGCCTCGGCGCCGTCAACGCCCTGGTGGCCGGACAGCCCAAACTGGCCGACAACAGCGCCGACACGGCGTTCACAACGCTGCTCAGCCCCGATGACCCGGCCGGTGCACCGGTGCACGCGGTGGCGACCACCGAGCAGCAACTGTTCAGCCGGGCATCGACACCGGACGCCAAGGACAGCGTCGCCGAATGGCTGCCCCCGGGTCCGGTCGCGGTTGCCGACTATCCCACGGTGCTGTTGTCCGGGACCTGGCTGTCCGGGGAGCAGGTGAGCGCCGCCAGCGAGTTCGCCCGGTTCATGCGCAAACCCGAGCAGTTGACCGCTCTGGCGAAAGCCGGATTCCGGGCCGAGGGCACCACCGCACCGGGCAACGACGTCGTCACCTTCCCCGCGCTGGGTCCGCCGCTGTCCGTCGGCGACGACTCGGTGCGCGCCACCCTGGCCGCCGCGGTGTCCTCCCCGGCCACCGGCTCGGCTACCACGATCATGCTCGACCAGGGGATGGGCGCCGACGAGGGCGGTAGGTCCCGGCTGGCCAATGTGGTGACCGCACTGGCCAACCGCATCGGTGCGCTACCGCCGAATGCCGCCGTGGGACTGTGGACGTTCAACGGGGTCGAGGGCCGCTCGGCGGTGCCGATGGGTCCGGTGAGCGATCAGGTCGACGGCCAGCCGCGCTCAGCCGCGTTGACCGGCACCTTGACCGGCCTCACGCCGTCCGGCAGCGGCGCGGTGTCGTTCACCACGCTGCGACTGGTGTATGGCGATGCCCTGGCCAACTTCCGCCAGGGACAAGCCAATTCGGTGCTGGTGATCACCGAGGGCCCGCACACCGACCAGACCCTGGACGGGCCGGGACTCGTGCAGTATGTCAAGTCCGCCGTCGATCCGGCCAGACCGGTGGCGATCAACGTCATCGACATCGGTGACGACTCGGACCGTGAGACGTGGGAGGCGGTGACACAGGCCTCGGGTGGGACCTACCAGAACGTCGCCACCTCGGATTCACCGGACCTGGCGACCGCGGTGACGACGCTGTTGTCCTGACCGAACTCAGTCCAGGGCCAGGAGTTCGACTACGCCCGCCGTGAATTCGTCGGGCACCTCGATCTGCGGGTAGTGGCCGATCCCGGGCAGTTCGATCACCTCAGCCGCGGGCCGCAGCTCCCGCAGGCCGGCCAGCACCTCGGTGGTGGCGACGGGATCACCGGTGGCCCACAGGAATCCCAGTGGCTTGTCCCAGTCCCGCACGGCCCCGTGCCAGCGCGGGGCGAAGCGCACCCGCTCGTTGAGGTAGGCGCACAGCAGGTCCAGGATGCGGTGGCCGTCGTCGCGGGCCAGCAGCGCCCACTGAGCCTCGGCCTCGTCGGCGGACAGCGGGTGCGCGGCGCTGAACAGCTTGGCGAAGCCACGTAGGAAGCCGCGTTCATTGGTGAGCCGCGCGAAGAGCGGCCCGAACCGGCCGCGCAGGATCTTCTGGCTGGGACGCAGGCTGGCCCGTTCGATGATCACACTGCCGTTGGTGAGCACGGCGCGCTGTAGCTCGAAGGGCAGTGCGCCGGAGACGTCCCGTGCCAGTAGTTCGGTGGCCACCGAAGTCCCCATGTCGTGGGCGAGCAGCACCACCGGCCCGGGGGCGACGTCGGCGACAACCTCCGACACGATGTCGGCCTGCTCCAGCAGGCTGTAGCGGTGCGGCCGAGGCTTGTCGGACAGCCCGAACCCGAGAAAATCAAGGGCCAGCCAGGCCCGGTCACCCAACCGGTCGACGACGCCGCGGAAGTCATACGAGCTCGACGGAAAGCCGTGCAGCATAAGGACGGCGGGACGTTCGGCGGAGCCGGATCGTGAGCGGACGAAGACGTTTCCCGCACTGGTGGACAGCAGCCGTCCACCTTCTTGCCATTGGCGAACGCTGGCGGGCAGCACAGGGCGACGCTATCAGCACTGGATGGTTGTTGGAGGCGCCGACCCTCGGTCAGGGCGAATCCCGTTCCTCGTCAGACTTTCCGACGTTGTCCCGCCGGCGTTTCCGGGACTGCCAGAAGGCGATCACGCCACCGACGGCCAAACCAGCGATGCCCGCGTAGAGCATCGACCTCGCGGTGTCCGATCCTGTGGGCTCCGCGGCCGCTGGCGGTGCAGCCGTCACGCTCGGTGCGGCCGCGGCTGACGCGATGAGCGAAGTATGGGCACCGACCACCGGGCCAGCCCACAACCCGAACGTCAGGGCCATCAACGCTGTCACGATGACGCGCAGTGTGAGGGTCACCGGGCTCCTTCCACTAAGGCCGAACGCACGGCCGAGTCTACTTTTCCGCGAGGGGAAGCATTCGTGTAACGCAGGCCTGCTCGCCTGCGACAATGACGACATGTCGAAGAAATCTGCAGCGATTCTGCTGAGCGTCGCCGCGCTGGCGGCAATCCCCACGGCGTTCGCCCCGGTGGCGCAAGCCGACATATGCGGCGATATCGGTGGCCGGCACGTGAACGTGGGCGGGTGCACCCCGGGCATCGCCGGTGATGCCATCGGTGCGGCGGTGGCCGGAGACTGGGCGCGGTACGGCTTTCCGGAGAACTACGCGTACTCGCTGGTTCCCTCATTCCCCGGTGAGGCCCCGTGCATTTCGCCGACCGGGCTGCAGTATTACACCCCCGGCGCCGAGCCCTGCTACGCCCCGTAGTTCAGCCGTTGATTCAGAACTGAGGGCGAAATTTCGGCGGCGGCGGAATCCTCGCTCTGAGGTCTGACTCGACGAGCGAATCAGGCGAACGCCTCCACCGGCGGGCAGGAGCACACCAGGTTCCGGTCGCCGTACGCGCCGTCGATCCGGCGCACCGGCGGCCAGACCTTCGGGCGGAAATGCTTGCCCAGCGGATAGGCCGCCTGCTCACGGGTGTACGGGTGAGACCACTGCTCGACCAGTAGGCACTCGGCGGTATGCGGCGCGTTGTGCAGCGGATTGTCATCAACTGACCACTCCCCCGAGCCGACCTTGTCGATCTCGGCCCGGATCGCGATCATCGCCTCGCAGAACGCGTCCACTTCGGCCAGGCTCTCACTCTCCGTCGGCTCCACCATCAGTGTGCCCGCCACCGGAAAGCTCATCGTCGGTGCGTGAAAACCGAAGTCCGCCAACCGCTTGGCCACATCGTCGACGGTGACTCCGGTGGTCTTGGTGATGCCGCGCAGGTCGAGGATGCACTCGTGGGCCACCATGCCGTTCTCACCGGTGTAGAGCACCGGGTAGTACTCGTCGAGGCGCCGGGCGATGTAGTTGGCCGACGCGATCGCCGTCAGCGTCGCGTTGCGCAGGCCGTCGCCGCCCATCATCCGGATATAGGCCCAGGTGATCGGCAGGATCGACGCGGATCCGTACGGTGCCGCCGACACCGGGTGTCCCGTCGGCAGTTCCTCGGCCAGCGGATGGCCGGGCAGGAACGCCGCCAGGTGCGAACGCACCGCCACCGGTCCGACGCCGGGTCCACCTCCGCCGTGCGGGATGCAGAACGTCTTGTGCAGGTTCAGATGGCTGACGTCGCCGCCGAACTTGCCCGGCCGGGCCAGCCCCACCAAGGCGTTGAGGTTGGCGCCGTCGATGTAGACCTGCCCGCCGGCGTCGTGCACCGCCGCGCAGACGTCGGCGATGTCGTGTTCGTACACCCCGTGCGTGGACGGGTAGGTGATCATCAGCGCGGCCAGCCGCTCGGCGTGCTCGGCGACCTTGGCCCGCAGGTCGTCCAGGTCGACGTCACCGTTGTCCCGGCAGGCCACCACGACCACCCGCATGCCGACCATGGCCGCCGACGCGGCATTTGTCCCGTGCGCACTCGATGGGATCAGACAGACGTCGCGACCACCGTCGCCGCGGCTCAGATGGTAGTCCCGGATGGCCAGCAGGCCGGCGTACTCGCCCTGTGATCCGGCGTTGGGCTGCAACGAGATCGCGTCGTACCCGGTGATGCCGGTCAGCCAGTTCTCCAGGTCGGCGATCAGCTTGCGCAACCCCGGGGTGTCACCGGCCGGGGCGAACGGATGCTGACGGCCGAACTCGGGCCAGGTGATCGACTCCATCTCGGCGACGGCGTTGAGCTTCATCGTGCACGAGCCCAGCGGGATCATGCTGCGGTCCAGCGCGATGTCCTTATCGGCCAGCATCCGGAGGTAGCGCATCATCTCGGTCTCGGTGCGGTACCGGTGGAATGCCGGGTGGGTGAGGAATTCACTTGTTCGCGAGTCGATCTCGGGCCCCGCGTAGTTGCCAGCCGGCGCCGCAGCACCGGCGGTCGATGCGCCGAAGGCCTCCAACACCAGGGCGACGTGTGCGCCGGTGGTGGCCTCGTCACAGGCGATCGACACGTGGTCGGCGTCGACCCGCCAGACGTTGATGCCGCGGCCCTTGGCCTCGGCCTGCACCGCGGCGGCCCGGTTCGGGACGTGCGCCAGCACGGTGTCGAAGAAGCTGTCGTGCACCACCTCGACGCCCGCCGCGCTCAGCCCGGCCGCCAGGGCGCGCGCGTGCCCGTGTACCCGGCGGGCGATCCCGGTCAGGCCGTCCGGGCCGTGGTAGCTGGCATACATCGCAGCCATCACCGCCAGCAGCACCTGGGCGGTGCAGATGTTGGAGGTCGCCTTGTCCCGGCGGATGTGTTGTTCGCGGGTCTGCAGCGACAAGCGGAACGCCACAGACCCATCAGAGTCCACCGACACCCCGACCAACCGGCCGGGAAGCTGGCGGGCGTGCTTGGAGTGCACCGCCAGGTAGCCGGCGTGCGGTCCGCCGAATCCCATTGGCACACCGAATCGTTGTGCACTGCCGAACGCCACGTCGGCACCCAACTCTCCCGGCGGGGCGATCAGCGTCATCGCCAGCAGGTCGGCGCCCAACGCCACCAGCGCACCGCGCTCGTGGGCCTGCTCGACCAGCTTCGACCAGTCGACCACCCGGCCGCTGGCCCCGGGCAGCTGCGCGATGACGCCGAAGAGCTCGCCCTCGGGCAGCCCGTTGCGCAGGTCGGCGGTGACGATCTCGATGCCCAGCGGCTCGGCGCGGGTCGCCAGGATGGCCGCCGTCTGCGCGAACAGGTCTTCATCGACGGCCAGCCGGTTGGCCGGCCCACGAACCGCGCGATGCATCAGCGTCATTGCCTCGGCGGCCGCGGTGGCCTCGTCGAGCATCGAGGCGTTGGCGACCTCGAGTCCGGTGAGGTCGCTGATCATGGTCTGGAAGTTCAGCAGCGCTTCGAGCCGGCCCTGACTGATCTCCGGCTGATACGGCGTGTAGGCGGTGTACCAGGCGGGGTTCTCCAAGATGTTGCGGAGCAGCACCGGTGGGGTCAGGGTGTCGTAGTAGCCCTGCCCGATCATCGAGACCGCGATGGTGTTGGTGTCGGCCAGCGCCCGCAACTCGGCCAGCGCCTCGTGTTCGCCGACCGCGGTGGGCAGCTGATCAAGGCCGGGGGCCAGGCCGTCGGCGGCCAGTGCGTCGAGGATGCCGCTGGGCAACGCCTTGGCCGCCAGGTCATCGAGCGAGGCGACGCCGATGACGTCGAGCATGGTTGCCGTCGCCTCGGAATCCGGTCCGATATGGCGATCGGCGAACGCGGGCTGGGTGGGATCGGACACGAGTGGTCTCCTGGCTCGGGCGGACGCAGCCGTCAGCGGCGTCCCCTCCCTCTGTCGTCGACCCGGACCGGGCGCCTGAGAGATTCGGCTTCGCGAGCCTTTCCCCATGGGCGGGCGACCGTGAGGTCACCGCTTTCCAGAGGCATCGTGGCCACGCGCGGTCCTGGGGCCTGAGAGGTTGACGGAGAGGTGTTGCTCCTTCGGCGTTCGTGACTGGCTGCCACGAAGCTCTCCCGCGCGAGGGCGATACAGAAAAGATTCTAGCCGCCGGGCACTGTCACCGGCGAGCAGCGGGAAATCTAGCCGATCTTGCGGTCGCGGCTCTTGCGCCGCGAGGCCAGCTCGTCTTCGGGCGAAGCGATCGACTCGCCCCCGTCGGCCCGCTCGCCGGGGAAGTCCGCGATGGCGCCGGAGAGCTCCCGCATCGCACCGCTGACCGCGATGCCGAACACACCCTGACCGCCCTGCAACAGGTCGACGACCTCTTCGGCCGACGTGCACTCATAGACCGTTGTGCCGTCGGAGAACAGCGTGATATTGGCCAGATCCTGCACCCCGCGCTGGCGCAGGTGGTCGACGGCCACCCGGATGTTGTGCAATGAGATGCCGGTGTCGAGGAGGCGCTTGACGATCTTGAGGACCAAGATGTCCTTGAACGAGTACAGCCGCTGGCTGCCGGAACCGGCCGCGCCGCGGATGGACGGCACCACCAGCGAAGTCCGGGCCCAGTAGTCCAACTGACGGTAGGTGATTCCGGCGATCTGGCAGGCACTCGGGCCGCGGTAGCCGACGAGTTCGTCGGGAACCGAGTCGTCGGGGAACAGGCCAGGCTGCACCGGCTCACCCGCCGGCAGGGCGCCCGCGGTCGAATCCGCTTCGAAGCGGCCCTCGGAACCAGACGTCGTGCCAGCAAGGTCCAGTTGTCCCTGACGTGGCTGCTCGCCCACGATGCTTCCTCTCGCCGTTCGAACCTATGGCCCGCTGAGACTGCCCCACCAACCGCGTAAGTCCCCAGTCCGAGTCCACCGAGCATACGCTTGTCGACGGGCAGCCGTGCTCGTCGTCGCAATCAAAGTATGGCTGCCGGCGCGCGTGCGTCCCGTCATCCGCCGCGCGTGTCGAACCGTGAGACGCATCCGTGATCTTGGCGTTCACCGGCCACGGGCGGATACCCGGTCAGGTGGCTTTGAAATCGTCCGGCGAGACACTGTCGAGAAATTCCTTGAATTTCTCGACCTCGTCCTCGCGGACGGCACCGCTGGATTCCTCGTCGTTCTCGTCGGGGATCAGCAGCCCGGCCTCGGCCAGCACCGCTTCCTCCACGTAGATCGGCACACCCATCCGCAGCGCGATGGCCACCGAGTCCGAGGGCCGCGCCGACACCTTGATGTCGCGGTCGAAGATCAGGTCGGCGTAGAAGGTGCCTTCCCGCAGATCCACGATGCGCACCTCTTTGAGCGAATGTCCAAGTGCGCCAATGAGATCTCGGATCAGGTCATGGGTGAGCGGCCGGGTCGGCTCGACCCCCTGCTGTTCGAGGGCGATCGCGGTGGCCTCGGGCTGGCCGATCCAGATGGGCAGGTAACGGTCACCGTTGGACTCCCGCAGCAGCAAAACCGGCTGGTTCTGGGGCTGCTCGACACGAATGCCAACCACACGCACCTCACCCATCTGTGTCTGACCTCCGCGCCGGTTGTGCCATCAGTGGCGAGTCTAGTCCTCAGCGGTCGAGAACGTCTCGCACAGCGGATTTGATCAGCGACGTGTGCAAGGTGATCGCCAGGGCCGCGACCTCGCGCGCCAGGTCGTCGGCGCGGTCGCGCGCGCCGGTCTTTGACGCCTTGCCCACCGGGCCGGCGATCTGTGCGATCAGGTCGGACTGCCGGTCGGCCGCCGACCGGAAGGCCCGCAGATGCCGCGGTTCCACGCCGTACTCTCCCAGCGCCCGCGCGCATTGCGCGATGACCACCGAATGCTCGTCGAACAACCCGCCCGGACCGGTGGTGATCACGCCCGCCTTGCACAGCGCGACCACCAATTCTTCGCCGACCCCGGACCGCGCCAGCAGATCCTCGCGGCTCAGGCGGACCTGGGCGCGTGCCCCGTCGTCGCCGTCCGATTGAGCGTCAGCAGACACCGTGACCAAACGCGGTACGGCGTAAGGCGATCCGACGCGTGGTAACTCGCCATCCGGCAGGGCGTCGAGCTGCGCTTTGATCACCTTCAGCGGCAGGTAGTGATCGCGCTGGGCGGTCAGGATGAACCGCAACCTCGCACAGTCGTAGGCGGTGAACCGCCGATACCCCGATGCGCTGCGCTCCGGCGTGACGAGACCCTCGGCTTCCAAGAACCGGATCTTGGAGATCGTCACGTCCGGGAAGTCCGGTCGTAGCAGGTCCAGGACCGCTCCGATCGACATCCCGGCAAGCGCGGGAGTATCGGGTGCGGTCACTAGCTTCCTGGACCGCCTTCGTCGTCGGCCGGCTTCGGCCCGGTCAGGAACACCAGGCGGAACTTGCCGATCTGGACTTCGTCGCCGTTGGCCAGGGTGGCCGAGTCGACGGGTTCGCGGTTGACGTAGGTGCCGTTGAGGCTGCCGACATCGACGACCTGGAATTCGCTGCCGTCCAACCGGAACTCGGCATGCCGGCGGCTGACCGTGACGTCGTCGAGAAAAATGTCGGAATCCGGATGGCGGCCGGCCGACGTCGTCGGCTGGTCGAGGAGGAACCGCGAGCCGGCATTCGGCCCGCGCTTGACGACCAGCAGCGCCGAGCCGACGGGGAGACCCTCCACCCCGGACACGGCGCTCTCACCGCTGGCGGTCGCCGGGGCGTCCAGTTCGTTGAGGAAGTCGGCGCGGAAGACGGATGTCGTCTCCACGGTGACTTCATCAGACGTCTGGTCCGCCCCAGAGTTCTGGTCCTTGTCCGTCACCCGCTGCTCCTCACTGACTGCCGTGGCGATACTTGGCGGGGTGCCCGCACAAGGCGCCCGTCCGCCTCAACCATCAATTACGTCGACCGTACCGCGCTGAGGTCGCCGTTGTGCCCACCACCGCCGGATCGGTGGTTGGCAGGCACCTTAACAAGGTCATTCGGTCACTGTGCCCCGATAGGCGTCCGCGTCCAGCAACGCCGCCAACCCCTGTTCGAGGGTATCGCCGTCGACCTGCAAGTCCAACAACCACCCCTGACCGTAGGGATCGGAGTTCACCAGCCCCGGATTCGCCTCCAGATCGCCGTTGACCGCAATCACTTTGGCCGAGACCGGCGCATAGAGGTCCGAGACCGATTTGGTCGACTCGACCTCGCCGAAGGACTCGCCGCCCGTCACATCACTGCCGACGTCGGGCAGCTGCACGTACACCACGTCGCCCAGCGAGGACTGGGCGAAGTCGGTGATCCCGACGCGCACGGTGTCGTCACCGGTGCGCCGCACCCACTCGTGCTCGGTGGTGTAGCGCAGGTCGGCTGGGATTTCGCTCACAGTGCTCCTCGGTGTCGGACGCTCATTTGACGGGCTGAGCGTATTGGCGTGCTTTCGGTTGCCGCAAGGTGGTGATGTCCACCCGGTCGGACTGCGCGACGGTCATTTGCCCGCCCACCCGTTCGACGCTGTCGACGGCACCGCCCGGGATATTCATCGCCGCGGCCAGGGTGGGCGGATCACCAATGGCCAGAACAGAATACGGTGGGCTCAAAGTTTGCGCGTCGATCTCCAGCGCGCCGGGGCTGCCGACCACCCAGCTGTCGACTCCGATCCGGACTGCCCGTCGGCCGGATCGGATCTCCATCGCCTCGGCGCCGGCGGCCCGCAGCTCGTTGATGACGTCGAGCATGGTTTCGGGCGCGACACCCGGTCCTGGATCACTGATGGTGATGCTCACCCCCGGCCCGGTCGCACCGACCGTGCCGATCAGTATCGACAGGGCGGCCAGCCTGGCCTGGGCGTTCTGGATCGCGGCCTGATCGCTAGTGCCCGCGCTCTGCATGGCAGCGAGATTGCGCTGTAACTCGGCCACCTCGGTGTTCAGGGCGGCCTCACGCTGCTGCAGTGAATCCAGCAGCACCAGCAGATCGGCCGGACGGGCGGTATCCAGCGCGTCGCCGGACTCGGTCTGCCGGACCTGCGTAGCGATGCCGACACCCAGCACCAGGCACAGCAACACCCCCAGGGCGCCGAACACGAGTTGAGAGCGGGATCGCGGCGGCCGCACCGGCGCGGCGGCGTCGCTCGGCAGCTCGTGGCGGCCGTGCTCGGTCTCGGCGTCGTGGCGCTCCCCCTCGGTCACCTCACGCCCCGAACAACCTGCGCCGCAGGGCAGCGGCATTACCGAAGATGCGGATGCCCAGCACCACGATGATCGCCGTCGAGAGCTGGGTGCCCACGCCCAGCTGATCCCCCACGTAGACGATCAAAGCTGCGACGAGCACGTTGAACACGAACGACACGACGAAGACCTTGGGATCGAAGATCTGCTCCAGGTACGCGCGCAGCCCGCCGAACACCGCGTCGAGCGCGGCCACGACGGCGATCGGCAGGTATGGCTGGATGACCTCGGGAACGCTCGGGTGGAAGACCAGGCCCAGCACGATGCCGACGATGAGTGCGGCGATTCCGATCATGCCTCTCCCTCTCCCCGGGTCGTTCCGCTCCTGCCCACCGGACCCCTACGGCCCGATCTGCTTGGCAAATTTAATCTCTCGAACTGCGCCCGCGGGCACCGACAGGCCGTCACCGGTGGCCACACTCACACCTACGCCGTAAGACGCTTCCAGAAGCCGCAGCCGCTGCAGGCCGCTGCTGTGATCGAACGTATCCCGCATGCCGCTCGGTGGCCCCACCGCGAGAATCGTGTATGGGCTGCTGATCGGGTGATTGTCGACCAGGATCGCGCCACCGGCCTGGCGGATCGTCACGTTCGGCCCCATCCGCACCCCACCGACCGAGATCGCCTCAGCCCCACTGGCCCACAGTGAGTTCACCACCAACTGCAGATCGCGGTCGAGGATGACCTGACGGCTGCCGGGGACGCGTTGCTTGGAGACGTCGGTGAGATCGCGGGTCATCCCGGGGTCGGTCACCGTGATCGTCAAGCCGGGTCCGATGACGGCGGTGGTGGCCGCGGCCAGGCTCAGCGCGTCCAGCCGGCTGAGGAGATCACGTCCGGTGGCGTCGTCACGCAGCTGCCGACGCTGCACGTCGTCGTACTCAGTGGCCAGATCATCACGGCGGCGGGTGAGCCGGTCGGTGGTTCCCTCGGCCGATCGGACGCTGGCGGCAAGCACCTGCTGGGCGGCATTCACCCCGGGTGCGGTGGATCGCGCCTGGGCCACCGCGGCGGCGAAAACCACCGCGATCAGCAGGGCGGCCAGCGCCTGCCAGGCCCGGTCGGCGACCGGACGGCGGGACTGTCCGGTGCGTTCCCGCTCCGCCGCGGCGGCTGCGTAGCCGGGATCGAGGTGCTCGGTCAGCAGGGATCGCAGCAGTGACGGCAGCGGGATCCGTGATGCCCACTGCTGGTCGCCGCGGAGCCCGGCCCGAGGGTCGTAGCCGCCGAGCGCGGGATCAGGTTGTCCGGGCATTGTTGACGCCCACCTTGGGCAGAGTCGTCACCACCAGCCGCACCTGCAGCAGGTAGAGCACCGCCGACCAGAGGTACATCCCGACGCCCCAGATCAGGAATCCCCAGCCGCAGGCCCCGATCACCCGGCTCCACGTCGCATCCCACTGCCCCAGCAGCACCAGCGGGAAACCGGACATCAGCGCAAACGTCGCCGCCTTGCCGATGTAGGTGACCGGCAGCGCGGTCAACCCACGGCTGCGCACCACCGGCAGGGTTGCCGCCAGCACGAGGTCGCGGCCGATCAACGCGACCACCAGCCACCACGGCACAACACCGGCGAAGCCCAGTCCGAGCGGAACCGCCAACATGTAGATGCGGTCCACCAGCGGGTCGAGCAGTTCGCCCAGCCTCGACGACTGATTGGCCACCAGCCGCGCGATCTTGCCGTCGGCCCAGTCGGAGAAGCCGCTGAACATCAGGATCGCGACCGCCCAACCGTAGGCATGAGTGACCAGCAGCAGGTACAGGAATACCGGCACCAGGACGAGCCGGATCACCGACAGGACGTTCGGGATCGTCAGCACCCGGTCCCGGGCTGCTTCCGTCATGGACAAAACCTAACGGAAAACCCCGGGCAGGCTCAGCGCAGACAAGGTGTCGTCGTTGAGCGGGTTGTCGTGGACCATATAGGTCCAGGTGGAGGTCGGGCGGGCCAGTTTCGACAGGTCCAGCCCCTGCTCCTCGTCGAGGATGTTGGCGGTCTCGAACGTCTGCTGGGCGGCCTCGATCGCGTCGGCGGCCAGATTCGCGAACGCGTCGACGGCCATCCGGTGGAACTCGTCGAGCGGGTTCTGCCGGCCCAGCGCCCGCAGGTGGATGCTCTCGCGGATGTCGGCGAGATAGGCCAGGTGATCGGCCCAGCCACGGTCGAGGTGGAAGAGCATGATCTGGCGGCAGATCGTCTCCAGCTGCTCCTCGCTGGAGCGCTCGGCCAGCTCCTCGTAGCGGTCCGGCGACAGGTCCTTGAGCTCGGTGCGGGCCGCCGGTGTGCTCAGCAGGGTGTTGCGGCGCTCGACGATGATCGCGCGCTGTTGGGCGATGAGCTGGTTGTACCGCCAGGTGTTGGCGTGCACGTCGAGCAGCCGGCCTTCGGCCACCCGCTGGGCATGGTCGAGCAGGGCGCCAGCCTTGGGGCTGGTGATCTTGCCGGTGTCGTCGGCGTCCATCGGTAGCTTGCCCTCGTCGAGGTGGGCGACGATGACGTCGTCCTCCCAGCTGGCGAAGAACACCGATGAACCTGGGTCACCCTGGCGCCCGGCGCGCCCGCGCAACTGGTTGTCCAGGCGTTCGGTGCGGTGGCGCCCGGTGCCGATGACGTGCAGCCCGCCGAGTTCGGCGACTTTGTCATGATCGGCTTCGTCGGAGCCGCCGAGGCGGATGTCGGTCCCGCGGCCGGCCATCTGGGTGGAGACGGTGACCGTGCCGAGCTTGCCGGCCTCGGCGATGACGACGGCCTCTTCCTCATCGTTCTTGGCGTTGAGCACGACGGCGGGAACGCCGCGGCGGATCAGCCGTTCGTGCAGTTCTTCGGATTCGGCGACGTCGTGGGTGCCGACCAGGATCGGCTGGCCGGTGGCGTGGACCTCGATGATGTGCTCCATGATGGCCTCGGTCTTGGCCGCCGCGGTGATGTAGACCCGGTCGGCGGCGTCCTCGCGGATGTTGGGAGCGTTCGACGGGATCGGTGAGACGCCCAGCTTGTAGAACTGGCGTAGCTGCTCGCCGGCGGCCAGTGCGGTCCCGGTCATCCCGCACACCGTCGGGTAGCGGTTGATCAGGGCCTGCACCGTGATGGTGTCGAGCACCTCACCGGTCTCGGTGGTTTCGATACCTTCCTTGGCCTCCACCGCCGCCTGCAGGCCGTCGGGCCAGCGTTGCAGCGAGGCGATCCGGCCGCGAGAGGAGTTGATGAGCTGCACCGCACCGTCGCGGACGATGTAGTGCACGTCGCGCTGCAGCAGCACATGCGCGTGCAGGGCGACGTTGACCTCGGTCAGCGTGGTGGTGACGTGCTCCTCGGAGTACAGGTCGATACCGCCCAGGGCCGCCTCGAGCTTCTTGGCCCCGTCCTCGGTGAGGTGGACGTTGCGGCTGTCGGCGTCGGTGTCGTAATCCGTCCCTGCGGTCAGATCTCCTACCAGACGGACGATTTCGACCTTCGGAGTCTCGCGGTGGGTGGTGCCGGCCAGCACCAGCGGCACCAGCGCCTCGTCGACGAGCACCGAGTCGGCCTCGTCGATCAGTGCGACGTCGGGGTTGGGCGACACCAGGTCGGCGACATCGGTGACCAGCTGGTCGCGCAGCACGTCGAAGCCGATCTCGTTGACCGACGCGTAGGTGACGTCGCACTCGTAGGCGGCACGGCGTTCCTCGGCGCTCGACTCGGCGGTGATCCAGCCGACTGTGAGGCCCATCGCCTCGATCAGCGGACCCATCCACTCCGCATCGCGGCGGGCCAGGTAGTCGTTGATCGTGACGACGTGGACGTTGCGCCCGCCCAGGGCGTAGCCGGCGGCGGCGATCGCACCCGAGAGGGTCTTGCCCTCACCGGTGGCCATCTCGACGACGTCCCCGGCGAGCATGCGCAACGCACCCAGCAACTGCACGTCGAACGGACGCAGGCCTGTCTTCCGCTCGGCGGCCTCCCGGGCGATGGCCAGGAACTGGGGGATGTCCGCGGCGGCGGCGAGGTCGTCGAGCTCCAGCAGCTGGGCGGCCTTGACCAGCTGTTCATCGTCGAGGCCGCCGGCCTTGTCGTCGAACTCGGCCGAGGCCGCCACCTCGGCCATCGATTCGGCTTTGGTCTTCTCGGTGCTGGCACCCAGCAGGCGCCAGAAACCCCGGCTGAAGCGGCCTGGTCCAGCAGCGCTGTTCTTGCGATCTTTCGCCACGGGTCAACGGTACCGTCGGCGCCATGACCGATGTCGACGTGTTCATCGCCGGCGAGTTCGCCACCAGATACCGGCCGGGGCCGAGTGCGGTGTTCGTCATCAGGCCCGACGGTTATCTTTGCTTCGCGGCCCGCGATTCGCCCCGTGGGGGGACCTGACGGCGGCACTGAAGTTCACATTTCGCTAGGCATCCGACACGGTCGCGCGCCCAGGCCGGGATGCAAGGGTAGGTTCGCCGGGAAAGCCACCGGTCCGGTCGTCGTTCGCGACGCCGCCGCAGGAGGAGAAGCGCGTTGGAGAAGTTCACCCCATCGATGGACTGGGGACACGAGCTCGTCCCGTCCTTGATCTGGATTTCCAAAGCGTGGGCCATCAGTGCCGCCCTGAGCCTCGTTGTGCTGATTCTGCTGGCCCGCTACACCGTCTGGGGTCGGCAGTACTGGCGGATCACCGGCGACTACTTCAAGGGCCGGCAGAGCATCGGAGTCTGGATCTGGGTCGGCGTGCTGTTGCTGTCGACGATCATCTCGGTGCGCCTGGACGTGCTTCTCAGCTACTACAGCAATGACCTGTTCACCGCCCTGCAGGTGGCCTTCCAGGGCGCCGGCGGCGGCAACGAAGAGATCCGCGAGTCCGGCATTCGCGGCTTCTGGGGAGCACTGATCCTGTTCGCCATCCTGGCGACGATCTACATCAGCCGGGTGATGCTGGACATCTACCTGATGCAGCGGTTCATCATCCGGTGGCGGGTGTGGCTCACCGACCGGCTCACCTGCGACTGGCTCGACGACCACGCCTACTACCGGACCCGGTTCACCGACAGTGACATCGACAACCCCGATCAGCGCATCCAGCAGGACATCGACATCTTCACCGCCGGGGTGGGTTCCTCGCCGAACCAGCCGATGATCGGCAGCTCCAGCACGCTGATCTTCGGGGCCATCAATTCGCTGGTGACGGTCGTTTCGTTCACGGTGATCCTGTGGAACCTGTCGGGTCCGCTGACGATCCTCGGGTTCACCCTGGGCCACGCGCTGTTCTGGGTGGTGTTGGCCTACGTGAGTTTCGCGACCATCATCGCGTTCTGGATCGGCCACCCGCTGATCCGGTTGAGCTTCCGCAACGAGCTGACCAACGCCGTCTTCCGCTATGCCCTGGTGCGGCTGCGCGACGCCGCCGAGGCGGTCGGTTTCTACCGCGGCGAGAACGCCGAGCGGGGCCTGCTTCGCACCAAGTTCGCCGAGATCATCACCAACTACCGCAGGTATGTGAACCGCACCATCGCGCTGACCGGCTGGAACCTGTCGATGAGCCAGATCATCAACCCGTTGCCGCTGGTGATCCAGGCACCGCGGTTGTTCGCCGGTCAGATCGACCTCGGCGACGTCACGCAGTCGTCGAGTGCGTTCGGCGCCATCCACGACTCGCTGTCGTTCTTCCGCAACGCCTACGACTCGTTCGCCTCCTACCGGGCGGCCATCATCCGTCTGCACGGACTGGTGGAGACCAACGCCGAGGCCCGCGAGCTGCCCAAACTGACCACTCTTCCCACCCTCGACGGCTCGGTGGAGTTGCGCCGGGTGGAGGTCCGCACACCCAGCGGCAGTCAATTGGTCGACCCGATCGACCTGCGGCTGGAACCGGGCGAGACGCTGGTGATCACCGGAGCGTCGGGAGCGGGCAAGACCACGCTGCTGCGCAGTCTGGCCCAGCTGTGGCCGTACACCTCGGGCACCCTGTGCCGCCCGATGGACGAGCACGACACGATGTTCCTGTCCCAGATGCCCTATGTGCCGCTGGGCGATCTGCGCACCGTGGTGTCCTACCCGGCCACGTCCGGGGAGATCACCGACGACGAGTTGCAGCGCTCGCTGACCAAGGTCGCACTGTCACACCTGACCATCCGCCTCAACGAGGTCCAGGACTGGGCCAAGGTGCTCTCCCCGGGTGAGCAGCAACGCATCGCGTTCGCCCGGGTGCTGCTGACCCGACCCAAGGCGGTCTTCCTCGATGAGGCCACCTCCGCGCTCGACGAGGGCCTCGAGTTCGCCCTCTACGACATGGTCCGCACCGAGCTGCCGAACACCATCCTGGTCAGCGTGAGCCATCGCAGCACCGTCGAACAGCACCACGACCGGCACCTGGAGCTGCTCGGGCAGGGCGAATGGCGCTTGGGCCACGTCGAGGGGAACGAACCGGCCACGGTGTAGGCCGGCCCACACCCCGCCGACGTCAGCGGGAGGGCTCTGCGAGCAACAACAGCAGTAACACTCGTCGCAGATCGGCGTGCAGATCGGAGAGCTCGGCGATCCGCCCGGCGCGTACGTGCCGGGCGACGAGCTCGGTGGCGACCATCGCCGCAGCGGTGACGTCCACGTCGGCGGGCTCACCGGCGACGCCGGCCCGCCTGCGCAGCTCGCGGGCGATTCGGCGCAACGCCTCGGCAAATATGGCGGCTCGGCGATCACGGGAGGCAAAGGCCCGGTCACCGACGGTGAGGATGTCGACGAAGTAGGCCCGGGCGCCACCGGGGCGAGCCATCCACCACTGCAGATACTGGTGCAGGCCGGCGTCGAACACCGCCATCGCGTCCTGCGCGTTCTCGATCTGGTCGACGTAGGCGTCGAGCAGATCGCGCAACTGGTCACCGTGCCGCTCACAGGTGGCGATGAAGCAGTCCGCCTTGTCCTCGAAGAGGGCGTAAAAGGTGCGGTCGGTCACCCGGGCCCGCCGGACCACTTTGGGCACGCTGGCCCCGCCGTAGCCGTTCTCGTTGACCAACTCCTCCATGGCGATCAGCAAGCGCTCACGTTGGGAGGCGAGTACCGCTTCCTTGCCGAGCTTGTGCCGTCCACGCGGCAGCGGTTGAGCTGGAGAGTCACGACCGGACACGAGGTTTGACCGTAGCGCGTGCGCCACGGGCCACGCGTCGTGAACACGCGATCCTTCCATTTAGACACGTACACATGTTTAATTGTTGCCCGGGACACCGAGAACCGACTCGGCAGATACGAAAGGTGAAGCCGATGACCAACGACGGTCCGGGGATGGCGGCTCGGAGCGCGATACGTTCACCCTTCTCAGCCTTCCCGCGGTGGCTGCAATCCGCGGCAATCGTCGCCGGAGTCGCGGTGGCCTCCATCGCCGCACCCGCAGTCGCCGCCGCGTCCCCGGGCGGCGACGCCGACAGCAGCCGGGGCACGCCATCGCGCCAATCCACCAGCACCGCTTCGACCGGGCGATCGCAGCAGCGCCCCGCCCCGAACCGTAGGACTCCTGCGGCAACCGCCAGAACGGCCAGACCGACCCCGAGATCGCTGACCACCCCGCGAGCCCAGGTCAAGGCGCCGACACGGAGACCGACCACGGAGGTAACCCCTATGACGAAAGCGGACCCCGCTAGCCCGACACCGCGGTCGGCAGCCACCACGCTCCTGCCGGCATTCACGCGCGCGTCAAGCACCGTCACAGCACCACCTGTGACCCTCCGGGCGATGATCACCGACGTCATGACGTGGGTCGGCTTGGGCCGACTGGCAACCGACCTTCCCGGCCCGGGCATCCCGGCACCACAGCTGATCGGTACGGCATGGCTCGCGGTCCGACAGCACCAGTACAAGTGGAACAACCAACGCCCCGCGGCCGACCCCACAGCAGCCACCGAACTGGACCCCACCGGCGCGGTCACCGGTGACCTGAACGCAACCGATTTCGAGGGCGACACCCTGACCTACGTCGTGAGCGGCGCTCCCGAACATGGCACCGTCGTGGTCGACGACCAGGGCCACTTCACCTACGTGCCCGAAGTGCCAGCCGGATCGCCGGTCATCGACGAGTTCACCGTGACGATCGACGACACCGTCGGAAATCCAGCGCACTACTACGGACTGCTCGGGTTGACCGGGGTGCTCAATGCGCCGACGATCACCGTCCACGTGACCGTCACCTCTCTGGGCGACGTCAGCATCGCGCCGCCGCCACGGCCCGGCGAAGCGGCGTTACTGGCCGCGCAGGCCTACCTGTACGGCTATCCTCTGCTGGAATTCAATCGGCTGCAGGCCCAGGCGCCCAGTGCCAACACCTTGCTGGCGCTGACCAGCTACGTCGACCCCAGCGAGCATCTGGTGGTCGCACCCAACGTCGATACCCTTTACACGTTGGCTTACCTGGATCTCAGCGAGGGCCCGGTCGTGCTGTCACATCCCGATATGGGCGATCGCTACTTCGTCTTCCAGCTGATGGATCCCTACACCAACGTGGTGGGCTACGTCGGCTCACGCACCACCGGATCAGAGGCCGAAACCTACGCCATCGTCTGGGCTGACGGTCCCGAGGGCGAGATCCCGCCCGACGCACTGGTCATCACGGTGCCCTATGCCGATATCTGGCTCTTGGGCCGAACCCTCGCCGGCGATGAGGCCGACCAACAGGAGGCTGTGGCACTGATGCGGCAATATTCGCTCACCGCGCCGGGGGGCACCGCTACCTATCCGGTCGAGGATTTCCCGACCAGCACCTCGGACCCGCTGCCCACCGGCCTCGACGCTCTCAATGCGATCAGCGATGCGATGGTGGCGAGCCCGCCCCCGCAGGCCGATGCCGACGAACTGGCCAAACTCGCCCGCATCGGGGTGGGTCCGGGGCTTGAGGTCTCCGACGCGGGACTGAGCCCGGTCTCGCAGTTCGCGGCCGACGTGGCCGTGCGTGCGGTGGCTGCGCTGCTCGGCCCGCTGGTCAGCATCTCGCAGTTCTCGACGGCCGCGCGCAACGACGGCTGGGCCTCACCGGATCCCGCAATCGGCGACTACGGCACCGATTATCTGTTGCGGGCCGGGGTGGCCAAGATCGGGCTGGGCGCCAACACCCCTGAGGAGGCGTACTACGCCACCGCGTTCCTGGACCAGAATCTGCGCCGGCTGAGCGGACGTCACTCCTACCAGTTGCACTTCGATCCCGGCCAGGAGCCGCCGGCTGACGCGTTCTGGTCGATCACCGTCTACGACTCCAACGGCTTCCTGGTACCCAACGACCAGAACATCTACAGCGTCAGCAGCACCGGGGCCGGCGACCTCGTGTACCAAGAGGACGGGTCGATCGACATCGTCTTCTCCACGCAGGACCCGCAGGATCCGAACGTGAACTGGATCCCGGTGCCCGACGGCGCCTTTCGGGTGTATCTGCGGGTCTACGACCCGCAGGAGGCGGTACTCGAAGGCAGTTGGGTGGTGCCGGGCATCCAGCGGCTGTGACCGTCCGGGCTCAGCCTTTCGCCGTCGATGCGGCGTGCGTGCCGGCGCGGCGGCCGAAGAAGGAGCCCTCCCCCAGCTGGGTGCCGCTGGCGTAACCCTTGCCGTCCTGGGCAATATTGGATGCACACGCGCCCGCGGCGTACAGGCCGGGGATCACGCTGCCGTCGGTCCGCAGCACCTCGCCATCGACGTCGGTGGCCAGACCGCCGACGGTGAACCCGGAGTACATCGCCTTGCCCAGCGTCAGGTCGAACGCGCCCCACGGTCCTTTGTCTTGTGGCGCAAGGAATTCCGGCTGCTTGTGAAACTCGGGATCCTCGCCCTTGGCGGCGTGTTCGTTGTAGTTGTTCAACGTCTCGACGAGGTTGCCCTTCGGGATGCCCAGCGCGGCCTCCATCTCCTCGACGGTCTCCCACCCGTCGATGAAGGTGATCAGTGGGATCTCCGGGGTCTGCATGTGCGCCTCGTCGACGATCAGATACGCCGCACTGTCGGGCTGGTCCATCACGAAGCCCGACGTGCGGGAATGGTAGGAGTCTTCGGTGACGAACCGTTTGCCTTCTTTGTTGACGATGATGCCGGTCAGCAGTATCGACGGCGGGTAGACCGGGGCGGTGATGAAGATCTGATCCATGTGTTTGGTCGCCGCGCCGACCGACTCGCCCAACCTGATGCCCAGTCCGTCGTCGTAGGTATTGCCCAGCACGAACGGCTTTTCGGCGAGTTTCGGGGTGAATTCGGCCACCATGTCGGGGTTCATCACGAATCCGCCGGCGGCGATCACCACCGCCTTGGCGCGTACCGATCCGGTTTCGTTGAAGCGCTTCCACGACACCCCGACGACGGCGCCGTCGTCGACGATCAGGTTCGTGGCGCCGGTCTCGTAGCGGATCTGCACGCCCAGTTCGGCGGCGCGCTTGAGCAGCAGGTCGATCACCATGGCCGCACCCTGGGTGTCACCGGGAACCGGGACCTTGTGTCCGCGCGGGGCGGGCACCGCCATGTTCTTGTAGGGCCACACCTTCTCGTTGCCGGTGAACATCAGGCCCTCGGTGTTGGGCTGGATGACCGCCTTTTCCGGGTAGTAACTGCGCTCGAAGGCGATCCCGAGCTCCTCCAGCCAGTTGAAGTGCTCGACGCTGCCCTCGCAATAGGCGCGGATCTTGTCGAGCTCGGGCTCGCGGGAGACCGCGACGAGGTATTTGTACATCTCCTCCACGCTGTCCTCGTGCCCGGTCGCCTGCTGCACCGCGGTACCGCCACCGAGGTAGAAGTGTCCACCCGCCATCGCGGTGGTACCGCCGGCGACGGCGGCCCGTTCGAGCACGAGAACCCGGGCGCCGGCCGCCGCGGCGCTGACCGCCGCACAGCCTCCGCCGATGCCGAACCCGATCACCACGACGTCGACGTCGTCGGACCATTCCGTCACCTCGGCGGCGTCGACGGTCGCGGGGATGTCCAGGCCACTCATTGCTGCTCCTGTTTCACATAGTCGAAGAACGTGCGGATGTCGTCGGGGATGTAGGCGATCTCGAGGTAGGGCACGCCGGCAGCGGGGGCCGACAGGTAGGCGAACAGCATGCCGCCCGGCATCATGCCCCGGGCGGCGACCTCGGCGCCGGCCACGGCGGCCTCGAAGGCGTCGGGGTCGGGGACTTCCACGCAGATGTGATGCAGGCCGGGACCGCTCTCGGTGAGGAATTCGGTGTAGATGCTCTCCCCGCGGGTCGGCGCGATGAGTTCGAGCTGGGTGTCGCCGGCGTAGCTCAGCGAGATGTCGGCGTGGTAGTCGGCGGGACCCCCGCGATGCACGCAGGCCTCGGGCCCGAAGTGGACATCGGGCATTCGTATCCATTTCCTGGCCCCGAGCAGCGTGGTCAAGGCCGCTTCGGTGGCGTCGAGATCGCGGGTCACCCACGCAATCTGGACAGGTGTCTGGCTGGTCATCGGTTCGAGGATATCCCCGGCCCCCCGGTGTGGCTAGAACGTGTTCTAGTTCCGCGGGCCGCCGGTGGTGAGCAGGTCGATGGCCAGCCGGATCTGTTCATCGAACAACACCCCCGGTTCGGCGAAGGTGTCCGACCCATACTGACCGAAGATCTCCAGGCTGACCGCACCGACGATCAGTGCCCAGACCGCGGTGCACCGGATCACCAGCGCATCGTCCCCGGGGAAGCCGAACTCGTCACGCACTCGTCGCAGGTCCGCCGACATCGGTTGTGCGACGTGGTTTTCGGTCAGCGCGATATCTCCGGTGGCCACGCCGGTGGCCACCGCATCGAAGAGCATCCTGATCACCCGGGTTCCCGGGCCGGTGGTCAGTTCGGCGGGCGCGTGATAGCCGGGAACCGGGCTGCCGTACAGCAGCGCCCACTCGGCGGGGTGGTCAGCTGCCCACTGCCGCAGTGCGCGGGCGATCGTTGCGATATCGGCCCGCCACCCCCCGGTCCCCGACCCGCGCGCGCCGTCGACCGTATCGGCCAGTTCGGAGTACGCCTCGACAAGAAGCAGGGTCAGCAACTCGTCGCGGCTGGCCACATACCGGTACATCGCCGAGGAGACCATGCCCAGCTCACGAGCGATCGCGCGCACCGACAACCCGGCCGCGCCCACGCTGGCGAGTTGTCGACGGCCGAGTTCCACGATCCGCGCCTCGGTGCGCTGCCGCGCTTCTTGCCGTTTACCCACGCGCCGAGTCTCGCACGTCAGAGATCACTGCTCTTGAATTTGTCGGGACCGGCTGGCATCCTCAATCGAGAGCACCGCTCTCTAACTTCGATCGACAAGGACCACCCGATGACTGACCACTACGACCGTCCGAACGCGACCGCGCGCGTCTTCAATGCCGCCATCCGCCGGCTCGCCGAGGCGGGCATCAGCATCGCCGGCACCCGCGCGCTGCGGGTGCGCGGCCGCAAATCGGGCGCCCCGCACGGCGTGGTCGTCAACGTGATGCGGGTCGGCGGGATCGACTACCTGGTCTCGCCCCGCGGGAACACCCAGTGGGCGCGCAACGCCCGCGCGGCCGGCACCGTGGAACTCGGTCCGCGCTGGCGGCGCACTCCGGTGTCGCTCACCGAGGTCGCCGACGAGGACAAGCCCGCCCTGCTCAAGCGCTACCTGGATCGGTGGTATTGGGAGGTCAAAGGCCACATCGCGGGGCTGACGCCGGACTCGAGCGTCGAGCAGCTGCGCGCGGCCGCTCCGACGATCCCGGTGTTCGCGCTGGGCCGCTAGTTGGTGTTGGCTTCCTCGGCCGCGGCCACTGTGACCACGCCGATGTCGCCATGGGCCTGCTGGGTGGTGGACACCCACGACACAGCCGCCGGCAAGGTGCCCCAGGTGCTGTTGAACAGGCCGATGATCACGGCCTTGTCGTCGTCGACCGGCATGTAGACCGGTCCGCCGGAATCGCCCTTCTGGCTGACCACACCGTTGTTCATGGTGAACCAGCCGTTGTTGACCCGCTCGATCGAGCCGCAGCTTTCACCGGTGACGACCCCGAAATGGCAGACCGGCTGGCCGGCGGCCATCGGCGGGGCGGCGTCGGCGACGAGTTGACGACCGCCGGGCAGGATGTTGTTGACCACGACATCGGGGGCCAGGGCGATCGTCTCGTAATCGGAAATCACCTGGTCGGTCCGCACGACCGCCCCGTCGGGGGTGTTGTCCTGGAAGGTCGAGACCATGCCGATGAGTTGACCGTTGCGGTCGGTGACCGGACCGTCGCCCCGGCAGTGACCGGCCGAGTAGGCAACCCGCGCCACCGGGTCGACATAGCCGAGCGTGCAGACGTTGCTGGCCTGGCGGATCTCCATCCCCGGGGAGACCACCACACCGGGCGTGGCGTCGGCCGCCGGTGCCACGATCGCGGACACGGCAAGAGCCGCTGCGGCGGCGAGGACACCCCTGGAACCAAAACGCGCCACTGTACACCCCGATCGATCGGCGACACATCAAGGACGCGCCGCGAAAATATCTCGACTGTGTATCGGCGTCGATCTCAAATCGTTACCAATGAACTATGACGTACCCGGCGTGTCGCCGCGGGAATCCCGTCAGGGATGAGTTAAGAGTCGAACCCCAGACCGAGTCGGTCGAGAGTGCGCAGGAAGATGTTGCGCTTACCGGCGTTGTGATCGGCTCGATTCAGCGACCACCGGGTCGCCTGGATACCGATGCTGGCCGCCGGTTCGGGTGGGAACGGTAGCGGTTTGCGGTTGACCATCTCCAGCTCGGTCCGTTCGGTGGGACGCCCGTCGAGCAGATCCAGGCAGACATCTGCGGCGAACCGAGCCGCGCCCACCCCGAGGCCGGTGAACCCGTTGACATAGGCGATCCGGCCGCGACCGGCCAGCCCCCAGTGCGCACAGAACCGGGTGTTGGTGTCGATCGCTCCCGCCCAGCGGTGGCTGAACCGCACGTCCTCGAGTTGGGGGAACGTGATGAAGAAATGCGCGGCCAGCCGGCGGTAGGTGTCCGGCCGGTCTTCGTACATCGGGTCGACTCGCCGCCCGAAGTGGTAGACGGCGTCGTATCCGCCCCAGACGATCCGGTTGTCGGCCGAGAGGCGGTAATAGTGGAACTGGTTGGCGCTGTCCCCGATCCCCTGCCGCGACCGCCAGCCGATGCGGTCGAGTTGCTCTGGTGTGAGCGGCTCGGTGGCCAGCACGTAGTCGTAGACCGGGACGGTGTGCAGCCGGTTGCGTTTGAGCAGGCTGGGAAAGACGTTGGTGGCCAACACAACCTGGTCGGCCTCGATCATGCCCGCAGGGGTTTTCACCTGCACGCCGGTGTTCTCGCGGTCGACCGAGGTCGCCGGCGTGTGTTCGAAGACCTGGACGCCGGCCTCGGCGCAGGCGCGGGCCAGTTCGAAGACCAGCCGCGCGGGATGCACGATCGCGCAGGTGTCCGCGGCGAACAACCCGGCCTGGTAGGTCGGCGAGTCGACCTCGGCACGGACCGCCGCGCGGTCCAGGAACCGTCCGTCCCCGTCGTCGGCGCCTTCGCGCAACCACGCGACCTGGTGCGGCTCGGTGGCCACGGTCAGCATGCCGGTGCGCTCCCAGTCGACCTTCATCGCGTGGGACTCGATATCAGCCTGCATACCGTCGAGGTTGGCCAGGCCGAGCTTCTCCAGCCGATCGAATTCGCTGGGCCACCGGGACTTTCCGTTCTCCGCACCGTGGGTGATGCTGGCCTCGACGAACCCGCCGTTGCGCCCCGATGCCGCCCAGCCGACGCGCTCGGCCTCGATCAGCACCACCCGTGCGCCGGGGTTGCGTTCGATGGCGTGCAGCGCCGACCACAATCCGGCGTAGCCGCCGCCGACGACCAGAAGATCGCAGCTCAGCCCACCGGGCAGCGTCGGGTACTCCGGCCGGGGTGTGTCCAGCCACATCGATCCGAACGTGGCGGACCCCAATGCGCGCGCGATCAGGCCGGGGTCGACGTCGCGATCAAATACCGTCTGCACCCAAGCATGGTGCCACGGCGGGGCGGATCTACTTGGCGAACCGGGTCAGCAGGGGGCCAAGGGTGGCCAGGATGAACACGTAGGGAGTGGCCACCGGTCCGATCGCGGCCACGGTGGTGCCGGCCAGCCCGATGATCACCAGGGAGAACTCACCCCGCGCGATCAGCGCGGTTCCGGCCCGCAACTGGCCGGGACGCCCAACACCTTCCCGGCGGGCCGCATAGGCGCCGGTGACGATCTTGGTCAGCGCGGTGACCGCGGCCAGTGCCAGCGCGACCGGCAGCATCGGCACCAGGTCGGATGGATCCACCGTCAGACCGATAGCCAAGAAGAACACCGCCGCGAAAAGGTCTCGCAGCGGGCTGAGCACGGCGCGGGCCCGGTCGGCGGTCTCTCCGGTGAGCGTCAGCCCCACCAGAAACGCGCCGACCGCCGCCGAGGCGTGCAGATGCTCGGCGACGGCCGCCACGATCAGCGTCAGTCCGAGGATGCGCAGCAGAAGCTGCTCGTCGTCGGGGTGGGCGATGAGCCGTCCGACGTGATGACCCCAGCGGTAGGACGCCGCAAACGCCGCGCCCAGTGCGCTCACGGCGACACCCATCCACAACAGGGCCTCCCACCAGCTGCCGCCGGCCGCGAACACCGCGAGCAGCGGCAGGTAGGCCGCCATCGCGAAGTCCTCGAGGACCAGCACCGAGAGCACCGCGGGGGTTTCCCGGTTACCCAGCCGGTGCAGGTCGTTGAGCAGGCGGGCGATCACGCCCGACGAGGAGATGAAGGTGATGCCGGCCATCGCCAGGATGCCGACGAAGTCCAGCCCCAGCAGCCAGCCGGCGACGGCTCCGGGGATGGCGTTGAGTACCAGGTCGACGCCGGCCGACGGCAGGTGCCGGCGCATGCTGACGGCGAACTCGCCGATGGAGAACTCCAGACCCAGGGTCAGCAGCAGCAGCACGACACCGATCGAAGCGCCGGTGGAGACGAACTCCCCGGCCGCCGGGACCGGGGCGATTCCACCGTTGCCCAGGGCCAGCCCGGCCCCCAGGTACAACGGGATCGGCGAGAGCGCGAACCGACGGGCCAGGGCTCCCAGGATGGTCAGGGCAGTCAGGATGACGCCGAGCTCGAGTAGGAGCGCGACCGAGACAGCCATAGGCTCAGCCCTGGTCGACGATTCGCCGGACTCCGGAGATACCGTCCTCGGTGCCGATCACCACCAGCACGTCGTCGCCGCGCAGCACCTCATCCGGGCCGGGTGAGGCCAGCACCTCCTCGCCGCGCACGATCGCAACGATCGACGCGCCGGTCCGGGTGCGGGCTTTGGTCTCCCCCAGCGGGCGGTCCACGAACGGCGAGCCAGGGCCGATCTCGACCTGCCCGGCGTCCAGGCCGGGAACCTCCTTGGTGAGGTCGGCGAAGCGCTCCACCATCCGCGGGGCGCCCAGGATCTGGGCCAGCGCGTCGGCTTCCTCACCGGTGAGGCAGAACACCGGACGGGCCTGATCGGGATCGCTGGCGGCGTAGACCACGACCTCGAAATCACCGCTGCGCCGAGCGATCACCCCCACCCGGTTGCCGTCGGCGTTGTCGAGCTCGTAGCGCAACCCGACCCCGGGCAGCAGGACTTCCTTGACCTCCATGGGCTCCATCCTCGATGACGGCGTCGATGCTGACTAGCCCTGGCCTGCCACGGCGGGCTGTGGTGTGCGGGCGGGTTGCCAGCCCGGCGGGCCGAATACGTAGCCCAGCCGGTCGCGCCAGCGGCTTGCCGAGCGAACGTCACGGGCGATCGCCACGTACTCGTAGGTCTCCAGCTTCCAGATGTTGAAGGTGGTCACCGGCTTGGTCAACCCGTAGTGGGGACGGAACAACTCGGGCTGGAACGTCCCGAACAGCCGGTCCCAGACGATCAGGATGCCGCCGTAGTTCTTGTCGAGGTATTCGGGATCCATCCCGTGATGCACCCGGTGGTGGGAGGGGGTGTTGAAGACGAACTCGAAGGCTCTGGGCAGCCTGCCGATGCGTTCGGTGTGAATCCAGAACTGGTAGATCAGGCTGATCGAGAAGCTGGTGAAGACCATCCACGGCGGAACACCCAACAGCGGCAACGGAATCCACATGATGATTTCGCCGCTGTTGTTCCACTTCTGGCGCAGCGCGGTCGCGAAGTTGAAGTAGCGGCTGGAGTGATGCGCCTGGTGGGTCGCCCAGATCAACCGGACCCGGTGCGCGATGCGGTGGTAGGCGTAGTAGAGCACGTCCACGCCGACGATGGCGATCACCCACGTGTACCACTGCGAGGGCGACAGGTGCCACGGCGCGACGTAGGCGTACAGGGCGGCGTAGCCGAGCAGGGCCAGGAACTTCCAGGCACCCATCGTCGCCACCGACACCAGCCCCATCGAAATCGAGGCCCAGGCGTCGCGGGTGAGGTACGCGCCCGTTGCCGGCGAATCGCCGTCGGCCCCGGTGAGGCGTTCCAGCTTGCGGGCCGCGGCCCATTCGATGGTCAGCAGCAGCAGGAAGAACGGGATCGCGAACAGCACCGGTTCGCGCATCTGCGGCGGGAGAACGGACAACCACTCCCCGATACGGTCCACGCGTTCCACCTCCGATGTGCACCCGCCCGGAGTCTAACCCGATCCCGCCGCGTTGTTAGACACCACGTCAAGAAGCCGGCTCAGCGGAAGCTGAGCACCTGATCGCCCCAGGCCAGCCGAATCTGGCGGTCCAGGTCGTCGACGATCTCGTCCTGACGATCCATGACCAGGGTGGTGCGGCCGCCCGCGCTGTAGGGCGCCCACCGCGGCTGCCCCTGCGGCCCGGTGGGGACGCCGGTGGCCGCGAAGTTGGTCCACCGGGTGCGCATCCGGTCGGACAAGGCTTCACCGGCGTTGCGTCCGCCGAGTTTGAAGGTGACGTCGCGGGGGCCGGCGACCAGGTTGCCCCAGACGTAGATCAACTCGGTGGCATGTGCGGCGCCGAGTCGGATCAACTTGAAAATCGGTGTTGCCCAATCGAATCGATACAGATAGACCGGGGCCACCGCGCTGTGTCCCTCGGCGAACCACACCGAGGGCATCCGGAAGCCCATATCGCTGGCTACCCCCAGGCTGCGGGTCCGGGCCCGCCTGGCCGGGTAGGCCGCGCCGATCTGCTCGGCGGTCGGCAGCTGCAGGCCCGGCTGGTCGTCGGCGATCTCCTCGAACATCGTGCGAATCGCCTTGGGCGCGATGGGCATCAGCGGCGAGCGCATGAAGCGGAACAGTGCGGCCTCGTCCTTGTTGGTGCCGATCAGCAGCGGCACCGGGTGCGTTTTGCCGGTGCGCGCCAGCGTCACCGGATAGTCCGGCACCAGGTCGCCGTCGACGGTCGGCGCGAACGCCAGCCGCCCCGGTGTTGCGGTCGGGACGTGGTCGAACACCTGCATCGAGGCGTCGACCAGCGCCTCGACCGGAGCCCGGTGGGCCTCGGCGGCGGTCATGCCAAGCCGGTCGAGCACCAGATGAGCGACGGAGCTCGCCCGGGTGCTGTCGTAGATCGAGGTGGCCGGTGAACTCTGGGCGATGGCGCGGGAGAACAGCCCGGCGGCCGCCGGCACGGCCAGCAGCGTCGTCACGATCCCCGCCCCGGCGGACTCGCCGAACAGCGTCACCCGGTCCGGATCACCGCCGAAGCCGGCGATGTTGTCGCGCACCCAGCGCAGCGCGGCCAGCACGTCGCGCAGGGCGATATTGCTGTCGAAACCGGCGGATGAGAAGTCCAGGAACCCCAGTGCGCCGAGCCGGTAGTTGATGGTCACCACGACGACGTCGGAACCGTCGGCCAGCACCGACCCGTCGTAGAGCGGCTGGCTGCCGGAGCCGAAGATGTAGGCACCGCCGTGCACCCACACCATCACCGGCTTGGGATGGGAGTCGGCGGCATCAACATCCGATGGCGCCCAGATGTTGAGGAACAGGCAATCTTCGTCGGCGCGGGTACCCAGGCCCATCGGAATGGGGCTGCGCGGCTGCGGACTGACCGGTCCGAACGCGGTGGCGTCCTGGACATCGGTCCATGGCTGCGGAGGCGCCGGCGCGCGCCAGCGCAGATCCCCGACCGGGGCGGCGGCATAGCGGATGCCCTTCCACGTCGCGACCCGGCCGTCGTCGGCCCCGCGCACCGGGCCGTAACCGGTCTTCACGACCGGACGGCCCACGACCTGGCGAATGTTCGCATCCGCTGTCATGGTTTCTCCTCCTGCAGCTCGCGCCACCACTTGTCCACGTTACCGACGGGTAGCGGCCACGACCGCTTCACCGGATGTCTGTCCGCTCACGTCGGCGGCGGGGCTTAACCCGGGCCACAGCCCCGGTCCCCGCTATTCTGGCCGGGCTGATCACGATCGACGGAGGTGCCGGACGTGCGGGAATGGCTGCTACTGCTGGGGGCGGTCGGCACCGAAGTGTGCGCCACGTTGTCGCTGCGCGCGGCCCAGGACAATTCGATGTGGCTGATCATGGTGGTGGCCGGCTACGTCACCTCGTTCTATTTCCTGACGATGGTGCTGCGGGCCGGCATGGCGGTGGGGGTCGCCTACGGCATCTGGGGCGCGCTGGGCACCGCCATCACCGCGGCCGCGGCCGCCCTGATCTTCGGCGACCCGTTCACCACCCCCATCGTCGCCGGGATCGGGCTGATCGTCGCCGGTGTGCTGATGGTCGAGATGGGCTCACGGCACGCGCGCGCCGACGAGGCCGCGTCGTGATGTGGCTGGCCCTGGCCGGGGCGATCGTGATCGAGGTGTTCGCCACTCTGGCGTTGCGGGCCTCGAACGGCTTCCGCAACAAGGTGTGGATCGCCCCGGTGATCGTCGGCTACCTGGTGGCGTTCGCCTTGCTGTACGTCACGCTGTCGCTGGGAATGCCGGTCGGCGTCGCTTACGGGGTATGGTCGGCCGCCGGTGTCGCGTTGGTCGCGCTGATCGCACGTGCATTGTTCGGCGAGCCGCTGACCCCGTTGATGATGGGCGGTATCGGGTTGATCATCGCCGGCGTGCTCACGATCGAACTGAGCGGCGACGCGGGCTAAGCACCCCAGCCAGCACGACGGCCACCAGCCCGGCCGCGGGCACCGTCAGCAACCCCGCCCGCAGTGACACGGCGTCGGCGATTGCACCGACGACGATCGGCGAGCCCAGGAAGCCGACTCGCATCAGCCAGGTCAGCGCGGTCAAGCCGGTACCCGGACGCAACCCCGGAAGCTCGTCGGCGGCGTGCATGGCGGCCGGCACCAGCGTCGCCGAGCCGAAACCGGCGGCGGCGAACCCCGCGATGGTGCCCGGAATGCTCGGAAACGCCAAGGCGGCCGCCATGCCCAGCGCGATCACCAACCCCCCGGCCCGGGCCACGGCGGCCTGCCCCCATCGGTCGACCATCCGATCGCCCAGCACCCGGCCGACGAACTGGAAACCGACCACAGCGACGAACCCGAATGCCGCGATCGCCGCCGGGGCCGACAGTGAGTCCCGCAGATACAGCGTGGCCCACGAACTTCCCGCGTCCTCGATGACGGCACCGGCGATGGCGATGGCCACCAGCGCCGCCAGCACGAGGTAGACGATGCGCCCGGCCCCACCCGGGCGCCCGGCCTCGTGGTGCGCCCCGAGTTCGCGGTGGTCGGGACCGGGCAGCAGGAAGCGGTACCCGATCACGCAGGCCGCGCTGAACACCATCCCCGACACCCCCAGCTGCACCGCCCGCGGAATGCCGAGAAAGATCGCGCCGGCTCCCATCAGCCCACCCAGGACCGCGCCCGACGACCACACCGCGTGCAGCGAGTTGATGATGGATCGCCCGTAGGCGCGCTGCACCCGAAGCCCGTGCACGTTCTGGGCGACATCGGTTACCGAGTCGGCCGCACCCGCGCAGAACAGCGCCGCGGCCAGCGTCGCCCCGGTCGGCGCCAGCCCGGCGGCGAGGACGAACACCGCGATCAGCGCACTGCCCACCACCGCGACCACCGAGGAGCGGTAGCGGCGGATCAGGATGGCGGCGGCGGGGCCGGTCAGCAACGCCCCGGCCGAGAACGCCGCAACGGCCAGGCCGAACGCGATATTGGACAATCGCAGGTCCGCTTTGATCTCGGGATAGCGCGGCAACAGGTTGGCGAACAGCGCGCCGTTGGTCAGGAACAGTCCCGCGCTGGCGATCCGGGCCCGGCGGTTTCGCACGCCGAGTCCGGGGGTGGCCATGTCAGGCGAGGTTACGGGTAACCAAGCAAGATGGCAGCCATGACTGACGCGTCGCTGTCCGAACTCGCTCGCCGGTTCGGCGTGGCCACCGAGTTTCACGATTGGACGGGGCGGCTCGTCGCCGTCGAGGAGGCCACGCTGGTCGCGGTCTTGGCCGCACTCGGTGTCGAAGCCGGCACCGAAGAGGGTCGTGCGGCAGCACTTTCGGCCCTAGCCGACCGGTATTGGTCGCGGTCGCTGCCGCCTACCATCGTCGGCCGTCTCGGCAGCGAGACGTCGTTCTGGGTGCACGTCAGCCATGGCGATCCCGCCCATGTCTGGGTTCGGCTCGAGGACGGCACGGTCCGCACCGGGGTGCAGCAGGCGGACAACTTCACCCCGCCCTTCGAGCTGAACGGCAGGCTGGTGGGCGAGGCGACATTCGTGCTCCCGGCAGATCTGCCGTTGGGGTATCACCGGGTCCATCTGCGTTCCGGCGGTCAGGAGTGCAGCACTGCGCTGATCGTCACCCCGGCCTGGCTCGGTCTGCCGTCGAGGCTCGGTGCGCGCCGCACCTGGGGGCTGGCCACCCAGATCTACAGCGTGCGGTCGAAGAATTCCTGGGGCGTCGGGGATCTCGCCGATCTCGCCGATCTGGCGGTCTGGGCCGGTGCGCGCCATGGCGCGGGCTACGTCCTGGTCAATCCGCTGCATGCGGCCGCACCGACGCGGCCCATGGAGCCCTCCCCCTACCTGCCGACCTCGCGGCGCTTCACCAATCCGCTCTACCTGCGGGTGGAGGCCGTCCCCGAGTTCGCCTACCTACCCAAGCGCGGTCGGGTGTGGAAGTTGCGCACCGCCATCCAGGCCCGCGCCGGCAAGGTCGACACCATTGACCGCGATGCCGCCTGGGCCGCCAAACGCGTTGCGTTGAAGGCGATTTACCGGGTGCCCCGGTCGGCAGGCCGCCAGCTGGCCTTCGACGCCTTCAAGGAGCGGGAAGGACGGGCGCTCGACGACTTCGCCACGTGGTCGGCGCTGGCCGAGAAGTTCGGCGGCGACTGGCACACCTGGCCCGAGGCGCTGCGGCACCCCAGAAATCCCGAGGTGGCCGAGTTCGTCGCGCGCCACGGCACCGCGGTCGACTTTCACCGATGGCTGCAGTGGCAACTCGACGATCAGCTCGCTGCCGCCCAGTCCCAGGCCGTCCGTACCGGGATGGCGCTGGGCATCATGCATGACCTGGCCGTCGGCGTACACCCCGACGGCGCCGACGCGTGGGCGTTGCAGGATGTGCTGGCCCGCGGTGTCGCCGCCGGTGCGCCGCCGGACGAATTCAACCAGCTCGGCCAGAACTGGTCCCAACCGCCCTGGCGCCCTGACCAGCTCGAAGAGCTTGGCTATCAACCGTTTCGGACGCTCATCGCGGCGATCCTGCGGCACGCGGGCGGAGTGCGCATCGACCACATCATCGGGTTGTTCCGAATGTGGTGGATTCCGGAGGGCGCCTCCCCGACCAAGGGCACCTACGTGCGCTACAACCACGAGGCGATGATCGGGATCGTCGCCCTGGAGGCGCACCGGGCGGGTGCGGTCGTTGTCGGTGAGGATCTGGGCACTGTGGAGCCGTGGGTTCGGGACTACCTGCGGGCACGGGGATTGCTGGGGACGTCGATCCTGTGGTTCGAGCACGAGGGCGGTCGCCCGCTGGAGGCCGAGCGGTGGCGGGAGCTGTGTCTGTCGTCGGTGACCACCCATGACCTACCGCCGACCCCGGGCTATCTGGCCGGGGAACATGTGCGGCTGCGCGACGAGTTGGGTCTGCTCACAAGGCCCGCGCACGATGAGCTGGCCGACGATCATGCCGAGCAGGCCGCGTGGATGGCCGAACTGCGCCGGGTTGGGCTGCTCGGGGTGTCGGCCGATGAGGAACAGGTGATCTTGGGCCTGTACCGATATCTGGCCCGCACACCGTCCCGGTTGTTGGCGCTGGCGCTGACCGATGCGGTAGGTGACCGGCGCACCCAGAATCAGCCCGGCACCACGAACGAGCATCCGAACTGGAGGGTTCCACTGACCGGCCCGGACGGGACGCCGCTGCTGCTCGAGGACGTGCTGACCGATCCCCGGGCCCAGGCGCTGGCCGCCGCACTGCACTCGGCCACGGCGCCACACCCGGAGTAGCGGTGCCAAAGTTCAGCGCCGGCGTGCTGCTGTACCGGACCGTCGAGGGGACCGTCGAAGTGTTGATCGGGCACCCCGGCGGCCCGTTCTGGGCACGTAAGGACGACGGTGCCTGGTCGATTCCCAAGGGCGAGTACGAATCCGGCGAAGATCCATGGGCGGCCGCGCAACGCGAGTTCGCCGAGGAGCTGGGCTGCGGGGTTCCGGACGGTCCCCGCATCGCGTTCGAACCGGTCAAGCAGTCGAGCGCAAAGGTGCTGACGGTGTTCGCCGTCGGCGCCGACCTGGACGTGACCGACGCCCACAGCAACACCTTCACGTTGGAATGGCCGAAAGGGTCGGGACGGCTGCAGGAGTTTCCCGAAGTGGATCGGGTGGCCTGGTTCCCAGTGGCGCAGGCACGGCGCAAGCTGCTCAAGGGCCAGGTGACGTTGCTGGACCTGTTGATGACTCATCTGCCGGGACTGGGCGAAGGCGACGCGGGTCAGCCGGGTTAATCTCACGACGTGAAGGTCGCCGTCGTCGCTCCCATCGCGGCCGGGGTCACCGCCGACCCGGTGTGGATGAGCGAATTCGCCCGCCATCTCGAGGTGTGTGGTTTCGAATCGATCATCATGGCGGAGCACACGATATTGGTGACCCGCTACAGCAGTGTGTATCCCTACGACCCCTCCGGACGGGTCGAGGTGGCCCCGGACTGTCCGGTCCCCGACCCGCTTGAGACGTTGGCGTTCCTGGCCGGCCGCACAACCGCGCTCGGGCTCGCCACCGGCGTGCTGGTGTTGCCCAACCACCACCCGGTGATGCTGGCCAAGCGGGCCGCCAGCATCGACGTGCTGTCCGGCGGGCGGCTGCGACTGTGTGTCGGGGTGGGCTGGATGCGCGAAGAGGTCGAGACCTGCGGGGCCGATTTCGGCAGCCGGGGCAGGCGCGCCGACGAACAGATTCAGGTGCTGCGGGCGCTGTGGGCCGACAACCCCGACGGGATCGGCCATCACGGCGAGTTCTATGACTTCGACAATGCGATGTCCTATCCGAAACCAGTTGCCGCACAAGGTGTCCCGATTCACATCGGCGGGCACAGCCGGGCCGCCGCACGGCGAGCGGGACGGCTCGGTGACGGTTTTCAACCACTGGGGGTGGCGGGCGCCGAACTGGCGACGCTGGTGGAGGTGATGCGGATAGCCGCCGAGGAGGCCGGACGCGACCCGGACATCCTGGAGTTGTCGCTGGGCCACCTCGTCACCAAGATCGACGCCGACCGCGCCGGGCGGCTCGCCGAAGCGGGCGCCGACCGGCTGGTGCTGGGGATGCCGCCGGTCACCGATGTCGAGGAGGCCAAGGACATGCTCTCGGCGTGTGCCCAACGGCTCGGTTTGCGGCCGTGAGCCTGTCGGCGTCGGACCGCTTGACGCTATCCGACCTGGTGCATCGTTACGCCGCAGCCGTCGACGATGGCGACGTGGCGGCGGCGATCGAATTGTTTGTCAGCGACGGTGAATTGATACTGCCCGAGCCGCCCGATGTCCTGACGCCGGCGCGTTCTCATTGCGGTCCGGATGCCATCGGCGCCGCGCTGGCCGCGGCGACAGGTGTCGGGCGAACCCACCACGGTATCGACTCGGAGGTTTACACCGCGGGATCGACTCCCGATGTGGCGCATGGCCGTATCGCGGCGACCGCACACCATTGGAGCCGGCGCGGCGACGACATCGTCGATCTGGTGTGGTACCTGCGCTACGACGACGAGTACGTCCGCGGTGCCGCGGGGTGGCTACTGGCGCGCCGGGCGCTGACGATCAACGCGATCGAGACGCGGCCGACGCGACGCTTGCGCTAGGCCCGGGATCTCACCGCGAGCAGACATAGAATCGCACGAAATCGGGCCAATTCGTGCGATTCTACGTCTGCTCGCGCCCGCCGGTCCTCAGTTCCGGGATTGCAGCGCCTCCTGACCGAACGTGCCGACCCCCAGGGACCCGTCCGGCAACACGAGCTCCCCGCTTTCCAGCCGGGATCGCAGATAAGCGAAGGTCTGTGCGGTCTGGGCGAACAGATGCTCCCCGGCCACCAGCGCCGCCCGCGACGGTCCGTCGGCATCGGCGAACTGCGGCAACGGTTGTACCACGGTGTGGTAGTCGACATTGAAGAACAACGGGAACGAGTACCGCTCTTCGGCGACCTTGCGTACCCGATGTGAGGTGGCCACGAACGCCCCGTTGGTCCACAACTCGAGCAGGTCGCCGACGTTCACCACGAAGGTGCCGGGAATCGGCGGGACATCGATCCACTCGCCGGCCCCGTTGAGCACCTCCAGCCCGGGCGCCGTCGGCTTGAGCAGAGTGAAGCACTCGTAGTCGGTATGGGCGCCGATACCCTGGGCGTCCTGCGCGTCGGGGTTGTACGGATAGTAGATCAGCCGCAGCTGGCTCGGTGTCTTGGTGGCGTGCCTGGTAAACGTATCCGGATCCTCGTCGAGTGCTACCGCGAACGCCCACAACAGATCCTGCCCGACGCTCAGCACCGCCTGGTAATACTCGGTGACCGTCTCCGCGAATCCGGGTATGTCCGGCCACACGTTGGGCCCCAGCATCGGATTGCCCGCGAGATGATCGGGGTCGTCGGTGGGCAGGTCCAATGCGGTGTCGAACGCCTCCTTCAGGTCAGCCGACTGCTGGCCGTAGAGACCCTCCTCACCCACCGGCACGTATCCGCGATGGCAGGTCGACAATCCGATGTAGGACTTCATCTTCTCGTCCATCGGCAGGGCGAAGAACTGTTTGGTCGCGGTCAGTAGCCTGTCGAACATCTCGTCGCTGACGTTCGTGCCGGACACGTAGAAGAATCCGACCTCCCGGGCCGCCGTGCCGAGCTCGGCGGCCACCCGCTCCCGCTCGGCACGATCGGCCGACCGCAACCCGCTGATGTCGATGACGGGTACCGATTGAAATGATGTCGCCCCACTCACAGTGTCACGCTTCCTTCGCTTTCCTTGATCTCCCAGGCGATGTCATCGTCGACTCGTACCTGTCCTGCCGTCTGTCGCGGACGTAACGACCTGCCCACGCGGTGCGGATCGGCAGAAACAGTTATCCGCCAATCGGTTCCGCCCACCACCCCGAGGGAAACCTCCGTCACGGAGGCGCTCCGGTGAGCCCAGCCGAAGCGCTCCCCTACTCGCACCAGCAGTCCGGTCGCGCCATCGCCGGTCGACAACAACAGGCCCCAGCACGGCTGCACCGGACCCGGGTCGCGCTGCCAGTGCTCGGTGTAGTCGGCGTGTACACCGATCTCGACCAGTACGGTGCCGGCCCAGCTCATCCGCCCGGCGTCGGGCAGACCCGGCGGCTGCATGTCCACGACCCTGGTCCACTCGAAGATGTCGTCTCGCTGACCGAGCCGGCCGGCGAAGCCCTCCCCTGGGCCACGAACGTCGACGAACAGCGAGATACCTTGTAGCCATTCGACATTCGTTCCAGTGTCGCGCGTGCCGTCTGCCTCGATGAGCAGGGTGCGTCGCCACAGCCCGGTGCAATCCGCAATCACTGGCCTCATAGTGCGGCCTCCCACCGGTCGCGAAGCTGCCTCAGCCCGGCCTCGGTGGGCCGGCCCAGCGCCCGGACGCGGGCGATACCCCCGTCGGGGTACGCCTGCACCCGGATCGCCGTGATGGCGGCGGCCGCCACCACGAACACCTGCCTGGCATCGGGAATCAGCCGGGTGCGCGGCAGCACGACCTCGTCGAATGACAACGCCCACCATGGACGTCCGGGGCCCGGGTGGTCCTGGGTGCCACGCACGCAGACTTCCCGGGAAGCGTTGAACACGAAATACGAGGTATCGATCTCGATGCGGTCCAGGTCGGTAGGGGCCAGGAACGAGATCGTCACCGCGTCGTGGGTATCGGGCCCGATGTCACGCCGGCGCCGGGCCTCCCACCCGGCGCCCATGTTGTGCGGACGGTCGGCGGCGATCACCGCGCGCGCGTCGGAGTAGAACGCGTCGCTGCAATGTTCGACCCGCCCACCCTGTTCGGCACCGGAGACCTCGACGGTCACCCCCGACCACAGGGCAGGGTCCGGCACGGCATCGCCGTAGGCCCGCAGCCGCGCCACCCCGCCGTCGGAGGCGATCGCCAATTTGAGGTGCGTGTACCGGCGCCGGTCGGCGATCGAGATCGGGTTGTGCGCGTCCGGTTTCAGCGGAGTCAGCGGCGCCAGTGGCCGCCAGTCCGCACCTGCATGGCACGGATCGGCGCCCGCCGCCAGTGTCGCGCCGTGCAGCACGCAGCCGGTCGGATGGTTGCCAGTGAAGAATCGGGTGTCGACGTCGACGGTGCGCAGCCGGCCGGGCACGCCAAGACGGATGACCGCCCAGTCCCCGTCGGGTGCGTGCCTGCGGGTTTCCCAGCCGTCGACCACCTCACCGCGCAGGTCGAAAGTGCCGGGTAGGAAACTCGGTTCGGCGGGGTCGATCAGTCGTTCCTTGACCCCGAATGATTCGTCACTGGCCGCGACCACACTCCCGCCGACCGCGCGACCGGCGAGATCCAGACCCGCATCCCGGTCGAAGATCATGAGTCCAACGCCTGCGACAGCGGCCAGTGGGTGCGCGGGTTGGCCGGCCCCGGGGCATAGGCACCGACCTTGCTGGTGGACAGCCCCAGCCCGACCAGCATCTGGGCCAGGCCCACGGCGGCGGCCACCCCGTCGACAGCGGGCACACCGAGTGCCTCGGTGATCGCCGCGACCACCCCGGCCATCCCGGCGCAGCCCAGGCAAATCACATCGGCACCGTCCGCAGTCACCGCGCGTTCGGCCTCGGCGACAATGGCTTTGACCGCGCCGGCCGGATCCGCGTCGACGTCCGCGGTTCGGAGACCACACGCCCGTACCGATGCGCAGTGCGCGGCCAGTCCGGCCAGCAGCAGCCGGTCCTCGATCGGGGCGATGGATCGGGCCAGCGTGGTCACCACCGAAAAGCGCCTGCCGATCAGATGGGCTACGTGGGCGGCGGATTCGGCGATGTCGAGCACCGGGACGGTCAGCATCTCCTGCAGCGCATCCTTGCCGTGCTCACCGAAGCCAGCCAGCACGACCGCGTCGGCGTCGAACGCTCCGGCCGCCAGCTGGGTGGCGACGACGTCCATCACACCGACCGCGGACAGGTAACTCTCGCTGGCGGAGTCGATCGCGACTGTTCCGAAACCCGGCTGCGTGGTCACAATCTCGGTTCCCGGCGCGGCCACGGCCCGGGCTGCGGCGTCGATTTCGGCGGTCATCGTGGCCGACGTGTTGGGATTGATCACCAGGATTTTCACGCCGGCTCCCGAACCTCGGCACAGAGCAGCTCGCCGCGGCTGTCATCGTCGACCACCCGCCCTCGGCGCCACATCTGACGCACCACGCCGGTCAGGACGACGTCCTCGTAGGGGGTGATCGGATGGCGGTGCCGCAGGTCGGCGCCATGCACCACCCACGCCGTATCGGGGTCGAACACGCAGAAGTCCGCGCGCCGGCCCGTCGCGATGACCCCACGATCGCTGAGGCCCGCGAGTTCGGCCGGCGCCTGCGCCATCCATCGGCACACATCGGCCAGGCCGAACCCGGCGCGGGCGGCTCGGGTCCACAGTGCGGGCAGCGCGATCTGCAACGAGCTGATCCCGCCGAACGCCCAGCCGAAGTCACCACCGACCAGGTCTTTGTGCCGGGGTGCGCACGGCGAGTGGTCGGATACCACCATGTCCACGGTGCCGTCAGCGAGCGCCTCCCACAGCTGGGCGCGATTGTCCGCACCGCGGATTGGCGGGCATGCGGCGAACGCCGTTGCGCCGTCGGGAATCGTCTCCGCGGCGAAAGTCAGGTAGTGCGGGCATGTTTCGGCGGTGACGGGCAGGCCGGCGCGTTTCGCCTCGGCGATCATCGGCAGTACAGCGGCGCTGGAGACATGCACGATATGAGCCTTGGCACCGGTGTCGGCGATGGCGTCGAGCACGATGCGGACCGCGTCCTGCTCGGCGGCGTCGGGACGCGAGCGCAGAAATCCCTGGTAGTCGCGACCGGTCGGCTGCGGGCAGCCGGCCAGCACCCGTGAACTCTCGGCATGCACGAGCAGCACCGAATCCAGTTCCGCGACAACGGACATCGCGCGGCCGAACTCCGCGGGGTCGAGCGGCGGGAAGTCCGGGTTCCCGGACTCGGACAGAAAACACTTGAACCCGAGCACACCCGCGGCGGCGAGCTCACCGATCGATCCGAGATTGCCGGGGACGATACCGCCCCAGAACCCGGTGTCGACGCGGCACACGCCGGTCGCCGCGGCTCGCTTGACATCCAGTGCGGCCGCGGTCGTCGTCACCGGGTCACTGTCCAGCGGCATGTCCACGACGGTGGTGATGCCGCCGGCCAGCGCCGCCCCGGTGGCACTGGCGAAGCCCTCCCAATCGGTGCCCGGGTCGTTGATGTGCACGTGGGTGTCGACCAGGCCGGGCAGCAGCACCACGTCCGGCTCCAAGACGGTCTGCCCTGCGGAGTCGACAACTGCGTCGATGTCACGAACGACCCGGATCAGGCCGTCCGCCATGCCGATTGCGGCCGGGCGGACCGCACCGTCGATCACCGCGCGCGGGGCGCGAATGACGTGCTCGACGGATGGGGGGCTCACCGCGGCCGCACCGGACCGAAGCGCTCCTCGAGCCGATGGGTCAGCTCCGGCCAGACATGGGGGTCGTGGCCGGGCACCAGCTCGTAGCCCTTGTCGGCCGCCAACTTCTTCAGCCGGCGGATCGGCTCCACCGTCTCTGCCGGGTCGACGTCGATGAACCCGCCGATCGGTAGTTCGTGCTCGATGTTCTCGGTCAGATCGGCAGCGTCGAAGGCGAACACGAAACCCCCACCGCCCACGGTCTGATCGAGTTCGACCACGAAGCTCTGGTGCCCCGGGGTGTGACCGTACGTGGGCACCGCGGTGATACCGGGTGCGATCTCGGCCTCGCCGTCGGCCAACACCCAATCGATCCGGGGATCGTCGAAGTCGACGCGCACGATGGCATTCCGTTCCGGCTCAGGGTGATTCGACAGGCCATACTCCAGCTCGCGGCGCTGCGCATGCACCGGCACCTTGCCGGCGAACAGCTTTACCCCGCCGGCATGGTCGTGGTGCAGGTGTGACAGCCCCACCAGGTGGATGTCGTCGACGTCGATGCCGATGTCGTGCAACGACTCTTCGATCGGCTCCCCCGGACCCGGCAGCACCGGGATGTACTCCACGGTCGGGAAGAATCGCCGGTACAGCGCCGGATCACGGATCAGCGCGGTGTTGAACCCGGTGTCGAGCAACACCCAGCCGCCGTCGGTCTGCAGCAACACGCCGGGGACGGGCTCCCGCATCCGCTGCTCCGGTGGCGACCCGTAGACCGACACCGACTTGGGCAACTCCTCCCAACCCAGGGTCAGCAGGACGATGCGGCGAACCTTTCCGTCTCCCAGGACCACTGGCGTCAGCCTACGGACAGCGCGGCCAGCCGCAGCGAGTTCGGATTGGTCACCACGTGGGCCTGCTCGACACCCTTGAGCCACGGCTGGGCGACCACGAAGTCGTCCACGTCGGCGATGTTCAACCAGCAACCGGTCTTGATCGCTTCGTCACCGGCGGCCCCGAAGTCCGCGGGCGCCCCGGACACCAACCCCTTGGCCAGCGCGTCGGTCACCGGCGGCGCCGAGCAGCCCAGGTAGTTCAGCCCACCATCGGGATCCCAGGAGATGTGTCCCCAGGTGTAGGGCGAGGGGGCGTCCGGCCATGCCAGCGCGGTCAGGATGTCCGGTGCGGACTGACCGTCCGAGCCGATCCAGCCGTAGATCTCCGACGTCGGGTAGGCCTGGACCTTCGCCGTGAGACCGGCTGCGGCCAGCTGGGTTTGGATCAGATTGCTGATCAGCTGGTTGTCCGGGTTCGACGAGTCGTAACCGACGGTCAGCGACTTCTGATCGGCGGGCAGGCTAGCCGCGAGCGTCGTCAACGCCGAGGCGTCCAAGGTCAGGTTCTGCTTGGCGAAGTCGGTACTCAACATCCGCGGCGGGTAGATCTGGTCGGCGACCTTGCCACGGCCGAAATAGGTCTGCTTGACCAAGGTGTCCACGTCGATCGCCTTGAGCACCGCGTTGCGGTTCGCGGCGTCGGTGAGCATGCCCTTGTGCGGGTTGAGGTAGAGATAGTTCGACATCATCGTCGGCAGCGAGTAGTGCGAGAACTTGTCGTTGTTCAGGTACTGGCCCACCGCCGAGGACGGCAGATCGTGCAGGATCGCGGCGATCTGGCCGTTGTTGAACTGCAGCTGCTGGGCCGACACGTCGGTGATGACGGGAATCTCGACCTTCTCGAAATACGGCTTGGGGCCCCAGTAGTCGGGGTAAGCCTCCAGCGCGTAGCGCGACCCGACCTCCGCCGCGGTGAGCGTGTACGGACCGGTGCCCAGATCGTGGGTGGTCAGGTACTGCTCCGCGTTGTCGGTGCCGCCGAACTTCTTCAGGCCTTCGGGGCTGACCATGCGCGGACCGTACGGGCAGGCGATGTAGTCCAGGAACGCCGAGTTCGGCCCCTTGAGCGTGACGGTGACCGCGTGATCACCCTGGGTGGTCACCGACTCGATGTCGGACACCATGTAGGCCGGGCCCTGGTTGACCGCGAGCCGACGGTCGAAGGAGGCCTTCACCGCGTCGGCGGTGAACGGTGTCCCGTCGTGGAACTTCACCCCTTCGCGCAGTTTGAAGGTGAACACCCGGTGGTCCGGTGACTCGGTCCACTCGGTGGCCAGCAGTGGCTCGATTTCCGGCTTGTCCGTTCCGGCCTTGTAGTCCAGCAGGCCCTCATAGGTGTTCATGGTCAGCAGTAGGCCCTGGCCGGCGTAGAAGATGTCGGGATCCGGCGGCTGCCCCGGATCCTGGAGGAACGACAGGTGCAACACCTTGTCGGTCGGGGCGGCGTTGGGTGCGCCGCCGGAGGAATTGGACCCACCGCCGCAGGCGGAGGCGACCAGCAGCACCGCTGTGCCCGCGGCCAGGACGCCGAGCGGGCGGATTCCGAAACGCTTCATCGGGAGACTCCTTCGAGGACGGGTGTGCCGAGCCGCTCGAACGCGGCGATGATCTCGTCACCGGTGCGCATCGCACCGGCCTGTAGGTATTCCATGGCATCCAGCGCGGCCTCATGCCGGTAGACCGACGAACCGCCGACGCAGTCGGTCACCACCCGGACATAGAAGTCCCGCTGGTGCGCGTCGGCGAACGTGTAGTGCACGCACACGTCCGTCAGGCCGCCGATCAGGATCAGTGTGTCGGCCTTCAGGCCGGACAGCACGATCTCGAATTCCGTTCCGATGAAGCCGGAATAGCGCCGCTTGACGATGTGGAACTCGTGGTTGGGGCCGTCGAAGTCCGGGAGCAGCCTGGGGTGCAGCGGGGTGCCTCGCCGGCCTTCGACGCAGTGCTCCCCCTCGTTGCCGTCCAGCTCGCGGCCGAAGTCGATGCCGCTGGGCCGGTGCACCTCCTGGAAGAAAACGATGGGGATACCCGCGGTGCGGGCGGCGGCGATCAGCCGCTCGGCCAACTCGATCCGGTCGTCATAGCCGGGCATGTGCTCGATGCCCACCTCGGCGGCGGGCATATCACCGCCTTCTTGCATGTCGACGACGACCAGAACCGGGTTGCCCACGATCAGTGGCTGTTTGGGCACCTAACCTATCCTCCTATAACTGCGATGCGGGGGTCTGCGGCGGCCTGGAGAAGATCCACGGCCGTATTGATGAAGACGTAGAGAGCGCCGAGCATCAGCGTCACCCCGGCGATCGCCGGGAAGTCCGCGACCGGGATGCTCTGGGCGATGTACTGGCCGATGCCCGGCCAGCCGAAGACCTGCTCGACGACCAGTACGCCGGAGAACATCAACCCGACCTGCAGTCCGGTCATCGACAACGCCGAGCCGATGCAATTCCGCAGTATGTGCCCGGCCACGATCCGGCTCTCCGACAATCCTTTTGCTCGTGCGGTACGGGCGTAGTCACTGTCCATATCGGTCAGCAGGCTCGAACGCAGCACGCGGCCGATGGCCACCGCTGGGCCCAGGGCGATCACCAGCGCCGGCAGGATCAGGTGGTGCAGGGCGTCGGTGACGACGTCGAAGCGCCCGCTGAGCAACCCGTCGACGGTCAGCAGCCCGGTGGGCCCGGTGGGTGGATTGCTGATCCCGGTGCGGCCATTGGCCGGCACCCAGCCCAACTTCTGGTAGAAGACGATCAGACCGAGGATGCCGAGCAGGAACATCGGCGCCGATGCTCCGGTGAACAGAATCGCCCGCAGCACAGCCGATCCCCGCCATTTCAAGGTGGTGCTGAACGCCAGCAGCACGGCGAGCACCAAGGCGATGCCGATGCCATACAGCGCGAGCTCCAAGGTGGCCGGCAAGAAGCTGCCGAGATCGGACGCGACCGGGTGGCGAGTCCGATACGACGTTCCGAGATCGCCGTGCACCGCCGCGGTCAGGTAGTGCCAGAACTGGGTGAAGAGGGGGTCGTTGAGGCCGAGCGCTTCGCGGCGCGCGGCCACCGCCGACGCCGAGGCCTGCGCACCCATCTGCGCCTTGACCGGATCCAGCGGTGAAATATGTTGCAGCACAAACATCACCGCTGTCAGCGCGATCAGGATCGCCACCATGGCGGCCAGCCGGGAGGCTACGAATGTTCTCATCGAGTCGCCCCCTAGCTGGTCTTCATGAGGTTGCGCAGGCTGTCGCCGGCGATGTTGCCGATCAATGCCAGGACCAGCACACCGAGGCCGGGCATCACCGGAATCCACCACTGCTGCAGGAAGTAACTCAGATTGCGGGCGGCATCCGCGCCCAGTTCAGGGGCCGGCGCGGATTGGCCGAGACCCAGGAACGACAGCGCCGCCAGGGTGAGGATCAGGGTCCCGAGATCCAGGCTGGCGGCCACCAGTGCGTTGGGCACCGCGCCGGGCATCAGGTGGCGCAACGCGACCCGGACCGGTCCGACTCCGGCCAACCGGGCCGCCTCGACGTGCGGGCGGGCCGCCAACCGGGTGATCTCACCGCGGACGAGCCTGGCGTAGAACGGCCACCACACGATGGAGACCGCGATCAGGGTGTGAATGAAGCCGGGGCCGAGAGCGGCGACGACGGCGATAGCGAGAACCGGTGCGGGTAGCGAGAGGAATCCGTCGGTGATGCGCATCAGGGCACCGTCCACCCAGCCGCCGGTTGCCCCGGCGATCAGTCCGACCAGACCGCCGATCAGCAGCCCGACCGCGACCACCACCAGTGCGGCAAACCAGCTCGACCGCACGCCGAACAGCACCCGGCTGCCGATGTCGCGTCCGACGCTGTCGGTGCCGAGCAGGAAACCGTCCCTGCCCGGCGGCTGCAGCGGCATGCCGACCGGCACCAACGGATCGTGCGGGGCCAGCACCGGCACCGCGACCGCGACGAGTGTCACCAGCAGCAGTAGCGACACGCCAAGCCAATTCAGAATCACCGCACGGTCTTTCGGCAACGCCGCCAGTCGCTTCTCACGGCCGCGCAGCAGTGCCGGGGCGGGTATCGCGATGGCCATCAGCGCGCCCTCCGTTCGATACAGGCGACCTGGTGCGGGCGGCCGGGGACACCTTCCAGGCGCACGTCGAGTTCGATTCCGCTGCACGCGTCGATCGCGATGGGACACCTCGGGTGGAAAGCACACCCGGTGGGCGGTGACAACGGGCTGGCCGGCTCGCCGGCCAGCACCCGGCAGTCGCGACCCAGATCCGGGATCGCGTCGACCAGCGCCTGGGTGTAGGGATGGGTCGGACGCCCGATGACGTCCTCGGCGGGGCCGATCTCGACGATCCGGCCCAGGTACATCACCGCGATCCGGTCGGCCACCACCCGCGCCACCGACAGGTCGTGGGTCACGAACACCACCGACATGTCCAGCCCACGCCGCAGCTCACCGATCAGGTTGAGCACCGACGCGGCCAGGGACACGTCGAGGGCACTGGTCGGCTCGTCGCAGAGCAACACCTGCGGCGGGATCACCGTCGCCCGGGCCAGGGACACCCGCTGGCGCTGGCCGCCGGAGAGCTGTGCGGCGCGCGACGAGACCACATCCTGGGGCAGGCCGACCCGCTCCAGCACCGCGGCAATGGCATCTTTGCGTTCGGCGCGGGACAGAGTCCGCAGTCGCTCCCCGATCAGCTCGCCCACCGACAGCCAGGGGGTAAGCGACGCACCGGCGTCCTGGAAGACCATCTGCGGACGCTGGTTTCCGGCCAGCTCGACGTCGCCGGTCGTCGGCTTCTCCAACCCGGCGATGATCCGCAGCAGTGTCGACTTGCCCGATCCGCTCTCGCCTACCAATGCCACCGATTCGCCGTGCGCGACGGTGAGCGACACTCCGCGCAGCGCCTGCAGTTTGCTCGGCTGCGCGCCCGAGCGGTCGAGCCAGCGTCGGCGGCGCACGGCGAACGCCTTGGTCACCGTTCGGACGTCGACAGCGGCGGGCTGTTCACCTTCGACGTCGGGGGAATCGGCGAAGACTTCGGCACCCGTTTCGGCGGCGACCACGGCGCCCAGCTCGGCGCGCATCTGCTCAGGCGCCACGATGCAGGCGCTGACCCGGTTGGTGTCGACGTCCATCGGTTCCGGTGGTGTGCTGGCGCATTCGGGCCGGGCCAGTGCACACCGTGGCACGAAGGCGCAGCCGGGCAGCGGAGCGGTCGGGCTCGGCACCTGCCCGGCCATCGCGGCCAGCGGACGGTCGCGGGCCGTGTCCAATGTCAGCCGTGACTGCAGCAGGCCGTGGGTGTAGGGGTGCGCCGGCGTCGCGAGAACCTCGGCGGTCGGACCGATCTCAGCGATCCGACCGGCGTACAGCACCGCGATGCGGTCGGCAATCTGGGCCGCGACCCCCAGGTCGTGGGTGATCAGCACGATGCTGCAGCCGATCTCGGTGCGCAGCCGCTGCAGGAGCGCCAGCACCTGTGCCTGCACGGTGACATCCAGGGCGGTGGTCGGCTCGTCGGCGATGATCAGCTCGGGGTTGCCGGCCACCGCGATCGCGATCATCACGCGCTGCCGCAGACCGCCGGACAATTCGTGCGGGTAGGCCCGCATCCGGCGCTCGGGCTCCGGAATGCCGACGGCGGTCAGAAGTTTGAGGGCCTCGGCACTGCTGCCGGCCACCTCTTCGACCTGCTTGCCGATCCGCATCGTGGGGTTCAGCGACGTCATCGGGTCCTGGAACACCGCGCCGAGGTCCAACCGCCGGACTTTGCGCAGCTGTTTGGCCGCGCCGGTGAGCATGTCGGTTCCGCAGACCCGGACGCTGCCGCCGGTCTTGGCACCCGCGAGCAGGCCGAGCATGCTGAAGCCCAGCACACTCTTGCCCGATCCGGATTCGCCGACCAGGCCGACGATCTCGCCGGGGGCAATGCTCAGTGACACGCCGCGCAGCGCATGCACATCTTTGCCGTTGCGGCGGAACGTGACACGCAGGTCCGCCACCGCCGCGACCAGGTCGCCGGTCGGCATCGTCGCCGGGGCGTCAGGTAGCGCAACACTTGTGGCGCTCGCCATCGCAGAGTCTCCCCGAGGGTCGGTAGGTCACGAGGATGAGCTCGCCGGTGAGCCATCAGCCTGTCGATTGACAGTTTTACGGGCCGCGTGTCGCCATGGGTGTCGCTGGCGTAACCAAACCAAGACGGCGCGTAACCGATAGGTATCCCGCGTTTCTGTCGTGTGACAGAAAATCCCGAAGTCTGTCTTTTCGCAGGTGGTGTGGGCCACCATCGGATTCATGGAGACAACGCGGGCCGGCCGCCCGCGCTTGACCGAACGGCGCAGGCCCGGCCTGACCGCCCGGGAGGAGATCCTCGACGCGGCGGCAGAACTGTTCACCACCCGTGGCTACGCCAGCACATCCACCCGGGCGATCGCCGAGGCGGTCGGCATCCGCCAGGCCTCGCTCTACCACTACTTCAAGACCAAGGACGAGCTGCTCTCGGCGCTGCTGCACCAGACCGTCACGCCGACCTTGTTGTTCCTGTCCGCGCTCCGGCGCGCCGAACCGCCGCCGACGCCGGCACAGTGTCTGCACGCCCTGGCCGCGTTCGACGGCGCCCAGCTACTGACGTCCCGATGGAATCTGGGCGCGCTCTATTTGCTGCCGGAGCTGCGGGAAGCCCGGCTGGCGACATTCTGGACCGAACGCGAGCGGCTCCGGCTGGCCTACCTCGATCTGAGCCGGTCCATCCTGGCCGGGACCGGGGTCGCAGACGACGCGGCCGACCTGCCGTTCCGCCTGGTCGAGTCGCTGGTGAACATGTGGTCGCGCCATCCCGAACCCGACCACGCGACGCTGGCCGGCCACGTCGCCGACGCCTGCCTGCGGGTACTCGGCCTCACCGAGGACGCGCTTCCGGTCCCGCGGGCAAGCACTGACGCCTACCTCGCCGGCTACGGCAGTACCGACGGGCGCACCGGCGGCGGAGTTCGCGTCGGTTGACCTTCAGGCGTTTGTAGGATCGGGCCATGCCGCTGGCCGAAGGCGAGACATTCGCCGGCTACACGATCCTGCGACTGCTCGGCGCGGGCGGAATGGGTGAGGTCTACCTCGCTCAACATCCCCGGCTGCCCCGCCGCGACGCCCTCAAAGTCCTGCCCGCCTCGGTCAGCGGCGACACCGAGTACCGCGCCAGATTTGAACGCGAGGCCGATATCGCCGCCACGCTGTGGCACCCCTCCATCGTCGGCATCCACGACCGCGGCGAGTTCGACGGGCAGTTGTGGATCGCGATGGACTACGTCGACGGCACCGACGCGGGTGCCCTGCTGAAGAGCCATCCCAACGGTTTGCCGCAGCGCGAGGTGCTCAACATCGTCTCCGCGGTGGCCGACGCGCTGGACTACGCACACCAACGGCACCTGCTGCACCGCGACGTCAAACCCGCCAACATCCTGGTCGCCAGGCAGCAGTCCGGTGAGGAGCGAATCCTGTTGGCGGACTTCGGTATCGCACGATGGGACAATGACACCAGCGGGTTGACGCAGACCAATATGACGGTCGGCACGGTGGCCTACGCCGCCCCCGAACAACTGATGGGCCGCGACCTGGACGGACGCGCCGACCAATACGCGCTGGCCGCCACCGCCTATCACCTGCTGTGCGGATCACCGCCGTTCCAGCATTCCAACCCCGCGGTCGTGATCAGCCAGCATTTGTCGACGGCGCCGCCCAGCCTGGCCCGACTCCGCCCGGAGCTGGCCGGCCTCGACCCGGCTTTGCGCAAGGCGCTGTCCAAGGACCCCGCCGACCGCTTCGAGCGGTGCGTGGACTTCTCCCGGGCCCTGGCCCACCAGATCACCACACCCTTGTCCGGCGACGGCCTGCCCGACGCCGACGTCACCCGGCTGACCCCGATCACCGATGCGGCACCGGTGGGCGGCGAACCGGAGCCGCCGGCCCGCATGTCGTGGCTGCGACCGGCGATCCTGGTCCCGGTGCTGCTCGTCATGCTGATCGCGGTGGCCGCCGCGTTCATCGCCGGCCGCAACCGCGGTGAGACGGTCGCCACCCAGGACGTCCGCAGCTCCACGACGACCGCCACGACCACCAGCATCGTCCCGCCGCCCCCGCCGACGACCACCACGACCACGACCACGACCACCAGCGTCGTGCCGACTGCTACCGACACCGTCACCGTCGAACCGACCCCCGCCGTGGTGATCGGCTCGCGGTGCGCCCAGCCCGGAGCCACCGGAACCACCGCCGACGGGATGACGGTGTACTGCAGCCAGCTGCAATACACCAACCGTTATCTGTGGTCGGTGCACCAGGGCGAGATCCCCAACCCGGTGCTGACCACCTCACCCACCGCGATCCCGCCGCTGGAAGACGAGTCGCCGGTTCAGATCTGCGTGCAGGAAACCGGGCACAGCCGGTTGCGCTGCGCGGCGGACATCCTTCGCGGCAACGGCGACTAGGTTCTGCGCCCAAACCGACGATTTGCCGCACTTGTGCGAGTGAATCGCGCCGAAACGTCGACCTCGACATACGAGCGATGAAACATCCTGGTGCGGTTGTGACGATAGAGGTCCCAGAAGCGCCGATCCGTGGCCCTTCGATATCTGCGCTATGTTCGACCGGAGACTTGAGACGGAGGTTGGAGTGAAAAGGCTCATCCTGGTGGCCGCCGGCGCGCTTGCCGCGGGCTCGGCAGCAGCCGCCCTCAGCATGGGGTCCAGTAGCGCCGACCCGAACGCCGGCGGCACGCTCAACATCCTCGGCGAACCGTATTACAAGGCGGTGGCGATCCTGCACGCCCAGGGCGTCTCGACGGTGTTCGGCGGCTCGGTCGGAAGCGACGTCCCGCAGGCCAAGTGCATAGTGCAGAGCCAGAAATACCTGGCCAGCGGCAAGATGCAGCTCATGCTGAACTGCACCGAGTCCGCCCAGCCCGAGGCTCCGCCGTCGGGTTCGTCGGGTAGCGCGCCCGCTCAGCAGTTCCCGTCCGACGGCGGTTCCCGCCCGACACCGGGCGCGCCCGGCACCGTGACGGTGACGCCGACCCAGGTCGGCTGACGCCCCCTCTCGGCTAGACTTCTCGGCGTCGGGCCCGCCACCGCCGGGAGGTTTCACCCATGCTGCGGCCACGCCGTTTCGAACACGAGATCGATCCCGGCCCTGTGCAGATCCAGGCTCGCAAGGTCGACTTCGACGTTTCCGACGCGCCGCTGCACTGGATCCCCGGTCATCCGGTCGCCTCCCACGTCGTCGGTCTGCTCAACGTCGTGCTTCCGGTGGCCGAACGCTGGTTCGTCGCCACCTACGACGAGGCATTGCCCCTGGTGAAAGATCCGCGGCTGGCCGAGGACATGCGCGGGTTCATCGGTCAGGAGGCCACCCACGCCGACACCCACGACAAAGTCCTCCAGGATTTGATGGTGGCCCGCGGGGTGGACCCCGAGCCCATCCTGCGCCAGCTCGACTACGTCTTCGCCCAGGTGCTCTCGCCGAGCACGTCGAGTGATCCGCGCCGACGACACAATCACCTGTGCGACCGGCTGTGGCTGATCGCGGCCATCGAGCACTACACCGCCGTGCTCGGCGATTTCGCCCTCAACTGCGCGTGGGACGACTACGGCGCCGATCCCACCCTGGTCGATGTCTTTCGCTGGCACGGAAGCGAAGAGGTCGAGCACCGCAATGTCGCCCACGACGTCGCGGTCTACTTTCACGACAGCTACTTCGACCGGATCCGGTCGATGGGGATGGCGGTGATGCTGATCGCGGGCTTCTTCAACCGCGGCGCCTGGTACCTGTGCCGAACCGACCCCAGCCTGAATATGAGCTGGTGGAGGATGCAGCGGCTGCGGGCCAGGGACTCCAAGCTGGGTCTGTTGCCCAAGTACCGCACGTTGTTCGGCACCACGACACTGACGTATTTCCGGCCCGACTATTCGCCGGAGGACGTCGGCTCAACCGCGCAGGCGGTCGCCTATCTGGCCAGCTCACCCGCCGCCCGCGCCGCGCACCTGTGAAACGGCTGTCCCGTTTGCGTGTCGTCCCGCCGAGTGCGTCGGGACGGACCCGCCATGACGTTCCACTCAGTCTCACCGACGCGGCCGTCACAGCCATGTGGGCGATCAGCGGCACGTTCCGCCGGCCGGCGGCGCCACCGGAGCGCGACCACACCCTCACGTTGCAGATCGTCGAGCGCCGGGTGGTGGCGCGGGACCAGAACGTGGTCGCCCTGACCCTGGCCGCACCGGACCGCCGGCCGCTGCCGTCCTGGCACCCCGGAGCGCACCTGGACATCCATCTGCCCAGCGGCCGGATCCGCCAGTATTCGCTGTGCGGCGAGCCCGGCCTGCGAACCTGCTATCGGATCGCCGTGCGGCGCATCCCCGACGGCGGCGGCGGCTCGATCGAGGTCCACGACGGCCTGCCCGTCGGCGCGACGGTCACCAGCAGCGGCCCGCGCAACGCGTTCCCGCTGACGATGCCGGGCTACGGGTCGCCCACCCGACAGCTGCGGTTCATCGCCGGGGGCATCGGCATCACCCCGATCCTGCCGATGCTTCCGGTGGCCGAGCGACTGGGTGTGGACTGGTCGATGATCTACGCCGGGCGCAGCGAGGACTCCATCCCGTTCCTCGACGAAGTTCGCCGGTTCGGATCGCGGGTGCAGATCCGTACCGATGACGTGCACGGGACACCCACCGCCGCCGACCTGCTGGGCGACTGCCCGGACGGCGTCGGCGTCTATACCTGCGGCCCGGCACCGATGTTGACCGCGATCCGGGCCGCCCTGGCCGGCCGCGACGACGTGGAACTGCATTTCGAGCGATTCGCCGCTCCGCCGGTGGTCGACGGCACCAGCTTCAGCGCGACACTGAGAGCGACCGGGGCCACCCTGCGGGTCGGTGCCGACGAGACGCTGCTGTCGGCGCTGCGGCGCGAGCAGGTGGCGGCACCGTACTCCTGCCAGCAGGGCTTCTGCGGCACGTGCCGCACCCGGGTGATCAATGGTGTTGTGCAGCATCGAGATACGCTATTGACCGAGCCGGAACGTGCCGCCGGGATGATGCTGACCTGCGTGTCACGCGCACCCGAGGGCGGGCATCTGGAATTGGACCTGTAGTCCGATGGCGCGTTCACTCGGTCTGGCCCGCTGGGACCTCCTGCGGCCGTTGGACATGTTGTCCTCGGTCTGGTCGGCCGCCCCGGTCAGCTCCGGGGCGGCGGTCGCGTATCGAACGATGTTCATGACAGTCAAGAGATTGGTGGTGGGACGCACCCTGACGGTGCGACTGGACAGCGGGGACATCACGCTGACCGTCACCGAATTCGACTCGCGCCTCGATGTGCGCCGGCTTGCGGTCGGCCAGTTGAACGACGTCCGGCTTACCGCCACCGATATCTGTTGGCAGGAACGCTATTTCGAGCGCGCCACGGTGGTTCTGCATAATCTTCATCTGCGGCCGGGGGTTCCCCCGGTGCTGGTGGCCGCACCCGTCGAGGTGAGCATGGAAGTCTCGACGCACGTATTAGACGACGTCTTCTCCGACACGCTGCCGCGGCTGTCGGGCCAGGTGGACGATGACGGCGTCGCGCGGCTGCGCTGGGCGCGTCGCCCCGGGCTGGGCAGCGTGGAGGTCGACGTGAAGCTTGACGGCTCCACCCTGTGGCTGCATCCGCGGGCCGTGCGGACCCGCCGCCGTCGTTGGGCGTTGCCGACCCGGATTCCGGCCTACCCGGTCCGGTTACCCGAGCTGGCCAGCGGCTTGGCGCTGACGAGCCTGTCGTTCGGGCCCGGCGCGCTACACCTGACCGGAACCCTGCCGGAGTGGCGCGCCGAGGCGCCCAGGGCGCGCGTCGAGGACGTCCTGACCCAACTCAGCAACGTCGGCCGGCCCTTGAATCTGACCGGCCGCTCCCGCCGCGGCTAGTCGCCGGCGTTCGTATCGGCGGATCGCCAGGGCGACGACGCTCGCCAGCAGCCAGCCGAGCAGGATGTCGATGACGTAATGCTCGGCGGAGTACACGAGGGTGAAGGCCATGATCGCCACATACCCGGCGAGCAGCGGCCGCCACCGCCGGCTCACCCGGCCCCACAGGAACGCCGCGATCATCACCGACAGGCCGGCATGCAGCGACGGGATCGCCGCCACCAGGTTGACGCTGGCCTGACCTTCGTCGAGCAGCGCCCGAGCCACGTCGAGGTGCAGCATCCCGAAGCCTCGGCCGGAGATCCGCTCGACGAAGTCGTGGGCTCCGTCGTGCTGGGCGATGACTCGACCCAGCAATCCGCCGTCGGGGAGCGGCACCCGCCGGAACATGCACTGCGGATCGGGGGGACCGCCCGCCACGTCGGCCGGCCCACATCGGGCCGCCGCCCACGGTGGCGCGGCGGGCAGCACCGCGTAGATGGCCAGCGCCGCGAAGGACAGCACCACGAACCGGCGAACGAAGGCCTTCCACACGTCGCGGTCGCGCAGCCACAGCACGCCGCCCAGCGCGTACGGGAGGATGAAGAACGAGATGTAGACGGTGCTGATGATCACCTCCCACCAGGGCGGTTCGGGCAGCTTGAAGTGTTCTTGCAGCCACACCGTGGGCACTGCGCCGAACATCCGGCGGTCGACTTCGGGTTGCCACAGCCACTGAGTCGGCGTACCGATCAGATCCGCCGCTCCCCTGCTCAGGTCGTAGACGATCAACACCAGCGCGAACGGCAGCCAGTCCCGCACGATCAGCAGCACCCGTTGGCGGCCGATGCTTGCGGCCAGCAGCCCGGCACAGATATAGACCAGGATGAGTTCGCGATTCAGGGCCAAACCCCGTGTCGCTGTGAGCGATACGACAGCGACCGCCCAGATGGCGATCGCAGTGCGGCGCAGCAGTGTCAGCCGGCGGGTTCGGGGGTCCGCGGGTGCCGGCAGGGACGTCGCGTCGACATCGGTTGCTGTCATCGGGTACCACTCAACCGGGTCATCGGTTCAGCATTACCCAGAATCGCGAAAGATTCCGTTCAGACGCTGTTAATCCGGCTGTAGCCGACCCACAGGTTTGGTGGTCGTGGCGTGGACCAGCAGCTCGGCCAACTCGGCAGGGCGCGACAGGAACGGGGAATGCGACGTCTCGATGGTCAGCTGCTCGACGCCGAGACGCTCGGTGACGGTATCGGCCAGCCACCGGGGCATCGACCGGTCCTCGGTGCAGCGGATGAAACTGCGCGGCAATTCGGCAGCCCAGAACTGAGGCACCGACACCGGGGTGTCGTTGACGGCACCGAACTTCTCCGGCCCCAACCGCTCGAATGCCCAGCGCGCGGTCGACTCGTCGCAGTCGTGGTAGAAGTAGCGCCACGCGCCCTCGAAATCGGCGAACGTCATCGCGCCGGCCTCGTCGAAGTGCAGGTAGCCCAGCATTTCCCCGACGTCTCCGTCGAACTGGCCGTCCTCGGTGTTGCGCATCGCCATCGCCTCGGGATACGAGCGCCCCTCGCGGGGCAGCGCGGCCGCCAGATAGACGATGTGGCTGACGTCGCCGACCGCCGCGTCGGCGGCCACGGTCGCGTCGAACCCGCCGCCGGAGTGGCCGACCAGCACGTCACCGGACTCGATCACCTCCAGGATCGCGTCGCGGCGGCGCGGGATGGTCCACTCCGCCAATGGATCGTCGACACGTGCGCCGTGCCCGGGCAGGTCCACCGCGACCCCCTGGTGGCCCATCCGGTCCAGTTCGGCGATGGCGCGCTCCCAGCACCAGCCGGCGTGGAAGCCGCCGTGGACGAAGACGAACCGCACGTGTCTCCTCAGTCCCAGGCCGAGGCGACCGCCTCGGCGACATCGATGACCTTGGCCTGTTGGGATGCCGGGCTGTCGATCTCGTCGGCGACGTAGGCCGCGACGAACCGGCGGATCTCGGCGTCGACCCCGGCCACGATCCGCAGGATCTCGCCGCGTACCGATTTCGAGGTGACGTTGACCGCGATATCGGACGAACGTGGCTTGGCGACGTCAATGACCAGCAGGAGGGGCTCGGCAGCCCGCGCGGTGGCCCGCAGCGCGATATCGCCGTCTACGGTGAATCGCTGCTTGTCCACCCGCAGGTCGACCACCAACTCGATCACCAGGGGAATGCGGACGTTGAAGGTGATGGTATCGCCCACGCTGCGCCGGGCGACCGGTTGCTGGATCCGCACCTTCGCGGTCACTTTCGCGAGCCCGGCCGGCCCCTGTGCCATCGGACCCATCTCGAACTCTCCGCCGGCGATCTCGGCGAACGCCGCCGCAACACGCTCCTCGGTGACCGCCAGCTCGAAGAATCGGCGACCGAATTCTTCATAGGTGACGAAGCTGTGCGTGTGCATAGGGATCTACAGTCTCACGCCGGAGGTCGACGACAGGGCGCGGAGCGGTAACAAATCGGCCGTGTCAGGCCGGCGACCACACGAGTCGTAGACCGTCGTCGGCCGGTTCGCCCGCCGCTGCGGCGAAGGCATCCAACGCGGTGACGACAGAGCGGCGCTCCTGTGCCGTCATCGCCCGCAGGACCCGGGTGATGGCCCGGCGGCGGTGGCGGTTCATCTTGCGCACCAGCTGTCTGCCCTCTGTGGTCAGTGTCAGCGAGATGTTGCGCCGGTCGGTCGGCGAATCCTGGCGGTTCAGGAAGCCCGCACGGATCAGCCGGTCGCAGATCCGGCTGGCATTGGACGGACTGATCTCGAGGGCGGTGGCGACCGAGGCCAGGTTCAGTGGGCCCCGGGTGTCGATCATCACCAGCACGCGCAGTTGGGGAACGGTGACGACCTCTGAGATCTCGGCGATCGACGCGGCCGCGATACCGACCAGCGCGCGCGAGGCGCGCAATACCGCGTCGATGTCGGCGGCGGCCGGCCCGTCGACTGCCCGCTCAAAAACCTGCCTGCTCATCCTCGATATTCTGCCAGTCGGGATCGATCCCGCCGCACATCAACGGTCAAACCGCGACCGCGCCGTTTTTCTCGAAGCGACGCCCAGCGCGGCAACAGCCGGCACAGCCGGTCGGCCACCGTGTCGCGCCAGCGCAGGACGGGGTTGCCCGAGGCGTCGGAAAGCTGCCGATGCCGCCGCACGGCGACCAGATCGGCGGCGGCGAACGCCGACGCCGACGCCACGTTGGCCGCCGCCGCCCTGCAGTGGCCGTCGTCGTGGCTGCCCACCGCCACCGCACCCATCGTCGCCGCGTGGATCAGGTCCACGACTGTCTCCATCGCCAGCACGCAGCGAGTGGGCCGCACCGCACAGATCGCCGACTGTGCCAGCAGCCGGACACCGAGAAGCCGCATGGCCGTTCGGGTTCCATCATCGAGCCGCTTTCCGCCCACGTGCCCCGTGATCTCGTCGGCAGCGATCAGGACCGCGGTGCCGCACCAACCCGGGCTGGAATCACTGTCATGCCAGACGCGTACCCGGCGACAATGAGTGTCAATCGGATTGGTAACTCATCCTCACCCGGCGCGCGGAACGAACCTGATGAAGGGCAACCTTCGGCCCACGGCACGGAAGTCGGCCTCGGACCCGTCGGCGGCAAACCCCATCACCCGTGGGAGAAGATGCCTGGCTGCGGCGGTACCGGGCGGCGTTGGGCCCCCACCCGGATGCCACCACGTGGCTGTCATCCGCGGTGTCGTCACTTCCGAGCCGCCACCGTCACATCGGGTAGTCCGGCAAGTCGATATCGTCGCGCAGCGTGCGCGTGACGATCAGGTCGAACAACGGCCCGACACTCATCGCCCGCATCACCAGATCGCGAAACCAGATGCCGAACTCGGTCTTGGTCGCGAAGACGGGAAGCATCTTCAGCGCTCCGGCTTGTTTGCGTTCGACGAACCCACGCATTCGGCTCTCGTATGCCGAGAACGCCTTCCGGTAATCGCCGTGCGCACGCTGCAGCTCGCCGGCCAACACATATGCCTCCGTCATGGCCAGACCGGTCCCTTCACCAGCGAGCAGGGAGACGCAGGCGGCCGCATCGCCGACCAGCGCCACTCGATCCTGCGACCAGCGGTCCATGCGAACCTGGCTGACGACATCGAAATAGAGTTCATCGGCATCATCGAGGGCAGCGAGAATCTGTTTGCACTCCCAGCCCGCATCGCCGAACTCACTCCACAGCAAAGCTTTCCGAGCTTCGAGATCACCGGGGTCACGACCGTCGGCGGAGCGGAACACAAACAGGAACAGGGTTCGATCGTCTCGCAGCGAAAACCGCCCGACCGACCGGGCGGGTGCGCTGTATGTCACGTAGACCAGCTCGTCGCGGGGCCGGTAACCCTCCACCACGGCAGCAGCAACCAGACAGCCCAGGTAGCGCTCGGTGTCCGCTGCGGGTCCGAACGCCAGTCGACGCACGTTGGAGTGCAGCCCATCGGCACCGATGACGAGGTCGAACTGACGAGTGTCGGCGCGCGCGAAGCTCACGCTGACGCAGTCGGGGTGTTGGTTGATCGCCGTGATGCTGTCATCGAAGATCGTCTCGACATCGTGCTCGACGGCGGCGTAGATGGTGGCGGCCAAGTCGCCGCGCGCCACACTGACGAGCTCGCCGCGTGCGGCTCGGCGGAATCCGTCCACTTTCAGACTGGCATGGATCTGGCCGTCGGAGCCCATCGAGTGCAACGACTGAAGCTGATACCCGGCATTCTGGATCGCGGCCTCCAGCCCCATGCGCTGGGCGATGCGGTAACCCACACCCCAAAAATCGATCAGGTAGCCGCCGGTACGAAATTGCGGTGCGCGTTCGATCAATGTCGGCTCGTGGCCGGTTCGGCGCAGCCAATACGCGAGTGTCGGGCCTGCCACACCAGCACCGCTTATGGCGATTTGCATCCCGCACACCCTTCAGCCGATTCGGCCAATACCCACGAAAACCATAGCACTATGCAACAGTTGCAGTAGGCACCTAGAGGCGTGAGGCGAATCAGGGGCCATGATGAGGCAAGACGACGTTCGCGCGAAGGGAGAACTGCGATGGCGGCTCATACCGAGCCTGGCGGCGAGGACACACCGGAGGCCATCACCGATGCGCTGCTGACGGCGTCTCGATTACTGGTCGCGATCTCGGCCCGCTCGATCGCCCACGTGGACGAGACGATCACCATCCCCCAGTTCCGTACGTTGGTGATTCTGTCGGCCCGCGGTGAGGCGAATGTCGCAACCCTGGCGGGACTACTCGATGTGCAGCCCTCCACCACCGGCCGCATGGTCGAGCGCTTGGTCACCGCAGGCCTGATCGACCGCCGGGCCCACCCGGACTCGCGACGGGAGCTGGTGGTCGAGTTGACCGCGCGTGGTCGGGACGTGGTGCAGGCAGTGACCACCCACCGGCGCGAGGAGATCGCCCGCGTGGTGGAAAAGATGCCGCCACGCGAGCGACACGGCCTGGTGCGAACCTTGACCGCGTTCACCACGGCGGGCGGGGAACCCGCGGCCAGCCTGGCCACCCACGGCTACCTGGCCTGACCCCCGGGCTACCGCACCTGGGCCGCCAGCGCCACTGCCGCCGCTCCTCCGGCCACCGCCGCGATCGGGCCCAGATGTTCCCGGAGCCACCATTGCGGGCTGTGCGCGATCGCGCGGTCGTCGAAACCGCCATGCGCGCCGTGGTCGTCACCGGGATCGTCATCCCGCGGCTGCCATAGGTTCGCCGGACTATGCGATGCCGGGGCATCGGTCTGCTGCGACGAGTAACCGGTTCGCGCCAGGTACCGGTCCAGTGCCCACGGCGCCACCCGCTGGCCCAGCAGGGTCGCCACGGTGCTGGCGCCGACCCAGAACTGTTTGCGCCGAGGGTGTTTGGCGGCGTACAAGACCGCGCGCGCGGCGACCTCGGGCTGATAGATCGGGGGTACGGGTTGGGGATGCTTCGGCAGCCGGGAGAGCACCCACGAGAACTGCGGGGTGTTGACCGCCGGCATCTGCACCACTGTCACGTGAACGTCGCTGTGCTCGTGCATCAATTCGGTACGCAGCGATTCGGTGAAGCCGTTGACCGCGTGTTTGGCTCCGCAGTAGGCCGACTGCAGCGGTATCGCACGGCCACCCAGAGCCGAGCCGACCTGGACGATCACGCCGGTGTTGCGCGGCCGCATCCGGCGCAGGGCCGCCATGGTGCCGTAAACGTAGCCCAGGTACGTGACATCGGTGACGTGCTTGTACTCGTCGGGGGCGATCCGATGGAACGGCGCGAACACCGAAGTGAACGCGACATTCACCCAGACGTCGATCGGCCCGAGCTCGGCTTCGACCTTCTCGGCCGCCACATCGACCTGCTGGTGGTCGGACACATCGGTGGGCATGACCAGCGCTCGGCAACCCGCCCGTTCTACCTCGTCGGCCGCGGCCGCCAGCCCGTCGTGACCTCGCGCCAACAGCGCGACGTTCGCCCCGGCGAGGGCGAATTCCCGCGCCACCGCGCGGCCGATCCCTGCGCTGGCACCGGTCACGACGACCGTCTTGCCCTTCATCGATGTGCTCATGGGTCGTTCCTTTCCGTAGTGTCTTCGGTGCTCTGCGCCAGCGTGGCCGACGCCTCGAACATCAGCGCGTGGACGAAGGCCTGAGGCAGGTTGCCTCGCAGCTGACGCTCCCGGATGTCGTATTCCTCGGAGAACAGCCCGGGTGTTCCACAACCGGCCCGGTTGCGTTCGAAGTACCGGTAAGCCTCGACGGCGTGCCCCTGCTGCAGCGCGGACAGGGACATCACGAAGCCGCACAACAGGAATGCGCTCTCGCTGGTGCCCAACCCGCGCTCGGGCCGATAGCGGTAGAGGTAATGATCGCGGCTGAGTTCGTGCTGCACGGCGCGATAAGTGGCCACCGAACGGGGGTCATCCGCGGGCACCGCGCCACGCACGGACGCAAGCAGCAGTGCCGCATCGACGCGCTCGTCGTCGGGTGCCCGCTGCCACCGCCCGGAGGGATGCAGCGAATTCCGGGAGGTCTCGGCGACGATGTGGTCGGCCAGGGTGCTGAGCCGCCCGGGATCCCGGGTAACACCGGCACCGGCGGCCGCGCGAAGGCCGGCGGCACACGCGAGTCGCGAATGGGTCCAGTGCTTTTCGCCCAATTCCCAGATGCCGGCGTCCGGCCGGTCCAGGTTGTCTTCTATCGCCGCAACGGCGATGTCGATCGCTTGCCGGCTGTCACCGGTCAGCAGATCGCGCCGGGCGGCGGCGGCGAACAGCAGCAGCGCCTCCCCGAAGGTATCCAGCTGGAATTGGTCACGGACGTGATTGCCGGCCAGGTCATATCCACCGGGATAACCGGCCAGATCAAGCTTCCGTTGTTCGGGCACCGGCGATCCGGTGCCCGTGTACGCCGGCATCAACTTCGGACCGTCAGCCAGCAGACGCTCCGAGACGAATGTAGTTGCGGTGGTTACCAGTTCGTGCGGACCATCCACGGCGATCGCAATGCCCGCATAGCACTGATCGCGGATCCAGGCGTACCGGTAGTCGTAGTTGGCGCCTTCATCGGCACGTTCGGGCAGACTCATGCTCGCCGCGGCGACCATTGCCCCGCTCGCCGTGGTCATGCCCCGCAGCACCGCATATCCGTGTTCGGCATCGCGCGGCGCGGCCGTCGGGCCGAGACGCGGAATCGCCTCGGCCCAGGCTTTCTCGGTGTCCGTCCACGCTTGTGGGGCGGACACCGGGTCGACGGCCAGTTCCCGGTCGGACAGTTCGAGAACCAGGTCCACCGTCTCCCCTTCGTGTAACGCGACGGCCGTGGTCAGCGCGCGATCCGCAGGGGCGCCGCCGATCACCCGCGCTTCGGGCGCACCGGCCCACCGCATCCGCAACGATCCGACGGTGGCCAGCCAGCAGCCGGTGGCGTCGTCGCGACGGATGTTTCGCACGTGGCGATGACCGAAGCCGGCGGCCGGCTGCAGCACAACGTCGACCCGCGCCTGACCGCGGGCCGCCTCGATGCGGCGCAGCACGACGACCGTGTCGGCCCGGCCGGGAAACGCCAGGGCCTCCCGGCACTCGACGATGCCGGTGGTGGTCACCCAGCGTGAGCGCCAGATCAGTGAACGGGGCTCGTAATAGCCACCCCATACGAAGGGGTCCGACGGCGTGACGGCGTATGTTCCTGTGCCGCCGATCAGGGTTCCGAATACCGCGTCGTCATCCCAATGCGGTGCGCACATCCACGCATAGTCCCCGCGCGGTCCGATCAGGGCTCCGCGTTCGCCGTCTCCGATGAACGCGTAGTCCCGCAGCGTCCATTGCGTGCCCGTGCTTGCCATGGACTTCGGCTACCCCGCGCAAGACGATCACATACCGCCGGACGGCGTCCTCACAGATGTCTCACAGCTGCCTTAATTGTTTGTTGTCGAGCAACTGTTGCACTAGATCACGCGCCGCGTGCGCGGTTTCATCGCGGCCGTCTCATCGACCCCTTCTCATATCTCGCCGCGTTCGGCCGCCCGCTCGAACACCGACCGGGTGCTGGCGAATCTGCGCATCCAGAACGCCACCCGGGTGTCGTCGGCGAAAGCGGCGCGGTCATCGATCACCATCGCACGCAACAGACTGCGGCCGAGGTGGTCGTTGACCTGACCGGCCACCGCGGCGGCCAACGCCTGCAGATCGGTGCGCGACGATCCGGTGTCCGGCGAGGCGAGGATGTCGTAGCTCCAGCGCAGGAGGGCGTCCAGGGCGAGCCTGCGGACGCTTCCACAGTAGCGGGTGACCACCTCTTCTTCGATCCCGTGGCGAGAGCGCATGGTCGCAGGTCACACCGCTCCAGTCCCCATCGGGCCAGCTCATCGTAAGGGCCGCCTCCGGCACCTGCTTGCGGAGGTCTTCGGGGACCGCACTGTCCACGAATTCCGAGTCGGCTCCGATCGTTCCACCTCCATCCGGTCGGCCGTCCACATCCGGTGAACCGAGTCGACCCCCCGGTAATACCCACCTTTCTTGCTCTGGCTGCGTAACGGTCGGCGCCGCGCCGACCACCACGTCGCGGACGCGGACGCCATCGGGGTGTCAGCACTCAAGGAGGACGTCTCACCATGACACCGAGCACACGCGGACTCGTGGCCGGCGCCGTGATCGCCATCGCGAACATCGCTGTGACCATTGCACTCGGCGCCGGCACCGCGGGTGCCGCCACCATGCCAGCCGAAGGCACCTACATCGCGGACATGACATCCGCCGGCGAGAATCCGATGACGATGGCCGTCACGGTCGACGGCGACAAGGTCGCGGCGTATGCCACCAACGGCACCGACGAGGAGGCCTGGTTCTTCGGCACCCAGACCGCCGGCACGATGCATTTGACATCGATGTACGCCGACCGGATCGACGCGGTCTACGACGGCTCGCAGCTCAGTGGCACGGTCACGATGAACGACGGCGGCACCTCGCGCACGTTCAGCGCCCCGGCCGTCGCCGCCCCGGCCGGCATCTACACCGCGACGATGGGCGGCACCAGGGCCTCGTGGGTCGTCAGGCCGAACCGCACGATGATGGGCGTGATGGACAACAGCGCGCCGGGCGATCACAAGGTCACCGACCAACTCGCCGCCGAGCAGCAGCAGTATCGCGACCAGGTCCGCCAGATGCGTATCGATCAGCAGATGCGGCAGGCACCGCCGATGCGATACGGCACCTGGAGCGCGACAATCGACGCGACACCGGTCACGGCGACTCGGGTCACCGGCGGGATGCGGTTCTGAGGGCGAGCTACCCGGCCAGACTGGGAGTAAGCGGCTCGCTTACCCCGTACCCGCCTGCCCCAACTGTGAATTGACGTTATCGTTCGGATGACTTCGATTGCAGGAGAACAGACTTTGCCGACCGGTGATCACATAGCGAACAGATCCCCCCTTCGCCGGGTGATCACGGGGGCGTCGATCGGGAACGCCGTGGAGTGGTACGACTTCGCGATCTATGCGTTTCTCGCCACGTTCATCTCGGTGAAGTTCTTTCCGCCGGGCAACGAGACGGCCGCACTGCTGAACACCTTCGCGATCTTCGCCGCGGCATTCTTCATGCGCCCGCTCGGCGGCTTCTTCTTCGGCCCGCTGGGTGATCGCATCGGCCGGCAACGTGTGCTGGCGCTGGTGATTCTGCTGATGTCGGGTTCGACGCTGGCGATCGGACTGCTACCCACCTACGCCGCCGCGGGAGTGCTGTCCCCGCTGGGGCTTCTGCTGCTGCGCTGCCTGCAGGGCTTCTCCGCGGGTGGTGAATATGGTGGCGGCGCATGTTATCTCGCCGAGTTCTCGGCCGATCGCCGGCGCGGGGTGGTGGTCGGGTTCCTGGTGTGGTCGGCCATGGTGGGGTTCCTGCTCGGCTCGCTCACCGTGACGCTGCTGGCCGCCGCACTCCCCGACGGCGCCATGGAAAGCTACGGCTGGCGGATTCCGTTCCTGCTGGCGGCTCCGCTGGGCCTGGTCGGGCTCTACATCCGGCTGCGCCTGGAGGACACCCCCGCGTTCACCGAACTCTCCGACACCGAGGGGGTCGCCGAATCGCCGCTACGGGAGGCCGTCACCACGGCGTGGCAGCCCATCGTTCAGGTCATCGGCCTGATGATCATCCACAACATCGGCTTCTACGTGGTGTTCACCTATCTGCCAACCTATTTCATCAAGACCCTGCACTTTTCGAAAACCGCCTCATTCGTCTCGATCACCACGGCGACCGTTGTCGCGCTGGTGCTGATTCTGCCGCTGGCGGCGCTGTCGGACCGGATCGGGCGACGGCCGCTGCTGATCGGCGGCGCGGCCGGCTTCGCGGTGTTGGCGTATCCAGCGTTCCTGCTGTTGAATTCGGGGACACTGGTGGCCGCCGTCCTGGCGCACTGCCTGCTGGCCGCCGTGGAGGCGGTGTTCGTCTCGGTATCACTGGTGGCGGCCGCCGAGCTGTTCGCCACCCGGGTGCGCTACAGCGGGTTGTCGATCGGCTATAACGTGTCGGTGGCGGTGTTCGGCGGAACCACCCCCTACGTGGTCACGCTGCTGTCCGCCCGCACCGGGAATGACTATGCCGCAGCCATTTACATCGTCATCGCGGCCGTGGTGTCCCTGGCCACGGTGCTGACGCTGCGCGAGACCGCCGCCAAACCCCTGCAGAGTCTCGGGATCAGAGCTCCAGCAGCACCGTGACCGGCCCGTCGTTGACCAGCGCGACCTGCATGTCGGCGCCGAACGCGCCGGTTTCGACGTGCGCGCCCAACGCCCGCAGTGCATCGGCAAACACGGTGACCAGCGGTTCGGCGACCGTGCCCGGGGCGGCCGCGTTCCAGGTCGGCCTACGGCCTTTGGTGGTATTGGCGTACAGCGTGAACTGACTGACCACCAGGATCGGTGCACCGGTGTCGGCGGCCGACCGCTCCTCGTCGAGAATCCGCAACTGCCAGAGCTTTTCACTCAGCCGGCGGGCGATGTCCTCGGTATCGGTGTGGGTGACGCCGACCAGCGCGAGCAAACCCTGGCCGGGCGGCCGAATTTCGCCGACCACCTCGCCGCCCACCGACACCGACGCCGACGTGACCCGCTGCACCAGCACCCGCATGGGTGCCGATGCTAGCCGGTGCCGGCCCCTACTCCTCTGCGCCGGCCGGCGCGTAACCCAGGATGGACTTGGACTCCAGGAATTCCTCGAGCCCCTCTTCGCCCCACTCGCGGCCGTTGCCGCTCTGCTTGTAGCCGCCGAACGGCGCGCTGATGTCGAACGCATGGTTGATGGTCACCGCACCGGCACGAATCCGGCGTGCCAGGGCGCGTGCTTGGTCCAGGTCGGCTCCCGAGACGTAGCCGTAGAGGCCGTAGTCGGTGTCATTGCCGATCTCGATGGCCTGATCCAGGTCGTCATAGCCGAGGATGCACAGCACCGGTCCGAAGATCTCTTCGCGCGCGATCGTCATGTCGTTGTCCACCCCGGCGAACACGGTCGGGCGCACGTAGTAGCCCGTGGACAGTCCTTCGGGCCGGCCGGGCCCGCCGGCGACCACCGTCGCACCCTCGTCGATGCCCTTCTGGATCAGGCCCTGGACCTTGTCGAACTGCACGCGCGAGGCCACCGGGCCGATCGCCGAATTGTCGCTCAAGTCACCGACCTTCACCCCCTCGGCGGTCGCCCTGGCGACCGTGACGGCCTCGTCCATCCGCGAACGCGGCACCAGCATCCGCGACGGGGCGTTGCAACTCTGGCCGGAGTTCATCATCATCACCGCGACGCCCGCCGTCACGCTCTGCGCGAAGGCCTCGTCGTCGAGCACGATGTTGGGGCTCTTGCCGCCGAGTTCCTGAGCCACCCGCTTGACCGTCGGTGCGGCGTTGCGTGCGACCTCGATGCCGGCGCGCGTCGAACCGGTGAACGACACCATGTCGATACCGGGGTGGCTGGACAGGGCCGCCCCGACGCCGGGCCCGTCGCCGAGCACCATGTTGTACACGCCGGCCGGCAGTCCCGCCGCGGCGACGACCTCGGTGAAGATCTGGCCGGAATACGGCGCGACCTCCGAGGGCTTGAGCACCATCGTGCAGCCGGCCGCCAGCGCCGGGAACACCTTGCAGGCGATCTGGTTGATCGGCCAGTTCCACGGCGTGATCAGTCCGCACACCCCGATCGGTTCCTTGACCACCATGGTGGCCCCATGCGGCTCCTCGAAGGAGTAGTTCTTCAGCACGTCGATGGCCGTGGCGAGATGGGCAAGGCCCATCTGGACCTGCGGCCCGGCGGCCAGGGTCGGCGGCGCACCCATCTCCTCGTGGACCGCGTCGGCGAGGTCACCGGCGCGCTTCTGGTATTCGCCCATCACGGCCTGCAGCACGTCGAGGCGTTGTTCTCGAGAGGACTGCGACCAGCTGCCGAATGCCTTGCGCGCGGCCCGGACCGCCTTGTCCACGTCCGCCTCGGCACCGAGGGCGATCTTGCCGCTGACCTGCTCGGTGGTGGGGTTGTCGACGTCCAGGGTCCGCAGCTCGACCGGGTCGACCCACTTCCCGTCGATGTAGAACTTCAAATATTCGCGCATGGCTGTGTCCTCCTCGATCCTTGCGGTGAATCCTTGCTCATCAATCGGCGTCATTGGGTGCCTTCGGCATACCAGGTCCGGAACCGGTCGTACTTCGGCATCTCCTCGGAGTTGGCCTTCGGATCGATGCATACGTGCACCACGCCGACTTTTCCACTGGCGTAGGCGCGGGTGATCGCCGGCCCGATCTCGTCCTCCTTCTCGACGTACTCGCCGTGGCAGCCGAAACCCTCGGCGACCTTGTCCATCCGGACGTCCTTGCTCCAGTGCACACCGGGCTGCGGGGACGGCTGGGCGAAGGTGCGCTTGTAGACGCCCACCTCGAGGCCCCACTGGTGGTCGACGCCGACCACGCACACCAGCGGCAGGTTCTGCCGGACCGCGGTCTCCAGCTCGGCGATGTGGAACAGGAACGCCGAGTCCGACGTCAGCAGCATGACCGGACGTTTGCCGCCGTCGGCGACCGAGGCGCCCACCGCGTAGGGCAGACCGGTCCCCAGGTGGCCGAAGTTCTGGTTCCAGATCACGTCCCGGGGCTTGGCCTGCGAGTAGGTCCAACCGAAGATCACGGTCGCGCCGCCATCGCGAACCATGATGCCGTCGGCGGCGTTCTCGTCGAACGCCTTGGTCGCCTCGACGACGTAGCGGGCGGGATGAATCGGGGTGCGCCCGGTCGGGGCGTCCTCGGCCACCTGGGCCAGCTCCGCAGCGTCGGCCTTGATCAGGCTCGCCAGGTTGGCCGACGGGGCACGCGGGGTGTCGCGCAGCGCCTCGACCAGCTGTGGCACCACGCCGCGCAGATCGCCAACCAGCGCCACGTCGACCGGCCGGTTGACGCCGATGGCGGTCGGGTCCTGCTCGACGTAGACCCATTTGCGGTTCGCATTGTTGGCGGCCCAATGCTGGGTTCGGCCGTAGTGCATGGGTTCGCCGAGTTCGGTGCCCAGGGCGACGCACAAGTCGGATTCCTCGACGGCCTGGTTGGCGGCCGGGGAGAACAGATATGGGAACGTCCGATCCTGCAGGCCCGGGATGAACGACGTGCCCCCGGAGGTCTGGATCACCGGGCAGGCCATCAGTTCGGCCAGCGCCTTGACCTCCTGCTGGGTGCGGGACGTGTGCACACCGTGGCCGACCAGCAGCACCGGGCTCTTGGCCTCGCGGATCAGCTGCACGGCCTCGGCCACCTCGCGGCTGCCCGCGCCCTGGTTGACCAGCCGGTAGCTGGACGGCGCCGGCGCCGCATCGACGTCCAGCTCGTCGAGGATGACATGCGACGGGAACTCGACATAGGACGGGCCCGGGGTGCCCGACATCGCCCGGCGGATGGCCTCGTGGATGATCTCGTCGGTCTGGTCGGCGTACTCGATGGAGCTGCTGTACTTGACCGAGGGCGCGAACAGGCCCTCCTGCTGGACGAACTGGATCCGGCCGCGGCGCACCCTGCGCTCGGTGATGCGGGCGCGCTGCCCGCCGAGGAAGATCACCGGTGAATTCTCGACGAGCGCGCACATCATCGCCCCGGCGATATTCGCGACGCCGGGGCCCAGGGTGCCGATGCACAGACCGGGCCTGCCGGTCATTCGCGACGCGGCCTCGGCCATGAAGCCCGCACTCAGCTCGTGGTGCGGGGCCACCACCGACCAGCCGCGCGCGTCGGCTTCGGTGAACATGTGCACGAAGTTCGGGTCCGGGATACCGAACAGTGTGTTCACACCCTCGGCCTCGAACAGGTCGAGAATGCGTTTGTAAACCGGTACACCCATGTCTAGCTCCTTGCTCGATATCGTTGTGCGAGTCGTTGGCGGTGCACTGTCGGGGACCCGAACAGCGAACGGTTGAGGGCGGCACGTTTGAGATAGACGTGGATACCGCTTTCCCACGTGTAGCCGATCCCGCCGTGCAACTGCATCGCCTTGCCGGCAATGTCGACGGCAGCACTGCCGGCGTAGGCCTTGGCCATCGCGGCCGCGGTGGCGGCATCAGGTTGGTTCGCACCGATGGCTTGGACTGCGGCGCTGACCAATTGGCGGGACACGGCGACGGTGACCTGCATGTCGGCGCAGGCGTGCTTGACGGCCTGGAACGAGCCGATGGGCCTGTCGAACTGCCGGCGAACCTTCGCATAACCGACCGTGGCGGCGAGCATGGCCTCGGCGACGCCGAGACTGTCACACGCCACCGCGACGGCGGCTCGGTCACGCAGGCGGTGGACCTGGGCCTGTGGGTCCCCGGCGAAGCGATGCACGTGGGTGACCTCACCCGCCGCGGTGACCACGGCCAGCCGGCGCGTCTCGTCCAGCACGGGCTGCGGGGTGACCGTCACAGCACGCTCGATGACCACGTCGCCCTCGATCATCAGAATCCGGTCGGCGCCTTCGGCGTCGGGCACGAATTCCAGCGGTTCGAATGCCACGGCCACCCGACTGGCGCCGGAGGCGATATCTGCCAGCAGCCGATCGCGGGCTTCGCTGGGCTGCAACGCATTGACCGCACCGACCGCCAGCACCGCGCTGCCGAGGAAGCTGTTGACGCTCACCGCGCGTCCCATCTCCTCACAGATCACGGCCACCTCGGCGAAGGTCGCCCCGGCACCGCCGAGGTGCTCGGGCACTTCGAGCCCGGTCCACCCCGCGTCAGCCAGCACCGCCCAGTCGACCGTCTTGTCCTTGGCCAGTAGATCCCCCGCCACCGAGCGGAGTTCGGCGTGGAATTCGTCGAATTCTGAAATCTGTGTCGCCATTACGCAGTGCTCGGCTCTCGGGGCAGGCCCAGGCCGCGTTCACCGATGATGGTGCGTTGGATCTCACTGGCGCCGCCGGGGATGGTCCACTCCCAGGAACCGATGAAATCCAGCATCCAGGCACCCGACTCCCACCCACTCGACATCGGCTTGGCCAATTGGGTGTGAACTTCCAGGCCGCCGATCTCGGTGGCGAAATCGGTGATCCGCTGCAGCAATTCGCTGTAGAACAACTTCACGATCGACGCATCCGCCGGCCCGGCGTCGCCGGCCTCGCTCCGCTGCACCAGATCGCGGCACAGTCCACGCAGACCGGTCAATTCGATCTCGAACTGGGCCAATCGGTCCGCGACGACCGGCTCGTCGACCGGGCTCGAGTCCACCAGCCAGCGGAAGCCCGCATTGCCCAGCCGCTCGGCCAATTCCAGCATCGTCATGCCCCGCTCGGCGCCCAGGGTCGCCTGCGCGACCTGCCAGCCCTGGTTCTGGCCACCGACCAGATTGGCTGCGGGGATTTCCACACCGTCGAGGAAGATCTCGCAGAAATGCGAGTCGCCGATGGCATTGCGGATCGGGCGCACCTCGACACCCGGGGTGGTCATGTCCAGCAAAAAGTACGAAATTCCCTTTCGTTTGGGCGCATCGGGATCGGTGCGGGCCAGTAGCAGACACCAGTCGGCGTGCGCACCTCCACTGGCCCAGAGCTTCTGCCCGTTCACCACATAGTTGGCGCCGTCCTTGCGGGCCGTCGTGCGCAGCGCGGCCAGATCCGATCCGGCGTCCGGTTCGGAGAATCCCTGCACCCAGATCTCACCGTCCAGGATCGCCGGGAGATGGCGCTGTCGTTGGTCGTCGGTGCCGGCCACCAACAGCGTGGACGCCGCGTGGTGGATACCGACGAACGCCAGCACCAGTCGGGGTGCGTCGGCCGCGGCCAATTCCTGATACAGCACAACCTGTTCGGGCACCGACATCCCGCCGCCCCACCGCGCCGGCCAGTGCGGCACGGCATACCCTGCGCTGTGCAGTTCGGCGAACCAGTGTTTCTGGAACGCGACGAATTCGTTTTCGCCGACTCCGGTCTGGGCTTGCCGCCAATCCTCGGGTACATGTTCGGCGCACCAGCGCCGGACGGTGGCACGGAATTCCGCCAGTTCGCTGACCCCCGTCACGTGTACAACCCGCTCAAGCCGTGGGCGCCGACGGTGCGGGTCAAGTGATCCCGGGTCGCCGAGATTCCCCACGGCAACCGCCGCAGTGGCTGGCTGTACCGCGACAGCCAGGACAGCGTGGTTTCATCGCAGAATCCCGTGGCACCGTGCAGCTGATGACATACCCGGAACACGACTTCGGCGGCTTCCAGGGCCGCCATCCGCAACGCCAGTGCGTCATCGAGCGCCTCGGGACGCCCGGTGGCGATACTCCACAGCGCATATTTCGCCAGGATGTCGACACCGCTGCGCTCCACCTCCGCGTCGGTCAGCTGAAACTGCACGCCCTGGAAGGACGACAGCGTCTGGCCGAACTGCTTGCGGAGGCTGACGTGCGCGATCGTGAGTTCCAGCGCGCGGTCGAGCATGCCCAGCAACGTCCAACACGGCAACACCAACCCGAGCGGGACGTCGGCGGCGCCCCCGGCATCCAGCGCGCTCAGTTCGAGCTCCGTGACAAAGGCCGGTCCCGCCGGGCCACGACCGGTGACACTGCTCCGGTCACCGGCCACTGTGACTGCGGTCCAACGGCTTTCCAGACCGGCCAGTGCTGCCGCCGGCCGATTCTGCGCCACCACGACCAGCCCGTCGGAGTCCAGATCGGTGGGGACCGCCAACCGCTCGGCGACCGGGTAAGGCAGCGCCCAGTAGCCCGCGCTGCGGCACAGCGCCGCCGCCGCCTCCAAACCGTCCGGGTCGGTGCGCGGATCGAGATCGAACGCCCCGAGTTCGGCCAGCGCCGGTCCGACCAGCGAGTCGCGTAGCTCCGGCTTGGTCTCGGCTTGTTGCACCAACTGATCGCCGCCGGCCATCTCGAACGCGCGAAGCGCCTGGCGGCCATACTCTTTGGCATCCTTGCCCAGGTCAAGAAGCATGTCGCTCACTTCGCCCCGGCCAGCAACGAGCGGGACAACAGGATGCGCTGCATCTCGATGCTGCCCGAGGACACCGTGGAAGCCTGCGAGTACCGCCAATGGTCCTCGACCTCACCGAGGAACCACCCGGCTCGCGGATCATCATGGGCAACTTCGGCGGCGATGTCGGTGAGCACCTCGGCGCTGTCCTGATCCAGCTTGGTCACCGCGATCCGATAGGCGGCGGCGTCGCCGGGTTTGATCTGGCCACTGTTCTGCAACTCGACCACCCGGTACGCCATCAACCGGGCCCGGCGGCAGTGGGTGAGCATCCGCACCCACCGTCCCCGCAACTCGGCGGGCAACTCCTCCCACCGATCGCCGAGAACGGTAGGGGCGGCGGCCAACAGCCGCTCGCAGCGGGCGTAGCGCGCGATGCCGACACGTTCGAAGGACATCACGTCCTGCACGATCGACCATCCGTCGTCGACGGTGCCCAGCACGTCGGCCTCGGTGACGCGCAGGTCGTCGAAGAACACCTCGTTGAGGTGGTGGGGGCCCAACATCGTGCGGATCGGCCGGACTTGGATGGCCGGATCGTTCATCGGAACCAGGAAGATCGTCAGGCCCTGCTGCTTCTTGGCGACGCCACCGTCGCCGACCCTGGTGGTGCGGGCCAGCAGGAAACACCATTGCGCCATGGTGGCGTAGGACGTCCAGATCTTCTGCCCGCTCACCAGCCAGCCGTCCGACCCGTCCGCGGCTCGGCGCGCTGTGGTCCGCAACGACGCCAGATCGGATCCGGCTTCCGGCTCGGAGAAGCCCTGGCACCAGATCACCTCACCGGCCGCGATGGGTGGCAGGTGCCTGCGCTGCTGCTCCGCGGTGCCGTGCTTCATGATGATCGGCCCGACCCAGTTCACCCCCATGTACTGGGCACCGCGTGGTTCGTGGTGGGCCCACATCTCCTCGCGCACCACGGTCTGCTCCCAGACCGATGCCTCCCGGCCGCCGAACTGCTCGGGCCAGGCCATGCACAGCAGGTGGCGCCGCGCCAGTGTGCGGCAGAACTGCTGGGCTGTTTCGAGATCCGCCGGATCGTCGGTGAAGGCACCCAGGAAGTGTTCGGGGACTTGTTCTTTCACCAACGAGCGCAGTTCGGTCCGCAACTCGTCGGCCTGCTCACCCATCTGAAATTCCACCCTCAGACCACCTCCCCGGTTTCGGCATCGGAAAGCTCCAGTTCGCTCAGGACGTCCTGGGTGTCGGCGCCCAGCTCCGGCGCCGGACCACGAACGTGTCCCGGTGTGCGGGAGAACCACGTCGGGACGCCAGGGAACCGAACCGGACCGTATTGGGTCTGCACCGTCTCGAACAGCCCGACCGCATTGAGATGCGGGTCATCGAACAACGCATCCGGGGTGTTGATCGGCGCCGCCGGTATCTCCAGTTCACCGAACAGCGCCAGCCATTCGGCGGTGGTGCGTTCCTCGAGTGTTTTGGCCACCAAGCCGTACACGGTGTCGATCTGCTGGGCGCGTTGTTCGAGCGTCGCGTGCTCGTCGGTCACCCAGGGCGGTTGCACCGCGTTGATGAACGCGTTCCAGTGCTTGTCGTTGTAGATCAGCGCCGCGATCTGGCCGTCGGCGGTGCGATAGGGGCGGCGATTGGGCGCGACGGTGCGCGGGTAGACGGCGGGCCCCAGCGGAGGGTCGAACATCGCGCCGTTGGCGTGCTCGACCAGCATGAAGGAGGCCATGGTCTCGAACATGCCGACCTCGACCTCCTGCCCCTCACCGGTGCGTTCACGGTGGAACAGCGCCATCATGGTCGAGTACAGGGCGGTGAGTCCGGCTACCTTGTCCGCCATGATGGTGCCGACATAGTTGGCATCCCCGGTCAGTTGTTCCTGGACGGCGGGAATCCCGCATTCGGCCTGAATGGTGTCGTCGTAGGCGGGCCGGTCCCGTTCCGGACCCCGGCGACCGTACCCGTAGCAGTTGGTGTAGACGATGCGCGGATTGATCACCGAGACCGTCTCATAGTCGAAGCCCAGCTTGGCGATCGCCTTGGCCCGCATCGAGTGGATGAAGACATCGGCTCGGGCGATGAGGGCGCGCAAGGCTTCCCGGCCTGTGTCGGTGCGCAGATCGAGCACCACACTGCGCTTACCGCGGTTCACGTTGACGAACACGCCGCTCATGCCGGGGGCCGGTCCGACCGAGATGAACCGGGTGTTGTCCCCTTCCGGCGGTTCGACTTTGATGACGTCGGCACCCATGTCGGCCATGATCTGGGTGCAGTACGGCCCCATCACCATGGCGGTGAGGTCGACGACCCGAACCCCCGCCAGCGGACCGCTGCTGTTCATTCTGTGCCCCTTGCCATCCCGAAGCTGTGGCCGATGTGAGCGTTGTGCCCGTCGGGTACCACCGGGAAGACCAGCGGGTTGCTGATGTCGCGGATCTCCTCGATGCGAGCGCCCACCTGGTCGATGGTCCACGCCGGCTGGTAGACGCCGACGGATTCGGCGACCACCACCCGGGCGACCCGACCCGCGATGGCGGTGAGGATTTCCCCGGTGACCGAGCAGGATTCGTGCGCCAGCCAGCCGACCACCGGGGCGACCAGATCGGCACCCATCGGCGGGTAGGCGGAGGTGTCCAGCCCCTCGGCCATCCTGGTCACCGCCGCCGGGACGATCACGTTGCAGCGCACACCGTGTTCGGCGCCTTCCAGCGCGGCGACATCGGACAGTCCGATCACCCCGGCCTTGGCGGCGGCGTAGTTGGCCACCGCATGGTTGCCATAGAGCCCACCGATCGACGAGGTCAGGACGATACGACCGTAGCCGGCCTGACACATCAACGGAAAAGCCGACCGCACAACGTGGAACGCGCCGCGCAGGTGCACGTCGAGCACCGCGTCGAAATCCTCCCCGGCCATCTCCGACAGCGGTGCGCGCCGCACGATCCCGGCATTGTGGATCAGGATGTCGATCCGGCCGTACCGCTGTGTCGCCGCCCCGACGATCGCCTGACCGCCCACCGCTGTCGCCACCGACTCCGTGGAGGCGATCGCCTCCCCGCCGGCCGCGATGATCTCGTCGACCACCTGATGCGCCGGCCCGATGTCGTCACCCTCGCCGGTCAGGGCTCCTCCGGGGTCGTTGACCACGACCTTGGCGCCCAGGCCGGCGAGCAGCAGCGCGTATTCGCGGCCGAGACCACGGCCGGCGCCGGTGATGACGGCCACCCGATCGTCGAACCTCCGGTCAGCCACGGCCCGCGCCGCCGACCGTAACGTCACGGCGGGGAATCGCCGGATCTTTCGCCCTGGTGTTACTTTCGTGCGCCATCGGCGACTAGTGTCCGAGTTCCAGGCCGTCGAGGTCACCCTTGTCACGCCACTGCGCGATCAGTTCGTCGAACGCGTAGAAGCCGGGCGAGTAGAAGTGACCGAGGAATCCACCATTGTTCTCTGAAGCCCCGCGGCCCTCGTTGTTGTAATAACCGGGGGTGCAGGAAAGCTCGAACGCCGAGTTGTCGATCGCGAGTTCGCGGACGGTGTTCACCCAGTTGTCCTGCCCCGCCTGCGACGGCTCCACCGTGGTCGCCCCGCGCTTGGAGACCTCGGCGATGATGTAGGCGATGTGGCGGGCCTGCTGCTCGAACATCGCGGTGGTGTTGGCCGACACCCCACCCTGGATGAACCCGAGATGGAACTGATTGGGGAAGCCCCGGCTGGTCATCCCGTGCAGCGTCTGGTAGCTGTCGTGCCAGGAGTCGAACAGCGACAACCCGTCGCGACCCTCGATGACGTCGATCGCATACCGGCGGCTGATCTCCGTGGAGATCTCGAACCCGCTGGCGAACACCACGCAATCGACCTCGTACTCCACGCCGTTGGCGATGATGCCCTTCTTCGTGAGCCGTTCCACGCCCTTGGACTCGGCGACGTCGACCAACGTCACGTTGGGCAGGTTGAAGGCGGGCAGGTAGGTCTCGCTCGAGCACGGGCGTTTACACATGAACCGGTAGTACGGCTTCAGCGCCTCGGCGGTCTGCGGATCCTCGACGATGCTCTCGACGCGGCGCCGCAGCCGCTCCATGATCCTGTAGTCCTCTTCTTCCCGGATCGCCATGATCTCTTCGACGCCCAGCGATGCGGGGTCGGGGCTGGCCGCGATCCGGGCGGTCATGTTGCGGCCGAGTTCGGTCCAGAAGTCGCACACCAGGTCCGGCTCGCCGAACACCACGCCGACGAACGGTGACCAGTTGTGGAAGTTGCGCTTACGCTCCTCCTGCCAGCCCGGCTGCAGTGCGGCCGCCCACTCCGGATCGGTGGGCGTGTTCTCGCGCATGTCCACCGAGGACGGGGTGCGCTGGAACACGAACAGCTGCTTGGCATCCCGGCCGAGGTGCGGTACCAGCTGCACTCCGGTGGCGCCGGTGCCGATCAGGGCGACCCGCTTGTCCGCGAGCTTGTGCAGACCACCGCTCGCGTCGCCGCCGGTGTAGTCGTAATCCCACCGCGCGGAATGGAAGGCATGCCCGCCGGCATCGAGGTACTCCTTGATGCCGGGGATGCCGGGCAGCTTGGGCTTGTTGTAGGACCCCTGGGCCATCACGACGAAGCGCGCGCGGATATCGTCGCCGCGATTGGTCGTGAGCCGCCAGCGCTTGATCGAATCGTCCCAGCGCATGGTCTCCACCTGAGTGGAGAAGATCGCGCCGTCGTAGAGGCCGAAGTGCTTGCCCATCGCCTGGCAATGTCCGAAGATCTCGGCTCCGTCGGCGAACTTCTTGCTCGGCAGGAAGTCGAGTTCCTCGAGCATCGGAATGTAGCAATAGGCGTCGTTGTCGCACTGGATGCCCGGGAAGCGGTTCCAGTACCAGACCCCGCCGAAGTCGCCGGCCATGTCGATCACCCGGACGTCCCCGATACCTGCCTTCTTCAGGTAGGCACCGGAGAGCAGGCCGGCGAAGCCACCGCCGAGCACCACGACCTCGATGTCCTCGTCGATCGGGTCGCGTTCGGTGACCGGCGTGTAGGGGTCCACCTCGTAGAGGCCGGCCAGGTCGCCGTCGAGTTCGAGGTACTGTGCGGCGCCCTCGTCGCGCACTCGCTTCGCACGCTCGGCGGCGTACTTGACCCGCATGGCCTCGATGTCGACATCCTGCGGCACATCGGTTGGTCCACAGGGCTTCTCCGGGTAGGTCACCTGGTCTCCTCCCTCGCGATTTCGGCGCGTTTTCGTTCGCTCAGCGACGGATAGCGCGCCGAAATCACTGGATTTCTCGCGGATCGCCGGTGCCCATATACTTGGCCAGCTGGTGATGCAGGTTGACGGTGCTGCGCTCCCGGTAGGGATTGGGCAGTGTCCCGGGGAATCCGGCCGACTTCATGCCCTGCTGTACCGCCGCCATGTTGGAGAAGTCCTGGGGCAGCACCGAACGCCAGTTCGGGTCCCCAGGCGGCGTGTACTCCCACTCGGTCTGCGGCTCTTCGCCTTTCGGGTACAGCTCGAAGACCGAGACTTCGAAGATGCACTTGTCGGGATCGTAACTCGGGTCGGGGCGGGCGCTGTAGCACAGCGCAACGGTCAAGCCCTGTCCGATCTGGAAGTTGGGGAAGATCTGCCACGCCGTGCCGCTCTGCCCCAGGACGTCGGCGGGAATCGTCGGCCAGATGACTCCGCGTGCCTCGTCGTCACGGCGCGCCGAGGCCAGCCAGTGCTCGAGCACCTTGTCGGCCGGAGTGCCCTCGGGGAGCTCGTCGACAAGCCGTTTGGCGGCGTTCACCAGCGTCTCGGTGGTGGAGGTGTTGGTCTCCTCCATGGTGTAGATCTGCATCTCGGCGGTCGATATCCGCGGATCCGCACCGCTACCGAGCCGGATCTTGGACTTGGTGGCCTCCATGTCCTGTGGAGCGTCGTAGCCGATGTTGCTGTGCTTGCCCTGCACCTTGGCCCAGCCCTTGAACTCACCGAACTTGTTGAACTCCGGGTGTGTGGTGAAGACGTGGTAGGTCTCGTTGAAGGCCTCCAGCGCGACCTTCCAGTTGCAGTCGAAGTTCAGCCACTTGCGCCACTTGAAGCGCATGTTCTCCAGTCCGAACGGGTCGAGGATCTTCGCCGCCGGGAACAGGTAGTCGGCCAGCGGCTCGCAGTCCGGATCCATGTTGATCCACAGCCAGCCGCCCCAGGTGTCGACCCGCACCGGAGCCAGATGGGTGTTCTCACCCGTGAGCGCCCCCTTCCAGTCCTCCTGTTCACGGATGTGGGTACACGCCCCGTCCAGTCCGTACGTCCAGCCGTGGAATCCGCAGACGAAGGACTTGCGGGCCCGGCCCAGCGCGTTCTTGGCGCCCGGCGGCACGTCGATCAGCCGCCGCCCCCGGTGCATGCACACGTTGTGGTGCGCCGCGAATGCCTCTTTCGATTCAGCGGTCGAGGTCCGCACCACGATGATGGAGTCGTCGAGGATGTCATAGGTGAGGTAGCTGCCCACCTCGGGGAGCTCCTCAACCCGGCCCACCTGCTGCCACACCTTGCGCCACAACCGATCTCGCTCGGCGCGGGCGTACTCCGGCGAGATATAGGCGTCGGTGCCGATGGTCATCGGCTCGGAGAGTTCCTCGGTGTCGGCACCCTTGATGTCCGTCATGCGTTCCCCCAACGTGTGATGGCTGACCGGAATGTCTCGTCTTTCAGGAACAGCGACGTGTTGTCGGCATCGAGGTGTGTCCACCGCAGGTTCAGCCCGCCGTCGACCAGCAGGGTCTGACCAGTGACATAGCTGGACATCTCCGAGAGCAGAAACAGGATGGCCCCGGCCTGTTCGGCGGGCCGGCCGCGCCGGCCCATCGCGATCGCGCGGCGGTCCCGGTCGGGATCGGATTCGACATAGGTGCCCGACGCCGGGGTCTCGGTGACACCGGGCGCGACGGCGTTGACCCGGATTCCGTGAGCTGCGAGTTCGACGGCCATGGTGCGGGTGGCCGCGACGATGGCAGCCTTGGCGGTGCCGTAGGCGATGTGCAGCGGCGCGGTGTTCATGCCGCTGATCGACGAGACCGACACGATCGATCCCGGCAGGCCGCTGACCCGCAGCTCTTCGGCGACGGCCTGGCTCATGAAGAACATCGTCTCGAGATTCGCGGCGAACAGCTCCCGCCAGTCCGAGCGCGACACCCGGGTCGACGGCATCCAGGTCGACGGTCCGGCACCGCCGGCGACGTTGACCAATCCGTAGAGGTCCCCGTCGGTATGGCGGGCCGCGTCCAGCACGGTGGCGATGCCGTCGTCAGTCGAGACATCGGCGGCGACCGGAACGACGGGCAGGCCCGCGGCGGACAACGGGCCCACATGCCTGTCGAGGTTCTCCGGTGAGCGGCTCACCGCGATGACGGTGGCGCCGGCGCGGGCCACCGATTCGGTGACCGTGGTGCCGATGCCGCCGCCACCAGCACCGGCGACCACGACGACGCGGCCGTCGAGGCCCAGCAGATCGGCGTCCGTCGGCATTACCCCGCGACCACCAATGCGGTAATAGTCCGGACAAAATATGGCATTGCGCTCATCGCAGAACATCATTCTCCAGCCGTGTCTATGCAGTCAAGGCCGGATTTCCGGGAGCCGCTCATCTATTGTCTGGACTAATTGTGGTTGGTAGGGTCGGCTGCCGTGACGCGCTACGCAGCATCGAAGCCGCCGAGCACCGGGCCGGGCTGGTCACTGGACCGGCTCACCCCGCCGAGCCGGGTGTTCGGAGCCAACGGCTTGCGCACCGGCCCGGACGGCCGGGTGTACATCGCGCAGGTCACCGGCAGCCAGATCAGCGCGCTGGACGTCGGCACCGGCGCGGTCGAGGCCGTCAGCCCCAAGGGCGGCGATATCGTCGCTCCTGACGACGTGGCCTTCGACGACGCGGGACGCCTCATCGCCACCGAGGTGATGAATGGGCGCGTCAGTGTGCTGGAGAACGGCCGTGCGCGTGTGCTGCGCGACGATGTGCCCTCGGCCAACGGCATCACCGTCCACAACGGGCGGCTGTTCGTCGGCGAGTGCCGCCACGGTGGCCGACTGCTGGAGCTGCCCATGGATGGCGGCCCGCCCCGGGTGATCTCCGAGAACCTCCCGTCCCCCAATGCGATGGAGTTCGGGCCGGACGGGAAGTTGTACTTCCCGGTGATGGACGCCAACGAGATCTGGCGTATCGACGTCGACGGCGGCGAGCCGGAGCCCGTCGCCGGTGATCTCGGCGTCCCCGATTCGGTGAAGTTCGACGCAGACGGGTACATCGTGTCCACTCAGGTATTCAGCGGACAGGTGCTGCGCATCGATCCGCGGACCGGCGTGCAGACCGTGCTGGCCCAGCTGGCACCCGGCCTGGACAACTGCACTTTCACCGGGTCCGGCACCGACGCAAGGCTGTTCGTCTCCAACTTCACTGGCGAGATCACCGAGATCCTCCCCGACGGGACGACTCGCGCCGCGCTGCAGGGCGGGCTGAACTGGCCCCTGGACCTCGCGGTCGGTGCCGACGGCGCCCTGTACATCGCCGACGGCACCTACTTCTACCGATTGATGCCCGGCGGCGAGAAGCAGATCGCGGGCATGTTGTTCACACCCGGGTATCCGGGCTTCCTGCGTGGCCTGACGCCCTCGGCTCCCGGCGAATTCGTGGTCACCACCGCGAATGGCGACGTCGCCCGCTATCGACCCGAGACCAGCGAAACCGAAGTGATGGCAGGCGGTTTCGATCAGCTCTACGGTGTCGCGCTGGCACCCGACGGTGCGGCTGTCGTCGTGGAGCAAGGTACCGGCCGCGTGCTGGCCATCGGCACCGGCGGTGGCACTGAGGTACTCGCCGCCGGCCTGCAGACTCCGGTTGGCGTGGTGGTCGCGCCCGACGGGACGGTACTGGTCGGCGAAACGGGCCGGGTGGTGAAGCTGTCGGGCGGCCGTGCCGAGACCGTCGTCGACGGGCTCGGGCAGCCACAGGGCCTGCTGATCGCCGACGGCCTGCTCTATATCGTCGACGCGGGCCGCAAGGAGGTTGTCGCCGTGGATCTTGCCAGCGGCGCACGCCAGACGATCGCATCGGATCTTCCGGTCGGGGCGCCGCCGGGGGTCACGCCCAAGCCGCTGCTGGGCATGCCGCCGTTCTCCGGTCCGCAGGGTCCGTTCGCGGGCATCGCGGGCGGCCCCGACGGCACCCTCTACGTGTCCGCCGACGCCGACGGCAGCGTACTCGCGCTGCGACCCACCCACTCGACCCCATGACGCAGGAGGTCGCCGCTTCGGCCCCCAACCCGCGCTACCTGCAGGTGGCCCGGACGCTGCGGCAGGAGATCGTCGACGGAGTGTTCCCGGTCGGCTCTCAGCTCCCCACCGAACATGAACTGTGCGAACGCTTCTCCGTGAGCCGCTACACGGTGCGCGAGGCTCTGCGCCGGCTGCGGGAGGACAACCTGATCTCGTCGCGGCCACGGGCGGGAACTCTGGTGACGGCGCGTACGTCCACCGGAACCTACGCGCAGGACCTCATGTCGATCGACGACTTGATGGCGTTCGCCACCGGTGCCCGGTTCGTCATCCAGGCCAACCGCATGCTCACCGTCGACGCCGCCCTGGCCGAGCGCACCGGCCTGCCTGCCGGCGAAGAGTGGCTGGGGGTCGGTGGATACCGCCAGGTCGAGGGTGCGACCAATGCCGTGTGCTTCACCGAGTACTACATCAACCGGGCGTTCGCCGCGGTCGGGCGGATCTTGCAGCGCCACAACGGCCCGATCTTCCCGCTGATCGAGGACATGTTCGGCTGCAGCATCGTCGAAGTACACCAGGAGATCTCCGCGGTCCCGATGCGGGCCGATCTGGGGGAACGCCTCGACGTCGAACCCGGCACCCCGGCGCTGCAGGTCCGCCGCACCTATCGCACCTCCGAGGGCGACATCGCCCAGGTAACCATCAACACCCACCCGGCGCGGCGTTACACGCACACCATGACGTTACGCCGGGTCAAGGAGTAGACCGTGACCCGCGATGAGTTCGGCTCCGATGCCTATCGGCGCGGGTGGTGGGTCTCCACCACCCTGGCCGATGCACTGCGGGCGGCCGCCGAGAAGACGCCGGAGCGGGTGTTGGTCGTCGACGATGGGGTCCGCCTGGACTGCGCGACGGTGAACCGGCAGGCCCGTTCACTCGCCGCGGCGTTGTCGACCCGGATGCGGCCGGGGGGCGTGGTGTCGTTCATGCTGCCGAACTGGCATGAGGCCGCGGTGGTCTACCTCGGGGCGACGCTCGCCGGAATGATCGTCAATCCCATCCTGCCGTCCCTGCGCGACCGCGAACTGACGTTCATCCTCGATGACGTCGACAGCCGGATCATCTTCGTTCCGGCCGAATTCCGCGGCCATGATTACGCCGCCATGCTCGGCCGCGTCACCGCCCAGCTGACCTCCCCTCCCGAGGTGGTGGTGCTGCGTGGTGCCGGCCACACCCCCTACTCCGACCTGATCGACGGCGCCGCCCCGACGGACCTGCCCGAGCTGGATCCCGACGACGTGCGCATGATCCTCTATACATCCGGTACCACCGGTCGCCCCAAAGGGGTGCTGCACAGCCATAATTCGCTGAACGCGTTGATCTGCCAGCTTCGTGACCACTGGATGATCGATCCGGGTGACAAGTTCCTGGTGCCTTCGCCGATCGCCCACATCGGCGGCTCCATCTACGCGTTCGAGTGCCCGCTGCTGCTCGGCACCACCGCCGTGCTGATGGACCGCTGGGACGCGGACGACGCGGTGGCGTTGATGACCGCCGAGCGCTGCACTCACATGGCCGGTGCGACCCCGTTTCTGACACAGTTGCTCGCCGCGGCCCGCCGCGCCGGCACCCGGCTACCGGCCCTGAAGGTGTTCATCTGCGGGGGGGCGTCCGTACCGCCATCCCTGATCCGTTCGGCAACAGAATATTTCGACCATGCCGTGGTGTCGCGGGTGTACGGATCCACCGAGGTTCCAGTGACCACAGTCGGCGCCGCCACACCCGGCGACACCGACCACGCCGCCGACACCGACGGCCGGCGCGGTATCGCTGACATCAGGCTGGTCGACGGTGAGATCCGCGCGCGCGGCGCCCAGATGCTGCTCGGCTATCTACACGACGGAAAGCCTGCCGAGGCATTCGATGGCGAGGGCTACTTCCGCACCGGCGACCTCGGCACCTGGGTGGACGGCGACTATCTCGTCGTCACCGGGCGGGCCAAGGACATCATCATCCGCAACGGTGAGAACATCGCGCCCAAGGAGATCGAAGACATCCTGGTCGCCGCGCCCGGTATCGCCGAGATCGCGATCGTCGGCCTTCCCGATGCCCGTACCGGCGAACGCGCGTGCGCAGTCATCGTGCCCGCCGCCGGCACGACGCCCGGCCTGGCCGAATTGCGCGGCATTCTCTCCGGAGCAGGTGTGGCGATGTTCAAAGTCCCTGAGCAGGTGGAGATCTGGGATGCGCTGCCGAAGAACGACGCGGGCAAGGTGCTCAAGCACCAGATCAGGGCCGCACTGATGGAAGGGGAAATATGCCGGAAACAGGCACAGCCCGAGTAGCCGTTGTCACCGGGGCCAGCAGCGGCATCGGGTTCGGCACGGCAGTCACGCTTGCGCAGGCCGGTATGACGGTCCTCGGCACCGGCCGCGACGAGCAGCGTCTGCACGCGCTCACCGAGGCCGTCGTCGCGGCCACCGGCGACCCAGACCGCATCGCCACCATTGCTGTCGATCTGACCACCGACGACGGACCCGGCCGCGTTGTCGAGGAGGCGGTGGCGCGCTGGGGACACATCAACTTCCTGATCAACAACGCCGGTGTGGGCCGGCCCAAACCGTTGCACGAAACCGACGACGAGACCTTGGATTATTTCCTTGGCCTCATGCTGCGAGCCCCGTTCCGGTTGGCCCGCGACGTGATCGGCCACATGGGTCCCGGTTCGGCGATCATCAACATCACGTCCACGTTCGCCGTCGTCGGCGGTCTGCGCGGCGGCGCGTACTCCGCCGCCAAGGGCGGTCTGACCGCGCTGACCACACACATCGCCTGTCAGTACGGTGCGCAGGGGATCCGCTGCAATGCCGTCGCCCCCGGGGTGACGGTGACGCCGATGGTCGAGCAACGACTCTCCGATCCCGGCTTCAAGAAGATGCAGACCGAGATGACGCCGCACACCCGATTGGGGCGGGTTGAGGACATCGCCGGCACGGTGGCGTTCTTGTGCTCGGACGCAGGCAGTTTCATCAACGGGCAGACCATCGTGGTCGACGGCGGCTGGAGCTCGACGAAATACCTGTCGGAGCGTGCGCTGTCCGCGGAATGGGTCGTGCGGTGAACCTGTTCGCCACGCTCGATCAGGCCGCGGCCCGGTTCGGCGACCGGGGCGCCGTCTATCGCGGCGAACAGCAACTGCACACCTGGAGCCAGCTGCGGGAGCGCGCACTGCGGCTGGCCGCCTCGCTTCGCCATTCCTACGCCCCCGGTCAGCGGATCGCTATCGCCAGCGAAAACCGGCCGGAGATCATCGAACTGTTCTACGGAGTATGGGCCGCCGGCTGCGCCGTCGTCCCAGTCAACTTCAAGCTGCATCCCCGCGAGATGGTGCAGATCCTTGAAGATTCAGGTGCGGCAATGGTATTCGCCTCGCCGAAGATCGCAGCGGAGTTGACGCCGCTGGCGCCGGTCGTCGTCGAACTGATCGATGGAGGAGACTACGAGCAGTTGTTCAGCACTCCGCCAGCTGTGCTCGGATCAACCGACCCGTCGGCGCTGGCGTGGCTGTTCTACACCAGCGGCACCACCGGCCGCTCCAAGGGAGCGATGCTTTCGCACCGCAACCTCACCGCGATGACGGTGGCGCACCTGGCCGACATCGACTCCCCGGACGAGAACTGCAGCCTGCTGCACGCCGCCCCGATGTCACACGGGTCGGGGATGTACATCGCCCCCTACGTCTTGCGCGGAGCCCGCCAGGTGGTTTCCCGCTCAGGCGCTTTCGACCCCGACGAGTTCCTCGATCTGTGCGGCCACCACCCGGGATCGTCGGCCTTTCTGGCGCCCACCATGATCCAGCGCCTCGTTGACACCGGGCGCAATGTGCCGGCCTCCTTACGTACGATCGTTTACGGCGGTGGACCGATGTATGTCGACGGCCTGAAGAAGGCGATGGCGGCGTTCGGGCCCGTTTTCGCCCAGATCTACGGTCAGGGCGAATCCCCGATGACCATCACCGGATTGCGTCGTGTCGACCACGACTCCCCCGATGACGCCATCCTCGGTTCGGTCGGCTACCCCCGGTCCGGGGTCGAGGTCGCCGTGTTGGACCCCGATGGCGCGCCCGTCGAGCAGGGCGAGATCGGCGAGATCGTGTGCCGTGGTGATGTGGTGATGTCCGGCTATTGGAACAACGCCGACGCCACCGCCGAGGCGTTGCGCGACGGCTGGCTCTACACCGGCGATATGGGCTCCTTCGACCAGCACGGCTACCTCACGCTTCGGGACCGGTCCAAGGACGTGGTCATCAGCGGTGGGAGCAATGTCTACCCACGCGAGGTCGAGGAGGCGCTCCTGGAGCATCCCGGCGTCGCCGAGGCCTGTGTGGTGGGCGCCCCGGATCCCGAGTGGGGCGAGATCGTCGTGGCGTTCATCGTCGGATCCGCCGCCGAGGAGGCACTCGACGCCCACCTGCTGGACCGGATCGCTCGCTTCAAGCGGCCGAAGCGCTATGTTTTCGTCGACGACCTGCCCAAGAACAGCTATGGGAAGGTCCTCAAACGCGAGTTGCGCGCCCGGCTCGGGTAACGACATTCTCCCCTGCGTAGAATGCCGCTATGTCTCAGGATTACCGTTTCCTCACCTACGAAGACCTCGATGACGGGCGCATCGCGCGCATCATGCTCAACCGGCCCGATGCACGCAACGCCCAGAACCGCGGCCTGCTGGTGGAGCTCAACGAAGCGTTCCTGCGGGCCGAGGCCGACGACAACGTCCGGGTGGTGATCCTGGGCGGTCATGGCCCGATGTTCTCCTCCGGCCATGACCTCGGGTCGGCGGTCTCGCGCGCCGAATACACCCCCGGCCCAGACCAGCACCCGAGCTACCAGGTCAACGGCGGGACGCGGAAGGGTGCCGAGAGCCTGATGCTGCAAGAGTGGCATCACTTCTTCGCCAACACCCGCCGCTGGCGCGACCTCCGCAAGATCACCATCGCCCAGGTGCACGGTGAGGTCTATGCGGCCGCGCTGATGCTGATGTGGGCATGCGATCTGATCGTCGCCGCCGAAGGCACCCGCTTCGCCGACGTGGTCGGCGCCCGGCTCGGGATGTGCGGCGTCGAATACTTCGCCCATCCGTGGGAGTTCGGGCCACGCAAGACCAAGGAGCTGATGCTCACCGGTGACGCGATGACCGTGGACGAGGCCTATCAATTGGGCATGGTGTCCAAGGTGTTCCCGCAGGATGAACTGGCCGACAAGACGCTGGAGTTCGCTCGCCGGATTGCCGAAGTGCCGACCATGGCCGCGCTGCTGGCCAAGGAAGCGGTCAATCAGACGCAAGACAACATGGGTTTCTACAACGCGCTCAACGCCTGCTTCACCCTGCATCAGCTCAACCACTCGCACTGGGCACAAGTCCACGAGAACGGCTGGCCCGTGGGGCTCGAGGAAGACGGCCTGCCGAACTGGCGGACCGCCCCGCCGGTGGTGCCCGCACTCAAGGACCAGGTCCGCGCCGAGGGCTGATCTCGCCTGCCGCAACGCTTGATCGCACGTCACGGCGAAGACTCGGTTTGGCTGCATCTGAATCGATCCAGCAATACCGAGCCTGTTACGGCCCCACTCTCCGGCCCATCGTCGGGTGAGCGTCGGTATACAGCCGCTCGTCATCAACACTTGCCGAAACACCTTGATATGGCGTTTAATTCGGAAAGCGCATCGGGGTGACGAATCCGATTCGCTTGTGATTTCTCAGAAAAATTGTTGCGAGCGCCACACCATTTTGCGAAACGTGGTGCAAAGCACAGACTTTGGTATTCGCGCAAATTAGTTGTTACTTTCGGCAACATGTTTGCAATCGCGACGTTGATGACTCTGATCAGTCAGGTGTCAGGCACGCCGTATATCCCCGGTGGGGACACTCCGGCTGGCACTGACTGTTCGGGGCTGGCCTCCTGGGTGTCCAATGTGGCCACCGGACGACCCGCTTTCGGCAGCCGGTTCCACACCGGCAACGAGGAAGCAGCGCTCCTGGCCCGCGGATTCCACTACGGCACCGCACCCAATTCACTGGTGATCGGCTGGAATGGTCGCCACACCGCCGTCACGCTGCCCGACGGCACCCCGGTGTCCAGCGGCGAGGGTGGCGGCGTGCGGATCGGCGGCGGCGGCGCCTACCAGCCGCAGTTCACCCACCACATGTACCTGCCGATGCCGGCCGAGGCGATGACCGATCCGCTGGCACCGCCCGCGCCGGACGCTCCCCCGGCGGATGCGCCAGTGCTGGTGAACAACGTCGTCGACGCACCGCCGCCCGGCGAATTGCCACCACCACCGGGGGAATTGCCACCACCACCTCCCGGTGACATCGCGCCGGCCGGCACCGAAGTAGCTCTGCCGGCGCCAGATCCGGCCCACCAACCCGCCTAGACAGCCCCGCCCGTCGGCCGCACCGCCTCCCCGGCAGTGCGGCCGACCTGGTTCTAAAATCCTTGCTGTGCCATGAGTTTCGCGCCCGCCTCGCGGGCGGCGGCAGGCCGGACCAGCACACCGATGACGACAAGGGCAAGCACCGCGATGGCCAGGCCGGGGCCCCACAGCGCACTTCCGTCCGGCCACGGAATGACGTTGCGGTACAAGGTGTATCCCAGCAGCGCCAGCCCGAGCACCGGGATCACCACTTCCGATCGACGAATCTGACCGTCATCGGCGACGAACAGCAGCCGCACCGCGCCCAATGTGGCCAGTACATAGGCCACCAGCAGGATCAGGGTGCCCGCGGTCGCGGCGATAGTGAACACGTCGAAAGGCGTCGCCCGCAACAGCACCCAGCCGACGGCCTGGATCACCACCACCACGGCCACACTCACGGTCGCCGCCACGTGCGGCACATTGCGGCTCGGGTGCACCGAGGCCAGCGCCGTCGGGCCCATCCCGTCCCGACTCAGCGCGAAGATCAGCCGGCTCGCGCCGACGACGCAGGCCAGGCAACACGCCGCCGCGCTGAATGTCGCACCGATCACGATGACGTACGACAACCATGAGGCGACGTATCGCTGCGCGAGATCACCTATCAGGGCTTCGGATTTGACGAACGCCTGCACCCCGCCGGCATCCGTCCCGAACGCCATCATCTCGATCGCCGTGACGACCACGAAGAACACGCCGCCGAATAGCGCGGTGCCCAGAATCGCCCGCGGAATGTTGCGCCGGGGTTGTTCGGTCTCCTCGCCGAGGGTCGCCGCGGCCTCGAATCCCGCGAAAGACAAAAAGCCGAACACGATTCCCAGGAAGACCGTCGACACCGAGGTGCCCGAGGTGACGGTGAACACCGACATATCCACGCGCTGGCCACCCGGCGAATGGCCGGTGATGAGCTTGCCGAGCGTTATCACGGCAACCACCAGAATCAGCGCGATCGTCAGGCCCTCGGTCACCAGCAGCAACGTGGTGCCGCCCCGGATCTCACGGACCGAAAACCACCACACTGCGGCGAGCACAAGCCAAGCGAACACATACCCCGCCCAGTCGGGTAAGTCATTGGGCGACAGAATTTTCCGTATCAGGTCGGTTAGGAAGATGCCCGCGGCCGTGGAGGTCACCGCGCCGTAGAAGACATAAGTGCCTGCGTTGAGCCAACCGGCCACGCTGCCGGCGCGGGGTCCCAACGTGGCACCGACGAACGCATAGACGCTGCCGGCATGACTGAACCGCTGCGAAAGGCGGACGAAGGTGTGGGCAATCAGTAGCACGCCGACGGTGGCCAGCAGGAACGCCAGCGGAACTGCCCGGCCGACCGCCGCGGCAGTGCCTTGCGGGTTGATGTTGATGGCCATCGACGGGGCCATCAGGGCGACCGATACCCCGACCGCCGACCACACGTTGAGGCTCCGGCGCAGCGAGGACGCCTGGATGCCGTCGCCCGGCGCCTGCTCGGCGGCCTGCGGCACTCAGAGCTCCTCGTCGAGGATCAGCGCCTCCTCCGGGCAGGCCGCGACGCCATCGCGGGTGCGCTGTTCGTCCCCGGGCGCGACCTCGTGCTCTTCGAGGATCGAATAACCCATATCGTCGATCGGGAAGAGTTCGGGATCGACGGCATAACACTGCGCGTGGCCCACACACCGGGACCTTTCCAGACGAACCCGCATCGACTCAGGTTAGCCGCGGGCCGCGCCGTGCCGCACCGGTTCAGGTAACCGCGCCCGTCAGGGGTTGATCGTGTTCTCGCCGACCTGACGACCCCACACGTACTCGGTAAGCAACGGCTTGCCGAGTTCGAAGTGGTTGTACGGGGCGATCGAGGCGCCGTCGTCGATCACCAGGTAGGGCGCCGGCCAGAAGTTGCGGTCGACCGTCTGCCAGCAACCCGGCGCACCGCCGGGGCCGCCTCGGCCATTGATCCGCGGAAGATTATCGGGATAGACGTAGGGGTTGGGCGCACCGAGGATCTCGGTCATGGTGCGCAACGAATACCCGTTGCCGCCGAAGGAGTCCAGCGCCGCGGGCACCGCCTGGGCGACGTTGCGGATGCCGCAGAAGAGCTCCGGGCTGTACGTGTCGAGTAGCTGAGTACTGGGCACCAGGTCCGACATGGCCCGCACCAGGTACGGGCTGCCGCGCTCGAAGACATCGGCGCCGGTGTCGCCGAAGCCGATGGACGCCAGCAGCGCCGCGTCGATGTCCTTCTGTTGACCGTTCAGTGAGTGCGCGGTGGTGGCCAGGTTGTCGAGCGCGCTCCACAGGTCCGGGCTGGCCCCGGCATAGACGTCAGCCAGATCGGACAGCCGCTGAACGTCGTAGCGGATCTGTGGCATTTGCGGGTTGACGTCGTCGAGTACGGCATTGCCCGCAACGATGGACCTTCCGAATTCGGTGCCCAGGCCACTCAGCGCCTCGGCGGTCGCCGACAGCGTCACGTTGAGCTTGATCGGGTCCACCTTCTCGGCGATCGAGGTGACCGTTTCGAAGAGCGTGTTGAACTCCGTGGTGACACTCGACGCCTCGATCACGTCAGACCCGGTCAGTCGCGCGGCCGCCGGGTTCTTCGGCGTGGACAGTGCGACGTACTTGTTGCCGAACACCGTGCTGGCTTTGACATCGGCGTGCACGTTGGCGGGCATGCTGGCCAGGTAGCGCGGGTCGACTTCCAGCGTCACCTTCGCAATCGTCTGTCCATCGCGCTCGGCCGCGCTGACCTTCCCGACCCGGCCGATGACCACACCGTTATAGGTGACCTTCGATCCCGCGTCCATCACCAAGCCCGCGCGGTCGGAGACCATGGTCAACGCTGTTCTCGGGGACAGGTCCCCGCGGAACTGCAGGAAGATCAGCGTGACGACGCCGACGATGAGGACCAGGAACAACACGCCGGCGGTCTTGAGCGGAGGTCGCCTGCGCCGGCTCACCGCAGCCTCCAGGTCCGGGGGTTGTCATCCCGCGGCCGGCCGCCGGACATCTCGCCTCCTCGTCCCCGACCCCAGCGATTGGGTGTCCCCGCCACACCGACCCCCGGATAGTACGGCAGACCACCGGAATGTACCCGATTTCCCGAACCGGCCGAGCGACATCGGCACAATTCGCCGAATTGCTCTGCGAGCCGATTCACCGACACGGTCGTCAATTATCGGACCGATATCAGGAAACCGCGTAAAGTGCTGTTATCCAGCCAATTCCGAGAATCTGAACACAATTCATCGCACATTGCGGAAAAATGCGGCACTCATGTTGATGAATTTGCTGGCAGGAACCGGCGACCCGCATCGGAACACAAACGGTGTCGGTGACTGGCCGCCGGCATACCCAGGCCCGGCAGACTGGTTCCAAAACCCACTCCGGCTGACGGTGAAGCCGGGATAATCGAAGTCGCCGCCCGGGGGGTTGCCGCCGGCGGGAACCGGCTCAGCGAGGAGCGTGAGACCTATGTCCATCATCGAAGCGGACGCAGCGACCCAGTCGTCGCCATTCGAACGTGAAGTCACCGAAACGCAACGATACTTCGACAGTCCGCGGTTCGAGGGAATCACCCGGCTCTACACCGCGCGGCAGGTGGCCGAGCAGCGCGGCACGATTCCGGTCGACTACGCCGTGGCACGCGAGGCCTCGACGGCCTTCTACAAACGTCTCCGCGAACTCTTCGCCGCGAAAAAGAGCATCACCACCTTCGGCCCGTACTCGCCGGGGCAGGCGGTGACGATGAAGCGGATGGGCATCGAAGGCATCTACCTCGGCGGCTGGGCCACCTCGGCGAAGGGGTCGACCACCGAGGATCCCGGTCCCGACCTCGCCAGCTACCCGCTGAGCCAGGTGCCCGACGAGGCCGCCGGACTGGTGCGCGCGCTGCTGACCGCCGACCGCAACCAGCAGTACCTGCGACTACAGATGACCCCCGAACAACGCGCAGCCCAACCCGCCGTCGACTACCGCCCCTTCATCATCGCCGACGCAGACACCGGCCACGGCGGAGATCCTCATGTGCGCAACCTGATTCGGCGTTTCGTGGAGGCCGGGGTGTCCGGCTACCACATCGAGGATCAACGCCCGGGCACCAAGAAATGCGGCCATCAAGGCGGGAAGGTCCTGGTGGCATCCGACGAACAGCTCAAGCGGCTCAACACCGCACGGTTCCAGCTCGACATCATGGCGGTGCCGGGCATCATCGTGGCCCGCACCGACGCCGAAGCGGCCAATCTGATCGACGGCCGCGCCGACGAGCGCGACCAGCCGTTCCTGCTGGGGGCGACCAACCTCAAAGTCCCGCCGTACAAGGCGTGCTTCCTGGCGATGGTTCGCCGGTTCTATGAAGCCGGTGTCACCGAACTCAACGGACACCTGCTCTACGCACTGCCCGAGGGCGAGTACGCCGTGGCCGATGCGTGGTTGCAGCGGCAGGGCATCTTCGATCTGATCGCCGAGCAGGCCGCCGCCTGGCGTGATGGCAAGGAGCGCTCGCTGGACGCCCTGTTCGACAAGGTCGAATCGAAGTTCGTCGACGCCTGGCAGGACGACGCCGGGCTGGACACCTACGGCGGCGCGGTCGCCGAGCTGTTGCAGTTCCGCGAGGGCGAGGGCGAGCCTCAGGAGATGACAGCCGCGGACTGGCGCACATTCGCCAAGACCGCATCGCTGTACGCGGCCCGGGAGAAGGCGCGCGAACTCGGCGTCGACGCGCCGTGGGACCCGGAGCGGGCCAAGACTCCCGAGGGTTATTACCAGGTGCGCGGCGGAATTCCCTATGCGATCGCGAAATCCCTTGCGGCCGCGCCGTTCGCCGACCTGCTCTGGATGGAGACCAAGACCGCCGACCTGGCCGATGCCCGCGAGTTCGCCGAGGCCGTTCATGCGGTGTATCCGGACAAGATGCTGGCCTACAACCTGTCTCCCTCGTTCAACTGGGACACCACCGGGATGACCGACGAGGAGATGCGCGCCTTCCCCGAGGAGCTCGGCAAGATGGGCTTCGTCTTCAATTTCATGACCTACGGCGGTCACCAGATCGATGGTGTGGCCGCCGAGGAGTTCGCCACCGCGCTGCGTCAGGACGGCATGCTGGCCCTGGCCCGGCTGCAGCGCAAGATGCGGCTGGTCGAGTCGCCGTACCGCACACCCCAGACCCTGGTCGGCGGACCGCGAAGCGATGCCGCGCTGGCCGCGTCCTCCGGTCGCACCGCCACCACGAAGTCGATGGGCAAGGGTTCCACACAGCATCAGCATCTGGTGCAGACCGAGGTGCCCAAGAAGCTTCTCGAAGAGTGGCTGGCGCTGTGGAGCGAGCACTATCAGCTCGGTGAGAAGCTGCGCGTCACGTTGCGGCCGCGGCGGGCCGGCGGCGAGGTGCTCGAGCTCGGCATTTACGGTGAGAGAGAGGATGGTGGCACCGAGGAGCTGCTGGCCAACGCGCTCGTCGACCCGATCAAGGACCGGCACGGCCGCAGCATTCTGACGGTGCGCGATCAGAACACATTCGCCGAGAAGCTGCGCAAGAAGCGCCTGATGACGCTGATCCACTTGTGGATGGTGCACCGGTTCAAGGCCGATGCGGTCTACTACGTCACGCCCACCGAGGACAACATCTATCAGGCCGACAAGATGAAGGCCCACGGCATCTTCAGCGATGTGCACAAAGACGTCGGCGAGATCATCGTCGCCGATGTGAACAAGGATCGGATCGCCCAGTTGCTCGAGCCCGACCGGGCCGCACTGAAGCGGCTGATCGCCAAGGAGGACTGAGCCCGCTCACCGCACACCGCGCCGAAACCGACGTTTGGCCGCGAAAGTGCGAGATGTGAGCGACATTTCGTCGATCTCGGCGCGAACCTACTTCAGGTAGGCCACGATCGCGTTCGTCAACCCGCGGCGAGCCTCGTCGAGGTCCCCGTAACTGCCGAGCTGCTTCTCCGAGGCGATACCGCGCATCGCGCCGGGAATCAGCCACGCCATTTCCCGGATGCGCTGCGGGTCCACGTGCAGATCCGCGAAGGCCTTCTGGCAGGTTTCCTGCCAGCCTTGACCCCAGGAGAACAGTTCGGCGGCGGTCTGCGGGTACTCCCGCTCGAGGTCGGCGTGCTCGCGAGGCAGCGCGGCGCGTAGGTTCTCGATCGCGCGCGAATCCCGATTGGTCAGGCCGTCGTAGAGGGTGTCGATGATGCCGGACACGCGATCGCGCAGGCTCGCCGACGTATCGGGCGGAGTGAAGATGTGCGCACGGCGCTCCGCGGTGTAGCGCAGCACAGCCGCCCAGAACCCGTCGGTGTCACCGAACTGGTACTGCACAGTGCCCCAGGTGGCACCGGCCTCCTTGGCGATCCGGTTGGCCGAGACCGCGCCAGGGTGCCCGGAGGCCAATGCGGTCAGCGCGGCTTCGAGCAGGCTCTCGCGGGTGGCCGAACCCCGCTTGTTCGGCCGTCGTCGCGCGCTGTCCGCTTCCGCCACGCCGGAATCCTACCGCAGATTCATTGACACTTCTATGAAGCCTTCCTAGACTCGCCACCGTGGCCAAACCGTCGCTGTCGATGAAGCCCACCGGATGGTTCCAGGTCGCCTGGTCCGACGAGATCGCGGTGGGCGACGTACACCGGATGAAGTACTTCGACACCGACCTGGTCGCCTGGCGCGCGCAGTCGGGATCGCTGACGGTGATGGATGCCTACTGCGAACATCTGGGTGCCCATCTCGGCTACGGCGGCCAGGTGGTCGGCGAGGTCATCCAGTGCCCGTTCCACGGTTGGCAGTGGAACAACGAGGGCCGCAACGTCTGTATCCCCTACCAGGACAGGCCGAATCGCGGCCGTCGCATCCCCACCTACCCGGTGGTCGAGCGCAATGCGTCGGTCTACATCTGGCATGACATCGGAGGTCGACCGCCCTTCTTCGACGCGCCCGACATCTTCGCCGATTTCGGTGACGACAGCTCCGCCGCCGACTACTACCCGCAGGCCCGGCTCTATCGCCCCCAGCTCGAGTTGCATCCGCAGTACGTGCTCGAAAACGGGGTGGATTTCGCACATTTCAAGTTCGTCCACCAGACGCCGATCGTGCCGCTGTTCACCCGGCACGACTTCGACGAGCCGGTGTCCTACGTGGACTTCACCATCACCTTCGAGGGCGACGAGGGGCAGATCATCGACGACGTCAACAGCGGCGTCGAGGCGATCAACGGCGGACTCGGCGTCGCGGTCACCAAGAGTTGGGGCATGGTCGACAACCGCACCATCTCCGCGGTCACCCCGGTCGACGAGAACACCTCCGATGTCCGGTTCATGGTCTACATCGGCCGGGTGCCCGGCGACGACAGCCCGAAAGCCGAAGCCAAGGCCCAAGCCTTCGGTCAGGCCGTGATCGACCAGTTCGCGGCCGACATCGAGATCTGGCAGCACCAGCGCTACACCGACCGGCCCGCCTTGGCCGCCACCGAGTTCGACGGCTTCACCGCAATTCGCAAATGGGCCAACCAATTCTATGTATCCGACCACCAAGGAGTGCCCCAAGATGTCAGCCAGTAACCCGATTCGGGTGTTCCAGGTGGCGACCGGAAACGTCGGCACCGAGATGATCAAGCGGATCGGCGAGCATCGTGGGCTCGAACTCGTAGGTCTGCACTGCTACACACCGGAGAAGGTCGGCCGCGACGCCGGGGAGATCGCCGGTCTGGCGCCGATCGGGGTCACCGCAACGGGATCCATCGACGCGATCATCGCCGCCAAGCCCGATGTGCTGACCTTCCACGGGGTGTTCCCCGACGAAGACCTGTACGTCAGGGTGCTCGAGGCAGGCATCAACATCGTCACCACCGCCGACTGGATCACCGGCTGGCACCGCGACACCAACCACCCGCACCCCTCCGGCAAGAAGGTCTCCCAGCTTCTCCAGGAGGCTTGCGAGAAGGGCGGTTCGTCGTTCTACGGCACCGGCATGAACCCCGGCGTGAACCAGATCCTCGGGGTGGTCTGCTCCTCGGACGTCGCCGAGATCGAGAACGTCACCACCATCGAGTCCGTCGACGTGTCCTGCCATCACTCGCACGACACCTGGAAGGAGGTCGGTTATGGTCTGCCCGTCGATGATCCGGCGCTGCCCGGCATGCTCGAGAAGTACACTCGCGTCTTCGCCGACAGCGTGCTGATGATGGCCGACTGTTTCGATCTCGAACTCGACGAGGTCAAGTTCACCTACGAGCTCGGCGCCTGCACCAAGGACGTCGACCTCGGGTGGTACCAGCTGCCCAAGGGCTCGCTGGGCGGCAACTACCTCAAATACCAGGGCATGGTGGACGGTGTGCCGCGGGTGGAGACGCATCTGGAGTGGCAGATGACGCCGCACACCGATCCGAGTTGGGACATCAAGGGCTGTTACATCACCCAGATCACCGGCGATCCCTTCGTCTACAACAAGCACATGATCTTCCCCAAGCCGGGCGTCGACCTGTCCGACGTGGCCTCGTTCGCATCGATCGGCATGACCGTCACCGGCATGCCGGCCCTCAACGCGATCCCCGCCGTGGTGGCCGCTCCGCCCGGGCTGATCACGAGCGCGGACCTTCCGCTGCGCGGATTCGCCGGCCGATTCAAGAAATGATCGTGCGGCTGACCGGAGTTCGCTGGCGTGTCCGGAGCGAACTGAAACGGCAACGGTATCGGTCCGGATTCAGTTTGGTAACGAAACGATAAATACCCAGTTCAGAGGTCCGATCCGCGCGTGATTTCGACGCCCGGCGCCGGTCGTCGCGCGATCTCGGCAGCAACGTCGTGTGTCGTCGACGAAGCGTGTCCGGCCCGGTCCGGCGCCGAATAAGAGATAGCGCTGGGTGTTCAATCGCCGGAATTGTCCAGGTAGAGTGCCGCCCGTGGGCAGACACCGGTTAGCCAAGCCACGGCGCCGCTGGTCGGTCGCCGTGGTCGCCCTGGCCGCGATCCCGGTGGCCGGCGTCCTGACCGCCAGCACCGGCGGGCTGCCCAGCCGGGTCGCCCCGGGCAGCGATTGCTGCGCCGAAATCGTGGCGGCCGGGCCTCAGAACCTCAACGCCGCGCCGATCGGCGCCCACTACGTCGTCATGACCCAGGCGGAACTGGTGGCCAGCAGAAGTGCGGCCAACCGCAGCGTCCTGCGTGAGCTACCCCCGGGTGTCGGTATCGAGCGAGGCCTGCAGATCAAGACGATCCTCGCTGAGCGCCTCATCAGTGCCCACTTCCCCGAGATCCACAACATCGGCGGGGTCCGGTCGGACTACTTGAAGTGGCACCCGATGGGGCTGGCCATCGACGTGATGATCCCGAACTACCAGACCCCGGAGGGCAAGGAACTCGGCGACCGCATCGCGGCCTTCGCCCTCGCCAACGCCGACCGGCTATCGCTGAACCACGTGATCTGGCGGCGGATCATGTACGACCACGGCGGAAAGCCCTTTCTGATGGGGAATCTCGGGTCCGACGACGCCAACCACTACACTCACGTGCACATCGCCACCGACGGTGGCGGCTACCCCACCGGCGGCGAGAGTTACTTTGGCTGACCCCAGGCATTTCGGCGGGCTCGCCGTACTGCTGAGCGGTGCGCTGGCCCTCGCACCGGTGGCGCACGCCGATGAGGCATTCTGGGGCGGCTGGTACAAGATCACCTTCCACACCGACCAGAAGACCGGCACCAGCATCGCGGCCACGCAGCAGGAAACGCCGTACACCGCCTCGTACAAGATCACGACGGACTGTTCGTCGGGCAGCTGTATCGCCTCGGTGCTCGACGGGCCGACGCCGAAGGACAACGTCACGCAATCCACCACTTTCACGTGGACTGGCTCGCAGTGGTCGCGGTCGAACAGCTGGCGCTGGGACTGCACCCTGCCCGACGGCACCATCACCTACGACCCGGCGAACTCGGTGACCACCTACACCCCCCAGCCGGACGGATCGCTCGCGGGCACCTTCGCGACCACCATCGACAGTGGTGCCTGCGAGGGCACGGTGAACATCCCGGTGTCCGCCGTCCCTTTCACGCCCTGAGCACTTAGGGTGCGAAGGGTGAATCGTCTCGACCGCTTCTTCGAGATCACCGCCCTGGTGATCGTCGCGGGCTTCGTCCTGCACTTCACCCGCAGCGGCATCAAGTCGCCGATCGGCATGTGACCCTTTGCTGCCGACGGACAACCACGTCCACTCGCGATGGTCCTGGGATACCGCGGACTCATCCTCGATGGAGCTGGCCTGTGTCCGCGCGGTCGAACTCGGCCTGCCGGGGGTGGCCTTCACCGAACACGTCGACTTCACCGACTGGGGACCCGGCGATGCGGGCAGTGCCCGCGGCCACACCGTCGGTCCGCGCCCCAGGGTGCAGCCCTTCGACGTCGAAGGCTATGCCGCCGATCTCGCGCGCTGCCGAGACACGTTCCCGCAGTTACGGATTCTGTCCGGTATCGAGGCGGGCGAACCGCATCTGTTCTCCAGCGCGGTCGCCTCGATCCTCGATTCCGGCGACTTCGACTGGGTGCTGGGCAGCCTGCACGCCGTCGAGCACAACGGTGCACTGCACTTCGTCGACGACGATCTGTTCGGCCGACTCGATGCGCGGGATCTGATGCGCCGCTACTTCGACGAACTGCTGCTGCTGGTCGAGAGCTCGTCGGCCTTCGGCGTACTCGCGCACTGCGACTACGCCCGTCGGTACTGGCCCGCCAGGGCCGGCGAGTACCGCGAGATCGAATTCGAGGAGGCCTACCGGGCCGTGTTTCGCGCACTGGCCGCCTCGGGGCGGGCATTGGAAATCAACACCCGAAGCCCGCTGGCGTCAGTGGATTTGGTGCACTGGTGGTGGCAGTCCGGCGGCGAGGCCGTGTCGTTCGGCAGCGACGCACACGACCCGTACTCGGTGGGCACTCGGTTCGCGGTCGCCGTCGACGTCGTCGAGGCCGCCGGATTCCGGCCCGGCCGGGACCGATTCGACTTGTGGCGTCGCTGACTCACTCGGTGTCTGCGAGCGTCGTCTGGAACGCCACCCGGTCGCCGCGGTACAACGCCCGGACCATTTCGATGGGCCGGCCGTCGGCATCCAGTGAGCGCCGGCGCAGATGCAGCATCGGCATAGCCGTCGTGGTCAGCAGCAGGCCGGCTTCGCGCGGGGTGGGCAGGATCGTCTCGATGAATTCGGTAGCCGACGCGAAACGCACACCGGTTGCGCGGATCGCGGCGTACAGCGATGTCTCCGGGTCAAAGGTGTCGTAGAGCCCGGCAAACCGGGGCATCGGCAGATAGGTGCTCTCCAGGCCGATGCGCTCATTGTCGGCCAGCAGCACACGTTCCAGATGCATCACCGGCTCGCCCACTTCGATCTCGAGTCCGGCCGAGAGATCCACGGTGGCCTCGATCTCCTCCCACGTCACCAGGATGCGGCCGGGCTTGCGGCCCATCCGCTCGGCACCCTCGGTGTAGGAGCGAAGCGACAGTGGTTGTGTCAGTTTGGGTTTAGCGACCACTGTGCCACGCCCACGGCGCTGAACGCGACCCTCCAGCAGTAGCTCGTGCAGCGCTTGGCGCACGGTGTCCCGGGCAACTCCGAAGCGCACGGCCAGGTCCCGCTCGGGGGGCACCGGGTCGCCTTCGGTCAGGCCCGCCAGGAGTTCGTCGAGCCCGTTTCGGACGACATGCGCTTTGCTCACGGTGCGTCGTGTCGGCTGAGCACCCGTTCGGCCACGGCGAGGACATCGTCGATGCTCACCGCCGGCGCGTCGGGGACCTTGGCGGCGTCGTCGTAGTACCGCAGCCGTAGTGCGTCGGACCACCATGGGTGATCGAGCAATTCCCCATCGACCGCGGGACCGCCCTGTGCACGCAGCGACAGCACCGACGTCGACGACAACGCATCGGCGTAGCCGGGTTCGGTGGCCGCGAGGTAGCGCTTGGCGGCGACGTGCGCACCGGCAAGCCATCCCACCCGAGCACCGTATCGCGGGGTCAGCCAATCCCGCGCGGCGACATCGTGGCGGTCCCGTTCGTTCGCGTCGAACAGCGGGCTGTGGGCCAGGTCGTGTAGCGCGGCCGCCAATACCAGTTCGTCGTCCGCGCCGTCATCGATCGCCCGCGCCGCCGACTGCAGCGCATGGTCGAGATCGTCGACGGCGTCCTCGTCCCATACTCCCCTCAGGGAGCGCAACAGCGCGCCGGTTTCCGCCAGCACCACGGATTCCTCGGTCTGACCCACGGCCACAGATTACCTCGAATTGGTCTATACCAATCGTTAATCTTTTGTTCAGTCAGCCAGAACCGGCCCGTAGGTCCACCGACGCCCAGGGTGTAGAGCCTCAGTACCCATGCGGGTGACGATCGTGGGTGGCGGCGTGCTGGGCACCGCCCACGCATGGGAAGCCATCGAACGGGGACACACCGTCGTCCAACTCGAACGCGAGACCGAGGCCCGCGGCGCGACGGTCCGTAACTTCGGCCTGGTGTGGGTGTCCGGGCGGGCGCACCACGAACTTGACGCCGCGCTGCGTGCCCGCGAACTCTGGGAGAAGATCGGTGAACGGGTCCCCGGAGTCGGGTTCCGCCCGGCGGGATCGCTGACCCTGCTGCGCTCTGGCCGCGAGGTGGCCGTCGCCGAACAGGTAGCCGGCCGCCCGGACGCCGGCCGGCGTGGCTTCCACTTGCTCGAGCCGGCTGACGTTCGCGCCCTCAATCCCGCGCTGCGTGGCAGATTCCTTGCCGGACTTCATTGTTCGCGTGATGCCGCAGTGGAGTCACGTCAGGCTCTACCCGCGATCCGCGCACACCTGGCGAGCACCGGACGCTACACCTTCCTGGCGGGTACCGAAGCCCGTTCGATCGACGGCGCTGTCGTACGTGACGACCGAGGTGGCCGTCACGACGGCGACCTGGTGCTGTTGTGCCCGGGCGCCGCCCACGGCGGGCTCACCCGAGAGGTCGCCGGCGACCTGCCGGTGCGACGGGTGCGCCTGCAGATGATGCAGACCGAGCCGCTCGGTGAGCCCCTTACCACCGCCATCGCCGACGGAGACAGTTTCCGGTACTACCCCGGCTACGCCGGTTCGGCACTGGATGACCTGCGGGACAACGAACCTCAGGAAGCGGTTGCCGACGCCAACGAGATGCAGCTGCTGTGCGTACAGCGCCTGCATGGCGGGCTGACGATCGGTGACACGCACGAGTACGCCGAGCCGTTCGGATTCGACGTCCACGAGCCGCCCTATGCGTACCTGGCCGAGCTGGTGGAGGAATTGCTCGGACGGCCCCTGCCGCCGGTGCGACAGCGGTGGGCGGGGGTCTACAGCCAATGCACCGACCCGGGCGAACTGGTGTGCCGGCGCGCGATCGGTCAGGGCGTCTGGTTGGTCACCGGGCCCGGTGGCCGGGGCATGACGCTGGCCCCGGCGATCGCCGAGCACACCGCGGAACTGATCGGCATCTGAGAAAGGGAACATGCTGGTGGACAACACTATTCAGCTGGCGGTCATCGACATGGCCGGCACGACGGTGGCCGACGACGGGTTGGTGGTCGAGGCCTTCGAGGCGGCCGCCACCGCGGGCGGGCTCCCGCCCAGCGGCACCGAACGCGAACGGGCCCGCCGCTATGTGCTCGACACCATGGGCCAGTCGAAGATCGCGGTGTTCCGGGCGCTGTTCGACGGCGAGGAACTGGCCCAGCGGGCCAATCGGGCATTCGAGTCGGCCTATGCGGAGCTGATCGACAACGGCAACGCCCGGGCGATTCCCGCCGCGGCCGAGGCGATCACGAATCTGCGCAGCGCCGGCGTGCGGGTCGCGTTGACCACCGGCTTCAGCGCGGTCACCCAAGACAAACTGCTGGCCGCCCTGGGCTGGCAGGCGCTGGCCGACCTGACGTTGGCTCCCGGTGACGGCGTGCGGGGCCGGCCCTACCCCGACCTGATCCTGACGGCCCTGATGCGCCTGCAGGTCGACGCGGTCGGCAACGTCGCAGCGCTGGGAGACACCAGCAGCGACATCGACAGCGCGCTGCGGGCAGGCTGCGCTATCGCGGCGGGCACCCTCACCGGCGCCCACAACGAACAACAACTACGCGACGCGGGCGCCACCCACGTCGTGCCCACGGTCACCGAGTTCGCCGACCTGGTCCTGCAATTCCGCTGAAACGAGGAGTGCTCATGAACATTCGTAAGTTGACGGCGGCAGTCACCGCGGCTGCCGTCGCAATGCTGGTTGGAGCCTGTGGAGGTACCGGGACGTCGGGCTCCGGTGATGGCACCACCTTGACGGTCTACACCGCCGACGGCCTCGGCACCTGGTACAAGAGCCAGTTCGCCAAGTTCACCAAGGACACCGGCATCAACGTCAACATGGTCGAAGCCGGCTCCGGTGAGGTGGTGTCGCGAGTGGAGAAGGAGCAGTCCAACCCGCAGGCCGACCTGCTGGTGACCCTGCCTCCCTTCATCCAGAAGGCCGACAAGTCCGGCCTGCTGCAGGCCAGCGGTGCCGACACCACCGGGATTTCGCCGGACCTGGTCGGTCCCGACGGTAACTACGTGGCGATCGTGAACAACGCCCTGAGCTTCATCGCCAACCCGGGCGCGGACCCGCAGCCGGCCAGCTGGGACGATCTGCTCAAGCCCGAATTCAAAGGCAAACTGCAGTATTCGACTCCCGGGCAGGCCGGTGACGGGACCGCGGTGCTGGTCTTGCTCCAGCATCTGATGGGCAAGCCGGGCGCCCTGGACTATCTGGGCAAGCTGCAGGTCAACAACGTCGGGCCGTCATCGTCCACCGGAAAGCTGCAACCCAAGGTCAGCAACGGCGAGTTGCTGGTCGCCAACGGCGATGTGCAGATGAACCTGGGCTCCATCAAGGACGACGGCTCGAAGTTCAACATCTTCTTCCCGGCGATGGCCGACCACAGCCGGACCACCGTGGCGCTGCCCTATGTCGCGGGTGTCACCAAGGGCGCTCCGCACGCCGACGATGCCAAGAAGTTGCTGGCATTCCTGATCTCCGACGATGTCCAGAAGACCGTCGCACCAGAGGCATTGGGCATCCCGGTGAAGGACGCGATCGCCAAGACCTCCACGGTCTCGTCGGACACCAACACCCCGACCGGCCTGCTCAACGGCGTGCAGGTCTGGACGCCGGACTGGAACGCGGTGCTGACCGACCTCGACGCCGATCTCGCCGCCTACCAGAAGGCCACCGGGAGCTGACGTGGCCGATATCGGCGTCAGCTCCTCTCCGACCACCGCAGCCGCGCAGCAGACGCCGACACTGCCGGAGGCCACCCCCGCGATCACCTTTGATCGCGTCGGGGTGGCCTACGGGCGGGGCAAGAAGTCGACCGACGCCCTGGTCGACTTCAACCTGAAGGTCGCCCCGGGTGAAACCGTCGCACTGCTGGGCCCCAGCGGTTCGGGCAAGTCGACGGCGCTCAACGCCTTGGCGGGATTCGTCCGGCCGACCTCCGGTCGGGTGCGCCTCGACGGGCGCGACGTGACGGATCTGCCGCCGGCCAAGCGCGGCATCGGGGTGGTCCTGCAGTCCTATGCGCTGTTTCCGCACATGCGGGTCGCCGAGAACGTGGCGTTCGGCCTCAAGTCCCACCGCGTTCCGCGCGGTGAGATCGGGCCGCGTGTCGCCGAGGCTCTCGACATGGTGGGCATGTCCGCTTTCGGAAAGCGGCTGCCTCGTGAGCTTTCCGGCGGTCAGCAGCAGCGAGTGGCGATCGCGCGGGCGCTGGCGATCCGGCCCAAGGTGTTGCTGCTGGACGAGCCGCTGGCGGCGCTGGACGCCCAGTTGCGTCACTCGATGCTGGCCGAATTGCAGCAGCTCAAGGAGGCCTTGCCCGAGACCGCGATGCTGTATGTCACGCACGACCAAGCCGAAGCGCTGGCGTTGGCCGACCGCATCGTCGTGATGAACGATGCCAGGCTGATGGACGTCGACACCGCTGAAAACCTGTGGAAACGACCACCGACCAGCTTCACCGCGGCCTTCCTGGGAGGTGCCAACCTGATCCCGTGCACCGTCGGGCGGGTCATCGGAACCTCAGCGCTGGTGAGCATCGCGCACAAGACCGTCAGCGCGGAGGCACCACAGCCAGCCGTCGGCAAGATCGACTGGGCGCCGGGATCGCAGGCGCTGCTCTGCATTCGGCCGCATGCCCTGCAGATCGTCGGACTGGGACATCCGGAAGCTTTGCGCGCCAACGTCAATGCCTCCGTGTGGCGAGGATCGACAACCCGTGTGGTCTTGTCTGTCAACGGGCTGTCCGATCTGCTCATCGAGGTCGACGCACCCGGCCACACCGGGTATCCGGTGGGTGCCGAAGTGGGGCTGCGCTTTCCGCAGCCTGCCGGGGTATTGGTACGGGCCGGGCGGTGACCGCGCTTCTCGAGCGGTCGGCACCGGCCGGTGATACGCCGCGCAAGCGTTCGCTCGCCCGAATCCGCCCGGTGCTGTGGACGCTGCCCCCGTTGCTCATCGTGCTGGTCGCGGCGGTCTATCCACTGGTGCGGGTGTGCCTGGAGTCGCTCAGCCCCCGCGACGGCAGCGCGGGCATCAGCACCTGGACGTCCGTCCTGGGTTCACAGGTCTTCCGGTCCGCCCTGTGGCGCACCGTGGCCATCTCGGTGACCTCCACCATCGGCTGCCTGATCCTGGGCACCTTCCTGGCAATCGTGCTGGCGTTCATCCCTTTTCCGGGGTCATCACTGGTCGGCCGGCTGATCGACACGATCCTGGCCTTGCCGTCGTTCCTGATCACCCTGGCTTTCACCTTTCTCTACGGTAGTGCCGGTGCGGTGAACGCGCTGATCGCCAGCGTCACCGGCGCCAGTTCCCCGGCGCTCAACTTCCTGTACACCCCGGCCGGGGTGATCGCCGCCGAGATCACGTTCTTCACCCCGTTCGTCATCCGCCCGCTGCTGGCCGCGTTCGCCTTGCTGCCCCGCCAGCAACTCGATGTCGCTGCCAGCCTCGGCGCCTCTCCCCTGCGTGTGCTGCGCTCGGTGATCATGCCGGAGGCATGGCCTGCCTTGATGGCCGGCGGCAGCCTGGTATTGCTGTTGACGCTCAACGAGTTCGGCATCGTGCTGTTCACCGGCGCCAAGGGCGTCATCACCCTGCCGGTGCTCATCTACACTCGCGGCATCGTGACGTTCGACCTGGCCGGAGCTGCCGTCATCGCCACCGTTCAGATCGTCCTGTCGCTGGTGCTGTACATCGGCTACCGAATGATCTTCGCCCGGGTCACCGCTGGCCCAAGCCGGGAGGACTAGCCGATGTTGTTGTGGAGCAGGCGTGGTCGGGCGATGGCACTCGCCGGGTTCGGGTTGGTGGTGCTGGTGGTCTTCGTCGCGCCGCTGGCCACGGTGGTGCTGGCCGGACTCGCCGGATCCTGGAACGGTCCGCTACCGTCGGACCTGGGGTTCGCCCGGTTCGGGCAGGCGCTGTCCGGTGAGAACCTCGCCAGTCTGTCGGTGAGTCTGCAGACCGCGTTCCTGGGCGGCGGGCTCGCCCTGTTCCTGGGCAGCTGGGCGGCGATCGCATCGCGTGGTGCGCCCCGGTGGTTGGGCCGGCTCACCGACGCGGTGTTCCATTTGCCGATCGCGGTGCCGTCGGTCGCCATCGGGCTGGGGCTGTTGATCGCGTTCAACTCCCGCCCATTGCTGCTGGGCGGTACTCGCTGGATCGTTATCCTGGCCCACTTCGTACTGGTGTTGGCGTTCGCGTTCAGCGCCGTGTCGGCGGCGTTGGACCGGCAGAACCCGGCCTTCGGACAGGCCGCCGAGTCGCTCGGGGCCGGGCCTGCCCGGGTGCTCTTCCGGATCACCCTCCCCTTGCTGTTGCCCGCGCTGGGCGCGGCGGCCGGCCTGGCGGTGGCGTTGTCGATGGGCGAGCTCGGCGCCACGGTGATGGTGTATCCCGCGACCTGGAAGACGTTGCCGGTGACCATCTTCGGACTCACCGACCGCGGGCAGGCGTTCCAAGCGGCGGCCAGCACCACGGTGCTGCTGCTGGTGACACTGCTGGTGCTGATCACCCTCGGGCGGATCAGGGGCCGCGCTGCGCTACGTTAGCCGGCGCAATCATGTCCTAGTCTGGGTCGTCGGCGGTACCTGTCGCCGACGAACAGGAAGGGACTGGGCATGCGCATCCTGAAGGTGGCAACGCTGGTCGCGGCGGTCACCGTGGCCAGCGCTCCCGGCATCGCCGGGGCCGCGCCGAAGAACTACTGCGCCGACCTCAAGGGCGTCGACAACGACCAGACCTGCCAGATTCTGATGTCCGAACCCTCCTACCAGGTCAACATCAGCTTCCCCAGCGACTACCCCGACCTGAAGGCCGTCGCCGACTACGTCAGCCAGACCCGCGACGGCTTCCTGAACGTGGCCAGGAGTTCCACCCCGCTCGACGTGCCCTACGAGCTGGACATTACCGCCACCAGCTACGACTCGGCGATCCCGCCACGGGGCACCCAGAGTTTGGTTCTGCAGACCTACGAGAACATCGGTGGCGCACACCCGGCGACGTTGTTCAAGGCGTTCAACTGGGATCAGGCCTTCCGCAAGCCGATCACCTTCGACACGCTGTGGCAGCCGGGCAGCGACCCACTCAAGGTCGTCTTCCCGATCGTGGTTTCCGAGCTGCAGAAGCAGACCGGCCAGCCGGTTTTCGTGGACCCGATCGCCGGCATGGATCCCGCCAACTATCAGGACTTCGCCATCACCAACGATGGAGTCATCTTCTTCTTCAGTCAGGGCGAACTGCTGCCCGAGGCCGCCGGCGCCACCCAGATCCTGGTTCCGCGCGCGGCGATCGACCCGCTGCTCGCGTAGCGGCTCAAAACGCCGGCAGGTGGGCCGCGGCTGCCATCGGCAGACGTCCGGCGCCTCGGCTGCGGCCCTCGTCCATCGCGGGCACGCGGGCGGCCATCGCGGGCACGCCGCCGGACCAGGACGCGTCGATCGGGGCCAGGGGTGCCGCCCCGCTGAGGCTGCTGGCGGCCCGTTCCAGCCAGCGGATGATCCGATCCTTCATGGCTGACCTCCTGGTTCGGTGTTGTCGCGTTGCCATTGACTCTCCTTCGTCGTGGCCGCTCCCGGTATCGGGAGGTTGGCGGATACGGCGGCTGAATCCGGTGTCCACCGATCGGGGGACATCTCGGCGATCCCGGATAGAGTCACTCGGCAAAGGGATGTGCGGGTCGAGGATCGGGGGTCTGATGGCGTCCAACAAGACGCGGGCACGCGTCGGCGCGGCGGTGTTCGCCGCCGGATTGTCGCTGTCGGCTCCGCATGGCACCGGAATCGCGTCCGCCGACTCGGCCGACGCCGGGTCGGTCTCGGCGGGCTCGGCGTCGAAGACCTCCGTCGCGCACTCGGCGCGAAAAACGCAACCATCGCGCTCCACCCCGGCGACACGGGGCTCGGCAAGCCGACCCCGGGCGGCGGCCGGCCCAGCGCGCAGGCTGCCGAAGTCGGTGCTCTCGGTCTCGAGACGGGTCAGCCCGGCACTGGCCCGCCCGGCGCGCACCGAACTGCCCGCTGCTGTGGTCACCGCCGTGGCGGTCACCGCCGTGGCGGCGGTTCCCCCCGTCCCGGCAGTCACGTGCCGAACGTGCGGTGCGGTGACGGCCTTTCCCGGCGAGCACGCGATCGCCGCGGCGCTGGGGCGAGCGTTCAACTCGGTCGCCAATCTCTTGTCGCGCCTGCCGGCGAATCCCGTCACCGATTTCCTCGAAGGCGGCCTGTTATTGGTGCGCCGCACGTTCTTTCCGTTCCTCACCCAGGGTCCGGAGTGTGTCACCGACAAGAGTTGCTTCGGCGCGAACCTGACCGCTGCCGACCTGTCGGGCAAGGATCTGACCGGGGTGAATTTCACCCGTGCCGAGCTGGCGAACGCTGATCTGTCCGGCGCGGACTTGACCGGCGCGCTGCTGAGCTACGCGGACCTGACCGGGGCCAACCTGCACGACGCGACCCTCACCGGCGTCACCTGGCACCGGACGACCTGCCCCGACGGCGCCAAATCCAGCAGCGGATGCTCGGCCACGACGTCACCGCCGTCGATCACGATCCACAACAGCTCTGGGCAGACGATCTGGGTGTACAACCTGACCACGTCCGGCAATTACAGCATTCCCGCCGGTTTCACGCCGGTCCAGGTGCAGGCCGGGGACACCACCGCGGTGACGCTCGCCGTCGGCACCGCCGCGGCGGGCTCTCCGGAGAACCGGATCTACATCGTGGAGGGGTCCGCCGGATTCACCCTGCCGGTGAGCTCGCCGGGCGGTGTCGACGCATTCAATCCGACCGCGCCCACGGCGGGCAACTCCTTCGACAACTACAGCTTCCTGGAGTACAACTACTACGCCGTCAACGGCGGTTATCAATACACCATCGATACGTCCTATATCGACGAGTGGTCGTTGCCGATCCAGCTGCAGTTCCACCTCAATGGGGCCGACTGGTCGGGTGCGCAGGACGGAAAGACTTACGGATTCAACGATTTCGACACAGTCGTCAATCAATTGACAACGGCCGGCGGCCCGTACGCGGATCTGGTGTGGAGCGGTACCACGCCGTGGTCGCCGTACCCACCGGCAACGGTCAGCCGGATCATCGGTCCCGACAAGGTGTGGACCCAGCAGTCCACCGAGCCGGCGAGCAACATCAACATGAACAACACCGGCTGGGTGCCGGCCTCGTATCAGGATTTCGTCCAGTACGGTTCCGTGGCAGGCAGTTATCCCTACGCCTACAACGGAACCCAGTACTCCACGGACGGCAACTTCACGTTCTGGAAGACCTCGGTGTCCGGCCCCGGATCCACTCCCTACCCGATCGCGTTGCGCACCGCGGCGGTGCTCGACGGGTTTCCCGCCGACGCGAACGGGGTCTACGGATTCTTCACCTATCCCAATGACGAGACCGCCGGACAGTTCACCAACATTCCCGATGCCGTGTCGCTGGACGTCTACGTGTTCGGCACCTCGGACGGGGTCAGCGACAGCGTGATCACCGGCGGCACCTGGCTGTACTCGAGTTCCTCGGCGGCTACGCCGCTACACGGCACCGACGCCACCGACACCTACGTCCTCGACCATGCCTTCGCCAGCGGAGACGACGCACCGCTGCTCGATGCCCGCACGCTCGATCACGACGTCGTCGTGATCGACAAGGCAGCGCTGGACGGGGCGACCAGCTCGTCGGTCGACATCGTCACCAGCGCCCAGTTCGGCGATGGCGGTGCCGCCAACTACACCAGCCAGTTCGTCTACGAAACCTCCACCGGATATCTGTACTTCGACCGTGATCCGGACCTGCCCGGCTACACGGCGGTGCTCGCCAATCTGTCGGGCAGTTCCATCGACCCGTCCTCGTCGGTGTTCGTACTGTAGATGTCATGCCCCGACTCCCCCGCCGGATCGCGTCGGACCTGAACGCGCGCCTGCGCAGCCCCGAAACCGCCGCGGTGGTAGCGGGTTTGGAGGGCAAACTCACCGAGCGGCGCCGTGACTACAAGCTGCAGTCCGGTGCGTTCCGCGGCGTGCGGGTGCTCGTCTACCGCGGGTTCGTGGCCGACGACGTGGCAAAGGTCCGGGTCCGGGTGATCGAGACCCCCGAGCTGCCAGGCGACAGCCGCATCCCGTACTGGGACGTGGCGCAGAGCAATGTGCGCCGGCATGCGGCGCTGTCCATCGCCGGGGCCGAGGTGGAGTTGCGGATCGGCCGGCACCGGGCCACCGAGGTGACCGACGGCCACGGCTTCGCCAACTTCGCGGTACCGGTACCGAAGTTGCGGGTCGGCTGGCATGCCGCCGACGCCGTCGCCACCGACATCGGCGACGACAATCCGGCCGTGGGCGCCGGCTGGGTGGTCAAACCATCGCTGGCAGCACCGTTTCTGGTGGTCTCCGACATCGACGACACGATTCTGCTCACCGGTCTGACCGAGGGTCTGACGATGGTGGCCCGGACGCTGTTGCGTGACGTGGAGCAGCGCACCGCGATTCCGGGGATGTCCCCGCTCTATCGGGGCTTGGCGCGCGGCGTTCCCGGCCGCTCCGGAAAGGCCCGCCCGGAACCGGAATTCTTCTATGTGTCGACCGGAAGTTGGTCGTTCTATCCGATGTTGGAAAAGTTCATGGAGCTGCGGGCCTTCCCGCCGGGCCCGATGTTCCTCACCGACTGGGGTCCGACCGAGCGGTACCTGAGGCGCAGCGGCGCCGAGCACAAGCGCGCGGCCGCCCGGCGGCTGTTCGAGGCCTATCCGCGTATGCGCTTCGTGCTGATCGGCGACAGCGGCCAGCGCGACCCGATGATCTATGAAGAGATGGCCCGGGAGTTTCCCGGCCGGGTGCTGCTGGCCCTCATCAGGCAGGTCGGGGCCGACGACGAGGAGCGCAACTCCCAGCTGCGCGAGCGCGCCGACGCGTTGCGGGGCGAGGACATTCCCCTGCATCTGGTGGCCGACGCAACGCAGGCGGCCGAGCTGGCCCACCGCCTGCACCTCTGCGACCAGGACACGGTCGCCCAGGTGCGCGCCGAGGTTGACCATTCCTGACATCGAACTTTGCTGCAATGTTAGTCTCTGCTGGCTGCAGTCAAGAGGATCCTTGCTCAGGAGGTGGGGTGCGGGCGTCGGGGTACATCGCGGGCGTCGCGGTCGCGCTCGGGATCGGAGCGGCGTTGCTCGTCGGGCACGGGGTGGCGTCGGCCGCCGCTGACCCCGGACCGTCGGCCGGGAAGTCCACGCCGGGCCACTCGAAGTCCGTTGCCGGGTCGGCGCGGGCGTCCACCGCCGCCGCCAAGACCCGCAGCCGATCTCACCGGCCGGCCGTCCGCCCGGCGGCCGGACACTTCGCGCCACCGGCCTCGGTACGTCGCGAATTGTCCTCGGCAGTGCGATCCTTCACCTCCGCGATATCGGTGAAGCTGCCGCCGATGCCGGTGCGCAGCGGCCTGTCGTTCACGGTGTCGCCCGACTTCATGACCGGTTTCGCCGATGACTACGTCGCCGGCGGTGGCGATCCCAACGACGGCGCCCGGTTCTTCTTCGGCGACCTTGCCGTGAAAAGTCTCGACGCCCTGGCCGAGCCGAACATCCCGTCCCGGCAGGTACATCTGCTGCTGGGCAACCTGGCCGCATCGGGCTACTTCGGCGGAATCTGGCTGCGCGACAACCTGAGTGCCACCACCGGCACCGCGGCTGTCGCCGTGCCGTCGGTGGCCGCGCCCACCGTCGACTTGTCGCCGTCGGCCATCGGGATTCGGCTCTTCGACACGTTGGCTGCCGGGCTGTCGGGCGTGGCGGCGCGCGCACCGGATCCGATGGTGTCGACCGTCGCGCACGTCTCAGTCCCCGTACTGCTCGCGCTCTACGGATACAACCGTGGCTACCTGCAGGTGGTGCTGGAGAACCCGCCGCCCGGTGTGCCGTCGATGCAGGACACGCTGAGCTGCGACGGCTTCCTGGACTGTAACTCGACCGCCTTCCCGCTGGAGCTGGCCACCCGCTACGACAGCGCACTGGGCGAGCTGGACAATCCGACGAATCTGGGCTGGGCCGAGATGTCGATATGGACCACGGTGCTGCGGGGCGCGACCAGCGCGGGCAGGTTCGTGTGGGAGGGACTCGCCCGCAACGGATTCTCGCCGACGTCCTACACCGCGCTGGTCGAGTTGAGTTCGGCCTACCTGATGATCTCCAAAGCGGCGGTGCTGTCCAGCATGACCGCATACGCCGACGGCGACACGACCATCGGCCGCAGCTCGTTACGGCTGCAGGCCGGATTGTGGATGTGGTCGGGTGCCTACTTCGCCGGTCTCGCCTCGAGCGCGGCTCGCGGCACCATGCCCGCCATCGTGGCGGCTTAGCCGACGATCAGCGGTGACGATGGGCCATCACTCGCCGACTCCACGTCACCTTGACGCCATCTCTTCGATGAGCCGCCTGATGAGCATGAGGACGAAGCTGTCGAAGTCGGCCCGAAATCGGGCAGCATCCGACACGAACGGACGCTGCATCGACATGCCCAGGAGCACCACCTCCATCAGACGCACTGACTCGTCGATCTTGTCGTGCGGCGCGTCGGCTCCGGTGATCGTGCGGAGCATTTCGGCGAACTGCTGACGCTGCGCTTCCCGAAACTCGAGGTATGCCGTCCGCAGGAAGTCGTTGTGGTTGGCCGCGGCCCCGAACTCGACCACGAAGGTGACCGTGTCGAGGTTGTCCAGGAACAGGGTGTACAGCAGACCTGCCGCGTCGGCGAGACCGTCGGGAACCGATGCCGCCTGGGTCAGCTGCGTGGCCGCCGTGGCGAACAGGTTCTTCGCCACGTCGTTGATCGCCGCGTCGAACAGCTTCTCTTTGGTCTCGAAGTGGTAGTGCAGCAGCGTTTGCGACACGTTGGCCGTCGTCGCGATCAGACGCATCGACGACTTCTCGTAGCCGTGGGCGCGGAAACACTGCACCGTCGCCTGCAGGATTCGCTGCCGGGCGTCGGCGGACGCGGCCTCGGCACCCCCGTCACGGTCGGCTGCCGAAACCGCTGGTGTCAACATTGACGCTCCTTGCTCCGCGATGATCATGTCCCCGATCGCCCAGTCAGTGTCCCCCACGCGGAGGCGGGAGTTGGGACAATCGGTGGTTCAGCAGGAGATCAGCAGTATCGCCAGTTCACCGGGGGTAGGCGAATGCGGGCTAGGCGGACGACACGCTCAGCTCTGCCGACCGCAGCTCGAGCACGTGACGGACCTTGGCCGCACGACGCAGCCGCCTTGCCCAGGCCACTGCCAACGCGCCGAGCACCAGCACAGCCAGCGCCACCAGCCACGGATAGCCGCCGTGCTCATGCACCCAGGTGGCCAGGGCGCTCTGAAGACGGCCGGCGGTGGCGATCACCGGATCCTCGGCGGTGGCGCTGCCGCTGAACAGACGTACCTCGTAGACGCCGTAGTACGCGACGTACAGTCCGACGATGACGACGAATGCGCCGCCGATCCTGTTGATATAGGGCAGGATTCGGCGCATGCGATAGATGCCGATCGGGTTGGCGAATGCCGCGGCGATGGCCAGGACGCCGACGATCAGCGACATCCCGGCGGCGTACACCAGATAGGTCAGCAACCCATTGACGATGAGGCCGCTGCGGAAGCTCGCCGCGGTGACAGCCAGGAACGGGCCGACGGTGCAGGACAGCGACGCGATTGCGTAACCCACCCCGTAGCCGAACATGGAACTCCCGCGCGCCGTCGGCACCCATCGGCTACTTCGCACTACCGGGTTCAATCCCGGAAGGTGCCGGCCCGCCAGCGACCAGATGCCCAGAGCGATGAGGACACTGCCGATCACCACCGTCACATACGGGAGATATCGGTGCACGGTCGAGGCCGCCGACACGGTGAGCAGCCCGAAGGCGCCGAACACGGTCATGAAACCCAACACCATCTCGACGGTGGCCACCAGCGCGCGGCGAAGCGCGCTGAGCTCGCCGATGGAGTCGCCACGCACAACCAAGGTCATGTAGACAGGCAGCATCGCAAAGCCGCACGGATTGAGAACTGCGACCAATCCGGCGCCGAAAGCAAGCCCCATCAGGCCTTGTTCCACGATGCCCCGCGCTCTAGCTCATCCGTGCATCACTGTGCCGGCCTCCGCATCACACACCCCTGTCTCCCGGCGACCCAGCGTTGGCGTTCGGGTAGGACACGAGGCGCGGGGCGCCCCGGTTCAATCGAAAAAAATTGGTCCCGGTGAACCTGAGGGCGGCACTCGCCCCCGAGGCCCCTACTCCGCGTCGAGGTACTGGCCCACCCGGGCCAGCGCCTCGTCGAAGACCTCAACCTTCTCACTGCGCTTCTCGTTGGCCGGTTGGGCGGCACCACGAGCGCCCTCGGCCTCCACTCGGGCTGCGCCCTGACGCCGCAACAGACTGAAGTTCTTCTCCCTCGCCTGCCGTAGCCTGCTCTGCAGATCCTTCAGCTGCTTCTCGTCCATGCGGGCGAGGGCTTCGGGGTGGCACTCGCCGATCAACGAGCTTTCCTGTGCGGTCAGGTTCACATGGTGGTTGCTCACCGTTGATTCATAGCCTGCGCCAGGCGCACCCGGACGACGAATCGCCGCACGGATCGCCGAACCGTCACGCCGGGGCCACGTGTAGTTCACGGTGCGCATGCAGACCTCTGACCGTCCAGGGCCCCCAGCAGGCACGCCGGACAGCCAACTTCAGCCCCCCTGGCCAGCACCTTTGTCGATTCTCGACAATGCCGCGCTCACCCGTCGGCGCAAGTAACATCTCGCCCGTGACCGGTGAGCGCGCCGACATCCGTCCGCACCTCGTCTCGGGTGTGGCCGCGACGATGACGGTGCTGGCCATGGGGCTGGGCTATGCGATCTCGATCGGCGATCCCACCGTCCTGTCGACCAATCTGCAGTTCGTCGCCGACGGACTGCAGATCTCCCCGGACACAGCGTCGTTCGTGGCCAGCCTTGCATCGTTGGCCATGGCGGCGACCGTGCTGGCCGCGGGTGCACTCGGCGACAAATTCGGGATGCGGCGGATGTATCTGGTCGGGTTGTGCGGCTCGATCGTCTTCAGTGCGATCTCGGCTGCCGCGCCGATGTCGACGGTCTTGATGGTCGCCCGTGCGGGCGAGGGCGTGGCGCTTGCGTTCCTGATCGGTTTGTCGCTGGCGATCACGAACGCGGTGTTCCCACCAGCCCGGCGGACGGCCGCGATCGCCGCGTATTTCGGTGTGGGGTACATCGTCTCGACCCCGCTGCCCGCGATCAGCGGGAAGCTTGCCGATGTGATCGGTTGGCGGGCATGCTTTTTCGTCGTGCCGATCATCGCGGTGGTCGGCCTGGTGATCACCTGGCGCTATGTGCCCGCCACCGTCCGCGCGCACCGGCGGTTGGACCTGGTCGGCCTGTGTCTGTTCGCCGTCACCCTGCTCGGGCTGATCTATGGCTTCTCACGGTTGGAGATGGGCATCGATCGAATCGGTGTCGTCTCGATCGCCGTTGGTCTGCTGGCCGGCGGCGGGTTCGTGATCCACGAACGGCGCACCCCTGAGCCGGCACTGGATATGCGGGTCTTCGGTTCGGGACGATTCAATGCCGCCGCCACCGCCGGGCTGGTCTTCAACTTCGTGACCGCCGGATCGTTGGTCGTGCTGTCTTTCTACCTGGTCACAATCCGCCAGGATTCACCGCAGCTGCTCGGCCTACTGCTGATACCGGCCACCGCGTTGTCGGCCGCGGCCGCCACCCTCGCCGGTCCGGCCATGAATCGGGCGGGTGCGCGCACGGTCCTGGTCGGTGGATTGCTCGTGGCGTTGAGCGGCCTGATATTGATGCGGTTCTTCGACCTGAACACCTCGACCCTGGCGGTCTTCGTGGCGGTGGCTCTGATCATGGTCGGCGGCGCGCTTGTCGGCACTCCGCAGGCCACCATCATGATGTCCAGCGCGCCCGACGAGCTCGGCGGCTCGATCGCCGGGGTCAAGAGCGCGATCAACGAGGGCGGCTTTTCCCTCGGGCCCACGATCTTCGCCTTGGTCGGCGTGAACTACTTCTTCAACAGCATCGTCGGAGAACTCCACGGGTCGGGCATCACCCATGAGGACGTGCGGGACGCGATGCGAACCGCACACGGTGGCGGGCACGACGCCCACGTCCTCGATCCCGAGCTTGCACGGTTGGTGGTCGAGCATGGGCCGCACAATATGGTCGAGGCGATCCAGACCCTGAGTCTGGTGATGGCCGTCGCGCCGGTTATCGCCATCGTTCTTGCGCTGTGGTTGATCAAGCCCGAGCGCAAGGACGCCGCCTCGCGCTGAGGGCTCCGGCAGGCGGCGACCACATCCTTTGCCCCATCGAGTTGTTGACACGCCATTGACGGCTGTATCGATGACCATCAATATAGAACCGTGTCCGATCCATCGTCGTCCCCGGGTGAGCCCTGCTGCCCACCGCTGACACACCAACCGCTGGGCTCGGACTGGGCCGGCGAGTTGGCCCGGATGTTCAAGGCGCTGGGCGACCCGGTGCGCCTCCGGATATTGAGCCTGATCGCCAGCCACGAGGGCGGGCAGTGCTGCGTCTGCGACATCACACCCACGTTCGACCTCTCCCAGCCGACCATCTCTCATCACCTCAAGACGCTGCGCGAAGCCGGCCTGGTGGACTGCGAGCGACGCGGCACCTGGGTGTACTACTGGGTGATACCGGCAGCCCTGGAACAGTTGTCGACGGTCCTGACCCTCGACATCACCGATTTCCCGACGACACCCGATCGCGCACCGGAAAGGACCTGCCGATGAGCACCAAACCGTCCGTTCTCTTCGTCTGCATACACAACGCGGGCCGTTCCCAGATGGCGGCGGGGTTCCTGAGCGCCTTGGCCGGCGACGCCATCGAGGTGCGCTCGGCCGGCAGTACCCCCGCCGACGTGGTCAACCCGGCCGCCGTCGAGGCCATGGCCGAGGTCGGGATCGACATCTCCGCCCAGTCGCCGAAGATCTTGACGACCGACGCGGTGGAAGCCTCCGACGTGGTGATCACGATGGGCTGTGGCGACACCTGCCCGTTTTTCCCCGGCAAGAGCTACCGCGACTGGGTGCTGGAAGATCCCGCCGGCAAGGGCGTGGCGGCCGTGCGCCCCATCCGGGATGAAATCAAAGCCCGGGTCGAAGCACTGATCGCCGAACTACTCCCCCAGTCTGCAGACAATCAAAACCCGGTTTAGGAACAGCAATTCGGATCCAGAACGGCCACCAGCGCCGCAACCGCGTCGCGGTGCGGCTGGTGGTAGACACTCATACCGCGACGCGTCGACTCGACCAGCCCCGCATTGCGCAGCTGGGTCAGGTGATGACTGGCCGTGGACTCACTGACCCCGATCGCCGTCGCCAGTTCCCCACTGTTCAGCTCCCCACCGGGCGCTCCGAACAACAGCGACATGATCTTCACCCGTACGGGGTCGGCCAGCGCCTTGAGGCGCAGCGCCACCGCCAGGGCGGCCTCGTCGCTCATGGGACCCGCGGCCACAGGCGCACAGCACACCGGCGCGGACATATCGATCGTGGGCAGGGCCTTGGGCATCGCCCCATCATGCCAGAAGTATTGACATATATCGAAAAGGTGGCATCCTGAGTGTCATCAGTAGTTCGATATATGTCCCACAGGTTTCCAGGAGGCTCCCATGTCCCGTGTTCATCTGGCCCTCAACGTCGATGATCTCGACGAGGCAATTGCGTTCTATTCCAAACTGTTCGGCGCGTCTCCGGCCAAGGTCAAACCCGGCTACGCCAACTTCGCCATCGCCGAGCCGCCCCTGAAACTGGTACTGCTGGAGAATCCCAGCCGCGGCGGTAGCCTCAACCACCTCGGGGTCGAAGTCGAGACCAGCGAGCAGGTGCACGCCGAGATCGCCCGGTTGGCAGACGAAGGGCTGTTCACCGAGGAGGAGATGGGGACGACCTGCTGCTTCGCCACTCAGGACAAGGTATGGGTGACTGGTCCCGGCGGCGAACGCTGGGAGGTCTACACCAAGCTGGCCGACTCCGAGACCTTCGGCGTCAGCCCGCAGACCGGCACACCGGCCGATGGCCCCGGTTGCTGTGGCGCAGCCGCCGAACAGCACACCGATGCCGCAACCCAGGCGTCCTGCTGCTGAACCGACGACCGTTTGATTGTCGCGTCGTCTCTGAAATCATTGTGGCGCAATGCTGTTGCGCCTGCTCACCACCAGACGGTGGCTTTGTCGCTTTGCCTGGGCGCCGCCAGGGGCTGCGCACTGCCGAGCAGATTGCCGGTGCTGGTGCTGCAGAACCGGTACATCGGTAGATCGAAGACACTGTTGCTCATCGGCCGCTCGAAGAAGTAGCCAAGCCGTTCGGCGGCGATGAACAGAATCATGAACAACAGGCCCAGCGCGATGCTGCCGACGTAATGGGTGGCGACGTGGAGAAGATTGAACGCCACGAGGGCGAACACCCACGCCAGCCCACGCACGAACATGTCGTAGTGGGCGGGGATGGGCTGATTTCGGATGCGCTCCAGTCCGCCCTGCGATGTCACCAGGCCCCTGTTGACCGACATAAGCATCAGCCGGGTCGGGCTGTCGATATGACCGCTTGCGGCGAGCCCTTGAATATCGTGCGCCTGCTCGTTGAGCAGCTCGATCGTAGTCGCCTCCGGCGGGTCCTCGGTGAGGTCGACGACGCCGGGAAGAGGTGCGACGCCACGTAATTCGGCAGCCAACTGCCAGGCGTAGCGCACTTGACGACGCCGTATCCGCTCGAGAACCGACGCCATGTCTGCCGACCCGTCATCGACCGAGGACAGAGCATGGTGCATGGCCCGGCTGTCGTTGATGACAGCACCCCATAACGTCCGCGCCTCCCACCAGCGCTGGTAGGCGTTCATGTTGCGGAAGCCGACGAAAATCGACGCCACGATCCCGGCAGTGGCCAAGATCGCGTCGTAGTCGTTCGGATCGACGGTGTCTGGAAGCGGCAGCAGGACCGCGGCAATCACCACCACCGCGAGCAAGTCGTACCTGAGCTGCCAGCCCACCAGCCCGAGAACCTTGACCGGACCCGCTGGCCCCACGCTGCGGATCATCGGTACGCCCCGGCACGGAGCCCGCGGACGGATCGGTTTCCGTTCTCCGCACAACGCCGTATGGCGGTCGCGAGCAGTGACCAACTTCGTGTCATTCGACCGTATGAGCTCTGGACCACCCGTCTATCCTCGCGGTTCAGAGGTATTCCGCAGTCGGACTGACCGGATTTGGACCCCGACCAGTCGATCCCCGGGACGTCTTCGCTGTTCACGTGCGCTTTTCGGGATCGAAGTGCCGCGCTTTGCCGCCACGAACTCATGCGACCTTCACGTGCTCGGGCCTTATCAGGTCCGTCGCCGACCAAGGTAGAAGCGTTCGGCGGTGCCGCCGAAGATCTGCGCCGCTTCGTTGTCGGGTAGAGCCCGCGTCAGCCCCCGTGCCAGCGACAGCCAGCTGAGGTACTCAGTCGCCAGGTGATCAGCGGCCAGTCGCTGCCGAACATCAGTCGCGTCGGTCCGAAATATTCCAGCAGTATGTCGGTATAGGGCACCAGGTCGCACGGCGACTACGGTGCGGACGCCTCGGTGAGCAAGCCCGAGAACTTGCAGCAGGCATCGGTTGATGTCGCGATCGCGACCGTCTTCTCGGCCCATGACTCGATCAGCCCGCCACGAATTTCAGGTTTCGAGGCGTGGTCGATCGCACACCGCAGATCCGGGTGCCGGTCGAGAAATCGCAGCAGCGGATCGGCGACGGTGGCCGCAGCCTGGACCACGATGGTGCCCTCGATGCCTGCGACGTCTAACAGTGCCTTGAGATGGGTCCTCGCATTGAGCCGAAACCGCTGCTCTTCTCCATACAGTAGGAACCAACTAGCGGCACCGTCTGTTCAACGCCGAATTTCACCGCGAGCGCCCCAGCGGATTCGAGCGCGGTTCGCCAGGTCCCGTCAGCATGGAACGGCGACGAACCGCGGGACCGTTTCGGAGTTTCGCCCGCCGCTGATGTATCGTTCCCTGGCGTCCGTCGGGCGGTTTCCGGCAGACACGCGGGCTGTGGCGCAGCTTGGTAGCGCACTTCACTGGGGGTGAAGGGGTCGCAGGTTCAAATCCTGTCAGCCCGACCGCTTTCGTTAGCGCAATATGGTTGCGCGACGCAGTAGTGTCTCGACATGAGGCAGTATTCGGACGCTCAGTTGGTCGAGGCTGTCCAAGCGTCCCGATCGTGGCGGGGTGTTCTGCGTACCCTCGGGCTGGCAGGCACTTCGGCGGCGGCCATGCGCTCCGTCCGCGCCCAGGCAGACCGGCTCGCACTGGACTACAGCCATTTCACCGGGCAACGGCGGTGGACCGACCAGGACCTGGCCACAGCGATCCAATCGGCCACGACGTGGGCTCAGGTCGGGGAGACGCTCGGGCTGGTCGGCGGCTCAAGTATGCCGACGCTCCGTGGCCACGCCCTGCGGCTCGGCCTCGACACCGCACACCTGTCGCGCCCTCGGAAGGCGCACGCCTCCGAGCCCGGAATGCGCCCCCAGCTGCGCCATCTCGGTCGAGCGGGCTCCCTGATGGCCGCCGCATGGTTCGAGCTCTGTGGCCACCAGGTGTCATGGCCGCTCGAGCCGACTCGCTACGATTTACTTGCCTGGATGGGCGACTCAGCCGCACGCATTCAGGTCAAGACGACCAAGGTGAAGCAGGGATCGTCTTGGACGGTGTGGATCTCCAACACCGGAAAGGTGCGCTCCACTTACGATCCCGACGAGGTCGACTACTTCTTCGTGATCGACGGGGACTTCAACTTCTACCTGATCCCCATCGCCGCCGTGGGCGGACTCACCGCGATCCAGCTGTCGGCCTATGCCGACTATCTGCTACCGCGCGAGCCGCCTACACCATGAGCAGCCGGTAGAGCCCGATCAGCCCGACCACGACGATCACCGCACGCAGCACGTTCGGTGCGAGTCGCCGGCCATAGTGCGCACCCAACCACCCGCCGACCAAAGAGCCGGCGGCGATCAGCCCCGCCGCTTCCCAGCTCACCCGATCGAACGCGACCACCGTGTAGCCCACCGCGGCGACGATGTTCACCAGCAGCGACAGCAGGTTCTTGGCCGCGTTCATGCGTTGGATGTCCTCGGGCAGCAGCGCCCCCATCACCCCGATCAGCAGGATCCCCTGCGCCGCGGTGAAGTACCCGCCATAGATCCCGACCGCGAACGTCCCGGCCACCAGCGCCGCCATCCGCCGCGGCGATACATGCGACGCCGATCGCCCCGCTTGCTCGGCGCGCGCCCGCGCATACGCCTGGATTCGCGGCCCGATCACCACCAGCACCAGGGCACCGACCAGCAGCACCGGAACGATCCGGGTGAAGACCCTCTCCGGCAGATGCAGCAGGAGAAACGCCCCGATGGCCGCCCCCACCAGTGACGCCGGGATCTGCCAGCGCAGCCGATCCCACTGCCCACCCAGTTCCTTGCGGTAGCCCCACGTCCCCGACACCCCGCCGGCCACCAGACCGATCGCGTTCGACATCGTCGCCGTCACCGGTGGAAACCCCAACGCCACCAACGTCGGGAAGGTGATCAAGGTGCCCGAACCGACCAGCGCATTGATCGCACCCGCGCCCATCCCGGCCAGGGCGATCACGATCATGTTCCAGACGGGCACCCCGGAACCCTATCGCCGACCGCCAGCCACCAGCGACACCGGCCACACCGCCCGCCAAACAGGCTCCACGCCAACGTGATACGTCACACACCACCACACCGCGGCCTCGGCACCTAGCCTCAACCCTATGAGCGAGATACCGACCACCGACGACGCGCTGGCCGCCCTGTCCATGCCCCTGCTCGACGCGATGATGACCCAACGGGCCGTCCGCCGCGTGAAACCCGACCCGGTCGATGACGCCATCGTCGTGAAATGCATAGAACTGGCGCTGCGAGCCCCCACCGGATCCAACGGCCAGAACTGGGAGTTCATCGTCGTCAAGGACCAGCACGTCAAGGATCAGCTGGCCAAGCGCTACCGTCAGCCCTGGTCCATCTACGGTGCCATCGGCCGGCGAACCGCCGCCAAGGACGAGTCGACGCTCAAGATCCTGAAAGCCGTGGAATGGCAGGTCGAGCACTTCAGTGAGATCCCGGTGCTGGTCATCCCCTGCCTGCGCGGCGGCATGCGCCTGCCCTACGTTCCAACGCCGTTCGTCGGTGAAACGTCCTACTTCGGCTCGATCTACCCCAGCGTGCAGAATCTGCTGCTCGCCGCCCGGGCGATGGGCCTGGGCGCATCGCTGATCACCATGCCGCTGTGGAACGTCACGTCGGCGCGCAGGATCCTGCGCCTACCGCTGTCGGTGACCCCGGTCTGTGTGGTTCCGCTCGGCTGGCCGCGCGGCCGATACGGGCCGACGACCCGCAAACCCGTCGAAGACGTGGTGCATCTCGACTCCTACGGCAACCGCGCCTGGCTCGGCACCTGACCCGGCGCGCAGCAGTCAGCGACCGCCGTGGCCTCCGCCACCACCGCCGCCGTGCGGAACGGGATGGCCGCCCGGGCCGGCACCGCCATGCGGGTAGGCGTTAAAGCCCGGCTCGGCCACCTCGGCCTCGGTCAACTGGTCGCTGACGTCGGGGATGATCGCCGGCGCGCAGTTCATCGAGAAACTGTCCTCGGTGTCGGTTTCCTGGCAGGCCAGCACCCGGGGTTCGGCGCCGGGAAATGCTCCCGAGAACACGGCGACGGCGGGTGCCGCGGCGATCATCAAGCCGGCGGCCCCATAGATCAGGCGCCGAGTCGGCACCATTGATGCAGCAAACTCCATACCTGGCAATCTACTGGGCGGCAGCCGTGAAAACGCTTCAAACCCGCCGATTCAGCGCGGCTTGGCCTTGCGCTTCTCCCGCATCCGCACGTTGATCCGGATCGGGCTGCCCTCGAAACCGAAGGTCTCCCGCAGCCGGCGCTCCAGGAACCGCCGATAGCCCGCTTCCAGGAAACCGCTGGTGAAAAGCACAAACGTCGGCGGACGCGCGGTGGCCTGGGTGGCGAACAGGATGCGGGGCTGCTTACCACCGCGCACCGGCGGCGGAGTGGCGGCCACGACTTCCTTGATCCAGGTGTTGAGCTGGCCGGTCGAGATCCGGGCATCCCACGACGCCAGGGCGGTCTCCATCGCCGGCACCAGCTTCTGCACCGCCCGGCCGCTCTTGGCCGAGATGTTCACCCGCGGAGCCCACTGCAGCTGAGCCAGCTCACGGTCGATTTCCCGGTCCAGCAGGTAGCGCCGGTCCTCGTCGACGAGGTCCCATTTGTTGAACGCCAGCACCAGCGCCCGGCCCGCGTCGATCACCATCGAGAGCACCCGCTGGTCCTGCTCGGTCAGCGGCTGCGATGCGTCGATCAACACGATCACCACCTCGGCGGCGTCGATCGCGCTGTGCGTGCGCACCGAGGCGTAGAACTCGTGTCCGCTGGCCTGCCCGACCCGTCGGCGCAATCCGGCAGTGTCGACGAAACGCCAAGTCTTGCCGCCCAATTCGATCAAGGAGTCCACCGGGTCGACGGTGGTTCCGGCGACGTCGTGTACCACCGAACGTTCGGCACCGGCCAATCTGTTCAGCAGCGAGCTCTTCCCGACGTTGGGCTTACCCACTAACGCCACCCGGCGCGGCCCCCCGGTCGCCGGGGCGACCTCCGAGGCCTTGGGCAGCGCGGCCATCAGGCCATCGAGAAGGTCGGCCACCCCGCGGCCATGCATCGCGCTGATCGGATGGGGCTCCCCCAGCCCCAACGACCACAGCGCCGCCGCGTCGGCCTCGCCTTTCTCGTTGTCAACCTTGTTGGCCGCCAAGAACACCGGCTTACCCGACCGCCGCAGAATCCGCGCCGCCGCTTCGTCGCCCGCGGTGGCGCCGACGGTGGCATCCACCACCAGGATCACCGCGTCGGCGGTCTGCATCGCCACCGAGGCCTGTTCGGCCACCAGCTGCTGCAGGCCCTTGGCATCGGGCTCCCACCCGCCGGTGTCCTGCACGACGAACCGACGCCCGATCCAGGATGCGTCGTAGGACACCCGGTCGCGGGTCACGCCCGGCAGGTCCTGCACGACCGCTTCACGCCGGCCGAGGATCCGGTTGACCAGCGTCGACTTGCCGACATTGGGCCGCCCGACGATCGCCACCACCGGCGGCGGCGCGAACGCCTCGTCGTCCTCGGCGGCGAAGCCCTCCTCGGAAAGCTCCCAGTCGCTCTCGTCGGACCAGGTGCCGTCCTCGCTCATCGCACCGCCCCGCTTCGCTGCTGCACCAGCTGCAGCAGGTGGTCCACCACTTGTGCCTCGGATATGTCTCCGGTGTCCACGATCAGCGCATCCTCGGCCGGGCGCAGCGGCGACACCGCCCGAGTCGAGTCGAGGTGATCCCGGCGACGAACATCGGCAAGCACGGTCTCGTAGTCGTCGGCCAGTCCGGCCGCGACGTTCTGGTCGTTGCGCCGCCGCGCGCGAGTCTCGGCCGAGGCGGTGAGGAAGATCTTCACATCGGCATCGGGTAGCACGACGGTGCCGATGTCGCGACCCTCGACGACAACATTGTCGGGCCCGGAAGCCAGTTCCCGCTGCAGTGCCACCAGCCGGGTGCGCACCTGCGGAACCGCCGACACCGCCGACACCGCGCGCGTGACCTCGTCACCGCGAATCTCGACCGAAACATCTTCGCCGCCAAGGTAGGCCCGATCGACCTCCGGGTCGTAACCCACCGACAGCGGCACGTCGGAGGCCGCCGCGATCGCCTCGGGATCATCCAGGTCCACCTGGGCGCGCAGCATCGACAGCGTCGCGATCCGGTACATCGCCCCGGTGTCGAGGTAGTGCGCGCCCAGCGCGCGCGCCAAGGCCCGCGACACCGAGGACTTTCCGGTTCCGGCCGGACCGTCGACCGCCACCACGAGACCACTCACAGCCCTACCGCCTTGTACAAATCGCCGACTTCCTTGCGGCTCAGCGCACGAATGCTGCCCGGCCGCTGCTCACCGAGGGCCACCTCGCCGATGTTGGTGCGCACCAGCGCCTCCACCGGGAAGCCCGCCGCCGCCAGCAGCCGACGGACGATCCGCTTGCGGCCCTCGTGCAGGGTCACCCGCACCAACGTCTTCCCCGGCACCGCGTCGACCACCGCGAAGTCGTCGACCGCGGCCGGGCCGTCGTCCAGCTCGATACCCGTCCGCAGGGTTTTACCCAAACCCTTTGGCACCGAACCGGTTACCGTCGCCAAATACGTCTTGGGCACCTCGAACGACGGATGCATCAGCCGGTGCGCCAGCTCACCGTCGTTGGTCAGCAGCAGCAAACCCTCGGTGTCGGCGTCCAGGCGCCCGACGTGAAAGAGGTTCTTGTTGCCGCGCACCCGGTGTTCCACCAGGTCGCCGATGCACGGCCGGCCGCGGTCATCCGACATCGTCGAGTGCATACCCCTGGGTTTGTTGATCGCCAGGTACATCATCGTGTCGTCGAGCACGATCCGCGTTCCGTCGACGCGGATATCGGCGCGGGCCGGGTCCACCCGGGTGCCCAACTCGGTGACGATCTGCCCGTCCACCTCCACCCGGCCGTCGACGATCATCCGCTCGGCGACCCGCCGCGAGGCGACTCCGGCCTGCGACAACACCTTCTGCAGCCGCACCCCTTCTGGCTCAGGCATCGGTGTCCACATCGAAGGAGACGTTCGGATCAGCGGCGCCGCCCCCGGACAGCTTGGCGAAACGTGGCTCGGTGTCCAGGTTTTCGCTCAATTCATCGATCACGTCGACATCGGGCAGCAACGGCGCGATATCGGGCAGGTCGGTCAGTGACGACAGCCCAAGCCGTTCCAGGAACAACTCGGTGGTGGCGAAGGTGGTCGCACCGGTGTCCTCGTCGGTGCCCGCCTCGGTGATCAGCCCGCGCGCCACCAACGTCCGGATCACCGCATCGACGTTGACGCCGCGCACCGCACTGACCCGCGCACGGGTCACCGGCTGGCGGTAGGCCACGACGGCCAAGGTCTCCAATGCCGCGCGCGTCAGCTTCGAGCGTGACCCGTCCAGCAGCAGCCGTTCCACATACGGCGCGAACCGGGCCCTGGTGTACATCCGCCAGCCGCCGCCCGCCTCGCGCAGCTCGATACCGCTGTCCCGGGCGGCCAACTCGGCGGCCATCACCTCGAGCTTGGCGGTGATGCGATACACCGGCTGATCGGTCACCGATGCCAGCGCCTCGGCGTTGACCGGGGTGTCCACCACCAGCAGTAACGCCTCCAGCACCCGGGCCAGTTCGTCGTCGTCCAGGTCGGCGTGGGCGACGTCGAGATCCAGGTCGGCCCCAAGATCCAAGTCGGGTACTTCGCCTGCGTCGTCGGTCATGGTTGATTCTGTTCTTCTTCCCACTCGGATCTGACCAGCTCTTCGTTTACCTGCCGGTCCCCGGTCCATGAAACCTGGAGCACACCAAGTGGTTCTGACTGCTCGAATGCTACCGTCCTGGCCCGATACAGTTCGAGCAGCGCCAGGAAGCGCCCGACGATCTGGATCGGTGCATCGCAGTCGGCCACCAGCTCCTTGAACGACGCCCACTGCCCCACCCCGCGCGCCGAGAGGAACTCCAGCAGCCGCTCGGCCTGCTCGGGCACCGACACCTGCGGTGCGTGCAGATGTTCGGTGGCGACGGTCGGCACCGGTCGCGGGGTGAATGCCGCGGCCGCGATCTCGGCGAAGCTGACCGCGTCGACGCCCAGCATCACCTCGGGAAGCAGGTCGGCGAAGCGTTCCTCGAGCGCCACCGCACGCGGGTAGCTCCGGAGTGCGGCGGCTTCCAGCTCGGCGAACATCTCGGCGACGTGCTTGAACGCGCGGTACTGCAGCAGCCGCGCGAACAACAGGTCACGCACCTCCAGCAGCGCCAGGTCCTCCTCGTCGTGCACCTCACCGGAGGGCAGCAGCCGGGCGGCCTTGAGGTCGAGCAACGTGGCGGCGATCACCAAAAACGTGGTGGTCTCGTCGAGCTCCAGTTCGGGCCCGATCGCGCGGGTGTAGGCGATGAACTCGTCGGTCACCTGATGCAGTGCGACCTCGGTCACATCGAGGCGGTGGGCGAAGATCAGCTGCAGCAGCAGATCGAACGGACCCTCGAAGTTGGTCAGCGTGACACGGAAGCCCTTTTCGGGCGCCGGTGGTTCGGTCACTTGCCGAAGCGGTCGATGACCTCACGGGCCAGCGATCGATATGCCTGTGCGCCAGCGGATTTCGGTGCCCATGTGGTGATGGGCTCGCCGGCGACACTGGTCTCGGGGAAGCGCACGGTGCGGCTGATCACGGTGTCGAAAACCAGGTCGCCGAAGCGTTCCAGGACACGCGCCATCACTTCGCGGGCATTGACCGTGCGATTGTCGAATCGGGTGATCAGAATCCCGCTGATCGACAGCCGCGGGTTGAGCCGCTCGCGCACCTTGTCGACGGTGTCGGTGAGCAACGCCAGCCCGCGCAGCGAGAAATACTCGCATTCGGTCGGGATGACCACCCCGTCGGAGCAGGCCAGCGCGTTGACGGTGAGCAGGCCCAGCGACGGCTGGCAGTCGATCAACACGTAGTCGTAGCGGTCCAGCACAGGGTGCAGCGCACGAGCCAGGGTCTGCTCGCGGCCGACCTCGTTGACCAGCTGGATCTCGGCGGCCGACAGGTCGATGTTGCTGGGCACCAGGTCGAGGTTCTTGACCCGGGTGTTGATCAGCACGTCGTCGATACTCACCCGCGGCTCGACCATGAGGTTGTGCACGGTGTTGGCCAGCTCGTAGTGCGGCACGCCGAGCCCCGCCGACAGGGCGCCCTGCGGGTCGAGGTCGACCAGCAGCACCCGGCGACCGTACTCGGCCAGCGCTGCACCCAGGTTGATCGTGGACGTGGTCTTGCCCACCCCGCCCTTCTGGTTACACATCGAAATGACCTTGGCCGGCCCGTGCGACATCAGCGGCTGTGGTTCGGGAATGTGTCGGGGCGGGCGGCCGGTGAGACCGATGGGGGCGTCGTCGTCTGCCTCGTCGGTCACGCCGTGCCCCCCGTCATCAGGCGATTCGGCGGCGTGGCGGACATCCGCGAAAGTCTAACGGTGTGTCGCCCCTGCGAATGGCAGACCCGCGACATCATGCGCGCGGATGTGCGCCGGCCCAGACTTCGCGCAGGGCATGCACCGTGACCAGGGTGTAGATCTGCGTAGTGGTGACCGAGGCGTGTCCGAGCAGCTCCTGGACCACCCGGACGTCGGCTCCACCGTCCAGAAGGTGGGTGGCGAAGGAGTGCCGCAGGGTGTGCGGAGACACCGCCGCGGAGATACCGGCCCGCTCTGCGGCGTCCTGCAGCACCTGCCAGGCGCTCTGCCGTGACAGCCGGCCGCCGCGGGAATTGAGGAAGATGGCCGGCGCGCCGCGGCCTCGGCGCGCCAACTCCGGACGGCCACGTACCAGGTAGGCGTCCAGTGCGGCGATCGCCGGCCGACCGACGGGCACCAGCCGCTGCTTGCCGCCCTTGCCGCGCAGCAGCACCGACCGGGCCTCGGTGTCGATATCGTCGACGTCCAGCCCGACCGCCTCGGAGATCCGCGCGCCGGTCGAATACAGCAGCTCCAGCAGGGCACGATTGCGCAGCGTCAGCGGCCCGTCCGACGGGCTGTCTCCGCCGGCACCCTCGATCAGAGCCAGCACCTCGTCGAGGGTCAGGCTCTTGGGCAGCCGACGGCTCGGGGTGGGCGGCTTGACCGCCCTGGCGACGTCGACGCCGATGATCCCTTCGGCGGCGGCGAACCGGTGAAATCCGCGCACCGCGATCAGGGCGCGCGCCGCCGACACCGCCGACAGCGGAACCGCGCCGGCGTCGGGATCGCCGCGGCGCAGCGCCACCAGGAAGTCACTGACGTCGTTCTCGGTCACGTTGGTCAGATCGTCGATGCCGCGCAGGGTGAGGTGCTCGACGTAGCGGCGCAGGTCGCGCCGGTAGGAGCTGATGGTGTTGGCCGCCACGCCGCGCTCGATGGTGAGGTGGTCGAGGTAGCCCTGCAGCTGGCCGTCCAGCACCGATCGGAGGGCAGGAGCGGAGCGACCCGGGATATCTGCTCGCAGGGCAGGCCCCGGGACATTGGCCGAGAACGTGGTCATAAACGGGCCTTCCCTGCGGCGAACGCGGTCGGGCGATCGGGGAACGGCACATCGACCGGCCTGGTCGGTTTGCCGTCCACCAGGACCGCGTGTGCGGCCAGGATGCCCGCCACCGCAGTCGAATTCACGATCTCGCCGGCCAACACCTGCCGCATGGCATCCGCGATACCGACCCAGTGCACTTCCAGGTCGGCTTCCTCGTCATGCCCCTTCGGGCGGCCGACGTCGGTCAGGTCCCGGGCCAGATACACCCGCAATGCCTCGTCGCAGAAACCCGGGGATGAGATCAGATCCACCAGCACGCACCAGTGCTCGGCGGTGACGCCGGCTTCCTCCTGCAGTTCGCGCGCAGCGGCCACCGCGGGGTCCTCCCCCGGGTCGTCGAGCAGCCCGGCCGGCAGTTCCCACAACCGGCGGCCGATCGAATGGCGGTATTGGTAGACCATCGCCACCCGGTCGGCGTCATCGACCGCGGCGATGGCCACCGCACCGTAATGCTCGACCACCTCGCGTTTGGCGATGTTGCCGCCGGGCATGCGCACCTGATCGATCCTCAGGGCGAGAATGTTTCCGCGGTAAACGGTTTCGGAGGAGACGGTCTCGAAATCGTGCTTAGCCACGGGATGAGTGCTCTGGAACCTGCTCGGCCAGCGGCTGCGCCGGGTGTTCCTTGCCGTTGGGGTGGTGACGTTCGGGAATCTCCACCGGCAGCCGCTCGGCCGCCTTGTAGTCGATGGCCGCACCGACGAATGCGACGAACAGCGGATGCGGCCGGGTCGGCCGGCTCTTGAGCTCCGGATGAGCCTGCGTACCGACCAGGAATGGGTGTGTTTCGCGCGGGTATTCGACGAACTCGACCAGGTGACCGTCGGGTGAGGTCCCCGAGAACCGCAGCCCGCTCTGCGAGATCTTCTCGCGGTAGTCGTTGTTGACCTCGTAACGGTGCCGGTGCCGCTCCGACACCTCCGTCGACTGATAGGCGTCGGCCACGATCGATCCCGCTTGCAGCGTCGCCGGGTAGGCGCCGAGCCGCATCGTGCCGCCCAGGTCTGCCTCACCGGCCACCGCCTCGCGCTGGTCGGCCATCGTTGAAATCACCGGATCCGTTGTGTCCGGATCGAATTCCGCTGAGTTGGCGTCGGTAAGCCCCACCGATCGGGCCGCTTCGATCACGATGCACTGCAATCCCAGACACAACCCGAGAACCGGCAGTCCGCGGTGGCGCGCATGCCGGATCGCGCCGATCTTTCCTTCGATTCCGCGGATACCGAACCCGCCCGGTATGAGCACCGCGTGCACGTCGCCCAGTGCGGTGGCCGCCCCGCTGTCGGTCTCGCAGTCATCGGAGGCCACCCAGCGCATCTCCACCTTCGCGCGGTGTGCGAACCCGCCCGCGCGCAGCGCTTCGGCCACCGACAGATAGGCGTCGGAGAGGTCGACGTACTTGCCCACCAACGCGATTCGCACGGTCTCCTTCGGTTCGTGTACCCGGCCCAGCAGGTCGTTCCACTGCGTCCAGTCCACGTCGCGAAACGGCAGATTCAGCCGACGCACCACGTAGGCGTCGAGTTCCTCGCGATGCAGCACCTTGGGGATGTCGTAGATCGACGGCGCGTCGGGGGTCGAGATCACCCCGTCGATGTCGACGTCGCACATCAGCGCGATCTTGTTCTTCAGCGGCTCGGGCACGTCGCGGTCGCAGCGCAGGATCAGCGCGTCCGGGGTGATGCCGATGCTGCGCAGCGCCGCCACCGAGTGTTGGGTGGGCTTGGTCTTGAGTTCACCCGACGGGGCCAGATAGGGCACCAGGGAGACGTGCAGGAAGAAGCAGTCCTCCCTGCCCACCTCGTGGCGGACCTGTCGCGCGGCCTCCAGGAACGGTAGCGATTCGATGTCGCCGACCGTGCCGCCGATCTCGGTGATCACCACATCGGGTCGGTTACCGGACGCGTCGGGTTCGGCCATCGCCAGGATCCGGCCCTTGATCTCGTCGGTGATGTGGGGGATCACCTGGACGGTGTCACCCAGATACTCGCCGCGGCGCTCCTTGGCGATCACCGACGAATACACCTGACCGGTGGTCACATTGGCCGAGCCGGACAGGTTGCGGTCCAGGAAGCGCTCGTAGTGGCCGACGTCGAGATCGGTCTCGGCGCCGTCCTCGGTGACGAACACCTCGCCGTGCTGGAACGGGTTCATCGTTCCCGGATCGACGTTCAGATACGGGTCGAGTTTCTGCATCGTCACCTGCAGGCCCCGCGCGGTCAGCAGCTGGCCGAGGCTACTCGCCGTCAGGCCTTTGCCGAGGGACGAAACAACTCCACCGCTGACGAAGAGGTGCTTGGTAGCGGTCTGCGGGTGCTTGCGCAATGGTGGCAAGAGCAACCTCCGTGACGACGGGCAGGGGATCGCTGTGAACTAGCTGGGGCCTGCCGACCCACGGAATCTCACCCTAACACCGACCCCGACAAGGTGGCGCTAACACGCCCGTGGGCTGAGTTACCTCTGAGTTACTCCCCGGCCGAGTTACTCCCCGGCCGGGTTACTGAGGAACGGTGATCGACGTGGCGCCCGGACCGATGCCGAACTTCCCCGTCGGCGCCCCGTTGATCAGGTTCTGCAGTGCCAGCACCGTGGTGATGCGGCCGGACTCGACGCTGATGTCGTCGACGGTGGTCACCGCGCTGGCCATGCCCGCGTCGGCACGTGCGACCGCCACCGCGGAGGTTCCGCCCGCCGACCCGTCCCGGCCGGCCAGCACGGTGCCCGCCCCGTGTGGGGCCATCCCGGCGGCAAAGCGCGCCACGGTGGAGCCCTGATTACCGGCGTCGTCGCCCAGCGCACCGCCGGTGATGACGACCGCGGTGTCGGCCGCCCCGATGTGATCACCGGAGTAGGTGAGAAATCCGGTGTCACGAAGCGCGGCCAGCACCGTGTCGCGCTGGACGTCGTCGGCCGGTTTGACTTCGGGATTGCGGTTGATCAGCAACGCGATCCCGAGCAGATCACCGGCTTGGGAGCCCTGGTCGACCAGGGTGGTGCTCAGCTGCGCCCCGGCGGGCACGATCGACGAATTGACCACCGAGCGCAGTTTCTCCGCCGAGTTCGCGTCGACGAACTCCCTCGTCAGCGCGACCGTGCCGGTGACGGTGCCCCCGGCCTGACCGATGAGCCGGCTCGTCGCCGCCACGTCGTCGTTGTCGGCGTCGGGAGTGCGGAACAGCACCACCGATTTGCCCGCCAACGCATCCCGCACGATCCGGCTCGACATCTGCGTGTCGAAATCGTTGGCGGCGCCGAGCTTTTCGTTCAGGGCGTTGCGCTGGTCGGTCAGCGCGCTGATCTGCTTGTTGAGGTCCTGCTTCTCGGTGCGCAGCCCGGACAGCAACGTGTCGGAGAGCACGCCGGAGCCGAGGAACACCCCGACGGCCAGCGCAAGGAACACCGCAGCCAGCGAAATGGCATGTTGGCGTAGCGAAATCACAGCGATGAGCCTTTCTGCTCGACGCCTAGGTCACCCAGCTCTGCACCCACAGCGAGAAGCGGTTCCAGTAGGTCACGATCCAGTCGATCACGAACGTGTCGGCCCGCGACACCCAGAGGGCGGCGATGATCGCGAACAGCACCGCCAGGATCAGCATCGCGATCGCGCCACCCGAGATGTGGTTGCGATACAGCGTGGCCACGGCTTTCGCGTCGACCAGCTTCTCGCCGACCTTCAGGCGGGTGAGGAACGTCGACGGGTTGCTCTGCTGACGGGAGCGGTCGAAGAACTCTTCGATGGTGGCCGAATGGCCGGCCGTGACGATCAGCGATGCGCCGTGGTGGTCGACCAGCAGCAGCGCCAGGTCGGCGGCAGACCCGGCGGCCGGGAATGTCATCGCCCCGATGCCCAGGTCCTGAATGCGCTCCAGCCCGTTGGCGTGCCCGTCGGAATCGGCGGGCAGTACCACCTGCGCACCGCTCTTGAGCACATCGGCGCTCATCTGGTCGGGGTTACCGACGATCAGCTGCGGCTGGTAGCCGCACTTCTGCAAGATGTCGGCGCCGCCCTCCACACCGACCATGACCGGCTGGTACTCCTTGATGAACGGCTTGAGCGCCTTGAGGTCGTCCTCGGCTCCCGCACCGTCGGACACCACCAGGACGTGGCGGCGATAGACGTCGACGTCGATGTCCGGGATGCCGATGCCATCGATGAGTAGTGGGCTCTCGCTGCGGATGAACTCGATGGTGTTGCCCGCGAATGCCTCCAAATGCGCCACCAACCCGGTCTTGGCGTCCTGCATCAGATCGGCGATCTCGTCGTCGCTGCGTTCCACCCCGTGGACCAGTCGGCGATCGCCGGCGTACACGCCGCCGTTGTGCAGGCGGATCTTGGCGCCGTCCTTGATCTTCTTGAAGACCTCGGCGCCGGCGCTGTCGATCAGGGTGATGTTGTTGGCCACCAACACCTCCGGGCCAAGGTTCGGGTAGCGGCCCGAGATCGACGGGGAAGCGTTGACGACGCCGGCGATGTTGGCGTCCACCAGAGCGTCAGCGGTCATCCGGTCCAGGTCCAGGATGTCGAGCACGACGATGTCGCCCGGGCCGATCCGGCGCAGCAGGCGGTCGATGTCGCGGTCGACGCGGGCCGTACCCGTGACGCCTGGTCGTGCACCGGTGTTACGCGAGAGAAGCGCGGACATCTTCATGGGCCGATTCTGTCGGCGTCCGGGCGGATATCGACGGAGGCGCGCCGTAACACCAGCCACACAAGTCACATTTTGTCACAGGAGTAACACGATTCGATCGCACAGTTTTCCCTCTCGGGCGCCGCGATGTCCGTTCGTGGACCCCCGTCGCGAGTACCGTCAGGTAACGACGATTGGGAGTCGACGATGATTGCACCGTCGCCGCCGTGGGTGAGCGGACTGCTCGTCGCACTGGGTCTGGGCGCGGCGCTGGTCGGTGGCGCAGGCCTCGCCCACGCCGATTCGACAGGCACCGGCTCGTCACCGGGCCGGTCCAGCGACGCCGCTCACACCGCTGGACATACGCGCCCGACCTCCACCTCGATGACGCCGAGGGTTCGCCCGAGAACTCCACGCGCCTCGGCGCCCGCCACCCGACTGGGTTCGCTACGGCCAACTCCCCCAAAACCTTTGGTCCCTGATCCGTCACCGGTGGCCGTCGCGGCGCTGGCGTCGGCGCGCCGCGAACCTCAGACCGGCCTGGCGGGTCGGGCGCCTCGCCCGACAACGCGACCGGCACCCGTGCCCGCTTTCGTGGCGGCCAGCTCGAAATGGTTGAGCGAGCTGCACGGCTATCTCACCGGCGCGCCCGAGGCCCAGCCCACCTCCGCCGATGTGACCCCGACCGGGTACGGCGATATCGGCAAATGGATGCTCAACTCCTCCGGCGGGGTCTCCGACTGGATCGCCCAGCAGTATCCGTTCAAGACCCTGTACCAGCCGATCAACGTCATCATCGTCGATCCGACGTCGACCTCCACCCAGCAGTCGGCCCGCAAGCTCAACGTCACGATGGCCGCGGCCGGGTTTCCGGCCCAGCCGATTCACTCCTCGGGATTTCGCGGCGTCATCGGCGGTGTGGTGTACGGTCAGCAACCCGCCGGGACGCTGCAGGCGTTCTCCAACGCGAACTGGCTGCTGACCAACGACCACGGCCGGGTATTCGGCCCCGCACCCAACCCGGACGGCACCGGCTACGTCTGGACCGCCTCGTTCAGCCGCGAGGCCACCGGAATTCTCTACGTCATCCCCTTCCACGTGTACGTGTCCTTCGGCAAGCCCCGCGATGACCTGCGTGCGGCGCTGGTGGCCGGCGGAGCAACCGATCTGGGCCTGATCGACCTGGACAACCGATTGGACGGTCGGACGACGACCACCGGCGACCATGACGGCTACGCCGTGGTCATCCAACTCAATTGAGCCGAGCGTCCTGCGCGGCCTGCAGCAGCTCGCGGGCATGGGCCCGCCCGGTGTCGGACTCCCCCAGCCCGGCCAGCATGCGGGCCAGCTCGCCGACCCGCTGCTCGGCGTCCAGGAGGCGCACTTCGCTGGTCCCGTTGCCGGCGCTGTCGACCACCAGGTGGCTGTCGGCGTACGCGGCGACTTGCGGCAGGTGGGTAACCACGATGACCTGGTGGGTGCGGGCCAGCCGTGCCAGCCGGCGACCGATCTGAACGGCGGCGCGACCGCCCACCCCCGCGTCAACTTCGTCAAAGACCATCGTGGTGCCCTCCGCCGAGGCGGCCAGCACCACCTCCAGTGCCAGCATGACGCGGGACAGCTCGCCACCGGATGCGCTTTTGTTCAGCGGGAGCACATCGGTGCCACGATGGGCGGTGAAGCCGAACTCGACGAGGTCGATGCCTTCGCCACCGGCGTGCACCGTCTCCCCGGTCGGCAGCCGCAGCGGTGCGCTGTCATCGTCGCGAGCCGGCATCGCCGACACCGCCACGGTGAAGTCGGCGTTCGCCATGGCCAGCCCGGTCAATTCCTCGGTGATCGCCTTCGCCAGACCCTTGGCCGCCTTGGTCCTCGCCTTGGACAAATCGAGCGCTGCCGTCGCCACCTGGCCGGCGAGCTCGTCGACCCGGCGGGCCAACCCGCCCAGCGCGTCCTCGGAGACGTCGAGTTGCGCCAGACGCTGCCTGGCCTGCGTGGCCCATGCCAGCACGCCATCGACATCGGCCGCGTATTTGCGGGTCAGGCTGCGTAGTTCGGCCTGCCGGGCCAGCTTGGTTTCCAGCGCGCTGGCATCGTCGGGTAGCTCTGAGAGGAAGTCCCCGAGTTCACGGGCGACATCGCCGACGACGGTCAGGGCGTCGGCGAGTTGGCGGCCCAGCGCGCCCAGCGCGGGATCGCCGGTGGATTCCAGCAGCGCCGCGGCGCGGCTCAAAGTGTCTGTCGCCGAATGCGGTTCGTCGGCGGTGAGGTCGTCTGCCGATAGATTCGCGCGCGCACCGGCGACGGCCTCGCGCAACGCATCGAGCTCGGAGAGCCGGCGGATGTCGGCGACCAGCGACTCGTCCTCACCCGGAGCGGGGTCGGCGCCGTCGATCTCGGTCAGGGCGAACTTGAGCCGGTCGGCTTCCTGCGCGAGTTCGCGCGCGCGGTTGGTCCGGTCGATCAGGTCGCGGCGGGCCAGCTGCCACTGGTCGCGCAGTTTCTTGTAACGCTCGAGCTTGGCGTCCACGCCGGCGAAGCGATCCAGCGCGCCTCGTTGTTCCTCCGGGCGCATCAGCCGCAGTTGGTCGTTCTGACCGTGCAGGGTCAGCAGACCGGTGGTGAATGTGGTCAGCGATTTGGCCGGCACACTGCGCCCACCCAGGTAGGCCCGCGACGGCCCGTCGCGACTGACGGTGCGCAGAGCGATGATGCTGCCGTCGTCGTCGCGGTCGGCACCGGAGGAATCGAGGATCCCGTCGATCTGGGCACCGGTCCCGTCATCGAGATCGGCGGTGGTGAATCGGCCTTCGACGACGGCCCGATCAGCACCGGAGCGCACCCGGCTCGCATCGGCCCGCGCCCCGCCTAACAGGTGCAGCCCCGTCACCACCATGGTCTTGCCGGTGCCGGTCTCACCGGTGAGCACGGTCAGACCGCGGTTGAACTCCGCGGTCGCGGCGCTGATCGCGCCCAGTGACTCGATCCGGATCTCGGCCAGCATCGCCGGTTACTGCCCCCGCCAGCCGGTGACCGGCAATCGGAACTTACGCACCAGCCGGTCGGTGAACGGCGCGCTGTCCAGCCGCACCCACTTCAGCGGTGTGGTGCACTTGGTGACCTCCAGACGCCCTCCGGCCGGCACTCGCATCTCGCGGCGGCCGTCGCAGAACACCAGCGCCTCATGGCTGTCGTTCTCGACCTCGATGGCGATCAGCGCGGTCGGGCTGGTGACCATCGGACGGGCGAACAACGCGTGAGCGTTGTTGGGCACCACGATCATTGCCTCCAGATCCGGCCAGACCACCGGTCCACCGGCGGAGAACGCGTACGCGGTGGAACCCGTCGGGCTGGACACCAACACCCCGTCACAGCCGAACGCCGACACCGGTCTGCCGTCGATTTCCAGGACGACACCGATCACACCGAGACGGGCCCCCTTTTCCAGGCTGGCCTCATTGAGCGCCCAGCCGCGGGCGATGACCTGGCCGTCGGCGCGTACCGCGATGTCCAGCGTCATCCGCTCCTCGACGCGATAGTCGCGGGCGACGACGTGCTCGAGGACGGCGTCGATGGCCTCGGCTTCGGCCTCGGCCAGAAACCCGATGCGCCCGAGGTTGATCCCCAGCACCGGGATCTCGGAATTGCGGGCCAGTTCAGCGGCCCGCAGGAACGTTCCATCACCACCGAGCACCAGCACCAGCTCGCACCCGACCGCCGCGTTGGCGTCGGCGTCGACCACCTCGATGTCGACTCCCAGGGCCCGCATGTCGGTGGGGTCCAAGTGCAGCGTGCCGCGATCAACGGCTTCAGCGGAGAGCACCCGCAATCCGATCCCGTTGTCGCCCAGCACTTTTTCCACCCGGCGAGCTGTCTCGGTGGCCTCGTCGCGGCCAGTGTGCACGACGAGCAGGATCACCCGCTCACAAGTCATTGCGGTCCTTCCGCGACGGCGCGGCGCACCGCGGCGTCCAATTCGTCTCCCCGCAGCTCGCGCCCGGTCTCGGCGCGCAGCCAGAGGAAGTATTCGACATTGCCCGACGGGCCGGGCAACGGGCTCGCGGTAGCGCCAACGGTCCGCCAGCCCAGTTCACCGGCCCGGGCGGCGACCGCCAATACCGCTGCGGCACGCAGCTCCGGATCGGAAACCACGCCGCCCGCGCCGACCTGATCCCGCCCGACCTCGAACTGTGGCTTCACCATGGGAACGATATCGGCGGCGGCCGAGGCGCATGCAGTCAGTGCGGGCAACACCGTGGCCAGCGAGATGAAGGACAGGTCGGCCACCACCAGGTCGACGGGCCCCCCGATCGCCTCGGCGGTGAGGTCCCGCACATTGGTGCGCTCGATCACGGTGACCCGCGGATCCGAGCGCAGCGACCACGCAAGTTGCCCGTAGCCGACGTCGACGGCCACCACCTCGGTTGCGCCGCGGTCCAGCAGCACCTCGGTAAAACCCCCGGTCGACGCGCCGGCATCCAGACAACGTCGGCCCGTCACGTCGATGCGGAAGACGTCCAGAGAGCCGATCAGTTTGTGGGCTCCACGGGACACCCAGTTGCGCTCCTCGCCGGCCTCGACGGTGAGGTTCGCGGTGACCGATACCGCGGTCGCGGGTTTGACCGCCCGCATGCCGTCGATACTGACCCGGCCTGCGCCGATGAGCTCGGCGGCCTGCTGACGCGACCGGGCCAATCCACGACGGACCAGCTCAGCGTCAACCCGAGCACGCCGCGTCATACGCGAACTCAGCCCTTCTCCACCGATTCCAGCGCATTGACCAGGATCTGGTGCGCTTCCTCGAGCTGTCGTCCGACGGCGTCGATATCGACACCGCTGACGTCGGCGTTGTCCGGGTCGACGCTGGGCAACTGTGCCAGCACGGTGTCGATATCGGCGCGGATCTGTTCGGGGTCGGCGTTCATCTCACCGTTCACGCTAGCCGATCCGCCGGCTCCAGCAGGGACCAGCGCTGCAACGCGGCGCGAGCGGCGTCATCACCGGCGTGCACGGCGACTCGGCGGCCGTTCTGCGCCGAATCCCATACCGCGCGGGCGGTGGCACGCACCACCGAGAGCCCGTCGCGGCCCGGGTCGCCACCGGCGGCGATGACCGTGACCGTGCCATCGCCGATCTCGATCCGCCAGGCCGGCTGCGCGGCCACCGCGAGCGAATCGGTACCGGCGTGCAGATCCCGAAGGTCGGCACCGATGTACGTGGGCCGCTGCTCCGGCAAGGCATGGACCACGTCGGCGGCGGTGTTGACCCCGCACAGCACCATCAGGCTGGGCAGATCCGCGGCGTTGGCACCGGCGATATCGGTGTCCAGTCGATCACCGACTACCAGGGGGTCGTCAAACGTGCCGCGGGCCAAGGCATCTCGCATCAATGCGGGTGCGGGCTTCCCGGCCACCTGCGGTTCGACGTCGGTGGCGGTCCGCAATGCGGCCACCATCGAGCCGTTTCCGGGCAGCAGCCCCCGCTCGGTGGGCAGGGTGCGGTCAACGTTGGCGGCCACCCACAGCGCGCCGGCGCGAATCGCCAGCGCGGCCTCGGCCAGGTCCGGCCAGCCGGTCGCCGTCGAGTGCCCCTGCACGACCGCAACCGGCTCGTCGGCGAACAGCCGCACCGGCCGCAGGCCGACCGCCGATATTTCGCCAGCCAGCGCATCGGTACCGACGATCAGCACACGCGACCCGGGCGCGATCTGCTGCGCCACTAGCCGTGCCGCGCTCTGGGCACTGGTCACCACGTCATCGGTCTCGGCGGTGAAGCCGAGCTCGCGGAGGTGCGCGGCCACATCATCGGCGGCCCGAGACGCGTTGTTGGTGACGAAGAGCTTGCGGGTGTGCACCGCATCGAGAGCGGCGATCGCGCCCTCGGTCGGCTCATGGCCGCGGAATACGGTGCCGTCCAGGTCGAGCAGCAGACAATCATGCTGCTGGGCAAGGGTTGTCACGTCACGCCAAACTCACTGACCCGATCTTCGGCATCGGTCACACCGTCGATGTCGGCGGCAGCGGCATTGATGAACCACTGCAGGGCGTCGTCGCCGCGGTCGAGCGCCAGGAGCATCTCGGCGTAGGCGTAGAACAGTCGGGCCGCGGTCGAGCCGGTCCGCGACGGGTCCGGCTGCGGACTCGACAGCACGGCCAGGGCCTGTTCGAACTGCCCCAGATCGGCCCGCGCGCCGGCGGCGACGATTCGTAATTCATCGGCGTCATCACCGGTGAGTTCGGCGGCCTCCGGACTACGGGCAAGCTCGATGGCCCGTTCGGGCCGGCCGACCCCCCGTTCGCAGTCGGCGATCAGCGGCAGCAGCTGGGACTTGCTCCCCATCCGTCTGGCAGCCCGGAATTCGGAGAGGGCCTGGGCCCAGTCGCCGCACTGGTAGGCGGCGATACCGACCGCTTCACGTACGGCCGCGATTCGCCCGGAGCGGGCACGGGCGGCCTGGGCGTGTTCGAGTGCGGCCTGCGGATCCTCGTCCAGCAGTTCACCGGCCGCGACCAGGTGACGCGCCACCATGTCGGCCGTGGAGCGATCCAAAGTCGAAAGCTCACCACGGATCTCGGGCGAAAGCTGCTTGGCTTCGACGGTCGATGGAATCGCCGGGCCGCTGGGACGCGACGCGGTGTCCACACCGTCGGAGGTGTGCTGGGGTTGAGCCGGACGGGCTCGTCCGGGCCCCGACCGGTGTGGGGCATTGGCGCCCCGGCGATCACGTCCCGCACCGCCGGCTCCCGCGGGACGACGCGGTGGACGCCCACCGGAATTGCCTTGCCTGTCATTGACCACCTGTAAAGGATACGGGCACCGGTCAGACGGTCACAATTCGGACTTTTGAATTCTCGAAATTGAATTCGGACCGCGAAATGGAAACGCCCCCCGATTTCTCGGGGGGCGTTTCACTAAATTGTGTTCGGCGGTGTCCTACTTTTCCACCCGTGTTGGGTAGTATCATCGGCGCTGGCAGGCTTAGCTTCCGGGTTCGGGATGGGTCCGGGCGTTTCCCTGCCGCTA